>CAVRTO010000001.1:0-30789 GCA_963724145.1 uncultured Solirubrobacteraceae bacterium
CACGCTCGGCGGGGTCGGCGGGCGCACCACCGCGCTCCAGTGGCACGGCTTCCCCGGCCAGACGATGCCGGCGGTCGGCAAGCTCGTGTGGGAGATGGGCGGAGGCCGCTGGTCGGTGTGCTCGGGCACCGTCGTCTCGCGCAGCGTGATGCTCACCGCCGGCCACTGCCTCACCGGCGACGGCAAGCCCGAGGTCGGATGGTTCGCGCCCGGCGCGACCGCGAGCTCAGGCGCGGACCAGTTCCAGAACATCTACGCGCCCTACGGCTGGTGGCAGCTGCGCCGCTCGCGCTCCTGGGTGCCGACCGCGTGGGCCCAGTCGAGCGACTACGGCAAGGACTGGGGCCTCGCCGAGATCCTGCCCGACGCGTCCGGACGCCTGATCGGGGACGTCGTCGGCGCCTGGACGATCACCCCGAACATCCGCTGGGGCGTGGGCGCGAACGCGTTCCTGGTCGGGTACGCCGCGACCGGCTGGTGGGCCGACACCACCGCGGGGCTCCGCGGGCGCGGCCAGTACGCATGCAACACGCTGTGGGACGGCGAGTGGCAGGCATCGGGCTCCGGCTACGACGTCGCCGTGCGCTGCCCGATGAACGGCGGGGCCAGCGGAGGGCCGTGGTTCGTCCGCCTCAACGACGGCACATGGACGATCGGCGGCGTGAACAGCCGCTGCCAGGAGCTCGACCCCGCCCGCCCGAAATGCTCCCCGTACGGCGACAAGCTCATCACGTCCTACATGAACGACGGGATGCTCGAGTTCTGGAACGCGGTCGCGCCGGCGCTGCAGTACGGGTGATGGCGGACGCGGCGGAGGCCTGCTGACGGCGGCCTCCGCCCGTCCCGACTCGACGCGCGTCAGCCGTCGGCCAGCTCGGCGGCGAGCGCCGCGAGGCGCTCGCGCCAGTGCGCCTTCATCGCGGCGACGGCGTCGGCGTCCGCCAGCCGCTCGTGCGAGAGCGAGATCCGGCTCTTCGCGTCCCCCGAGGCGTCGAGCACGACGTGGACGCGCGAGCCGTCGTCGCCCCAGTCGTAGCGGGCCGTCCGCGGCGCCGTGGCCGTCCGCACGCGCAGGCCCTCGCGCCGCGCGGTCTCCTCCCAGGCGGCGAACAGCCGCTCGATCGGCACGTGGACGGTCTTCGTCGCGCCGGCGACCCAGACGCCGCCGCGCTGCCCGACGGCGCGGCGGCCGCGCGCCCGCTCGAAGCCGACCGTGATCGCCTGCGCGTACCAGCCCGGCACGCCGCGCTCCTCGCGCAGCCAGGCGGCGATGTCGCGGTGGCTGTGCTCGAGCGCGCCGCGGGCGTCGAGCTCGGCGAGCCAGTACTCCCAGCCGTGGCCGCTCGCTTCGATCAGCGCGGGCTCGGTGACCGGCGGCTCGAAGTCCGCCGGCACGACGGCGGGCTTCGGGACGAGGTTCCGGCGCGCGGCGGTGTAGCTCTCGCCGGTCTTCTCCATCCGCTCGCGGACCCGGCGCTTGAACGTCCTCTGCTTCGTCATGTCGTTCCCTTCGCGGCGGACGGCCTCGGCACTCACGCTCCCGACGCCCCACCGGACAGGGCCTATGACGACTCCGGTGTCCCGATGGCTCGAGGCCACCTCTACCTCCGGCGAGCCGGTGGCGTGAGCACCGGGACGGAGGTCGGGCGCGGGACGGCGCCTGCCATCGAGGGTACGGTCCGTCACCGATCCGGTCAAGCCGGGGCACCCGCTACGGTGCTCGCCGCGTGTCGCTGCTCCGACGATCGATCGCCGTCGCTCTCGTGGCGCTCGCGGCCGGCGCCCCGGCGGCCTCCGCCCAGGGCACGGCGGCCGAGCTGCAGGCGCAGGTCAACGCGCTGATCGACACCACGGCCGCGCAGTGGGTCGCGCTCCAGCGCCCCGACGACGTCTTCCAGAACCCGTACCCGTGGGACGTCGCGGTCGGCCATCCCTCCTACGCGCCGCCGATGCTCACCTACGCGCTCCACCGGTCGGGAGCGCGGTCCGCCAACCCGGCGCTCGTCGCGGCCGCCGAGCGCGCGTGGCCGCGCTCCGTCAACCCGCAGCGGGCCAGCGCGTTCGACATGCTGGGCGCCGCCGCCGCGTACGCGGAGCTCGCGCTCGGCGCCCGGCCGGCGCGCGCAGCTCGGGCTCTACCTGTCCTCCTATCCGATCCCGATCAACGGCCGCCGCTGCCTGCTGCGGCCGAAGTGCTGGAGCAACCTCAAGCTCGTCGACGCGCTCGCGATCCTGGCGATCACCCGGCTCGGGATCGTCTCGGCGGTCCCGGGCACGCGGCTCTCGAACCCCGCCGCCGCCCGCGCGGCGGCGATCGCGGTGATCAACCGGCGGGTGCCGCAGGTCGCGCACCGCTCGCTCAGCGCACGGATCCGCGGGACGCTGCGGCGCGGCGCCGTCATCTCCGACCCCCCGCGCGACCCGCTCGCGTACCACGCGCTGACCGCGTTCATGCTCCGCGAGGCCGTCGCGCTGCTCGGTCCGGAGGCGTCGCGCGCCGCGCGGCGGGCGAGCGCGGACGCGCTCGAGGCGCTGTCGGACCTGATGGCGCCGGACGGGGACGTCGCCTACCTCGGCCGCGGCCAGGGCCAGGTCTGGGTGCCCGCGCTCACCGCCGCGGCGCTGGCCGGTGCCGCGCGCGATGCCTTCGCCACCCGCCCGGGCCTCGCCGCCCGCTACCTCGCCGGCGCCCAGCGCGCGGTCCAGCGGCTCGGGCAGCTGCACGCCGGCGCCACCGGGCTGCAGCTCGTGCCGAACGCGGCGACCCGCACGACGCACGACGGGATCGACGGCTACGCGTCCGACGTGGCCTACAACGGCCTGGCGCTCTTCGGTCTCAGCCGCACCGCCGACGCGCTGGCCGCGATCCCCGCCGCCCCCGTCGGCGTGATCCCGGCCGACCGCCGGCTGACCGTCGTCGACAACGGCGCCGGCGGCGGGATCGGGATCGTCGGCAGCGGCCGGGTCTGGCTCGCCGTCCACCGGACGTCGCGCGACCCGCGCGACCTGCGACACGACACCGGCGCGCTCGCGCTGAAGGTCCGGACCGCCACCGGCTGGGCCGATCTGCTCGCGCCGCGGCCGCTGACGGCGATCGCCGGCGACAGCACCGGTCCGGCGCTCCTCCGCCGCGGTGTGGCGCTGCGGCCGGTCGGCTTCGGGATGGACGTCGGGCGCTCGTCGGCGGACATCCGCGCCGGCTACTACGTCAAGCGCCGCCTGCACGCGCGGATCGGCCTGCGCTGGAGCCTCACGCGCGGCGGCGCCCGGTTGCGCGTGAGCGGCGCGGAGCCCGGCAAGCGCTACCGGATGCTGGCCTTCACGCCCGAGGGGACCGGGACGGCGGCGCGCCGCGCGCTCGAGGCGAACGGGGTCCCGTGGCGGTTCAGCACGCGGATCCGCGTCCGGCGGATCCCCGGCTACCATTCCGGTCCAGTCGAGCGCCTGGATGCCCTGGAGGCAGTGCTCAGAGCTCCGAGGTCCGGGCGCTTCGCCGTGCGGATCGGGAGCTGAGCACCAGGCGAGCGACGCCATCGCCATGCGCCGACCCGTCCTCATCCTCCTGCTCGTCCTGGCCGCCCTCGCCGCCCTGCCGGCGGGTGCCCACGCGTTCCAGATCGGGATGAGCGACCAGAAGCTCGGCATGTGGCAGGACCCGCGCTTCGAGCGGCTGGGCATCCGCCACGTGCGGCTGCTCGTCTACTACAACCTCGTCCTCAAGGGCGACTTCTCGCGCTACGACGCCTGGATGCGCCAGGCGCAGGCGCGCGGCGACGACGTGCTGCTGACGATCAACCAGCACTCCTCGATGTCCACCCGCGCGCTGCCGACGCTCCGGCAGTACCGGCGCGTCGTGCGCAAGCTCCGGGCGCGCTATCCGTGGGTGCGGACGTGGGCGGCCTGGAACGAGGCGAACCACAAGAAGCAGCCGCTGTTCCGCAAGCCCAGGCGCGCGGCGCAGTTCTACAACATCATGCGCGACGAGTGCCGCGGCTGCACGATCGTCGCCGCCGACGTGCTCGACTCGAGCAACATGCTGCCGTGGCTGGCGAAGTTCAAGCGCTACGCGCGGCATCCGCGGATCTGGGGCCTCCACAGCTACACGGACACGAACCACTTCAAGCCGCTGCGGGCGACGTCGACGCGGGCGCTGCTGCGGGCGGTCCGCGGGCAGGTCTGGCTGACGGAGACGGGCGGGATCGTCCGCTTCGCCGACCGCTACCACGGCGGCAAGCGGGCCGAGCGCCGCGCGGCGAGGGCGGTCCGGCGGACGTTCCGCGTGGCGGCGATCAGCCCGCGCGTGAAGCGCGTCTACCTCTATCACTGGGACGCCGACCGGCGCTTCCGCACGTGGGACTCGGCCTTCGTGCGCGCGAACGGCAAGGCGCGCCCGGCGCTCGACGTGCTGCGGCGCGAGCTCAACCGGCAGCGCGTGCGGCGGGCCGAGCCGCCGCTCCGGCGCCTCTCGCGCTACCCGCGCCACAAGCTGCCGCTGAGCTGACCGCGGTTGCGCGCGCAGCCGCCTAGCGCTAGTCGTCGCGGTGGACGGTGTCCGGCGCGAACGCCGGCAGGCAGACGGCGACGTAGGTCGCGCCCGCGGGGTCGGGACTCGAATAGCGCACCCACTCGCCGGCGCCGACGAGGATCGCCTGCCCCGCGCGGACGTCCAGCTCCCCGCCCTCGTGCTCGACGTGGAGGCGGCCGTCGAGGACCACCGTCCACTCGTCGAACTCCGGGCGCTGCCCGGGCTCGAGCCAGCCCGACGGGGACACCATGCGAGCCACGCTGAGGCGGCTCTCGCCGGTGTTCACGCGGCCGACGAACTCCTGGATCAGCTTCGGCTTGGTTCCCGCCGCCTCGATGGTGGACGGGCTCTCGATCAGCTGCGGCATGGCCGGCGAGTCTACGCGCGCCGCAGCGCGCGGAGCGTCGCGCCGACCGCGAGCCCGTAGGCGACGTGGTCGGCCCACTGGCGGCCCTGCGGCAGGTCCCTGACCGCCGCGATCCGCCGCCCGATGACGCCGAGGTCGAGCGCGGCGATGGCGAGCCCGCCGGCGAGACCGCCGGCCAGCTCCGCGCCCGGCGGGATCAGCCGGTCGAGCACGACCGCCCAGCCGACGCTCAACGCCAGATGCACCGGGACGGCAGCGGCGAGCAGCGGGAGCGTGCGGTCCTCCCGCGGCAGCGCGATCGCGCCGGCGCCGCGCGCGCCCATCAGCACGTCCTCGCCCTTGGCGAGCGTGACGAGCGTGGAGGGGGCGCCGCTGACGGCGGCGGCGACGGCGCCGGCGATCAATGCGTCGCGCATGGCCTCCGCACGGTAGAACGTGAGCATGCCCGAGCGCCCCGAGCCCGACCTCGACGCCGTCCGCTCCGAGCTGCGCGCGCACGACCGCGATGCGCAGCGGGCCAGCTCGGGCGTCAGCGAGCTGGCCGACGGGGTCAGCGTGACGCAGCTCGAGCACGACGGCGAGGAGCGCTTCCAGCTGCTGCGCCGCGAGCTGGGCGTGAGCGCGTTCGGCCTGAACCTGCTCCGCTTCCAGCCCGGCGAGCGCAGCCGGATCCACCGCCACGAGCGCCAGGAGGAGGTCTACCTGGTGCTCGAGGGGACGCTCACGCTCGACGTCGAGGGCTCCGAGACCCATGAGCTCGGCCCGGGCGGGATCGCGCGCGTCGCGCCGGCCGTCCGGCGCCAGCTGACGAACCGCGGCGGGTCGCTGCTGGCCGTGCTCGCGATCGGCGGGGCGGGCCAGCACGAGGGCCGCGACGGCCACGCGTTCCGCTCCTGGGAGGACCAGGAGGGCGCCTCGCCGCGCGAGATCCCCTTCCCGGAGCCGGTCGAGCACGCGTGATCTCGGTCCGCTACCTGCTGCCGGCCGGGATCTTCCTGCTCGGCTGCGCGCTGCTGATCATCGACGGCGGCGGCAAGACCGGCTGGGAGGGCTTCTTCATGGGCACCGGCGCCGCGCTCGCGGTGCTGCTGCTCAACTGGCTGTTCCGGCTCGGCGCGGAGGGCGACCGCGAGCGCGAGGCCGAGGAGGCCGCGCGCGAGGAGTTCGCCCGCACCGGTCGCTGGCCCGACGACTGACTAGGAGCGCACGAGCGGCGGCTCGGCGTCGCTCACCCGGTCCGTCCCGGGCGGGGGCGGTCCGGACGGCGGTGTGCTGCGACCGACCGCGACCGCCGCCCACAGGAGGGCCAGCCAGGTGGACACGGCCAGGACGACGTGGATCCAGACCATCCCCGGCGGCAGCTCCATCGCGTACTGGGCGGTGCCCACGAACCCCTGGCAGGCGAGCAGCACGCAGACCGCCGTCATCGCGTTCTGCGTCGTGTCGTTCGCCTTGCGCGCACGGAGCAGGAACCAGGTCCCGACCGCGGCGAGCCCGAGCAGCGTCGCGAGGATCCCGTGCTGGTGGATCGCCCAGTCGAGCGTGTCGGCACCCCGCCAGTCGAGCCGGGGCACGATGTCGCCGGTGCCCTCGCCGCCCGCGTGCGGACCGGCGGCGGTGGCGATCGTGCCGGCGGCGAGCGTGATCGCGCCGAGCACCACCAGCCCGCGCACCGCCCAGACGCTGACCCGGTCCTGCGCGCGCCGCGTCGTCCCCGGCTCGTGCGCCGCGCGCCAGACGAGGACGACGCAGGCCACGAGCAGCAGCATCGAGAGCAGGAAGTGCCCGATCACCCAGCCGGGCTTGAGCCCGTACCAGACGGTCATGCCGCCGAGCACGGCCTGGCAGAGGACGCCGAGCGGCAGCAGCAGCGCGATCAGCGCGAGATCGCGCCGGAACGGCCGCCGGAACCAGGCGAGGATCGCGGCGGCGAGGCAGGGAAGGCCGACGACGCCGGTGAGCAGCCGGTTGCCGAACTCGATGAACGCGTGCGTCGAGAGCTCCGGCGTGAGCCGCGTGCCCTGGCAGCGCGGCCAGTCCGGGCAGCCCAGCCCGGAGCCGGTCAGGCGCACCGCGGCGCCGGTGAAGACGATCAGGGTGCACACCACCAGCGCCGAGACGGCGACCCAGAAGTACGCGCGCGGCGTCAGACTCCATGCCCGGATACGGCGCATGCCCCGCCATTGTGGCGAAGAGTCGTCCCAGCGTCGCCGCAGTCGCCCGCGACGCGCCCGTTAACCTGGGATCCGTGCCGAGTGCAGCCCAGTCGCCGGCGGTCGTCGTCGACGGCCTGTCGAAGCGCTTCCAGATGCCGGCGGAGCAGGTCCACACGCTCAAGGAGCGTGCGCTGCATCCGTTCCGGAGGCAGCGCTTCAACCGCTTCGACGCCCTCACCGACGTCTCGTTCACCGTCCCCCGCGGCGAGTTCTTCGGCATCGTCGGACGGAACGGATCGGGCAAGAGCACCCTGCTCAAGTGCCTCGCGGGCATCTACGGCGTCGACGTCGGGCGCATTCTGGTGGACGGGCGCCTCGCGACGTTCATCGAGCTGGGCGTCGGCTTCAACCCCGATCTCGCGGCGCGCGACAACGTGGTCATCAACGGCGTGATGCTCGGCCTGAGCCCGGCGGCGGCACGCGAGCGGTTCGAGCGGGTGCTCGAGTTCTCGGAGCTGCAGGAGTTCGTCGACCTCAAGCTCAAGAACTACTCCTCCGGCATGCATGTCCGGCTCGCGTTCTCGGTCGCGGTCCAGGTCGACGCCGACGTCCTGCTGATCGACGAGGTGCTCGCGGTCGGTGACGCCGCCTTCCAGCAGAAGTGCTTCGACGAGTTCCACCGGCTGCGCGACGAGGGGAAGACGATGCTCTTCGTCACGCACGACATGGGCGCCGTGGTGCGGTTCTGCGATCGCGCGATGCTCATCGAGCGTGGACGGACGCGGCTCATCGGCGAGCCCGAGGAGGTCGCCAGCCAGTACCTCGAGACGAACTTCAACCGGGAGCACGCGGCGGCGTTCTCCGCGCAGCAGGGCGAGGACAGGTTCGGGGACGGCCGCGCCGAGATCGTCCGCGCCTGGTTCGAGGGGGCGGACGGGGAGCCCGCGCAGACCATCCGGCAGGGCAGCGACTGCGTGTTCCGCGCGCACGTGCGCTTCGCCGAGCAGGTCGTCAACCCGATCTTCGGCGTCGGGTTCGAGAACGCCGAGCATCAATACCTGTTCGCAACCAATTCGACGCTCGTCCGCGAGGCGACCGGGACCTTCGCCGCCGGCGACGAAGCGGTGTTCAGCGTCCGGCTCGAGAACGTCTTCGCTCCCGGCCGGATCTTCGCGACGCCGGCCATCGCCAACGAGGGTGGCGGCGGTCAGTGGATCGACCGGCGCGAGCGGTTCGTGTCCGTGGTGTCCACCGCGTCGCGGGACTTCGGCGCGATCGTCAACGTGGCGCACGACTTCCGGATCGAGCGCCAGCAGGTCGCGCCGACGCCCGCTCAGGCATGACCGTCGTCGACCGCCCGAACGACGTCGAGCTCGCCGGCCCGAGCGCGCTCGGGAACGACGCGCGCCGGTTCGCCAACCTGACCTGGACGCTCGCCTCCACCGACTTCCGCCTCAAGTTCTTCGGCTCCGCGCTCGGCTATCTCTGGCAGCTGATGCGCCCGCTGCTGCTGTTCGGGATCATCTATCTCGTCTTCGCCGAGTTCGTGAAGCTCGGCGAGAACGTGCCCTTCTACCCGGTCGTCCTGTTGAGCGGGATCATCCTGTTCACGTTCTACTCGGAGGCGACCGGCGCGGCCGTCACGTCCGTGCTCGACCGCGAGGCGCTGTTGCGCAAGATCCGGTTCCCGCGCCTGGTCATCCCGACGGCGAGCGTCCTCACGGCGGTGTTCAACCTCGGGCTGAACCTCGTCGTGGTGCTGATCTTCATGATCGCCTCCGGCGTCGAGCCCCACCCGTCGTGGATTCAGGCGCCGTTCATCATCGCCGCGCTGATCGTGCTCGCCCAAGGACTCGCGATGCTCGTCTCGGCGCTGTACGTGCGCTATCGCGACGTCCGCCCGATCTGGGACGTCGTCCTGCAGGTGACGTTCTACGCGACGCCGCTGCTCTACCCGATCGAACGTATCTCGAACGAGACGGCGCAGAAGCTGATCATGCTGAACCCGCTCGCCGCGCTCGTCCAGCAGTTCCGGCACGCGGTGATCGACCCGACCGCCCCGAGCACCGTCGACGTCCTCGGCTCCTACGCGCTGCTGATGATCCCGGTCGCGCTCGCCGTGGGCCTGACCGTGCTCGGCTTCGTCACGTTCCAGCGCGGCGCGCGGACGATGGCCGAGCGACTCTGAGCGAGCCGAACGCGCGCAGGTCGAGCATCGCGTCGCGCACCAGCGCCGGATAGACGCGCGAGGCGCGCAGCCGCTCCGCCTTGGCCCGGCCCCGGACCCGGACCCGGCGGAAGGCGCGGACGTTGCGCCGCACCTCGAACAACGCGACGAGCAGATCCTGGAAGCTCTGGACCTCGAGATAGTCGATGCCCGGCTCGAAGCCGTGCGTCGGGCTCAGCGGCTCCGTGACCACGATCAGCCCCGCGGCGCAGCACACCGAGACGCGGTTCTCGAACGACAGATACGGCTCGTTGTGGAGGTTCAGCCCGACGTCGACCTCGCGCAGGTACTCGAGCAGCCGATCGTCGGTCACCCCGTGCGCGATGTGGATGATGTCGTGCTCGTGCTTGGCGGGGCCGAGGAAGTGCTCGCGGTGCTCGGTCGAGCGACCGACGAAGAGCATCCGCGGCGGATCGGCGCGCACGTGCGTGCCGAGGAACAGCCGATCCGCGACCGGGAGGGGGAGCGACCGCCAGACGGGCAGGATCTGGTCGGCGGTCTCCGCGACGAGCGGATCGAACGAGATGATCCGGTCGAAGTTGGCCGGGTCGACCGCCCGGAGATCCTCGAGCCGGCGTTCGAGATCGGGGTGGACGTCGTCGCCTCCGCGCGGGATCGGCTCGGTCAGGAACCCGATCGTGAGCGCTCCGAGATCCGCGAAGACGCCGTGCGGGAAGATCTCCGGCCGGAAGGCGAGCACGACGTCGGGATCGAGCGCACGCACGGCATCGAGCATGCGCTCGGCGTCGGCGCCGGCGCGGAAGTCGACGAAGAACGGCTCGACGCCGGCCGCACGCTCCTGCATCGAGCACGCGGCGAAGTACGTCGACTGCCCGACGAACACGAGCCGCAGCGGCGGCCCGTCGGCGTCGGCGAACGGGTACGCCGACGGAGGACCGGTGCTCACTGAGACGGCGTGGGCGCAGGACACGGCATAAGCCGCTGCGTTTTATATCGTGCGGCCGCCGAGTCATGACCAACTGGGAAGAGCGCATCAACCGCGGCGGCGATCCCTTGATCGTCATCGAGCACGTCGTCCGCTACGGCTTCGCCGGGCCGCTGCTGTCCGGCGCCGACCTGTGGATCGACGCGGCCTGCGGCACCGGCTACGCGCCGAGCCTGATCCTCCCGCAGCTCGCGGAGCCGCCGCGGGCGGTGCTGCTCGCGGACGCCGACGAGTCCGCGGTCGCCGCCGCCGCAGGGGCGCTGCGCGAGCTCGAGCCGCGCACGCTCGTCGCCGACCTCAGCACGGACGACGGCCTGGCGGCACTCGAGGCCGCCATCGGGCCCGACGACGGCGGCCGCGTCGCGATCACGTCGATGGAGACCGTCGAGCACCTCGCGCACCCGATGCGGTTCGTCCGCTGGCTCTGCGATCAGGCCGCACGCCGCGACGCCGACGTCGTGCTCAGCGTGCCGAACGACGCGTTCTGGGCGATGGACAACCCGTTCCACCTCACGACGTGGGGCGAGGGCGCCTTCGAGGAGTTGCGGCGACTGCTGCCCGACGATCACGTCGCCGCGGCGCAGTTTCCCGTCAACGGCTCGTGCATCGCGGTCGCCGGCGGCGGCGCCGACGCGGTCGACGTGCGTGCGGACATCTCCGCCGCACGCGTCCCGAGTCACTTCCTCGCCGCGTTCGGACCACGCTGCGAGGGTCTGCAGACCGCCGCCGGCGCCACGGTCAGCGACCTGCCCGCCCGGCGCCGGTGGGAGCAGCAGCGCGAGGCCGATCTCGCCTTCCTCTCCGCGGAAGCGCTCGAGCGCGACGAGCGCGACCGGCTCCGGCACGTGAAGGTCTGCTTCGTCCTGAACGACATCGCGCTCTCGGGCGGGATCGGCGTCGTCGTGGAGCACGCCCATCAGCTCGCGGAGCGCCAAGGGTTCGACGTGACCCTCGCCACGACGAACGCCGACCTCGCGCCCTGGACCCACCGGCGGCTTCCCGACATCGCGTGCGTGACCCTGGAGGAGGCGCAGCGCGAGCGGTACGACGTCGCCGTCGCGACGCTGTGGAGCACGTGCTACCGCCTGTTCGACATCCCCGCGGAGCGGTACGCCTATTTCGTGCAGAGCATGGAGGACCGCTTCTTCGAGCCCGACGCGCCGGCGGAGCGCGTCCTCGCCGCCATCACGCACGCCTTGCCGGTCTCGTTCATCACCGAGGCGCGCTGGATCGCCGATACGCTCGCCGAGATCCGCCCCGACGCGCCATGCTTCCTCGTCCGCAACGGGGTCGCGAAGGACGTCTTCGCGCAACCCGAGCCGCCGTCGGCCCGGCCGTCCCGGCCGCTGCACATCCTCCTCGAGGGCCATCCGGACGTGTGGTTCAAGGGCCTGCCCGAGGCCGCGTGCCGTGCTGCGCGAGCTGCACGAGCCGCACGTGACGACGTTCGTCTCCCCGTCGGGCAAGGACGGGGATCCGTCCGTGGGCGCCGACCGCGTGATCGGGCCGCTGTCGCAGGCCGAGCTCGCCGCGGAGTACGCCGACACCGACGTGGTGCTCAAGCTCTCGCGGGTCGAGGGGATGTTCGGACCGCCGCTCGAGGGCTTCCACATGGGCGCGACGTGCGTCACGACCCCCGTCACCGGTCACGACGAGTTCATCCAGCACGGGTTCAACGGGCTGGTGACGGACTGGGACGATCCGCGCGGAACAGCGCGCATCCTCGACCTGCTCGCGCGCGACCGGCGGCTGCTGCACTACCTGCGCACGAACGCCTGGCTCACCGCGAAGGGCTGGCCGGGATGGCAGCAGTCCGGTGAGTTCATGGCGGCCGCGCTGGAGACGATCGCGGCGTCGGATCCGCCGTCGCCGTACCGCGCGGCCTCGCACATGCTGCGCGAGTCCTGGCTGGGGGTCTCCGAGCTGCGCCGCGACCGCGAGCGGGCCGTGCTGGCCACGATCGGGCTCTCGAACGACGTGCGCCATCTCCTGGCCGAGAACGACGCGATGCGCGGCGAGCTCGCCACGCTGGATCGCGAGGGCGTGCTCGGGGTCGCGAGGCAGATCGCTCCCTACTCGCGCAGCCGCCCCGGCCGGGCGGCGATCTGGCTGGGCCGGGCGCTGCGCCGGCTCGTACGCCCGCGCGGGCAGGGCTGACCGCGCTCGCAGGCCCAATACCCTGCCGCGTCGTGCCTGGCTTGCTGCGAAGAGCGCCGCGCCCGCTGCTCGTGCTCCTTGCGGTCGCGGCCGTCGAGGCGGTCGCCTGGTGCATCGTCCTGCCGCCGCTCCAGGGCCCGGACGAGATCAGCCACGTCGCCTACGTGCAGCGGCTCGTCGAAGGTCGCGAGCTCCCATGGCAGCCCGGCGGCGCGACGGGCGCCCGGACGCCGCCGTACTCGACCGAGCTGAGGACGGCCGGGGCGACGGCCGGGACGTTCGAGCTCTCCGCGAATCCCGCCGCGCGGCCGAACGACACCGCCGCCGACGAGGCGCTGTGGGACCGGGCCGCAGGAGGGCTTCGGACGCGCCCAGCGCGCCGACGGCGGGTTCACCTCGGCGCTGAAGAACCCTCCGGCCTACTACCTGTACAGCGGACTGGTGTACGCGGCGACGTCGCCGCTCGACCTGTTCGATCAGCTGTTCCTGATGCGCCTCGCGAACATCCCGCTGCTGCTCGCGATGGTCGTATTCACCTGGCTGCTCGCCGGTGAGCTGCTGCCGGGCCGGCGCGCGCTCCAGACGCTCGCCGCCGCGGTCGTCGCGCTCCAGCCGCAGCTCATCCAGCTGACCGCGAACGTCAACCCCGACGTGCTCCTGGCTGCGACGTCGACCGCGGGGCTCTACCTGTCGGTCGTGATCCTCCAGCGAGGGCTATCGGCGCCGCGGGTCGCCGGGCTCGTCGCGCTCTGTGTCCTCGCCGGCTTCACTCACGGCCGGGGACTCGCGCTCGTGCTTCCTGCCGTCCTCGCGCTCGCGCTGCGCCTGTGGAAGGACCGCCGGCCGGACGGGCGGCCGGCCGCGGTCACCGCCGGAGCGCTCGCGCTGGGCGCGGTCGGCGTTCCTGGCCGCCCTGGTCTTCGTGGCCACGAACCAGTCCCCCACGACGACCGAGGTCCGGCGCCTGCTCTCGTACGTGTGGCAGTTCTACCTGCCGCGGCTCGGGTTCATGTCGCCCCCGCTGGGCCGACAGGACTACGGGATCCGCGAGGTGATGACCGAGCGCTTCTACGGCGCGTTCGCCCAGCTCGAGGTGCATTTCCCCGCCTGGGTCTACGACGCGTTGTGGGCCGCCATGGGCGTCGTGGCCGTCGGGGCGTTCGCCGCGCTCGTGGTGCACCGCCGCGCGGTGGCCGCGCGCTGGGACGTCGCGGTGGTCCTGGCCGCCGCGGTGGTCGGGCTGCTCGGGCTGCTGCACACCGTCGCGTACCGGTCGCTGCTCAACGACCAGGCGGACCCGATCATCGCCGGGCCGCTACCTGCTGCCGCTGGCCGCGCTGTTCGGCATCGCCGTCGCGCTCGCCGTCTCGCTGATCCCCCGGCGCTGGGGGGCGGCGGCGGGGGGCGCGGTCGTGGCGACGCTCGCGCTCGTGCAGGTCGCCGCGCTCGGCATCACCCTGGAGCGGTTCTATGCGTAGCGCCGCACTTGCCGGCGGGCTGCTCGTGCTGCTCCTGGGCGCCGGCATCGTCGTGATCCCGTTCCTCGACGCGCGATCGCGACGCGCTGACGACGACGCCGCAGCCGCCGCCGCTCACCGCGCTCGCGCTCGTCGAGCTGCCCGGCGGCGCCCGGGCCTGCCTCGACCGGGCGTCGATGGACGAGCACTCCGAGCGCGCGCTCGTCCGGGTCGGCACCTACGGCGGGGCGCCCTCGGCGCTCAGGCTCGAGATCGCCGGTCCGGGCGTGCGCGAGGCCGTCGCGGTGCCTCCCACGTACGCCGACGGCGCGGTCGTGAGCGTGCCGGTGGACCCGCCGCGCGATCCCGTCGTGGCACAGGTCTGCATCCGGAACCAGGGGAACCGGCAGGTGGCGCTCTACGCGGGTGCCGACCGGTACTCCCGGTCGGAGACCCGCGTGGACGGGGCGCCGGTGCGGGGCAACTTCGAGCTCGCGTTCGCGGAAGCGGGGGAGCAGACGCTCGCGGCGCGCCTGCCCGCGGCGGTCGAGCGGATGCAGGGCTTCCGGCTCGGAACGCCGTGGCTCGACGTGGATCGTGGGCGTCCTGTTCCTCGTCGGCGTGCCCGCCGGCGCGGTGTGGGCGTTCGCCGCGAGCTACCCTCGACGCCGATGAGCACCAGCACGGAGCAGGCGGAGATCGCGGCGCTCCAGGCGCGCGTCGAGCAGCTCGAGCGCGAGAACGCGGAGCTCGCCACGCGCGCCAACGCCGCGATCGCCGCCGCGCAGGACCGCGCGTACTGGCTCGACCGGTGGGGCGTCGACCTGAACGCGCTGATGCGGCGCCGCGGTGCATCCGAGTTCCGCGCGGGACTGCGCGGGATGCGTGCCGTGGCCCGCGCGCTGAAGCACGTCAAGCAGCGACTCGGGCGATGACGCCGACAGCTTGCCGCGGTCGTGCCCGTCAAGGACGGTGCGCGATATCTCCACGAGGTGCTGTCCGCACTCGCCCGCGAGGGCGTCGACGAGGTGCTGGTCGTCGACTCCGGCTCGCGCGACGGCTCGCTGGAGATCGCCCGCGGCGTCCGGCGCGGAGGTGCTGGAGATCCCGCCGGCCGAGTTCGGCCACGGACGCACGCGCAACCTCGCGGCGGAGCGCACGAACGCGGAGATCGTCGCCTTCCTCACGCAGGACGCCACGCCGGTGCCCGGGTGGCGCGACGCGCTGCTGGAGGCGTTCGCGCTCGACCCGCGGATCGGCGCCGCGTTCGGCCCGCACCTGCCGCGGCCCGGGACGAGCCCGATGATCGCGCGCGAGCTGACGGAGTTCTTCGCGACGTTCGCCGCCGCCGGCGACGCACCGCACGTCTTCGGCCCCGGCGAGGCCGACGTTCCTCTCCAACGTCAACGCCGCGTACCGGCGGGCGTGCTGGGAGGAGCTCCGGTTCGACGCCGTGCCCTACAGCGAGGACCAGGCGTTCGGCCGCGCGCTCGCGGATCATCCGACCTGGCGCAAGGCCTACGTGCCGCGCGCCGGCGTGCTGCACGCGCACGACTACCCGCCGCTGGAGTTCATGCGCCGGTACTTCGACGAGTACCGCGGCCTGCGCGAGACGATCGGGCACGTCGAGCGGATCGGCGTCCGGTCGACGATCCGCGACGTCCGCGGGCTCGTCGCGCACGACCGGCGGTGGATGCGGGAGCAGGGCATGGCGCCGCGTCGCGGTCACCCGCTGGACCGGGCGCTCCCTGCTGCACCACGGTGGGCGGAGGGTGTTCTCGGCGCTCGGGAGCCACGGCAGCGCAGCTGCCGGCCCCCGTCCAGCGTGCGCTGTCGCTGGAGGGCCGCGCCGATGGCGCCACGACGCGGCCGGCCGCCCCGCCGGCCCCGGACCTTCCGCGCAGCACGCACCTGCCGGCGCGCTTCGCGACCGAGGGCTACGAGGCGATCGCCCGGGTGACCCGTGACGGCCCGGCACCGCTGCGCGATCCCGTCCCGGGCATGGCGGACCGTGAGCGGCTGCACGTCGCGTTCGCGATCCCGCCGTTCTCCGTCGGATCAGGCGGCCACAACATCATCTTCCAGCTGGTGCTGCGGCTCGAGCGGATGGGCCACACGTGCTCGATCTGGCTGCACGATCCGCGCAACCAGATGCACGGCGGCGGCGGTGCGGTGCGCGGCCTCGTCGTCGAGCACTTCGCCCCGGTGCAGGCGCCGGTGTTCCGGGGCTTCGGCGACTGGTACGGCGCGGACGTCGCCGTCGCGACGGGCTGGCAGACCGTGTTCCCGCTGCTCGAGCAGCCCGGCGTGCGCGCCCGCGCGTACCTGATCAACGATCACGAGCCCGAGTTCTACCCGACGTCGATGGAGTCGATCTGGGCCGCGGAGACCTACCGACAAGGGCTCTATGGCATCGCGGGGAGCCCCTGGCTGCGTGATCTGTACATCGAGCGCTACGGCGGCACGGCCGGCACGTTCCAGTACGGCGTGGACCATGACGTCTACTTCCCCCGGCCGGTCGACGCGGCGCGACGACACGATCGTCTTCTACTGCCGTGCGGTCACGCCGCGGCGGGCCGTCGCGCTGGGCGCGATGGCGCTCGCCCGGGTGAAGGCGCGCCGGCCCGGCGTGCGCATCGTGATGTTCGGCGACCGCGGGCCGCTGGCCACCTCGTTCGCCTATGAGCACGTCGGGATCGCCACGCCCGAGCAGCTCGCGTGGATGTACTCCGAGGCCACGGTGGGCGTGTGCCTGTCGCTGACCAACTACTCGCTGATCCCGCAGGAGATGCTGGCGTGCGGCCTGCCGTGCGTCGACCTGGAGGGCGCGAGCGCGGGGTCCGTGTTCGGAGCGGACGGCCCGGTCGAGCTCGCGCCGCTCGACTCCGACGCGCTCGCCGATGCCATCGAGCGGCTGCTCGACGACCGCGCCGAGCGCGAGCGCCGCTCGGAGGCGGGTCGCGAGTTCGTCCGCCCGCACACCTGGGACCACGCGGCGGTGCAGGTCGAGCTCGAGCTGCGGGCGGCGTTGCGGCTGCGCGAGGCCGCATGACGACGGAGGCGACGCGACACGACGCGCCGGAAGCGGCGGCGCGCGAGCCGGCCGGCCGGCGCCGCCGCCCGCCCCCGGCGCTGGTCGTCGCTGCTCGCGGCCACGTTCGTGCTCGCGCTCGCGTGGGCGCTCGTCACGCCGGCGTTCCAGTCGCCGGACGAGCAGTCCCACTTCGGCTACGTCCAGTCGCTCGTCGAGGGCCCGGGACTCCCGGGGCAGGCGGGCCGCCCGCTGTTCTCCAGCGAGCAGATGCTGGCCGCCGCGCAGTCCAACGCCGACCAGGCGGCCGCGCAGCCGGACGTGAAGATGGAGTGGAGCCCGCTCGTCTACGAGCGCTGGCGCGCGGCCGACGCGGCGCTGCCGGCGGCCGCCCGTGGCGACGGCGGGGGCCCGAACCCCGCCGCGAGCAACCCGCCGCTCTACTACCTCGTCGAGGTGCCGGCGTACGCCGCGGCGAGCGGCGGCGACGTGTTCGACCGGTTGCTCGCGATGCGGATCGTGTCGCTGCTGTGGCTGCTCGTCACGGTCACCGCCGTCTGGCTGCTGGCGGGCGAGGTGTTCGGGCGGGACCGGCTGCTGCAGCTCGCGGCGGCGTCGGTCGCGGGCCTGGCGCCGATGATGACGTTCCTGTCGGCGTCGGTGACGCCGGACGCGATGATGTTCGCGCTGTGGTCGCTCGTCCTGTGGCTCGGCGTCCGGATCCTGCGGCGCGGGCTGACGTGGCCGCTGGCGCTCGCGCTGTGCGGACTCGCCGGCGCGGCGGGATGCGTCAAGGCGACGAGCTACGCGCTGATCCCGGCCGCGCTGTTCGTGCTCGCGGTCGGGCTGTGGCGCCTTCGCCCCCGGCGCGCCGGCCCGGCGATGGCAGCGGCGGCCGCCGGCGCCGCCGGGCTCGCGCTCACGCTCGGCGTCTGGAAGGTCGTCGCGAACGCGACGGAGCGCGCGACGTCGGCGCAGTTCAGCGCCGCCACATCGACCGAGGGCGTCCTCGACGTCCGCATGCTGCTCTCGTACGTGTGGCAGTTCTACCTGCCGCGGCTGCCGTTCCAGGACGACTTCGCGTTCCCGGGCCCGAACGTCGCTGCCGCTCGACGCGATCTGGCTGCAAGGCGCGTGGGGGTCGTTCGGCTGGCTCGAGGTGCGACTGCCGCCCGATCCGTCTACGACGTCCTCATCGCCGTCACCGCGATCGTCGTCGTCGCCGCCGCGCGACGACGCTCTGGCGCACCCGGCGCACGACGGACTGGGCCGTCGCCGTGTTCTTCGCCGGCGTGACGATCGCCCTGCTGGCCGGCCTGCACTGGACGGAGTTCCAGCTCATCTCGCGCGGCGGCGGCACGCTCAACCAGGGCCGCTACCTGCTGCCGCTCGTGGGCATCGCGGGGCTTGCGGTGGTCCAGGCGCTGCGGCTGCTCCCGCAGCGCCTGCGCCCGCACGGCGTCGGCGGTCGTCACGCGGCGGGCTGCTCGCGCTGCAGCTCCTCGCCCTCGGGCTGATGCTGGACCGGTTCTATGCGTAGCGCGCGCGGCGATCATCGTCGCCGTCGCGGCCGTCGTCGTCGTCGCGCTCGTCGCGGTGGCCGCTGACCAGCGAGCGCGAGCAGGCGTTCACGCTCGGCGTCAGCCGCTCGGTCGCGCTCAAGGCTCGCGCCGGGCCGAGGCGGTCTGCCAGACGCCGATCAGCGTCCCGCCGGACGCGGCGTTCGACGCGGTCACGCGTCGCGCGCGACGCACGGCCGGCGCGGCGCCGTGCGGCTCGACGTGACCGTGCGCGCGGCCGACGCCGGCCGCGCCGGCGCGGCTCGGCGCGGTGCTCGCGCGCGGCGCGCCTGCCGGCGTCGACGCCGGCGCGCCCGGCTGCGCGACGGTGACGCATCGGGCACCGTCGGACGCGGACCGCACCGATCGCGGTCTGCCTCGCCAACCGCGGCCGCCGGCCCGCGCTTCGTCTACGGCAACGCCGACGCCGCCGCGCGCGCCAGCAGCGCGTACACCGACGGCAAGCCGACGGGATACGACCTCGCGCTCGAGTTCCAGCGCGCCGAGCCGCGCACCCTCGCGGGCCTGCTGCCCGCCATGTTCGACCGCGCCGCGCTCTTCCGCGCCCAGTGGGTCGGCGCGTGGACGTACTGGGTGCTCGCCCTGCTCTGCGTCGTCGCCGTGCCGCTGCTGCTCGTCCGCGCCCTGCGCAGCGCGGTGCGCGACTCGAGCGGCGTCTAGAGCCGCGCGGCGGGCTCGGCGAGCGCCGACCGCACGGCGTCGACGACCAGCTCGAGCTGCTCATCGGTCATGTGGGCGAACAGCGGCAGCGTCACCGCGCGCGCCCCGTAGGCGTCGGTGAGCGGCAGCTCGGGCGCCCCGTCGGCGTAGATCGCGAACCGGTGCGCCGGCGGGTAGTGGACGCTCGTCTGCACGCCGCGCGCGTGCATGGCGGCGCGGAACGCCTCGCGGTCGACGCCGTCCTCGAGCACGATCGCGAACAGGTGATGCGCGAGCCGCGTCCGCGGCTCCGTGGGCGGGAGCGCCAGGGCGACGCCGGACACCGGCTCGAGCGCCTCCGCATAGCGCGCGACGAGCCGGTCGCGGCGCGCGTTCTCCGCGTCGAGCCGCGCCAGCCGCCGCGCGGCGAGCGCTGCGCGCGGCTCGTCGATGCGGTAGTTGAAGCCCAGCTCGACGACGTCGTAGCCCGACGCGTGCCCGCGATGGCGGTCCCAGGTGAGGGTCGTCATCCCGTGCGAGCGCAGGAGCCGCATGCGCGCCGCGAGCGCGTCGTCGTCGGTCACGACCGCGCCGCCCTCGCCGACCGCGAGGTTCTTGTTCGAGAAGAAGCTGAAGCCGCCGGCGCTGCCGAACGTGCCGGCGTGGCGGCCGTCGAGGAAGCGTGCCCGCAGCGTGGGCAGCGTCCTCGAGCAGCACGAGCCCGTGCCGCCGCGCGAGCGCCTGCAGCGCCTCGATCGCGGCCCGGATGACCGCCGTAGGCCATCGCCATGATCCCGCGCGTGCGGTCGGTCACGGCCGCCTCGGCGGCCTCGGCGGAGAGCCACGGCGCGTCGAGCCCCTCGATGTCGGCGAAGACGGGGGTGGCGCCGGTGTAGCGGATGGCGTTGACGCTGGCGACGAACGTCAGCGACGGCACGATCACCTCGTCCCCGGGCCCGAAGCCCGCGACGACGCACATCAGATGGAGGCCGACGGTGCAGTTGGCGACCGCGAGCGCGTGGCGCGCGCCGGTGTACGCGGCGAGCTGCGCCTCGAGCTCCTCCGTCTGCGGGCCCATGCTGAGCCAGCCGGACCGGTAGACGTCGACGACGGCGGCGATGTCGTCCTCGGGCACGACGACGTCGGCGAGCGGAACGTGCCATTGGGCCATGCCCGCTTACCGTAGCGGCCGTTCGCCGGCGGCCGACAGCGCCACCCGCCAGTACGCCCGGAGCGCCCAGCGCAACGGCGCCAGCCGCCCGGCGCGCCCGAGGTACGCCGAGTCGAGGTCGGGGGTGAGCCAGCGCGCGAACTCGCTCGCGGGGATCACGCGGGTCGCCTGGATCGCGCGGCGCTCGCGCAGCAGCCCCGGCAGCCGGCGCAGCGCCTCGGCCGTGCCGCGGAGCTTCTGCGGCAGCCACCCGCCGGACGCCGCGACGATCAGCAGCGCGAGCTCGGTGGCGAGCAGCGCGGGCGCGACCGCGATCAGCAGCCGGCCGGGATAGCAGCGGACGACCGTCGCCCAGCGGTTGCGCTCGAGCAGCCGCCACTTCTCCGGGCCCTTCGCGAACGCGTAGTCGTGATCGACGACGGCGGACGGCTCGACCCCGAGGCGCCCGCCCGCGAGGCGGATGCGGAGCGAGAGGTCGACGTCCTCGAAGTACATGAAGTAGCTCCCGGGGAAGCCGCCGGCGCGCTCCCACTCCGCGCGCGGGACGGCGAGGCAGGCGCCGGAGAGGAACGCCGCCTCGCGCGCGCCGGCCAGCGAGCCGGGCGCCGGCGCGCCCGCTTCGCCGGCCCACGCGATCCCGGTGAAGTGCACCACCCCGCCGTTCGTGTTCACCACGCGCCCCTCCTCCGCCGTCACCAGGCCCATCCATGCCGCCCAGCCGCGGCCGTCGCGCAGCGGGGCCGTGATCGCCTCGACGAATCCGCGGCGCCGGACGCGCGTCGGGGTTGAGGAAGAGCAGCAGCTCACCGGTCGCCGCGGCCGCGCCGGCGTTCGCGGCCGCCGCGAAGCCGGCGTTGCGCCCGGTCTGGAGCACCACGGCCGCCGGGCGCCAGCTCCCGGACGACCGCGAGCGTCGCGTCGCTCGAGTCGTTGTCGACCACGACCAGCTCGTCCCGCGGCCCGAGCTGCGCGACGAGCGGGGGCAGCGTGGTGGTGAGCGCAGCGGCGCTGTTGTACGCGACCACGACGACCGACAGGCGCGTTTCAGCGTCGGGCTGCACAGGAGGCGGCATGCTAGCCTCACGCCGCCGGGCGTTCGGACGGCGCCCGTCCGGACCATCCGTGCCAGCGCGCGGACCAGCCGACTAAGGGGACTGGATGAGCGCAACCCCAGGCGGCCAACGGCGTTTCAGCCGGAGACCGGATCAACCCGAAGCCCCCATGTTCGGAGAGAGCTCCCTCATCGACCGTATGTCGTGCCTTGCCGTCGTGCCCGCCTACAACGAGGCGGCCACCGTCGGCACGGTCATCGACGCCCTGCGCCGCAAGGCGCCGCAGGTCGACGTCCTCGTGGTCGACGACGGCTCGACGGACGCCACGGCGGAGATCGCCGAGCGCGCCGGGGTCCAGGTCCTGCGCATGCCGTTCAACCTCGGCATCGGCGGCGCCGTGCAGGCGGGCTTCACGTACGCCCACGAGCAGGGCTACGACTACATGGTCCAGGTCGACGGTGACGGACAGCACGACCCGGGCGAGCTGAAGAAGCTGTTCGCGGCCGCCAAGGGGCCCGACCGCGCCGACATGATCTGCGGGTCGCGGTTCGCGACCGACACGGGCTACATCGCCCCGATCAGCCGCCGCACCGGCATCCACCTCTTCGCCTTCCTGCTGTCGCGGCTGCTGCGCCAGCCGGTCACGGACCCGACGTCGGGGTTCCGCCTCTACAACCACCGCGCCATCGCGCTGTTCGCGCGCGACTACCCGCACGACTACCCGGAGGTGGAGGCGGTGCTGATGCTGCACCACCACCGCCTGACGATGCGCGAGGTGCCGGTGACGATGCTCCAGCGCGGCGGCGGCGTCTCCTCGATCGGCGGCTCCGGCAAGTCCTTCTACTACATGGTCAAGGTGCTGCTCGCGCTGTTCGTCGGCCTCGGCCGCCGCCGCGCCGTGCCGGAGCCCGGGGAGCCGGCCGCGGTGGCCGCGGACCACGGGATCTGATGGACACCCGGCTGCAGATCGTCGCCATCATCGGCGCCGCCGGGCTGCTCCTGTTCGTGCTCGAGCTGGTGCGCCGGCGCGCGCTCATGGAGCGCTACGCGCTGCTGTGGCTGTTGAGCTCGCTCGTGATCCTCGGCCTGGCCGTGTGGGACGACGCGCTGACGCGGATCGCGCAGGCCATGGGGATCGTCTCGGCGCCGAACGCGCTGTTCTTCGTCGCCGTCGGCTTCATCCTCCTGCTGCTGCTGCACTTCTCCGCGGCCATGTCGCGCCTGAGCGACCAGTCGAAGGTGCTCGCGCAGCGTCAGGCGCTGCTCGCGCAGCGGCTCCGCCAGCTCGAGCAGGAGCACGAGGTCACACGTCAGCGCCAGCTCGGCGAGCGCGATCGCGATCTCGAGCCGGTCCGCGAGCAGCGCTGACCCGGCCGGAGTCGCCGTGGGTACCCCGCGCCGTGCGCTGGTCATCGCGTACTACTTCCCGCCGCTCGGGGGCGCGGGCGTCCAGCGCACGCTGAAGTTCGTCAAGTACCTCCCCGAGTTCGGCTGGCGCGCCACGGTGGTGTCGACCCGCTCGCGCCTGTATCGCACCCACGATGCGGACCTGCGCGACGAGATCCCCGCTGGGACGCGAGTCGTCCGCCCACCCGCGCTGCCGGCGGCCCGGTGGCTCGTGATCGCGCTGAACAAGGTCGGGATCAAGCGACCGCAGCCATGGATCGCATGGCCCGACGGAGGCATCGGATGGACGCCCATGGCCCTTGCCGCCGCCTGGCGCGAGATCCGGCGGCAGCGCCCCGACGTGATCTACAGCAGCTCGTCGCCGTACGGCGGGCACCTCGTCGCGCTCGTGCTGCAGCGGCTGACCGGGATCCCATGGGTCGCCGACTTCCGCGACGAATGGGCGTACAACCCCCATCTGCTCGGACAGCCGCGGCTGCTGGCCCGCCTGAGCCGGATAGCCGAGCGGGCCATCGCCAGGCGCGCCGCTCGCATCGTGGTCGCGGCGGACTACTTCCGCCTCGCGGGCGACGCCGCGGACGCGCCGCGCGCGACGATCCCCAACGGCGTCGATCCGGCGGACCTGCCCGCCGCGGACGGGTCGCCCCCGGCGGATCGCTTCCGGCTGTCGTTCGTCGGAACGCTCTACGGCCCGATCGACCTCGCGCCGGTCATGGCCGCGCTCGAGCGGCTCGTCGCGGACGGCGCGATCGATCCGGCGCGCTTCGAGCTGCGGATCGTCGGCAACGTGATGATCGCCGGCTTGGCCGCGCCGGACGGGATCCGGATGGAGCAGACCGGCTACGTGAGCCACGCGCGCGCGGTCGCCGAGATGCGCGACGCCTCCGCGCTGCTGCTCTACGTCCCCGAGGAGAGCCTCGCGCCGTCCGGCAAGCTGTTCGAGTACCTCGCCGCCGAACGGCCGGTCCTCTGCGTGACTCGGCCCGACAACCTCGCGGCACGCCTCGTGGAGGAGTGGGACGCCGGCGTCGCGGCGGCACCCAGCGACGTACCCGCCGTCGCCGGCGCGCTGCACACGCTCTATGCGCGGTGGGACGCGGGCACGCTGTCGCCGCCCGCCGGGGCGCGGGAACGGGTGCTCGCCCGCTACTCGCGCCGCGAGCTGACGCGACAGCTCGCCGGGGTACTCGATGACGTGACGCGCCGATGAGCGGCGCCCGCGTGCTCGTCGCGGGGTGGCTCAACTCCCCGCACGTCGTCGCGTGGGGCGACTTGCTGCTCGAGCTGGGCTACGAGGTCCACCTCGCCGGCCAGCTCGTGGAGCGCTGGCCCGCCGCCCCCGGCACGGAGCGCTTCGCCTCGGTGTCCGTGCTCGATCCGGGACAGGTGCCGGGCGTGCGTGATCGCCGGCTCGGGCGCGGCCTCGCCGGCGCGGCCCGCGCGGTCCGGCCCGACCTCGTGCACGCGCACTGGGCACCCGGCTACGGATGGATGGCCGCCCGCGCGGGGCTGCGGCCGCTCATCACGTCCGCCTGGGGATCGGACCTGCTGCGGGCCTCGCGACGGCTGCAGGCGCGCTCACGCCGCGCGCTGCGCGGATCCGACCTCGTGCTCGCCGACTCGGGCGAGCTCGCCGCCGCGGCGCGACGGCTGGCCCCCGGGGTGCGCGTCGAGCTCGTGCAGTGGGGCGTCGACCTGGACCGCTACCGCCCCGACCCCGGCGCGCGGGAGGCGGCTCGGCGGCGGCTCGGCGTGGACGGCGGGCCCGTCGTGCTGACCACCCGCGCGCTCGATCCGGTCTACAACCCGGAGGTGCTCCTGGACGCGTTCGATCGGTTGCGCCGCCACATCCCCGACGCCCAGCTCGTGCTCAAGCATCCGGGGGCGGAGCTGCCCGGCGCCCTCGCGGCCCGTGTGGGCGAGCCCGCGCTCGCCGGCGCGGTCCACGTGGTCGGATTCGTGGACGAGGACCACCTCGCGGACCTGTACCGCGCCGCCGACGCGTACGTCTCGATCCCCTCCAGCGACTCGTCGCCGCGCAGCGTCTGGGAGGCGCTCGCCTGCGGCACGCCCGCCGTCGTGTCCGACCTGCCGTGGGCGCGCGAGGCGCTCCGCGACGGCGAGACCGCGCTGCTCGTGCCGGTCGAGGCCGAGGCCGTCGCCGCGGCCCTCGCGCGGCTGCTCGGCGACCCGGAGGCGGCTGCACGGCTGGGGCGTGACGGGCGCGCGCTGACGCTCGCGACGATGGGCCGCGAGGATCAGCTGCGGCGCATCGCAGGGCTGTACCGCGAGCTGCTCGCCTGACCGCTCAGGCGGGCTTGCGCGCCACGCCGAGCAGGTGCGTGCGGACGAGCGGCAGCGCGGCGGCCAGCCCGGCCAGCAGCGCGATTGCGGTCGGCGAACCCCGCGACGTCGGTGCTGGGCGTGATCCGCCGCAGCACGAAGTCGGCGCCCGGGAACAGGCGGTGCAGCTCGGCCGCGTCGATCGCCGTCGTCGACGTCCCGGCCGGCGGCGCGCCGCGCCGCCGCAGCGCCGCGGCGCGGCGGAAGCCACGGACCGCGACGGGCGTCTCGGTCATGTCGTAGGACACGAGCGTCCCGCCGGCGCGCAGCACCCGCCACATCTCGGCCGCGATCGCCCGCGCGCAGCTCGGCGTCGAGCACCGAGCTCAGGCACGTGAACTGGGTCACGACGTCGAAGCTCCCGTCCTCCCAGGGGAGCCGCGCCGCGTCGCCGGCGACCAGCTCGAGTCGCGGGTCACGCTCGCGCGCCTGCGCGATCCGGTGCTCCATCAGGTCGATCCCGGCCGCGTGCGCCGCCCCGTAGTCGAGGAAGCGGCTGAGGAAGTACCCCGAGCCGCAGCCCACCTCGAGCACGCGCGCGCCGGCCGGATCGGCGCCGGCGGCGGCCAGCCCCTCGAGCAGCGCGCCTTCGAGCTCCTGCATCCGCTCCCGATACGGGCGCTCGAGCCAGGCGGACCTGCCGGCGCCCGCGGCGTCGCGCTCCTGGTAGGCGGCCCGGATGCGCTCGAGCTCGGCGTCGCTCAAATCGCGTACTCGCCGACGCGGTAGCGCTCGGCGTGGCGCTCGATCCACTCGATCGTGCGCGCGACGCCGTCGCGCACGGTCACGGTCGGCGCCCACCCGGTCAGCTCGGCCGCGAGCGCGGGGCTCGAGATCAGCCGTTCGACCTCGCTCTTCGCCGGGCGCACGCGCGCCGGGTCGAGCTCGACCGTGAGCTCCTTGCCGAGCAGCTCGCCGACGACCTGCACGAGGTCCCCCACCGAGACGTCGGTGCCCGTGCCGAGCTGGAGCGTGCGGCCGACGACCTCGTCTCCCGCCTCGGCGACGGCGATGAAGCCGGCGGCCGTGTCCTCCACGTAGGTGAGATCGCGGCGCGGGTGCAGCGAGCCGAGGCGCAGCGTCGTGCCGGCCAGCGCCTGGCTGACGATCGTCGGCAGGATCGCCCGTGCGGACTGATGCGGCCCATAGGTGTTGAACGGGCGCAGAACGGTCGCCGGGAGGTCGAAGGACCGGTGGTAGCTGTCGATCAGCTTGTCGGCGGCGACCTTGCTCGCGGCGTAGGGGGACTGCGGCTCGAGCGGGTGGTCCTCGGTGATCGGCACGGTGCGGGCCGAGCCGTACACCTCGCTCGTCGACGTGTGGATCACGCGCTCGACGCCGGCGGCCAGCGACGCCTGGGCGACGTTGAGCGTGCCGAGCACGTTCACCTCGAAGTAGTCGCGCGGATTCACGTACGAGTACGGGATGGCGATCTGGGCTCCGAGGTGGAACACCACGCCGACGCCGCCGACCGCGCGGCTCACGGACTCGATGTCGCGCAGCTCGCCCGCGATCGGCTCCACCTCCGCGACGACGGCCGGGTCGAGCCAGTCGAGCGTCCCGCGGTCGCCGCGCGAGTTGTAACGCACCAGCGCCCGCACGCGCGCGCCTTCGGCGACCAGCCGAGCGACGAGGTGTCCCCCGATGAACCCTCCTGCTCCGGTGACCAGCACCGGGCGGCCGTCGAGCTTCGTCATGCGGACCAGGGTATCCGGGGGCGCAGCACGGGTTGTCAATATACGGCGCCATGAACGGCGGACCAGAGCTGTCCGTGGTGCTCGTGAACCACAACGGCCGCGGCTGCCTCCCGGCGGCGCTCGACGCGCTCGCGAGCGCGACCGACACCGACCGCGTGGAGTGCCTCGTCGTCGACTCGGGGTCCGCAGACGCCAGCTGGGAGGACGTGGCGCGGCACTGGCCGGCGGCATCGGCGATTCGGTTCGAGGACAACATCGGCTTCTGCGCCGGCTGCAACCGCGGCGCCGAGGCGGCGCGCGGGCGACTGGTCGCCTTCGTGAACTTCGACGGGCGCGTGGAGCCAGGCTGGGATCACCCGCTGCGCGCGCTGCTCGACGCGGACCCGGGCGTCTCGGTCGCCACCGGGCTGCTCGTCAGCCCCGACGGCGCGACCATCGAGGCGGCCGGCCTGGAGATCGCTCCGAACACCGCGACGTTCGGCCGGCTCGAGGGCGCGCCGCGCGACGCCGCGCCCAAGGCGCCGGTCGAGGTCACCGCCGCGTCGGGCGCCCTCATGATGGTGCGGCGGGACGAGTTCCTCGCACTCGGCGGCTTCTACGAGCCGCTCTTCATGTACGGCGAGGAGGCGGACTACTGCCTGCGCGCGCCGGGCCGGGTCGTGCTGCATCCCGATGCGGCCATCCGCCACGACGTCGGCCACGCCGCCGGGCCGGCGCGGTCGCTGCCGCGGCTCTACCACCCCGCGCGCAATCGCCTCGTCAACGCTGCGCGGCACCTGCCGCCGCTTGGCATGGCGCGGGCCTTCGCGGCCTCCGCGGCGTTCGACGTGCTCACGCTCGCGCAGGTGCGGCGCGTGGACGCGGTCCGCGCCGTCCTCCGCGGCTGGGTGGAGGGGCTGGGCGCGGTGCGCCACGAGCGGCACGCGCGCCGCCCCGACGAGCGCCGCGCGGCCGCGCGCCGGCTGGTCGGCGTCCGCGAGGCCGTGGCGCAGCAGCGTCGTCTGGGACGCGTGTGAGCCCGCCGGCGGCGCTCACCTGCCCGGCGTGCGGCGGCGGGCTGCCCGACGCGCCCGCGATCCACGGCCGCGACCGGCTCCACGGCGTTCCCGGCCACTTCGCCGTCCACGTCTGCCCGGCGTGCGGCAGCGGGCGGACGCTGCCCCTCGTGCCCACCGAGCAGCTCGGCGCGCTCTACCCGCAGGGCTACAACGCCTACGGCCTGCCGGGCAACCCGATGCTACGCGCTGCGGCGACGGGGCTGTTCCGCTGGCGGTACTGGCGCGCGCTCCGGCACCCGCCGTTCGCCGAGCTGCTGCGCCGCCCGCCCGGCCGGCTGCTCGACGTCGGGTCGGGTCGCGGCGATCTCGGCGTGACCCTCCGCTCCCGGGGCTGGCGCGTCACCGGGCTCGAGCCGTCGCCGGAGGCGTGCGCGGAGGCGCAGGCCCGCGGCGTGGAGTCGGTGCAGGGAACGCTCACCACGGCCTCCGACCCGCTCCCCGGCGGCTTCGACGCCGCGGTCTTCCAGCATTCGCTGGAACATGTGAGCGAGCCGCTCGACGACCTGCGCGCGGCGCGCGCGCTGCTCGCCCCCGGCGGGCTGGCGCTGATCTCGCTGCCCAACTTCGGCTCCTGGCAGGCGCGCCGCTTCGGGTCCGACTGGTTCCATCTCGATCTCCCTCGCCACCGCTCGCACTTCACCCGGGACGGGCTCGCGGCGCTCCTCGGCCGCGCCGGGCTCACCGGCGTCGAGACGTCGACGTCCACGAGCGCGGATGGGCTGCCGATGAGCCTGCAGTACCGGCGGTTCGGAGAGCGTCGCTACCGCAGCGGCCCTGCGCTGTACGCCGCCACCGCGGCGACCCTGGCCGCGGCTCCGTTCACGGCGCTCGCCGATCGGGCGGCTCGCGACGGCGACCTCCTCCATGCCGTCGCGAGGGCGTAGGGCTACGGTCGTGGGTTGACATGGGCGCTCCCCGCCGCCATCTCGGCCTCGGCGCCGCCGCCTCGCTGATCGTCCAGATCGCCCCGCTCGTCGGCATGACGCTCGTCAGCGTCGTCGTCGCCCGTCGGCTCGGTCCGGACGCGACCGGCACGATCGCCCTGCTCAGCTCCATCCTCGAGGTGCTGCTGGCCGTCTTCGGCTTCGGCCTCGCGACGGGCATCACGTACTTCACGAGCCGGGGCGAGTGGAGCGTGCGCCACGCGTTGCGCGAGAGCCAGGCGCTCGCGCTGCCGCTCGGCTGCATCGGCGTCGGGCTCGGCTGCGCGTTCTTCGCGCTCACGCGCGACGAGCTGTTCGCGGGGATCTCCGTCGTCTCGCTGCTCCTCGGCATCGGGTACCTCCCGTTCCAGCTGGGGCGCGGCTTCATCGCCGCGATCGCGCTGGCCCGCGAGCGCTACGAGGCCTACGCCGCGATCGAGCTCGTCCGCACCGCCGTGCTGATCGCCGTGGCCGTCGTCCTCACCTTCCTGATCGGGGTCGACGGCGCGCTGATCGGCATCGCCGCCTCGGGGGTCGTCTCGTACGTCGCAGCCGCGGTCTGGGCCGTCCGGTACGCGCGGGTCGCGCCGGAGAAGGCGCAAGCCGGCGGCGGGCGCCTGCGGGAGGCGATGACGTTCGGCTCCAAGGCCTGGGGCGCCACCTTGCTGCAGCTCATCAACTACCGGCTCGACCTCTTCCTGCTGGCCGCCGATGTCGCGCGCGCGGACGTCGGCCGGTACTCCGTCGCCCTGTCGGTGACCGCGCTCGCGCGGGTGCTGCCCGCCGCGCTCGAGACGGTGATCTTCCCGCGCACCGCCGACCTGCACGCGGCGCACGACCGTGGCGAGATCGCCGCCACGGAGTCCGACGCCGCGACGGCGCGCGCGGTCCGGCACTCGGTGCTCCTGCTCGCGCCGGCGACGATCATCGTCCTCCTGCTCGTCGTGGTGGCCGTGCCGCTGCTCTACGGACCCGCCTTCACCGAGGCGGTGTGGTTCGGGCTCATCCTCATCCCCGGCGTCGTCGCGCTCTCGCTCGGCAAGACGCTCAGCGCGGTCGCCACCGCTCGCGGGCGGCCCATTCCGCGCTCCGACGAGCTATCACGGGGCGGTTAACGGCCGCGCCTCGACCTGCTCCTGATCCCGCCGCTCGGGGCCTACGGCGCCGCGCTCGCCTCGACCGTCTCGTACCTGACGGCGACAGGGCTCGCGCTCGTCTGGTTCCGGCGGACCACCGAGATCCCGCTGCGTGCCGCCCTCGTGCCGTCGCGCGCCGAGTTGCGCGACTACCTCGACGCGCTGGCCAACGTCCGCCGGCGGCTACGCACGCGCGCCGTCTGAGCCGGACGCGTCGATCGGCCGCGCCGGGACGCCGCCGACCACCGCGCCGTCGGGCACCGGACGCGTGACGACGGCGCCCGCGCCCACGACCGCCTCCCGGCCGATCCGGCAACCCGCCAGCACGGTGATGTTCGCTCCGAGGTAGCTCCCCTCGCCGATCCGCGCCGGCTCGACGACCCGCGGATGGCGCGCGGCGAGCGGGCCCTCGCCCACGTCGCTGTGGGTGAGGATCGTCGTGCCCATCGAGACGGTGCAGCCCGCCGCCAGCTCGATCGGCGCCGCGAGGTCGAGCACGGCCAGGCGCCCGAGGTGGACGTTCGCGCCGACGCGGAGGTTGCCGTAGTCGCCGTCGGCGTTGTGGATCACCAGCGGACCGTGGAGCACCGTCGCGTCCGCCACCTGGGCGCCGAACGCGCGGAGGATGTCCTCGACGCGATCCGCGAGCAGCAGCCGGCGGTTGACGGCCTCGATCCCGCCGTGCCGGTGTCGCAGCCTCAAGGTGAGCCGTCCCAGTTCCGCTCGGCTGGGCATGTCTGCGGGCGAATACTACCCGCGGCGTCCCCGCTACCGTGCTCGGCCGCGATGTCGGCACCTGCGCGAGACCCCGAGCCGCGCGTCGGCCGCCCCGTCTGCGGGGAGCCGCGCCGCGACCGCCTGTTCGGGAAGGACGGCTGGCCCGTGGCCCGTTGCCCCGCGTGCGGGCTCGTGTACGT
>CAVRTO010000002.1:0-112911 GCA_963724145.1 uncultured Solirubrobacteraceae bacterium
AACTCCCCGCACGTCGTGGCGTGGGGCGACGCGCTGCTCGAGCTGGGCCACGAGGTCCACCTCGCCGGCCAGCTGGTGGAGCGCTGGCCGGCCGCCCCGGCACGGAGCGCTTCGCGTCGGTGTCCGTGCTCGATCCGGGACGGGTGCCGGGCATTCGCGATCGCCGGCTCGGGCGCGGCCTCGCCAGGGTGGCGCGCAAGATCCGGCCCGACCTCGTGCATGCCCACTGGGCGCCCGGGTACGGCTGGATGGCCGCGCGCGCGGGCCTGCGGCCGCTCATCACGTCCGCCTGGGGCTCGGACCTGCTGCGGGCCTCGCGGCGGCTGGAGGCGCGCTCTCGCCGCGCGCTGCGCGGGTCCGACCTCGTGCTCGCCGACTCGGGCGAGCTCGCCGACGGCCGCCCGCCGGCTGGCCCCCGGGGTGCGCGTCGAGCTCGTGCAGTGGGGCGTCGACCTCGACCGCTACCGCCCCGACCCCGGCGCGCGCGAGGCGGCGCGGCAGCGGCTCGGCGTGGACGGCGGGCCAGTCGTGCTGACCACCCGCGCGCTCGACCCGGTCTACAACCCGGACGTGCTCCTCGAGGCGTTCAAGCGGCTGCGCCGCCGTGTCCCCGAGGCCCGGCTCGTGCTCAAGCATCCCGGGGCGGAGCTGCCCGACGCACTCGCGTCGCGCCTGGGCGAGCCCGAGCTCGCCGGCGCGGTCCACGTCGTCGGCTTCGTGGACGAGGACCGCCTCGCGGACCTGTACCGCGCCGCCGACGCGTACGTCTCGATCCCCTCCAGCGACTCGTCGCCGCGCAGCGTGTGGGAGGCGCTCGCCTGCGCCACGCCCGCCGTCGTGTCCGACCTGCCGTGGGCGCGCGAGGCGCTCCGCGACGGCGAGACCGCGTTGCTCGTCCCGGTCGACGCCGACGCCGTCGCCGCGGCCCTCGCGCGGCTGCTCGGCGACCCGGAGGCGGCGGCGCGGCTGGGCCGTAACGGCCGCGCGCTGACAGTGGCGACGATGGGTCGCGAGGATCAGCTCCGGCACATCGCGGGGCTGTATCGCGAGCTGCTCGCCTGACCGCTCAGCCGGGCTTGCGCGCGACGCCGAGGAGGTGCGTGCGCACGAGCGGCAGGCTCGCGGCTAGCGCGGCCAGCACGCGATTGCGGTCGGCGAATCCGGCCACGTCGGTGCTCGGCGTGATCCGCCGCAGCCGGAAGCCGGCGCCCGGGAACAGCCGGTGCAGCTCTGCCTCGTCGATCGGCGTGGTCGAGGTCCCGGCCGGTGGCGCGCCCCGCCGCCGCAGCGCCGCGGCGCGGCGGAAGGCGCGGACCGCGACGGGGGTCCCGGTCATGTCGTAGGACACGAGCGTGCCACCGGGGCGCAGCACCCGCCACATCTCGGCAGCGATCGCCCGCCGCAGCTCGGCGTCGAGCACCGAGCTCAGGCACGTGAACTGGGTCACGAGATCGAAGCTCCCGTCCTCCCACGGGAGCCGCGCCGCATCGTTTGCGACCAGCTCGAGACGCGGGTCCCGCTCGCGCGCCTGCGCGATCCGGTGCTCCATGAGGTCGATCCCCGCCGCGTGCGCCGCCCCGTAGTCGAGAAAGCGGCTGAGGAAGTACCCGGAGCCGCAGCCCACCTCGAGCACGCGTGCGCCGGTGGGATCGGCGCCGGCGCCGGCGAGGCCCTCGAGCAGCGCGCCCTCGAGCTCCTGCATCCGCTCGCGGTACGGGCGGTCGAGCCAGGCGGAGCTGGCGGCGCCGGCGGCGTCGCGCTCGGCGTAGGCCGCCCGGATGCGCTCGAGCTCGGCGTCGCTCAAATCGCGTACTCGCCGACGCGGTAGCGCTCGGCGTGGCGCTCGATCCACGTCGATCGTGCGCGAGACGCCGTCGCGCAGCGGTCACGCACGGCGTCCAGCCCGTCAGCTCCGCGGCGAGCGCCGGGGCTCGAGATCAGCCGCTCGACCTCGCTCTTCGCCGGGCGCACGCGCGCCGGGTCGAGCTCGACCTCGAGCTCCTTGCCGAGCGCCTCGCCGACGACCTGCACGAGGTCGCCGATCGAGACGTCGGTGCCGGTGCCGAGCTGGAGCGTGCGGCCGACGACCTCGTCGCCAGCCTCGGCGACGGCGACGAAGCCGGCCGCCGTGTCCTCGACGTAGGTGAGGTCGCGGCGCGGGTGCAGCGATCCCAGCCGCAGCGTCGTGCCGGCCAGCGCCTGGCTGACGATCGTCGGCAGGATCGCGCGCGCCGACTGGAAGCGGGCCGAACGTGTTGAACGGCCGCAGCACGTCGCCGGGAGTCGAAGGCTGCGGTGGAAGCTGTCCATCAGCTTGTCGGCCGCAACCTTGCTCGCCGCGTAGGGCGACTGCGGCTCGAGCGGATGCTCCTCCGTGATCGGCACGGTGCGCGCCGTCCCGTAGACCTCGCTCGTCGAGGTGTGGATCACACGCTCCACGCCCGCCGGGAGCGCGCCTGCGCGACGTTGAGGTGCCCGATCGCATTCACCTCGAAGTAGTCGCGCGGGTTGACGTAGGAGTACGGGATGGCGATCTGGGCGCCGAGGTGGAACACGACGTCGACGCCCGCCGACCGCGCGCGCCACGGACTCGATGTCGCGCAGCTCGCCGCTGACGACTCGATCTCGCGGCGACGGCCGGGTCGAGCCAGCCGAGCGTCCCGCGGTCGCCGCGCGAGTTGTAGCGGACGAATCCGCGCACGCGGGCGCCCTCTTCCACCAGCCGCGCGACGAGGTGACCGCCGATGAAGCCTCCTGCGCCGGTGACGAGCACCGGGCGGCCGTCGAGCTTCGTCATGCGCGACCAGGGTATCCGGCGGCGCGGCACGGGTTGCCAATATACGGCGCCATGACCGGCGGACCAGAGCTGTCCATGGTGCTCGTGAACCACAACGGCCGCGGCTGCCTGCCCGGCGGCGCTCGACGCGCTCGTGGGCACGACCGAGCGGAGCGTCGAGTGCCTCGTCGTCGACTCCGGGTCGGTCGACGCCAGCTGGGAGGACGTCGAGCGGCACTGGCCTGTGGCCTCGGCGATGCGGTTCGAGGAGAACATCGGCTTCTGCGCCGGCTGCAACCGCGGCGCCGAGGCGGCAACCGGCCGGCTGGTGGCGTTCGTGAACTTCGACGGGCGCGTGGAGCCCGGCTGGGACGCCCCGCTCCGCTCGCTGCTCGACATGGACGCGGGCATCTCGGTCGCGACCGGGCTGCTGCTGCGCCACGACGGCGAGACGATCGAGGCGGCGGGGCTCGAGATCGCGCCGAACACCGCGACCTTCGGCCGGCTCGAGGGCGCGCCGCGCGGCGCCGCGCCCGGCGCGTCCCGTCGACGTCGCCGCCGCGTCCGGCGCGCTGATGATGGTCCGGCGGGAGGAGTTCCTCGCGCTCGGCGGCTTCTACGAGCCGCTGTTCATGTACGGCGAGGAGGCGGACTACTGCCTGCGCGCGCCCGGCCGCGTCGTGCTGCATCCCGGTGCGGCGATCCGCCACGACATGGGCCACGCCGCCGGGCCGGCGCGCTCGCTGCCGCGGCTCTACCACCCCGCGCGCAACCGCCTCGTCAACGCGGCCCGGCACCTGCCGCCGCTGGCGCATGGCGCGCGCCGTGGCGGCCTCGGCGGCGTTCGACGTGCTCACGCTCGCGCAGGTGCGGCGAGCGGACGCGGTCGCGCGCCGTGCTGCGCGGCTGGGTGCGAGGGGCTGCGCGCAATCCGCCGCGAGCGCCGCGCACGCCGGCCCGACGAGCGCCGGCGGCCGCGCGCCGGCTGGTCGGCGTGCGCGAGGCCGTGGCGCAGCAGCGCCGTCTGGGACGCGTGTGAGCCCGGGGCGGCGCTCGCCTGCCCGGCATGCGGCGGCGGCTGCCCGACGCGCCCGCGATCCACGGCCGCGACCGGCTCCACGGCGTCCCGGGTGAGTTCGCGGTCCACGTCTGCCCGGCGTGCGGGAGCGGGCGGACGCTGCCGCTCGTGCCGACCGAGCGGCTCGGCGAGCTCTATCCGCAGGGATACAACGCCTACGCGCCTGCCGGACAACCCACTCCTGCGCGCCGCGGCGACCGGCGCTGTTCCGCTGGCGGTACTGGCGCGCGCTGCGGCGCGCCGCCGTTCGCCGCGCTGCTGCGCCGCCCGGCGGGCCGGCTGCTCGATGTCGGGTCAGCGGGCGCGGCGACCTCGGCGTGACCCTGGCGTCGCGCGGCTGGCGCGTCACGGGGCTGGAGCCGTCGCCGGAGGCCTGCGCGGAGGCGCAGGCGCGCGGGGTGCGAGACAGTGCAGGGGACGCTGACGACGGCCTCCGACCCACTGCCCGGCGGCTTCGGCGCCGCGGTCTTCCAGCACTCGCTCGAGCACGTCAGCCGAGCCGCTCGACGACCTCCGCGCCGCGCGCGACCTGCTCGCTCCCGGGGGGCTGGCGCTGATCTCGCTGCCGAACTTCGGCTCGTGGCAGGCGCGGCGCTTCGGCTCCGACTGGTTCCACCTCGATCTTCCCCGCCACCGCTCGCACTTCACCCGGCGACGGGCTCGCGGCGCTGCTCGGGCGCGCCGGGCTCGAGCGGCGTCGGGACGTCCACGTCCACGAGCGCGGACGGGCTGCCGATGAGCCTGCAGTACCGGCGCTTCGGAGAGCGTCGCTTCCGCAGCGGCCCCGCGCTGTACGCCGCCACCGCGGCGACGCTGGCCGCGGCGCCGCTCACCGCGCTCGCCGATCGGGCGGCTCGCGACGGCGACCTCCTCCATGCCGTCGCGAGGGCGTAGGGCTACGGTCGTGGGTTGACATGGGCGCTCCTCGCCGCCATCTCGGCATCGGCGCCGCCGCCTCGCTGATCGTCCAGATCGCTCCGCTCGTCGGCATGACGCTCGTCAGCGTCGTCGTCGCCCGCCGGCTCGGTCCCGACGCGACCGGCACGATCGCGTTGCTCAGCTCGATCCTCGAGGTGCTGCTGGCCATCTTCGGATTCGGCCTCGCGACCGGCATCACGTACTTCACGAGCCGGGGAGAGTGGAGCGTGCGCCATGCACTGCGCGAGAGCCAGGCGATCGCGCTGCCGCTCGGCTTCATCGGCGTCGGGCTCGGCCTCGCGTTCTTCGCGATCACGCGCGACGAGCTGTTCGCGGGGATCTCGGTCGTGTCGCTGCTCCTGGGCATCGGCTACCTCCCGTTCCTGCTCGGTCGCGGCTTCATTGCGGCGATCGCCCTGGCCCGCGAGCGCTATGAGGCCTACGCCGCGATCGAGCTCGTCCGCACCGCCGTCCTGATCGTCGTGGCGGTCCTCCTGACCTTCCTGATCGGTGTCGATGGCGCGCTGATCGGCATCGCCGCGGCGAGCGTCGTCTCGTACGTGGCCGCCGCGGTCTGGGCCTTCCGCTACGCGCGGGTCGCGGCGGAGAACCCGCAGGCCGGCGGCGGGCGCCTGCGGGAGGCGATGACGTTCGGCTCCAAGGCCTGGGGCGCCACGCTCCTGCAGCTCATCAACTACCGGCTCGACCTGTTCCTGCTCGCCGCCTACGTCTCGCGCGCCGACGTCGGCCGGTACTCCGTCGCCCTGTCGGTGACCGCGCTGGCGTGGGTCCTGCCCGCTGCGCTCGGACCGTGATCTTCCCGCGCACGGCCGACCTGCACGCCGCGCACGACCGCGGCGAGATCGCGGCCACGGAGTCCGACGCCGCGACGGCGCGCGCGACGCGGCACTCCGTGCTGCTGCTCGCGCCGGCGACGATCATCGTCCTCGTGCTGGTCGTGGTGGCCGTGCCGCTGCTGTACGGACCCGCGTTCACCGAGGCGGTGTGGTACGGCCTCATCCTCATCCCCGGCGTCGTCGGGCTCTCGCTCGGCAAGTCGCTGAGCGCGGTCGTCACCGGGCGCGGCCGGCCCCACTACGCGCTGCTGACCACGCTGTTCACCGTGCCGTTGACGGTCGCGCTCTACCTGCTGCTGATCCCGCCGCTCGGGGCCTACGGCGCCGCGCTGGCGTCGACGGTGTCGTACCTGACCGCGACCGGGCTGGCGCTCGTCTGGTTCCGGCGCACCACGCGGATCCCCCTGCGTGCCGCGCTCGTGCCGTCGCGCGCCGAGTTGCGCGACTACCTCGAGGCGCTGGCCAACGTCCGCCGGCGCCTAGGGACGCGCGCCGTCTGAGCCGGGCGCGTCGATCGGCCGCGCCGGAACGCCCCCCACCACCGCGCCGTCGGGCACCGGGCGCGTGACGACCGCGCCGGCGCCCACGACCGCCTCCCGGCCGACGTGGCAGCCCGCGAGCACGGTGACGTTCGCCCCGAGGTAGCTCCCCTTGCCGATCCGCGCGGGCTCGACGACACGCGGATGCCGCGCCGCGAGCGGCCCCTCGCCCACGTCGCTGTGGGTGAGGATCGTCGTGCCCATCGAGATCGTGCAGTCCGCCGCCAGCTCGATCGGCGCCGCGAGGTCGAGCACGACCAGGCGGCCGAGATGGACGTTCGCGCCCACGCGGAGGTTTCCGTAGTCGCCGGCGGCGTTGTGGATCACCAGCGGGCCGTGGAGCACCGTCCCGCCCGCCACCTGCGCACCGAACTCGCGCAGGATGTCCTCGACGCGATCCGCGAGCAGCAGCCGGCGGTTGACGGCCTCGATCCCCCCGTGCCGGTGTCGCAGCCGCAACGCGAGCCGGCCCAGTTCCGCTCGCCCGGGCATGTAGCGGGCGAGGATACCCGCGGCGTCCCGCTACCGTGCTCGGCCGCGATGTCGGCACCAGCGCGAGATCCCGAGCCGCGCGTCGGCTGCCCTGTCTGCGGGGAGCAGCGCCGCGACCGGCTGTTCGGGAAGGACGGCTGGCCCGTCGCTCGTTGCCCGGCGTGCAGGCTCGTTTACGTGGACGCGAGCGTCGACCGCGCGGCGCTCGAGCAGATCTACGGCCGGGACTACTACGAGGGCGAGGTGTTCGACGACTACGTCGGCGAGCGCGACGCGCGGCTCGCCAGCGGCCGGGCACGTGCGGCGCAGCTCGCCGGGCTCGTGCCGCACGGCAGGCTGCTCGACCTCGGGTGCGCGGCCGGCTACTTCCTGCACGCGGCATCCGAGCACTATGAGGTCACCGGCGTCGAGGTGTCGGCGTTCGCCTCCCAGCACGCGCGCGAGGAGTTCGGGCATCGCGTCTTCACCGGCGAGATCTTCGACGCGCCGCTCGCAGACGAGGAGTTCGATGTGGTGACCCTGTGGGACGTCGTCGAGCATCTTGCCGCTCCGCGTGCGGTGCTGCGCGAGGTGGCTCGCGTGACCCGGACGGGCGGGCTGCTCGCGCTGACGACGGGTGACGTGGAGGGCCCGCTCGCCTCGCGCGACCTCGAGCGGTGGGGCCTGATGTGCCCACCCGCGCACCTGCTGTTCTTCGCGCCGCGGACGATCGAGCGGCTGCTCAACGATGCGGGCTTCGAGATCGTGCGCATCCTCGCGGACGGACGGGTCTCGACCCGGCGACGGCTCGCGGGCCCGCACGTCCAGCAGGTGCTCGGCACCCTCGGCGTCGGCAACGTCATGACGGTCCTCGCGGTCCGCAGCGACCAGCCGCGCCGCCGGCCGCTGGCGTCCCGCATCCCGGGGCTTCAGCGCGCGAGGCTCGCGTAGAGCCCGGCGAGCCGGTCCATCTCCCGCCGCTCGTCCCGATGGCGTTCGACCAGCGCGCGCGCGTTGGCCCCGAGGCGCGCGGCGAGGCCGGGCTCCTCGAGCAGCCGGCGCAGCGCCGCGGCGACGGGCTCGCGTGCCGGCGGCACGAGCAGCGCGTGCTCCTCGTCGACGATCAGCTCGCGCGCCCACGGCAGATCGGAGATCACGCATGCGCAGCCGCACGCCATCGCCTCCCAGACCGAGCGCGGGGAGCTGTCGCTGTCCGGGATGGAGATGCAGATGTCGGCGGCGCGGTAGTAGTCCGGCAGCTGCTCGTACGGCACGTGCCCCACGATCCGCGCGGAGGCCGGCAGCGGGAGCTCGGGTGCCTCGGCCTCGAGGTGCTTGAGGACGAGCTGGATGTCGGGGCGGCCCGCCGTGGCATCGCCGAACGCATCGACGATGACCCGCGGGTTATAGAGCGGACGGAGTGCGCGGGGGCTGAGCACGACCGGCCCGTCGCCGAGGCCGAGCGCGCGCCGGACGGCGACGCGGTCGGCGGCGGGAGCGAACTGCGCCAGCTCGACGCCCCAGTTGACCACGAACGTCGCCGCGCGATCGGCGCCGAGCTCCACGAGCCGCTGGACGAGCGCTTCGGAGTCGCTCATCGCCACGTCGGCGCGGCGCACCGCGAAGCGGGCGCGGCGCTCCTGGGATGACGTGATGCCGAGCACGTCCGACCCCCACGCCATCGCGACGAGCGGGCGCAGGCGCAGGAGCGCCGCGAGGAACGCGTACGAGAGCATCCAGTTCGCGTGCACGACGTCCGGCCGCTCCTCGCGCCACAGGCGGCGCAGCCACGACATCATCGGCACCTCGAGGGGCCGGACCTCGACGCCGGCGCCCGGGAGCACCGACGGCGGGTAGGCCGGCGAGACGTCGCCCGCCACGACGACGCGGTACCCCCGGTCGCGCATCGCGGTCGCCAGGTGCTCGACGTGCGGGCTGTTCAGCGTGCCGAGCATGAGGAGCGTGCGCGCCCGCGCGGGACCGTCGTGCGTCGCGAGCGCGGCAGCCACCGGGTCGGTCCCGGCGACCGCGACGCGGGCGGCCAGGTGGAGCTCCTCGACCGCGGGCGGAGCGGCGGTGACCACGTCGGCCCGCCGGAGCGCCCGCGCGCGGGGATGCAGCATCCGCGCCCAGCGGCCGGCGGGCAGCGCCGGCGCCGCCTCGACATGCGCGACCCAGCGGATCCGCCGGCCGGCGACCACCCGGCCGATCAGCTCGGCCGGCGCCGGGCCGGACACCGTCACGACCGCGTCCGGCGCCCGGCGCCGCGTCAGTCGCAGCGCGCGCACGAGCGCGGACGCGAGGGCGCCGCGGCCCGCGCCGGTGCGGACGGTCCGGACCTGCGCACCGCGCCGGGCCAGCGCCGCCGCGACCGCGCCCGCCGGCTCGGCGGGCCCGACGACGATCACGTTCACGCCGCGGCGGCCCGGACGCTCGGGTCGCCGGAGCCCTGCGCGCAGGCGGCGTCGATCTCCTGCTCGAAGCGCTCGGCCAACGCCGGCCAGGCGAAGCGATCCAGGCCTGCGACCCCGTCGCGGGACACCTCGCCGGCGACGAGCCGCCGGAGCGCCGCCGCGACCGCGCCGGGATCGTCGCTCGCCGCGGAGATGCCGGCGCCGACCTCGTCCACGATGCGCGCCGCCTCGGTGTCCGCGCCGAGCACGAGTACCGGCTTGCCCGCGGCCAGGTACTCGAACAGCTTCGTGGTCGCCACGCTGCGCGACGACGCACCCTCGGCGAACACGAGCAGGCTGTCGGCGGCGCGCTGCAGTCCGAGCGCGCGCGGGCGCTCGAGCATGCCGACGGTGCGCGCCATGCCCTCGAGCCGCGGGTCGGCCAGCAGCGACTGCTCCTCCGCGGTCACAGGCCCCGCGAAGACGACGTCGAGCCGATCGGCGACGTCGGGCCAGCGGCGGCGCAGCTCGACCAGGCCATCGACGAGCGCCCGCGGCGACCGGCCCGAGACGCCCGCCCGGCCGGTGTGCACGAGCGAGTGGCGGCCGGGGTCAACAGCCCGTCGGCGTCCGGAAGCCCGTCGCCGAACTCGTCGGGATCGAAGCCGTTGGTCACGACCGCCACGGCGCGCCCGAGGCGCTCGGCGAGGTCGTCCGCGATCGGGCGGGTGACCGCGACGAGCCGGTCCGCGCGCGCGAGCACCGCACGCTCCAGCGCGGCGTCGGCGGCCGCCTGCGCGCGCGTCGGCCACGCGCCGCGCGGCGGGTCGTACGTCCAGCCGTCGCGGAGGTCGGCGATCCACGGCACGCCCAGGCGCCGCAGCGCCAGGCCGACGAGATGGCCCGACTGCGGGGGCGACGTCGTGATCACGCAGTCGAAGCGATGGCGCCGCGCGAGCGCCGATCGCCCGGGGGACGGCGAACGGCATCCAACCGGCGAGCGCCAGATCGGGCAGCGACGATCAGCTCCAGCGGGCTCGAGGCGCTCGCCGTCGCCTGTTGCTGCCCCTGGATGGCCTCGAAGTGCCCGCGCCGCCAGTTCAGCCGGCTGGCCAGCAGGTCGCGGGTGCGCACCACGCGCGTGGCGCCGGGGATCCCGCCGCTCCCCGATGCGAGCGACGTGAGCACGGTCACGCGATGGCCGCGACGCTCGAGGTACTTGGCGAGGTTGGCCGGCCGCCGCGCGCCCGACAGGGGGCTCGGCGGCGTCAGCTGCGCCACCAGCAGGATCGATCGTCCGCGGGACAAGGGTTGCCAATATAGGACCCGAGCACCGCCGCTAGGATCGCCGGATGCTCAAGCCGCGAGTGACATGCGGGCGGTGATCCTCGCCGGCGGGCTCGGCACCCGGCTCCGCCCGTACACGACGATCCTGCCGAAGCCGCTGGTGCCGGTGGGCGACCGGCCGATCCTCGAGCACATCCTGCGTCAGCTCGCCGCCTCCGGCGTCGACCACGTCGACCTGTGCGTGAGCCATCTCGGCGAGCTGATCCAGGTGTACTTCAGCCAGTCGAAGACGCTGCCCGAGGGCGCTCGAGCTCGCCTGGCACTGGGAGGACGAGCCGCTCGGGACGGCCGGCGCGCTGCGCGTCGTGCCCGACCTCGAGGGGACGTTCATCGCGATGAACGGCGACGTGCTGACCACGCTCGACTACCGCGCCCTGGTCGACCACCACCGGATGAGCGGCGCCGCGCTCACGATCGCCGCGCACGCCAAGCGCGTCGACATCGACCTCGGCGTCATCGACAGCCGCGACGGCTTCGTCACCGACTACCGCGAGAAGCCGAGCCTGGCCTACGACGTCAGCATGGGCATCTACGTCTACGAGGCGTCGGCGCTCGAGCACCTCCCCGCCGAGGGTCCGTGCACGTTCCCCGAGCTGGTGCTGCGGCTCCTCGACGCCGGCGAGCAGGTGGCCGTGTACCAGAGCGACGCGGACTGGTACGACATCGGCACGCTGAGCGAGTACGAGCGCGCGGTCCAGGACGTCCAGGACCGGCCGGACGCGTTCGGCCTCGGTCAGCCGGTCAGCGCCGGCGAGCGCGCGGCGCCCTGACGGCGGCTCTCGTCCAGCGAGCGCTGCAGCCCCTCGAGCACGCGCACGACACGCAGCCCGGACTCGCCGTCGGAGATCGGGCGTGGTGCCCGTTGCGGATCGCGTCGACGAAGTGCGCGCACTCGGTCCGCAGCGGCTCCTCGTTCGACAGCCGCGGGCTCCAGATGTCGCCCGAGCGGGTGATGTACTCGCCGTAGGACTCCGCGTGCTGGTCGAAGCCCTTGTCGTAGACGGTGATCTTGCCCTCGAGCGCCATGTCGTCGAACGTCGCCATCCGCTGCTCGCCGACGACCGTGAAGCGGCGCTCCTTGTGCGGGTCGAGCCACGAGAGGTGCAGGTGGGCCGCGAGGCCGGACGGGAAGCGCAGGAAGCAGAAGACGACGTCCTCGACGCCCTCGCGCATGTAGCTCTCGCCGCGCGCCTGGACCTCGGAGGGCTCCTCGCCGGCGAGGCGCAGCAGGACGGAGACGTCGTGCGCGCCGAGCGACCACAGCGCGTTCTCGTCGGCGCGCAGCTTGCCGAGGTTCAGCCGGTTGCCGTAGAGGTAGCAGCACGCCGGCCGAGCTCGCCGCCGTCGATCAGCTCCTTGAGCTTGACGACGCCGGGGTGGTACTCGAGCAGGTGGCCGACCATCAGCACGCGGTCCGCGGCGTCGCGCCGCGGCGACGACCGCCTCGGCGTCGGCGACGGACTGGGCCATCGGCTTCTCGACGAAGCAGTGCTTGCCCGCCGCGAGCACGCGCTGCGCGAGCGCGGCGTGGGTCGGGACCGGCGTGGCGAGCGCGACGGCGTCGACCGTGTCGTCGGCGAGCACCTCGTCGAGGTCGGCCGTGAAGCGGGTGCCCGGGAACGCCGGGCGCGAAGCGCTCGCGCATCGCCTCGGAGGCGTCGCAGCACCAGGCCAGCTCGGAGCTCCGGCAGCGCGGCGAAGTTGCGCGCGAGGTTCGGGCCCCAGTAGCCGAGACCGACGACGGCGACGCGCAGCGGGCCGGTCGGTCGTCATCGGGCGGCCAGGTCGAGGGCGCGCACCGTCTCGGTCACCTCGGCGGCCTGCTCGGCGCTGAGCACCGGGCTCATCGGGATCGCGAGGTGCGTCCGCGCGACCTCGGCGGTCGCCGGGCAGGTCGGCGCCGGCCGCGTACTCGCGCATCGCCGGCTGCTCGTGCACCGGCGTGCGGTAGTACGCCTTGTGCCCGTGGCCGGCCGCCGCGAGCGCCGCGGCGAGCTCGTCCGCGCGCGCGCTGCGGACCACGTAGAGGTGCCAGGCCGGCAGCGACGCCGCCGACCGGCTGCGGGCAGGTCGACGAGCTCGCCGAGCCCCGCCGCCTCGTAGTGGCGCGCCGCCGGCGCGGCGGCCGTCCGCCCAGCCGTCGAGGTGCGGGAGCTGCACGCGCAGGATCGCCGCCTGCAGCTCGTCCAGGCGCGAGTTGTAGCCCACGTGCTCGTAGGTGACCTTGTCCCAGGAGCCGTGGAAGCGCAGCATCCGGACGCGATCGGCGAGCGCGTCGTCGTCGCGCGCCGTGATCGCGCCGCCGTCGCCGAAGCCGCCGAGGTTCTTGGACGGGAAGAAGCTGAACGTCGCGATGCGTGCCCAGCGCGCCGGGACGGCCGGCGGGCGATGACGGATCCCGCGGCCTGCGCGGCGTCCTCGACCACCGGGACGCCGAGCGCCTCGATCTCGGCGATCGGCGCGACGTTGCCGAACAGGTGGACGGCGATCACCGCCTTCGTCCGCGGCGTGAGCGCGGCCTGCACGGTCTCCGGCGTGACGCAGAACGTCTCGGGGTCGACGTCGCAGAAGACCGGCCGCGCGCCGGTCGGCGGGATCGCCTCGGCGCTCGCGTAGAACGTGAACGACGGGCACGACGACCTCGTCGCCGGGCCCGACGCCGAGTGCGCGCAGCGCGATCGTGATCGCGTCGGTGCCGTTGGCGACGCCGATCGCGTGCCGGGCGCCGCAGTACGCGGCGAACTCCTGCTCGAACGCGCTCGACCTCCGGTCCGAGGATGAACTTGGCGCTGTCGATCACGCGCGCGATCGCGGCGTCGATCTCGGCGCGCAGCGGCGCGAGCGGGGTGCGCGGTGTCGAAGAGAGGGACGGGCATCGCGGCGACAGGCTAGGACATCGCGTCAGCGGACGCCCTGGACCGCGGCGATATGCCAGGCTGTTCAGGCCACGCGGCGATACGCGCGCAACTCGCGCAGAGTCCGCGCAGGTTTGCACTCATGACGCCATGCCGAGCGCGCCTGAATCCCATCTCCGCCGCCGCGGCGTCGCCGCCGGCGCCCCCGGCGCCCGAGCGCCGTGCGGTCCTCGGCGTCCCGCTGGCGATCACCGACTACGACGAGCACGCTCGACTGGATCGACGCGGCGGTCGCCGACCGCCGGCGCGGCTACGTCTGCGTCGCCGCCGTCCACACGGTGATGGCCTGCCGCGAGGACCCGGAGCTGCGCGCCGCGGTGCTCGGCGCCGACTTCACGGTGCCGGACGGCCAGCCGCTCGTCTGGGCGCTCCGCGCGCTGGGCCACGCGCTCCCGGACCGCGTCTACGGACCCGAGCTGATGGACCGCGCCTGCGCGCGAGCGGCGGAGACCGGGCAGCGCATGTACCTCTACGGCGGCCGCAACCACGGCGCGCTCGCCCAGCTCGCGCGCACGCTCCGGCTCCGCCATCCCGGCCTGCGGATCGTCGGCGGCCACTGCCCGCCGTTCCGTGCCCTGACCGACGCCGAGGAGGCCTCGATCGCGGACGACATCAACCGCTCCGGCGCCGACGTCGTCTGGGTCGGGATCGGCGTCCCGAAGCAGGAGAAGTGGATGGCGCGGATGCGCGACCGGCTCGACGCGCCGGTGCTCGTCGGCGTCGGCGCCGCGTTCGACTTCCACGCGGGCCTCGTCCCGCAGGCGCCGGACGCGCTGCAGCGCCTCGGGCTCGAGTGGGTCTTCCGGCTCGCGCACGAGCCGCGCCGCCTGTGGCGGCGCTACCTGCGCTACAACCCGCGCTTCGTGCTCGGCTTCGCCCGCCAGTACGCGCGGCAGCTCGCACGGCGGTAGCGCTCCGTGGCGTGCGGCTAGGCTCCAGCGCGATGCCGTACGACATCGCCGTGATCGGGCTGGGCCGCGTCGGCCTCCCGCTCGCCGTCACCTTCGCCGACCACGGCCTCTCCGTGCTCGGCGTGGACAAGGACGCCGAGCGGCTGGTCACGATCGGCGACGGGCGGATGCCGTTCAAGGAGCCGGACACGGACGCGCCGCTCGCGCGCGCCGTCGAGGCCGGGACCCTGCGCCTCTCCGACCGCGCCGCGGACGCCGCCGAGGCGGAGGCGATCGTCCTCACGCTCGGCACGCCGTCGTTCTCGCACATCGAGATCGACATGTCCGACATCCGCGCCGTGCTCGACGCGCTGCTCCCGCACCTGCGCGAGGGCCACCTGCTCGTGCTGCGCTCCACCGTCGCCCCGCACACGACCGAGTTCGTGGCCGGCTACCTCGAGAAGCACCGCGGCTTCACCGTCGGGCAGGACATCTTCGTCGCCCACGTGCCCGAGCGGATCGCCGCCGACCGCTTCATGGCCGAGATCGGGACGCTGCCGTGCATCGTCGGCGGCGTCGGGGACGCGTCGACCGACCACGCCGCGCGCCTGTTCGAGCCGCTCGGCGCGCCGATCGTCCGCACCACGCCCGTCCAGGCCGAGCTGGCCAAGATCTGGGCGAACATCCTGCGCTACGCGACGTTCGCGCTCCCGAACCTCCTGATGATGGACTGCGAGCGCTACGGCGCGAACGTGTTCGAGGTCATCGACCTGATCAACCGCGACTACCCGCGCGGCGGGATCGCGCGCCCCGGCTTCACCGCCGGAACGTGCCTGCGCAAGGACTTCACCTTCAGCGAGGAGCGCAGCAACGCGCCCGGCATGCTGCTCGCGGTCAGCCGGGTCAACGAGTCCGTGCCGCTGTTCCTCGTCGAGGGGATCAAGCGCCGGCTCGGCGATCTCCGCGAGCGCAAGGTCGCCGTCCTCGGGCTCGCGTTCAAGGGCGACACGGACGACGAGCGCGATTCGCTCTCGCACAAGCTGATCCGCCTGCTGGAGCGCGAGCTCGCCGACGTGGCCGTCCACGACCCGGTCGTGCCGACGCCGACGGTCGGCTTCGACGAGGCCGTGACCGGCGCCGACGTCGTCGTCGTGGCGACGAACCACTCCGCCTACTCGAACCCCGAGGCGCTCGCGGCGATCGCGCGCACGGCCGCGCCGGACTGCCTCGTCGTCGACCCCTGGAACGCGTTCGGCGCCGCCCAGGTGTTCGCCTACGCGAGCGAGGTCGCCGCGTTGAGCCCCCGCTGATGAACCGCGTCCTCGTCACCGGAGGGGCCGGCACGATCGGCGCGGCCGTCGTGCGGCGGCTGCTGCGCGATCCCGTCTGGGAGGTCCGGGTCTCCGACCAGCGCCCGGCGCCGCAGTGGATGCGCGAGGGCTGCGAGGTCCACACCGGCGACCTGCGCGACCTCGCCGAGGCCCAGACCGCGATCGCCGGCTGCACGCACGTGATCCACCTCGCCGCGATCGTCGGCGGGATCGCGAACTTCCACAAGCTCCCGTACACGCTGACCGAGGTCAACAACGGCCTCTACAACGGCGTGTTCCGGGCCGCGCTGGACGAGGGCGTCACCCGCTTCACCTACGTGTCGTCCTCGATGGTCTTCGAGCGCGCGGAGGAGTTCCCGACCACCGAGGCGTACCTGGACCGCTGCCCGGTCCCGCGCTCGGCCTACGGCTACTCCAAGCTCACCGGCGAGGTCTACTGCCGCGCGGCGCACGCCGAGCACGGCCTGCCGTTCACGATCTGCCGCCCGTTCAACGCCTACGGGCCGGGCGAGCTGCCCGACGCCGAGCCGGGGATCGCGCACGCCGTCCCGGACCTGATCCGCAAGTCGCTGCCGGGCATCCCGCCGCTGCAGATCTTCGGGGACGGCACGCAGACGCGGACGCTGACGCACGTCGACGACATCGCCGACGGCATCGTCACCGCGACCGGCCACGCGAACGGGCTCAACGAGGACTTCAACATCTCGGCGTCGGATGAGCGCACCGTCGCCGAGATCGCCGCGTTGTGCTGGGAGGCGGCCGGGAACGACCCGGCCGCGCTCGAGCTCGAGCACCTGCCGAGCTTCGAGGTCGACGTCCGGCGCCGCTGGCCGTCGGTGGAGAAGGCCGAGCGGCTGCTCGGCTGGAAGGCGAGGATCGACGCGCGCGACGGGATCCGCGCGACGGCGGACTGGCTGCGCGAACAGGGGCCGGAGATCCCGCCGCTACGCTCGAACGCTTCCTCGACCGGAGGTTCCCCTTGATCCTCAATCCGAAAATCGGCCGGGTCCTCAGCGCCGTGGGCGCCGCGCTGCTGATCGTCTCGCTGTTCCTCGTCTGGTACCACGTCGACCGCGACAACGGGGTCACGACCACGTCGACGGGCTGGGACACGTTCCCGCGCCTGCGCATCATCATCCTGGTCGGCGCGATCCTCACGCTCGTCACCGCGCTCGTCGCGCAGGTCCGTGGGTGCTGCTCGCCCGCACCGTGCTCGGTCTCGTCCTCGCGGTGCTGATCGTCCGCCGCATCATCGACCCGCCGGACATCGCCGATCCGGTGAGCTCGCAGTTCGGGGTCTTCGTCGGCCTGGTGGGCGCGCTCGCCGTGGCGCTCGGCGGCCTCGTCGACACCGGCCGCACCGTCGCGACCGAGGGTCTCGGCGGCCTCGGGTTCGGCCAGCCGCGCCCGCAGTTCCCGCCCGCCGGCCCCGCCGCCGCTCCTCCCGGAGGACGTCGACGCGGCGGGCGCCCGCCGCACGATCCGCGTGCCGAACCAGGCGGAGCGTCGATGAAGCGCGCACTGATCACGGGCATCACCGGGCAGGACGGCTCGTACCTGGCCGACCTGCTGCTCGAGAAGGGCTACGAGGTGCACGGCATGGTCCGCCGCGCCTCGACCGAGAAGTTCGACCGGATCGAGCACATCCGGGACCGGATCACGCTCCACCAGGCGGACCTGCTCGACCATCGCTCGCTCGTCGACGCGCTCCGCGCCTCCAAGCCGCACGAGGTCTACAACCTGGCCGCGATGTCGTTCGTGGCGGTGTCGTGGATCCAGCCGACGCTGACCGCCGAGTTCACCGGCGTCGGCGTCACCCGCATGCTCGAGGCGCTGCGCGAGGTCTGCCCCGAGGCGCGCTTCTACCAGGCGAGCTCGAGCGAGATGTTCGGCAAGGTGCTCGAGACGCCGCAGACCGAGACGACGCCGTTCTACCCGCGCTCGCCGTACGGCGTGGCGAAGGCGTACGGCCACTTCATCACGGTCAACTACCGCGAGTCCTACGACCTGCACCTCGCGGCGGGGATCCTCTTCAACCACGAGTCGCCGCGCCGCGGGCTGGAGTTCGTCACCCGCAAGATCACCTGGCACGCGGCCGCGATCAAGCTGGGGAAGGCGGAGGAGCTGCGGCTCGGCAACCTCGACGCCAAGCGCGACTGGGGCTACGCGAAGGACTACGTCGAGGCGATGTGGCTGATGCTCCAGCAGGACACGCCGGAGGACTTCGTGATCGCCACCGGCGAGACGCAACACGGTCCGCCGCTGCGTCGAGGTCGCGTTCGACCAGGCCGGGATCGACTGGGAGCCGCACGTGGTGATCGACGACGCGTTCAAGCGCCCCGCGGAGGTCGACCTGCTGGTCGGGAACCCCGCGAAGGCGAAGCGGGTCCTCGGCTGGGAGCCGGCGACGAACTTCGAGCAGCTGATCCGGCTGATGGTCGACGCGGATCTCGCGCTGCTGCAGCGCTGACGATGCCCGACCGCGCCGCCTGGGCGGGCCGTCGCGTCTGGCTGACCGGCCACACGGGCTTCAAGGGCGCCTGGCTGGCGCTCTGGCTCCAGTCGCTCGGCGCGGAGGTCTACGGATTCAGCGCGGACAAGGTCGGCGAGCCGTCGCTCTACGAGGTCGCGGACGTCGCCGAGGGGATGGCCGGCGAGGTCCGCGGCGACATCCGCTCGAAGAGCGAGGCGCGCGCCGCGATCGCCCGCGCGCAGCCCGACGTCGTCTTCCACCTGGCGGCGCAGTCGCTCGTCCGCCGCGGCCTCGACAAGCCGGTCGAGACGTTCACCACGAACGTCGGCGGGACGGCGAAGGTGCTGGAGGCGCTGCGTGCGACCGCGGACCCGGCCGCGATCGTCGTCGTCACGAGCGACAAGTGCTACCGCAACGACGGCAGCGGGCACCCGTTCCGCGAGGACGACCCGCTCGGCGGCGACGATCCGTACGCCGCCTCGAAGGCCGGCCAGGAGCACGTCGCCGAGGCGTTCCGCGCGATGGGGATGCCGATCGCGACCGTCCGCGCGGGCAACGTGATCGGCGGCGGGGACTGGGCGCCCGACCGGCTGCTCGCCGACTGCATGCGCGCGGCCCTGCGCGACGAACCCGTCGTCGTCCGCGCACCGGAGGCGGTCCGGCCGTGGCAGCACGTCCTCGGCCCGCTGGACGGCTACCTGCGGGTCGCCGAGACGCTGCTCGACGGCGCCGCGCCCACGGCCTGGAACTTCGGCCCCGAGGACGCCGCCCCGGTCGGCTGGGTCGTGCAGCAGGTGGCCGACCGCTGGCCGGGCGGGCTGGTCGTCGAGCCCGCGCCCGCCGGCGCGGCGACCGGCGAGGCGCCGCTCCTGCGGCTCGACGCGACCCGCGCCCGGAACGAGCTCGGCTGGACGCCGCAGTGGGACCTGGACGCCGCGCTGGACGCCACCGTCGCCTGGTACGGCGCCTACCGCGCGGGCGCGGACATGCGCGCCGAGACGCTCGCCCAGATCGCCGCCTACCGCGGCGGCTGAGTCCCGTCGGGCACGGCGTGGCCGGATCGGCCGCCGCTACCGTGTGCGCGCATGAGCATCGGAATCGTCGGCCTGGGCTACGTCGGGCTCCCGCTCGCGGTCGCGTTCGCGGAGGCCGGCGAGGACGTCGTCGGCGTCGACGTCGACCCGGCGAAGATCGGCGACCTGAACCGCGGCACGTCGTACATCGAGGACATCCCCTCCGAGCGCCTGCAGTCGGTCGTCGGACCGCACGAGCTTCACGACCCGCGCCGTCGACCTCCACGGCGCCGAGGCGATCCTCGTCTGCGTCCCCACGCCGCTGAACCGGAATCGCGAGCCGGACCTGGGACCGCTGCTCGGCGCCGCCAGGACGCTGGCCGGCGTGATCGCGAAGGGACAGCTCGTCGTCCTCGAGTCGACGACCTTCCCCGGGACGACGCGTGACCACCTGGTGCCGCTGCTCGAGGAGTCCGGGCTCGTGGCGGGCGAGGACTTCGCGCTCGCGTTCTCGCCGGAGCGGGTCGACCCGGGCCGCACCGACTACACGATCAAGACGACGCCGAAGATCGTCGGAGGCCTGACGGAGTCCTGCACCGGCCGCGCGCTCGACGTCTACGGGCGGATCTGCGACGAGCTGGTCCCCGTGTCCACGCCCGAGGTGGCGGAGATGGCGAAGCTGCTGGAGAACATCTTCCGCTCGGTGAACATCGCGCTGGTGAACGAGCTCGCGATGCTCGCCGACCGGATGCGCATCGACATCTGGGAGGTCGTCGACGCGGCCGTCGACGAAGCCGTTCGGCTTCATGCGCTTCGAGCCCGGTCCCGGGCATGGGCGGCCACTGCCTGCCGGTGGACCCCTTCTACCTGACCTGGAAGGCGCGCGAGTACGACATGGTCACGGAGTTCATCGAGCTCGCCGGCAAGGTCAACAAGCAGATGCCCTACTTCTGCATCGAGAAGATCGAGCGCGCCCTCAACGAGGCCGGGAAGCCGGTCAAGGACGCCCGCATCCTCATCGTCGGCGTCTCGTACAAGGCCGGGGTGGGCGATCTGCGCGAAGCGCCGGCGCTGAAGATCATCGAGCTGCTGCGCGAGCGCGGCGGGGACGTCCGGTACCACGACCCGCACGTGCCCGAGCTGCCGCAGTTCGGCCTGCGCAGCACCGAGCCGGGCGACTGCGACCTGGCGGTCATCGTCACCGCCCACCCGGGCGTCGACCACGGTGCGGTGATCGACGTGGCGCCGTCCGTGCTCGACCTCCGCGGCGTGACCCGCGCCCGGCGCGACGCCAAGGTCCGCCAGCTCTAGCGGGCGAGGAACGCCCGCGTCAGCCGCGCGAGGCCGTACTCGTACAGCGCGGCGCCGGCGTTCGCCCCCGCGAGGAAGACGAGCGCGTCGTTCGCCGAGACGGCGTCCGTCGCGACGTTCGCGCCGAACGCGCCGGCGTAGTACGGGATCTCCTTCGCGAGCTCGGTGCAGACGTAGCCGGCGGACGCCGCGAGCCGCCGCCGGCGCGCGGGCGCCAGCTCGTACGCGACCTTCGAGAGGACGTTCGTGCTCGCGCCGGTCCGGCGGAGCAGCGCCCAGTTCGCCGCGAGGTTCACGCGCATGCCGGCGAACCAGGCCAGGTAGCTGACGGCGAGGATCGGCAGCAGCACGTCGTGCGAGAGCGCGGCGAGCAGCCCGGAGGCGGCGAGCGCCACGCCGGTCGCCGTCGCGACGCCGTCCAGCGCGTAGGTCGACACCGCCGTCGCGGCCGCGGTGGCGATCCACGGCCCCGGGCGGCGGCGCGCCCGGGTGACGCTCATCGGTCGAGGACGCGATAGCCGGCGCTGCCGCCGAAGTGGTCGACCGCGACGGCGGCGGCCAGCGCGGCGTCGAACGCCATGCAGGAGAAGACGTCGACGAAGCAGCGGCCGGACACCTCGTCGGCGTGCACGGTGATCGAGCTCGTCTCGATGAACTGCATCGCCGACCAGCCCTGGAGGTCGCCCTCGCCGAACCGCTCGAGCCGCAGCGGCCCGTGGGCGCGCATCCCGATCGCCTCGATGACCGCGGTGACGAAGGCGCCGATCGTGTTCGGGTCCGCGAGCGGGGCGGACGGGCAGCCGTGGAGGTCGATCGCCGCGAGCATCCCCCACGGCGTCGGGGTCCGTCCCGGGTCCGAGTGCGGTGTCGGTGACCTGCAGCATGGGGTGCCTTCCTGGCGCTGGCGTGGGGTGCGACCGATCCCACCGGCCCGCGGCCGCCTCCGACATCCCCCCGCGGGGTGAATCCCGCTACCGCAGCGCGGCGAGCGTCCGCTCGAGGCCCTCGCCGAGCGGGACCTGGGCGCGCCAGTCGAGCACGTCGTCGGCGCGCTCGACGTCGAGGCAGGAGCGGGCCACCTCGCCCGTGCGCGCCGGCTTGTGCTCGGCGGGCACCCGATCGCGGTCACGAGGTCCAGCACGGCCGTCTCGACCCCGGTGCCGATGTTCACGGCCCCGGTGGCGTCGGAGTCCGCCGCGGCGAGGAAGCCCGCGACGACGTCGCCGACGTAGACGTAGTCGCGCGTCTGGGTGCCGTCGCCGTAGATCGTCACGGTCCGGCCCTCGACCGCGGCGCCGGCGAAGATCGCGATCACGCCGGCCTCGCCGTGCGGGTCCTGGCGCGGGCCGTAGACGTTGCCGAACCGCAGCGCCATCGTCGAGAGCCCGAACAGCCGCGTGTACAGCGCGAGGTAGGTCTCCGCGGCGGCCTTGCTCGCGCCGTAGGGGGAGAACGGGGCGAGCGGGGAGTCCTCCGGCGTCGGCAGCGGCACGTCCTCGCCGTAGAGCGCGCCGCCGGTCGACGCGAGCAGCACGCGCCGCGCGCCGCTGACCCGCGCCGCCTCCAGCACCGCGGCGGTGCCGGCGACGTTCACGCGGGCGTCGAACGCCGGGTCCGCGACCGACTTGCGGACGTCGACCTGCGCGGCGAGGTGGAAGACCACGTCCGGCCGCTCGGCCTCGGCGACCGGCCCGATCGTCGGCGATGTCGGCGACGTGCAGGGGACGCCGTCGGGCACGCGCTCGCGCCTGCCGCTCGAGAGGTCGTCGACCACCGCGACCGCGTCGCCGCGCTCGAGCAGCGCGTCGACGAGGTGGGATCCGATGAAGCCGGCGCCGCCGGTGACGAGTGCCTTCATCTCGGCGGCCGATGGTAGTCGGCGCTCAGTCGATCAGCGTCCCGCAGCTGATGTTGGCGGTCGCCGCGGTCATGCTCCGGGCGCGGTCGGAGGCGACGAACGCGGCCACGTTCCCGACGTCCTCGAACGTCGCGGCGCGCCCGAGCATCGTCGCGGCCTCGATGTCGCCGACGATCCGGTCGCGGCCCTCGAAGTCCGCGGGCAGCGACTCCGCGATGCCGCCGGTCCGCAGCGTCACGACGCGCACGCCGCGGGGCCCGAGCTCCGACGCGAGCTGGCGCCGCATCGACTCGAGCGCGTCGAAACCGGTCTGCAGGCCGCCGAGGCTGTAGCCGCGCACCGGGTCGCCGGACCCGCCGAAGATCAGGATCACGCCGCCGCCGCGCATCCGCCGCGCGCCGGCCGTCGCGGTGAGGAACGTCGTCCGGACGCCGTTGACGACCGGCGCGAGGTAGTCCTCGACGTCCATCTCGAGCATCGGCGTCCCCTGGACGTCGCCGTGGGAGATGACGTTCATCGAGATGTCGATCGCGCCGATCCCCTCCGCGTGCGCCTCGACCGCGGCGCCGTCGAGCGCGTCGACGACCGCCGTGCCGGCGGCGCCGATCTCCCCGGCGACCGCGTCGAGCTTCGCCTGGGTCCGCCCGGCGAGATGGACCTGCGCGCCCTCACGCGCGAACGCGCGCGCGACCGCGCTCCCGACGCGCCCCGCGCCGCCGTAGATGACCGCCGTCTTTCCGTCGAGCAACATGCCTCCGCCTTTCGGTCGTCGATGCCCCCAGTGACCGCCCGGCGCGCCCGCCCTCATCGCCCGCCGTCGTAGATCGGACGCAGCGCGGCCGCGACCGCCGCGGGCGCGGTCCGCTCGCGCGCGACCGCCAGCGCCGCCTCCCCCGCCGCCGCGTCGCCCCACAGCGCGCGGATCCGCTCCGCCATCGCCGTCGGGTCGCCCGGCGGATGCAGACCGGCCTGCGGCACGATCTCGGGCAGGCCGCCCGTGCGCGAGGCGACCACCGGGAGCCCCGCCGCCATCGCCTCCAGCGCGGCCAGCGGCAGGATCTCCTGGTAGCGCGACGGGACCAGCGCGACGGCCGCGCCCTCCCGCAGCCGCGCCAGCTCCGCGGCGTCCACGCGGCCGGTGAAGCGGACGTCGCCGCGCCGCGCCGCGCAGCGCCGACGCCTCGGGGCCGTCGCCCGCGACGACGAGCGGGACGCCGGCGATCCGGCACGCCGCGATCGCGTCGGCCACCCCCTTCTCCGGCGTCAGGCGCCCGGCGTAGAGCGCGTACTCCGCCCCGCGCCGCCCCCGACGCCGCCGCGAACGCGCGCTGGACGGACGGGACGACGTGCGCGGCGCCGAGCGGCGCGCCGAGCGTCCGCAGCCGCTCCAGCGCGAACTCGCTCGGGACGATGCAGGCGTCCGCGGCCTCCGTCATCCGCCGCTGCCACAGCGCGAGCCCGGCGCCGTAGGCGGCCGCCTCGGCGCGCGAGCCGCCGCGGCAGTTCAACCGCACGCCCGGGCGGGTGTCGCGCCCGTGGCAGCGCGTGCAGTCGGCGCCGCGCGTGAAGCAGGTCCCGACCGCGCAGACGAGCCGGTAGTTGTGCAGGTGCAGGACGACCCGCGCGCCGGCCTCGCGCGCGGCGGCCAGCGCGCGCCAGCCGAGCGACGGCTGGACGTTGTGCGCGTGGACGACGCGCGCGCCGGTGCGCCGCACCGCGTCGCCGACCTCATCCGGCTCCAGGCCGCCCGCTGAGCAGCCCGAGCGCCGCCCGGCCGCGGCCCATCGCGCCGCTGTCGCGCTCCAGCACCTCGGCCTCTTCGGCGAGCTCGGTGCGGATCAGCCAGGCCAGGTCCGCGACCGCGCGCTCCTCGCCGCCGGCCACCCGGTAGCGGTTGTGCAGCAGGAGGATCACGCCGCGGAGCCTAAGCTCATCGGCGCCGTGGAGCCCGTCGCCTCGATCCTCTTCCCGACCCGGGACCGCAGCGCGTACCTCGCCGCCGCGCTCGCGTCGGTCGCCGGTCAGGCCGCCGCGCGGGGCGCGGAGATCGTCGTGGTCGAGGACGGCGCGGCCGATCCGCGGACCGCGCAGCTCGCCGCGGAGCACGGCGCCCGCCACGTCGCGCTCGGCGCGCCGCGCGGCCTCAACGTCGCCCGGAACGCCGCCGTGGAGGCCGCGCGGGCGGACCTCCTGTGCTTCCTCGACGACGACGTCGCCGTCTGGCCGGGCTGGCTGGACGCGCTGCTGGCGGGCGCGGCGGCGTACCCCGACCACGACGCGTTCGGCGGCCCGATCCGCGCGCGGCTCGAGGGGACCGACCTGCACGCCTGCGGGCGCGAGCCCGCGCCGATCACCACGCTCGACCTCGGGCCGGAGGATCGCGACGCCGACCTCGTCTGGGGCGCGAACCTGGCGCTGCGCCGGTCGGCGCTCGCGCGCGCCGGCGGGTTCGACCCCGCCCGCTCCGGGCCCGGCGACGAGGAGGAGTGGGAGCGCCGGCTCCGCGCGGCCGGCGGGCGGATCCGCTACCTCGCGGCCGCGGGCGTCGACCACCGCCGCACGGGCGCCGACGCGCGGATCGCCGGCCTCGCGCGCGCCGCCTGGCACCGCGGCCGCCAGTCGCGCCGCTACGACGCGGCCAAGGGCACGGCGCCCGGCCTCGCCGGCGAGCTGCGCACGCTCGCCGGCTGCGTCTGGCACATCGCCCGCCGGCGCTGCGGCAACGGGATCGTGATGAGCGCGCACAGCGCCGGCCGGATCCGCGAGGCGCTCGCGCCGCAGGCCCCGCCGGCGAGCGGGCCGGACTACCTCTCGGGCAGCTCGGGCACGCTCGGCCGCCGCGCGTGGCTGGCGGCCGCGGCGCGCGACCGGGCCGCCGGCCTCCGCACGCTGCCGCAGCGGCGGGCCGTGCGGCGGGCCGCGGCGTCCGCACCGCCGCGCCGGGTGCTCGTGGCCGGCGTGGTGCGGCCCGAGCTCCAGGAGGTCGCCCGCGCGGCGGCGGCGGAGCTGCGGCGCTCGCGCCACGACGTCGCGCTGCACCTCGACCCGCCCGGCGCCGGGCGCCGGGCAAGTGGGCCAACCTGCGCGCGACGCTGGACGCGCACCCGACGGCGGGCTTCGACTGGCTGCTGCTCCTCGACGACGACGTGCTGCTCCCCGCCGGCTTCCTCGACGCGTTCGTGCTCGTCGCGGAGCGCGCCGGGCTCCAGCTGGCCCAGCCCGCGCACCGCTTCGCGAGCCACGCCGCGTGGCCGGTCACGCGCCGCGTCCCCGGGAGCCTCGCGCGCCGGACGCGCTTCGTCGAGATCGGCCCGGTCACCGCGCTCCACCGCGACGCGTTCGGCACCCTGCTGCCGTTCCCCGACCTGCGGATGGGCTGGGGGCTGGACGCGGAGTGGTCGGCGCGCGCGGCGCGGGCGGGACTGGCGCTCGGCGTCGTCGACGCCACCCCGATCCGGCACCTCAAGCCGATCGCCGCGGCCTACCCGCGCGCGGCCGCCGAGCAGGAGGCGGCGGCCTACCTGGAGAACCGGCCCTACGTGACCCGCACCGAGGCCGCCGAGACGCTCGCCACGCTGACGACCCTATGAAGGTCGCCGTCGTCGCCGAGTACTACCCGCGGGCGGCCGATCCCGTCCTGGGCGTCTGGGCGCACCGCCAGGCGCTCGCCGCGCGCGACGCGGGCGCCGAGGTGCGCGTGCTCGTCCTGCACCGCCCGATCCCCTCGCGTGCCGCGCTGAAGAGCCACAGCCCGAGCCGGCTGCTCGCCCCGCTGCGCCAGCCGCTGCACGCCGAGCTGGACGGCGTCCAGGTCCACTACGTGCCGTTCCTCGCCCCGCCGCGCCCGCGCACCTACGGCTCGTGGAGCCGCTGGGCGGCGCCGCCGCTCAAGCGCGCGCTGCGCCGGCTGCGGAGCGAGTTCGCCTTCGACCTCGTCCACGCGCACTACGCCGCTCCGGCCGGCGACGCGGTGCGCCGCGCCGCGCCCGGCACGCCGGCGGTGGTGTCGGTCCACGGCGGCGACGTGCTCGCGGTCGCCCGGCGCTCCCGCGCGGGCGACACGGCGGTCCGCGCCGGGCTCGCCAACGCGCGCGTCGTGCTCGCCAACTCGCACGGGACCGCCGACCGCTGCCGCGACCTCGGCGCGCGCGACGCCCGCGTCGTCCACCTCGGGACCGACCTGCCGGAGGTCCCGCCCGAGCGCGGCGCGACGCTGGTCACGGTCGGCCACGTCGTCCCGCGCAAGCGCCACGCCGACGTCCTGCGCGCCCTCTGGCTGCTCCGCGAGGACCATCCCGACGTGCGCTGGGACGTGATCGGCGACGGGCCCGAGCGTCCCGCCCTCGAGCGGCTGACCGCCGAGCTCGGGCTGACCGGCCGCGTCCGCTTCCTCGGCCAGCTGCCGCCGGCCGACGCGCGCGCCGCCGCCCAGGCGGCCGGGGTGTTCGTGCTGCCGAGCATCGACGAGGCGTTCGGCGTCGCCTACGTCGAGGCGATGGCGGGCGCCGTGCCGGCGATCGGCTGCCGCGGCGAGGCCGGGCCGGAGGAGATCGCCGCGGTCGGCGGCGGGATGCGGCTCGTCGCGCCCGGCGACCCCGAGGCGCTCGCGCGCGAGCTGCGGATGCTGCTCGACGAGCCGGGCTGGCGCAAGGAGCTCGGCGACGCCGCGCGCGCCACCGTCGAGGCCGCCTTCACCTGGGAGCAGTGCGGGCGCGCGACCGTCGCCGCCTACGAGGACGCGCTCCGGTGAGCGACCCGCGGCCGGTCCTGCTCGTCACCAACCACGCCCCGGCCTTCCGCATCGGAGCGTTCCAGGCCCTGCACGAGCGCGAGGACGTCGTCTTCGCGCTCGTCGGCGGCGAGCTGCGCCACGGCGGCGGGGTCGCGCCGTTCCCGGCGCTGCGGCCGCCGCAGCGCGCCGTCGCGCGGCTCGCCGCGTCGGGCCGCTTCCGCGCCGTCGTCGCGGGGCTCTCCGGGCGCGTCGCGCTGCCCGGCCGCCTACCTCGGCGCGCGCCGGGCGCGCGTGCCGTTCGTGCTCTGGGCGACGATCTGGCGCCATCCGCGCACGCCCGCCCATGCGCTGTCGTACCTCCCGCTGCGCCACCTGTACCGCCACGCGGACGCCGTCGCCACCTACGGGCCGCACGTCAGCGCCTACGTGCGCGCGAAGGGCGCGACGAACGTGTTCGAGGCGCCCCAGAGCGTCGACGACGCGTTCTGGACCGCGCCGGCCGAGCCCGACCGCCGCGCGCCGTTCCAGGCGCTGTTCGCGGGCCGGCCCGCGCCCGAGAAGGGCCTCGACGTGCTCGCGGACGCCTGGCGCGCCGCCGCGCTCCCGGACGCGGAGCTCGTGCGCGCCACGGACGCGACGCCCGCGCAGCTGCGCAACTTCTACGCGGGCTCGGACGTCGTGGTCGTACCGTCGATCCCCACGCGCGACTTCCTGGAGCCGTGGGGGTTGGTGGTCAACGAAGCCTTCGACCAGGGAGTTCCCGTGATCGCGACCACCGCGGTCGGGGCCGTCGCCGGCGGTCTCGTCCGCCACGAGGAGACCGGGCTCGTCGTCCCCGCGGGCGACGCGGCCGCGCTCGCCGCCGCCCTGCGCCGGCTCCACGGCGACCCGGACCTGCGCGCGCGGCTGGGCGCCTCAGGGCGCGCCGCGGTCGCCCGCGGGTACTCCCACGCCGACTGGGCGGCGGGCATGGCGCGGGCCCTGGAGGCCGCCGGAGCGGGAAAGGACGGCTGCTAGCGTGCCCGCCTCCGTGTCCAGGCTCCTCCTAGCCACGGTGCTGCTGCTGTTCGTCGCCGTCCCGGCGACCGCGTACGCGGGCACCCGCGAGAAGATCGTCGCCGACTGCTACGACGACGGCAAGCTCGACGGCAACTACTCGCCGTCCGAGATCCGCGACGCGCGCAACAACCTGCCCGCCGACATCGACCAGTACTCGGACTGCCGCGACGTGCTCGCCCGCGCGCTCGGCGGCAGCGGCGACAAGGCGCTCGGCGGCGGAGCCGGCGGCGGCGCGCTCGGCGGCGGGGGCGGCGGCGCCGGACCCGCGCAGGACCTCACCCCGAACGGCCCGCAGGAGCAGCAGGAGCTCGAACAGGCCGCGGCCGGCGGCGGCGACCAGCCGATCCAGGTCGGCTCGACGACGGTCGTCCCCGGTGCCGCCGGGCTCGCCTCGGACGCCGCCAAGAACGCAATGCCCGTGACCGTGCTCGTCGCGCTGATCCTGCTCGGCCTCGTCGCGATCGCCGGAGCCGTCCCGTATGTCCGCCGACGTCTACACGCCCGCCGCCTCGCCTAGGCGGCCCGCGCCCGCACGGGCGCTCGTCCCGCCGATCCTCGCGGGACGCGGGGACAGCGGCGCCGGGCTCGCCGTCGGCGGCGGCGTCGCGCTCGTGCTCGCGTTCGCGGCGTTCTTCGCCGACGGCGGCCTGCGGCTCGAGCGGACGACCTACCTCGAGGTCATCGTCATGGTCCTCGGCTCCGTGCTGTGCGCGGCCGCGCTGCTCGTCCCGCGCGCCCGCGTCCAGCGGATGCACGGCGGCGTCACGCTCGCCGCCGTCGCCGTGCTGGCCGCCTACACCGCGCTCTCGATCCTCTGGTCGCTGGCGCCGTCGGACTCGTGGATCGAGGCCAACCGCACCTTCTCCTACCTCGCCGCCTTCGCGGGCTCGATGGCGCTCGCGCGGCTCGCGCCGGGCCACTGGGCCGCGGTCCTGCACGGGATCGCGATCGCCTGCGTGATCGTCTGCGGCTGGGCGCTGATCACGAAGGTCTTCCCCGGCACCCTGTCGGAGGACGAGATCTACGCGCGGCTGCGGGCGCCCTACGACTACTGGAACGCCGTCGGCCTGACCGCGGCGCTCGGCATCCTGCCGCTGCTCTGGCTCGGCGCCCGCCGCTCCGGCCGCGCGGCGGTCAACGCACTCGCCTGGCCGGGCATCGGGCTGCTCGAGGTGGCGCTGATGCTGTCGTTCTCGCGCGGCGCGCTGCTGGCGCTGGCGGTCGGGCTCGCGTTCTGGTTCATGCGTCGTCCCGCTGCGGCTGCGCAGCGCGGTCGTGCTGCTCGGGTCGACGGCCGGCGGCGGGGCGATCGTCGGCTGGGCGTTCTCGATGACCGGCCTGACCACCGACAACCTGCCGCTTGCCGTCCGGGCGGACACGGGCCACGAGCTCGGCGCGCTGCTGCTGGTGATGCTCGTCGCGCTGACCGCGCTGGGGCTGGTCGCCGGGTTCCTCGCGTCCGAGCGGCCGGCGTCGCCGCAGGCCAAGTGGATCGCCGGGCGGACGCTGCTCGTGCTGGTCGCGGCGGTCCCGGTCATCGCCGTGATCGCGCTGGCGACCGCGGACGGCGGGATCGGCGGCCAGGTCTCGAAGGGCTGGAATCAGCTCACCAACCCGAACGCCTCGACGCCGGACAACACGCCGGGGCGGCTGACCGAGACGTCGTCGGTCCGCGCGCGCTACTGGGACGAGGCGTTCAAGGTCCACGGCGTCTCGCCCTGGATCGGCACCGGCGCCGGCGCCTACGCGACGGTCCGGACCCGCTTCCGCACCGGCACGCTGTTCGTCCGCCACGCGCACGGCTACGTCCCGCAGACGCTCGCCGACCTCGGCTGGGTCGGGCTGGCGCTCTCGCTGCTCGCGCTCGGGCTGTGGGGGCGGCGCGTGCAGCTCGTGCTCGGGATGCGGCCGCGCGACCGCGGGCTGCCGTGGGACGCGGAGCGCGTGGGGATGGCCGCGCTCGTCGCGGTCGCGATCACGTTCGGCGTGCACTCGGCGGTCGACTGGACCTGGTTCATCCCCGCGACCGCGCTCTGCGGGCTGCTCGCCGCCGGCTTCGTGGCGGCGCGGCCGCCGCTGCGGACGCGGATGGAGGCGGCCGCGCTCGACCTCTCCGTCCCCGTCGCGGTCCGCGCCCGGCCGGCCGATCCGGCCCCGCTGTGGGCGCCGCCGGCCGAGGAGGTGCCCGCGATCGCGGACATCGCCGGCCCGGGCGCGCTCGTGGTCGCGGACGCCGCGTGGCACCGGCGCGCGCCGTTCCCGTGGTGGCCGGCCGCCGCGGCGGTCCTGGTCGTCGTGCTCGCGCTCGCGGCGTCGTGGGCGGCGATCCAGCCCGTGCGCAGCGTCAACGCCGGCGACGCGGCGATCGACCGGCTGCAGACCGGCAACCTCGAGGCCGCGGTCGACATCGCGAACATCGCCCACGACCGCAACCCGCTCGCCCCCGACCCGCTCTGGGAGCTCGCCTACATCGAGCAGCAGCGCGGGCGCCTGGCCGACGCGCAGAACGCCCTGGCCGAGGCGGTCCGGATCCAGCCCGCGAGCGCCGAGACCTGGCGCCGGCTCGGGCGCTTCCAGCTCTCGGTGCTCAACCAGCCCGCCGACGCGCTCGCGTCGTTCCGGGCGGCGTACTTCCTCGACCCGCGCAACCCCGTCTCGCAGTCGGACTTCCTCGAGGCGAGCCGCGCGAACGGGCAGCCCGCCACGCTGCCGCCGGCTAACCCCTGATCGCGCGGGCGACGATCGCCTGCCGCAGCAGCGGGGCGCCGCCGAGCGGCCGCAGCCCGACGTCCGCGAAGCCCGTGGCGCGCAGCGCGCGGGTGAGCGAGCGGCGGGTGTAGAAGCGCAGGTGCTCGCCCTGCGGGTCGTAGTGGGCGTCGAACTGCATCAGTGCGATCAGCGTGCGCTTGAGCCGGCCGTGGTCGGGCACCGTGAGCAGGACGCGGCCCTCGGGCCGCAGGACGCGGCGGATCTCGGTCAGCAGCGAGATCGTGTCCGGGACGTGCTCGAGCACCTCGGAGCACCACACGAGGTCGGCCTCGCCGTGGCGGAGCGGGATCGCCCCGTCGAAGCGCCGGAAGTCGGCGCCGGGGACGTTGCGCCGTGCGCGGCTCAGCGCCGCGTCCGCGATGTCCACGCCGACGGCGTCGGCGCCCGCTTCGCGCAGCGCGCCGGTGAAGCGGCCGGCGCCGCAGCCGAGGTCGAGCACGCGCTCGCCGGGCTTCGCCTCCTCCAGCAGCAGCGCGCGCCGGCGCCGCCACGCCCACGGCTCGGGGTCCTCCGGGAGGCCCGTCCAGACGCCCTCGTAGAACTCGCGCACGGGTTTCATGGTGACGCGTGACGTGATCGATCTGCCGCAGCGGCGTGGAACCGCTTCCAGAGCGCTCGGTGTCGCGTTTGTCTCGCATCGCGTGACAAACGCGACGCGCCTGGGTGGCCGCGGCACTCCGTCCTCCCGTCAATGCCGCAGTTCCGAGCGCGCGCTAGCGTGCGGGCCGATGCACCTGCGCCTGATCCGGCACGCGACCCTCCGGCTCGAGGCCGGCGGGCTCCAGCTGCTGGTGGACCCGATGCTCGATCCGGCGGGCGCCCGGCCGCCGGTCGGGAACACCGAGAACGACCGCCGCAACCCGCTCGTCGGGCTGCCCGAGCCGCCCGAGATCGTGGTCGAGGGCGTCGACGCGGTGCTCGTCACGCACCTGCATCAGGACCACCTCGACGCCACCGCCGTCGAGCTCCTGCCCAAGGACGTGCCGGTGCTCTGCCAGCCCGAGGACGCCGGCACGCTGCGCGAGCGCGGCTTCGCCGACGTCCGCCCCGTCGACCGCGAGCTCGCCCTCGGCCCGATCACCGTGCTCCGCACGCCGGCGCGGCACGGCTACGGCGCGGACGCCGAGGCGCTCGCCCCGGTCAGCGGCTTCCTGATCCGCGCGGACGGCGCGAGCCTCTACATCGCCGGCGACACCGTCCTCTACGAGGCCGTGGAGGCGATGCTGGACGAGCAGCGGCCGGACGTCGTCGTGGTCAACGCGAGCGGCGCGCGCTTCACCGGCGGGCGGCCGATCGTGATGGACCTCGACCAGGTCGTCGGCGCTCGCCCGGCGCGTCGCCGGGCGCGCGGGTCGTCGCCGTCCACCTGGACGCGATCAACCACTGCGTCCAGACCCGCGCCGACCTGCACCAGCGGCTCGTGGACGAGCGCCTGGCCGAGGCGGTCAGCGTGCCCGAGGACGGCGCCGCCGTCCCGATCGACTAGTAGAGGCCGGTGGCGGCCGCGCCGTCCGGCGTGATGCCGTAGGCGAGCAGCCGCGGGCGCCCGCCCGTCTCGAAGACGGTCGCGCTCGCGTTCGGGGGCGAGCCGAACGCGAGCGCGTCGCCACCGGTCACGTGCGCGCAGGACGCGCGGATGCAGCCGCCGTGGCAGACGACGACCCAGTCTCCGCCGGCGTCGAGCAGCCCGTGCCAGCGCAGTCGTCACGCGGGTGCTGAAGTCCGCCCACGTCTCGCCGTCCGGCGCGGTGCGCGGACCGCCGCGCCAGTTCGTCAGCCCGTCCCCCTCGGCGTCGACCTCGGCCGCCGTCCGGCCCGCCCACGCGCCCACGTCGATCTCGCGCCAGGCCGGGTCCTGCCGCGCGCCGCCCAGCCCGAGCAGCTCGGCCGTCTCGCGCGCCCGCGTCAGGTCCGACACGACGGCGCGCGACGCCGGGATGCCGAAGCGCGCCACGAGCGGCGCGAGCGCGCGCGCCTGCGCGCGGCCGGTCTCGGACAGGGCCGGGTCCTGCTGCCCCTGGAGCCGGGCCTCGGCGTTCCAGGTCGACTCGCCGTGCCGGACGAGGAGGATCAGAAGGCGCCGCGCCGGCTGAGGACGGCCGGGATCGTCTTGAGCAGGATCGTGAGGTCGAGGCCGACCGACCAGCGCTCCAGGTAGAGGAAGTCGAGCCGGACGAGATCGTCGAAGTCGAGCTCGGAGCGGCCGGAGACCTGCCACAGGCCGGTCATCCCGGGCAGCACCAGGTAGCGCTTCTTGTGCCAGTCCTCGAGCTGGTCGAAGTCGCGCTGCGGCAGCGGCCGCGGCCCGACGAGCGACATCTGGCCGCGGACGACGTTGAACAGCTGCGGCAGCTCGTCGAGCGAGAAGCGGCGCAGCAGCCGCCCGACGCGGGTGAGCCGCGGGTCGCGGCGGATCTTGAACAGCGCGCCGGAGGCCTCGTTGAGCGACTCCAGGTCGGCCTGCATCTGGTCGGCGTCCGACCGCATCGTGCGGAACTTGATGCACGCGAACGGCTCGCCGCCGATCCCGGGCCGGATCGAGCGGTAGAACACCCCGCCGCGCGAGGTGATCGCCACCGCCACCGCCATCGCCAGCAGCAGCGGGCTCAGCACGAGCAGCAGGAGCAGCGCGCCGACGAAGTCGAAGCTGCGCTTGACGAAGTAGTCGAAGCCGTCGAACACCGGCGGGCGCAGCTCGAACAGCGGCACCGACGCGCCGGGCACGAACTCCGCCCGGTGCAGCAGGATCTCCATCGTCGACGGCGCGACCCGCACGGTGACCCCGCGCCGGTGGCACTGGTCCACCAGCTCGACCGCGCGCTCCTCCGGGAAGTCCGGGTCCGCGATGATGACCTCCTGCACGCGGTGGTGCTCGAGCACCTGCCGGCAGGTCCTCGATCCGGCCGAGCGACCGCAGGCCGTTGTCCGGCCGCGGGGTGAGCGAGATGAACCCGAGCATGTCGACGGGCGCGTGGACCTCGTCGACGAGCGCGTGGTGGACCTCCTCGATGTGGCTGCCCGAGCCGACGAGCACCGCGCGGCGGCGGTAGCCGGCCGCCCGCAGCAGCACGCCGGTCGCCTTCTCGTAGAGCCAGCGGATCGTCGAGACGTAGACGATCGCGAAGAACAGCGTGCCGTAGAAGACGTAGTAGCTCGAGTACTCCTCGCCGTTGACCAGCGCGAAGATCAGCGCGACCACGGTGACCTGGAAGAGCGAGGAGACGATCCGCGGCAGGCCGGGCCGCTGCGCGCGCTCGGCGTAGAGCCCGGAGCGGGCGAACAGCAGCGCGGTGACGAGGTAGGCGAAGGCGACCGTCTGGCGCGCCTCGACGAAGGACTCGTGCCAGGCCCACGTCCCCTGCTGGACGACGGCCTTGAGCATCAGCGCGGTGAAGATCGCGGCGAAGACGCCGACGAAGTCCAGCGCCAGCAGCGACAGCACCCGGCTCAGCCGCCGCAGCGTGTCCCAGCGCAGCAGGAACGAGAGCGCCGGCGGGCGCTTGCGCCGGATGTCGGTCGGAGGCAGGCCGACGCGCGCCCCGGTGAGGGGCGTGGCTTCCCGGGTGCGCTCGGTGGTCTCAGGCATGGGTCTGTCCCCTGCCATCAACGCCCCAGCGTCGCACAGGTTCTGGGGTTTCGCGCAGGCGGGCGTGCATCCGGACCGCGCGGTGCCGCCGTCCCGCTATGACGAGCCCGACCCCGTGAGCGCCTCGACGCCGGATTCCTCCAGCGTGCGGCGCAGTCCGTCGCGCAGGTCGACCGTCGGCTCCCATCCGAGGACCTCGCGCGCCAGGCTGATGTCCGGCTGGCGCACCTGCGGGTCGTCGGCGGGCAGCGCCTCGTGCACGATCTCCGACCGCGACCCGGTCACGTCGATCACCGCGTGCGCGAGCTCGAGCAGCGTGAACTCGTCCGGGTTGCCGATGTTCACCGGCTGGTGGAAGCCGGACTCCGCGAGCCGGATGATCCCGTCGACCACGTCGCTGACGAAGCAGAACGACCGCGTCTGCCCGCCGTCCCCGAACACCGTGATCGGCCGGTCCTGCAGCGCCTGGCGCATGAACGTCGGGATCGCGCGCCCGTCGTGCGGGCGCATCCGCGGGCCGTAGGTGTTGAAGATCCGCACGATCGCCGTGTCCACGCCCTGCTGGCGGTGGTACGCCATCGTCAGGGCCTCCGCGTAGCGCTTCGCCTCGTCGTAGACCCCGCGCGGCCCGATCGGGTTCACGTGCCCCCAGTAGGACTCGGGCTGCGGATGCACCTTCGGGTCGCCGTAGACCTCGGAGGTCGATGCGAGCAGGAACCGCGCCCGGTGCGCCTTGGCCAGGCCGAGCGTGTGATGCGTCCCGTGCGAGCCGACCTTCAGCGTGTGCAGCGGCAGCCGCAGGTAGTCGATCGGCGACGCCGGGCTCGCGAAGTGGTAGACGAAGTCGACCGGCTCGTCGACGAAGTACGGCTCGATGATGTCGGTGTGGACGAAGCGGAACGCGGGCGTCCGGATGTGCTGCAGGTTCGCGAGCGATCCGGTCTCCACGTTGTCCACGCAGATGACGCGATGACCCCGGCGCAGCAGCTCGTCGCACAGGTGCGAGCCCAGGAACCCCGCGCCACCCGTGACGAGGCAGGTGGCCATAGACGGGAAAGCGTAGCGTCAGGCGCGTGCGGCCTTGAGCGCGCGCTTCGGCACGATCTCGACCACGACGTAGCTGAGCTTGCCCTCGCGCTCCGCGAAACCCTGGCGCGAGAGCTTCTTCCAGACGACCGGGCACTTCTTGCAGCGCTTGCCGGAGCGGCAGCACTTCTTCTTGCAGCGGACCTGATCGCCGGGCCGGGTCATCGGGGCTGCGCAGCATAGCGGCTGGCTTAGGGCGGCCTAACCGGTCGCGTCCGTATGCTGTCCCGCCGATGCCCTCCGACGCCTTCGTCGCCCAGCTCAACGAGCAGATCGGCCACGAGTACGCGGCGCACCAGCAGTACGTCGCGATCGCCGTCCACTACGACGCGGAGACGCTCCCGCAGCTGGCGAGCTTCTTCTACCGCCAGGCGCTCGAGGAGCGCGACCACGCGATGATGATGGTCCAGTACCTGATCGACGCGGACGAGCGCGCGGTCACGCCGGGCGTCGCCGCGCCGCAGGTCGACTTCGGCGACATCGTCTCGCCCGTCGCGCTCGCGCTCGCGCAGGAGAAGCGCGTCACGGACCAGATCAACGCGCTCGCCGCGCTGGCGCGCTCCGAGGGCGACTACTCGTCCGAGCAGTTCATGCAGTGGTTCATCAAGGAGCAGATCGAGGAGGTCGCGACGATGTCCGACCTGCTGCGCGTCGTCGAGCGCTCCCAGGACCACGCGATGGACATCGAGGACTACCTCGCGCGCGAGCAGCTCGGCGAGGCGGGCGACGACCCGACCGCGCCCCACCCCGCCGGCTCCGGCGCTTGAGCCTCGCCGACGAGCTGCGCACGGCGTCCGCCGACGTCTGGGACGCCCAGCACGCCCACCCGTTCGTGCGCGGGATCGGCGACGGGACGCTGCCCGAGGAGCCGTTCCGCTGGTACGTCCGCCAGGACTACCGCTTCCTGATCGACTACGGCCGGCTGCTCGCGCTCGGCGCCGCCCGCGCCCCGCGGCTGGAGGAGATGCGCCGCTTCGCCGGGCTCGCGCAGGGCGTGCTGGAGCAGGAGATGGCGCTCCACACCGGGTTCGCGGAGCGCTGGGGGATCGCCGCCGCCGAGCTCGAGGCGGTCGCGCCGGCGCCGGCGACCGCCGCCTACACCGACTTCCTCCTGCGCACGGCCGCGCTCGGCGACTACGCCGAGCTCGTCGCCGCGCTGCTGCCGTGCATGTGGGGCTACGCGGAGATCGGCGAGCGGCTCGCGCGCGCCGGCGTGCCCGACCATCCCGGCTACGCGACCTGGATCGCGACCTACGCCGACCCGGAGTTCCAGGACCTCGCGGTCTGGGCGCGCGGGCTCGCCGACGCGGCCGGCGCCGACGCCGGGCCGGGCGCGCGCGAGCGGATGCACGCGGCGTTCCGTGCCTCGAGCGAGCACGAGCTCGCGTTCTGGGACGCCGCCTGGCGCTCAGCCTGACGCGCGCGCCACCGCCGCACGAGCGCGCTCGACGCGCGCGTCCTCGGGCGCGTCGGCGAGGTTGATCTCGACCAGCCGCGCGGCCGCCCGGGCGGCGCCCGCGGCCAGGTCCGCGCCGGCCAGCGCGTCGCCGCGCAGCGCCGGCCGCCCCGCCTCCGCCACCGACCGCGCCAGCTCCGCCACCTCCGCCGCCGCCTCGGCGACCGCGAGCGGCGGCCCGGCCGCCGACGACGACGCGTCGCGCAGCCGCGCCGCGCGCTCCGGGTCCTCGCGCGGCAGGCGCAGCGCCTCCAGCACCGGCAGGTACGCCTCGAGGTCCGCGTCGCGCAGCGCGAGCGCGCGGGCCCGCAGCGCGCCCGCCCGCGCGACGGCGTCGTCGAGCCCGCCGAACCGCCCCGCCATCTCCACCAGCGCGGCCGCGAGCGCGCAGCCCACGGCGGCGGACGCCCCGCCGCCGGGCGCGGGCGTGCGTTCCGACACGGCGTCGAGAAACGCCTCCACGCTCATTGCGGGCTTGTGTCCGCGCGCCACACCCGCGCGTGGCAAACGATGGCCGGTTCGCACATTGCCCCTCCAAATGGTCCGGAGATACAAACCCCTCGAGCACGCGCTTGAGGGAGCGCGCGTCGACCGAGAGGGAGAGCTGCGGATGCTGACAGCCATCTTCGCGCAAGCCGCCGAGCCGGCCACGGCCGAGCAACTGACCCGCGACAGCGCGATCCTGGGCGAGCAGTTCTACTTCTTCACCGTCGTCCTGATGTGGTTGATCCACGCGGGCTTCATGTCGTACGAGGCCGGCATCGCGCGGCGCAAGAACGTGATGGCGACCGCGATGAAGAACATCCTGACGATCGCGGTCGTCACGCCGACCTTCTACTACTTCGGCTGGATGATCTACAACTGCGCCCAGCCGGGGATCCCGATCTCCCCTGGGAGCAGCGACTTCACCGCCGCGGCGTGCGGGACCGGCATCGCGTGGGCGGACGCCTTCGGGCCGAACCTCACGAACAACATCAACCTGATCTTCTTCCTGGCGTTCCTGCTCTTCAGCTGGACGTCGGCGTCGATCCTGTCGGGCGCGATCATCGAGCGGGCGCGGCTGAGCGCGTACCTCGTGCTCGCGGTGATGCTCGGCAGCGTCGTCTGGATCCTCGACGCCGCCTGGGGCTGGAGCGCCGGCGGCTGGCTGACGCTGCGCTTCGGCTTCCACGACTCGATCGCCTCGGGCGTCGTCCACGGCGTCGCGGGGGCGTTCACGCTCGGGGTGCTGTTCAACGTCGGCCCGCGCATCGGCAAGTACACGAAGGAGGGCCTGGCGCGGCAGTTCAGACCGCACAACCTGCACATCACCGCGCTCGGGCTGATGTTGATATTCACGGGCTTCTACGCGTTCTACGGCGCCTGCCTGGTGATCGCGTCGACCTCGTTCCCGGGCTGGGCGAACATCTACCTCAGTCCCGCGACCCTCGGCTCGATCACGATGGTGATCACGATGGGCTTCGCCGGCGGCTTCACCGGCGGGTACTTCGCGAGCAAGGGCGACCCGTTCTGGACGATCTCCGGCGGCCTCGCGGGGGTGATCGGGGTGTCGGCCGGCGCGGACGTCTACGCACCGACGCTCGCGTACCTGATCTCGATGCTGACCGCCGTGCTCGCCGTGTTCGCCGGCAACTGGATCGAGACGAAGGCGCGCGTCGACGACGCGGTGGGGGCGGTCGCCGTCCACGGCGTGTGCGGCTTCCTCGGCATGCTCTGGGTCGGGATCTTCGCCGCGGGCTACCCGACCGGCATCAACAACGTCGAGTCCTCGATCGGCGGCCAGCTCATGGGCATCGCGACCTTCCTGCCGCTCGGCTTCCTGTCCGGCTGGGGGGCGGCGTGGATCCTCAAGAAGGCTCAACGTGCTGCGGGTGCCGGTCGCGGTCGAGCTCGCCGGGCTCGACATCGTCGAGTACGGCACGCTCGCCTACCCGGAGATCGCCGTGATCCCCGAGCAGGTGATCGAGCCCGACGGGACGCTGATCGAGACCGCGACGGTGCCCGAGGTCGCCGCCCACAACGGGCGGGCGGCGACGATCACGGCGGAGAAGCCGTGATGCTGAGCCTCATCGTCGCCGTCGCTCCTCATGCTCGCCGTCGTCGGCGGGTCCGTGCAGTGGGCCGTGCGCGCACAGCGCCGGCGCGACATCCTCGAGGAGGGCCATGCCCGCGATCATCGATAGCGCGCCCGACTGCATCGTCAACATCGGCGGCGCGAAGCCCGCGGACGACTCCGCCGACTTCATCCTGCAGGCGGCCTACGAGAAGTGCGCGGGCATCATGACGTTCGGCCCCGGCACCACCTACGGCGAGGGCGGCGCGGCCGCGAACGGCGCCTACTACGTGCTCACGTGGATCGGGATCGTGGTGATGGTCGCCGTGATCGTCTACTGGGTGATCTGGGAGAACCGGCGCCTGACGAGCTTCGCCAACGGCGGGAGGGGGGTCTGATGCACGACGACGACGACGGCCGGCGGCAGGTCGAGTTCCCGCCGCTGCAGACGCACTCGAAGAAGTTCGAGGCGTTCATGGTCGGGCTCTCGATCCTGTGCGTGATCATCGTGCTCGTGATCGTGCTCTTCACGGATCTGGGGAACGAATTCAGGCCGACGGTCTAGAGGGCTTCGCGGAGAACCGCACCCGCGCGCCCGCGCGGTTCTCGTGGCGCGGCCTCGCCGCGGTCCTCGCGCTGCTCGCCGTCACCGCGTTCGCGGCCCACAGCTGCCAGCAGTCGCAGATCCGCTTCAGCAAGGAGCAGGCGATCGAGAAGGCGCGCCCCGAGGCGGGCTTCGACCCGGAGCGCACCCAGATCCGGCTCGTGCGCCAGGGGATCACCGGGCATCCGTTCTGGGCCGTCTCGTTCTCCGTCACCGCGCCGGGCACGAGCGACGACTACACCGAGCTGACGACCGTGCGCGTCGACGCGAACACCGGCAGCATCGACGCGGTCAATCGGGAGCGCTGACCGGCTCCAGCAGCCCGAGCCGGCGCGCCAGCCACGGCGCCGGCGTCGCCTGCAGGAGCAGGGTGACGACGATCGCGAGCGCGACCACGCCGGCGAGCAGCTCGACGTTCGGCACGCCGAGCCCCGCGAGGACCCCGACGAGCGCCGCCGGCACCACGCCGGTCTCCCGCGTCCAGCACAGGAACAGCAGCTCGCCGCGCGACCAGCGCCGCCATCCGGTCGGGCAGCGCGCAGGCGAACACGGTCAGCGGCCGGGCGACCAGCAGCAGCGTCGCGACCACGGCGAGCGACGGCGCCCAGTGGTCGGCGAGCGTGTCGAACGGCAGGCTCGCGCCGACGACGAGGAAGACGAAGATCGTCACCACGTCCGACAGGTTCCCCGACCACATCCGCAGCTCGTCCTCGTGGTGCGAGTGCATCGCGAGCCCGAGCAGCTCCATGTTGCCGACGATCAGGCCGGCGAGGAACGCGCCGAGGTAGCCGCTGCCGCCGGCGAAGTCGAGCGAGACGTAGCTCGTCGCCACCACCGCGAGCACGGCGATCGGCGCCGAGTCGCGCAGGATGCCCGTGCGCGTGCTCGAGATCGTCGCCGAGAGCAGCACGCCCGCGAGGATCCCGACGACCGAGCTGATCCCCAGCTCGACGAGGAACTCGCCGGCCGGGCCGCCGACCCCGCTGTCGCCGCTCAGCAGCGCCCCCGCGACCGCGAGCGCGAGCACCGCGCCGGTCGGGTCGTTGAACGCGGACTCGGCGATCACCGTCTGCGCCAGCCGGATCCGCACCTTGGACGCCACGAACAGCGGGATCAGGATCGCCGGGTCCGTCGGCGACAGCACCGCGCCGATCAGCAGCCCCTCCTTGAACGGCAGCCCGAACACGAGCGACGCGACGGCGCCGGTCACCAGCGCGGTGAGGATCACGCCGGGGATCGCCAGCAGCCCGAGCGTGAGGCCGACCTTGCGCAGCACCGAGAGCGAGAGGCTGAGCCCGCCGAAGAAGAGGATCGAGGAGACGCCGAGCGTGAACAGCAGCTGGGCGCCGAGCGAGTCGAGCGGCACGTCGACGACGTCCAGCACCGACGGCCCCAGCAGGGCGCCGAACGCGATCAGCAGGACGATGTCGGGCAGCCCGATCGCGTCGGCGAGCACCCGCGCCGCGAGGCCGGCCACGAGCAGCAGCCCGATCGTGAGGATGACGTCCTCGGTCAAGCGCGCTCGTCCCGGCGCTCCAGCGCGAGCCGCACCACGTCCTGCACGGTGAGCAGCAGCAGGATGATCACCACGGCCGCCCCGATCGCCACGGCGATCAGCTCGCGCTTCGCCGTGTCGCGCTCGTCGTCGAACCCGGCCGTCGCGGCCGCGACGGCGCGCTCCTGCTCGGCCGCCAGGTCGTCGGCGGCGCGCGCCATCGTCGCGAAGTGCTCGAGCTCGGGCCCGAGCAGGATCCGCTTCGTCACCTCGGGACGGTCGTCCTGCAGCGCGCGCCACGCCAGCTCGTCGAGCCGCATGAAGTCGTCGTACGCCCCGCCGAGCTCGTCGAGCAGCGCACGCTCGCGCGGCGCGGTCAGCGTCGCGCCGCGCCCGCTCGAGCAGGTCCGCCGTCTGCTGGGCGGAGGTGACGAACGTCGTCCGGCTCTGCCCGTCGTCGTACCCGTACGCCGTCTGCCAGCCGTTCATGTCGGTGACGGAGAACTTGAGGTCGAGCGCGAGCGCCTGCGCGGCGTTCGCGCGCCGGACCTCCTCGAAGCGGTCGCCGAGCGCCCCGAACGCGCTCAAGGCGACGCCGATCGTCACCAGCGGCCCGAGCACGGTGAGCGCCATGGCCGCGAAGAGGCGCGCGCGGATCGTCACCGGCGCACCTTCGCAGCCCGGTCAAGGACGGATAGGGTCCGCAGCAGCATGCTGGTGTTCGTGATCCTGGGCCACACGCCGATCGTCTTGCTCGTCTGCCTGATCGGCCTTCTCTATCTCACCTGGGTGGAGCTGCGCAACGAATCGCTCGAGCCGCTGGTCCAGCTGTGGTGGTACCTGCTCGTCTTCCTGACGAACCTGATCGGCTACGTGGCGCTGCGGATCTGGCTCGTGATCAGGCGCCGGCGCGACGCCGAGCGTCGTCCAGCCTGACCAGCTTCACCGCGAGCTCGAGCGCGAGCAGGTCCTCGGACTCGAGCGTGAGCCCGGTGAGCCGCTCGATCCGCGCGAGCCGCTGGCGCAGCGTGTTCGGGTGGATGAACAGCGCGCGGGCGGTCTCGACGACCGAGCGCCGCCGGGCGAGGTACTCCTCGAGCGTGTCGAGCAGCGCCGTGCGCCGCTCGCGCGTCGTACTCGAGCAGCGTCGCGACCGCGGTCCAGTGGCGGTCGCGCGGCGGGTCGTCGACGCGCAGGTGGAGCAGGTACTTGTAGGCGCCGAGCCCGTCGTAGCCGAGCGCGCCGCCGCCGGGCCGCAGCGTCCGCGCGAGCTGCGCGGCGCGCGCCGCCTCGCGCACCGCCTGGCGCGTCTCGGGGACGTCGCGGGCCGGGAGCGCTGACGCCGATCGCGACGCCCTCGGCCGCGCCGACCGCCTGGCACTGCGCGATCACCCGCTCCGCCGCCGCGGCGTCCGGCATCAGCACCACGGCCCGGAGCGCGTCGCGGCCCGCGTCGAAGAAGCCGGCCTGGTCGCGCCCGCGGAGGCGCGCGGCGAGCCGCCCGGCGACCGCCTCCCAGTCGGCCGCGCCCTCGCCCACGACCACGACGTGCGGGCGGGCGAGATCGCAGCCCGCCGGCGCGGCGGCGGCCACGGCGGCGTCCCCGGCGTCGCCCTCCAGCGCGTCGAACAGGCCCTTGACGCGGTCCCGCGCGGTCAGCCGCGCGATCAGGTCGGCGCGCTCGAGCCCCATCGCGGTCTGGTCCGCGAGCGCGCGCAGCAGCTCCTCGTCGCCCGGCCGGAAGCGGCGCGGGCGCAGGACGCAGAGCAGCCCGAGCTGCTCGTCGGAGGCGATCAGCGGCGTCGTGAGCAGGGCGTCGCCCTCGTGCTCGGGCCAGAGGTCGCGCGCGGTCCCGCCGTGGCGCCCGCGGGCGAGCAGCTCGAGCAGCAGCGCGCCGCCCTGCGGCCGCGGCCCGGGCGCGCCGGGCGGGTCGGAGGCGACCAGGGACAGCTCGTTCCCGCCCGCCTCGAGGCGGAAGAGCTGGCACAGCCCGGCGCCGAGCAGCGACCGCGCGCCGGCCGTCGCCGCCTCGTGGAGCCGCTCGTGGCGCGTCGCCGCGGCGAGGCGCTGGGAGACCTCGGCCAGCTCGGTCAGCGCGGTCACGCGCGAGCGCGCCTCGTCGAAGCGCTGGGCGTCCTCGATCCCGCCGCCGACCAGCGTGGCCATGTGCGTGAGCAGCTCGACGTCGTCCTCGGTGAACTCGCGCGGCGCCTCGGCGTGCAGGACGATCACGCCGATCACGTCGCCGGCCCGCGAGGGGATCGGGACCGCGGTGATCGACTGCCAGCGCTCCTCCTCGAGCTCGGGGAAGTAGCGCATCCGCGGGTCGTCCATCGCGCCGTCGCGGACGAGCGCGGCGCGGTTGTGGCGCGCGGCCCAGCCGGTCAGCCCCTCGTCGAAGCCCATCTCGATCCGGCCGACGAACTCGCGGTGGACCGGCGACGCCGCGGCCAGCACGAGCCGGTCGCCGTCGACGAGATAGATCAGGCATGCGTGCGAGCCGGTCGCCTCCGTCGCGATGTCGACGATGCCGGCCAGGACCTCGTCGATCTCGAGCGTCGAGAACACGGTGCTGATCACCGCGCGCAGCGTCACCGCCTCGTCCCGGACCCCTATGTGCACATCGCACACTCTATGTCCTGTAGAACGGTCCGCGCCGTCCATTGCCGGTCGCGCCGGGGCGCAGCTATATGACTGCCCCATGGCCACCGAGACGTCACCCTCCGCCGGCGAGCTGCGCGCCGAGCTCGACGCGAAGGGCGTCGAGTTCCTCTTCGCCCAGTTCGTCGACATGCACGGCAAGCCGAACGCCAAGCTGGTGCCGATCGCGCACCTCGACGCGCTGCTCGAGGACGGCGCCGGGTTCGCGGGCTTCGCCGCCGGCGACATCGGGCAGGGCCCGCACGACCCGGACATCGCGGCGATGCCGGACCCGCGCTCGCTCACGCACCTGCCCGTGGAAGCCGGAGATCGCGCGGTTCGCCTGCGACATCACCGTCGAGGGCGAGCCGTGGCCGTACTGCCCGCGGACGATCCTGCGCAACCAGCTCGCGCGCGCCGCCGAGCTCGGCTTCGAGTTCAAGATGGGCTGCGAGCTCGAGTACTTCCTGATCCGCCGCAACCCCGACGGCTCGATCGAGCTGGCCGACGAGCTCGACACGCTCGACCAGCCCTGTTACGACATGCGCGCGCTGACGCGCAGCCTCGGCTTCGTGACCGACGTCGCGCGCAACGTCAACGCGCTCGGCTGGGACATCTACGCGACCGACCACGAGGACGCGAACGGCCAGTTCGAGCAGAACTTCCAGTACGCCGACGCGCTCACCACCTGCGACCGCGCGATCTTCTTCCGCTACATGGTCGAGTCGCTGGCGCAGGAGCGCGGGCTGATGGCGACGTTCATGCCGAAGCCGTTCGCGCACCTGACCGGCAACGGCTGCCACTTCCACATGAGCCTGTGGGACGGCGACACGAACGTCTTCGAGACCGACGACGACCCGCGCGGGCTCGGGCTGAGCAAGCGGGCCTACCACTTCATCGCCGGCCTGATGGAGCACGCGCAGGCCTACATCGCCGTGACCGCGCCGACGGTCAACTCCTACAAGCGGCTCAAGGTCGGCGACCCGCGCTCGGGCGCGACCTGGGCGCCGGTGTACGTCTCCTACGCCTACAACAACCGCACCCAGATGCTGCGCGTGCCCGCCCCGGGCCGCGTCGAGGACCGCACGGTCGACGGCTCCTGCAACCCGTACCTCGCGGCCACCGTCCTGCTCGCCGCGGGCCTGGACGGGATCGAGCGCGAGCTCGAGTGCCGCGATCCGAACGAGATGAACCTGTACGAGTCGACGCCCGAGCAGCGGGCCGAGCTCGGGATCGACACGCTGCCCGAGAACCTGCTCGACGCCACCCGCGCGCTCGAGCGCGACGACGTGATCCGCGCGGCGCTCGGGACGACGCCGCACGGGGACTACCTCGACTACTTCGTCGCCTGCAAGCGGCGCGAGGTCCAGGCCGCCCACGAGCAGATCACGCAGTGGGAGCTCGACCGCTACCTCCAGCTCTTCTAGTGCGCCCTCCCGCAACCGTGCTCCCGCGATCGACGGTCGCCGATCACCGCCAGGCGGTGTCCTCGGCCCTTGAAATCCCCGAGGGATTCCTGCGGACCTGCGTCCTTGCCTGGCGGCGCCGGCCCCCGGTCTCGCGGAAGCACCGTCACGGGAGGACCCACTGATGTGCGGGATCGTCGGACTGTTCGCGAAGCGCCCGGAGGTCGAGGAGCGGCTCGGCGCGCACCTGGGCGCGATGCTCTCCCAGATGGCCGACCGCGGGCCGGACTCCGCGGGCGTGGCGCTCTACCGCGAGCCGGCGCCGATCGGCTCGACCAAGCTGTCGCTGTTCTCCGAGGACCCCGACGAGGACTGGGGCGCGCTGGGCGGCGACGTGACCGTGCGCGCCAGCCACGCGGTCGTGGTGCTCGAGGGCGAGGCCGCGGAGGTCGAGGCGCGGATCCGCGCCGAGCACCCGCAGCTGCGGATCATGAGCGCGGGGACGCGGATCGAGATCTTCAAGGAGACCGGCGACCCGCGCGGGTTCGTCGAGCGCTTCGGGCTGCCGTCGCTGTCGGCCACCCACGGGCTCGGCCACACGCGGATGGCGACCGAGAGCCGGGTCACGACCGAGGGCGCGCACCCGTTCTCGACCGGGCTCGACCTCTGCCTCGTCCACAACGGCTCGCTCTCGAACCACAACGCGCTGCGCCGCCGGCTGCGGCACGAGGGGATCGGCTTCCAGACCGAGAACGACACCGAGGTCGCCGCGGGCTACCTCGAGTGGCGGCTGCGCGAGGGCGACGACCTGCAGGCCGCGCTCGAGGCGTGCCTCGTCGACCTCGACGGCTTCTACACGTTCGCGGTCGGCACCGCCGACGGGTTCGCCGTGCTGCGCGACCCGATCGCCTGCAAGCCCGCCGTGATGGCCGAGAACGACGACTGGGTCGCGATGGCGTCGGAGTACCGCGCGATCGCCGTCCTCCCCGGCGCCGACAGCGCCGAGGTGTGGGAGCCCGAGCCGGCGCACGTGTACTCGTGGGAGCGAGGCGACCGCGAAGCGTCGCCGGTGGCGAGGCCTCTGGCCGAGACAGGTCGCGTCGGATGACGGTCGCGGAGGCCGTCGAGACCGTCGACCTCGCGGTCACGCCGCTGCGCGAGCTCAACGCCCGCCTGCACGCAGCCGATCCCGCCCCGCGCTGGCGCGTGACGCACCCGAACGGCGCGCACGCCGTCGCGGTCGGGCTGGACGCCGAGATCGAGGTCGACGTCGACGGCCACGTCGGCTACTACTGCGCCGGCATGAACAAGCGCGCGACCGTGCGGGTGCACGGCAACGCGGGCGTCGGGGTGGCCGAGAACATCATGTCCGGGACCGTCGTCGTCGACGGCTACGCGGGCCAGTCGTGCGCGGCGACCGGGCGCGGCGGCACGGTGATCGTGCGCGGCGACGCGTCCGCGCGCTGCGGGATCTCGATGAAGGGCGTCGACATCGTGGTCGAGGGCTCCGTCGGGCACATGAGCGCGTTCATGGCCCAGAAGGGCGCGCTCGTCGTCTGCGGCGACGCGGGCGAGGCGCTCGGCGACTCGATCTACGAGGCGCGGCTCTACGTGCGCGGCAGCGTTGACCTCGCTCGGCGCCGACTGCGTCGAGAAGGAGCTGCGCGCGGAGCACGCCGCCGAGCTGCAGGCGCTGCTCGACCGGGCCGGCGTCGACGCCGACCCGGCGGAGTTCCGCCGCTACGGCAGCGCGCGGCGGCTCTACACGTTCGACGTCGACGACGCGGGGGCGTACGGATGACGAGCTGGGCGCTGCGCGAGTCGGCGACGTTCGACCGCCACACGATCGCCGAGATCCAGCGCGCGGCGCGCGAGGGGATCTACGACATCCGCGGCTGGGGCGCGAAGCGCCGCGTGCCGCACTTCGACGACCTGCTGTTCCTCGGCGCGAGCGTCTCGCGCTATCCGCTCGAGGGCTACCGCGAGCGCTGCGACACCGACGTCGTGCTCGGCGACCGCTTCGCCTCCGAGCCGTTGACGCCTGCAGATCCCGATCACGATCGCGGGGATGAGCTTCGGCGCGCTCTCCGCGCCGGCCAAGGAGGCGCTCGGCCGCGGCGCGAGCGCGATGGGGACGGCGACGACGACCGGCGACGGCGGCATGACCGAGGAGGAGCGCGGGCACTCCGAGACGCTCGTCTACCAGCTCCTCCCCTCGCGCTACGGGATGAACCCGGACGACCTGCGGCGCTGCGACGCGATCGAGATCGTGATCGGCCAGGGCGCCAAGCCGGGCGGCGGCGGGATGCTGCTGGGCCAGAAGATCTCCGACCGCGTGGCGGAGATGCGCGACCTGCCGAAGGGCGTCGACCAGCGCTCGGCCTGCCGGCACCCGGACTGGACCGGGCCCGACGACCTCGAGATCAAGATCGGCGAGCTGCGCGAGATCACCGACTGGAAGAAGCCGATCTTCGTCAAGGTCGGCGCGTCGCGCACGTACTACGACGTCGCGCTCGCGGTGAAGTCGGGCGCCGACGTGATCGTGCTCGACGGCATGCAGGGCGGGACCGCCGCGACCCAGGAGGTGTTCATCGAGCACGTCGGGATCCCGATCCTGGCCGCGATCCCGCAGGCGGTCGAGTCGCTGCAGGAGCTCGACATGCACCGCAGGGTCCAGCTCGTCGTCTCGGGCGGGATCCGCACCGGCGCCGACGTCGCCAAGGCGCTCGCGCTCGGGGCCGACGCGGTCTCGATCGGCGTCGGCGCGCTGATCGCGCTCGGCGACAACGCGCCGGGCCTCGAGGAGGACTACGAGCGGATCGGCAGCGCCGCGGGCTTCTACGACGACTGGCACGCGGGCCAGGACCCGGCCGGGATCTCGACGCAGGACGACGCGCTGGCCGCGCGCTTCGACCCCGAGCTCGGCGGCCGCCGGCTCGCGAACTACCTGCGCACGCTGACGCTCGAGACGCAGACGCTGGCCCGCGCGTGCGGCAAGTCGCACGTCCACAACCTGGAGCCGGAGGACCTCGTCGCGCTGACCGTCGAGGCGGCGGCGATGGCACGCGTCCCGCTCGCCGGGACCGGCTGGGTGCCAGGATCCGGCGCCTGAGACAGCTCGACGTCATCCAGGCGCGCCTCCGCGAGGCGGGCGCCGACGCGCTCTGGCTGCACCCGTCGGTCGACCTGCGCTACCTGACCGGGCTCGACCTGCTGAGCGTGGAGCGCCCGACCGGGCTGGTCGTCCCCGCCGCCGGCGACGTCCGTGCGGTCGCGCCGTCGATGTTCGCCGAGCCGCTCGCGCCGTACGCGCCGCTGCTGTGGACCGACGACGACGGGCCGGAGGCGGCGATCGCCGCCGGCCTGCGCGGGGTCCGGCGGCTGCTCGTCGGCGGCGCGCTGCCCGCCGCGCACCTGTTCCTCCTGCGCGACGCGGTCGCCGACGTCGCGCTCGACCCGGGGATCGTCGCCGCGCTGCGGCGGCGCAAGACGCCCGCCGAGATCGAGCTGCTCGCCGAGGCCGGGCGCCGCGCCGACGCCGCGGTCGGCTGGATCGGCACGCTCGACCTCGCCGGCTGGAGCGAGCGGCGGCTGGCCGGCGCGCTGCAGGCGGAGTTCCTGCGCAGCGGCGCCGAGCCGTACCCGCCGATCGTCGCGAGCGGCGCGAACGCGGCGCTCCCGCACCACGAGACCGGCGAACGACCCGATCGCGCCCGGCGCGCCGCTGCTGACCGACTTCGGCTGCGTCGTCGACGGTTACTTCTCCGACATCACGCGCGTCCACTTCCCCGCGGCGGTCGACGGCGAGATCGAGGAGGCGTGGGGGCTCGTGCTGGAGGCCTATCGCGCCGCCGAGGCGGTCGCGGCGCCCGGCGTCCCGGCCGCGGAGGTCGACCGGGCGGCGCGCGCCGTGTTCGCCGCCGCCGGCCGCGCGGACCAGTTCCTGCACCGGATCGGCCACGGGCTCGGGCTGGAGATCCACGAGCCGCCCTACCTCACCGGCGCGAACGAGGAGCCGCTGGCCGAGGGCGACGTGTTCTCGATCGAGCCCGGCCTCTACGTGCCCGGCCGCTTCGGCCTGCGCTACGAGAACTCCGTGGCGCTGACCGCGGACGGGCTGCGCGTGCTGAACGCCGCGCCCGAGCGCCCCGCGCTCCCCGGCGGATCCGGGCCGTCCTGACGTAGTCTTCCCGCATGGTCGCGACGAGCGGAACGGATACCGCGCGCGCGCTTCAGCCGTACGTGCCGCGGGTCGCGATCCGGGCACTGGCCGAGGCGCCCGCACCGCACGTCGCGATGCTGCCGGGCACGCTGGTGTTCGCCGACGTCAGCGGCTTCACGAAGCTGTCCGAGCGGCTCGCCCGGCTCGGCGCGGAGGGCGCGGAGCGGATCAGCGAGGCGATCGAGACCTCGTTCACCTCGCTGCTCGCGGTCGCCTACGCGAACGGCGGCGGCCTGCTGAAGTTCGGCGGCGACGCGCTGCTGCTGTTCTTCGAGGGCGACGAGCACGCCGAGCGCGCGCTGCGCACGGCCGTCGGGATGCGCCGCGCGCTGCGCGCCGCGGGCCCGGTCGTCGCGCCGGGCGCGCGGACCACGCTGCGGATGTCGATGGGCGTGCACAGCGGCACGCTCGCGCTCTGCCTCGCCGGCCGCTCGCACCGCGAGCCGGTCGTCGCCGGCCCCGCCGTCACCACGACGCTGCGGATGGAGAAGGCCGCGTCGGCGGGCGAGATCGTCCTCTCCCCGTCGCTCGCCGCGACGCTCCCGGCGCGGATGGTCGGCGCGCCGCGCGGGCCGGGCCTGCTGCTGCAAGGCCGCGCCGCGCGGGCCGGACCTCGCGCCCGCCGAGCCGCCGCTGCCGGCGGGGGCGCCGATCGCGGACGGGATCCCGATCGCGGTGCGCCGCCACGTGCTGGGCGGCGGCGGCGCGCCCGAGCACCGGCTCGTCACCGTCGCGTTCGTCCGCTACGCCGGCGTCGACGCGCTCGTCGAGCGCGCGCCCGACGAGGCCGGCGCCGCGCTCGACGCGCTGCTGACCGTCGCCCAGCTGGCCTGCGAGGAGCACGAGGTCGCCCTGCTCTGCGCCGACGGCGAGGCCGACGGCGGGAAGCTGATGCTCGTGGCGGGCGCGCCGCGCGCGGTCGGCGACGAGGAGGAGCGGATGCTGCTCACGCTGCGCGCGATCGCCGACGGCGGCGGCTCGCTCCCGCTCCAGCTCGGCGTCAACCGCGGCCGCGCGTTCACCGGGGACATCGGGCCGGACTACCGGAAGACGTACACGGCGATGGGCGACGTGACCAACCTCGCCGCGCGGCTCGCGGCGAAGGCGCCCGCCGGCGGGATCTACGCCACGGCCGGCGTGCTCGAGCGCTCGGCGCTGCGGTTCGACCACACCCACATCCCGCCGCTCACGCTCAAGGGCAAGGCGCGCCCCGTCGACGCGTGGTCCGTCGGCGCGGCGCGCGGTCGCGAGCGCAGCAGCGAACGGCAGGAGCGCCCGACGCTCGTGGGGCGCGAGCGCGAGCTCGAGCTGCTGCGCGGCGTGCTCGCGGAGGCGCGCGGCGGCGAGGGCCGCTACGTCGAGCTCGCCGGGCCCGCCGGGCATCGGCAAGACGCAGCTCGTCGAGACGATGCGCGCCGAGGCCGCGGGGCTGACCGTCCTGCTCGCGACCTGCGAGCCGCACGGCGGCGCCGGCCCGTACGGCGCCTGGCGCGAGCTCCTGCTGCCGCTGATCGGCGCCGACTGGGACGACCCGGAGACGGCCGTCGTCGCGCGCCTGCGCGCCGCCGTCGCCGAGCGGGCGCACGACCTCGAGCCGTGGATCCCGCTGCTCGCCGCCACGCTCGGCGCCGAGCTGCCCGACACGCCGGCCGTCGCCGCACTCGCGCCCGCGTTCCGCGCCGACCGGCTGCACGACGCCGTCGTCCGGTTCCTCGCCGCGTCGCTGCCCGACGCCACGGTGCTGGTGATCGAGCACGCCCACGACATGGACGCGGCGTCGGCCGCGCTGCTCGGCGCCGTGCTCGACGCGCTGCCCGCGCACCCGTGGCTGATCCTGCTCACCCGCCGCGACGCGCCGTGGGACGCCGCGCCGCCGCCCGGGCCGGGCCGGACCGCGCTCCCGCTCGACGCCGCTCGCGCCCGAGGCGGCGCTCGCGCTGGCGCACCACCTGACCGAGGACACGCCGCTGCCGCCGCCGGTGCTCGCGCGCGCCGCGGACCGCGCGGCCGGCAACCCGCAGTTCCTGCGCGACCTGCTCGCCGCCGCCGCGGCCGGCGACGACGCGCTGACCGAGACGCTGGAGGCCGCGGCCACCGCGCGGATCGACCGGCTCGACCCGCGCGACCGCACGCTCGTGCGCCACGCCGCGGTGCTCGGCATGAGCTTCCACCCGCGCACGCTCGACGACGGCGAGTCGTTCGCGCGGCTCGGCGAGATCTTCGCCGAGGACGGCGGCGGCTGGCTCCGGTTCCGCAGCGGGATCGTGCGCGAGGCCGCCTACGCCGGGCTGCCGTTCAAGACGCGCCGGCGGCTGCATGCCGACGCGGGCGCGCAGCTGGAGGCCGAGGGCTCGGGCGCGCCCGGCGAGCGCGCGGGCGTCCTCTCGCTGCACTTCTTCCGCGCCGGCGACCACCGGCGCGCCTGGGGCTATGCGCGCGAGGCGGCGGAGCGCGCCCGCACGCAGGGCGCGCACGCCGACGCCGCGCTGCTGCTCCGGCGCGCGCTCGACGCCGCGAAGGGCGCCGGCGCCGCCGGCGACGACATCGCGGACACCTGGGTCGCGCTCGGGGAGGCGCAGGCGCGCAGCGGCAGTCCCGACGCGGCGCAGGATGCGTACCGCCGCGCCCGCGCGCTCGCCGCCGGCGACGTGCTCCGCGCCGGCGAGGTGCTGCTGCGCCAGACCGAGCTCGCCGACCGCGCCGGCCGCGCGCCGCAGGCGATGCGCTGCGGCCTGCGCGCGCTGCGGACGCTCGCGGACGTGCCCGGCGACGCGGCCGCGCGGCTGCCGCGCGCGGGTGCTCGCCGCGCTGGCCATGACCCGCCAGCGCCAGGGCCGGAGCGAGGAGGCGATCGCGCTGTGCGCGCAGGCGATCGCCGAGGGCGAGGGGTGCGGCGAGGACCGCGCGGTGGCGCATGCCTGCCACGTCCTCGACTGGGCGCTGCACGACGCGGGCCGCCCCGAGGAGGCCACGCACTCCTCCCGCGCGCTCGCGATCTACGAGCAGCTCGGCGACCTCGACCGCCAGGCGGCGGTGCTCAACAACCTCGGCGCGTTCGCCTTCCACGCCGGCGACTGGCGCGAGGCGGTCGTGCTCTACCGCCGCGCCGCGAACGCGAGCGCGCAGGCCGGCGACGTCGTGAACGCCGCCTTCGGCGACTGCAACGTCGGCGAGGTGCTCGTCGAGCAGGGCCGGCTGACCGCGGCCGACGAGGCGCTGCGCGCCGCGGTGCGCGTCTGGCGCGGCACCGGCGACGACGCCGGCGTCGCCTACGCCACCGCGATCCTCGGCCGCGCGGCCGTCCACCAGGGCCGCAGCGAGGACGGCCGCGGCTCGATCCAGCGCGCGCTCGCGCAGCTCAAGCGGCTCGGGCACGAGGCGGACGCGCAGATGGCCGAGGCGCTGCTGATCGAGGCGCTCGTGTTCGGCGAGCACGCCGAGGCCGCGCTCCAGCAGCTCGAGGCGCTGCGCCCGCGGTTGCTCGACGGGCGCTTCGAGCCGCTGCTCGAGCGGCTGCGCGGCAGCGCGCTCGCGCAGCTGGGGGAGTGGGACGCCGCGGCCGCCGCGCTGACCTCGTCGCTCGACCTCGCCCGTGCGCTCGAGGCGCCGTACGACGTCGCCGCCGCGCTCTCCGCGCTCGCCGCGGTCACGCCGGACGATCCGCGCACGCCGATCCGGCGACGCGAGCTGCAGGCGATCCTCGAGGGCCTCGGGGTCGTCCGGCTGGCCGCGCCGCCGGGTGTCCGGCTGCGGGTGGCGCGCGCCTCGTGACGGGCGCGCGCCGCCCTCCCCTCCGCTAGCCGCGCATCCGCGGGTCGATCGCGCCGCCGGGCATCTTCACCGTGACCGCGACGCCGTCGCGCAGGAGCTTGCGATCCGAGACGCACGGCGGGGCGTTCGTCCTGCCGAGCACCTTGCACTCGGGCAGGACCGCCGTGTACCACGGCTCGGCCACGCCGTCGCCGTCGCCGTCGTACATGCGACGTCACGCGCTCGAAGCCGGCGCGCGGAGCGAACGTGTACGGCGCGCTGAAGCAGGCCTGGACGCGCGACATCCCGTTCGTCTGCCAGCCGTTGAACAGCGTGCGATAGCCGATCTTGAACGTGATCAGCTTCTGCGGTCAGGTTCGCCGAGCCGTTGACCTCCACCCAGTCCGGCGAGAACTGCGTTGTAGCCCGCGCAGTCGAACGCCGATCCGGCGTTCAGCGACAGGCTGAGGAACGACGGCGCCGACGCCGTTGCTGATCCCGGTGCCCTGGACCTCGCGTGTTCGGCGAGGACACCGACGCCTCGCAGGTCGGGTCGTCGGTGCAGACCGTCTCGACGTCCGTGATCAGGAACGGGTCGGAGGTCGCCGAGCCGGCGCCGTCCGCCTGTGGCGTCAGCTGCGTAGGTGCCCGGCGCGTCGATCGAGAGGTCGCCGAACGTCGGCGACGCCCGCCGGACGTCGTCTGCGTCGTCGTGCCGTTCAGCGTGCCGAGGTAGGGCGGACCGGGGACGAGCGCGATCGTCACCGGCGTCCCGTTCGCGACCGGCGCGCCGTTGCCGTGAGCACCCGGACCAGCACCGTGGACCGGGCGTTGCCCGCCGTGCCGGTGATCGTCTGGCCGGTCGCGGGCCGAGGCCGGCGGCGTGCCGAACGCGATCGAGCAGTCGCCGGTCACCGTCGTCGAGCCGGCGCCGCCGACCAGCGGCAGTCCGGGCGCGGTCGCGCCCCAGGCACCGCCGGTCGGACCGTGCACGCGGCGGTGACGGCGGAACGTCGTCGGGTCCCGGATGGCCCCGGGCGCGAGGTTCAGGCCGCTCGTGAGCTCGATCGGATCGCCGAGCCCGGCGGGCGGGTCGAGCGTCACGGAGTCGAGCCGGCCGTCGTGCTGCGGTTCGTGATCGTCGCCTGACCGTCGCCGTGGCGCCGCCTGGCGATCGACGCCGGCGCGATGCTCACGCTGAAGCTGTCGCACGCGTCGCCCTGGCCGTCGCCGTCGCTGTCGGCCTGGCCGGTGTTGGCGACCGTCGGGCAGTTGTCGACCGGGTCGAGCACGGTGTCGCCGTCGGTGTCGACGATCTCGACCTGGACCTGGGCGTCGATGTAGCGCTGGTCCTGGCTCGTCGTGCGCACGCAGCGCGATCACGTTGGCGCCCGCCTGCAGCGCGGCGGCCGGGATCGGCCATCGGCGCCGGCGGGTCCACGTTCGCGCAGCCCTCGTGGTCGTCCGCCGGCGCGACCAGCAGCTGGCCGTTGACGTAGACGGTGACGTCGTTGTCGACGCGGACCGAGACGGTGCCGTTCGCGGCCCCGGCGGGCAGCGTGAAGGTCTTGCCGCAGCAGCAGGTCGCCGCTGTTCGTCCAGCCGCCGGTCGTGGTCGGCGCGGGCAGGCCGGATGCGCAGGAGGTCAGCGCGCCGAACGGCATCGTCGCCCCCGGTCGTCCAGCGTCGCGTCGAAGGCGTGCGCCTGGAAGCCGCGTGTCGGTCGTCGCATCGCCTGGTAGCTCCAGCCGGTCGACGAGTACGTACCACGACGGTGTCTGGGCCGACGCCGTCGCGGCAGGCAGCGCACGCAAGCGAGTGCGAGGCAGACGGCAATCAGGGCACGGCGGAGCAAGGCGACCTCCTGTCACCGACGCCTCCATGCGCGGCGGGCACTCTAGCGGAGCGCCGTCCGATCGCCAACGCGACAGGCGGCTAGGTCGTCTTGACGATCAGCACGGAGCAGGGCGCGCTGTGCGAGACGGAGTTCGGCACGCTGCCGAGCACCTTGCGCTCCATCCCCTTGTTGCCGATCACGAGCAGGTCGGCGTCGTTGCTCGCCGCGAGCTCGACCAGGATCTTGGCGGGATCGCCCTGGCGCGCCTCGCTCGCCCAGCGCAGGCCGTGCGCCTCGGCGCGCTCCTCGCAGTCGCGCAGCGTCGAGTCGACGTCCTCGGCGGGGTTGATCGTCCACTGGAAGTCGCCCGGCGCCTCCTCGCGCTCGCGCCGGAGCCGCGTCTCGCTCACCGGCACGTACGCCGAGATGAACACGATCTTCGCCTCGTACCGCGCCGCGAGATCGATCGCGAACTCGACCGCCTTGTCCGCGGTCCCGGACCCATCCGTGCCCACCGCCACCGTCCGAACCATCCGTGCCTTTCGTCGCTCGGGGTACCCGCCCGGAGCATATTCGTCCGGCGCTGCCGCGACCGGACGCGGGTAGCCTCCTCGGATGGCCATCGACGAGGGCAAGAGCGCCGACCTCTCCGTGGCCCCGCTCGTGGGCCCGGACGACCCGCGCCGCTTCACCGACTCCGGCATCGAGGTCAAGCCCCTCTACACGGGCGCGGACGTCCCCGGCGACCTCGACGCGCAGCTCGGCGCGCCCGGGGAGTTCCCGTTCGCGCGCGGCCCGCATCGCGAGATGTACCGCAAGCAGCTCTGGACGATGCGCCAGTACGCCGGCTACGCGTCGGCGAAGGAGTCCAACGAGCGGTACAAGTACCTGCTCGCGCACGGCTCGACCGGGCTGAGCATGGCCTTCGACCTGCCGACGCAGCTCGGCCTGGACTCCGACGACCCGCGCTGCCTCGGCGAGGTCGGGCGCACCGGCGTGGCGATCGACACGCTCGACGACATGCGGACCGCGTTCGACGGGATCCCGCTCGACGAGGTGTCGACGTCGATGACCATCAACGCGCCCGCGTCGGTGCTGCTGCTGCTCTACCAGCTCGTCGGCGAGGAGCAGGGCGTCGACCCCGCGAAGCTGCGCGGGACCGTCCAGAACGACATCCTCAAGGAGTACATCGCGCGCGGGAACTTCATCTACCCGCCCGCGCCGTCGATGCGGCTGACGACCGACCTGTTCGCCTACTGCGCGGAGCACATCCCGCGCTGGAACACCGTCTCGATCTCCGGGTACCACTTCCGCGAGAAGGGCTGCTCGGCGGTCCAGGAGGTCGCCTTCACGCTCGCGAACGGGATGGCCTACGTGCAGGCCGCGCTCGACGCCGGCCTCGCGGTCGACGCGTTCGCGCCGCGGCTCGCGTTCTTCTTCAACGGCCACAACAACGTCTTCCAGGAGGTGGCGAAGTTCCGCGCCGCCCGGCGGCTCTGGGCCGAGGCGATGCGCGACCGCTTCGGGGCGCAGGACCCGAAGTCGATGGCGATGCGCTTCCACACGCAGACCGGCGGCGTGACGCTGACCGCGCAGCAACCGGTCAACAACATCGTCCGCGTCGCGCTGCAGGCGTTCGCCGCGGTCAGCGGCGGCACGCAGTCGCTGCACACGAACGGCTACGACGAGGCGCTCGCGCTGCCGAGCGAGCGCGCCGCGAAGATCGCGCTGCGGACCCAGCAGATCGTCGCGCACGAGTCCGGCGCGGCCGACACCGTCGATCCGTTCGCCGGCTCGTACTTCGTCGAGGCGCTCACCGACGAGATCGAGACGCGCTCGCGCGCGCTGATCGCCCGGATCGACGAGCTCGGCGGCCCGGTCGACGCGATCGCGTTCATCAAGGGCGAGATCGAGGAGTCCGCCTGGGGCTACGAGGAGCGCTACCGGACCGAGCAGGACATCGTCGTCGGCGTCAACCGCTACGTCGAGGAGGACGTCGAGGTCGAGGACATCCTCCGCGTCGACCCCGAGGCCGAGCGCGAGCAGGTCGGGCGGCTCAAGGCGTTCAAGGACGGTCGCGACCAGGACGTCGCCCGCCGCCGGCTCGACGAGCTGCAGGCCGCCTGCCGCGGCGACGAGAACCTGCTCCCGCCGATCCGCGCCGCGCTCAAGGACGCGTGCTCGATGGGCGAGGTCTGCGGCGCCATGCGCGAGGTCTTCGGCGAGTACCGCCCGGAGGCCTGAGCGGTCGCCGACGAGTTTGGAGGGATCCCGCCCCGGGGCGGCGAAACCTCTCGACGTGGAAGCCAAGCGCACGCTCGTCAAGAGCCCGCCCGAGCTGTGGGCGGAGCTCTCGGAGATCTCCGCGCTCGCCCGGCATCTGGGCGAGTTCGGCGAGATCCGCATCACGCGCACGGAGCCCGAGTCGGTCGTCGAATGGGAGGGCGACCTGGCCTCAGGCTCCGTGCGGCTGGAACCCTCCGGCTGGGGCACGAAGGTGACCCTCGTCGCACTGCCGGTGATGACGGACCCGCCCGAGGCCGAGCCGGAGCCGGAGCCGGAGCCGGAACCGGAGCCCGAGCCGGTCGCCGTGCCGCCGCGCGGCTTCTGGGCGCGGCTGCTCCGCCGGCCGCCGGCGCCCGCTCCCGCAGCCGCCGCCGGCGCGCGCGCGGGTCGTCGTCGTCGAGCCGGGGCCGCTGCCGGCGATCGACGCCGCGACCGGCGAGGCCGTGCTCGGTCGCGCGCTCGACACGCTGGGCGCCGCGCACCACCGGCCGTTCTCGCGCTAGTTCCCGCCAGTTCCGCCCGCCGCGCCCGTTCCCCGGGCCTGTACGCACATTCCACGGGGAGCGGAGATGCAGAGGTTGACTGGACCGGCGGTGCTGTGCGCCGCGCTGATGGGGCTGTTCGCCGCGCCGGCGCACGCGGCGTTCGAGGTGACGTCGTTCGCCGTCACGCCCGCGTCGACGGCGGCGGGGGCGCACGCCGACGTCACGATCGCGGCCGGCTTCCCGGCCTACAGCGCGGGGAACGCGCCGCAGCGCCCGCGCAACCTGGTCTTCCATCTCCCGCCCGGGCTGGCGGGCGACCCGTTCGCCACGCCGCGCTGCGCCGAGGCGGCGTTCCGCGCGGACAGCTGCCCGGCCGCCACGCGGATCGGCAGCGTGGCCGCCACCGCGGACGCCGTCGTGCTCGGGCTCCCCGTCGCCCAGGACGTCACCGGCGACCTCTACAACGTCGTCCCCTCCGGCGCGGAGCCGGCGCGGCTCGGCGCGGTCCTGCGTCCGCTCGGCGGGCTGCTCGGGAAGTTCACCGTCGCGACGACCGTGAGCGCGCGGGCGTCCGACGGCGGGCTCGACGCCACCGTGCGCGACCTGCCGACCGAGCTCAACGGGCTCCAGGTCTACACGTCGAAGCTCTCGTTCACGCTCCAGGGCCGGCCGGGCGGGAAGCCGTTCATGCGCAACCCGACGTCGTGCCGCCCCGCGATCTCGACGGTCGACGCCACCCCGTACGGCGAGCCGGCCGCGCCGGTCTCGCGGACGTCGAGCTTCACGCCCACGAGCTGCGGCGCGCTGCCGTTCGCGCCGCACATCACGGGCACGATCGGCGCCAAGGGCCAGACCGCCGCGCGGTCGCACCCGCCGGTGACGACGGTGATCACCCAGGGCGCCGAGCAGGCCGGGCAGGCGGCGGTCACGGTGACGCTGCCGCCGGTCGTCGGGCCGGATCTCACCCAGCTCGCGCGCGCGTGCCCGGCGGAGCGGGTCGCCGCCGCGACCTGCCCCGCGACGGCGCGCGTGGGGCGCGTGGTGGCGACGACGCCGCTGCTCGCGCGGCCGCTCACCGGCGACGTCTTCCTGGCGGGCGGCGCGCGCGGCGCGATCCCCGGGCTCGCGATCCAGCTCGGGCCGCCGATCCCGCTCCGCCTCACCGGCAGCGTCGCGCTGACGCCGCAGGGCATCCGGACGACCTTCACCGGGCTGCCGGACGTCCCGCTCGCCCGCTTCGCGCTCAGCCTCGACGGCGGCCCGACGGGGCTGTTCTCCGCGGGACGGGACCTCTGCGCGCTGCAGGACGCCGCCGACGGTCAGCGCCGCCTACGTCGGCGCAGTCCGGGAAGCAGACCGCGGAGACGCAGGAGCTCGCGCGGGTGGGCTGCACGCCGCCGCCGGCCGTCTCCGCGAAGGTCTGGCACGTGCGCAGCGGGCGCCCGGTGGTCCGCGTGACGGTCACGGCCGCGAAGACGGCGCCCGACCTGACCGAGCTGCGCCTGCTGCTCCCGGAGCGGCTCGCGGTCAAGCCGCGGCGCAAGGCGCAGGGCGCGCGGGTCCGCACCGGCGCACGGCGGCTGCCCGGCAGCGCGTTCAGGTTGCGCGGCGCGGGCGAGCTGCGGGTGACGCTGCCCGGCGGCACGCGGACCGTGACGGCGAAGCTGTCGGACGGCGCGGTGCGCGCGACCAGGAAGCTGCGCACGGCGCGGAAGCCGAAGCGGCTCGCGCTCCGGGTGCTGCTCCGCGACGGCGACGGCCCGCGGCCGACGCGGACGCTCCGCGTGCGCGCGCAGCGGCGCTAGCGCCGCCGCAGCGCGGCGATCACGGCCTCCAGGGCGGCGGGCGCGGCGTACGGCCCGCCGCCGTCGACGCACAGGAGGCAGACCGGCCGGTTCACGCTGACGACGACGTCGCCGAGGTGGACGTCGGCGAACCAGACGTCCGGCGCCCGGCGGTCGCAGCGCCGCGGCGGGGACGCGTAGCCGCCGACCAGCGTGGCGCGGCCGCCCGGGACGGTGATCCGCTCGACGCGGGCGCAGCGCTGTCGCCGCACCACCCGGCCGACCCGCGTGCGCGCGAACCGGGCGAACGCGCGCGGGCGCCAGAGGTCGAGGGTGAGCGCGCCGTACTCCAGCGACGCCGCCAGGCCCGGGCGGGCCGCCGGGCCCGTGGGAGTCGGTGAGGATCAGCGGCGGCAGGCCCGCCACGGGTTGCGCCTGGCGCCCGAGCCAGACCACCGGGACGGCGAGTCCCGGATCGTCGAGCGGCACCTCGCGATCGTCGTAGTCCGCGGGGCCGAGCGGCGCCGGCGCGACCAGGCGCGCCTGCTGGGCGGCGGCGAGCGCGCCCGCCGACGCCTCGGCGACGCGCGCGGAGCGCGCGCCGGTGAACACGAGCGACAACACGGCGCCGGAACGCCACAGCAGCGCGGCGTGGGGGCGGCGGCCGAACGCGAACAGGGCCGACTCGTCGCCGGGCCCGCCGGCGTGCGGGCGGCGGGTGAGCATCCGGCGCGGGAGCCCGGCCGCGAACGCGGTCAGCGTGCGCGCCTCCGCGAACGCCGCCGCCGCGCCGGCCGCGTCGGGGAACGGCCACACGAGGCTCTCCACCGTGCGGGCGCCGCGCGGGGTCGCCGCGCGGCCGCCAGACGCGGGTGAACTCGGCGAAGCAGCCGGGCGGCCGGAGCACGCGGTCCAGCACCGGCGGGGTGTCCTCCTCGCCGGTCAGCACCAGCCCGCAGCCGTGCTCGTTCACGACGTAGCCCGGGCCCAGGTCGGGCAGCCGCAGCGGCAGGTCCTCGGGCGCGCCCGCGGCGGGCGCCGCGATCGCGACCCACAGCAGCGCCGCCAGCACCCCCGTCCGCACGGGCTCAACGTAGCGCGGCGCGCCGTAGACTCCGGCGGCCATGCGCGAGCGAGCCCTCGAGACCAGCGAAGAGAAGCTGGCGCAGCTCAACGGAGCTGCGCGACAGCGCCATCCACCACGCCTCCGAGAAGGCGGTGGAGAAGCAGCACGCCAAGGGCAAGTACACGGCCCGCGAGCGGATCGAGAAGCTGCTCGACCCCGGCTCGTTCCAGGAGCTCGACACCTACGTCCGGCATCGGACGCACGACTTCGACATGGACCGCTCGCGTCCGTGGGGCGACGCCGTCGTGACCGGCCACGGGACGATCGACGGCCGCCGGGTCTGCGTCTTCAGCCAGGACTTCACCGTCTTCGGCGGCTCGCTCGGCGAGGTCATGAGCGAGAAGATGTGCAAGGTGATGGACCTGGCCGCCAAGATCGGCTGCCCGGTCATCGGCATCAACGACTCGGGCGGCGCGCGGATCCAGGAGGGCGTCGTCTCGCTCGGCGCGTACGGCGACGTGTTCGCGCGCAACGTGCAGTCCTCCGGCGTGATCCCGCAGATCAGCCTGGTGATGGGGCCGTGCGCGGGCGGCGCCGTCTACTCCCCGGCCATGACGGACTTCATCCTCATGGTCAAGGAGACCTCGCACATGTTCATCACCGGCCCCGACGTGATCAAGACGGTCACGGGCGAGGAGGTCGAGTTCGAGGAGCTCGGCGGCGCGATGAGCCACAACGCGAAGTCGGGCGTCGCGCACTTCGCCTTCGACGACGAGGACCAGTGCCTCGAGGACACGCGCTACCTGCTCTCGTTCCTGCCCCAGAACAACCTCGAGTCGCCGCCGCGGGTCCAGCCCTCCGACGACCCGCAGCGGATGGACGAGGAGCTCGACCGCGTCATCCCCGACAGCCCGAACAAGCCGTACGACATGCGCGACGTCGTCCGCCTCACGGTCGACGACGGCGAGTTCCTCGAGGTCCACGAGCACTACGCGACGAACATCATCTGCGGCTTCGCCCGGCTCAACGGCCAGACGGTCGGCGTGGTCGGCAACCAGCCGCGCTCGATGGCCGGCGTGCTCGACATCGACGCCTCGGTCAAGGCCGCGCGCTTCGTCCGCACGTGCGACGCGTACAACATCCCGCTGCTCACGCTCGTCGACGTCCCCGGCTTCCTGCCCGGGACGACGCAGGAGTGGAACGGGATCATCCGCCACGGCGCGAAGCTGCTCTACGCCTACACCGAGGCGACCGTGCCGAAGATCACGCTGATCACGCGCAAGGCCTACGGCGGCGCCTACGACGTCATGGCCTCCAAGCACATGCTCGCCGACTTCAACTTCGCGTGGCCGACGGCGGAGATCGCGGTGATGGGGCCGGAGGGCGCGGTGAACATCATCCACCGCCGCGACATCGCGGCCTCACCCACGCCGGCCGAGCGGCGCGAGAAGCTGATCGACGACTACAAGGCGCGCTTCGCGAACCCGTACTCGGCGGCCGAGCGCGGCTACATCGACGACGTGATCATCCCGCACGAGACGCGGCCGAAGCTGATCGCCGCGCTCGAGACGCTGAAGACCAAGCGCGTCGCCGGGCCGAAGCGCAAGCACGGCAACATCCCGCTGTAGAAAGAAAAAGTCCCTGAGCGCTCAGGGACCGGCGTAGGGTCGCGGGACCCCCCCGAACCCCGGAGGCGCATGATGCGCATCACGGAACGCGCGGACAGCCGACGGCTGAGCCGTGCCGACTTCCTCCGGCTCAGCGGCCTGACCGCGACCGCGGTCCTGCTGGGCACCGGCGAGCTGCAGAGCGGCCGGGCGTACGCCGCGCCCAGCTTCGCCGCCGACCCGTTCTCGCTCGGCGTCGCGTCGGGCGACCCGGAGCACAACTCGGTCGTCCTCTGGACGCGGCTGGCGCCCGAGCCGCTCGCGGCCGACGGCCACGGCGGGATGCCGCCCGACCCGGTGACCGTCCGCTACGAGGTGGCCACGGACGACGGCTTCCACCACGTCGTGCACCACGGCGCGGTCGAGGCGACCGCCGAGCTCGGCCACTCGGTCCACGCCGAGGTGCGCGGGCTCCGCCCGGGATACGAGTACTTCTACCGCTTCAAGGCCGGCGCGGACACGAGCTCGCGTGGGCCGGACGCGGACGACGCCGGTCGGCCACGTCGACTCGCTGCGCTTCGCGCTGGCGAGCTGCCAGCGCTGGCAGGACGGCTTCTACACGGCGCACGCCGAGATCGCCGAGCAGGACCTCGATCTGGTCGTGTTCGTCGGCGACTACATCTACGAGAACGGGATCGGCCCCGCGGGCGGCATGCGGCGCCAGCCGCTCGCCGACGCACTTCAGGGACGACTGCCGCACGCTCGATCGGTACCGCTGCCAGTACGGGCTCTACAAGTCCGACAAGGACCTGCAAGCCGCGCACGCGGCCCACCCGTGGATCGCCACCTGGGACGACCACGAGGTCGACGACAACTACGCGGGCCTGATCCCGATCGAGGTCGAGGAGACCGCGAGCTTCCCGCTCCGCCGCGCCGCCGGCTACCAGGCGCTACTACGAGCACATGCCGCTGCGTCGATCCTCGGTGCCGGCAGGCCCCGACCTGCAGCTCTATCGCACGGTCGAGTTCGGCCGGCTCGCGGAGTTCCAGCTGCTCGACGGGCGCCAGCACCGCAGCGACCAGGTGTGCGGCGGCGACCGGTCCATCCCTGCCGTGCCCGGAGTCGCTCGACCCGTCGCGCACGATGCTCGGCGTCGAGCAGGAGGCGTGGCTGCTCGACGGCCTGCGCCGCTCGCACGCGACCTGGAACGTGCTCGCGCAGCAGGTGATCATGTGCCGCGCCGACCGCGATCCGGGCCCGGAGCTCCGCACGTCGATGGACAACTGGAACGGCTACTCGCCGGCGCGCCAGCGGCTCTTCGACGGCGTCGCCGACCGCGGCGTCGAGAACCTGGTCGTGCTGACCGGCGACGCCCACTGCAGCCTGGCCGCGAACCTGCGGCAGCAGTACGACGACCCCGAGTCGCCGGCGATCGGGTCGGAGATCGTCGGCACCTCGGTCTCGTCGGGCGGCAACGGCGCCGACGTCGACGAGCGCGGCCAGGAGTTCCTCGCGAGCAACCCGCACATGCGCGTTCTACAACGCGCGCCGCGGCTACGCGCAGCTGCAGTGTGACGCGGGACGAGTGGCGGAGCGAGTTCCGCGCGGTGCCATCGGTGCAGCCGTGCGCGACGTCGACGCTCACCACGATCGCGAGCTTCGTCTCCGAAGCGGGCGTGCCCGGGCTGCAGGGGGACGCGGTCGTGCCGCCGACCTAGACACGCCGCGCCGACGGGCGCCCCGGCGGCTGCCGGGGCGCCTCGCGGCTGCGGTCAGCGGACCTGGTGGTCGCCCTTCCAGTCCCAGGCCTTCGTCGACGAGGACGACGCCTTGCCCGTCCCGTTCACCGACGACGTCGTCTGCGCGAACGTGCCGACGGCGTGGACCGCGGCGTCCTTGTGCTGCGTCAGCGCCACCTCGCTGATGTTGGTCAGCGTGTCGCACGCCTGGTGGTAGCACGGGTCGAGGGGCTCGCCGAGGATGCCCCCGAACAGCGCGACCTGCTCGGCCGTCTTGAGCTCCTCCGCGCCGGCGAAGATGCCACCGGCCGGGACCCCGGCGGTCGTGAACGCGTCGTAGTCCGAGCGCCCGTCGAACGGGATCGTCTGGTAGCTCAGGCCCTGGCTGTCGTACCAGTCCTTGTACACCTGCTCGACCACGCCCGAGCCGTTCGGCCCGGCGAAGCCGTGCTCGTCGCCGTTGCCGTCGTAGATCAGGCGGGCGAAGTTCGTCGACGCGAGCATGTCGTAGTCGAGCATCACGGAGATGTCCTGGATCGCCTTCTTGCCGAGCTGCGAGACGTAGTACTCCGAGCCGAGCAGGCCCTGCTCCTCGCCGCTGAAGAAGATGAACCGCACCTTGTTCCGCGGGGCGGGCAGGTCGGCCATCGCCTCGGCCGTCTCGAGGATCGTGCCCACGCCGGAGCCGTCGTCGTTGATGCCCGGGCCCTCGAACACGGAGTCGAGATGCCCGCCGACGACGACCGTGCGGTCGGCGCGGCCGCCGGGCGTCTCGGCGATCACGTTGGCCGTCGTCCACGTCCTGCTGGACGATGCCCTGCACGTTGACCGTGACGGTCACGCCGCCCGGTGCCTGGGAGGCCTGCACGAGCTCGAAGCCCGTGGCGTAGTCGGTGCCGACGACCGGGATGGTGACGGTGTAGCCGGCCAGCGTCGGGATCAGCACGTCGTTGCGGTCGGCCTGGCCGATCGTCCCCTCGTTGAAGATCACCGCGCCGATCGCGCCGGCCTCGCCGGCGAGCTCCGCCTTCAGGCCGAAGTCGCAGGTCCCGCGCTGCAGCAGGACGATCTTGCCCACGACCTCGGGGCCGAAGTCGGCGGCCTCGCAGCCGGAGTCCGATGCGCTGGCCTGGTCGGTCGGCGGCGTGAAGTCGACCGCGACCGCCGCCGCCGTCGCGTCGCCGGTGCCGGAGAAGTCGGCGGTGTACCAGACGCCCGTCTCGCCGTCGTAGCGCGGGTAGGGAACGCCGTTGCGCGCGAACGCGGCGGACTCCTCCGACGAAGATGTCGGCCTCGAACGGCTGCACGCTGGGGCTCGTAGCCGGCGGCGCGCGAGCCGCTCGACGACGTACGTCGACCGAGTTCCAGTGCCCATCGGTGCCGGTCGCGCGCGTGGGCGCGCCGCCCACTTCGAACGGCACGGCGAGCGCCTGCAACGCCGCAAGGTGCTCGTGGATCCCGTCGTAGGTGACCGCGTTGCGCAGAGCGCTGGTGTCGACCTGCGGCGCCGCCGCGGCCGGTGCAGCCATGGCCAGGGCCGCGACGAGCGTCGCGGCACAGGCGAGCTGCCGGTGCTTTCGCATCAAGGAACCCTCCGTTCCCTCGGGACGAAGGCGCGCCGCCCGCCCGCCCTGCCTGAGCGGTCGCGCCACAAGGGCGGCGAAACTACAGCGCGTCGGATATGCCGCCAAGCCGTCCGGAAACGGACGCCCGGCGCGCCGCTCAGACCGGCTGCGCCTCGGGCTCGAGCTGCTCGCGCTCGCGCCGCCGGCGCGCGCGGTCGAGCCCGTAGGCGAACGCGCCGACGACCAGCGAGGGGAGGACGATCGCCGCCGGCGGCAGGTCGAGCCCGGCCTTCGAGGCCACGCCGAGGGCGGCGGCGAGCATCGTGCAGCCGAGCGCCGGCCGCAGGCCCGCAGCCGGGACCACGCGCGCGAGCCGCTCGCCGACGAGGACGCCGGGGATCGAGCCGATGAGGATGTTGACCATCAGGCCGTAGTCGACGTTGCCCGCGATCACGTGCGCGATCCCGGCGGCCCACAGCAGCACCGCCGCGTGGAACACGTCGGTCCCCACGACGCGATGCGGCGTGAGCCGGAAGACGAGGATCAGCGCCAGGCCGATCAGCGCGCCGCTCCCGACCGAGGTCACGCCGAGGATGAACCCGAGCACGAGCCCCAGGCCGACGGCGGTGACCTTCACGCGGCGCGTGAGCGGCACGCTGTCGCGCTCGCGCTCGTGCACGTGGCGGAGGAACAGCGCGCGGCCGAGCGTGACCACGGCGGTGAACGCCAGCGCCCCCGACACGCCCCACAACAGCGCGTTGTCGGGCGGCGACGGGAGCGCCTCGACGAGGATCACGCCGCCGACCGCGCCCGGCACGCTGCCGAACGCGAGCCACTTCGACACGCCCAGGTCCACCGTCCCGCTGCGCAGGTGCTGCCAGCCGCCGACGGTCTTGGTCAGCGCGCCGTAGGCGATGTCGGTCCCGACCGCGACGTGCGGCTGGGTGCCGATGAAGATGACCAGCAGCGGCGTCATCAGCGAGCCGCCGCCGATGCCGGTGAGCCCGACCAGCACGCCGACGCCGAGCCCGAAGACGATGATCAGCGGGTCCATGCCGCCGACCGTTGTAGCACCAATTCGGTCTACTACATCGGGATTGTTCGCTTGACACCGCGTTGACACGGCGGCCGCGCGGGCCGACTAGGCTCTCGCCCCGTCCACGTAGGGAGAGAGGGGTCACGACGACCATGCAGTCACGCCGCCAGTTCCTGTTCCGCGCCGGCGCCGCCGGCGCCGCGATCCTCGCGCCGCAGGCCCTGCGGCTCGCTCCGGCGGGCGCGGCCAAGCCCCGCCCGGTGCTCGGCTCCGGCGCGTTCGCGGAGGGCGTCGCCTCGGGCGACCCCGGCGCCCGCGCGATGACGCTGTGGACCCGCGTCGGCGGCGTGGAGCAGCGCGGCGGCGTCCGGCTGGAGGTCGCGCGCGACAAGGGCTTCCGGCACGTGGTGGCGCGCGAGAAGATCACGACCGGGCCGGAGCTGGCCGGCAGCGTCAAGGCGCGCGTGACCGGGCTCAAGCCCTACGAGGAGTACTTCTACCGCTTCGAGACCAAGCGGACGGAGAGCGCGGTGGGCCGCTTCCGGACCGCGCCGCCGGCCGACTCGCGCCAGCCGCTGACGTTCGGCTTCTTCTCCTGCCAGGACTACACGCACGGCTTCTACAACGCGCACGACGTGATGGCGCGCGAGGACCTCGACTTCGTCGTCTGCCTCGGCGACTACATCTACGCCGAGACCTACCACACGCTCGCCGGCGGCACCGCCGTCCGCGACGACACGATCGGGAGCCAGGGCTACTCGTCCGACGTCACGAAGATGGCCGTCTCGCTCGCCGACTACCGCGACAAGTACCGGCTCTATCGCCGCGACAAGTCGCTGCGCAAGCTCCACGCGAAGGCGCCGATGATCGTGATCTGGGACGACCACGAGATCCAGGACAACTACGCCGGCGCCGCCCCCGGCGGCGGGCTGCCGCCGGAGCAGGAATACTCGACCGCGCGCCGCGCGAGCGGGCTATCGGGCCTGGTTCGAGTCGATGCCGACCTTCGCCGGCAAGCGCGACCGGATCTACCGCAAGCTGCGCTTCGGCAAGACGCTGGACCTCTTCATGCTCGACCAGCGCCGCTACCGCGCGGACCAGCCGTGCGACGACGCGGTGGCGCCGGGCTGCGCCGACCTCGACCAGCCGCGCCCGTTCCTCGGCGCCGACCAGATGGGCTGGATCAAGCGCGAGCTCCAGGGCTCCGAGGCCGCCTGGAAGGTGATCGGCAACCAGGTGATGATGATGCCGGCGAAGGTGCTCGGCGGCTCGTACTACCAGTTCGACTCGTGGCAGGGCTACCCGCGCGAGCGCGAGGAGCTGCTGAGCCACATCGACCGCAAGAAGATCCGCGACGTCGTGTTCGTCACCGGCGACATCCACACGTTCATCGCCGGCGACGTGCGCACGCAGGGCGGGCTCGGCAAGCCGGTGGCGCTGGAGTTCGTCGGCGGGTCGACCACCTCGAACAACTTCGGCGAGGTCGACCTCAACGTCGGCGGCGGGACGGTGCTGCCCGGCAACGACGCGGACCCGCACACCGACCCGGGGATCATCGACGCGCTCCGCGGGATCAACCCGTGGGTCGACGCGGCCGACTTCGACCACCACGGCTTCGGGCTCGTCAAGGCGACGCCGAAGTCGTTCGACGTCACGCTCAAGCGCGTCTCGACGATCAAGCGGAAGACCACCGGCGCTGCTGACCGACAAGGGCTTCCGCTACCGCGTCGACCGCGGCCAGCGGTCGATCAAGGGCGTGAACGGCCCGAAGGCCTAGAGCACGAGCTGCTGGGCCTCGACGCGCCCGGCGGACCACGCCGCGTGCGCGGCGACCGCGATCGCGAGGTCCTGGATCGCGAGGCCGGTGGAGTCGAACAGCGTGACCGCGCCGGTGTCCGGTGCGCCCGGGCGCCGCGCCGGCGAGCACCGCGCCGAGGTCGGTGACCCGGTCGCGCGTGACCGCGCCCGCCTCGACGGCGCCGGTCAGCTCGCCGCCGTGCGACGCCTGCGCCCACTCGTCGCAGAACAGCGCGCAGCGCTCGACCGCGCCGATCGTCGCCTCGGCCTTGCCGGGACCGTCCGCGCCGAGCATGTTCAGGTGCAGCCCGGGATGGAGGTCGGACTCGGAGACGACCGGCTCGTGGCCCGGCGTGACGCAGCAGACGACGTCGCAGGCGAGCGCCGCCGCGCGGTCGCCCGCGCGCCAGCCGAGCTCCGCCGCGAGCGCCTCGGCGGCCTCCGGCCGCGGGTCCGCGCAGACGCCCGGGCCGTACCCCGCGGCGGCGAGGCAGCGCGCCGCCCACGCGCCGTGCAGGCCGCAGCCGATCACGCCGACGCTCGCCGCGCCCGGCCGCGCGAGCGCGGCGGCGGCGACCGCCGCGACCGCGCCGGTCCGCAGCGCGGTCACCGCGCGCGCGTCGAGCAGCATCCGCGGCTCGCTCGTCCCCGCGTCGGACAGGCAGACGACGCCCATCACCGTCGGGAGCCCGTGCTCGGCCGGGTTGCCGGGGAACGACGAGATCCACTTGAGCATCGCGAAGCCGCCGCCCAGCGCGGGCATCGCGCGGAAGTCGCCCGCCGGCGGCGCCTCGAGGTAGATCTTGGCCGGCATCGTCCACTCGCCGGCGTGGTGGGCGGCGAACCCGTCGCGCACGTGCTCGATCGCGGCCGCGGGGGAGACGGCGGCGAGCACCGCGTCATGGCCGAGGACCGGGACTACCACGGCAGGTCCGGCGCGAGCCCGATGCCCTCCATCCGCGCGGCCGTCAGCCACGCGTCGGGCGCGGGCTCCGGCGGCGCGGCGGGCGGCAGCGTGTCGCGCAGGAACTGCTCGACCGCGGCGATCACCGCCGCGGCCTCCTCGGGCGAGGCCGCCGAGCCTTCGAGCACGAGTCGCGGGCGCCGGTTCACGCCCGCGAAGACTACGCGCTCGCCCGTGCGGCGGCGACGTGCGTCAGACCGCGCACTCGCCCTCGCCGCGGATGACCTGGAAGGGGACCTTGCGGTTCCAGTCGATGAAGTGGCTCATCGTCTCCAGGCCGAACTCCACGGGCATGGCGAGGTCGCGCACGGCGTCCTCGAACGCGGTCGTCCCGACGCGCGCGGCGTAGTCGTTGAAGGCCTCGCCGTCCTCGCGCTCCGCCTCGTACTTGCGCAGCCAGCGCTCGACCGCCTCGGGAACCCGCTTGGCGGGCAGCCGGACCTTCAGCCGCGCGCCGTAGGCGATCTCGCCGCCCTCGTAGTTGCCGCCGATGTGCGCCACGTAGGCCGGGATCGTGTGCTCGCCGACCTTGATCGACGCGCCGTAGAACCCGATGTTGCCGATGTGGTGCTGGCTGCAGCCGTTCGGGCAGCCCGACATCTTGATGTGGATCCGGCGGGTCAGCGGATCGGTGATCCGCATCTCCTCGATCCGCTCCTGCACCGCGCGGTTCAGGCCCATCGAGGACGTGATGCCGAGCTTGCACGAGTCGGTGCCGGGGCACGAGACGACGTCGTTGATCTGGTCGGCGCCGGCGTCGCCGAGCCCGAGCGCCTGCAGCCGCTGCCAGACGTCGTAGACGGCCTCGTCGCGGACCCAGCGCAGCAGCAGGTTCTGGTGCACGGTCGTCCGCGCGTAGCCGCCCGAGAACTCGCGCATGATCGCGGCGAGCCCGCGGAACTGCTCCGGCGTGAGGTCGCCGCGCACGACCTTGACCTGGACGGCGGAGAAGCCCGCCTGGCGCTGCCGCTCGACGTTCGCCTCGAGGAACGCCGCGAACGCCTTCCCGTCGCCGTTCGGCGAGCCGTACTGGAGCGGCGGCGCCGGCGCGTTGGCCTCCTCGTCGTGGACGAACAGCCGGTGGTCGACCGAGAAGTCGCGCTCGGCGACCCAGTCGCCCTGGAGCTCCTCGTCGACCATCCGGCGCACCTCGTCGATGCCGACCTTGTCGACCAGCACCTTGATCCGGGCGCGGGCGCGGTTGACGCGCAGCCAGTCCTGGCGGTCGAAGATGCGGAACACGGCCTCGGCCCACTTGAGGTACTCGCCGTCGTCGGCGGTGACGAAGTCGACCAGCGTCGGCGCGATCCGCGGCATGATCGACGTGCCGCCGCCGACGCGGATCTCGAAGCCCTTGACGCCGTCGCGCTCGCGGGCGATGAAGGCGATGTCGTGGATGCCGGTCAGCGCGCGGTCGGTGTCGGAGCCCGTGAACGCGGTCTTGACCTTGCGCGGCATCAGCTGCGTCGTGGGGTGGCGCACGAAGTAGCGGACGTAGGCGCCGACGTACGGCGTCGGGTCCCAGAGCTCGTCGTGGCAGACGCCCGCCCACGGATCGGCGGTCACGTTGCGGACGGTGTTGCCGCAGCCCTCGCGGCTCGACAGGCCGACGTCGGAGATCTCGCGGATCAGCTCCGTCATGTCCCGCAGCGGGATGTGGTGGATCTGGATGTTCTGGCGCGTCGTGATGTGCGCCTTGTCCAGCGGCGCCCAGCGCTCGACGACGTCGGCGAACATCTCCATCTGCTCGGGGTTGATGCCGCCCCACGGGAGCTTCACGCGGACCATCTGGACGTCGGGCTGGCGCTGCCCGTAGACGCCCTGCTTCAGGCGGAAGCCGATGAACTCGGTCTCCTCCGTCTGGCCGGCGAGGAACTTCTCCGCCTCGTTGTCGAAGTCGTCGAACTCGCGCTCGAGGATCGGGATGACGTGGCCGGGCACGTCCGCGTGGACTTCGGGGTTCTCGAGCGACCCCTTGCGGCCGGTGCTGGTCGAAGGCTCCATAGCCGCTAGAAGGTATCACGGGAATTCCGCCCGGGATTGGATTGCTTGAATCCCGACCGGAGTTGATACGTTTTGTCGATGGAGACGGACGGGCGCCCCGCCGAGATCATCCTGGAGGCCGTCGAGCGGTTCGGTGAGGACCGCCTCGCGCTGGCCGCGTCGTGGCAGAAGGAGACGGCCGTGCTGGTCGACCTCGTCCGGCGCCACGCGCCCGGGGCGCGGATCTTCACGCTCGACACCGGCGAGCTGTTCCCCGAGACCTACGCCACCTGGCGCGCGGTCGAGGAGCGCTACGGGATCACCGTCGAGTCCCACCGGGGCGAATGGGTCCCCGGCATGTGGGCGACCGAGCCCGACCGCTGCTGCTTCCTGCGCAAGGTCGAGCCGCTCGAGCGCGCGCTGGCCGACGCCGACTGCTGGATCTCCGGCGTCCGCCGCGACCAGTCGCCCGACCGCGCGACGACCGAGGAGCTCGACTGGGACGAGCGCCACGGCCTCTGGAAGGCGAACCCGCTCGCCACCTGGACCGAGCGCGACGTGTGGGCGTACATCGCCGCGCACGACCTGCCGTACAACCCGCTGCACGACCAGGGCTACGCGTCGATCGGCTGCACGCACTGCACGCTCCCCGGCGCGGGCCGCGAGGGCCGCTGGGCCGGGCTCGAGAAGGACGAGTGCGGGATCCACGTGCAGGCCGCGTGAGCGCTACGGTCACGGCGTGAAGACCGCCAACACGCGCTGGCACGACGGCGCCGTCACGCCCGCCGACCGTGCCGCGGCGCTCGGCTTCAAGGGCGCCACCGTCTGGTTCACCGGCCTGCCGGCGTCCGGCAAGTCGACGCTCGCGGTCGAGCTCGAGGCGCTGCTGATCGGCGCCGGCCGGCCCGCGCTGCGGCTCGACGGCGACAACCTGCGCCACGGCCTCAACGGCGACCTCGGCTTCAGCGCCGACGACCGCGCCGAGAACGTCCGCCGCACCGCGCACGCGGCGGCGCTGCTGGCCGAGGCCGGCGTGGTGGCGCTGACCGCGCTCGTCTCGCCCTACCGCAGCGACCGCGCCTCCGCCCGCGCGATCCACGAGGCGGCCGGCGTGCCGTTCCTCGAGGTCTGGGTCTCGACCGCGCTCGCCGAGTGCGAGCGGCGCGACCCGAAGGGGCTCTACGCCCGTGCCCGTGCGGGCGAGCTGCCCGGGCTCACCGGCGTCGGCGACGTGTACGAGGAGCCGGAGCACGCCGACGTCGAGATCGGCGGCGCCGAGCAGATCCCCGCCGCAGCGCAGCGGGTCCTCGCCCTGTTGGGCTGACCGCCGTTGCGCGACGGCGCCGGTTGGGTTAGGGTTCCCTAACACCGACTGCCGCGGTCGGAAATCGACCGCGGCAGCCGGTCGACCAGATGGACGCGCTGACCCCCTTCACCGAGCTCGCCGACGGACCGTGCACCGACACGGGCGAGCTCCTGCTGTCGCTCGCGGCCGAGTTCTGGCCCGTCGACGCCGGCGCCGCCCGCGGGCGCCTCGACGATGCGTCGCGCCGCCTGTTCGGCGTCGCCGCGATGGCCGGGCCGGACCGCGCGCGGCGCCTCGGCACCGTGCTCGAGCGCGACCTGCTCGTCCAGCCCGACACCGGGTTCGACCCGGCCGTGCTGCGGCTCGACCGGGTCCTCGACACGCGCCGCGCCCACCCGCTGCTGCTGGCGGTGCTCGGCGTCGAGCTGCTGCGCCGCGCCGGCGTCACCGCGGCGGTCTGCTCGTCCCCCACCCGCTGGTTCGTCGGGCTCGGCGGCAGCGGCCGCACCGTCCTGCTCGACGCCCGCCTCTCCGCCCAGGCCGACCCGTGCCCGGACCGCGTCCGCCGCCACTGCGCGCACGAGGTCGCCTTCTGCGCGCTCACCGGCCTGGCCGAGCGCTTCGCCCGCGAGGGCCGGCGCAGCCGCGCGCGGCTGGCGCTGGCGCTGCGGATCGCGCTGCCGGTCGACGAGGCGGTGCGGATCGCGCTGCAGCGCGACCTCGACGGCTTCGACGCGCCCTAGCCGGCCCAGGCCGCGCGCAGCCGCGCGAGCCCCTCGGCGATCTCCGCCGGGTCGTGCGCGGTGAACGACAGCCGCAGCGCCGCCTGATCGGGCGGGCCGGCGAAGAACGGATAGCCCGGCACGAACGCGACCTCGTGGCGCAGCGCGCGGTCGAGCAGCTCGCCCGCGTCCCAGCCGTCGGGCAGCCGCGCCCAGACGAACATCCCGCCGTCGGGCCGGTTGTGGGCCGACCCGGGCGGGAGCGCGTCGCGGAGCCCGTCGATCAGCGCGTCGCGGCGCGCGCCGTAGACCGAGCGCAGCGTGGCGACGCGCGCGTCGAGGTCGATCGTCTCCAGCCAGTGGGCGGCGGCGGCCTGGTCGACCGTGGAGGAGTGCAGGTCGGCCGCCTGCTTGGCGATCGTCAGCGGCCGCCGCAGCGGCTCGGGCGCGCGCACCCAGCCGATCCGCAGCCCGGGCGCGGCGATCTTCGACAGCGTCGAGAGCGAGAGCACGCGGTCGTCGAGCGCGGCCAGCGTCGGGAGCGGCTCGCCGCGGTAGCGCAGCTCGCCGTAGGGGTCGTCCTCCAGCAGCCAGAACCCGGCGCCGCGCGCGAGCGCGACGAGCGCCTCGCGGCGCTCGAGCGGCAGCGTCCGCCCGGTCGGGTTCTGGAACGTCGGGATCGTGTAGAGCAGCCGGGCGCCGTGGCGCGCGGCGAGCGCGGCCGCGGCCTCGGGGTCGATCCCGTCGTCGTCGCACGGCACGGGCACGACGGTCGCGCCGGCGAGCTGGAACGCCTGCAGCGCGGCGAGGTAGGACGGCTCCTCGACGAGCACGGTGTCGCCCGGCTCGAGCAGCACGGTCGCGATCAGCGTGAGCGCCTGCTGCGAGCCGCTCGTGATCAGCAGCTCGTCGGCGTGCGTCGGCAGCCCGCGCGCGGTGAGCCGCGCGGCGACCGCGGCGCGCAGCGCGGGGTCGCCCTCGGTGGTCGAGTACTGCAGCGTGCGGCCGACGGCCGCGTCGTGCAGCGCGGCGGCGAACGCGGCGCGCGTGCCGGGGCCGTCGAACAGCTCGGGCGCCGGCAGCCCGCCGGCGAACGAGATCACGCCGGGCTGCTGGGTGAGCGCGAGGATGTCGCGCACGGGCGACGACCGGACGCCGCGCAGCCGCGCGGCGAGCGGCGGCAGCGCAGCGGTCTCGACCGTCATCGGACGAGCCTAGCGGCCGCGCCGGGTCGCGTCACCCGGCGCGGCCACCCGAAGGCTCAGGCCGCGATGCGCGAGGGCTCGGACCTCGGCGAGCAGCTCGGTGACGAGGTCGGCGAGGATCAGCCGCTGCTCGTCGTCGGTGAGGCCGCCGTCGTCCGCGAAGGCGTCGTCGGCGAGCCCGACCGGCAGCTCGCGGTCGACGACCCGGGCGCCGATCGCGCCCAGCACCTTGCGCAGCTCGGCCTGCGCCCAGACCGCGCCGAAGAGGCCGGTGCTGGCGCCGACCACGGCGGCCGGCTTGTTGCGCAGCGGGCTGTCCTTGAGCGGGCGCGAGAGCCAGTCCAGCGCGTTCTTGAGCTGGCCCGGCACCGAGTGGTTGTACTCGGGCGTCGAGAACAGGACCGCGTCCGCGTCGCGGATCGCGGCGTCCAGCGACACCAGGCTCCAGTCGCGGTCGCCGCCGTCGTCGTCGGCGTCGTAGGGCGGCACGGACTTCAGGCCCTCCCACAGTTCGAGCTCGACCCCGGGCGGGAGCAGGTCGCCCGCCGCCCGGAGGAGCTTCGCGTTGTGGGAGTCCCGGCGCAGGCTGCCCGAGATTCCCAGGACCTTCATTACGCCTGGACCAGCTGGAGGTCGACGTGCAGCTTGACGTCGTTGGCCAGCGCGAGGCCGCCCTTGGGCAGCGGGTTGTTCCAGGTGATGCCGAAGTGCGAGCGGTCGATGCTCGCCTCGAGCGTGACGCCGAGGCGGGTGTTGCCCCACGGGTCCTCGTGCGGGTCGACGAGGACGCCGCGCGCCTCGACGGGGCGGGTGTCGCCCTTGATCGTCAGGTTGCCGTCGACGACGAGCACGTCGCCCTCGGTCCGCCAGGCGGTCGACTCGAACGTGATCGCCGGATGGCGCTCGCTGTCGAAGAAGTCCGGGCTCTGGAGGTGGGCGTGGAAGTTCTCGTCCTTGACGTCGATCGTGGTCGGGTCGACGGAGCCCTTGAGCACCGGCGTGTCACCGGTCGTGTCGAGCGTGGCGTCGACCTTGGCGAAGCCGGCGCGGAAGGTCGAGACCATGTACTTGATCGAGAAGCCGGCCGTCGAGTGGACCGGGTCGACGCCCCACGTCGCGGCAGGAAGCTGGGTCTGCGTGGCAGTGCTCATCGGATGGTTCCCCTTGTCTCTGGTCGTCCCCGCGGACCGTAGTCCGCTTACTGATGATTAGCACTGTAGCGCGAACTGGTTGCATGCGCAAGGGTAAGCGGACCGCGGTCCTGAAACGGACCGCGAGGGTTGTTCGGAGGACGTCCCGGTCAGGCCGCGGGCCTGGCGACGAGCCCGCGGTCGAGCAGGTCGCGGAAGCGGGCGATCGCGTCGGCGATCCCCGCGTCCAGCGGCGTCGCCGGGGCCGGGTCGCCGGTGTCGGCGGGGAACGGCAGCTCGACGTCGGCGTAGGTGATCCGCGCGCCGGGCACGGCCGCCTCGATCGCGGCGATCACCTCGTCGGTGTGCACCGTCGGGCCCGCCGACGTCGCGCACCGGCGCGCCCTCGACCGGCTCGCGCGCGGCGCCGACGAACGCGGCGGCCACGTCGGGCGCGTACTGGAGCTGGTAGGCGCCGCCGAACGGCAGCTCGTACGGCAGGCCCGCGGCGGCGTGCGAGCATCGCGGTGGTCGGCGCCGAGGTGACGCCCTGGTCGCGGCCCGGCCCGTAGACGGTGTGCGGGCGCAGGCCGACGCTGGCGATCCCCTGCTCGGCGGCGTAGACGCTCGCGGTGCCCTCGTTGGCGCGCTTGAAGACGCCGTAGAGCGTGCTCGGGACGCCCTCCATCGCGGCGCCGGTGGTCGTGTCGTCGAGCGCGTCGTAGGCGGCGACCGACGACGCGTAGACGATCGGGCCCATGCGGTCCTGCCGCCGGGCGACCGCCTCGAACACGTTGACCGTCCCGACGACGTTGACCCGCGCGCCGAGCGGCGGGTCGGCGCGGCAGAACGGGACCTGCAGCGCCGCGAGGTGGATCACGTGGGTGATCGCGTGCTCGTCGATCGTCCGCTCGAGCGCGGCCAGGTCGGTGATGTCGCCCTGGACCCGCGCGAGCCCGGCGAGCGTGTCGTCGTCGAGCAGCAGGCGCAGCCGATGGAGGTCGTCGGAGGCGTCGAGCGCCACGACCGCGGCGCCCTCCCCGCGAGCTGCGCGACGGTCCACGCGCCGATGCAGCCGTTGGCGCCCGTGACGAGGTAGCGATCCATGGCGCGGGATCGTAGTGCTGCGGATAGCATCCGCGCCCCATGTTCTCCAAGGTCCTCGTGGCGAACCGCGGCGAGATCGCCGTGCGCGTGATCCGTGCGCTCGACGAGCTCGGGATCGCCTCCGTCGCCGTCTACTCCGAGGCCGACCGCGACGCGCAGCACGTCAAGCGCGCGAGCGAGGCGTACCTGATCGGCCCCGGCCCCGCCGCGGAGTCGTACCTCGTCGTCGACAAGCTGCTCGAGGTGGTCGCGCAGTCGGGCGCGGAGGCCGTCCACCCCGGCTACGGCTTCCTCGCCGAGAACGCCGCCTTCGCGCGCCGGCTCGAGGAGGAGGGGATCACGTTCATCGGCCCGCCCGCGGCGGCGATCGACGCGATGGGCTCCAAGACCCGGGCGCGCGAGCTGATGAAGGCGGCCGGCGTGCCGATCGTCCCCGGCACGACCGACCCGGTCGACACCGTCGAGGAGGCGGCGAAGATCGCGGAGGGGATCGGCTACCCGATCGCGGTCAAGGCCGCCGGCGGCGGGGGCGGCAAGGGCTTCCGCGTGGCGCTCGAGCCGGACAAGCTCTCCGACGCGTTCGAGGGCGCCGCGCGCGAGGGCGAGAAGTTCTTCTCCGACCCGACCGTCTACCTCGAGCGCTACCTGCCCGACCCGCGCCACGTCGAGGTCCAGGTGCTCGCCGACGGGCACGGCAACGTGATCCACCTCGGCGAGCGCGACTGCTCGATCCAGCGCCGCCACCAGAAGCTGATCGAGGAGTCGCCGGCGCCGCTCGTCGACGCGGAGCTGCGCGAGCGGATCGGCCGGATCGCGACCGAGGCGGCGCGCGCGGTCGACTACCGCGGGGCGGGGACGATCGAGGGCCTGCTGCAGGACGGCGAGTACTTCTTCCTCGAGATGAACACGCGGGTCCAGGTCGAGCACTGCGTGACCGAGGCGACGACCGGGATCGACATCGTGCGCGAGCAGATCCAGATCGCGGCGGGCGAGCCGCTGTCGGTCGCCCAGGACGAGGTCGTGCTGCGCGGCCACGCGATCGAGTGCCGGATCAACGCCGAGGACGCCGCGAAGAACTTCGCCCCCGCGCCGGGCACCGTCGCGCACTACCGCGAGCCCTCGGGGCCCGGCGTGCGGGTCGACTCCGGCGTGCTGTCGGGCTCGGAGATCACGCCGCTCTACGACCCGATGGTCGCGAAGCTGATCGTCTGGGACAGCGACCGCGAGGCGGCGACGCGGCGGATGGCGCGCGCGCTCGAGGAGTTCGAGATCGAGGGCGTCAAGACGCTGATCCCGTTCCACAAGGCGATCATGGCCTCGGAGCAGTGGGGGAAGGGCGAGACCTGCCGCGACCTGATCGAGGACCGCGACTGGCTCAAGACGCTCGCCTTCGAGGCGCCGCCGCAGGCGGCCGAGGACGAGCCGGAGCCGCTCGAGCGCTCCTACACGGTCGAGGTCTCGGGGAAGCGCTTCGACGTCCGCGTGCTCGGCGACGCGATCGCCGCGCCACCCGGCGGGAACGGCTCCGCGCCGGCGGCCGCGAAGCCGCGCCGCGCCGAGCGCAAGGGCGGCGGCGGGGCCGGCGGCGGCGGCGACACGCTCGCCTCGCCGCTCCAGGGCAACGTCTTCAAGGTGCTGGTCGAGCAGGGCGCCGAGGTCGAGGAGGGCGCCCTGATCTGCATCATCGAGGCGATGAAGATGGAGAACGAGATCACCGCCCACAAGGCGGGCAAGGTGGCCGAGCTGCCGATCTCCGAGGGGGCCGCCGTCAGCGTCGGCGCCACCCTCGCCGTGATCACCACCTCCGACTGAGGGGGCGAATCAGCCGCGTGACGACCTAGGCGTCGTATGGACGCTCAAGTCGTCGAGGGAACGCTGGACCAGCGGATCGCCGTGCTCGCGCACGCCGACCACGGGATCGTCGACCGCGCCGGGCTCCACGCGGTCGGCGCTTCGCGAACGCAGATCGGGAGCGGATCAGGGCCGGGCGGCTGATCCCGCTGCACCGCGGGGTGTACGCGGTGGGACACCGCGGCTGACGCAACGCGGGTGGTGGCTCGCCGCGGTCCGCGCGCTCGGCGAGGGCGCGGTGCTGAGCCACGCGCACGCCGCGGCGTTGTGGAATCTGCGCGCCCCGCCCGGCGGCCCCGTGCACGTGACCACCGGGCCGGGCGGACGCTCGCGGCGCGCCGGCCTGATCTTGCATCGCAGCCGCAGCCTCCGCGCGGAGCACGTCACGCTGCACGAGCGGATCCCGGTGACCAGCGTCGCCCGCACCCTGAGCGACCTCGCCGGCACGCTCGAGGCGGCCGCGCTCGCCCGCGCCGTGGAGGCGGCGGAGTCGCTGCGGCTCCTCGACGTCCCCAGCGCGCTCGCCGCCGCGGCCGGACGCCCCGGTGCGGCACGGCTCGCGGATCTCCTCGCCGCCGAGCCGGATCACACCCGCAGCGACTTCGAGGCGGCGATGGTCGTCCTCTGCCGGCGACACCGGATCGAGCGGCCGCGGACGAACGTCGTGGTGCACGGGCACCTCGTCGACTGCCACTGGCCGGAGCACCGCGTCGTCGCCGAGCTCGACAGCTGGCGCTTCCACAACACCCGTGCGGCGTTCGAGCGCGACCGGGAGCGCGACGCCGACCTGCAGGCCCACGGCTTCGCGACCCTCCGCTTCACCTACGCGCAGGTGACCCGCCGCGGGTCGTGGGTCGTCTCCCGGCTCAGGCCGGTACTCGCGTCACGTTCTCCGCGTGGATCTTCTTCTGCGCGCCGGTCCGGCGCGCCAGCGGCAGCGGCGCGTCCGCCCCCCGCTCCAGCAGCGCCTCCAGGTAGGCCCGGTCCTCGCGCAGGATCGCGAGCGCGCGCTCGCCCTCGAGCGGCGAGCCGTGGCCGGGCACGACGTGGGCGGCGGCCTCGACGAGCGGCTCGAGCCGGTTCAGCGTCGCCAGGTAGGCGGACGCCGACCCGCTCTCGGAGATCCAGGGGATCTCGACGGGCGAGACGTAGTCGCCGACGACGAGCACGTCCGCCCACGGGACCCGGATCGCCATCCCGTCGAGCGTGTGGCCCTCGGTCGGGTGCAGCTCGAGCTCGCGCTCGCCGATCCCGCAGTGGCCCGGCACCGGCAGCGCCTGCGGCGACGGGATCGTCAGCGGCGCCGGCCGCTCGACGTAGTGCTCCTCGTCGAAGTCGCGCAGCTCGCGCTGCGCCGCGCCCGGCTCGTTGCGCAGCCGCGCCGCGCTCGACTCGGCGACGCCCAGCGGGGCGTCGGCGAACGCGTAGCGGCCGAGCACGTGGTCCCAGTCGACGTGCGTCGCCAGGCAGCCGACGACGCGGAAGTCCGCCTGCTGCGCGATCGCCGGCAGCAGCTCGAGCTCGTCGGGCAGGACCGGCGAGTCGATGCAGAACGCCTCCTCGCCCGAGCGCACGAGCGTGCAGGTCGTCTGCCAGAACCTGGACGTGACGACGATGACGTCGGGATGCAGCCCGACGGCCTTCATCGCTAGGCGGCGCCGAGCAGCTTCGCCGCCTCGAGGAGGGTCTTGACCTCCGCGGTCGGCTTCTTCTGCGAGGAGTCGAGCGTCTCCTTGTTGCGATTGACCCAGATCACCGGGACCTTCGCCTTCAGGCACGGCTCGACGTCGTAGTAGTAGCTGGAGGTGACGTGCACCCAGCCCTTCTTGCCGCCGATCCGCCGCTCGGCCTCCTTGAAGTGCGCCGGGTCCGGCTTGTAGGAGCGCACCTGCTGGGCGGTCACGACGAGGTCGAAGTCGGCCTTGAACCAGCGCCGCGTCTCGCCGAGCAGCTTGTCGTCGACGTTCGAGATCAGCCCGACCTCGAACTTCTTGGCGAAGCGCTCGAGCTGCGTGTTGGTCTCCTTGAACGGGGGCCAGCGCGACAGCGACGCGGGCAGGAACCCGGAGCGGGACGGCTCGAGCGGCCACCCGAGCTGCTTGGAGATCTGGACGGCGGTGCGGCGCAGCACCTCGGCGTAGAGCTCGTAGGAGCCGCTCTTGATCTCCTGCTGCGTCTGCAGGAAGAGCGGGATGAGCTCGTCGCGCGAGAGCGTGTAGCCGTCCTTGTCCGCCTCCTTGGCGAACGCGTCGTAGACCCCCGTCTCCCAGTCGATCAGGGTGCCGTAGACGTCGAACGTGACGAAGGTGACTTCCTTGGGGAGCGGCATGGGCGGTGCAGCATTGTGACAGCGCCTCGGGAATGGCGCTTCGATCACGGGCCGTTGGCTAGAGTCGGGCCCGCTTATGGACCTCCTCGAATACCAGGGCAAGCAGCTCTTCGCGCGCCACGGCGTGCCCGTCCCGAAGGGCGCGCCCGCCACCACCGTCGAGCAGGCGGTGGCCGCCGCCGACGAGCTCGGCTACCCCTGCGTCGTCAAGGCGCAGGTGCTGATCGGCGGCCGCGGCAAGGCCGGCGGGATCAAGCTGGCCAACGACCGCAAGGAGGCCGAGGAGCACGCCCGCGCGATCCTCGGCATGGACATCCGCGGCTTCACCGTCCACGAGCTGTGGGTCGAGCAGGCGTCGGACATCGCGACCGAGTACTACGCCTCGATCGTCTTCGACCGCTCCGCGAAGAAGCCGCTCGTCCTGCTCTCGACGCAGGGCGGGATGGACATCGAGGAGGTCGCGGACTCCGATCCCGACGCGATCGCGCGGCTCCACGTCGACCCGCTGCTCGGGTTCCAGGACTTCCACGCGCGCCGGCTCGCCTTCGAGGCCGGCGTCGACGCCGACGTGATCCGCGGCGTCGGCGCGCTGCTCAGCCGGCTCTACGACGCGTTCATCGCCGAGGAGGCGCTGCTCGTCGAGGTCAACCCGCTGATCGTCACCGGCGACCGCTCGGTCGCGGCGCTCGACGCGAAGGTGACGCTCGACGACAACGCGCTCTTCCGGCACCCCGAGAACGCCGAGCTGCGCGACGTCTCGGGCGAGGACCCGCAGGAGCGGATGGCGCGCGAGCGCGGGCTGACCTACGTGAAGCTCGACGGCAACGTCGGGATCCTCGGCAACGGCGCGGGGCTCGTGATGAGCACGCTCGACGTCGTGGCCCAGGCGGGCGGCTCGCCGGCCAACTTCCTCGACGCCGGCGGCGGGGCCAAGGCGGAGGAGATCACCAGCGCCGTCGAGGTGATCCTCTCCAACGACAAGGTCTCGGCCGTGCTGTTCAACATCTTCGGCGGCATCACGCGCTGCGACGAGGTCGCCAAGGGCCTCATCGAGGCGTTCGCGCAGATCAAGCCGACGGTGCCGTTCGTCGTCCGGCTCGACGGGACCAACGACAAGGAGGGCCGGGCGCTGCTCGCCGAGGCCGACCTCCCCAACGTGCACACGGAGGCCACCATGCTGGGCGCCGCCAACAAGGTCGTGGAGCTGGCGGCCGCATGAGCGTCTTCGTCGACAGCGACACGCGGCTCTGCACCTCGGGCATCACCGGCCGCGAGGGCACGTTCCACACGCTCAACAACAAGCGCTACGGCACGAACGTCGTCAGCGGCGTCACGCCCGGCAAGGGCGGCCAGGACGTCGAGGGCATCCCGGTCTTCAACACGTTCCACGACGCGGTCGCCGAGACCGGCGCGAACACGGCGATGATCTTCGTCCCGCCGCGCTTCGCCGCCGACTCGATCCTCGAGGCCGAGGACGCCGGCATCGCGCTGATCATCGCGATCACCGAGGGCATCCCCGCGCACGACGAGCTGCGCGTCTACAACCACCTCGCGCGGAATCCCGCCGTCCGGCTCGTCGGCCCGAACTGCCCCGGCATCCTCTCGCCGGGCAAGGCGAACGTCGGGATCATCCCGGCCGCGTTCTTCAAGGAGGGCAACGTCGGCGTCGTCTCGCGGTCGGGCACGCTGACCTACCAGATCGGCAACGAGCTGGCCCAGCGCGGGTTCGGCAACTCGAGCATCGTCGGCATCGGCGGCGACCCGGTCCCGGGCACGAGCTTCATCGACGTGATCGCCGCGTTCGAGTCCGATCCGGAGACGGAGCTGATCGTGATGGCGGGCGAGATCGGCGGCTCGGCCGAGGAGGAGGCCGCCGACTACATCGCCGAGCACGTGACGAAGCCGGTGGTCGCCTACATCGCCGGCTTCACGGCCCCGCCCGGCAAGACGATGGGCCACGCGGGCGCGATCGTCTCCGGCACGGCCGGGACCGCGAAGGCGAAGCAGGCCGCGCTCGAGGCGCGCGGCGTGCGCGTCGGCCAGACGCCGACCGCGGTCGCCGAGATCGCCGCGGACATCGTCCGCGTCGCTCACGACGATAAGCGGGGGCATGGCACCGATCTCCTTCGCCCGGGGCGCGCCGTCGCTCGACATCGTCGACGTGGAGGGGCTGCGCGAGGCGTCGCAGCTCGCGTTCGACAAGGACCCGGCGGGCACGGTCGCCTACGGCACGTCCGTCGGCTACGTGCCGCTGCGCGAGTGGATCGCCGAGCAGCACGGCGTCGAGGTCGAGCAGGTGCTGGTCACGAACGGCTCGATGCAGGCCGACGCGTTCCTGTTCCAGCTGCTCGTCGACCCCGGCGACCCCGTCGTCGTCGAGTCGCCCACGTACGACCGCACGCTGCTGAACCTGCGCAACCGCGAGGCCGACCTGCACATGGTCGAGCTCGAGACCGACGGGATCGACACCGCCGCGCTGCGCTCGCTGCTCGAGACCGGCGTGCGGCCCAAGCTCGCCCACGTCATCCCGAACTTCCAGAACCCCGCGGGCTACACGCTGAGCGCGGCCAAGCGCACGCAGCTGCTCGCGCTCGCGGCCGAGTACGACTTCACGATCTTCGAGGACGACCCGTACATCGCGATCCGCTTCGAGGGCGAGTCGCTGCCGACGATGCGCGAGCAGGACGACGCGGGCAAGGTCGTGTACGCGTCGTCGTTCTCCAAGACGGTCTGCCCCGGCATCCGCGTCGGCTACCTCGTCGGCCCGCAGGCGGTGATCAAGCAGATCCAGGGGATCGCGACGAACACCTACATCTCGCCGAACATGGTCGCCCAGTCGATCGTCAACCAGTTCGCCCGCTCCGGGCGGATGGACGGCGCGATCGCCACGGTGAAGGACGCGCTGCGCGAGCGCCGCGACGCGCTGGTGTCCGCGCTGGCGCGCGAGCTGCCGGAGGCGCGCTTCTCGCCCCCGTCGGGCGGCTACTTCATGTGGGTCGAGCTGCCCGAGGGCGTCCGCGTGGCCGACCTCGAGGTCGCCGCGAAGGAGCGCGAGGTGCTGTTCGTCAAGGGCACCGACTTCCTCCTCGAGGGGGGCGAGAACACGCTGCGCCTCGCCTACTCGGGGGTGACGCCGGAGCAGATCGACGAGGGCGTCACGCGGCTCGCCGAGGCGGCGCGCTCGCTGGGTGTCGCTGCCTGAGCACCATCCGTACGGGACGGCCCGCTCGCAGTTCGGCGAGCTGTTCCTGCCGGACGGCGACGGACCGTTCCCCGTCGCCGTCCTGATCCACGGCGGGTTCTGGCGCGCGCGGCACGGCCGCAAGCAGTCGCGGCCGCTGTGCGCGGACCTCGCGGCGCGCGGCTGGGCGGCCTGGAACGTCGAGTACCGCCGGCTCGGCGACGGCGGCGGCTTCCCGCGCACGCTCGACGACGTCGCCGCCGCGGTCGACCACCTCACCGAGGTGCCCGCGCACCGGCCCGGCGCGCTCGACCTGTCGCGCGTCGTCGCGATCGGGCACTCCGCCGGCGGCCACCTGGCCGCCTGGCTCGCCACGCGCGAGGTCGCGCGCGTGCCGGTCACCGGCGTCGTGGCGCAGGCCGGCGTGCTCGACCTGCGGATGGCGTCGGCGCTGGCGCTCAGCGACGGGGTCGTGCACGAGCTGCTCGGCGGCACGCCCGGACGAGCAGCCGGAGCGCTATGCGCTCGCGTCGCCCGCCGAGCGGCTCCCGCTCGGCGTCCCGGCGCTCGTGACCCACGGCGACCGCGACGAGATCGTGCCGCTCGCGATCAGCGAGGCGTTCGCCGCGGCGGCGCGACGCCGCCGGCGACGACGTCGAGCTGGTGGTGGCGCCCGGCGAGGACCACTTCGGCCACCTCGACCCGCGGAATCCGCTGTGGACGGCGGTGACGGCGTGGATGACCCGCTGAGCCGCGCCGCGGCGGAGGCGGCCGACGCCGCCGATCCGCTGGCCGGCTTCCGCGAGCGCTTCGTCGCGGACGCCGCCGGCGTCCTCTACCTCGACGGCAACTCGCTCGGCCGGCTGCCGGTCGCGACCCGCGCGCGGCTCGCCGCGGCCGCCGAGGAGTGGGGCGACCGGCTCGTCGGCGGCTGGCCGGACTGGATCGACGCGCCCGAGCGCACCGGCGACGCGCTCGCGCCGCTGATCGGCGCCGAGCCGGGCGAGGTGCTCGTCTGCGACTCGACCACGGTCAACCTGTTCAAGCTCGTCGCGCGGCGGTGGCGGGCGGCGGCGCGCTCGTCACCGACCGCGGCAACTTCCCCACCGACCGCCACGTGCTCGAGGGGATCGCGGCCCAGCGCGGCGTCGCGCTGCGCCAGTTCGACGGCGAGCCCGACGCGGCGACGCTCCCGTGCGGGCCGGGCGACGTCGTCGTCCTCTCGCACGTCGGCTACCGCAGCGGCGCGGTCGCCGACCTGCCGGCGCTCCAGGCCGCCGCGACGCGAGCGCGGCGCGACGCTGATCTGGGACCTCAGCCACTCCGCGGGCGCGATCCCGGTCGGCCTGCGCGCCGCCGGCGCGGAGCTCGCCGTCGGCTGCACCTACAAGTACCTCAACGGCGGGCCGGGGGCGCCCGGGCTACCTCTACGTCGCGCGCGAGCGCCAGGCGGCGCTGCGCTCGCCGATCTGGGGCTGGTTCGGCCAGCGCGACCAGTTCGCGATGGAGCGCGGCTACGACCCCGACCCGTCGATCCGCCGCTTCCTCGCGGGCACGCCGCCGATCCTCGGCCTCGCCGCCGTCGAGGAGGGCGTGCGGCTGACCGCCGAGGCGGGCATCGCCGCGCTGCACGCCAAGGCGATCGCGCTGACCGAGCGGATGATCGCCCTGCACGACGCGTGGCTCGCGCCGCTCGGGTTCGCGCTCGCGACGCCGCGCGACCCGGCGCGGCGCGGCTCGCACGTCGCGCTCGCGCATCCGGAGGCGTGGCCGCTGACCCGCGCGCTGATCGAGCGGGCGGGCGTCGTGCCCGACTTCCGCGGGCCCGACGTGATCCGGCTCGGCGTCGCGCCGCTCTACACGGGCCACGCCGACGTCTGGGACGCGCTCGACCGCCTGCGCGCGATCGCCGCGCGCGGCGAGCACCGCGCCTACGACGCGAAGCCCGGCCGCGTCACCTAGCTAGCGGCCGTAGCGGTCCTTGGAGAGCACGAGCTGCTCGGGCAGCGCCGTGCGCGCGGGCGGCGACGGGTCGGCGATCACCGACACCGTCTCGGCGACGGAGCGGCTGATCTCGCACGGCCGCCCGGCGAGCGTGACGACCATGTGCTCGTCGTCGACCTCGGTCACCTCGCCCTCGAGGCCCGGCTCGATCCCGGAGTCCTTGAGGTAGTGCAGCAGGTCCTCGGCCTCGTTCTCGAACCGGAGGATGCGCACCGAGGCGCCCTCCTCGACGTCGCCCAGCGGCACGCCGGTGAGCCGCTCGCCGATGTAGATCGGATGCCCGTGCGGACACGTCTTGGCGTCGCCGATCGCCGCCAGCATGCGCTCCTCCAGCACCGGCGACATCGCGTGCTCGAGCCGCTCGGCCTCCTCGTGGACCTCGTCCCACGGGATGCCGAGGACGTCGGTGAGGAAGCGCTCGATCAGGCGGTGGCGGCGGACGATGCCCTCGGCGTGCTCGCGGCCGTCGTCGGTGAAGTTCAGCGCCTTGTCGGCGCCGCGCGTGACGTAGCCGTCGCGCTCGAGCCGCCCGATCATCTCGTGCACGGTCGGCGCCGAGAGCTGCATCGCGCGGGCGACGTTCGCGCCCGTCATCGGCAGCCCGGCCTCCTGCAGCCAGAAGATCGTCTGCAGGTACTCCTCTTCGGCAACCGTGGCTTCGTGCGACATGCCCTGATCGTATCCCCTACGCGGCGGTCCCCATCGCGGCGACGCGCCGCTCTGCGAGCTCCAGGAACGCGCGGGTCGCCGGGGAGAGCCGCGCGCGGCGCCGCGTGATGAACGCGAAGCTGTCGTACAGCGGCGGATCGAGCGGCACGCTGTGCAGGACCCCGGCGTAGCCGCGCGTCTCCAGCACGCTGGGGACGGAGATCGTGTCGCCCAGCCCACGGGCCGCCAGGTCGAGCGCCGCGGTCAGGTACTCGACCTCGATCTCCGGCTCCAGCCGGACGCCCGCGCGCTGGGCGCGCTCGGTGAGCAGCCGGCGCAGCGGGTCGACCGGGCCCCAGCGCGCGTCGTACAGGATCAGCGGCGCGGCGGCGAGCTCCTCGATCGTCTTCGGCCGCCGCACGCGCGCCGGGTCGGCGCTCACGTAGTGGTTCTCCTCGCGCAGCGCGGGCCGCACCTCGAGCGCCGAGTCGTCGACCGGCAGCGCGATCAGCCCGGCCTCGAGCCGGCCCTCGCGGACGGCGTCGGCGACCTCGACGGAGTTCTGCCCGACCACCCGCACCCGCACGTCCGGATGCGCGCGGCGGAAGTCCTCGACGAGCCCGCCGAGCAGCGAGTGGTGCGCGCTGCCGAACGTCCCGAAGCTCACGATCCCGCCGGCCAGCGTGCGGACCTGCTTGACGGAGTCCGCCGCCTCCTCGGCCTCGCGCAGCGTCGCCTCGGCGTGCGGCCGCAGGGTGCGGCCGGCGTCGGTCAGCACGAGCCGCCGCCCCGCGCGCACGAACAGCGCGACCCCGAGCTCGGCCTCGAGCCGCCGGATCTGGTCGGAGAGGCTGGGCTGGGCCAGCAGCAGATCCTCCGCGGCGGCCGAGAACGAGCCGTGCTCGGCGGCGGCGAGGAAGTAGCGGAGCTGCTGGAGTGTCATAGGTTATGCCTTCGCTTGCTGAAGGTAATAGAGGCTACAACTTTTGCGCACAAGCTCCGATACTGACTGCCATGATCACTGCCATCGCCATCGCGGCACCCCTCGCCGCCCTGGGCGTGATCGATGCCCTCGCGTTGCGGTTCGGCGCCGAGTCCCGGCCCGGCTTCGACGAGCGCACCCCGATCCGCTAGCCCAGCCACCATCGATCACGCACGCACGGCCACGAACCAGTGGCCGGCGTGCACGATCTCCCCGCCGCCCAGCTCGTCCGCGAGCTGCGCCGGCGCGAACCAGCGCTTGAACACCTCATGGCGCGACCCGTCGTTGAGGACGCGCTGGTCCATCCGCTCCGCGGGCACGTCGTCGCGCCGTGCGGAGTCGATCACGAGCAGCTCCGGCGCGAGCCGGCGCGCGCGCTCGACGAACCGGATCCGCTCCGGCTCGCGCAGGTGGCCGTAGAAGTGGCCCGTGGAGACGCGCTCGAACGCGCCGTCCGCGAACGGCGGGTCCAGCGCGTCGCCCTCGACCACGTGCGGGAGCCGCTCCCGCGCGATCGCGAGCATGCCCGCGCTCGCGTCGAGCCCGGTCACCTCGCCGGGCAGCCGGCGGGCGAGGAACGCCGTCCCGCACGCGATGTCGAGCGTCCGCGCCGGCGGGAGCGCCTCGAGCGCGGCGATCAGCTCGGCCACCTCCGCGTGCCAGCCGGGCCGGTCGCGCGCCGCGAACAGGCCCGCGCCGGTCCACCAGTCGTCGTACTCCGGCGCCCGCTGCTCGTAGTACTCCCGCATCGAGGGATAGCATCGCGCAGACCGTGGCGCTGCCCCTCTCCCCGCCCGTCCTGCCCCAGCTCGCCAAGACGGCGCGCGCGCTGCCGACCGGGGACGGCTGGGTCTACGAGCCGAAGTGGGACGGCTTCCGCGCGATCGCGTTCGTCGACGGCGGCGAGGTCCACCTGCAGTCGCGCAACGGCCGGCCGCTGACGCGCTACTTCCCCGAGCTCGCGTTCCCGGAGGGCCGCTACGTGCTCGACGGCGAGATCGTGCTCTTCGACGCCGACGGCGGGCAGGACTTCGACGCGCTCGGCCAGCGGATCCACCCGGCGGCCTCGCGGATCGCGATGCTCGCCGAGAAGACGCCGACGCGGTTCATCGCCTTCGACCTGCTCGCGCGCGACGACGAGATCCTCTTCGAGCTGCCGCAGGCGGAGCGGCGCGACCTCCTGACGGCGGTCGTCGACAAGCCGGTCGACCTCACCCCCTCCACGGAGGACCCCGACGAGGCGCAACCGTGGCTCCAGCATGCGGAGGGCGTGATCGCCAAGCGCCAGGACGCGCCCTACAAGCCCGGCGAGCGCGTCGGGATGACGAAGATCAAGCGCGTCCGGACGATCGACGCGGTCGTGATGGGCTGGCGCCCGGGCAAGGAGGAGAACACGCTCGGCTCGCTGATCCTCGGCCTCTACGACGAGGCGGGGCGGCTGCGGGTCGTCGGCCACTCCTCGGGCTTCAAGGCGGCCGAGAAGCGCGAGCTGCCGGGGCGCCTCGCCCCCTACGAGACCGGCGAGCGCGGCATGGGCGACCCGAGCCGCTGGAACAACGAGCGCGAGCTCGAGTGGGTCGCGCTGCGGCCCGAGCTGGTGGTCGAGGTCACGTTCGACCACGTCTCGAACGGGCGGATCCGCCACGGCACCAAGGTGAGCCGCTGGCGCGACGACAAGGACCCGAAGGAGTGCCTGGTGGCGCAGCTCGAAAACTAACTATGTTAGTATTCAGGCTATGCCCGTTCACCAGATCAACCGCTTCCGCTTCGTCAACGCCTACCTCGTCGAGGAGGAGGACGGGCTCACGCTCGTCGACACGATGCTCCCGCGCTCCGAGGACCGGATCCTGGCCGCCGCCGAGGCGCTCGGGAAGCCGATCCGCCGGATCGCGCTGACCCACGCCCACCAGGACCACATCGGCAGCCTCGACGCGCTCGCGGCCAAGCTGCCCGGCGTCGAGGTCCTGATCTCCGCGCGCGACGCGCGCCTGCTGGCCGGCGACAAGTCGGTCGACCCGGACGAGCCGCAGGTCAAGCTGCGCGGCTCGATCACCGGCGCGGAGACGCGGCCGACGCGGACGATCGAGGCCGGCGACGTCGTCGGCTCGCTCGAGGTCCACGCCTCGCCGGGCCACACGCCCGGGCACCTCGCGTTCTTCGACCCCCGCGACCGCGCGCTCTACGCCGGCGACGCGTACTCGACGTTCGGCGGCGTCGCCACCGGCGCCAAGTCCGCGCGCTTCCCGCTCCCGGCGATGGTGACGTGGCACAAGCCGACCGCGCTCGCATCCGCCCGCAGCCTGCGCGCGCTCGACCCCGCCTGGCTCGCCACCGGGCACGGCAAGGTCGTCGAGCACCCCGGCGCGGAGATGGACCGCGCGATCGCGCGCGGAGCATAGGTGCCGCGCCGCGGCCTGGACCGCGAGCAGGTCGTCGACGCGGCGGTCGCGATCGCCGACGCCGACGGCCTCGAAGCGGTCACGCTCGCGCGCGTCGCCGCGGAGCTCGGCGTCCGCTCCCCGTCGCTCTACAACCACGTCGACGGGCATGGCGGCCTGCTCGCCGCGGTCGCGGTCCGCTCGACGCGCGAGCTGGCGACGTCGCTGCGCCGCGCCGCGACCGGGCGCGCCGGCGACGACGCGATCATGGCCGTCGCGCAGGCGCATCGCGCCTACGTCCTCGCGCACCCGGCGCGCTACGCCGCGACCGTGGTCGTCCCCACGTCCGCGAGCCCGGAGCACCGCGCGGCGGCCGAGGACAGCGTCGACGTCGTCGCGACCGTGCTCGGCGCGGACGGGCTGGAGGGCGACGACGTCGTCCACGCGGTGCGCGCGCTCCGCAGCGCGGTCCACGGGTTCGCCACGCTCGAGGCGACCGGCGGCTTCCAGGTGGCCGTCGACACCGACGCGTCGTTCCGCCGGATGGTCGAGGCGCTCGCGAGCGGGATCAGGGGCTAGTAGACGCCCGGGACGCGCGGCTGCGTCGCGGACTTCGCCTGCTGCATCTCCTGCCCGGCGGCGCGCCAGAGCTGGAGCCGGTCGAAGCGCTCGCGCGCCTCGGCGATCTCGAGGCGGTGGAGCTTGCCCCAGTCGAGCAGCGGAGCGAGCGCGGCGAGCAGCGCCTCGCCCGTGTCGGAGAGCTCGTACTCGACGCGCGCCGGGACGCGCGCGTAGACGTGGCGCAGGACGAGGCCGTCGCGCTCGAGCTGGCGCAGCGTGGCGGAGAGCATCCGGCGCGAGACGCCGTCGATCTGCCGCAGCAGCTCGTTGAAGCGCTGCGTGCCGGTCGTCAGCCGCGCGAGGACCGCGAGGCTCCACTTGGCGCCCAGGACCCCGAGCGCACCCTGCAACGCGTCCATGCCAGGTTCGTCGGGCACCCAGGGGCCACCGGCGCCGGCCGTTGCGGGACGTGTCTGCACAGCGTCCGGCAGTGTGCCACGTTCGTCACGTGTCCGGAACGTTGCGTCGCACGCCTTAACGACTACTCAATCGTTGCGTGGGCCTCCGCTCAGGCGCGTGGCATCGCCGCGCGCGGGCCGCGATGTAAGACTGCTGACTGATGCACGCTGACAGGATGCGCCGGTGAGAGAGCGCCCCGTCCTCGTCGCCCCCGACTCGTTCAAGGGCACGTTCCGCGCCGCCGAGGTCGCCGGCGCGATCGGCCGGGGGCTCGAGCGGGCCGGTCTGATGCCGCCCGACCTGTGCCCCGTGGCCGACGGCGGCGAGGGCACGATGGAGGCGCTGCTGATCGCGCTCGGCGGCGAGACCGACGCGATCGAGGTCCAGGGTCCGCTCGGCGCGCCGGTGCAGGCGCAGTTCGGCCTCGTCGAGGACGGCGGGACCGCGGTGCTCGAGATGGCGTCCGCGTCCGGGCTCGGCCTCGTCGCGGAGGACGAGCGCGACGCGTGGGCGGCGTCGACCTACGGCACCGGCCAGCTGATCTGCGCCGCGGTCGACGCCGGCGCGCAGGTGATCGTGCTCGGCGTCGGCGGCTCGGCGACGACCGACGGCGGCGCGGGCGCGATCGCGGCGATCGAGGACGCGCGGCGGGCTGCGCGGCGCGCGGATCGTCGTCCTGACCGACGTCCGCACGCCGTTCGAGCGCGCGCCGGCGGTCTTCGGGCCGCAGAAGGGGGCCGACGCGGCGATGGTGGAGCGCCTGGAGGCGCGACTCGACGCGCTGGCCGCCGAGCTCCCGCGCGACCCGCGCGGCGTCCCGCTGACCGGCGCGGCGGGCGGGCTGAGCGGCGGGCTCTGGGCCGCGTTCGGCGCCGAGCTGGAGCACGGCGCGCCGTTCATCCTCGACGCGCTCGACTTCGACGCCCGGATGCGCGCCGCCCGCGCGGTCGTCACCGGCGAGGGCAAGCTCGACGAGCAGACGCTCGAGGGCAAGCTCGTCGGCGAGATCGGCACGCGCACGCGCCAGGCCGGCGTCCCGCTGCACGCGATCGTCGGCACGGACCGGCTCGACCCGTTCGGCAAGCGGATCATCGACCTCCAGGTCGTCCAGGAGGCGACGGATCTGGACGAGATCGCGGCCGCGGGCGAGACGCTCGGCCGCGCCCTCGCCGACGGCTCCGCGTGACGAGCGCCGACGCGCCGTCGTTAAGCCCCGCTCGCGAAGCCTTCACCTCCGGCTAAGGGTCGGCTTACCGCAATTTATGCGGACCGCGGTTCGATGACGCGCATGAACCGGTCCAGCCGCCTTTCCAATGTCTTCTTCACGTTCCTCGGGGCGGCCTCGGTCGGCCTCGTGGTCGGCGCCCTCGCACTGTTCGGCGCCTTCGGCACCTCCGAGCGCGTCGTGCGCGAGGTCCAGCCCGCCGACTCCAGCTCCACTCCTGTCGTGGCGCCCAAGAGCGCCAAGGACAGCGTCTCCCAGATCTACGCGCAGACCTCGCCGAGCGTCGCGCTGATCTCCGCCGAGGGCTCGGGCGGCTCCGGCGGCACCGGCTCGGGCTTCCTGCTCGACGCCAAGGGCCACGTCGTCACGAACGACCACGTCGTCGAGGCCGGCCGCACCTACACCGTCCGCTTCGGCGAGGACGGCAAGGCGCTGCCCGCCAAGCTGATCGGCTCGGACGCCTCGACCGACCTCGCGGTGCTCGAGGTCGACCCGACCAAGGTCTCGGGCGAGACGAAGCCGCTCCAGCTCGCGAACTCGTCCGCGCTGCGCCCCGGCGACGAGGCGATCGCCATCGGCAGCCCGTTCGGCCTGTCCGGCACCGTCACCACCGGCATCATCTCCGCGCTCGACCGCGAGATCCAGTCGCCCAACGGCTTCCCGATCTCCGGCGTGCTGCAGACCGACGCCGCGATCAACCCCGGCAACTCCGGCGGCCCGCTGCTCAACGCCAGCGGCCAGGTGATCGGCGTCAACTCGCAGATCGCCTCCTCGTCGCGCCAGTCCAGCGGCGTCGGGTTCGCGGTCCCGGTCGACACCGTCAAGCAGGTCGTCCCGAAGCTGCTCGGCGGCGGTGAGATCAAGTACGCCTACATGGGCGTCTCGACGACCACCTCCCCGAACAACGACGGCGCGGTCGTCGCGGCGATCACGGCCAGCGGCCCGGCGGCCGACTCCGGCCTCCGCCAGGGCGACAAGATCACCGCCGTCGCGGGCAAGCAGATCAAGGAGCCGGGCGACCTCTCGACCGCCGTGCTCGAGCACAAGCCGGGCGAGAAGGTCAGCCTGACGGTGGTGCGCAGCGGCGATCAGCGTACGATCGAGGTGCAGCTCGGCACCCGTCCCGACCAGCTCCAGCAGGGATGATGGCCGAGCCGCTCCGCATCTCGACCCAGGAGTCAGTCAGCGACGTGAGCACGGAAGACCTCCGCCTGCGGGCGATCGAAGGCCAGGAGGAGAACGCGGCACGCGAGGCCCACGCGGCGCTCGAGGGCGCCCTCTTCGAGGTCAAGCGCGTCATCGTCGGCCAGGAGGGGATGCTCGAGCGCCTGCTCGTCGCCCTGCTGGCCGGCGGCCACGTCCTCCTCGAGGGCGTGCCCGGGCTCGCCAAGACCCTGACGATCAAGACGGTCGCGGATGTGCTGGGCGGCTCGTTCAAGCGGCTCCAGTTCACCCCGGACCTCGTGCCGGCCGACCTGGTCGGCACGCGGATCTACCGCGCGGACACGGGCGGGTTCGACACCGAGCTCGGCCCCGTGTTCTGCAACTTCCTGCTCGCGGACGAGATCAACCGCGCGCCCGCGAAGGTGCAGTCCGCGCTGCTCGAGGTGATGCAGGAGCGGCAGGTCACGATCGGCCACGAGACCCACCAGGTCCCGGCGCCGTTCCTCGTCATGGCGACGCAGAACCCGATCGAGTCCGAGGGCACGTACCCGCTGCCCGAGGCGCAGGTCGACCGCTTCATGTTCAAGCTCGTCGTCGACTACCCGGCGGCGCGCGACGAGGTCGCCGTGGTCGAGCGCTCGCTGCTGAGCGGCACCGACGTGCGCCAGGTGCTCGACCCCGCGTCGCTCGCCCGCCATCAGCTCGCCGCGCGCGACGTCTACGTCGACCGGCGCGTGATGGAGTACGCGGTGGCGCTGACGACGGCGACCCGCGAGAGCGGCGAGCACAACTGGGTCGAGTTCGGCGCCTCGCCGCGCGGCTCGATCAACCTCGTGCACGCGGGCCGCGCGCTCGCGCTGCTGCGCGGCCGCGACTACGTGCTGCCGACCGACGTGCGCGACCTCGCGCGCGACGTGCTGCGCCACCGCATCGTCCTGACCTACGAGGCGCTCGCCGCCGGCGTCGACGCCGACCGCGTGCTCGACGACGTGCTCGAGCAGGTCGCGGTCCCGCGGATCGAGCTGGCCGAGGAGGGCACGAGGCCGCGATGAGCTTCCGGGAGCCCCTGCTCCTGGCCGCACTCGCCCTCGTCCCCCTCGCGCTGCTGGCCTACTGGGCCGCCCAGCGCAGGCGCCGGCGCTACGCGATCCGCTACCCCGCGGTCGATGTGCTGGCGGGCGTGGCGGGCAAGGCCCGCGGCCGGCACATCCCGGCCGTGCTCGCGCTCGCCGCGCTCGCCGCGCTGGCGATCTCGCTCGCCCGGCCGGAGCGCACGGTCGCGGTCGAGCAGCGCCAGGGCACGGTCATGCTCGTCCACGACACCTCGGGCTCGATGCAGGCCACCGACGTCAAGCCGGACCGGCTGAGCGCGGCGCGCGACGCCGCGCGGACGCTGATCGGCTCGGTGCCGGATGAGTTCCGGCTCGGCGTCATCTCCTTCAACACGCAGGTCGAGGAGCTCGCGTCGCCGACGACCGACCGCTCGCAGGCGCTGCGCGCGATCGAGGGGCTCAAGGTCCAGGGCGGCACGGCGATGGGCGACGGGCTGCAGATGGCGGTCAACGCGATCCGGACGCCGGTCACCGGCGCCGACGGGCGGCCGCAGCGGATCCCGGGCGCGATCGTGCTGCTCTCCGACGGCGCGAGCACGTCGGGCCGCGACCCGCGCGCCGTCGCCAAGACCGCGGCGAAGTACAAGATCCCGATCTACGCGATCGCGCTGGGCACCCCGAACGGCAGGCTCAAGCAGGCCGACGGGAGCATGACGCCGGTGCCGCCCGACACGGCGACGCTCGACTCGATCGCCCGCACCACCGGCGGGCGCTCGTTCAGCGCGCCGACCGCGCGCGACCTCGAGGCGGTCTACGCCAACCTCGGCAAGGGCCTGGCGACCCGCAACGAGAAGCAGGAGGTCACCGGGGCGTTCGCCGGCGGCGCGCTGATCCTGCTGCTCGCGGGGATGATCACCGGGCTGATCCGCAACGGGCGGCTCCCGTGAGGGCGCGGAGACTGCCGCCCGAGCCCGAGCGGACCGCGGCGCAGCCGGGCCCGGGGCCGGTCCCCGACGCGGTCCTGCGCTCGCTCGACCTCGCGGTGATGCGCCGGATCCAGTCGCTCGTGCCCGGGGAGCACACGACGCCGCAGGTCGGCGCCGGCACCGAGCTCGCGCTGATCCGCCCCTACCAGCCGGGCGACGACGTCCGCTACATCGACTGGAACGTGACCGCGCGGATGCGCGAGCCGCACGTGCGCGTGCACGTCGGCGAGCGCGCGATGACCGCGTGGCTGATGCTCGACATCTCGTCCTCGATGCAGTTCGGCACCGCGCTACGGCGCAAGGCCGATGTCGCGGAGGGCGTCGCGCTCGCCGTCGGCCACGTGTCGACGCGGCGCGGGAACCGGCTCGGGGTCGTCGCGTTCGGCGGCGCGGAGCCGCGCGTGCTGCGCCCGCGCCAGGGCCGCGCCGGCCTGCTGGGCCTGCTCGCCGAGCTGCGCAACGGACCCGCGCCCGAGGGCGCCGGCGCGACGTCGCTCGGCGAGGCCGCGACCTCGATGGCCGGGCTCGCGCGGGCGCGCGGCCTGGTCGTGATCGTGTCCGACTTCCGCGGCGCGCGCGACTGGGAGGCGGCGCTGCGCCGCCTGCGCGCCCGCCACGGCGTCATGGCCGTCGAGATCCGCGACCCGCGCGAGCTGGAGCTGCCGCCGGTCGGCGACGTCTGGATGGTCGATCCCGAGACCGGCCGCCAGATCGTGGTCAACACGAGCCGGCGCCGCGTGCGCAAGCGCTTCGCCGCCGCCGCGGCGGCCGAGCGGGAGGAGGTCGCCGCGGCGCTCCGCCGCGTCGGCGCCGACCACCTCGTGCTCTCGACCGACGGCGACTGGCTGCGCGATCTCGCCGCCCACCTGCGGCGCGCCGACCACGTGCGCCAGGGCGCGATGCTCGCCGGCGGTCCCGGCCGTGCCGCCGCCGCGGCGCACGCGATCCACGACGACGAGCCCGCGCGGGACGCGGGCGAGCCCGAGGTCGAGACCCGCCACCGCGGGCGCGCGGCCGGCGCCGGCGTCGCGAGGAGGTCGCGCCGTGACCTTCCGCGAGCCCGCCGTCCTGCTGGGCCTGGCGCTGCTGCCGGTCGCGATGCTCGCCTACGCGGCGATGCAGTCCAGGCGCCGCCGCGAGGCGCGCGCGTTCGGCAACCCGGCGCTGATGCCGAACGTCGTCACCGGCCGCCCCGGCTGGCGCCGCCACCTGCCCGCGCTGCTGCTGCTGTTCGCGCTGGCCGCCCTGATCTTCGCCGTCGCACGCCCGCAGCGCAGCGTCGCCGCGCCGCAGCGCGCCGCGACCGTCGTGCTCGTCAACGACGTCTCCGGCTCGATGCGCGCCGACGACGTCGACCCGAACCGGCTCACCGCCGCGGTCGACGCGGCCAAGACGCTGGCCGACAAGACGCCGGACAACTTCCGGCTGGGGCTCGTGACGTTCTCCGACTTCGCCGAGCAGGTCGTCGCGCCGACGACCGACCGCGGCGCCGTGACGAGCGCGCTCGAGCGGATGCGCGCGGACGGCGGCACCGCGATGGGCGACGGGCTCGCGCGCGGCCTGCAGTCGGCGCAGACGCCGGTCCCGACCGCGGACGGCCGCGGCACGCGCAAGCTGCCGGCGATCATCGTGCTGCTGTCCGACGGCAAGAACACGCTCGGCTCGAACGACCCGCTCGAGGTCGCGCGCCAGGCCAAGGCCGCGAAGATCCCCGTCTACACGATCGCGCTCGGCACCGACAGCGGCGAGGTCGTGCAGCAGGACGCGTTCGGGTTCGTCCAGCGGATCCCGGTCCCGCCCGACAAGGCGACGCTGCGCGACATCGCGCGGATCACCGGCGGGCGCTCCTTCGAGGCGGTCAGCTCCGACGACGCCGAGGACATCTACAGCCGGATCGGCACGCGCCTGACGTCGAAGCCCGAGAAGCGCGAGGTCACGGTGGCGTTCGCCGGCGGCGCGCTCGTGCTGCTGCTGGCCGGCGGCGCGTTCTCGCTCAGCTGGTTCGGCCGGCTCCCGGCCTAGCGGCTAGTAGAAGCCCAGCCGCGCCAGCGGCTCGACCAGCTCGCGCTCCTCGTAGGAGAGGTGCGAGAGCAGCGCGTCCGAGAGCAGGTCGACGGCCGCGCGCACCTGCGCCACGCCGTCGCCGTCCGGCTCGACCATCGCGACGAGCGCCCCGTCGATCCGGTCGAGCAGCCCGGTGATGACGTCGTGCTCCTCCTCGAGCCGGCCGATCACGTCGCCGAGCCGCGGGTCGCGGCTGCGCAGGTGCGGGAAGACGCTGCGGTCCTCGAGCGTGTGGTGGCCGGCGACGATCCGGCAGTAGGACATGCAGTAGACGCCGAGCGTCCACTGGTTCTGGCGGATCGTCATCCGGTTGAGGTAGGCGCGGACGTCGCCGGCGCCGGACTCCCCGCGCTCGACCTGCCCGATCAGGTCGCGCAGCCGGTCGAGCTCGGCGCGGAGCGCGTCGTGGACGTCGATCAGGTGCCGGCCGGCGGCCTGCTGGTCGGCCGAGTAGCGCACGTCGGGGTCGGGCGCCGGACCGGCGGGCCGGGTGTCGTCGTCCCACGCGCGCTCGTCGCTCAGCCGCACGCCCGTCGTCGGGCGTCGGGACGACCGCGAACGACTGTGCGCCGCCGTCGGCCGGCCGCGCGGGCGCCGGCTCGCCGCCCAGCCGCACGGCCTCGACGCGCTCGCGCACGGCGGGCGCGACCTCGGACGCGAAGCGCTGGATCTCGCGCTCGTCGTCGGCGCTGAGGATGAACGTGCTCATCCCGTGCTCCAGCGCCAGCGCGACGAGCTCCTCGGGCGAATGGCCGGGGTTGATGTTGTAGAGCCGCCGGACCGCGGACGGCGGCCGGCCGGCCGCGCGCGCGGCCGCGTCGATGCGGGCGTTCATCGCCGGCAGCGCGTCGACGCCGGCGTAGCTCTCGCTCGGCAGCCAGCCGTCGGCCTGCGCGCCGGTCAGCGCCAGCATCCGCGGCTTGTAGGCGCCGAGCCAGAGCTCGACCGGGTGCGCGGGCGCCGGCCCGGGCTTGGCGCCGCGGACGGCGTAGTGCTCGCCCGCGTACGTGACGGAGCGCGTCTCCGGGTCCCAGATGCCGCGGATGATCGCGATCGCCTCGGCGAGCGCGTCGACGGCCTGGCCGGGGGTGAGCCGCGGGCCGCCGTTGGCGGCGATCGCGTCCCAGAACGCGCCGGCGCCGAGGCCGAGCTCGACCCGCCCGCCGCTCAGCAGGTCCAGGCTGGCGACGCTGCGGGCGAGCACGACCGGCTGCCGCAGCGGCAGGTTGGCCACGTTGGGCGCGACGCGGATCGTCGAGGTCTGCGCGGCGACGACGCTGAGCAGCGTCCAGGTGTCCAGGAACCGCGCCTGGTACGGGTGGTCCTGGAAGGTGACGAGGTCCAGCCCGGCCAGCTCCGCCGTCTGCGCGAGCTCGAGCACGCGCCCGGCCTGTGCGGCCTCCGGCGTGACGAAGACGCCGAACTGCAGCTCGTGCCCGTAGTCCATCCCGGGACCGTACTCAGGTCAGCCGCGCTGCTCGGCCAGCGTCGTGACGACCGCCTCGTAGAGGGCCGGGCCGCCGCCGGCCGACTCGACCAGGCGCACGTTCGGCGCGCGGTCGAGCTCCAGCCCGAGCAGCGGGTCCTCGTCGGGTCGCGCGCCCACCAGCCAGTGCGTCCCGACGACCGTGGCGGGCGTGAGGTCGGCGCCGACCGAGAGCGCGTCCTCCGGCTCGCACGCGCGGGCGCGCAGGTGGCGCGCGATCGCCTCGGCGAGGTCGGCGGCGACGAGCTCCTCGCCGTCGAGCACGAGCGTGTCGCCGGCGATCCAGGCGCGCAGCCCGAGCAGCTCGGCGATCGCGCCGACGTCGTCGCGGTCGCCGTGCACGACGACCTCCGCGCCCGCCCGCTCGCACGCCTCGAGCGCCCGCGCGCCGAGCACGCTGAAGCGGCCGTCCGCATCGTGCAGGAACGAGCCGTTGCGGCCCAGCAGCGCGCGGTCGAGATCGACGTAGGCGCAGCGGAGCACCCGTCTAGTCTCACAGCGATGGCCGTCGTGCGTGACATCGAGCCGTGGGACGAGCTGCTCGCGGCCGGGCGCGAGGACGAGCGGCTCGTCATGCAGGCGGCGCAGCACCGGCGGCGAGGCGCGCGCGGTCGCGCTGCCGGACGAGCTGCACCCGCAGGTCGCGGACGCGCTGCGCGCCCGCGGCGTCGAGCAGCTCTGGTCGCACCAGGCGGAGGCGCTGCACGCGGCGTGGGCCGGGCCGACGATCGTCACGACCGGGACCGCGAGCGGCAAGTCGCTCTGCTTCCAGCTCCCGACGCTGGACACGCTGTGCCGCGACAGCCGCGCCCGTGCGCTCTACCTCTACCCGACGAAGGCGCTCGCGCAGGACCAGGCGCGCGCGCTGCACGGGCTCGGCGTCGAGCGCGCGCGGCCGGCGATCTACGACGGCGACACGCCGCGCGAGCAGCGGGCGCAGATCCGCCGGCGCGCGAACGTGATCCTCACGAACCCGGACATGCTCCACCTGGGCGTGCTGCCCAACCACCGGGCGTGGGCGGACGTGTTCGCCAACCTCGCGGTCGTCGTGGTCGACGAGGCGCACGTGTATCGCGGCGTGTTCGGCTCGCACGTCGCGAACGTGCTGCGCCGGCTGCGGCGGATCGCCGCCGCCTACGGGACCGAGCCGCGCTTCCTGCTCGCGTCGGCGACCGTGGCGAACCCGGGCGAGCTCGCCGAGCGCCTGACCGGCCTCGACGACATCACCGTGATCGACCGCGACGGCTCGCCCGGCGCGAAGAAGACGATCGCGATGTGGAACCCGCCGATCACCGACGAGGCGCTCGCGCTGCGGCGCTCCGCGCTCGCCGAGTCGGCCGACCTGCTCGCCGAGCTCGTGAGCGGCGGCGCGCGGACGATCGTCTTCATGAAGTCGCGCAAGGCCGTCGAGCTGATGGCGCGCTTCGCCCAGCTCGCGCTCGAGGACCGCGGGCGGCCGGAGCTGGCCGAGCGGATCGCGCCGTACCGCGCCGGCTACACGCCGCAGCAGCGGCGCGAGCTGGAGGCGCGGCTCGTCTCCGGCGACCTGCTCGGGGTCGTCTCGACCGACGCGCTCGAGCTGGGGATCGACATCGGCGCGCTCGACGCGGCGATCTGCGTGACGTTCCCCGGCACGGTCGCCTCGCTGCGCCAGATGTGGGGGCGCGCCGGGCGCCGCGGCCGCGGGCTCGCGGTCTACGTCGCCGGCGAGGACGCGCTCGACCAGTTCTTCTGCCGCCATCCGGACGAGTTCCTCGACCGGCCCGTCGAGGCGGCGATCCTCGATCCCGCGAACGAGCAGATCCACGCCGGGCACGTGCTCTGCGCCGCGCACGAGGGACCGCTGACCGCGGCCGACGCGGAGTGGTTCGGGCCGGAGCTCGAGACGACCACCGCACGGCTCGAGGCGATGGGCGAGCTGCGCCGGCGGCCGGGCGGGACGTTCGTCCCCCGCCACGCCGGCGAGTACCCGGCGAGCACGGTGTCGCTGCGCTCGACGGGGCACGACGGGTTCGCGATCGTGGAGGTGGCCTCCGGCGAGCTGCTCGGCAACGTCGACGCCGGCCGCGCGTTCAACACGACGCACGAGGGCGCGGTCTACCTGCACGGCGGCCGCGCCTACGAGGTGACGGAGCTCGACCTCGAGCTGCGGCGCGCGCTCGTGCGCCCGTTCGACGGCGACTGGTACACGCAGGCCAAGCGCGAGACCGACATGTACATCGAGCGGCTCGACGACCGGCGCGAGTGGCTCGGCGTCCGGCTCTCGTTCGGGACCGTCGTGGTGACGGAGCAGGTCGTCGCCTACCAGACCCGGCGGCTCCGCGACCACGAGGTGCTCGACCTCGTCGGGCTCGACCTGCCGCAGACGTCGTTCTCCACGCAGGCGCTGTGGTACGAGCTGCCGCCCGAGCTGATCTCGACCGCGCTCCCGCTCGACGCCCTGCTCGGCGCGCTGCACGCCGCCGAGCACACGCAGATCGCGGTCCTCCCGCTGCTCGCGATGTGCGACCGCTGGGACATCGGCGGGCTCTCGACCAACCTGCACGCGCAGACCGGCGGGCCGACGATCTTCATCTACGACGGGCACCCGGGCGGGATCGGGATCACCCGCCGCGGCTTCCTCGCCTTCGACGCGCTCGTCGACGACGCGCACCGGCTGATCGGCGAGTGCCCGTGCGAGAAGGGCTGCCCGTCGTGCGTGCAGTCGCCGAAGTGCGGCAACCTCAACGAGCCGCTGTCGAAGGCCGGCGCGCTCGAGCTGATGGGCCGGATGCTCGCCTCCGAGCGCGTCCTAGACCGGGCGCACGATCCCGTGCAGGCGTGGCCGCCGTCCGGCACGCGGCCGACACTTTCCGTGCCATGCGCCGCCTGTTCCCCCTGGCGTGCGCGGCGGCCGTGCTCGTCTGCACGCTGGCCCTGCCGGCCGCCGCGTCCGCGGCCGACCCGCCCACCGGCGGCGCGTCCGCGCCCGGCGACGGGACCGTGACCTACGGGCAGCCGACGGAGCGTGCCGAGCGCTTCAAGCGCGCGCAGGCCGCCCGGCCGGTGGCGCGCGAGTTCTCCGTCGCCCCCGCCGCGGTCGCCCCCGGGAGCCCCGTGAAGTTCGCCTACCGCGTGCGCGGGCGGACGCGCAAGGTGCGCGTGCGGATCGTCCTCCGGCGCGGCGCGCGCGTCGTCCGGCTGCGGCTCGGCTACCGGCGGACGGGCGTGCGCCACACCTACACGTGGAAGCCGTCCGCGCTCCCCGCGGGCGACTACGCGGTCGCGCTGCAGGCGTTCGACGGCGCCGGCCGCGAGCTGCGGCGGACGGCCGCGGCGCCGGGCCGGCTCCGGCTCACCATCCAGGCGCCGCCACCGCCACCGGTCGCGCCGCCGCCGTCCACGACCGGCGTCTTCCCGGTCGCGGGCGAGTACTCGTTCGGCGGGCCGGACGCGCGCTTCGGCGCGGGCCGGCCCGGCCACATCCACCAGGGCCAGGACGTCACCGCCGCGCAGGGCACGCCGCTCGTCGCCCCGGTGGCGGGGACCGTCTACTGGATCGCCTACCAGGCGAGCGGCGCCGGCCACTACGTCGTCGAGCGCGGGGCCGACGGCGTCGACTACGTCTTCATGCACCTCGCGACGGGCTCGATCACCGGTCAAGAAGGGCCAGGCGCTGACGCCGGGCCAGCCGTTCGGGCAGGTCGGGATGACCGGCGACGCGTCCGGCCCGCACCTGCACTTCGAGATCTGGCCCGACGGCTGGTACTCGTCGAAGGCGTCGCAGCCGATCGACCCGCTGCCGCAGCTCCAGGCATGGGCCGCGGCAGCGGGCTGACGCGCGGGCTCAGCGGCAGTTCGGCGAGAACGCCGCGATGCACAGCAGCTGATGGACGGCGAACGTCCCCAGCACCGCGAGATGGAAGCAGCACCAGCAGAACGGGATCACGAAGCAGGCGATCAACGACGCGATCAGGCTGCTGTAGGCCCACGCGAGACACGCGGCGAGCGCGACGCACCAGCCGTTGACGTTCTGGCCGCCGGCGATCCGCGGCGGGTCCCCGCCGGGCCCGTGGAACACCTGCGTCGACGGCTGGCGCCCCATGGCGTCCGCCGAGAAGCCCTCGAGCGCGGCCTTGCAGTGCTCGCGCATGAGGTCGAGGACGCTGTCGAGGTTGCCGCCTCGCGCGCGCTCCAGGCCGTGATCGAGCAGCGCGAGCGCCTGTCCGGCGACCGGGCCGCTGAGCCCCGGATCCTGCTCCAGGAACTGCATCCGGACCTCGGCGCGCGCATCCTCGAGCCGCTCGGGCCCGCCGTGCTCACGGAACGAGCGCTGGACCTGCTCGACCAGGCCCGCCCAGTCGTCCGCCTTCGCGCGGGCGTCGATCCGCTGGAGGAGGAACTCCAGCTGCTGGCATGCGCGCCGGTTGCTGCGCGCCGCCAGATCGCTGTGCATCCGCACGACGTCGTCGCCGAAGCCCAAAGCCTCGGCGCGCTCGGCGCGTGCGATGTGGCTCAGCGCGGTCGACGCCTCGGTCAGCGCACCGTGGCCCTGATCGACGATCTCCCGCAGGCCGACATGGTCGAGGACCTCGTCGGACTTGCGCTGCGCGTCGGCGTCCGACGTCTTGCATCCACAGCTCATCTCAGGCCGTCCTGACTAGGGGGGTTGCAGGGGTTCCGGCTCATGAGTCAGAGCCGATGCGGCGCGTGCCAGCCTATGCCGCCCGCGAACGCGCCGTCAACCGGCCACTTCAACCCGGGAGATCGCGCGGTTCGCGCCCTTGCGGGGGCGCGCTCCGCATCCGATAGAGCGCGGAATCGACCGGCTACCATCGTCGCCCACGGCGAGATAGCTCAGTTGGTAGAGCACACGACTGAAAATCGTGGTGTCCCCGGTTCGAGTCCGGGTCTCGCCATCCGAGAACCGCCTGCACGAGGGCGGTTTTTGTAGATCTTTGCGGCCGATGAAGCTGGCGTCGAAGCGGCAGCATCCGCCGCGAGTGCCTAATCGGGTGCCTAAACCCCTCCCCCCGGCTCTAACGCAGCCGACCTACACCGCCGGCCAGCCACGAGACACTTCTGCACCCGGACCCGGGATGGTGCACGTTGTGGAGTCCGGGTTGTTGCTTACGGTGTGCCTGTGTTGCTGGCTCCCTGCGCCTTGATGGCTTCCGCGGGATCTCGACGACGATCGACCTCGCATCGCCGCTAGCTGTCGTCGTCGGCGAGAACAACAGCGGGAAGAGCACCGCCATTGACGCGCTGCGTTCCGTGCTATGGCCGGCCGACGGACCACAGGCTCGACGCTGGCTGCGCGTCGAGGACTTCACGTACGAGTCGAGCGGAACCCGCGCGACCGACGAGTTCGAGATCGAGGTCGTGCTCGAGGGCCTCGAGCCTGAAGACGAAGCTGACCTCGTGACCTGCCTCTCGCCCGGCTTGGGCGACGGCTTCGCCCGGATCCGACTTCGGGCCTCGATCGACCGCCACGAGCGCATCGACTATGACCTCTTCGGCGGGGACTCCGAATCGCGCAGGTGGATCGCTTCGCGCGCGAGGCGGTACAGCACGTGTACCTCCCGCCCCTGCGCGACGCCGCACGCGATCTCGCCCCTGGACGCGCCAATCGCGTCGCGCGCCTGCTCCGTGCGCTCGCGCCGATCGGCCATCCCGACCGGAGCAGGATGGAAGAGATCCTCCAGGACGCGAACCTGGCTCTCGACGACGTCGACGCTATGCAGACCGCGGAGAAGGAGATCGCTGACCACCTGCGCGCGATGGTCTCGAAGCACTACGCACTCCCGAGCGACCTGCGCTTCGCACCTGCGCAGTTCGAGGCGATCATCCGCACTCTGCGCGGTCATATCGGCGAGATCGCCACACTGCCGATCGAGTCCACCGGGCTCGGCATGCACAACCTCCTGTTCATGGCTGTGCTGCTGTCATCTTTGCGGGCGCGGCCGGACGCTCGGCTCATGGTTCTCCTCGTCGAAGAGCCCGAGGCCCACCTTCATCCACAGCTCCAGGACCTCCTGATGCGGTTCCTCGAATCACCGGACGCCGCTCTCAAGGGCGTGAGCGGGAACGAGGCTCAGGACCCCGCCGCCCCGGGCGCGCCCACGGCGCGAGTCCAATCGGTGGTCACGTCGCACTCGCCCAACTTCGCAGCCGCAGCCGGCGCGGAGCGTGTCACCGTGCTGGCCAAGGACAAGACGGAGGTGGTCGCCCGTCGCCCCGGACCTTCGGCCTCAACCGGACGACCTCGCGCATCTCCGGCGCCGGCGCACTACGTCGGCACCCTCCACGGCGTTCTACTCGACTACGTCGTCAGGCCGCACGGGCATCTCGTCTTGCCCGGCAAGACCGGCAAGCTGCGCATTCGAAGCGACGAGTGGGGAGCAGCCGGCGGGCAGGGATGGCCGACAATCGCGCTCGACGACGACGGCAAGGTCCGAGTCGCGATCTCCTACTTCGACTGGGCCGTCGACGGACAAGTCATCTGTCGCCGTCTCCCGCACGACTTCCACTACGCCACCGCTCAAGAGGTCACCGAGATTGGGGCCGCCAAGGCCCGCGCGCTCGACCGAGCAGCTGCGACGGCGAAGTGTCATCACGCAGTCAGACGCGATGCACATCGCACTCCGCATTCTCCGGCAACCGCGCCTCGCTCGCGCGCTCGCGGGACGTTTCGACGAGTTCATCATCGACGAGGCTCAAGACAGTTCCGACGTCCAACTCGCGTGCGTGCAGCTCCTGCGCGAGACCGAAGCGCTGCGATCTCTCGTTGTGGTCGCCGATCTCGAGCAGTCCATCTATGGCTTTCAAGGCGCCGATCCAGCTGGCTGCGAGCGACTCGTCGCGGCCTCGGGTCTCACGCGCCTCAGCCTCACGCGCAACTTCCGTAGCTCCCAGCGCATCTGCGACGTCACCAGTCACTTCACTAGGCGCGAGAAACCCGACATCGCCGCTGGCCCTCACGCCGACTGTGCGATCTCTCCTGAGATCCTGCGTTTTCCCGTAGGCGACCCCGGCGCCGCCGTCACAACGTTCAGTGAGCGCCTGGAGCTGCACAAGGTGGACGCGGCGGACGCCGTGGTCCTGAGCCGCAGCCGCAGCCTCCGCGACAAAGTCAACGGCCATCGACCCGTCCGCTGCCATCGCGTAGTTCGGACCCTCGGCCAGCTCGCCGAAGCCCGAACCTCCCGCCGCACGCTGGGCGCCGCCCAGGTCGCAGCGGCCGAGGAGACGGTCCTCTGGTGTATCGACGACTCGCTCCACATCCACGAGCTGCCGCTCGACGCACGACGCCGGCTCCGCGCAGCCGTGGGACGTCTACTGCGCGAACTCCCCGAGACCACCGGCACACTCGCTGACTGGATCGTCGCCGCGCGGACCGTGCTCAACGCCCTGTTCACCGACATGGTTTCGAGCCACCACGTCATCTCGCACAAGCGCGGAGACGTGTTGAAGGCGCTCCCCCGATTCAAGGGCGTGCCAGCGGCACCGGTACTGGGAGGTAAGCGGGGCGAGCTCTACGCCCAGACCGTCCACGCCGTCAAAGGCTGCTCCGTCGACGCTGTGCTCATGGTGGTAGAGCCGCCTGGAGTCAGACGGGGCGATCCCGCACTGCTGCTCACCGACCTGGGTGCGGGCGGCGGCGACCTGCGAGAGCGTGAGGTGCTCCGGATCGGCTTCGTCGCCCTGACCCGCGCGCGTCGCTACTGCGCGGTAGCCCTCGCCGACACCGTCCCGGAGGATGTCTACGCCCGATACGAGGCGATGGGCTTCGTGCCGATCCACTGACGGTCCACCGGAGCGCGGTGGAGGACACACCTAGGGACGCATCAGCTCAGACTGTCGACCCCCGTTCTCACCGCGGCCGCTTCAACGGACTTTGCTGTCTCCGCCAACTCGGCGCCCGTCGCGTCCGTCATAGCCTCCGCGGCCGTCCCGTAGTGGCGCTCGCGAGCCCGCCGGACTAGTGCGTCGAACGCTTCGCCGTGCTGTCGCTCGGCCCGTTGTTGTAGTTGGGCGTAGACGTCTATCGTCATCTTCGAGTCGGCGTGCCCGACCTGTCGCATGACCCAGAGCACGTCGAATCTGTTCGCGAGGAGCGCGACCGAGATGTATGTCCGGCGCAGTGTGTGAGGCGTGGTGTTCGGCAGCGAGGGCAGGCCGCGCGCGGCTAGGCGGGGGGAGGCCAGCTCGGCTGCTTCGCGGACGATCTCGTTGGCTCGTTGGCGCTTCATCCGCCCGCCGCGCATGTTGGGGAACAGATGGGCGTCGGGTTGGTCGGAAGGCCGCTGCGTTGGAGGCGATCGATGTGGGCGACGATCTCTTCGAGGAGGTCCGGACTGACTTGGACCTCTCGGACCCCGGCCTCTGTCTTCGCATCGGGGATCAGGAAGTGTGCCCCGCTCGCCGCATGGAGCCGGAGGTCGCGAATGCGCATGTCGCAGAGCTCGCTGACGCGCACCCCGGATCCGCCGAGGGTCGTGACGATCGCCCGCCGACCGATGTAGGTCGCCGGGCCCGCCGCGCGAAGTCGACGGAGGTGGTAGGTGATGGTTGCCTTTGAGAGACCGAGCTGCCCGGCGATGTCGCTGGCCCGCAGCCCTGCGGTCCAGAGCTCTGCAACCTTGGCTGCGGTGGATGCCGGGGTCGGTGTGACCGCAAGCTTCGGTCGGGCAAACCGAGCATCGTGGGCTGGAGCATGGCCGATCACATGCGCACCGAGCTCGTCACCGACGCGCTGCAGATGGCACTCGCCAAGCGCCGGCCGGCACCCTGGTCTGATCTGGCACTCAGACCAGGGCAGCCAGTTCATCTCGCTCGCCTTCGGCCAGCAGGCCCGCGCCGCCGGGATCGCGCAATCGATGGGCAGCAAGGGTGACTGCTACGACAACGCCGTCGCCGAGGCTTCTTCGCGACCCTCAAGAAGGAGCTCGTCCACGGCCGCAGCTGGCCATCCAACGCCGAGCTGCGCGCCGAGGTCTTCGAGTACATCGAGGTCTTCTACAACCGCCGACGCCGGCACTCCACGCTCGGCTTTCTCTCCCCAGCGCAGTTCGAGACGATCACCCACCATCATCAACTAGAACAACTGCAAACCGTCTAACCCACCCCTGTCCACCGAAGCGGGGGAAGTCCAGTCTTGCCGTTGGTGTGGTGTTTCTTGATGTAGACAGTCCCATCGCAGATGACGCGAGCCGTCCTCGGGAACGTGAGGGTCTTGTAGCTGATCTTGTTGGGGTCCTCATCCAACTTCGGCTCAGTGTGGAAGGTGATCTCCCCGCTCGGATGGCCGAACGTGAAGTCACCGCCCGACCCGCACTTGAGCTCGCTCTCGCCGAGCACCTGGGGGCCACTTTTCGCGGCAACGACCTATGGCAACGGGGGCCACAGTCCTGTGGCTCCCAATGTGGCCCTGGAGGGTCTGCCGTGAGCGTTGATTTTGATCCGAGCATGCAGCGGTGGCGAGTCCGCTGGCGCGAGGACGGAAAGCAGCGCTCGCGGCGCTTCGCCACTGAGACCGAGGCGATCGCATTCGACGACGAGCGCGGCGCCACTCCTCAGTCGACCGCGGTGCCGCCGGCCCGCTCGCAACGGCCACGGGAGACGCCGTCTACGGGTACGAAACGAAGGCTGCCCGCAGGTATCGGTTCGTGTTCCGTCAGCCCGACGGGACGCTCTCCTCGCGCCGAGGGTTCGTCAGCCGGCCGAAGGACTGGTCGACGAACCCGTGCCGCGCTCACCGCCGAGCCGCGCCTGGCACGAGCGGTCGCCGCTCACGCCGATGCGCCGGTACTGCTCGCCGCTGATTCCTTCCACGGCATGACGACGACACGTCACCCTTCCCTCTTGGGTGTACTTCGACCTCGACACGCTGGTGCTCGACGCGGCGCAGGCGGTATGCATCGCGCTGCCCGCGGCCGGGATACCGGCCGCGATTGCGCTGCGGCTGGGCGGCCGCGCCTGGGCGCTGGTTGCACCGTTGTCGCTCCTCGGGACGATCCTCCTTATCAGCCTGGTACCGGACAGTGCGGACCTGTTCACCTGGATCGCCCTGCTGCTCGTCCCGCCCGGGTGTGCGCTCGGGCTGGGCTGGGCCATCCACGGGGCGCGACCGTGGCTCGCGCTGCTAACGGTGCCGCTGCTTGTGTTCGCGTTCGCCGCGCCGGAGGGTGCAGTCGGCCGCGCGGCGCGGCTCGCGCTGATTGTGTTCTCGACCGCGACGGCTGGTCGGTTACTGGCCGGCGGCGCGCCCTTGTCGCTGCTCAAGGCGGGCGTGGTGTTGATGGCGGCCTTCGACATCTGGCTCGTCATGGGCCACCAGTTCGAATCGCAGTTCGCCGGCTTCGACGCGGCGACCCCGGCCGCGGCGCTGCCGCAGCTCCAGCTCGCCGAGGTCGGCAACGTGGCGACCGACTACGGCGATTACTTCGTCTCGGGTCTCGTGGGGGCGATCCTCGCGGCCGAGCGCGGACCACAGCTCGTCGCTGCCGTCGTCATGCTGCCGGTGGCCGAGGCGTGGAACCAGATGTTCCTCTTGGTCGACTCCCTGCCGAACACCACGGCTCCGGCGCTGGTGCTGATCGGCTGCGAGATCTGGCGGCGGCGCGCGCGGCCGGCTGAGGCCGTCTCGTGAGGGTCGTCGGCCGCCGGGTCGTGGTCCTCGGGGCGGTGTGCGCGCAGCTCGCGTTCATCGCGGCCGGCTATTCGGTCGGACCACAAGACGTTCGCGTTCCAGATGTTCCCGGAGGCGAGCACGTGGCAAGCCGACGTGGTGCGGGTGACGCCCGACGGCCGGCGCGTTCCGGTCTCGGAGCCGTGGGCGGGCTACCACTGGGACGAGCTGGTGCCGGACAGCGCGCTTAAGTACCCCGCGAGCCGTCATCACGCCGACGCCGGGCTCGCCAACCAGCTTGCGTTCCTCCGATCAGCCCTCGACTACGTCGCTCGCAACACCCCGCGCGACCACGCGACGCGGTACCTCGAGGCGACGGTGACGTCATGGCACAACGACGATCCACCACGCATCGAGGTCTTCCGGAGCCACGTCCGATGAGCGCCACCGCAGCTCGCTCACGACCGTTGGTCGGCGCGTTCGACGAACTGCTCGGGCGCCCGGTCAGCATGCGCGCGCTCGCGCTGCTGCGCGTGTTCGTCGGTCCGATCGTGCTCCTGCACCTGCAGCCGTTCTTGTCTGACTCCCTGGACGGGCGGATCTACAGCGATGCGTTCTACGAGCCGTATGCCGCCTGGTATCCAGAGCTGCCGCGCGGGGTGTACGTCGCTCTGCTCTGGCTCGCAGCCGTCGCCGCGGTCTGCATGTCCGTCGGCTTTCTGACGCGGCTCGCGACGGCGACGACGTTCGTGATCGTCGCCTACAACCTGTTTCTTTCCACCACGCACTTCCACAACAACCGGGCGTACCTCTGCATCGTCCTCGGGGTGCTCGCCGTGGCGCCGTGCGGGCGGGAGCTGTCCCTCGACGCGCTCATCCGTCGGCGCCGCGGCCTGCCGCCGCTCGATCCGCGCGCGCCCGCCTGGCCCCTGTGGCTGCTGCGGTTCGAGTGCTCGATTGTCTACGGAGCCTCGGGGATGAGCAAGCTGCTCGATCCCGACTGGTTCGGCGGCACCGTGCCGTGGATGCGAGCGGTCCAGTCCCGCGACGAGGTCGGCGCGCTCCCGAGTTGGGTGATCTCGATCCTGACGAACCGGGACCTCTACACCGGCGCGGCCAAGTTCATCGTGCTGACCGAGCTCTTCATTGCGTGCGGGCTGTGGTGGCGGGGGACGCGCTACGTAGCGGTCTGGGTCGCCGTGATCTTCCACGTGAGCATCCAGGCGTCGGCGTCGGTCCAGGTGTTCTCCGCGCTCGGCATCGCGGTCCTGGTGATCTGGGCGGTGCCGTCGACCCGCGACCGAGTGCTGTTCGTTGACGAGCGACGGCGTGCTCTCGTGTGTGGACTGGACTGGCTCGCACGCTTCCGCATCGAGCCGGGCTCACACCTCGAGGTCATCGACCGCGACGGCACCTCGCTGCGCGGGCGGCCCGCGGCCGTTCTCGTACTCAGCCGACTACCGCTCACCGCCTGTTTCGCACTCCCGGCGCTACTCCTCCCCGGCGTCCGTCGAGCACCCCGCACGTGACAGTCGTTTCGCGCATCTGGCGGTGTCTCCTGGTCCTGGCCGTGCTGCTCCTGGTCGCGTTCGGCGCGATCGCCCCACCGGAAGGCTGCCCCTCCGTGACCACCGCCGACCTCCAGCGCTCCACTCAAGCCGCCGTCGGCTGGTTCGTCCGCAACCAGTATCCGAACGGCACCTGGCTCTACGAGTACCGCCGCGACAGCGACGCCTCGACGCCCAGGTACAACGACGTCCGCCACGCAGGGGCGGTCATGGCCCTCTACCAGGCGGCGGAGGCAGGGCACCCGAGCGCGCTCCGCGCCGCCGACCGCGGGGCGTCATGGGCGCTGGACAGGGTCACGCAGCGCGTCAACTGGTCCGCGGTCACGGTCAACGGAACCACCACCACGGGCGCGACCGCGCTCCTCGTCGCCGGCCTGGACTACCGTCGCGCCGCCACCGGCGACGACCGCTACGACGACGTCATGCGCCGGCTCGGCCGCTTCCTGGTCGAGCAGGTCGAGCCGTCCGGCGCAGTGCTCGCGTTCTACGACACGAGCCGCGACCGCCCGGTGCCCGGCGAGTACTCCAAGTACTACACGGGCGAGACCTACTGGGCGCTCGCACTCCTCGCCCGGACGTTCCCGGACGAGCACTTCGCCAAGACGGCGAGCGCATCGGCGCGTACCTCGCAACCGAGCGCGACGACAAGGAGGGCCACTGGCCCCCGATCGCCGACCACTGGGCCGAATACGGAATGTCCGAGACGACGCCCCTCAGCTCGGCCGAGCTGGCCTACGCCCGCCGCCAGGCCGAGCTCTGGGCAGGCCAGGCGCGCTGGGTCCAGGAACGCTTCGGCCCCTGGGGAGCCGTCGTCCGCGGACCCGACGTGTTCCGCGGCGGCTGGTACGGCGTCATGAACGAGGGCTTCACAGGCCTCTGGCGAATCGCGCGCGCCGAACCGAGCCTCGCAGACATCCAAGACTCCATCGCCTCACGCGCAACCTGCATCGCGGCCATCGCCGTGCATGAGCAGGCCTCCGCAGCGGACGCCGCTTCCGCCCGAAACCCTTCACGAGTCGAGGGCGCCTGGTTCTTCAATGACGGCGAAACCCGCATGGACGACCAGCAGCACGCCCGGGCCTGCGCTCCTGCGCACCCAGGCCATAGTCGAATCGGGCCCACCGGTCTCCGACGACGACGCACCATCAGCATGGCTCTGGGCGCTCGCTCTGCTTCTGGCCCTGAACCCGACCCGCGCCGCATTCGGAATCCCGCGCGCGGGCCGCTCTTCGCTGAGGTCGCGTGGCTCTGTGCGGTCGGCGGAGCGATCGGAGGGCTCGCCTGAGGCGTCTTCGCCGCACTCGGAGACCCGGTCCTCGACACGCTCGACGTCAGCACAGCCGCATTCCGCACCGCGGCCGGCGTCGTCGCCCTACTCGGCAGGCGCCAGCCGGCCTGGGCCGCGCGCACCCCCCCGATCCCGAACCCGCGCTCCCCGGCCGCCGAGCCGCGCTCGTCCCCGTGGCGCTACCGCTCGTCGCCCGCCCCGCCCTCCTCGTGATGGCGCTGGGCGCCGGCGCCGATCAGGGCGCGCTCGTAGCCGTCGGAACGATGGCGATCGGCATTGCCATCCTCACCCCACTGGCCGCTCGCACCGCCATGGACGGCCCCAAGGGACACGCGCTCCGGTGGCTCGCCCGACTATTCGCCGCCGGGCTCATCGCCTGCGGGGTCTTGCTGACGATCGATGGGGTCCTGAGCGTGTGAGTGAGAGCC
>CAVRTO010000003.1:0-86690 GCA_963724145.1 uncultured Solirubrobacteraceae bacterium
CAGGACGCCTTCCTGCGCGCGTTCCACCGTCTCGACGGCTTCCGCGGGGAGTCCAGCGTCCGGACGTGGCTGCTGCGGATCGCGCACAACGCGGCGCTCGATCATCTCCGGCGGCGCCGTGCCGAGCCGGTCGATCCGGCAAGCCTGGACGAGACCCCCGCCGACGAGTCGGTGCGCCTGCCGGCCGAGCGCCTCGAGCTGCGGGAGCGCGTCGAGCGCCTCGAGGGGAAAGCTCCAGCTGCTGTCGCCTCCGCACCGCACCGTGCTCGTCCTCCGCGACGTCGAAGGACTGAGCTACGACGAGGTCGCCGCGATAACCAAGACGCCTTTGGGCAGTGTCAAGGGGAGGTTGCACCGCGCGCGTCGCGAACTCATTGGATTGCTGCGCGCCAATACGTACGACTGGAGCTGCCGGATGAGTGACGAACCGCTCGAGCCCGAGGAGCGCCGGAGCGCCGCGCTCCTGGCAGAAGTCGCGCGCGTGCAGGTCCACGTCGAGGATCGGTTCGTCCCGGGGGTCGTGCGGCGCGCTCGAGCCCAGCGTGCGGTGGCGACGCCGTTGCGCGCCGTCGGTCTGCTCCTGGCCGCCATCGGCGGCGCGCTGATCCACGAGGCACGACGGGCGCGCCGATGACGGCGACCGTTCTCGACCAGGCCGGCGACCAGCTGGGCGACTTCCTGCCCCGGCTCGGCGGAGCGCTCGCGCTCGCCGTGGTCGGACTGCTCGTGGCGGCGCTGCTCGGTCGCTTGACGCGCGCGGCCCTGATCCGGCTCAAGTTCGACGTGGGCGCGGAGCGCATCGGGCTGTCGGCGATCCTGGAGCGAGCGGGTCTTGGCGATTCGCCCGCCAGGCTCGTCGGAAGCGCGGTCCGGATCAGCGTCAGCGTCGTGGTCCTCTTCGCCGCGCTCTCGCTGCTCGGGCTCGCCTTCCTCAGCCAGTCGCTGAACGAGGGCGTGCTGTTCATCCCGCGCCTCCTGACGGCGGTCGTCCTCGTCTTCGCCGGGCTCGTGCTGGGCGCCCTCGTCAGGGACTGGCTCGAGCGGGCGTCGGCCCAGATGGATCTGCCGCTGCCGCTCGCGCCGATCGGCCAGGTCGCCGTGATCGTCTTCTTCGGCATCACCGCCGCCGCGCAGGTGGGCGTGGCGATCGCGCCGTTGATGCTCATCGTCACCGTCGCGCTCATCGCGGTCACGGCGACGCTGGCGCTCGCGTTCGGCCTGGGCTCGCAGCAGATCGCCCGATCGCTCACGGCGACGCGCTACGCCCGCGCCGACTTCGCGGTCGGCCAGACGATCCGCCTCGGCGATCTGCGTGGCCGCATCGTCCGGATCGACAGCACGGCGACCGTGCTCCGCGACGGGCAGGAGGAGGTCCGCATCCCGAACCACCTGCTCATCGAGGGCGTGGTCATAATCGAGACCTCCGGCGAGAACGTGTAACTCCGTGCCTGCTCGCGCCGTCATCCCCGACGTGATGACCGAAGAGCCTCAGCCGCCGGTCACCCGGGCCGGCCATGAACACGACGATCTCTTCGTGCGCCTGCGGGCGACCGGAGACCCGCGGCTGCGCGAGCAGATCTTCGAGCAGTACCGCGGCCTCGCGCGGCAACTCGCGCGCCGGTACGCGCGGCGTGGCGAGCCCGACGACGATCTCGCGCAGGTGGCGTCGATCGGGCTGCTCAAGGCGATCGACCGCTACTCGCTGGAGCGCGGCGCCGCCTTCACCAGCTTCGCCGTCCCCTGCATCCTCGGGGAGCTGCGGCGCCACTTCCGCGACTACGCCTGGAGCGTCCACGTCCCGCGGCGACTCAAGGACCTCAAGACGCGGCTGGCGAGCGCCCGCACCGAGTTGACGTCGACGCTCGGCAGGGAGCCGACGATCGACGAGCTGGCCGACGCGCTCGGCGTGTCCGCCGAGACGGTGCTCGACGTGCTCGCTGCGGTGAACGCCAGCCATCCCAGCTCCTACGACCCGTACACGGATGACCTCGACGGGAGCGTCTCGCTCGTGGCCGACGACCACGGCTACGACCGCGCGGAGCAGCGCGCCACCCTGGACCCGCTGCTCGCGACGCTCGCGCCGCTCGATCGCTGCGTCCTCGAGCTGCGGTTCGCGGACGATCTCACGCAGACCCAGATCGCCGCGCGGCTCGGGATCTCCCAGATGCAGGTCTCGCGGCGGCTGTCGCGGACGATCCGCACCCTCCACGAGCTCGCGCACGAGGAGGATTGACCCGACGTCTGCCGGGTGCTGTATCAAGCACCCGTGCCGTCTCAAGGCCGACGGATGGACGCCGCGCTCCGCTCCGTGCGGCGGGAGCTGCGCCGACCCCGCAACCTCGTCCGGTACCTCCGGAAGAGCGGCAGCCTGACGCTGCCGCTGCTCGTCGCCGGTCCGACGTTCGTGGCGGCGGCCTACGTCCTGGCCTTCCTGCTCACGCCGGACGACCGGCTGAGCCTCGAGTTCCACGCCGCCGCGTCCCAGATCATCCCGGTGCTCCTGCTCGTGCTGGCGGTCGAGGGGGAGGCGTTCCGCTGGCGTATCAGCCGGTCGGCGGTGACGCCCGCCGTCGCCGACGAACTGCAGGCCGACGAGCGCTTCACGCAGTTCGCGGACGGACGAGGATCGGTCTCCGACGCGCTGGAGGCCGTGCTCGACGCCGCCGTCTACAGCGTGCGGAACGTGGCCGACGCGCTCGTGCGGCAGGTGACCGCGCTCCTCCTCCTCGCCGCGCTGGTGGTCGGCGAGGTGCTGGCGCTCGTGCCGCTGATCACGGACGATCCCGCGAGCGCCAGCCCGCAACCCGTGATGGCGGCCATCGTCGGGGGCTTCGCCGGCGTCGCGTACGTCGCCGTGACCGGATCCCGGTTCGCCTCGTCGGAATGATCGGCGCCACGCGGGGTGTAGCGTTCAGCGAACCCACTGAACCCTGTCTCCCACTGCGTTTGTCCGCTCGGGTCGCCGGGCAGCCCAGTGGACACGACGAAGGAGGACGCAGTGGCACCCGACAACGGCACGAACGGTCACGACGCAGACGTCGAAAAGTACGAGAAGGACCTGGCGGGCTACCTGCAGGAACGCATCAAGCCCGGCCTCAACAGCGGCGCGATCCCGCTGCTCGCCCGGTCGATCGCCAAGGATATTGCTCATCGGGAGCATCCCAACGGCGTGCCCGAGAGCACCGATGCGGGGGACAAGGCCGAGGCCGACAGCGAGGCGCCCGACTTCGAGGCCGACATGCGCGACCTCCAGGCGGAGCTCGGCAAGGACTGGACGCTGAGCTTCTCCGTCCGTGGCGACGACGGCTGGCTCACCGCCGCGAAGGACGACGGAAGCCAGCACATCGAGGCGCCGACCGCCGCGGTGCTCGCCGAGGTCGTCGAACTGCTCAACGAGGGCGGCGGACGGTCTTCATGAACCCGCTCACCATCACGCGTAGCGAGGGAGCTGGAACCTGATGTCGGTACCCAAGGTTGACCAAGCGGGCAATGGCGCGGTCGATGCGCTCGTGCAGACCGCGTCCAAGCAGGCCGTGGTGCTGGCGCGCGAGCAGGTCGATGTCGCACGGCGCGAACTGACCTCGAGGGCGCGACAGGCCGTACCCGGAGTCGCCATGGTCGGTGGCGGCGCCGTGCTCGCCGCGATGGCGTCGGGGACCGGCACAGCCGGGATGATCCTCCTGCTCGCCGGCCGGCCCAGGCCCGCAGCTGCGGCGTTCGGCGTCACCGGTGCGTATGCCGGTGCCGGCGCGCTCCTCGCGCGCCAGGGGCTGGGGCGGCTCCGGGAAGCCGGGCCGCTGACGGTGCCAGAGGCGCCGGTTCCGGACGCCGAGCAAGGCCGCGGATCTGCGAAGCGAGCCACCAAGTCGGCGAAGTCGGCGGCGACGAAGTCATCGCAACGGGTCAAGTCCGAGGCGAGCTCGCCCAAGAAGGCGGCCGGTCGCCCGAAGCAGGCGGCGAAGTCGGCGGGCGCCCGTACGCGCGCAGCGCGCACGAAGACGAGCCGCACGCGCGGGCAGACGTCCTGAGCGCGTCACCCGCCAGCCACTGCACCGCCGGCCGCGTCCTGTTCGCGCGGTGCGTTCATCCGCCGCGCCGCCGGGTAGTCGCGGGGGATCGCGACCGACGTAGGAAGGAGCCCCGACCATGACGCGAGACGAGGCGCAGACCGCACTCGTGCGGCTGCTGATCGAGAAGGTTCGTCAGGACAAGTATCCGAGCTTCACCCAGATGGAGCTCATCGAGGAGTCGATCCCGCAGGCGTTGATCCCGGAGTACTTCGCGGTCCTGGCCGAGAAGGTCACGGGCGACGAGTACCCGAGCATCCCGATGATGCGCCGGCTGCAACGGGTCGCCCATAGCCTCCCGTCCCAGGCGCAGTAAGTAGGACGGGCGGAGCCGGATGTCCGGCTCCGCCGCCCTCCGCGGCGGATCAGACGCCGATCCCGCTCGCCTTCCGGGCGAGCAGCGCGACCTCGGTGCGCTGCTGCGGCGTCAGCCGCAGCGGCCGCCCACCCGAGGTCCGGATGAGCTCCGCGAGCCTGCGGCGCTCATCCGGCTCGAGCCGGCCGTGCGCCATCTGGAGCTCTTGCGCCACCCGGACGGCCATCGCCATCGCGACCCGCCATCGCACCTTCGTCAGCAGTGAGAAGAATCGCGCCATCTCACACGAGGCGTCGCAGCAGGCTGCCGACGCCGGCGAGCAGGCCCTTGAGCAGCCCGAACACGCCGACGAGTAGCCCGCCGACGGCTTTGAACAGTCCTCGCAGGAGTCCCATCGTCTATCGCTTGCTGCCGCTCTTCGCGCGGCCCTTGGCCGAGCGACCGGCGCCGCGGGTCCTCGCAGCCTTGCCCTTCGCCCGGGTCGACTTCTTGCCCGTGAGCTTTCCGAACGCGTCGAGGACCCGCCCGGCGATCTTGTCGAGCGTCCCGCGGGCCTTGTCGTTCTTCGATGATCTCATTGATGTCTCCTGTCGTTGTCCGTGCGTCACGCAGGTCCGGCTAGGCCGGCTCGCGTTCAGGTAGCTGCAGGCTCCGCTCCGCGCCCGCGACGTTGGTGTGGAGCTGCTTCGCGCGCTCGGTCTCGGCGTTGAACTCGGCGCCGAGCAGGATCGCCATGTTCGTCACCCAGAGCCAGATGAGGAAGACGACGACGCCGCCGAGGGCGCCGTAGGTCTTGTCGTAGGAACCGAAGTTCGAGACGTACAGCGCGAAGAGGATCGATGCGCCGATCCAGGCCACGAGCGCCACGATCGCTCCGCCGGTGATCCAGCGGACGCCGCTGACCTTCGCGTTGGGCGTCGCGTAGTAGAGGACGCCGAAGATCGCGAGCACCAGCACGAGCATGGCCGGCCACTTGGCGAACCGCCACAGCGTCAGGACGGCGTCGCTCAGGCCCAGCGCGCCGCCCAGGGCGCCGACGATGGGACCGCTGAGCACGAGCGCGAGCGCGACGATGGCCGCGAGCACGATCACCGCGAAGGTCACGAGCAGCTGGAGCGGCTTGAGCTTCCAGAACGGGCGTCCCTCGTCGACCTCGTAGATCGTGTTGCAGGCATCGGCGAACGCGCTCACGTAGCCCGACGCGGCCCACAGCGCGGACGCGACGCCGACGATGAACATGATCCCCGCGGTCCCGCGGCTCGAGGTGAGCGATTCGATCGGCCCCTTGAACGTGTCCGCAGCCGTCGATGGACCCATCTCGGAGATCGTGTCGGTCAGCACCTTGGTGACCCGCGCGGGATCGGCGAAGAGCCCGACCAGCGAGACGAGCACGAGCAGCGCGGGGAAGATCGAGAGCACCGCGTAGTACGTCAGCGCTGCACCCCAGTGGTTGAGCTTGTCGTCCTTGAATTCGGTTGCGGTGCGCTTGAGGGTCTTCGTCCACGAGCCGCGCGGGAGCGCGGTCGGGCTGGTCAGGTCCTGGGGGCTCATCGCCGCTCCTTCTTGATTCACGGTGTCGTGAAGGCCTCTTCCCGTTCGCCGCGCGATCGAAGCTCTCCGCGGGTGAACGCGCCCAGCTGGGCCCGTTCCTGGGAATCAGGAGTAGCGTTATCCAGATCGCGCCCGCTGAAACTGGCGTTGCGGCGGTTCCGGTGGCCGCCCAACTGGGTAGGCCGACGCCAGAACTCGATTTGAGGAAGGCACAATGGCGAAGGACTTGGGTAGTTCCGTCCGGGACGTCGTCACGCACGTCGCACGCGACGCCATCAAGAACCTCGGCGACGCGAAACCGGATACGAAGAAGAAGAGCAACGGGCGCCTCTCCGGCGCGTCGGGCCTCGCCGCGGGCGCGGGCCTGGCGGCCATGGTGCCGCTTGCCAAGAAGGGCGTCGACGCCGTCCGCTCGGGGTCGATGCCGACCTCACCGACCAAGATCGTCAGCAAGGCCGCGTCCAGCGCCGGCGATCGTGTCGGCGCGCAGATGAAGGACGTCGTCAGCTCGAAGGTGGATGAGGCCGGCGGTGCCGGTGGACTTGTGAAAGATGCGGCCAGCGGAATCCTGCCCTTCGGGGGCGGCGACGACGGTGGCGGCGGAAAGGGCGGCATGCCTGGCGTTGGAAAAGGCCGGCGGATGCCGGTACAGCAGCACGTCGACGTGGCGGTCCCGATCGAGACCGCGTACAACCAGTGGACGCAGTTCGAGGACTGGCCCACGTTCATGCATCGGGTCACGCGCGTCACGCAAGAGGACGAGTGCACGGTTTCTTTCGCGACGAAGATCTGGGGCAAGACCAAGGAGTTCGAGGCCAAGATCGAGACGCAGCGTCCCGAGGAGCGCATCAAGTGGCGCGTGTCGTCGGGCATCACCCACTCCGGTGTCGTGACCTTCCATGAGCTGGCGCCGCGGCTGACGCGGATCGAGTTGACGTTCGACGTCGACCCGGGCTCGCTCATCGAGAAGGCGGCACGCGGCATGCGCCACGTGAAGCGCGCCGCTCGCGCGGACCTTCACCGGTACAAGGCCTTCATCGAGATGGAGGAGCTCGAGACCGGCGCGTGGCGCGGTGTCATCGAGGACGGCGAGCTCGTCGAGGATCACGATCCGGAGTACGACGAGGAGCGCGACTACTCCGACATCGACGAGATCCGTGCCCAGGCCGAGGAGGACTCGGACGACGAGGACGCGGACGACGACGAGAAGACGGCCGCCGCGTCGCAGGACGAGGACGAGGACCAGAAGGGGCGGACGCAGCGGTTCAAGCGCCAGGCCGAGCGTACGCGCGGCTCGGGCGGCGGCGGCAACGGCTCGGGTAGCCGCTCGCGCGCCGCGGCCGCGTCGCAGTCCGGCTCGTCGCGCACGGCGTCCAGCTCGAGCAAGGGCGGCTCGACGAAGACGAAGGCCAAGTCGGCGAGCCGGAGCTAACCGCGCATGGCGGGTGTGCTCCGGGGCGCGGTGATGAAGCGCGTGGGCGGAGACAAACCGTCACCGATCCAGGCGACACTTGCCGCGGCCGTCGCAGGTGTGGCGGCCGCGGTCCTGACGTATCGGATGCTGCGGAGCGGCTAGGAGAGATCGATGAGATTGCAGCCGAAGAAGAAGCCGACAGCCGACGACGTGCGCCGTGTTGCGCTCGCCGCACTCGTCAGCGCGCTCGACGAAGGCAAGCAGGACGCCAAGAAGAAGCCTGGCCTTACCGGTATGCGCGCGGTCGCGACCGGCGCGGTGATCTACACGGCCGGCGTGGCCGCCTTCAAGGGCCGGCGCCTCGTACAGGATCAGATTGCGGCATTCCGGGACGACGAGGACGACGACGAGGATTACGACGAGTACGACGAGGAGTACGACGAGGACGAGGAGCCCGAGGCCGAGGAGGAGGACTTCGACGAGGACGAGGAGCGCGACGAGCCCGAGGCCGAGGAGGAGGACTTCGACGAGGACGACGAGCGCGACGAGCCCGAGGCCGAGGAAGACGACTTCGACGAGGACGACGAGCGCGACGAGCCCGAAGCCGAGGAAGACGACTTCGACGAGGACGACGAGCGCGACGAGCCCGAAGCCGAGGAAGAAGAGTTCGACGAGGACGAGGACTTCGACGAGGAGGACGAGGTCGAGGAGGACGACGAGCGCGACGAGCCCGAGGAAGAGGCCGAGCAGGACGAGCGGCCGGCGACCCCGGACCTCCAGCCCATCCAGCGCGTGGCCCGCGGCAAGAAGCGGCAGCCGAGCCTCGCGCTGTTCGAGCGCCCGAGCAGATCGCGGGCGCCGATCGGCTGAGCCCGAGGTGACCGATGCCTGCTGCGCCGGTCGCCCGCACGATCTCACGCACGCCTTCGCGCAGCCGCGCGTACATCCGCACTGAGCTCAGTGATGAGCCGGAGCAACCGCTCCCCGCGGAAGACGACACACGAAATCTGACTAGACACAGGGGGAAGTACTAGATGGCAATCGCCCAACAATCCGGGGGCTACGTGGCCCGGCCCAACTCCGGCGGGGGTGGGGGGCTGGCCGAGGTCATCGACATCATCCTCGACAAGGGGCTGGTCATCGATGCCTACGTCCGCGTCTCGCTCATCGGCATCGAGATCCTCACCATCGACGCGCGAATCGTGATCGCGAGCGTCGACACCTACCTTCGCTTCGCGGAGGCCGTCGGCCGGCTCGACCTCCAGGCGAGCGACGACTCGAAGGGCCTTCCCGAGCTGATGGAGGGGATGACCGAGGGCGGCGCCAAGTCCAAGACGAAGGGCGCGCTCGCGGGCGCGAAGGATGCGCTCGGCCTCGGTGACGACGACGACGACGAGGACAAGAAGAAGCAGCGCACCCGTGCCCGCCGGACCCGGAGCCGGAGCGACAAGGGCGACGAGTGACCTCCCTTCTCGTCCACGGCATCGTGGCGGCGCGCGACGAGCTGGAGCTCGCCGCCCCGAGTCGCTGGGTCCGGCACGGCGACGTCGCGGCGATCGTCACCGACACCGAGGAGTCGGGCCTGCGGGCGGCGAGCGCCCTGCGGCTCCACTGGCAGGTGCTCGAGACGACGGCGGGTTCCGTCGCCGTGCTGCCCGTCCGCTTCGGCACCGCGATGGCGGACGACCGGGCCGTGGTCGAGGAGCTCCTCGCTCCGCGCCACGACGAGCTCGTCGCCCACCTGGCCGAGCTCGCCGGCAAGGTCCAGGTCACGGTGAAGGGCGACTTCGACGAGGAGCGACTGCTGCGCGGCGTGGTCGATGCCTCGCCCGCCATCGCGCGGCTCCGCGAGCGTGTCGCGGGCGTCCCGGAGGCGGCCGCGTACTACGACCGGATCCGCCTCGGCCAGCTCATCGCCGAGGAGGTCGAGCATGCCCGGCAGCACTACGCGGCCCGTGTGGTCGAGCGGCTCGAGCCGCTCGCGGCCGCCACGAGCATCGAGCGCGTGTCGTCCGCCGACGCCGCGGTGAACGCCGCGTTCCTGATCGGGCAGGATTCGGAGCAGGAGTTCAGGACCGCGGTGGAGGAGCTCGCACGCGAGTTCCGCGGCGCGGTCGTCCTGCGCTGTCTGGGGCCGCTGCCGCCCTACAGCTTCTCGGACGTCGGCTCGCCACCGAGGAGCGCGGCATGGGCCTGATCACCGGCCTGATCACACTGCCGCTCGCACCCGTTCGCGCGACGGCCTGGCTCGGCGAGCGCTTGCTGGAGCAGGCCGAGGCGGAGTACTACAGCGAGGAACGCATCCGTGACATGCTCGCCGAGGTCGACGCGGCACGCGCGGCAGGCGAGCTGGACCCTGCAGAGGCGACCCGGATCGAGGACGAGCTGCTCGAGCGGCTGCTCATGGCGCGCGAGCTCGGGTACTGAGGTTCACATGGCCGACGAGAAGAAGACAGCCGACGAGAACACCGAGCAGGACTCCGGCGACGCCCGCTCAGCGGTCGAGCTGGCGACGGCCGCGAAGGCGCTGGTGACCGAGTTGACGGGCTTCGACCCGGAATCCGTGAGCGGCCTGCAGTGGGACGGGGAGAGCTGGCTCGTCATGGTCGACGTGTGCGAGCTCGAGCGGATCCCGACCACCACCGACGTGATGGCCACGTACGTCGTGCAGCTCGATCAGGGCGGCGGGCTGCTCGGATACAAGCGATCCCGCCGCTTCATCCGCGGCCACGCCGAGGCGGACTGAGCGCATGGAAGGCTCATTCCCCCAGAATCGCGCCGCCGGCGGGCTTCCCGGTCGCCCGTCCGCGGACGCCAACCTCGCCGACATCCTCGAGCGCGTGCTCGACAAGGGCATCGTCATCGCCGGCGACATCCAGATCAACCTGCTCGACATCGAGCTGCTCACGATCAAGCTGCGGCTGCTGATCGCGTCGGTGGACCGGGCGCGCGAGATGGGGATCAACTGGTGGGAGACCGACTCGTCGCTGCAGAGCGGCGACGACGATGGAGATCGCGCCGACCAGCTGGAGTCGGAGAACCGCGAGCTGCGCGAGCGGATCGAGCGGCTCGAGCGCCGGATCGGCGCCCCGCAGGAGAGCGAGTCCGGTGACGGATGAGCTCGCTCGCTGGGCTGCGCGGCGCGCCGACGACCTGATCGCCCGCGCCGAGGCCGAGGTCGTCGCGGAGCTCAAGGCAGCGCTGCTCCGCGCGGCGGAGGCGGAGCTGCGCGGTGAGACCCCGGCGCCCGCGCCCGCGCGTGTGGAGCCGACACCGGCCCCGCAGGTGACCGAGCCGAGCGACGACCGCGAGCTGCTCTGGGCCTACTGCGTGACCCGGGCGGCCGCGCCCGCGCCCGCCGGGCTCTCGGGCTTGGGCGGCCAGGTCGAGCGGATCGAGCACGCAGGGCTGGCGGCGCTCGTCAGCCGCGTGCCGGCGTCGGAGTACGGCGAGGACGTCCTGCCCGGGTTCCTCAACGATCTCGAGCGTCTCGAGGAGGTGGCCCGCTCCCACGAGACCGTGCTCGAGCGCGCCGCCGAGCGTGGGACGATCGTTCCGCTCCGGCTCTGCACCATCTTCGTCGACGCCGCGGGCGTCCGGCGGATGCTCACCCGGGACCAGGCTGCGCTCGAGCAGGCGCTCGCGCGCCTCGACGGTCGCGAGGAGTGGGCGGTCAAGCTGCTGCTCGACGAGCAGCCCCCCGAGGTGGAGGCCGACGTCGCGGCCGGCGGCGCCTCGTCCGGCACGGCGTACCTCGTCCAGCGGCGCGAGGAGCGCGAGCGGCGCGCGGCGTCGGAGCGCCTCGGCCGCGAGCTCGCCGAGGACGTCCACGCGCGGCTCCAGGACTGGGCGGTCGATGCCGTCGTCAACCCGCCGCAGAACCGCGAGCTCTCCGGTCACGCGGGGGAGATGCTGCTCAACGGCGCCTATCTCGTCGAAGCCGATCGCGCGGACGAGCTGCGCCGGCTGGTGGCGGAGCTCCAGGAGCAGCACGGCGCTGCCGGAGCTCGGCTCGAGCTGACCGGGCCGCTCCCGCCGTTCAACTTCGCGATGCAGTCATGACGAGACCCGGGGAACGCGACGTCGCGCTGGTCGATCTCGTCGATCGCCTCCTGGGCGGCGGTGTCGTGATCGCGGGCGACATCACGCTCGCCGTCGCGGACATCGACCTCGTGTACGTCGGGCTGCGCGCGCTCATCGCGTCGGTCGCGACCGCGGAGGAGCAGGGAGCGCTGCCGGTCATGGGCGACGCGTTCTCGAAGGATGCCCTGTGATCGCGCTCGTGGCCGTCACGGACGCCGCCGCCCCGCCGCCGCCGGCTCCGCTGCGCGTCGTGCGCGCGGGCGCGCTGAGCGCGCTGTGCCTCCCGGCCACGCCGGAGCCCGTCACGCTCGACCTCCTCGAGCGCCGCGAGACGCTGATCGACTCGCTGATGGAGGACCGCGATCTCCTTCCGGTGCGCTTCGGCGCCGACCTGCCCGACGAGCAGGCCGCCGCGCGGGTGCTGATCGATCGGCAGGACGAGCTGCGCGCGGCGCTCGACCGGGTGCGCGGCGCCGTCGAGCTCAGCGTTCGCGTCCAGCCCGCGGAGCCCGCCGACGAGCCGTCCGGGAGCGCGGCGAGCGGCAGGGAGTATCTGAGCGCGCGGATCGCGAGCTCGCAGATCGCGGAGCGGATCCATGGGCGCCTCGCGGGGCATGCGCGCGCCGCGACGCGTCGGCCGGGACCGGATCTCATGCGCGCCGCGTATCTCGTGGATCGCGACGGCGTCGCGGAGTTCCTCGCCGAGTTCCGCCGGGTCCAGGAGTCGCACCCTGACCTGGCGCTGCTGTGCACGGGGCCATGGGCGCCGTTCTCCTTCACGACCGAGGAGAACCCGTCGTGAAGGACAAGATCCTCGCCGGACCGCAGAGCCTCGACCCGTTCGCCACCATGGACGAACGGCTGTCCAACTCGCTCACGCGGCGCGTGAACGCGGACCCGGAGTCCGTCGAGCGCGGGCTCGCGCAACTCGTGCTGACGATCATCGAGCTCCTGCGCCAGCTGATGGAGCGGCAGGCGCTCCGGCGGATCGACGGCGGCGGACTGACCGACGAGCAGATCGAGCGCCTGGGGAACACGTTCATGGAGCTCGACCGCCGGATGGACGAGCTCACCGAGCAGTTCGGGCTGACCTCGGATGACCTGAACCTCGATCTCGGCCCGCTCGGGCGGTTGCTCTAGCGCCCCGCCCGCGGCTCGGGCCCGGCCGCGCTCGCGCGCGGACCGGGCCCGAACAGGTTCACGACGGGTACGACCTGCTCTCGGTCGTCGGCCCGTTGCCGACCGCCGAGCTCGTTCCCGCCGGCGTCTCCGTCCGCGCGCGATCTCCGGGCGCGGCCGTGTCCCTGCGGAAGCGGCCGGAGTTCTCACGCCCGCGGTCGTACGCGTCGGAGAGCATGCGACCCGCGACATCGCGGCCGCCGAGCCCGAAGGCCAGCGCCATCGCGAGGAAGATGCCGCCGAGCAGCGCGGCGTACGTGATCGTGACGATGACCGGAGCGATCTCGAGCTGGTCGAGCACCATGAACGTCCCGATGGCCATGATCAGGATCGGCACGACCGACGCGAGCACCTTGCCCGTCGGCGTGTCGCCCATGGTCCGGCTGATCAGCGCGCCGACGGTCCCCGAGAGCGCGACCGCGACCACGAAGATCAGCACCGCGGCGAGCACGTTCGGCAGATAGCCGCCGACGGCGACCACGAAGTTGTCGAGCGCCTCGATACCGAGCTGGGACACCGCGACGGCGAGTGCTCCCAGGAAGATGAACCAGAAGCAGATGGCTCCGACCACCGAACTCGGTTGGAACCCGGGTGCAACTCGATTGATGTACTCGCCGGTCGTACCGGTGTGCATCGCCCGGTCGGTGCCGATCTTCTCGAGCAGCTTGGTCACGATGCCCTTGACGACGCGGGCGATGATGTACCCGATCGCCAGGATGATGAGAAACCCGATCAGCTTCGGAAGAAACCCGATCAGGTTGTCCAGCCCTTGCTGGAGGGAGTCGCCGATTTCAACGGCGGCGAATTGCAGTGGCATGAGGTGTCTCCTACCTCTCGTTTGACAGAACAAACAGCGGCGTTTTTGCCTGCAAGCGGCGCATTCTTCGCGTCCGCTCGCCGCCCGCGAAGAGCCTTTCCCTTCGCTGGTGAGCCGACGCGATGCCTCGTCGGAATCGTGACCGCGGGGCCAGCGTTTCCAGGCAGGAGGTGGAGGGAATGCCCGTGGCAGGGAACCACACGGAAGGACCACGAAATGATCGGAGCAATCATCCTCGGCATCGTCGCCGGCTACGTCGGGCGACTGCTGATGCCCGGGCGTGACTCGATGGGGTTCCTCGCGACCATGCTGGTCGGGCTTGCCGGCAGCGTCGTCGGCTTCCTGATCTTCACCGAGCTGCTCGGGATCGGCGACGACAGCATGTTCGATCTGGGCGGCCTGATCGGAGCGATCCTCGGCGTGATGCTCCTGCTGGGCCTCTACCGCATCGCGTTGAAGGACAAGTCGCATCCGCTCGTGCGGTGACACGATCGGTTGCGGGCCGCCGCACGCGCGCGCCGTTTCCACGCCACCGCCGCGGGTAACTACGGCGGACGGAACAGACCAGGGAAGGGCGCTCCCGGTGACGCGAACGCCCGACGCGGCAGCATCGACTGAGCTGCCGGTCACCGCCAACCAGGAGAACCGATGAAACTGCACTCACGGCGGAAATCGCCCACCGAAGAACTCAAGAGCGTGGCCATCGCGGCGCTCATCAGCGCACTCGACGAGAAGAGCGAGAAGAAGCCGAAGCGCGGCATGACCGGGGTTCGTGCCCTGACCACGGGGATGGTGATCTACAGCGCCGGGCATGCGGCCTACACGGGCCAGAAGCTCATCCGCGAGCGTCTGTCCTCGTCGCGCGGCGACGATGAGCTCGAGGACGTCGACGGAGCGTGAGGCGCTCGAGGCGCAGGACCCCGACGCCGAGGCGGAGTACGACGCCGTCTACGAGGACGAGGAAGAGCCCGAGGCGCTCGAGGACGAAGAGGAGCCCGAGGCGCTCGAGGACGAGGAGGAGCCCGAGGCGCTCGAGGACGAGGAGGAGCCCGAGGCGCTCGAGGACGAAGAGGAGCCCGAGGCGTCGAGGACGAGGAAGAGCCCGAGGCGCTCGAGGACGAGGAAGAGCCCGAGGCGCTCGAGGACGAAGAGGAGCCCGAGGCGCTCGAGGACGAAGAGGAGCCCGAGGCGCTCGAGGACGAAGAGGAGCCCGAGGCGCTCGAGGACGAAGAGGAGCCCGAGGCGCTCGAGGACGAAGAGGAGCCCGAGGCGGTCGAAGAGGCCGAGGAGCCCGAGGCATCCGAGGACGAGGAAGAGCCCGAGGCGGTCGAAGAGGCCGAGGAGCCCGAGGCATCCGAGGACGAGGAAGAGCCGAGGCGGACGAAGAGGCCGAACCCCGAGGCCGCCGAGCCCAAGGCCGCGCCCCGCGGTCGCGGGAAGGGGTCCAGCGCGGACAAGCCGTCGCCGCGCGCCAGGCGCAAGCCCGCGCGCCCGGCGGCACGCAAGACGACCGCGCAGCCGAAGCCGAAGGCGGCGAAGAAGCCGGCGCGGTCACGGTCGGCGGCGGCGAAGCGCTGAGCCTGCGGCTCTGACGCAAGACTCATGGAGGCTCTGCGTGATGCAGGGCCTCCTGAGTTGCGCTCGCTCCCGCGGTCTCGCGATCTGGGCGCGAGATATTGACCACCCGAGCGTGGTGCGGGAGACTCGGACCGTGGCCTTCGTCCGACCCGCTGGTGCCGTCGCTCCAGCCAACGAGGAGGCCGCACGGGCCTGGGACACGGTCCTGTACGAGCGCTGGAAGCGGAACCGCGACGTGTTCGTCGGCGCGCTCGAGGGGATGACCGAGGAGGTCTTCGATCGGTTCCCTCCGCCCGCGGGCGGTCGTTGCCTCGACATCGGCTGCGGGTTCGGCGACACGACGCAGCGGCTCGCCGAGCTCGCCGGACCGGACGGCTTCGCGCTCGGCACCGACTCGTCCCCGCACTTCATCGAGGACGCCCGCCGCGAGGCGGCCGAGGCCGGTTGCGAGAACGTCGCCTTCGAGGTCGCCGACGCGCAGACCGCGGAGTGGGATCCGGCGTACGACTATGCCTTCTCGCGCATGGGGACGCAGTTCTTCGCCATGCCGGTTGCGGCGATGCGCGCGATCCGCGGTGCGCTCGTGCCGGGTGGCACGCTCCGCAAGGTGTGCTGGCGGCGGAAGTCCGACAGCCCGATCTGGGCCGAGACCGAGCAGGTCGTGCAGCGCTTCCTCTCGCGTCCTGAGGTGTACGACGCCGACACCTGCGGGCCGGGGCCGTTCTCGCTCGGCAACCCCGAGACCACGCGCGGCATCCTCGAGGCCGCCGGGTTCGCGGACATCGAGCTGCACCGCAGCGACTTCGACTACTACCTCGGCCGGGACATGGACGAGGCGCTCGAGGCCATGCTCGCGATCGGGCCCGGCGCCGAGCTGATCCGCCTCAACGGCGAGTACGGCGAGCGCCGGCGGCCCGAGATCACCGAGGCGCTCGCCGACCGCTACGCCGCCTGGCAGCGACCCGACGGCTCGGTGGTCGGCGGCGCGTCCGTCTGGGTCGTCACCGCGACCAACCCCGGACCGGTCGCCTAGACCGCGGCGAAGGTGAAGCGGCTGCCGACGCTGTTCTGGATGAACGCGTCCGGCATCCGCGCGGCGAGCGTGTGGATCGCGCGCCAGCCGGTGCAGTGGCACGGCACGAGGTGGTCGGGCGCGAGCTCGGCCAGCGCGTCGCAGGTCGGCGCGATGATCGGCTCGAAGTGCGAGCCGCTGAGGTGGAAGCCGCCGATCACCGCGTGCAGGTGGTCCTCGCCGGTGAGGCGGCGCACGTAGCGGAGGATGTTGACGATCCCGGAGTGGCCGCAGCCGGTGATCACCACGAGCCCGCGCCCGCGCACATGCGCGACGAGCGCCTGGTCGTCGAGGATCAGCGGGTCCGGCTCCCACTGCCCGTGGCGCTCGGCCTGGTGGGCCGGGAAGCCGCGCTCGAACGCGGTCGTGCGATCGACCTCGCCGGTGACGAGCAGCGAGCCGTCGAGCAGGAACGACGGCTGCCGCTGCTCGACGATGTCGAAGCCGGCGCCCTCCAGCGCGCTGCGGCTCGCGCTCGGCAGCTCGATCGGCTCGCGCCCCGGGATCGCCACCCGGCGGCGGCTCCAGAACTCGGGGTGGATCAGGACGGGCAGCTGCGTCCGGCCCAGCGCGGCGGCGAGCCCGTGCATCCCGGTCGTGTGGTCCCAGTGGCCGTGGCTGAGCACGATGACGTCGATGTCGCCCGGCGCGAGCTCGAGCCGGCGCATGTTCTCGATCAGGCCGTCCTGCGAGATCCCGGTGTCGAAGAGGACGCGCGTCGTGCGGCCGGCCTTGGTGACCTCGACCAGGCAGGAGAAGCCGTGCTCGGCGCGCAGGATCTCGCCCGCGGCGGCGAGCGCCAGCGGCGCGCGCTGCACCGGCCCGGCGTCGGCAGCAGCGCGTCCGTCACGTTGTCGACGAGCGTCGTGACCGCGACCCCGTCGACGGGCTGGAGCGGGATCGGTTTCCATCGGCGGAAACGCCCGAGTCTATGCGCCCCCGCTCTGCGATAGCCTCGGCCGGGAAGGGCGCCGGATCGGCGATCCGCGCCCCGATGCGCGAGGAGACGAGTGAGGAGCCCGATGAGCGACTACGCGGTGGTCAACCCGGCGACCGGCGAGACCGTCAAGACCTACCCCACGATCAGCGACGACGCGCTCGAAGGACGCGATCGGCCGCGCCGACACCGCCGGCCGCGCCTGGGTCGCGTCGACGTACGTCGAAGAGCGCGCCGCGATGCTGCGCCGCGTCGGCGAGCTGCACGTCGAGCAGCGCGAGCGGCTCGGCGAGATCATCGTCCGCGAGATGGGCAAGCCGATCGAGCAGGCCCTGGGCGAGCTCGATTTCTGCGGCGACATCTACGGCTTCTACGCCGACAACGCGCCCAAGCTGCTGGCCGACGAGCCGATCGAGCTGCTCGACGGCGACGGGTCGGCGTTCATCCGCCGCAGCCCGTACGGCGTCCTGCTCGGGATCATGCCGTGGAACTTCCCGTACTACCAGGTGGCGCGCTTCGCGGGCCCGAACCTGGCGATCGGCAACCCGATCCTGCTCAAGCACGCGCCGCAGTGCCCGGAGTCGGCCGAGGCGATCGAGCAGCTCTACCAGCAGGCGGGCTTCCCGGCGGACGCCTACATCAACATCTACGCCACGAACGAGCAGATCGCGTCCGTGATCGCCGACCCGCGCGTGCGCGGCGTCTCGCTCACCGGCTCGGAGCGCGCGGGCGCCGCGGTCGCCGAGATCGCCGGCCGCAACCTCAAGAAGGTCGTGCTCGAGCTCGGCGGCTCGGACCCGTTCATCCTGCTCAGCACCGACGACCTCGACGGCGCCGTCGAGAACGCGGTCGCGGCGCGCGTGGACAACACCGGCCAGTCGTGCAACGCGGCGAAGCGGTTCATCGTCGTCGACGAGCTCTACGAGCCGTTCCTGGAGAAGTTCACCGCGGCGATCACCGCGGTCAAGCCGGGCGACCCCAGCTCGCCGGACACCGAGATCGGCCCGCTGTCGTCCGCGACGGCGACCGAGCGGCTGGACGACCAGGTGCGCCGCGCCGTCGACGGCGGCGCGAAGCTCGTGGCCGGCGGCGATCGCGACGGGAACTTCTTCTCGACGACGGTGCTGACCGACATCGGCCCCGACAACGAGGCGCGCTACGAGGAGTTCTTCGGCCCCGTGGCGTCGGTCTACCGCGTCGGCTCCGAGGAGGAGGCCGTCGCGCTCGCCAACGACACCCCGTTCGGCCTCGGCTCCTACGTCATGACGACCGATCCGGAGCAGGCGCTGCGCGTCGCCGACCGGATCGAGGCCGGGATGGTCTTCGTCAACCTCGTCGGCGCCGACGGCGCCGAGCTGCCGTTCGGCGGCGTCAAGCGCTCCGGCTTCGGCCGCGAGCTCGGCCGCTACGGCATCGACGAGTTCGTCAACAAGAAGCTCATCCGCGTCGGCGGCTGAGCACGGGTCCGTCGCGGCCGCCCGCCCCAGGCACGAAGGCGGACGGCCGCGCGGACGTGGTCCGTCCCGGTCGTCCGTCCCAGGCGGAGGACGGCGACCGGGCCGGTTGTGCGCCTCGGGGAGAGACCGGGAGCTGCCCGATGCGCCTCCGGTGCGAAGCCAACCGCGTCGGCGGGGCGGTGGCCAGCCCGCGGCGGCACGGGTCAGCCGAAGGTCGCAGGACGCCGCGTCGCGTGGGCGCGGAGGCGCTCCAGCAGCTCGCGCTGCTCGAGCGCGGCGCCCGCCTGCGTCACGAGGAAGCCGAACCGCTGCCGCTCGGCGGCGCTGAACGGTCGCCCGCGCCGGCCGAAGGCGAGCGCGCCGGTCCGCCGCACCGGCGCGCCGAGGGCGTGCCAGCCGTCGCCGGTCACCGCGGCGCGCGCGCCGCGGGCCAGCGCCGTCCGCTCCGCCGCGAGCAGCGCGGCGGCCCCCGCCGCCCGGGCCGGCGTCGCGACCAGCGGCGGGTCGTGCGTCCCGAAGCGGTGCGCGCGGCCGGCCTCCGCGCCGACCGCGGCGGCGAGCGTGCCGAGCGCCAGCTCGAGCACGTCCGGGGCACGGTCGGCGGCCCAGAGCGCGGCCGTCGCCTCGAGCAGCGTGAGCACCTGCGCGCGGGTCGTCATGGCGGCGGAGCGTGGTCGCGCGGACCGCGCCGCGCGAGCGCGGACGGCGCGGCTCAACCGGAGGTCGTACGCCCGAGCAGGAGCGCGAGCTGCGTCCGCGTGCGCACGCCGAGCTTCGTGTAGACGTGCGTCAGGTGCGTCTTGACGGTCGCCTCGCCGATGTGCAGCGAGCGGGCGATCGCCGCGTTCGTCGCGCCGCGGCCCGCCATCTCCGCGACGTCGGCCTCGCGCGCGCTCAGGCCGCTCTCGACCAGCGCCTCGTGCGCGTCCGCCGTCCCCGGCTCCAGCGCGCACGCGAAGGCATGCTCGAGCAGCGGCTGCAGGCGGCGCAGGGCGTTGAGGTCGTCGCGCGAGAAGATGCCGAGCTCGGACGACCGCAGGAGCGCGAGCTGGGCGACGATCGTGCCGGCGTTGCGGAGGTAGACGTCCGCGCGGTCGGCGAGCCGCGCGTCGGCGAGATGGCGGCGGTAGGGCTCGGTCTCGCCGGCGGCGAAGTCCTTCAGCGCGAGCACGGTGGCGCCCCGCGCCTCGACGCGCGCCGCCGCGAACGGGTCGTGGTCGACGACCGAGCGGCGCCACTCCGACGCCGCGTCCAGGTCGGGACGGCCGGGCTGCAGCACGACCGTCCGGCCGGGCCGGCGCCGCTGGTCGACCTCGAAGCACCACGCCAGCGTCACCGGCACGACGGCGGCGACGGCGTCGAGCGCATGGGCCTTGAGCCGCTCGAGCGGCGCGCCGGGCTCCGGCGCGGTCATGCGGTGCCTGTCCGGGGCCGGCGCATCAGTCCTCATCCAACAGGTATCGACGCCGGCGGTGGATTCCTCCTACGACCTTCGTCGGAGCTTGCGGCCTCCGCGCTACTCTGCGACCATCAGATTGTCGGACGTCCAACGAACCTGGGACCCGCGCGCATGAGCACCCCCGCCACCCGGCCGCCGAGCAGCACCTCCGAGCGCACGTTCACGACGTTGAGCGGTGAGCCGGTCGCCCCGCTCTACGGGCCGGAGGACGTCGGGCCGTTCGAGCAGCAGATCGGAGCCCCCGGCGAGTTCCCGTACACGCGCGGGATCTACCCGAGCATGTACCGCGGACGGCTCTGGACGATGCGCCAGTTCGCCGGCTTCGGCACGGCCGAGGAGACCAACGAGCGCTTCCACTACCTGCTCGACCACGGCCAGACCGGGCTCTCGACCGCGTTCGACATGCCGAGCCTGATGGGCCACGACTCGGACGCGGCGCTGTCGCTCGGCGAGGTCGGCCGCGAGGGCGTGGCGATCGACACGCTCGACGACATGGAGACGCTGTTCGGCGGGATCGATCTCGGCGACGTCACCGTCTCGATGACGATCAACGCCCCCGCGGCGATCATGATGGCCTTCTACGTCGTCGCCGCCGAACGCTCCGGCGTGCCGCGCGAGAAGCTCGGCGGGACGATCCAGGCCGACATCCTCAAGGAGTACATCGCCCAGAAGGAGTGGTGCTTCCCGGTCGACCCGGCGATGCGGCTGCTCGGGGACATGATGGAGTGGTCCACGCGCAACCTGCCGCGCTGGCATCCGGTCTCGATCTCCGGCTACCACATCCGCGAGGCGGGATCGACCGCCGCGCAGGAGCTGGCCTTCACGCTCAAGAACGGCCTGACCTACGTCGAGCAGCAGATCGCGCGCGGGATCGACGTCGACGACTTCGCGCCGCGCCTCAGCTTCTTCTTCAACGCGCAGATCGACTTCTTCGAGGAGATCGCGAAGTACCGCGCGGCGCGCCGGATCTGGGCGCGCGAGCTGCGCGACACGTACGGCGCGAAGCGCGAGAAGTCCTGGCTGATGCGCTTCCACACCCAGACGGCCGGGGTGTCGCTGACCGCGCAGCAGCCGCACAACAACATCGCGCGCACCGCGATCGAGGCGCTCGCCGGCGTGCTCGGCGGCACCCAGTCGCTGCACACCAACTCGCACGACGAGGCGCTCGCGCTCCCGACCGAGGACGCGGTCCGCACCGCGCTGCGCACGCAGCAGGTGATCGCGCACGAGACCGGCGTCACCAACACGGCCGACCCGCTCGGCGGCTCCTACTTCGTCGAGGCGCTGACCGACCGCATGGAGGCGCTCGCGTACGACTACTTCCGCCGGATCGACGAGCTCGGCGGCATGGTCGAGTCGGTCAAGCGCGGGTTCCCGCAGCGCGAGATCGCCGACGCGAGCTTCGAGCTGCAGAACGAGATCGAGGCCGGCGACCGCGTCGTCGTCGGCGTCAACCGCTACACGGAGGGCGACGCCGGCGAGCCGGAGATCCTCCGGATCGACCCGAACCTCGAGCGCAAGCAGATCGGGCGGCTGCAGGCCGTCCGCGCGCGGCGCGACGGCGCGGCGGTCGAGGAGCGGCTCGCGCGGCTGCGCGAGGCGGCCGCCGTCGAGGACCGGAACCTGATGCCGCTGCTGGTCGAGTGCGCCGAGGTCCACGCCAGCGAGGGCGAGATCGTGGAGACGCTCCAGGCGGTCTGGGGCGACTACCGCGAGACACCCGTCTACTGAGTCCGCGACAATGCCGGGCGCCATGCCGCCCCGGCTCGCATTCGACCCGATCTCCGAGGCCCGTCGCCAGTGGGAGGAGCACTGGGGCGACGAGGCCGTGCCGCCGATGGTGGCGGTCACCTCGATCATGCGCGTCGAGCAGCTCCTGCTCGCGCGGCTGAACGCGCTGCTCAAGCCGTGGGAGCTGACGTTCTCGCGCTACGAGGCGCTGATGCTCCTGTACTACTCGCGCCGCGGGTCGCTGCCGCTGGGGAAGATGGGCGACCGGCTCCAGGTCCACCGCGCGAGCGTGACCAACGTCATCGACCGGCTCGAGGCGCAGGGGCTGGTGCGGCGGCTGCAGCACGAGCGCGACCGGCGGGCCGTGCTCGCGGAGATCACGCCGCGCGGCCGCGACGGTCGCCGAGGAGGCGACGCGCACGCTCAACGCCGAGCGCTTCGGGACCGCGCCGCTCGGCGACGAGGAGGCGCAGAAGCTGTTCGACCTGCTGCTGCCGATGCGGGTCGAGGCCGGCGACTTCTAGCCGACGAGCTGGTCGGCGAGCGGGCTGCGCGCGTAGAGGACGCTGCGGCCGTGCCGCGCCGAGGTGACGAGGCCCGCGTCGCGCAGCGCGGTGAGGTGCTGCGAGGCGCCGCCCGGCGTGATCTCCACCCGGCGGGCGACCTCGCCGGTCGTGCGCGGCGCGTCGAGCGCCAGCAGGACGGCCGCGCGGCCGCGGCCCAGGACCCCGCTGAGCGCCGCCGAGGGCGCGGGCCCGCCCGGCTCCCACAGCAGCCCGACGCCGCGCGCCGGGTACATCACGGTCGGCTGCCAGAAGGACGAGGTGATCGCCGACGCGCGCGCCGGGAACGCGGTCGGCACGAGCAGCATCCCGCGGCCCTCGAGCGCGACGGTGGTGTCGTAGGCGACCGCGACCTCGAGGCCTTCGTCGCGCCAGCGCACGTCCGGGTGCAGGTCGGCGAGCAGCTCCGAGGGCCCGCCCGCGGTGAGCCGGCGCGCGCGGTGCAGCACGTCGGCCTCGAGCAGCGCGCGGACGCGCTCCCAGTGCGGCGCGAGCGCGACCTCCCAGTAGGCGGCGAGCGCGTCGGCCAGGCGTTCGACCGCGCGCCGCGGCGTGCGCAGGAACGGCGCGGCGAGCTCCGCGTCCATGCCCTCCTCGACGCGCACGCCGACCTCGAAGCGCACGCGCTCGTCCGGCGCCGCGCGGACCGCGGCGAGCTCGTCCTCGAAGCTCGCGAGCGGCGACTCCGGCGGCGGTGTGACGAAGTCGGGCAGGTAGCCGCGCGGCGGCACGAGCGCGAACAGCGGGAGCAGGTCCAGGCCGCGGACGCGCTCGCGGGTCGCGCGCGCCCACGGCATGTGGAGCGGCGCCGACGCCGGGTCGCGGAGCGCGCGCGTGGAGATCACGAGCTCCCACATCGGGGAGATCGCGAAGCGCAGCCGGGCGAGGTCGGCGAGCGTGAACTCGTAGCGGACGATTCAGCACACGCTAAATCATTGTCGCCCGGCGCGCCCTCGCGGGAGGCTGCGTCCATGCACTCCAACCATCACATCGACGCAGCCCTCGCCGCCTCCCGCCAGACCGACCTCGGCGCCGGCCGGCGCGCTCCCGAGCGGCCGGAGCCCTACAGGGTCCGCGCCACGATCAGGCGCTGGATCTCGTTCGTGCCCTCGTAGATCTGGGTGATCTTGGCGTCGCGCATCATCCGCTCCACCGGGTACTCGCTCACGTAGCCGTAGCCGCCGAGCACCTGGACCGCCTCGACCGTGACCGCCATCGCCGTGTCGGACGCGAACAGCTTCGCCATCGAGGAGAACTTGCCGAGCTGCGGGTCGTCGCGGTCGGCCAGCGCGCAGGCCTTGTAGAGCAGCTCGCGCGCCGCGGCGGTCCGCGTCTCCATGTCGGCGAGCTTGAACTGGATCGCCTGGAGCTCCGCGATCGGCCGCCCGAAGGCGACCCGCTCCTTCGCGTAGCGCGCGGCGTAGTCGGTGGCGCCCTGGGCGATGCCGACGGCCTGCGCGGCGGCGCCGAGCCGCGTGCGCTCGAGCGTCCCGAGCGCGACGCGCATCCCGCGCCCGACCTCGCCGATGACGTTCGCGGCGGGGACGCGGACGTCCTCGAGCACCGGCGAGCCGGTGGGGGAGCCCTTGATCCCCATCTTGTGCTCGAGCCGCCCGATCGAGAAGCCGGGGCGATCGGCCTCGACCACGAACGCGGTGAAGCGGCGGTTCTCGCGGTCCGTCAGCGCGAACACGACGTAGAAGTCGGCGACGCCGGCGTTCGTGATCCAGTTCTTCGTGCCGTTGATGACCCACTCGTCGCCGTCCTGGACGGCGGTGGTCCGCATGGCGCCGGGCTCGCTGCCGGCCTCGGGCTCGGACAGCGCGAAGGCGGGCGTCCACTCGCCGGTCGCGCAGCGGGGGAGGAAGCGCTGCTTGAGCTCGTCCGAGCCGAAGCGCTGGATCGGCAGCGTGCCGAGCTCCTGGACCATCAGCATCAGCGCCACCGCGGCCGACGCCGACGCGAGCTCCTCGACCGCCATCTGCAGCATCAGCGTGCCGGTGCCGAGCCCGCCGTGCTCCTCGGCGAACGGGAGGGCGAGGATGTCCTGCTCGCCCAGCAGCTTGCGCAGGTCCCACGGGTACTCGTCCTCGGCGTCGATCTCCGCCGCGCGGGGGGCCACCCGCTCCTGGGCGATCTGGCGCACGGTCGCCCGGAAGTCGCGCAGCTCGGCCGGGATCTCGTACACGCCGTCGCTCGTGATGCTCATGGACGCTTGACGATACAAGCGCGGACCTCCGATTGTCGGAGGTCCGCGTTAAACGCCGGTCATCACGCCGCCGTCGACCGACACCGCGGTGCCGGTGACGTACGCCGCGGCGTCGCTGAGGAGGAAGTGCACGACCTCGGCGATCTCCTCGACCGTGCCGTAGCGCTTGACCGCCGTGGTCTGCGCGAACAGCTCGCGCGCGGCCGCCGGGTCGTCCGGGTTCACGAGCACCTCGATCGATCGCATCAGCGGCGTGTCGACCGGGCCGGGGCAGACGCAGTTGGCGCGGATCGGGATGTCCGCGTTCTCGAGCGCGATCGACCGCGTCAGCCCGAGCACCGCGTGCTTGGACGCGGTGTAGCCGCTGAGGAGCCCGTAGCCCTGGAGGCTCGCCGTCGAGCCGATGTTCACGATCGCCCCGCCGCCCTGGGCGCGCATGATCGGGATCGCGGCATGGACCGCGTAGAACGTCGACAGCAGGTTGGTCGCGACGACCTCCTCGAACTCCGCGGTCGACTGGTCCTCGAGGCGTGCGGAGCGGCCGTTCATGCCGGCGTTGTTGACCAGCCAGTCGATCCGGCCGAAGCGCTCCGCGGCGTCGCGGACCCAGCCCTCGACCGCCTCGGCGCTCGGTCACGTCGAGCACGGTGAACCCGGCCTGGCCGCCGGCCGCCTCGATCTGGCGGACGGTCTCCTGGCAGCCGTCCGCGCGGCGCGCGGCGACCGCCACGGTCGCCCCCTCGGCCGCGAGTCGTGCCGCGATGCCGCGGCCGATGCCGCCCGACCCACCGGTGACGAGTGCGACGCGGCCCGAAGTGGACATGCCGCGAGCCTAGGCGCCACCGGTCCGCGCGGGGATTGGCAGAACCGACAGTCCGGGCTCAGCCGGTCCGCTCGTCGAGATAGCGCAGCAGGTCGTACGCCGCGGTCAGGACGTCGTGGTGACGCCACTCGGCGGCGCGGTAGAGGCTGGCGACGAGGCCCATGCGATGGACGCGCCGGAAGTCGCCGTAGACGAACGCGCACCGTGCCTTGGTGCCGTCCTGCGCCCCCTCGGTCAGGCCGAGGAACCAGCCCGCGTACTCCTCCCAGGAGTGCGACTCCAGGTAGCGGTTCTCCGCCGCCGCGTTCGGCTGGACGGAGCCCCACTCGCTGCGCAGGACGTACTGGCGCGCGTCGATGAGCTTGCGGCAGTGCTCGATGCCCGCCGGGTTGACCGTGTACTTCGCCATGCCGGCATTGTCGCGGGTCCGGGATGATGGCCCGATGTTCCCGAGGATCCAGGTCGCCGGCGACGCCCGCGAGCGCGGGCGGCAGTACGGCGAGGCGACGCGCGACCGCGTCCGCCGCTCGGTGGCGGCGTACGACGAGGTGTTCGCCCATGCCGCCGGCTGGGACCGCGCCCGCGTGCGCGCCGAGGCCGAGGGCTTCCGGGCGCCGATCGCCGCGCACGGCGCGAAGTACCTCGAGGAGCTGCAGGGGATCGCCGAGGGCGCGGCCGTCGGCGAGCTCGACGTCCTCGCGATCAACCTGCGCACCGAGATCATCTGGGCGGCGAGCGCGCGCGACGCCGCGCGGCCGGCGCTGCCGCTCGAGTGCACGGCGTTCGCGGCGCTGCCCGGCCGCACCGGCGGCCGCACGCTGATCGGGCAGACCTGGGACTGGCTCGTCCACGCCGCCGAGACCACGGTCGTGCTCGAGGCACGCCAGGACGACGGGCCGGACTACGTCACGGTCGTCGAGGCCGGGCTGCTCGCCAAGGCGGGGATGAACTCGGCGGGCGTCGCGCTCGCCACCAACGCGCTCGTGAGCGCGGCGGACCGCGGCGCGCCCGGCGTCCCGTACCACGTGCTGCTGCGCTCGATCCTCGACGCCGAGACGGTGTCGGACGGGCTGGGCGCGCTGAGCCGCGGCGCGCGCGCCTCGTCGGCGAACTACCTGCTCGCGGACGCCGACGGCGTCGCGCTCGACGTCGAGGCCGCGCCCGGCGACCACGCGGAGCTGTTCCTCGGCTACCCCGAGGACGACCTCGTCCTGCACGCGAACCACTTCCAGAACCCGGGCTTCGGCGGCCGCGACGTCTCGCTGGTGGCGATGCCCGACAGCCCGTTCCGGATGGCGCGCCTGCGCGGCCTGACCGCGGCGCACGCCGGGCCGCTCGACCTGCGCGTTCTGGACCGGGGCGCTCGCCGACCACGCGATGTTCCCGCTCGGCGTCTGCTGCCACCCGGACCCGCGCGCGACCGTCGCGCCCGAGCGCTACGCGACGATCCTGGCGCTCGTGATGGACCCGGCGGAGAAGACGCTGTGGCTCGCGCCCGGGAATCCCTGCTCCACGCCGTTCGAGCGGCTCGACCTCGGCGACGCGCTGGCCAAGCCGCCGCTCGTCGGGCGCGCCGCGTGATCCAGGCCGCGCTCAACGGCGCGCGGGTGCCGATGGGGCCGGAGCGGCTCGCCGCCGAGGCGGCCGCGGTCGTCGCGCTCGGCTGCCGCTCGATCCACCTGCACGTGCACGACGCCGACGGCCGCGAATCGCTCGCCGCGCGCGACGTCGCGGCGGCGGTCACGGCCGTCCGCGCCGCCGCGCCGGGCGCGGAGATCGGCGTCTCGACCGGCGAGTGGATCACCGCCGACGTCGCCGGCGCGATCGCCGCGTGGACGGATCCGCTGCCGGACATGGCGTCCGCCAACCTCGCCGAGCCCGCGTGCGCGGACGTGATCGGCGCGCTGCGGGCGCGCGGCGTGGCGATCGAGGCGGGGATCTTCTCGCCGGCCGACGCCGACGCGCTCGCGCGGGCCGGCGTGCCGGTCCACCGCGTGCTCGTCGAGTCGGGCGACGCGCCGCCGGAGCTCGGCGACGACCAGCTCGCCGTCGACGCCGCGATCGCCGCGCGGCTGGACGCGCTCGGCGTCGCCGCGCCGCGGCTGCATCACGGCGAGGGCGCGCAGACGTGGGCCGTCATCGCCCGCGCGCGGGCGCGCGGGCTCGCCGTCCGGATCGGCCTCGAGGACGTCGAGACGCTGCCGGACGGCGAACCCGCGGACGCGAACGCGCCGCTCTACGCGGCCGCCCTGGGGCTCAGGCGCCCGCCGGGCAGTTGAACTTCGCCGCGCCGGCGGCCATCTGGATCCCGCCGAGCACGTGCGAGAGGAGCAGCGGCTCCTTCCAGTAGACGCCCTTGTGGCCGAGCGCGGTGTAGAACGCGCGGCCGCCGTCGTACTCGTGGCACCAGCTGATCGGGTGGTCGCCCATCGGCGGCGAGCCGCCGGGCACGGAGTAGCCGCGCGGGTCGTACGTGGACTCGTCCACCGACATCAGCACGTGGACGTCCTCCCGCGGGTTGGTGCGGAAGTTGTACCACTCCTCCTCGCGCGTCCACTGGGCCGGCAGGCGCTTCGTCGCCGCGCTCTTGCGGTCCTCGACGTTGATCGTCGCCTGCTGGAACTGCTGGTTCACGCCGGCGCACGCCGGGGTGGTCGCGGAAGTACGCGCCGACGAGCCCGCCGTACCAGGACCAGTCGTACTCCGTGTCGGACGCGGAGTGGATGCCGGCGTAGCCGCCGCCGCCCTGGATGTAGTGCTCGAACGCCGTCTGCTGCGCGGCGTTGAGGACGTCGCCGGTCGTGCACAGGAAGATCACGACGTCGTACTTGGCGAGGTTCGCGTCGTTGAAGTCGGCCGCGTTCTCCGTCGCGTCGACGGTGAAGCCGTTGCGCTGCGCCATCTGCGCGATCGCGACCGTGCCGGACGGGATGCACTCCGTGTGCCGGAACGCGGCCGTCTTGGAGAAGATCAGCGCGTTGAAGTGCTTCTTGCCGTTGCCTTGATGACCGCCCTTGTCGGCCTGCGCACCGGCGATCGGCACGATCGCCACGGCGACCAGCGCCGCGACGAGCACTGCACGAACTCTGCTCATGGGGACCTCCCCTCGGGTACCGCCCGGCCCGATTAGTCGGCCGGACGGCCGATTACCTACCCCGAATCCCTAGGCGGGAACCTCGCGTCCGTCCTGCGACCAGCGCAGGTGGAACGTCCCCTCGCGATCGATCCGCTTGTAGGTGTGCGCGCCGAAGAAGTCGCGCTGGCCCTGGATCAGCGAGGCCGGGCCGCGCTCGCGCCGGTAGCCGTCGTAGTACGCGAGGCAGGACGAGAACGCCGGCACCGGGATGCCGAGCTCGACCGCGCGCGCGATCACCCGCCGCCACGCGTCCTGCGCCTCGGCCATCGCGTCGGCGAAGTACGGCACGGTGAGCAGGTTCACGACCTCGTCGCCGCCCGCGTACGCGTCGCTGATGCGGTTGAGGAAGCGCGCGCGGATGATGCAGCCGCCGCGCCAGATCGTGGCCATCGCGCCGAGGTCGAGGTCCCAGTCGTGCGTCTGCGACGCGGCGCGCATCTGCTGGAAGCCCTGCGCGTAGGCGACGACCTTGCTCGCGTAGAGCGCGCTGCGGATGTCGTCGACGATCCCGGTGTCGTGGTCGTCGCTGGCCGCGCGCGGGCCGGAGAGGATCCCGGCCGCGGCCGTCCGCTCGTCCTTGAGCGACGAGAGCGCGCGGGCGAAGACGGCCTCGGTGATCGCGGTCAGCGGGACGCCGAGCTCGAGCGCGTCCTGGCTCGTCCAGCGGCCGGTGCCCTTCTGCTCGGCCTGGTCGAGGATCACGTCGACGAGCGGCTCGCCGGTCGCCTCGTCCTTGCGCGCGAGCACCGTGGCGGTGATCTCGATCAGGAACGACTCGAGGTCGCCGCGGTTCCACTCGTCGAACGTCGCGGCGATCGCGTCGACCGACAGCCCGGCGCCGTTGCGCAGCAGGTCGTAGGACTCGGCGATCAGCTGCATGTCGGCGTACTCGATGCCGTTGTGGACCATCTTCACGTAGTGGCCCGCGCCGTCCGGCCCGACGTGCACGCAGCACGGCGTGCCGTCGACGACCGCCGCGATCGCGGTGAGGATCTCGCCGACCTCGGCCCACGCCTCCGCGTCGCCGCCGGGCATGATGCTCGGGCCGTTGAGCGCGCCCTCCTCGCCGCCGGAGACGCCGATCCCCATGAAGCGCAGCCCGCGGTCCGCGCACTCCGCCGTGCGGCGCTTCGTGTCGTTGAAGTGGGAGTTGCCGGCGTCGATGACGATGTCGCCCTCGTCGAGCAGCGGGGCGAGCTCCTCGATCACCGCGTCGACCGGCCCTCCGGCCTTGACCATGATGATGATCTTGCGCGGCCGCGCCAGCGCGGCGACGAACTCCTCGACCGACCCGGTGCCGGTGATCGCGCCCTCGTGGCCGAACTCCTCGACGAACTCCTTCGTCTTGGACGCCGTGCGGTTGTGCACGGCGATCGAGTAGCCGTGGCGCGCGATGTTGCGTGCGAGGTTGGCGCCCATCACGGCGAGGCCGGTGAGACCGATCTGGCTCTGGTCGTTCATACCGACATGCTCCCGCAGCGCGGACTTGCGCGTCGCGCGGTGAGGGTTTCCTAAGCTGGACGGCATGTCGAACGTGGGCGAAGGGCGGCGGGTCGCGATCATCGGCGCGGGCCCCTCGGGCTTCTATGCGGCCGAGCAGCTGCTGAGCCAGGGGTTCGAGGTCGACCTGCTCGACCTGCTCCCGACGCCGTTCGGCCTGGTCCGCGCGGGCGTCGCCCCGGACCATCCGAAGATCAAGTCGGTCACGCGGATGTACGAGAAGACCGCGCGCAAGGACGGCTTCCGCTTCTTCGGCGGCGTGCAGGTCGGCGAGGACATCCGGCGCGCCGAGCTGCTCGAGCGCTACCACGCGGTGCTCTACGCGGTCGGGACCGGGTCGGACAACCGGCTCGGGATCCCCGGCGAGGACCGGCCGGGCTCGTACCCCGCGACGCGGTTCGTCGCCTGGTACAACGGCCACCCGCACGCCTGCGACGACGAGTACGACCTGTCGGCGACGCGCGCGGTCGTGGTCGGCAACGGCAACGTGGCGATCGACATCGCGCGGATGCTGGTGCTCGACCCCGACGAGCTGGCGCCGACCGACACCGCCGACCACGCCTTGGCCGGCGCTCGCCGCGGCGCAGGTCGAGGAGGTCGTGATCCTGGGGCGGCGCGGGCCGGCGCAGGCGGCCTTCACGAACCCGGAGCTGCGCGAGCTGGGCGAGCTGTCGCGCGCCGCGCCGGTCGTCGACCCGGCCGAGCTGGAGCTCGACGAGCACAGCCGGAGGTGGCTCGAGACCGAGGCCGATCCGACCGCCAAGCGCAACTTCGAGCTGCTCAAGGACTACAGCGAGCGGCCGGTGGGCGACAAGAGCCACCGGATCACGCTGCGCTTCCTGCGCTCGCCGGTCGAGCTGATCGGCGACGGGCGAGGACGGCAAGGTCGAGGCGATGCGGATCGTGCGCAACCGGATCGAGCCGGGCGCGGACGGCGCGCTGCGCGCGGTCGCGACCGACGTCGAGGAGGTGATCCCGTGCGGCCTGGTGATCCGCTCGATCGGCTACCGCGGGACGCCGCTCGAGGACGTGCCGTTCGACGTGCGGCGCGGGCTGATCCGCAACGCGGGCGGCCGGGTGTGCGACGAGGACGGCACCCCGTTGCGCGGCGAGTACGTCGTCGGCTGGATCAAGCGCGGCCCGAGCGGCGTGATCGGGACGAACAAGAAGGACGCCGCCGACACGGTGGCGCGGATCGTCGAGGACGCCGAGGCCGGACGGCTGGGCGAGCCGGCGGCGCCGGACGCCGAGGCGACGGGGGAGTGGCTGCGCGGCAGCGCCCCCGGCGTGGTCGAGTGGGACGGCTGGCAGGCGATCGACGAGCACGAGCGCGCGCTCGGCGAGTCGCAGGGCCGCCCGCGCGTGAAGCTCGTGCGCGAGCACCAGCTCGTCGCCGCGGGCCGCGGCACGCCGGCCGCGCGCTGAGGCGGCTGCGGTCAGGCGGCGACGGCGTCGGCCGCCCGCGCGCGCGCAGGCCGACCGCCAGCCGGCGCCCGTAGGCCTTCGGCTTCTCGCCGTACAGGCGGCCCCCGAGCGCGAGCGCCTCGGCCGCGAGCTCGGCGCGGCGCTCGGCGATCAGCGCGCGCACGACGTCGAGGTCGGCGCGCGTGCGCAGCTCGCCGCCGCGGCGCGCGAGCCGCTCGTCGAGCACCGCCAGGTCGTGCTCGTCCCCGAGCAGCTCGCCGAGCCGGTCCGCCTCGCCCGCGTACGCCTTGCCCACGGCCGGCCAGCCGTCGCGCAGCAGCCGCTCGTGGTACCAGCGGTCCTTCACGCGCTTGCGCAGCTCGTGCAGCGGGTCGCCGCCGCCGGCCTTCCGCGCCGCCTCGTAGCGCTTGCGGCCGGCCCGCTGCACGCGCACCGCGCCCTTGCGCAGCGCCGCGGCGTCGACGTCGTCGAGCGGCAGCGCGGCCAGCCGCGCCGCGATCGCGCGCAGCGCGGCGATCGCCTCGGCGCTGCGGTCCTCCGCGCCGTCCGCGCGGGCCTGCGCGACGACCGCGCGCCGCAGCCCGTTGAACGATGCGGCGCCGGCAGCCGCCCGGCGAACCGCTCGGCCAGCGCGTCCACCGTCGCGCCGAGCACGTCGGCGTCGCGGGCGCCCGAGAGCAGCCGGCCGGCGGCGCGCAGCGCGTCCTGCTCGTCGCGGTACACGTCGCCCGGCAGGCCGGGCCGCGCGAGCCGCAGCAGCGCGCGCGTCTTCTTCACGCTCTTGCGCGCGCCGTGCACGGCGGCGGCGCGATCGCGCGCGCCGGCGGCCTCGAGGCCGGCGACGGCGGAGCCGAGCTGGTCGGCGGCGACGCGCCGCAGCTCGGCGGCGAGCGGTGCTTCGAGATCGATCCGGTACGCCATGCGGATGGCCTACCCGCCGGAGCGGGCAGGCCATCCACGCAGCGTCAGGCGGGTGTCTTGACGCGCTCCTCGAGCGCCGGCTCGCGCTCGTCGACGTTCTCGACGAGGTGTCCCTCGAGCGAGACGTTCGGGAGCAGCTTGTCGAGCCAGCCGGGCAGCCACCAGGCGCGGTCGCCGAGCAGCGAGACGACGGCCGGCGCGATCAGCATGCGCACGATCAGGACGTCGATCAGGATCGCCAGGCCGAGCCCGATCCCGAACATCTTCCCGATGATGTCGGGCTGGGTCGTGAAGGCCAGGAACACCGAGGACATGATCAGACCGGCGAACAGCACGACCTTGCCGATCCGCGCCATGCCGTGGATCACGCTGGCCCGTGGCGCGTCGCCCTCGTTGTAGGCCTCGTGCATCCGCGAGAGCAGGAACACGTTGTAGTCCATGCTCAACCCGAACAGGATCGCGAACATCATCACCGGCAGGAACGACACGACCGGCACGCCGGAGTCGGCGCCGATCAGGCTCGCCCCGACGCCGTCCTGGAACACGGCCACGACCACGCCGTAGGCGGCGACGATCGACAGCAGGTTGAAGACGGCCGAGGCCAGCGGGATCCAGAGCGACCGGAACGCCGCGATCAGCAGCAGCACCGAGAGCCCGATGACCACGCCGATGAACAGCGGCAGCCGCGCGGAGACCTTGTCCGAGAAGTCCTCGAACCCGGCCGTGTTGCCGCCCACGTAGGCCTTCAGCTGGGTGCCGGCGGTCGCGTCCGGGATCACCTGGTTCCGCAGCTGATCGAGCAGGTCGCTGGTCCTGGCGTCCTGCGGCGCGGTGGTCGGGACGGCGAAGATCGTCGCCATCTCGCCGTCCTCGCTCAGCTGGGCCGGGGCGACCGACTCCATGCCGGGCGTGTCCGCGACGGCGTCCTGCAGCTGCTTGAGCTCGGCCTCGTTGCCGGACGCGCCCTTCGGGACGTCGACGGCGATCAGGAACGGCCCGTTCGAGCCGGCGCCGAACGCGTTGCTCAGCTCGTCGTAGGCGACGCGCTGCGTCCGCGACGTGGGCTGGTTGCCGTCGTCGGGCAGCCCGAGCCGCATGTCGAGCACCGGGAAGGCGAAGATCAGCAGCAGCACGACGCCGACGAGGATCGAGAGCCACGGGCGCGCGGTGACCCGCTCGCCCCAGCGCTCGAAGCCGCGCGACGGGCGCACGTGCTCGGCCTTCTTCGGCTTCAGCCAGCGCCCGAGCGCCCCGATCATGATCGGCAGGATCGTGATCGCGGACACGACCACCGCGCCGACGGCGATCGCGGCGGCGAGGCCGAGCTTGCCGATGAACGGCACGCCGATCACCAGCAGGCCGGCGATCGCGACCATGACGATCACGCCCGCGGCGACGACGGAGGCGCCCGACGTCGCGGCGGACTTCGCCGACGCGTCGCGTTTGGAGTCACCCGCCGCGGCCTGTTCTCGGTAGCGCGAGATGATCAGCAGCGAGTAGTCGATGCCGGCGCCGAGGCCGAGCATCATCGCGATCACGCTGGCGAACGAGGGCAGGTCGAGCGGCGCTTGGAGCGCCGTGAGCAGGATCTGGCCGGCCATGACGCCGATCAGCGCGCCGACGAGCGTCACGGCCATCGCCGCGAACGAGCGGAAGAGGATCGTCAGCAGGATGAAGGCGATCGCGATGCCGACGAGCTCGCCGACCGGGAACGACTGCTCCGAGGCGAGGTCGATGAGCACGCCGCGCTCCTCGACCTGGACGCCGCTGTTGCCGTCCTCCGCGGTCTCGGCGGCGTCGATCAGCGCCTGGCCGTCGCTCTTCTCGAAGTCCTGCGGCTCCTTCGTGTAGCGGACGTCGACCTGCGCGAGCTTGTCGTCCTGCGAGACGGTCGCGTCCTGTCCGTACGGGTCGGCGACGGAGGCGATGTCGGGCAGCGCCTTGACCTTGTCCAGCGCGCCCTCGATCGCCTGCTTGGCCTGCGGATCGTTGATCGTGCCGTCCTGGACGGTGAAGACCAGGGTCGAGTCCGCGCCCGCGAACGCGGGGCTGTGCGCGCGGAACAGGTCCAGCGCCTGCTGGGACTCGGTGCCCGGGATCTCGAAGTCGTCGGCCGCCTCGCCGCCCGCGCCCGCGGCGGCGCCGAGCAGGACGAGCACGATGACCGCGGCCAGCAGGCCGCGCTTCCAGTGATGTGTGAGATAGCGCGCCAGGCGCGCGAGGAGGGATGACATCGAACTCCGGGGCGTCTTGGGAGCGGGGAAGGCGCCAAAGCTACCGGGCTCGCCAGCGTCCGGACATACGGGTAGCCCTACGCGGTGGCCGAGCTCGCGGAGCGCTCGCGGGCGAGCTCGATCCCGCTCTTCTGGCCGAGCGGGCGCTCGCGCATGAACAGCAGGGCGAGGAAGGCGACGAGCCGAGCCACGGTAGGCTAGGACAATGTATTTTCAGGATAGCGCGTCGCGCAGCAGCGCGGCGACGCGATCCCGGGGGAGCGCGGGGGTGCGGTGACCGTCCAGCCCGGTCATCTCCGCGTTGGCGACGAGCGCGTTGAGGATCGCCTCCTCGGTGGCCTGGACGACCGCCGCGAAGTACGGGTCCAGGGCGCCCCAGGGCACGAAGCGCAGCGTGCGCAGCCCGTCGCCGGCCTCGCCGTGGAGCGTCTCCGGGTTCGTCGGGAACGCGCGCGGGTTGCCGGTCGAGAGCGCGAGGAAGAGGTCGCCGGAGAAGTGCGAGCCGGCGGTGCCGGTGCGGCCGACGCCGGTCGTCACCCGGCGGGCGAGCGCGCTGCACTGGTGCGCGAGCAGCGGCGCGTCGGTGGCCACGATCGCCACGATCGAGCCGGTGCCCGGCGGCGCGAAGAACTCCGCCATCGGGTTGTCGTCCGCGAGCGCCGCGCCGACCGGCACGCCGGCGATCGTCAGCTCCTCGCGATCGCCGAAGTTGGCCTGGACGAAGACGCCGACGGTGTGCTCCCCGACGCGCCGCGAGGCGGTCCCGGAGCCGCCCTTGAAGTCGTAGCAGTTCATCCCCGTCCCGCCGCCGACCGAGCCCTCCTCGACGGGCCCGCCGCGCGCCGCGTCGAGCGCGGCGACCACGACGGCCTCGGTCACGTGCCCGCCGTTGATGTCGTTGAGGTAGCCGTCCCAGGTCTCGCTCGCGACCGGCAGGAGCCAGGCGTCGGCGAGCTCGGGATGCGCGCGCACGGTCCAGCGGACGATCCCCGCGTGCGCGATCCCGACCGCGTGCGTGTTCGTCAGGCAGATCGGGCCCGTCGCGCTGCCGGCCTCGCCGATCCAGGCGAGCCCGGTCATCTCGCCGTTGCCGTTCTGGACGTGCACGCCCGCGACCCACGGGTCACCCGCGCCCGCGCGCCCGCGCGGGTGGAGCGCCGTCACGCCGGTGCGCACCGCCTCGCCCTCGATCAGCGTCGCGTAGCCCAGCTCGAGCCCGGGGACGTCGGTGATCGCGTTGGCGGGCCCGGGCTCGCCGGCGAACGGGATGCCGAGCGCGCGCGCCCGCGGGAGCCCGGCCGGGGTCGCCGTGTGGGCGCCGCTCATGGCGGCGGATTATGCCGCTAGGCGGCGACCGGCTCGCTGTCGGCGAGGTGCCGGTGCCAGGAGCAGTAGCCCGTGCGCGGATCCGGGTCGTGCGTGCACGGCGCGCTGCGGCGCGTCGTGGCGCGGCAGCGCAGCCGCGCGCCGGTCAGCGCGTAGGTCGCCTCGAGGTCGCGCTCCAGCTCGGCGCGCAGCGCGCTCAGGTGCCGCTCGATGACGTCGCGCGCGTGCGTCTGCGCGTGGAGCGGGAAGCGCCAGCGCACCTCGTTGAACAGCGTGCGCGCCGGGTGGGCGAAGTAGAAGCGGTCCGTGACCAGGCGGTGGACGGTGCGCTCGCAGGCGCGCAGGACCGCCTCGCGGTCTCGCTCGCTCGTGAGCTCGTCGGCCAGCTCGCGGTACATCGCGCGGCTGATGTGGAACATCTCTGTGGTCGCTCCTATGGGTCTGCTTTGCACTACGAGGGGAGCGGGAGCAACGGATGAGCCGACGGGGCCGAGGGAAGGGAGAGGCCCCGCCGGATCACCGCGTATGAGGGGAGAAGCCCGACCATCGTGCCCGCTCCCGACTGATAAGTCCAAGACGTATCAGGTCTCGCTCTGATAAGACGTCGCTATGGAGCTGCGGCAGTTGCGCTACCTCGTCGCGCTCGACGACGAGCGCCACTTCACCCGCGCCGCGGCGCGGCTCCACATCGCCCAGCCGGCGCTCTCGCAGCAGATCAAGCGGCTCGAGGACGAGCTCGGGCTGGCGCTCGTCGACCGCACGACGCGGCACGTGGCGCTGACGCCGGCCGGCGAGCTGCTGACCCAGCGCGCGCGGCGCGCGCTCGCCGAGGTCGACGCGGCCGGGCGAGGAGCTGTCCGAGCTGTCCGGGCTCCGCACCGGCCGCGTGGTGATCGGGGCGATGCGCTCGACCGGCCGCTTCGACCTCTCCTCGCTGTTCGCCGCCTTCCACGAGCGCCATCCGCACGTCGACCTCGTCGTGCGCGAGGAGCCGAGCGAGGTCATGCTCGAGCGGCTCCACGGCGACGCGCTCGACGTCGCGTTCCTGTCGGTCAACCGGCTCGACGCCGGGCCCGACATCCAGGTCCACCCGCTGATCGACGAGCCGCTCGTCGCGCTGTTCGCGCCGTCGCACCCGCTGGCCGGCCGGCGCGTCGTCGACATGACCGAGCTGCGCGACGAGCGCTTCGTCGTCTTCGGCGAGGGCTCGTCGCTGCGGCGGATCGTGCTGCAGGGCGCGCGCGAGGCCGGGTTCGAGCCCGCGCTGGCCTTCGAGTCGACGGAGAGCGCGCGGATGCGCGCGATGGCCTCGCGCGGCCTCGGCGTCGCGCTGATGCCGGAGTCCGAGACCGACCACGAGGGCCCGCCGGTCGTGCCGGTGCCGGTCCGGCGGCCGCGCCTGACCCGCGACGTGACGCTCGCGTGGCGGGCGCTGCGGCGCCACTCGCCGGCCGCGCGCGCGTTCCTCGACCTCGCGGTGACGGCGGACGCGCGCGGCATGCCGCGCCCGGTCGGGGAGGATGTCGCGACGTGACCGCGACGACGCCCGCGAGCGAGCTCCCGATCCTCCGCAACACGCTGCTGCTGGCGGCGACGATGGCGGTCTACTCGGCGGTCCTGCAGCTGGTCGCCGCGGTCTCCTCGCTCACGTTCGTGCTGGTGACCGGCGTCGAGGGCCTGCTCGGGCTCGGTCCGGCGATCTTCCTCGTCGCCTCCGCGCTCGCGGCCGTGCCGGCGGGGCGGCTGATGGACCGGATCGGGCGGCGGCCGGTGATCGCCGGCGGCTACGCGGCCGCCGCGGCGGGCTGCAGCCTGACCGCGCTGGCGACGAACCTCGGCTCGGCGCCGCTCGTGATCCTCGGGTTCGGGCTGACCGGCGCGGCGAGCGGGATCGCGCTGCTGATCCGCACCGCGGCCGGCGACCTCTATCCGCCCGAGCACCGCGCCCGCGGGATCTCCTACGTGCTGTTCGGATCGGTGTTCGGCGCGATCCTCGGCCCGGCCGTGTTCGGGCCGCTGTTCGCCGGGCGCGACCTCGACGCCGCCGCGTTGACCGTGCCGTGGCTCGCGGGCGGCGCGATCAGCCTGCTGGCGCTCGGGCTCGTGCTGCTGATCCGGCCGGACCCGAAGCAGATCGCGGAGATCATCGCCGGCGACGACGCGGACGCGCCCGCGCCGCCCAGCGCCCCGCTCGGGGAGATGCTGCGGCGCCCGGGCGTCCGCCCGGCGATGCTGGCCGCGCTCGCCTCGTTCGGGGTGATGGTGTCGGTGATGAACCTGAGCGGCTACGTGATCGTCGAGCACCAGCACCACGAGCAGCACGACGTCTTCCCGGTCATCGGCGCGCACGTGTTCGGCATGTACGCGCTCGTGCTCGTGGTCGGGAGCCTGATCGACCGGATCGGGCGGATGCCGGCGCTGTTCGGCGGGCTGCTGATCATGGCCGCGTCGACGATCGGGCTGCTGTGGGCGGAGGGCGTGTTCGTCACCGCGGTGCTGCTGTTCGGGCTCGGCGTCGGCTGGAACCTGTCGTTCGTGGCCGCGACCGCGCAGCTCGCCGACGCCACGAGCGCGAGCGGAGCGCGGGCGGCTGCTGGGCTTCAACGACACGCTCTCCGCGCTGCTCGGCGCCGCGCTCGCGCTGCTCGGCGGCTACGCGCTCGACTCGATCGGCGTCGATCGCCCTGGCGCTCGGCGCGACGGCGATCGTCGCCGCGCCGGTGCTCTGGCTCCTGCCGATGTGGCTCGGCTCCCGCCGGTACAGTCCCGCGCCGTGACGAGGGTCGCGGAGGCGGTCGGGCAGGCGCTGGCGCGCGCGGGGGCGGACGTCGTGTTCGGCGTGATGGGCAGCGGCAACCTGAGCGTCACGAACGCGCTCGTCGACGCCGGGGTCCCGTTCCACGCCGCGCGCCACGAGGGCGGGGCGATCTGCATGGCGGACGGCTACGCGCGGGTGAGCGGGCGGCTCGCGGTCTGCAGCGTCCACCAGGGGCCGGGGCTGACGAACGCGATCACCGGGCTGACGGAGGCGGCGAAGAGCCGCACCCCGCTGATCGTGCTCGCCGCCGACACGCCCGCCGCGGCGCTGCGGTCGAACTTCCGGATCGACCAGGACGCGCTCGTGGAGTCGGTCGGCGCCGTCGCCGAGCGGGTCCACGGGCCGGGGAGCGCGCTCGCCGACGTCGCGCGGGCGGCGCGGCGCGCGCGCGAGGAGCGGCGCGCGGTCGTGCTGATGCTGCCGCTCGACGTGCAGGCCGCCGAGGCCGCCGGGGAGCCGCCGCCGGCCGCGCCGGCGCTGGACCGGCCGCGCCCCGGCGCGGACGCCGTCGCCGCGGTCGCCGCGCTGCTGGCGGCGTCCGAGCGGCCGGCGCTGATCGCGGGCCGCGGCGCGGTGCTGGCCGGGGCCGGGCCGGCGCTCCGCGCGCTCGGTGAGCGCTGCGGGGCGGTGCTCGCCACGTCGGCGGTCGCGAACGGGCTGTTCGCCGGCGACCCCTACGACGCCGGGATCGCCGGCGGGTTCTCGTCCCCGCTCGCCGCCGAGCTGCTCGCGGACTCCGACGTCGTCGTCGGCTTCGGCGCGGCGCTCAACCAGTGGACGACGCGCCACGGCGCGCTGATCGGCCCGGCGGCGCGGGTCGCCCAGGTCGACCTCGACGGCGACGCGATCGGCGCCCACCGGCCGGTCGCCGCGGGCGTGATCGGCGACGCGGCCGCGACCGCCGAGGCGCTGCTCGAGGCCGTGCCCGCGCGTCCGGGCCGGCGCGGTCCCGCGCTCGCCGCGGCGCTGGCCGAGGGGCGCTGGCGCGACCAGCCCTACACGGAGACGACCGGCGGCCTCGACCCGCGGACGCTCTCGATCGCGCTCGACGACCTGCTGCCCGCCGAGCGGACCGTCGTCGTCGACTCCGGCCACTTCATGGGCTGGCCGTCGATGTACCTGGGCGTGCCGGACGCCGCCGGGTTCGTCTTCCCGCAGGCGTTCCAGTGCGTCGGGCTCGGGCTGGGCAACGCGATCGGCGCCGCGCTGGCGCGCCCGGACCGGCTGACCGTCGCCGCGCTCGGCGACGGCGGCGCGCTGATGGCGCTGCCCGAGCTCGACACGCTCGCCCGCCTCGCACCGAACCTGATCGTGGTGATCTACGACGACGCCGCCTACGGCGCCGAGGTCCACCACTTCCGTCCGCTGGGCGAGGCGGTCGGCCTCGCGCAGTTCCCGCCGACCGACTTCGCCGCGCTCGCCGAGGCCGCCGGCTGCCGCGGCCTGACCGTGCGGGCGACGGAGGAGCTCGACGGCGTGCGCGACTGGCTCGCGGCGCCGGACCGGCCACTGGTGGTCGACGCGAAGGTCGACCCGGACCTGTGCGCGGAATGGCTCGAGGAGGCCTTCCGCGTCCACTGACGAGAGGAGACCCAATGACCGCCCTCGGCCTCGCTGATCGAAGACCTCGCGTCCGGCGCCGTCCGGATCGTCGACCTGACGCAGCCGCTGAGCGAGCGGACGCCGGTGCTGCAGCTGCCGGCGCCGTTCGCCAACACGCCGCCGGTCAGCCGGCGCATGCTGAGCGCGTTCGACGACCGCGGGCCGGCGTGGGCGTGGAGCGTGCTCGAGCTCGGCGAGCACACCGGGACGCACTTCGACGCGCCGATCCACTGGATCACCGGGCGCGACGGGGAGGACGTCGCGAGCGTCGCGCCGTCGCGGCTGGCCGGGCCCGCGGTCGTGATCGACAAGTCCGCCGAGGCGGCGGCGGACCCCGACTACCTGCTCACGGTCGCCGACGTGCGCGCGTTCTGCGACGAGCACGGGCCGCTGCCCGAGGGCGGCTGGCTGCTGCTGCGCACCGGCTGGGACGCCCGCGCGCACGACCAGGCGGCGTTCCTCAACGACGGGCACACGCCCGGCCCGGACGCCGAGTGCGCCCGCTGGCTCGCCGAGGAGACGCCGCTCGTCGGGCTCGGGGTCGAGACGGTCGGGACCGACGCGGGCTCCGCCGGCGGCTTCGAGCCGCCGTTCCCCGCGCACGCGTACCTGCTCGGCGCGGGCAAGTACGGCGTCACGCAGCTCGCGAACCTGGCCGAGCTGCCGCCGACCGGCGCGCTCGTGGTCGTCGCGCCGCTCAAGCTCGTCGACGGCACCGGCAGCCCGGCCCGCGTCCTCGCCCTGGTGGCCGCCTGAGCCCCGTGCGGGCACGACACGAAGACACGCGCGGGCACGCTTGCCGCGCGCGGCGGGCTGGGAGACGATGCCCCCATGTCGACACCAGACCCGCCCGATGAAGCAGCGGCGGACGCCCAGCCGGCGAAGTCCCGCAAGCCCTGGATCTGGCTGAGCGCGCTGCTGGCGATCGCCGCCGCCGGCCTGCTGATCTGGGCGCTGACGCTCCGGTCCGACCTCGACAGCTCGGACCAGGAGCTCGACAGCACGAGGCAGCAGCTCGCCAGACGAACCAGACGACGCACGAGGAGCTCGACGCCACGAAGCAGGACGTCGAGGAGCTGCAGTCCCAGTCCGACGAGGGCGTCGGGACCGGGGCGGTCGTGGTCGGCGCGACCGCGCTGTACAAGCAGCTGTCCGAGCAGCTGGGCGTGACCGAGGAGGACCTCGCCGCGACGCAGCAGGACCTCGAGACAGGCGGAGCAGGCGGCGGCGCAGGCCGAGCAGGACGCGAAGGCGGCCAAGCAGGCTGCCGCCGACGCCGGTAGCGAGACCGAGAAGGCCAGGGCGGAGGCCGACCAGGCGAAGGCGGAGGCCAAGGCGGCAGAGTCCAGGACCGCGATCGCGGCCGACTGTGCGAAGGCCTACGTCTCGGCCTTCGGGCTGCTGTTCGAGGGCGAGAGCCCGAAGGACCAGGCGGACGAGGTGCGCGAGCAGCTCTCCGCGATCACCGCCACCTGCAAGGACGAGCTCGACGGCCGCTGATGCGCCGCGTCGCGCTCGCCGCCGCCGCGTCGGCGGTGGGACTGCTCGTCGTCGCGCACCGGCGGGTTCTCGGGATCACGCGGCGGCCGAGCTGGCCGCCGGGCGCCGGCGCGGTCACGGCGGATGCCGCGCGAGTCCGCGACCGCGGCGTTCGCCGCCCGGGAGCGGGTCCGTCCGCGTGACGCGACGCTCGAGTTCGCGTGGTCGACCGCGGCGACGCTCGAGCCCCTGGTGGACGGAGCGACCTTCTTCCCGCGGATCCTCGCGGACATCGAGGCCGCGCGGTCGTCGGTGCACATCCTCATGTTCGGCTGGCGTGAGGGTGCGGTCGGGACGCGGACGGCGGCGCTGCTGGAGCGGAAGCTGTCGGAGGGAGTCGAGGTGCGCGTCATCGTCGACGGGCTCGGCTCCAGGCCCTACCGGCAGGCGCGCGCGATGTTCACGCGGCTCGCGGCCGCGGGCGCGGAGATCGTCGTCAACGACGTCCTCCCTCCCGACCGGGTCGGGCTGTTCCCCGGCGGTCGCCCGACGTGGCGTCTGGGCGAGCTGGGGCGCGCCGACCATCGCAAGCTGTACGTCATCGACGGGAGCCGTCGCCTGGACGGGCGGAGCCGGCATCGAGGATCACTTCGGCGACGGCAGGTTCCACGACGTGATGGTGCGCGTCACCGGCGACGTCGTCCGCCAGGCGCAGGCGGCGTTCCTGACGAGCTTCCGCGGCCACGGGGGGCCGCTGCCCGCCGACCTGTCCCGGCACTTCCCCGCACCGGCCGACCCCGGCTCGACGCCGATCGTCCTCGCGCAGGTGATCCCCGGGGGCTTCGTCGCCGCGTCCCAGGCCGTCGGGGAGCAGATCGACGCGGCGCGCGAGCGCCTCGACGTGATGAACCCGTACCTCACCGACCGCGACGCCGTCGAGCGGTTGCTGGCGGCCGCCCGGCGCGGGGTGGACGTGCGGATCGTCGTCTCCCGGACGTCGAACAACTTCGCCGCGACCGCGGCCCTGAGGCACCGCTACGCCGACCTCGCCGCGGCGGGCGCCGACGTGTGGGAGGTGCCGGGCACCGTCGTCCATGCCAAGGTCGTGGTCGCGGACGACGTCGTCAGCTTCGGCACGGTCAACCTCGACGCCTGGGCCCTGTACCGCAACTCGGAGATCGTCATGCTCGCCCGCAGCCCGGAGGCCGCGGCCCTCGTGCGGGAGCGGCTGTTCGAGGCCGACGTCGCCCGCGCCGAGCGCGGCGAGCCGCCCGCCGGGAGGCGCGAGCGGCTCCAGAGCCGGCTCTGGGACAGGCTCGGCTACTACCTGTAGAGTCGCAGCGTTCCGGTCACGGGCATGTGAGGCTGCGATGGACGAGCGGGGCCCCATGGCGGTGAAGCGCGCCGGCCCCCGGCGCTCGGGATCCGGCGCGCCGCTCACGGCCGCCCACGAGTTCTTCCGGCGCGGCGAGGCGAACGCCGAGCGCTGGAGCATGCTGATCGCGCGGAGCCGCGACTGGGAGTCGGCGTACCGCGATCGCTGGCGCCACGACAAGGTCGTCCGGTCGACGCACGGCGTGAACTGCACCGGGTCGTGCTCGTGGAACGTGTACGTCAAGGACGGACTGATCACGTGGGAGACGCAGGCGGTCGACTACCCGCGCACCGACCCGGACCGCCCCGACCACGAGCCGCGCGGCTGCCCGCGCGGCGCGTCGTTCTCCTGGTACACGTACTCGCCCGCGCGGCTGAAGTACCCGTACGTGCGCGGCAGCCTGATCGAGCGCTGGCGCGCGGCGCGCGCGGCCGGCGCCGACGCCGTCGCGGCCTTCGCGGAGGTCGCCGCCGACGGCGGCTACAAGGGCGAGCGCGGCCGCGGCGGGTTCGTCCGCTGCACGTGGGACGAGGCGACCGAGCTGATCGCGGCCGCGACGGTCCACGCGATCCGCGAGCACGGTCCCGACCGCGTCGCGGGCTTCACGCCGATCCCGGCGATGTCGCCGGTCTCGTTCGCCGCCGGCAGCCGCTTCATCTCGCTGATCGGCGGCTCGATGATCACGTTCTACGACTGGTACGCGGACCTGCCGCCGGCCTCGCCGCAGACCTTCGGCGACCAGACGGACGTCCCGGAGTCGGCCGACTGGTGGGACGCCGGCTACCTGATCGTGTGGGGCACCAACCTGCCGATCACCCGCACGCCCGACGCGCACTTCATGACCGAGGCGCGCTATCGCGGCCAGAAGGTCGTGGTGGTCTCGCCGGACTACTCCGACCACGTCAAGTTCGCCGACGACTGGCTGCCCGCCCAGCCCGGCACCGACGCCGCCCTGGCGATGGCGATGGGCCACGTGATCCTCAAGGAGTTCTGGGTCGACCGCGACGTCGAGGGCTTCCGCGACTACGGCAAGCGCTTCACCGACCTGCCGCTGCTCGTGTCGCTCGACGAGCGCGACGGCGCGCACGTGCCGGGCCGCTTCCTCACTGCCGCCGACCTCGGCGAGACCGGCGAGAACGCGGACTGGAAGCCGGTGCTCCTCGACGGCGCGAGTGGGCGGCCGGCCGTGCCGAACGGCTCCGTCGGATTCCGCTACGGCGACGCCGGCAAGGGCCGCTGGAACCTGCGGCTCGGCGACCTCGATCCCGTCCTGACGCTGCACGGGCGCCACGACGAGGCGGTCGAGGTCACGCTGCCGCGCTTCGACGCGGGCGACGGCCCCGGAGGGACGACGATGCGTCGCGGCGTCCCCGCGGTCCGCGTCGGCGACCGGCTCGTCACCACGGTGCTCGACCTGATGCTGGCCACCTACGGCGTCCGGCGCGAGGGGCTTCCCGGGGACTGGCCCGACGGCTACGACGACGCGTCCACCCCGTACACCCCGGCGTGGCAGGAGGCGATCACGACCGTCGACCGGCGGCTCGCGGTCAAGGTCGCGCGGGAGTTCGCGCGCAACGCGGAGGTGAGCGGCGGGCGCTCGATGATCTGCATGGGGGCGGGGACCAACCACTGGTTCCACTCCGACGAGACGTACCGCTCGTTCATCGCCCTGCTGCTGCTGTGCGGCTGCGTCGGCAAGAACGGCGGCGGCTGGGCGCACTACGTCGGGCAGGAGAAGATCCGCACGTTCTGCGGCTGGCAGATGATCGCCGGCGGCCTCGACTGGAGCCGGCCGCCGCGGCAGGCGCAGGGCACGTCCTGGTACTACACGCACACCGAGCAGTGGCGCTACGACCGCCTGCGGCCGGAGCGCTTCGCATCGCCGTCGGGGCGCGGGCTGTTCGCGGGGCAGACGGCCATCGACGCCCACGCCAAGGCCGTGCGGATGGGGTGGATGCCGGGGCTCCCGACGTTCGACCGCAACCCGCTGGACCTCGCCGACGAGGCGCAGGCCGCGGGCGCGGACCCCGCCGCGCATGTGGTGTCCGAGCTCAAGGCCGGCCGCCTGGGCTTCGCGGTCGACGACCCGAGCGCGCCGTCGAGCCACCCGCGGGTCTTCTTCGTCTGGCGCTCGAACCTCCTCGGCTCGTCCGGCAAGGGCCAGGAGTACTTCATGCGCCATCTGCTCGGGTCGTCCCACGACGGTCCGCTCGCCGAGCCGCTCCCGCCCGATGAGCGCCCTGCCGGGGTGCGCTGGACCGAGGAGATCCCGCGCGGCAAGCTCGACCTGCTGGTCAACGTCGACTTCCGCATGACGACGACGGGCCTGTACTCGGACGTCGTGCTGCCCGCGGCCACCTGGTACGAGAAGCACGACCTGTCGATGACCGACATGCACCCGTTCGTGCATTCGTTCAACCAGGCGGTCCCGCCGCCGTGGGAGGCGCGCACCGACTGGGACGCCTTCGGCGCGATCGCCCGCGCGTTCTCGCGGCTGGCGGCCGGTCAGCTCGGCGTCCGGCGCGACATCGTCGCGACGCCGGTGATGCACGACACGCCCGGCGACATCGCCCAGCCGCGGGGGGAGGTCGCCGACTGGCGCGCCGGTGAGTGCGAACCGGTCCCCGGGCGGACGATGCCGGCGCTGACCGTGGTCGAGCGGGACTTCGGCGCGGTGGCCGAGCGGTGGGCGGCGCTCGGGCCGCTCGCCGAGCAGCTCGGCTCGACCGTCAAGAGCGCGGCCTGGATCCCCGACCGCGAGGTGGAGGCGCTGGCCGCGCGCAACGGCCGCGTGCGCGCGGGCGTCGCCGCCGGACGCCCGTCGCTCGAAGGTCCCCAGCAGGTCGCGGAGGCGATGCTCGCGCTGTCGGGCGTCACCAACGGGCGCCTGGCCGTCGCCGGCTTCCGGGCGCTGGAGGAGCGCTGCGGCGTCCCGCTCGCGGACCTCGCCGAGGCCGGCGGAGGAGACGCGGATCACCTTCCAGGACACGCAGGTGCAGCCGCGGCGGGTGATCACCTCGCCGGAGTGGTCGGGGATCGACGAGGAGGGCCGGGCGTACGCGGCGTTCACGATCAACGTCGAGCGCGGGAAGCCGTGGCACACGCTCTCGGGCCGGATGCACCTCTACCTCGATCACGCGTGGATGCTCGAGCTGGGGGAGGGGCTGCCGGCGTACCGCCCGCCGATCGACCACCGGCTCATGCTGGCCGGCGCGCAGCCGGTCGACAACGCCGGCGTCCCGGAGATCACGCTGCGCTACCTGACGCCGCACTCGAAGTGGTCGATCCACTCCGAGTACCAGGACAACCTCCACATGCTGACCCTGTTCCGCGGCGGCTCGGGTCTGTGGATGAGCCCGCACGACGCGCGGGCGATCGACGTCCGCGACAACGACTGGGTCGAGGCGCACAACCGCAACGGCATCGTCGTGACGCGCGTGGTGGTCTCGCACCGCGTCCCGGACGGCGTGTGCCTGATGTACCACTCGAAGGACCGCCAGATCGGCACGCCGCGCAGCGAGATCGACGGCCGCCGCGGCGGGACCGAGAACGCGCTGACCACGATCGCGATGAAGCCGACGCACATGATCGGCGGCTACGCGCAGCTGTCGTGGGGGCCGAACTACTACGGGCCGACCGGCTCCAATCGCGACTCCGTGACCGTCGTGCGCAAGCGCAGCCAGGAGGTCGAGTACTGATGCACGTCAAGGCGCAGGTCGCGATGGTGATGAACCTCGACAAGTGCATCGGGTGCCACACCTGCTCGGTGACCTGCAAGCAGGTGTGGACCAACCGCCCCGGCACCGAGTACGTGTGGTTCAACAACGTCGAGACGGCCCCCGGCCAGGGCTATCCGCGGCGCTGGGCCGACCAGGTCCGCTGGCGCGGCGGCTGGGAGCTCGACCGGCGCGGCCGGCTGCGCCTGCGTGCCGGCGGCCGGCTCAAGAAGCTGCTGACGATCTTCTCCAACCCCGACCTGCCGGCGATCGACGACTACTACGAGCCGTTCACGTACGACTACGAGACGCTCGTCACCGCGCCGCTGTCCGACCTGGACCCCGTGGCGCGGCCGCACTCGCAGCTCACCGGCGAGCCGATGGAGGTCACCTGGGGCCCGAACTGGGACGAGGGCCTGGCCGGAAGCGAGGAGTCGGCGCCGCAGGACCCGCACCTGCAGGGGATGCGAGGAGCAGGTCCGGATGACCTACGAGCAGGCGTTCATGTTCTTCCTGCCGCGGATCTGCGAGCACTGCCTGAACCCGTCGTGCGTGGCCAGCTGCCCGTCGGGCGCGATGTACAAGCGCGAGGAGGACGGCATCGTGCTCGTCGACCAGGACCGCTGCCGTGGCTGGCGCTACTGCGTCTCGGGCTGCCCGTACAAGAAGGTCTACTTCAACCACCGCACCGGCAAGGCCGAGAAGTGCACCCTCTGCTACCCGCGGATCGAGGTCGGCCAGCCCACGATCTGCTCGGAGACCTGCGTCGGCCGCATCCGCTACCTCGGCCTGGTCCTGTACGACGCCGATCGCATCGAGGCGGCCGCCTCGGTGCCCGACGAGCGCGACCTGCTCGGCGCACAGCGCGACGTGTTCCTGGACCCGGAGGACGCCGACGTCCAGGCCGCCGCCCGGCGCGACGGCATCCCGGGCGACTGGATCGAGGCGGCGCGCCGCTCGCCGATCTACGACCTGGCGATGCGCTGGGGCGTGGCGCTGCCGCTGCACCCCGAGTTCCGGACGCTGCCGATGGTCTGGTACGTGCCGCCGCTCTCGCCCGTGGTCTCGACGCTGGAGACCGACGGCTACGAGGCGGATCCCGACGACGTCTTCGGCGCGATCGAGAACCTGCGGATCCCGCTCGAGTACCTCGCCAACCTGCTCACCGCGGGGGACGTCGACGAGGTCCGCGTGGTCCTGCAGCGGCTCGCCGCGATGCGCGCGTACATGCGCAAGCGCGAGGTGCTGGGTGAGACCGACGAGTCGATGCCCGAGCGGGTCGGCCTGACGGGGCCGGAGCTCGAGCGCATGTACCGGCTGCTGGCGATCGCCGACTACGAGGACCGCTACGTGATCCCGCAGGCGCACGCCGAGCTCGGCGAGCGGCTGATGCAGGAGCAGGGCGGCTGCGGGCTGGACTTCGACGGCGGCCCCGGCAACTGCGGCGCCGTCGACCCGCGGCCGGACACGTCCTCGCCCGTGGTCGACGGCGAGAGCTTCCACCTGATCGACATCCTCCAGCGGCGGCCCGGCGCATGACCGGGCCCTGGGCGCTGCTCTCGCTGCTGCTGCGCTACCCGGACGACCGGGTGGTCGCGGCGGCCGGCGACGTGGCCGCGCTGCCGCCGGGTCCCGTGCGCGATGCGCTCGAGCGCTTTCTCGCGGGCTGGACCGGGCGATCGCGCCGCGATGTACGTGGAGACGTTCGACCTGCGCCGGCGGGCGAGCCTCCACATGACCTACTACGCGCACGGCGACACGCGCGAGCGCGGCATGGCGCTGCTGCGGCTCAAGAAGCTCTATCGCGCCGCCGGCCTGCCGCTCGACAGCCGCGAGCTGCCCGACCACCTGCCGGTCATGCTCGCGTTCGCCGCGCTGGCGCCGGACGGGTACGGCGACGCGCTGCTCGCGGAGCACCGGCCGGCGATCGAGCTGCTGCGCCTCTCGCTGCACGACCTCGGGAGCGCGTACGCCCACGTGCTCGACGCGGTCGCGGCGCTGCTGCCCGCGCTCACCGTGCGCGAGCGCTCCGAGGTCGCGCGCCTGGCGCGCGAGGGGCCGCCGGACGAGGCGGTCGGGCTCGAGCCCTACGGGCCGCCGGAGGCGATGCCGACCGGAGCGCGCGCATGAGCGCGAGCGAGATCCTGCTCTGGATCATCGTCCCGTACGTCGCGATCGCGACGTTCGTGGTCGGCCACTGGTGGCGCTACCGCTTCGACCAGTTCGGCTGGACCAGCGGCTCCACGCAGCTGTTCGAGCACAAGATCCTCGGCTGGGCCGGGCCCGGCGTTCCACTACGGCGCGCTCGCCGCCGTCGGCGGCCACGTCATCGGGCTGATGATCCCGAAGTCGTTCACCGAGGCGATCGGCATGTCCGAGAGCACCTACCGCTGGTTCTCGGCCGTCGCCGGCGCCGTCGCGGGCGCGGTCTGCGTCGTCGGCTTCGTCGGGCTCGCCTATCGCCGCGCGACCAACGCGCGGGTGCGCCGCACGACCTCGCGCACCGATCTGCTCGTCTACCTGCTGCTGGTCGTGCTCATCGTCCTCGGCTGCTGGATGACGTTCGCCCACAACCTGATCACGAGCTCGCCGTACGACTACCGCGAATCGGTCTCGGAGTGGTGGCGCTCGCTGTTCATCCTGCAGCCCGACGTCGAGCCCGTCGCGAACGCGAACACCGTCTACCAGGTGCACGCGATCGTCGCCTGGGGCGTTCTGGGCGCTGTTCCCGTTCAGCCGCCTGGTCCACGCCTGGAGCATCCCGCTGCAGTACCTGGGGCGGCCGTACATCCTCTACCGGCGCCGCTACCCGGAGCGCGTGCGATGACCCGGGCGGCCGGCGGTCCAGCTCACGCTGGCCACCGTCGCGTTCGTGGCGTGCTTCTACGCGTGGGCGCTGATCGGGCCCCTCGGCCCGGACCTGCAGGAGTCCATCGGCCTGTCGGACTTCGAGACCTCCGCGATCGTCGCCGTGCCCGTACTGCTGGGCTCGATCATGCGGATCCCGCTCGGCTGGCTCACCGACCGGCGCGGCGGCCGGCGCGTGTTCACCGCGCTCATGATCTACACGCCGCTGCCGCTGATCGGGCTCGCGCTCTTCCACGACACGCTGGGCGCCGTGCTGCTCTTCGGGCTCCTGCTCGGGTTCGCGGGCGCCTCGTTCGCCGTCGGGGTGCCGTTCGTCAACGGCTGGTACCCGCCGGAGCGTCAGGGCTTCGCCCTCGGGATCTACGGGGCGGGGATGGGGGGAACCGTGCTCGCCGGCCTGACGGCGCCGAGCATCGCCGACGAGTGGGGCCTGTCGGCCCCGTTCTGGGTGGCCGCCGCCGTCGTGGCGATCGTCGTGCGCGGTCTTCTGGCTGCTCGCCCGCGACGCCCCGCGCCCGGGCGGCCGCGGCCCGGCCCCGGGGATGTTCGCGGCACTGTCGGTCTTCCGGAGCAGCGGACGCGCCTGGGCGCTGACGCTCTTCTACTTCCTGGCCTTCGGCGGCTTCGTCGCGATGTTCCTCTACCTGCCCAAGCTGCTCACCGGCGTCCACGACCTCTCCAAGGCCGACGCCGGCGCGCGCGCCGCCGGGTTCGCGCTGCTGGCCGTCCTCGCACGCCCGACCGGGGGCTGGCTGTCCGACCGCATCGGCGCCACGCGCGTCCTGCTCATCTCGTTCACGGGCGTGGCGGTGTGCGCGACGCTCCTCGCGCCGGCCTACACGTCGATGGTGCCGCTCACGATCTGCTGCCTGACGATGGCCGTGGCGCTCGGCCTCGGCACGGGCGCCGTGTTCAAGCTCGTGCCCGAGTGGTTCCCGGACCGGGTCGGCTCGGTCACCGGCGTCGTCGGCGCCGCCGGCGGCCTCGGCGGCTTCTTCCCGCCGCTGGTGATGGGCATCGTCAAGTCCGCCACCGGCGGCTACGCGGTCGGCTTCGTGCTGCTGGCGATCGTCGCCGTCGCCTGTCTCGCGGTGCTCAGGGGTCTCCAGCCGGGAAAGCCCGCGGCCGCCGCGGTCCCCGCCGCCTGAGCGCCAGCGGAGACGCGCGGCCGCGCCGCGCCGCTCAGGCCAGGGCGACGCCGGGTGCTTCGGAGGCGACGGGATCCGGCCGGCGCATCATGCGGAACCCGTTCAGCAACCCGAGCAGGCCGGCGAGGATCGGGACCAGCAGCGCGATCTGCAGCGCGAGCGGCCGCGCGTCGGTGTTGATGCGGATGATCTCGGCCTGGACGTCCGGCGGCTCGATCGACGAGCTGCTCCTCCAGCTGGGTGTTGCTCAGCACCTCCGCGTCGTCCTCGAGCGCGGTCGCGACCTGCTCCTTGGCGCTGGGCGGCAGCACTTTGCTGTCGTCCGCCATCTGGGTGAACGCGATCGAGAGGCGTCGCGAGCATGATCGCCCCGGCGAAGGCGAGCCCGAACGACAGCCCGAAGGACCCGGCGGCGGAGTTGACGCCGGCTGCCTCGCTGACGCGCTCGTCGGAGATCGGCGAGAGCGTGTAGTTGTTGAGCTGGGAGACCAGCAGACCGAGCCCGGCCCCGGCGATGATCAGCGGGATCACGAGCGCCCAGCCGGAGTCCGCGCGCGGGACGATCGGGATGAGCAGCAGCATCCCGACGGTCACCAGCCCGGATCCGGCGCGGATGATGCTCGCGGGCCGACGCCCGCCGGCGCGCTTGCCGGCGACCAGCGCCGTCGCGAACATCGTCAGCGACAGCGGCGCGAGCGTGAGGCCGGTCTGCATGGCGTTGTACTCCAGGACCATCTGCAGGTAGATCGGCAGCGCGATCATCGCCCCTCCGAGCGTCGACGTTCTGCAGCAGCTGCGACGAGATGCCCAGCCGGAACAGGTCGTGCTTGAAGAGGTCGGGGTCGAGCAGGGTCGGCTTGCCCTCGCGCTTGCGCCGCACGAGCCAGCGCGCGAGCGACCCGAGCGCCACCAGGCCGACCGCGATCAGGAGGCCGACGAACTCGCCGCCCTCCTGCCAGACGAGGATGCCGATCACGACGCCGCCCATGCCGACGGCCGACAGCACCGCGCCGACGGCGTCGACGTTGCGGGGACCCGTGTAGGGCACGTCACGGATGAGCTTGAGGTTGACTGAGGACGACCCCGATCACCACGACCTCCAGCGCGAACCCGACGCGCCAGGACAGGTAGGTGGTCAGGAACCCGCCGAGCAGCGGGCCGACGGCGGCGGCGATCGCCGCCGCGGCGCCCACCAGCGCGTACGCCTTCTTCTGCGCCGCACCCTGGAAGTTGCCGTGGATGAGCGACTGCATCGCCGGCAGGAGCAGCGACGCGCCCAGGCCGCCGATGATCGCCCAGAACACGATGATCGCCGTCAGGCCCTGCGAGAGCGTCATCGCCAGGGCGCCCAGCGCGTAGCCGAGCAGCCCCAGGACGAACGCCCGCTTGCGCCCGATCAGGTCGCCGACCTTGCTCCCGATGAGGATGAACGCGGCGGACACGAGCGCCTCGAGCGCGATCGCCCCCTGGACCCCGCTGACGGTCGTGTCGAGGTCCTCGACGACCTTCGCGATCGACACGTTCATCAGCGACGTGTCGACGACGAGCACGAACATCGCCATCGCCAGCAGGACCGCCAGCCGGCGGTTGCCCGGCGCCTCGCCGGGCTCGTCCTTCAGGGCAACGTCGCCGCCGCCGTCTCCCATCGCGTTCAGCTTCCGTCAGGCTCGGCGGCCAGCCACGTCTTCGCTTCTGCCAGGTCCCGGACCGGGAAGCCCTTCGCCTTGCCGGGCAGCAGGAAGGAGAGCGCGCCCAGCGCGGGTCGCACCCAGTCCTCGTCGCTGACCACGGCGACGCGATCGAACGAGGACGCGTGCCGCGCGCGGAACGCGGTGTCGGCCTTCACGGCATCGCCCTCCACCTCGCGCGTCGCCGGGCCCAGCAGGTAGAGCAGGCGCACCTTGCGTCCCGCGGCGATCTCCTGGCGGAGCACCGGCTCGACCGCGTCCTCCCAGTCGTCGTCCTCGACCTCGCCGGCGGCTTCGAAACCGATCGTCCCGGCGGGCATGTCCGTCATCCGGCGCACCATGGTGCTGGCCTCCAATTCGTCAGCGAACGTCACGTTCGATGCTTACAGACGCGGCGGCGCCGCGCCAGAACCCGCTACCGCGGCGGAAGCCGGCTCAGCGCCGCCTCGATCCGCTCGAGCCGGCGATCGAGCTGGCGGAACTGCTCGGGCGTCAGTCCCTCCCCGTCCGCGCCGCCCTGCGCGCGCCGCGCGCGCGCCACGAACGTGCTCGTGATCGAGGCCGTGATCACCGTCAGGAACCCGATGCCCAGGAGCATCACGACGGATGCGACGAGCTGCCCGATGGTCGTCTCGGGGACATGGTCGCCGTAGCCGACCGTCGTGACCGTCTGCACGGCCCACCACAGCCCGGATCCGAGGTTCGGGAAGTGGTCGTGATCGACGATCGTCATCAGCGCGCCGGCCGCGACCGTGATCACCGTCGAGATCGTGGCGATCAGGATCGCGGCGCCGCGCGGCCTGGTGGCGCGAGCGACCACCCGGTCCAGCCACCGCTCGAGCCTCGTCTCGTCGGCCATCGTGGGACTGTGAGTTCGGGTTCGCCGGTTCCGGTCCTTCCGGCGCGCCTTCAAGCGGCGGTAACAGGCGGGGGTATATTCGCGCCAGACATGTCCGACGCCGGTCGCTCTCGGAGCGCAAGACCCGGCCAGCTCCCGCCCGGCCGGCATGGGCTCACGCGCTCGTTCGTCGCGGACAACCAGCGCGGCCGGATCCTCATGGCGACGATCGACGCGACCAGCGCCTCCGGCTACGCGCAGATGAACGTGGAGGACATCGTCCGCGGCGCCGGCGTCTCCCGGCGCACGTTCTACGAGCTGTTCGCCAACAAGCACGACGCGTTCCTGGCGGCGTTCGACGCCGCCGCCGACGCGCTGCTGGCGGCCGTGCGGAGCGCCACCGAGCGCGAGACGACGTTCGAGGGGAAGGTGATCGCCGGCGTCCGCGCGTTCCTCGAGGCGCTGGCCGCGACGCCGGGCCCCGCCAGGGTCTGCATCGTCGAGGCGCTCGCCGCGGGGCCGGACGCGATCGCGCGGCGCACCGAGGTGATGGGTGCGTTCGCACGCCTGATCGAGGATCAGGCGCCGACAGCGCGATCTGCCCGCGATCACGGCGGAGGTGCTCGTGGGCGGCATCTACGAGGCGATCTTCCGCCGGATCGCCGACGGCCGCGTCGCCGACCTCCCCGCGCTCGTGCCGGACCTGATCGAGCTCACGCTGCTGCCGTACGTCGGCGCGGAGGACGCCCGGCGGCTGCGCGCGGCCGCCTGAGGCGGCCGATCGGCTAGCCTGCGCCGCCCGATGCGGCGGCTCACGGCACTCCTGGTCCTCGCGGCGGCGCTGGCGGCCGGCTGCGGCGACGACGGCGGGACGACCGCGGCGACGCCCACGGCGACCGCCGCCCCGGCCGAGGAGCCGGTCGCGCCCGAGCCGTCGTCGGACGGCGGCGGCGGTGCGCCGTTCGTCGCGTCGCTCGCCGTCGACCCGGGCGACGGGACCGTGCTCGCCGGCACCGGCCTCGGCCTGTACCGGATCGCGCCGGGCGCGCGGCGCGGCAAGCCGTTCGAGGGCGATCTGCGGACGCCGGTCGCGGCCGGCGCGATCTCGCCGAACCTCGTCCTGCGCTTCACCGGGCCGGGCGAGCTGCTCGGCTCCGGGCACCCGAAGGACTCGACCTCCGGCCTGCCCGAGTACCTGGGGCTGATCCGGTCCGAAGACGGCGGCGAGCTCTGGGACACCGTGTCGCTGCTCGGCGAGGAGGACCTGCACGCGCTCGACGCGCGCGGCGACGTCGTCGCCGGCCATCCGGTGGACGAGAAGAAGCTGCTCGTGAGCGGCGACGGCGGCCGCTCCTTCGAGGACCGCACGCCGCCCGACATGCCGATCGACGTCGACCTCGACCCGGCCGATCCGCAGCGGATCGCGCTGACCACCGCCGAGGGCTTCTTCGTGTCGCGCGACGGCGGCGGGTCGTGGCGCCAGCGCGACGTGCTCACCGTCGAGACCCTCCTCGCCTGGTCGCCGAAGGGCCCGCTCTACCGCGTCGACGCGTCCGGGGCGGTGAAGGCGTCGGACGACGGCGGGGAGTCGTGGACGGACACCGGGAACGCCGGCGGCGGGCCGACCGCGTTCACGGTCGACGAGGACGGCGCGCTGTACGTCGCACTGGCCGGCGGCGTGATCACGCGGTCGCAGGACGGCGGGAAGTCGTTCTCCGAGCTCGCGCGCCTGACCGCCGGCTGAGCACGGCCGTTAGCCTCCGGGCCGTGCCCAGCCTCGACGCCGCGATCGAGCAGCTCGCCGCCTTCAACGACGACCCGGACGCGGGCGGGATCACGCGCGAGGTCTACACGCCGACGTACCGCGCCGCGCTCGACCGGGTCGCCGAGTGGATGGGCGACGCCGGCCTGGAGACCCGGCTCGACGCGGTCGGCAACCTGTTCGGCCGCTGGGCGGGGAGGGAGGACGCCCCGCGCGTGCTCACCGGCTCGCACGTCGACACGACGCTCAACGCCGGGCGCTACGACGGCGTCCTGGGCGTGCTCGGCGCGATCGACGCGGTGCGGGCGCTGCGCGCGGACGGCTTCGCGCCGCGGCGCGCGATCGAGGTGGTCGCGTGGGCGGGGGAGGAGCCGCGCTTCGGCACCGGCTGCGTCGGCAGCCGCGCGGCGGCCGGCGTGCTCGCGCGCGCCGACCTGGACGCGCTCGTCGACCGCGACGGGATCAGCATGGCCGCCGCGCTGCGCGGCGCCGGCTTCGACCCCGACCGGGTCGCCGACGCCGCGATCGACCCGGCGGGCGTGCACGCGCTCGTCGAGCTGCACATCGAGCAGGGGATCGTGCTCGAGGACGGCGGGCGAGCCGCTCGGCGTGGTGACCGCGATCGCCGCGCCGCACGACTTCCGCCTGACCTTCCGGGGCGCCGCGACCCACGCGGGCGCGACGCCGATGCACCTGCGCCGCGACGCGCTCGCCGGCGCCGCGGAGGCGATGGTCGCGCTCGAGCGGATCACGCGGGAGTCGCCCAGCGGCACCACGGTCGGGACCGTCGGCGTCGTCCGCGCGCTGCCCGGCGCGATCAACGTCGTCCCCGGCATCGTCGAGCTCGACGTCGACGTGCGCGACACCGATTCCGCGTCGCGCGAATCGGTCGTCGCCGGGCATCGAGGCGGCGGCGCGCGAGATCGCCGCCCGGCGCCGCCTGGAGCTGGACCTGACCCCGATCGTGGAGGACGTCCCCGTGGCCTGCGACCCCCGCGTCGTCGAGGCGGCCGCCGCCGCGGCCGAGGCGCTCGACCTGCCCTACCGCCGCATGACGAGCGGCGCCTACCACGACGCCATGATCATGGGCGCGCGGGTGCCGATCGGGATGATCTTCGTCCCGAGCCGCGGCGGCGTCAGCCACCACCCGGACGAGTACACCGCGCCGGCCGACCTCGCCCGCGGGGTGCAGGTGCTCGCCGGGACGCTCGAGAGGCTCGCGGCATGAGCCGCGCGCACCTGCTCGCGGTCGCGCGCGGCGACGCCGAGCCGGACCTCGTCGTCACCGGCGCCCGCGTGTTCTCCGTCTTCACGCGCGAGTGGCTCGAGGGGGACGTCGCGGTCGCGGGCGGCCGGATCGCGGGCGTGGGGAGCTACGCGGGCGGCGAGCGGATCGACGCCGCGGGCCGCCACCTGGTCCCCGGCCTGATCGACGCGCACGTCCACATCGAGTCCTCGAAGCTGCTGCCGTCCGAGTTCGCGCGCGTCGTCGTCGCGCGCGGCACGACGACCGTGGTCTGCGACCCGCACGAGCTCGCCAACGTGCTCGGCGCGGCCGGCGCGCACTGGCTGCTCGACGCGTCGAGCGGGCTGCCGCTGCGCGTCTACGTGATGGCGCCCTCGTGCGTCCCGGCGAGCGCGCTGGAGTCGCCGCGCGGCCCGCTCGGGACCGAGGACATGGCGTCGATCCTGCGCCGCGGCCGCGCGCTCGGCGTCGCCGAGGTGATGGACTTCCCGTCGGTCATCGCGGGCGACCCGGACGTGCTCGCCAAGGTCGCCCTGCACCCGCACGTCGACGGCCACGCGCCCGGCGTGACCGGCCGGGCGCTCGACGCCTACGCGGCGGCCGGGATCCGCTCCGACCACGAGGCGACGACGTGGGAGGAGGCGCTGGAGAAGCGCCGCCGCGGGCTGTGGGTGCTGCTGCGCGAGGCGTCCAACGCGCGCAACCTGCTCGACCTGCTCGAGCTCGTCCGCCGCTTCGGGCCGGAGCACTGCGCGTTCTGCACCGACGACCGCGAGCCCGACATGCTCGTGCGCGAGGGCCACATCGATTCGATGTGCCGCGCGGCCGTCGCCGCGGGGATCGCGCCCGAGGACGTGCTGCTGATGGCGACGCTGCATCCCGCCCGCTGCCACCGGCTGGCGGACCTCGGCGCGATCGCGCCGGGCTTCCGCGCCGACCTCGTCGTGCTCGAGGACCTCGAGTCGTTCCGGGCGGAGACGGTGATCGCCGGCGGCGCGGTCGCGGCGCGCGACGGGGCGGCGCTGGCGTTCGACGCGCCCGCCGTGCCCGCGTGGGTCCGCGACAGCATCCGGCTCGCACCGCTCGGCGACGACGCGCTCGACCTCGGCCCGGCGGCCGGGCGCGTGCGCGTGATCGAGCTGCAGGCCGAGCAGCTGATCACCGGGGCGGGGGAGGCGGAGCCGGCGGTCGCCGGCGGCCGCGTCGTCGCCGACCCCGGGCGCGACCTCGCGAAGCTCGCCGTCGTCGAGCGCCACCACGCGACCGGACGGGTCGGCGTCGGGCTCGTGCACGGCTTCGGCCTGCGCCGCGGCGCGTTCGCCTCGACGGTCGCGCACGACGCGCACAACCTCGTCGTCGCCGGCGTCGACGACGCGAGCATGCGCGCCTGCGTCGAGCGGCTCGCGGAGCTCGGCGGCGGGATCGCGGTCGCCGACGCGGGCGCGGTCCGCGGCGCGCTGGCGCTGCCGGTCGCGGGCCTGCTGTCCGAGGCGCCGGCCGAGGAGGTCGTCGCCGCGATGGACGAGCTGACCGCGCTGCTGCGCGAGCAGGGCGTGACGCGGCGGCGCCCCGTTCATGACGCTCAGCTTCCTCGCGCTCTCGGTCATCCCCGAGCTCAAGCTGACCGACCACGGCCTGGTCGACGTGGCCGCCGCGCGCGTCGTCCCGCTCGCGCTGTGACCGCGGAGCTGCGGCTCGAGCCGTGGGGGCCGGACGACCGGCCGCTGCTCGACGCGCTCAACGCGCCGGCGATGATGGCGCACCTCGGCGGCCCGGAGCCCGAGCACAAGCTCGACGAGCGCCAGGCGCGCTACCTCGAGCCGCGCTCGGGCATGTTCACCATCCGGGCGGGCGAGGAGCGGGCGGGCTCGGTCGGCTTCTGGGACCGCGAGTGGCGCGGCGAGGACGTCTACGAGATCGGCTGGCTCGTCCTGCCCGCGTTCCAGGGCCGCGGGATCGCCACGCGCGCCGCGGAGCTCGTGCTCGACCGCGTCCGCGCGGACGGGCGCCACCGCGCGGTCCATGCCTATCCGGCGGTCGACAACCCGCCGTCGAACGCGATCTGCCGCAGGCTCGGGTTCACGCTGCTCGGCCCGGAGGACTTCGAGTTCCCGCCGGGCTCGTGGCTGCACTGCAACGACTGGCGGCTCGAGCTGGACTAGCCGTTCGGGGGGCGCGCTCTCATCTCCCGCTCATGTTCGGCCGCCACCCTGCCGGCGGCGATGCTCGCGGAGCTGGACACCCACATCGAGAACGCCGTCACGGAGGCCGGGTACGCGGGGATCGCCGCGGTCATGGCGATCGAGACGGTGTTCCCGCCGATCCCGTCGGAGCTCGTGCTGCCGCTCGCCGGCTTCCAGGTCGCGAACGGCTCGCTCGGGTACTTCCCGGCGCTCGGCGCCGCGACCCTCGGCGCCGTCCTCGGCGCGCTGCTGCTGTACGTGCTGGCGCGCGTGGGCGGGCGCCCGCTGGTGATGCGGCTGCACCCGCTGCTGCGGATCTCCGAGGCCGACCTCGACCGCGCCGACGGCTGGTTCGACCGCCGCGCGGTGCCGATCGTGTGCCTCGGGCGGCTCGTCCCGGGCGTCCGCAGCCTCGTCTCGGTGCCCGCCGGGCTGGCGGAGATGCCGGTCGGGCGCTTCCTCGCGGCGACGACCGCGGGGGCGCTGGGGTGGAACGCGCTGCTGCTCGGCGCCGGCGCGCTGCTGGGCGCGCACTACGACCGCATCGAGGGGATCGTCGGCCCGATCGGGACCGTCGTGCTGGTCGCGGTCGTGCTCGCCTGCGTGGCCGGCGTCGTCTGGCTGCGGCGCCGCTAGACGATGTGCTCGGGCCGCACCGGCATCCGCCGGAGCGGCTTCCCGCACGCGGCCCGCACCGCGGCCACCACGGCCGGCGGCGTCGAGATGTTGGGCGGCTCGCCGACGCCCTTGAGCCCGTAGGGCGCCTCGGGGTCGGCGTGCTCGAGCAGCTCCATCGAGACCCGCGGCATGTCGAGCGTCGTCGGGATCAGGTAGTCGGTGAACGACGCGTTGAGGACCTCGCCGTCGCGCACGACGATCTCCTCCATCAGCGCGAGCCCGAGCCCCTGCGCCGTGCCGCCCTCGATCTGGCCGGCGAGGGCCTGCGGGTGCATCGCGCGGCCGACCTCCTGCACCGTCGCGAGCTCGACGATGCGGACGAGGCCGAGCTCGACGTCCACGTCGGCGACCGCGCGGTGGACCGAGAACGCGAACTGCAGATGCGCGTCGCCCTGGCCGCGCGCATCGAGCGGGTGGGTCGCGCGGTGGTGCCACTCGACGGTCGCCTCGATCGGGCGCTCGAGCGCGGCGGGGTCGCCGCCGAGCGCCTCGAGCTGCTCGCGCACCGCCGCGCACGCCGCCTTGACCGCGCCGCCCGTGACGTAGGTCTGGCGCGAGGCGGAGGTCGAGCCGGCGGAGCCGACCGCCGTGTCGGCGGGGAGGACCTCGACGCGCTCGATCCCCAGCTCGCTGCGCGCGATCTGGGCCTGGATCGTCTGCACGCCCTGGCCGACCTCGACCGCGGCGGTGTGGACCTCGACGAGCGGGCCCTCGGCGTCGCGCGTGATCCGGACGCGCGCGGTCGAGTAGTCGTCGAAGCCCTCGGAGTAGCCGACGTTCTTGAACCCGACCGCGTAGCCGACGCCGCGCCGCACGCCCTCGCCGTGGGTCGTGTTGGCGACGCCGCCGGGCAGCTCCCGCTGGTCGGCGTCCGCGGGCGGCGGATCCGGCAGCGGGAGCGCGCCGATCCGCTCGAGCAGCTCGGCGACCGGCGCGGGCTCGGGCAGGACCTGGCCGGTCGGGAGCGCGTCGCCCGGCGCGATCGCGTTGCGCGCGCGCAGCGCGACCGGGTCCATCCCCAGCTCGGCGGCGAGCCGGTCCATCTGCGCCTCGTGGGCGAACGCGACCTGGACGGCGCCGAAGCCGCGCATCGCGCCGCACGGCGGGTTGTCCGTGTAGACGACGTGCGCGGTGATGCGCGCGTTCGGCACCGCGTACGGGCCGGCGGCGAAGCAGGCCGCGTTCGAGCAGACGGCGGTCGAGCTGGACGCGTAGGCGCCGCCGTCGAGCACGATCCGCGCCTTCACGTAGACGAGCCGGCCGTCGCGCGCCGCGCCGTGCTCGTACTCCATCCACGCGGGATGGCGGTGGACGTGGCCGACGAACGACTCGTCGCGGCCGTAGACCATCTTCACGGGCCGCCCGGTCCGCAGCGCGAGCAGGCACGCGTGGATCTGCATCGAGAGGTCCTCGCGGCCGCCGAACGCGCCGCCGACGCCGCCGAGCACGAGCTTCACCCGCTCGGGCGCGAGCGCGAGGCTCTCGGCCAGCTGGTCGCGGTCGACGTGCAGCCACTGGGTGGCGATGTGGAGGACGACGCCGCCCTCGCCGTCGGGCACCGCGACGCCGGACTCCGGGCCGAGGAAGGCCTGGTCCTGCATCCCGACCTCGTAGCTCCCGCGGACGACGACGTCGGCGGGCGGGTCGGCCTCGCCGTGCTCGATCACCACCGTGCGCAGCAGGTTGCCGCCCTCGTGCAGCGCCGGCGCGCCCGGCGCCATCGCGGCCTCGGGATCGGTCACGGGCTCGAGCACCTCGTACGCGACGGCGATCGCGTCCGCGGCGCGGCGCGCGGTCTCGGGGTGGTCGGCGGCGACGATCGCCACCGGCTCGCCCTTGAAGCGGACGTCCGGGTGGGCGAGCACGGGCTGGTCGGCGTGCTCGAGCCCGTAGGTCTTGCGGCCGGGCACGTCGGCGTGGGTGAGGACGGCGTGGACGCCCGGCATCGCGGCCGCGGCGGCGGTGTCGAGCGCGCTGATGCGGGCGCGCGGATGCGGGCTGCGCAGCGTCGCGCCCCAGAGCATCCCGTCGGCGCCGAGGTCGGACGCGTAGGCGAACTCGCCGCGCACCTTCGGGACGCCGTCGGCGCGCAGCGGGCTGTCGCCGATCCGGCCGCTGCGGCGGACGTCGGGCGCGAGCGGCGGGGTGACGACGCTCATCGCAGCCGCTCCGCGGCGAGCTGGACGGCGTCGATGATCTTGGCGTAGCCGGTGCAGCGGCAGAGGTTGCCGGCGAGCGCCTCGCGGATGTCCGCCTCGCCCGGGTCGGGGTCGCGCCGCAGCAGGTCGTGGCTCGCGACGATCAGGCCGGGGGTGCAGAAGCCGCACTGCACGGCGCCGCACTCGACGAACGCGCGCTGCAGCTCGTGCAGCTCGCCGGCGGGCGCGAGCCCCTCGACGGTCACGACCTCGCGGCCCTCCGCCTGGGCGGCGAGGACGAGGCAGGCGCAGACGACCTCGCCGTCGAGGTAGACCGAGCACGAGCCGCATTCGCCCTGCTCGCACGCGTTCTTCGAGCCGGGGAGGCCGAGCCGCTCGCGCAGCACGTAGAGCAGGCTCTCGCCGCCCCATGCGCCCTCGACCTCGCGCCGCTCGCCGTTGACGCTCAACTCCACGCCGGCATCCGTCCCCAGGCCCAGGTGAGCGTCCGGCGCGCGAGCACGCCGACCGCGTGGCGGCGGTAGTCCGCGGTGCCGCGGACGTCGTCGATCGGCCGCGCGGCCTGGCCGGCGAGCGCGCCGAAGCGGGCGAGCGCGGCGTCCGACGGCGCGGCGAGCCCGTCCCAGTCGAGCTCGGCGGCGATGAAGGCATCGGCGTCGGAGGCGGCGATCGGGGTCGGCCCGGCGGAGCCGATGCAGGTCGCCACGCGGCGCTCCTCCGGCCACAGCGCGAGGCTGACGGCGCAGACCGAGATCACCATCGCGTTGCGCGTCCCGACCTTGGCGAACTCCTGCGGGCCGGCCGCCGCGGGCAGCGTGAACGCGACGATCAGCTCGTCGGCGGCCAGCGCCGTCCGCTTCGGGCCGGTGATCAGCTCGGCGACCGGGAGGCTGCGCGTGCCGCGGGTCGAGGCGAGCTCGACGACCGCGTCCGCCGTGTAGAGCGGCGGCAGCCCGTCGCCGGCGGGCGAGGCGGTGGCGAGGTTGCCGCCGACCGTCCCGCGGTTGCGGATCTGCAGCGAGCCGACCGTCCGGCTCGCGACCGCGAGGCCCGGCAGCCGGTCGCCCAGCTCGGCCATGATCCGCGTGTAGGTGACGCCGGCGCCGACGCGCACCCGCCCGTTCTCCGGCGCCCACTCGCGCAGCTCGGGGATGCGCGTGACGTCGAGCACCGCCGGCGGCCGCGCGCGGTCGAAGTTGAGGTCGACCATGAGGTCCGTCCCGCCCGCCATCGGCAGCGCGTCCGGGTGCGCGGCGCGGATCTCGAGCGCCTCCGACAGGCTGTCGGGCCGATGCACCTCCACAGTGGGCGGGCGGCATGACGAGAGCCTAGAACCCGTCGCGCCAGGTGTCCTTGTACAGGAGGTACTCCGCGGGCTCGCGGCCGGTGGCCGTGAAGCCCTGCGGGCAGTAGGGCGCCATGTAGATGAAGTCGCCGCGCTCGACCTCGAGCAGCTCCCCGTCGAGGAAGTACAGGCCGGCGCCGGCGGTCATGTAGAGCCCGTGCTCCTCGTCGTGGACCTCGATGTTGTCGAGCCCGACGCCGGCGTCGAACGCGAGCAGGCTCATCGCGAAGTCGAACGCCGGGTCGGCGACCGGGAGCAGCTCGCGGCGGCGGAAGCCGGGGACCGGCGTGTCGGCGAACGGCTCGTCGTCGCGATGGCCGGAGCGCGGGCCGGGCGGCGCGGTGCCCGGGAGCGGCTCGTAGCGCCGCTTGACGATCAGGATCCGCGCGGGATCCGGGCCGGCGTCGAGCTCGTAGGACTCCTGCTCGGGCAGGTACGCCCAGGCGCCGGCGCCGAGCGGGAGCTCGCGGCCGCCGGCGCGCAGCGTCGCGGCGCCGTCGAGCCCGTAGAGGAACGTCTCGAAGCCGGCGGCGACGGGGCGCGTCGTCGCCGCCGCCGGCGGGCAGCGCGACGAGGTACTCGCCGATCCGGGACGGGGCGAGCCGCGGCGTGACGAGCTTGACCACCGGCGCGTCGCCGTACTCGGGCAGCCGGCTCGGGTAGTGGTTGGCGGGCGTGACCAGCGTGTAGGCGCGGCCGCGCCGCCCGCGGGAGGCCTTCATGCGCGCATCCTGGCGCTCGCGCGGCTGCAGATCGGCCGCGAGCGTGGCCGGGTCGGCGGTCCGCAGCTCGCCGTCCTCGACCACGGGCTCGCCGCCGACCAGCAGGAGGTCGACGGGCCGGGTCGGCCCGAAGGCGAGCGCCGCGACCGGGTCGGCGATGCCGGCGTGCCCGGGGCCGGAGAGGTCCCACAGCGCGACGTCGGCGAGCGCGCCGGGCGTCAGGTGGCCGAGCTCGTCGTCGCGGCCGAGGCAGCGCGCGCCGTGGCGGGTGGCGAGCTCGAGCACCTGGCGCGCGGACAGCGAGTCCGGGCCGTGCTCGACGCGGGAGAGCACGAGCGCCGCGCGCAGCTCGTCGACCAGCTCGCCCGACTCGTTCGAGGCGGCGCCGTCGACGCCGAGCCCGACCGGCGCGCCGGCCGCGAGCAGCTGCGGGACCGGCGCGATGCCCGCCCCGAGCCGCCCGTTCGAGGTCGGGCAGTGCGCGGCGCCCGTCCCGGTGTCGCCCATCCGCTGCGCCTCGCCGGGGTTGAGGTGGACGCAGTGCGCGAGCCAGACGTCGTCGCCGAGCCAGCCGAGCTCCTCGACGTACTCGAGCGGCCGCACGCCGAAGCGCTCCATGCAGAACGTCTCCTCGTCGATCGTCTCGGCGAGGTGGGTGTGGAGCCGGACGCCGCGCTGCCGCGCCAGCTCGGCCGTCTCGGCCATCAGCTCGCGGCTGACGCTGAACGGCGAGGTGGGGGCGAGCGCGATCCGCACCATCGCCCCGGGCGCCGGGTCGTGGAAGCGGTCGATCGCCGCCGCGCTCGCCGCCAGGATCGCGTCGCGGTCCTCGACGAGGTCGTCGGGCGGGAGGCCGCCGTCGCTCGCCCCGAGGTCCATCGCGCCGCGGCACGGGTGGAAGCGCAGGCCGATCGCCCGGGCCGCGTCGATCTCGACGGCGAGGAGGTCGCCCTCGCCGCGCGGGAAGATGTAGTGGTGGTCGGTCGAGGTCGTGCAGCCCGACGTGGCGAGCGCGGCGAGGCCGGCGCGCGCGGCCGCGTCGACCACCTCGGCGTCGATCCGCTGCCACACCGGGTAGAGCGCGACGAGCCACTCGAACAGCGTCGCCTGCTGCGCGTAGCCGCGCGTGGCGTGCTGGTAGAGGTGGTGGTGGCAGTTGACGAGGCCGGGCGTGGCGAGCCGCCCGCGGCCGTCGATCCGCCGCCCGCCGAGTCCGGCCGGCGCGGGGCCGGGGCCGACCGCGGCGATCCGGGCGCCCTCGATGAGGATGTGGCCGTCGGCGAACTCCCGCCGCGCCGCGTCGACGGTGGCGATCGCGCAGCCCTCGATGACGGTGATGGTCTCGCTCAGAGGGGCGGAATCTATAGCCTGGGGCCGGCATGAGCGGCCTGACGACGCACGTGCTCGACCTGGCGACCGGGCTGCCCGCCGCAGGGGTCGCGGTCACGCTCCTGCGCGGCGACGAGGTCCTCGCCACCACGGTGACGAACGCCGACGGCCGCACCGACCGCCCGCTCGCGGACCGGCTGGAGCCGGGCGTCTACGAGCTGCGCTTCGCGGTCGGCGACCACTTCGCGGGCGCCGACGCGCCGCCGTTCCTCGACGTCGTGCCGGTGCGCTTCGGGGTCAGCGACCCGGACGCGCACCTCCATGTGCCGCTGCTCGTCGCGCCCGGCGGCTACAGCACCTACCGTGGCAGCTGACGAGGTCGTCGCCCGCTGTCGCGAGCTGGCGCGGATCAGCGACGAGCGCGGGCGGCTGACGCGCGCTGTTCGGCGGCGCCGGGGATGGAGCGCGCCAACGACGCTGGTCGGGCGCTGGATGGAGGAGGCCGGGATGGCCGCGCGCGTCGACGCGGCGCGCAACCTGGTCGGGCACCTGCCGGGCTCGGAGGCGGACGCCGGGACGCTGCTGCTCGGCTCGCACCTCGACACGGTGCGCGACGCGGGGGCGTTCGACGGGCCGCTCGGCGTGCTCTGCGCGATCGACTGCGTCGCACGGCTGCGGGCGGAGGAGGTCACGCTGCCGTTCGCGCTCGACGTGCTCGGCTTCTCCGACGAGGAGGGCGTGCGGTTCGGGAGCGCGTACCTCGGCAGCCGGGCGCTGGCGGGGACGCTGGACGACGCGCTGCTCGACCGCGCCGACGACGACGGCGTGACCGTGCGCGCGGCGCTCGGCGGGACGGCGGCGCCGGCCTCGCGGGCCGGCGAGCGGCTGCTCGGCTACTGCGAGGTCCACATCGAGCAGGGACCGGTGCTCGAGGAGCGCGGGCTGCCGGTCGGCGTCGTCGCCGCGATCGCGGGCGCGACGCGCGCCGAGGTCCGCTTCCGCGGGCGCGCCGGCCACGCCGGGACGGTCCCGATGGCGCTGCGCCGCGACGCGGCGGCCGCGCTGGCGGAGCTGGTGCTCGCGGTGGAGGCGGTCGGCCGCTCGGCCGACGGCCTCGTGGCGACGGTCGGCCGGCTGGAGGTGCGGCCGGGCGCGCCGAACGTCGTCCCGGGCGAGGCGCTCGGCGACGATCGACGTGCGGCACGCCGACGACGCCGTGCGGGCGGGCGCCGTCGCCGCGATCCGCGCACGCGCCGAGGCGATCGCGGAGGCCCGCGGCGTCGAGTCGACCTGGCGCGACCTGCTCGAGACCGCCGCGGTGGCGATGGACCCGGCGCTGAGCGAGCGGCTCGCGGCCGCCGTGCGCGCGGCGGGCGTCGAGCCGCTGCGGCTCGCGAGCGGCGCCGGCCACGACGCCGTCGCGCTCGCCGGGACGGCGCCGGTGGCGATGCTGTTCGTCCGCTGCGCGGGCGGCGTCTCGCACCATCCGGACGAGGCGGTCGACGCCGCCGACGTCGCCGTCGCGCTCGACGTCCTCGACGGGTTCGTGCGCGGGCTGGCGTGAGCGCGGACCTCGTCCTCCGCGGTTGCTCGCCGGGCGACATCGCGATCGCCGAGGGGCGGATCGCGGCGGTCGGCCCGGACCTGCCCGGCGGCCGCGAGGAGCTCGACGCGGGCGGGCTCGTCGCGCTGCCCGGCGTCGTCGACGCGCACGTGCACCTGAACGAGCCGGGGCGCGCGGACTGGGAGGGGTTCGCGACCGGCACCGCCGCGCTCGCGGCGGGCGGGACCACGACCTGCATCGACATGCCGCTCAACGCGATCCCGCCGACGGTCGACGGCGCCGGCTTCGACGCCAAGGTCGCCGCGGCGACCGGCGTGGCGCGGGTCGACGTCGCGCTGTGGGGCGGGCTCGTGCCGGGCGACGTCGACCGGCTCGACGAGCTCGCCGCGCGCGGCGTCGTCGGCTTCAAGGCGTTCATGTCGGCCAGCGGGGTGCCGGAGTTCCCCGCGGCCGACGACCTCACGCTGTTCGACGGCATGGCCCGCGCCGCCGCCCTCGGGCTGCCGGTCGCGGTCCACGCGGAGAGCGACGCGCTCACGGCGGCGCTCGCCGCGCGCGCCGTCGCCGCCGGCCAGGTGACGGTGCGCGACTACCTCGCGTCGCGCCCGGTCGTCGCCGAGCTGGAGGCGATCGCCCGCGCGATCCTGCTCGCGGAGGAGACCGGCTGCGCGCTCCACGTCGTCCACGTCTCGACCGGCCGCGGCGTCGCGCTGGTCGCCGCCGCGCGGGCGCGCGGGGTCGACGTGACCTGCGAGACCTGCCCGCACTACCTCGTGCTCGGCGCGGACGACGCCGAGCGGCTCGGCGCGGTCGCGAAGTGCGCGCCGCCGCTGCGCGAGCAGCCGGACCGCGACGCGCTCTGGGCGCGGCTCGGCGACCTCGCGCTGATCGGCAGCGACCACTCGCCGGCGCCGGCGTCGCTGAAGGGCGGCGACGACCACTTCGCGATCTGGGGCGGGATCTCGGGCGCCCAGACGCTGCTCGCGCTGCTGTGGGACGCGGGCATCGCGCCCGCGCGGCTCGCCGAGCTGCTCGGGTCCGGGCCGGCGCGGCGCTTCGGGCTCGCGAAGGGGACGCTGGAGGCGGGCGCCGACGCCGACGTCGTGCTCGTCGATCCCGCGGGATCGTGGACGGTGTCGCCGGACACGTTGCTCGACCGCCACAAGCTCAGCCCGGTCGCCGGGCGGACGCTGCGCGGCCGGGTCGTGCGGACGCTGCTGCGCGGCCGGACGATCGCGCTGGACGGGCGCGTCGCCGGCGAGCCCTGCGGGCGGATCCTGCGCCGTCAGGATGCGGCGACGCGCGCCGCCCGCCGCGCGAGCAGCAGCCCCGACGCGCCGAGCGCGTAGGCGCCGAGGCAGAGCGCCGCGACGCCGGTCCACTCCCACGCCTGCCAGGCGAGGCCCGGGGCCCAGGCCCCGAGCGCGCCGGCGAGGTAGTAGGAGCTGAAGTAGAGCGCGCTGGCCAGCCCGCGGTCCGACTCGGTGGACGACGCCACCCCGAGCTGCGCGGCGGTGATCCCGCCGAAGTTGCCGAGCGTGACCAGCGCCAGCCCGAGCAGCACCAGCGGCAGGACGTGGGCGAGCGAGAGCCCGATCCCGGCCGCGGCCGTGGCCAGCCCGGCGAGTGCGACGATGCTCCAGCCGCGACGGTCGGCGACCCGGCCCGCGGTCGGGCCGATCGCGCCGATCGCCCAGACGAGGAACACGAGCCCGGTGGCGCCGTCCGAGAGCGAGAACGGCTCCCGCTCGAGCCGGAAGCCGATGTAGCTGAACGCGCCCTGGAAGGCGAAGAACAACAGGCTGCCGGCGATCGTCGCGGCCAGCAGCTCGCGGCTGCGCAGCACGCGCGCCGCGTCCGGCAGCGACAGTCGGGTCGTGCGGCGCAGCCCCGGCTGCTCGGGCGGGAGGCCGCGCCGCATCAGCAGCACCGAGGCGAGCGGCAGGAGCGCGAGCAGGCCGAGCGCGAGCCGCCACGAGGTCACCGCCGTCAGCAGCGCGACGCCGACGCGGCCGATCAGCCCGCCCGGCGACGAGCGCGGTCATGTAGTAGCCCATCGCCCGCGCGCCGAGCTGCGGCGCGTACGCCTCGGTCACGTACGGCACGCCGACGGTGATCAGGCCGGGCATGCAGAGCCCCTGGAGGACGCGCAGCCCGAGCAGCACCGGGAAGCTGGGCGCGAACGCGACCAGCACGGTCGGCAGCACGATCGCCCCCGACGCGAGCACGAGCGACGCGCGGCGGCCGATGCGGTCCGACAGCGGGCCCCAGAACCAGGCGCCGACGGCGAGCGCGCCGATCACGACCGAGATCGTCAGCCCGGCCTGCGACGGCGTCACGTCGAACTCGCGCCCGAGCTCGGGCAGGATCGCCTGCGTCGAGTACATCACCGCGAACATGGCGGCCGCCGCGACCAGGAACGGCGCCATGCGCGCGGAGCTCACGGCGCGGCGGGCGAGAGCGTCGCGCGGCGTCCGGCGGAGACCACCGTCCCGCAGGCCGCCGCCACCGCGGCGACGAGCACGGCCGTCTGCCAGCCCGCCGAGTCGGCGATCGCGCCGGCCGCGGCGGCCCCGAGCGCGATCCCGCCGACGAGCGCGGTCAGCGGCCAGGTGTAGGCCTCGGTGCGCGCGCTCTCGGGGGCGACCTCGCCCGCGAGCTCGTTGCGCGTCGCGATCAGCGGGGCGATCAGCACCCCGGCGGGGATGACGAGCACCGCCATCACCGCGGGCGAGCTCGCCAGCGCGAGCGGGAGGAAGCTGATCGGCAGCAGCAGCGCGATCCGCAGATGGGTGCCGGACAGCGTCCCGCGCCGCGGCCGCGCCCCGTACGCGAGCCCGCCCGCGACGCTGCCGAGCGCCCACAACGCGACGAGCACGCCGGCCAGCTCCGGCCGGCCCTCGTGGTCGGCGAACGCGGGCAGCGCGACCTCGAGCGCGCCGAAGGCGAACCCGACCGGGAGCATCGAGCCGACGAGCGTCCGGATCCCCGGCGCGGCGAGCGCGCCGAGGCCGCCGGAGCGATGCTCGGCGGGCGTCGCATCGCCGGCGCCCGGCGGCAGCGCGGCCACGAGCGCCGCGGTGCCGCACAGCACCGCGGCGGCGGAGACGAGGATCGCCGCCGCCGGCTCGAACAGCACGACGAGCCCCGCGGTCAGCAGCGGCGCGACGGTGAAGATCGACTCGGTCAGCACGGAGTCGAGCGCGAACGCGCCCTGGAGCAGCTCGGGCCGGCCCGCGAACAGGCGCGGGTACTGCGCGCGCAGCACGGACGAGGCCGGCGGGAAGCTGCCGCCGGCCACGAACGCGACGACCACGAGCGCGGCGGGCGGCGCGGCGGTGTGCGCGAGCACGATCACGCCGAGCAGGCCGGCCGAGCAGATCGCGGCGAGCACGAGCAGCATCCGCGCCCCGAACGCGTCGATCAGCCGCGCGGTGAGCGGGGCGCACAGGCCGGTCCCGAGCGCCAGCGCGCCGGCCGCCGCGCCGGCGGTCCCGAACGAGCCCGTCTCCGCCTTGACCATCAGCACGATCGCCAGCCCGTTGATCCCCATCGGCAGCCGCGCGAGCAGCGACGCGGCGAACAGCCGGCCGACGTGCGGCGTGCGGATGATGTTCAGGTACTGGCGCATTTCCTCCCGCCACGATACGAATCCGGGCATGAGGGTGCTTCCGCTCGCCGTGCTGATCCTGCTCGCGTGCGCCGGACCGGCGCGCGCCGCCGATCTGACGCTCCTGGATGGCTATGACGCGCCGGGTCCGGCGCGGTTCGACAAGGTCGGCGTCGTCAAGGTCGGGCCGCAGCGCGCGCGCCACGTGCTCGTGCTCGCGCCCGGCACCTCGGCCGGCGCCGGCTACTTCCTCCCGCTGGCGCGCAGCCTGGTCGAGCGGCTGCCCGGATGGCAGGTCTGGGCGGTCGAGCGGCGCGAGAACCTGCTCGAGGACCACTCGGTGCTCGACCGCGTCCGGGCGGGGCGGGCGCCGGTCGTCGGCGCTGTTCCCGTACTACCTCGGCTGGCTCGGCGGCGGCGTCGCGGAGCACTTCACGCCGCCCACCGACGCGGAGACCGCGCCCGCCCGCGGGTGGGGGATGCGGGTCGCGGTGGAGGACCTGCGCCGGGTGGTCCGCGCCGCGCGCCGCGGCGGCCGCACGGTCGTCCTCGGCGGGCACTCGCTCGGCGGGACGATCACGACCGCCTACGCGACCTGGGACTTCGGCGGCCGGGCCGGCGCGCGGGACCTCGCCGGGCTGGTGTTCATCGACGGCGGCTCGTCGCGCGTGGCGCTCGACGCCGCGCAGGCGCGCGACGAGCTCGCCGCGCTGCAGACCGGCTCGCCGTTCAACGACCTCGTCGGTCTCGGCCTCCCGTGGGCGGCGGGCGTCTTCGCGGCCGCCGGCTCGACGCTGGCGCTCGAGGCTCCCGGCGAGCGCTCGACGTTCCAGGACTGGCCGCTCGCCCCGGCGGCGCTGAAGCCGCCGGTCCCGGTGACGAACGCGGCGCAGTTCGGCTACGCGATCGACACGCAGACCGGGCCGGCCGAACCTCGCGCTCGTCCAGGCGCACCTCGGCGGACTCGAACCCGCCGGCGACCCGCGCGGATGGAGCGACGCCGGCGGCCGCGCGTCGCTGCGGCGCGTCGCGCGCGCCGTCTCGGGCATCGACCGCGTCGACGGCTTCGCGTGGTACCACCCGAAGCGGCTCTCGCTGGACGCGGGGGCGGTCGCCGGCGGCGTCGCGAATCCGGCGCAGCGGGTCCTCGGCGTCCGCGCGACCCACCGCGTCAAGCTGCCGGTCTACGCGTACGAGACGTCGCTCGGCAAGGGCCGCGTGCTCGCCGCCGCCCGCGCGCTCGCGCGCCGCGGCCACGTCCGCCGCGTGACGCTCGTGGACCGCAGCGCGCGCGACGCCCACTGCGACCCGATCTTCGACGACCCCGCGCCGCAACGACTTCATCCGCACCGTCGTCCCGTTCCTGCGGGGGCTGTGAGCACGCTCGGCGAGCTGCCCGGCTGGGCGCGCGCGCTGCTCGACGAGCAGCCGGTCGCCCGGCTCGCCTACGCCGACGCGGACGACCACCCACGCGTCCTCCCGATCACCTTCGCGGTCGCCGCGGACGCCGTCTGGAGCGCGATCGACGACAAGCCGAAGCGCACGCGCGAGCCGGCGCGGCTGCGCCACCTGGCCCGGCGGCCGGCCGCGGCGCTGTGCGTCGACCGCTACGACGAGGACTGGACGCGGCTCGCGTGGGTGCAGCTGCTGGGCGACGTCGAGATCGTCGCCCGCGGCGTCGGCACCGGACGCGCTCGCCGCCCTCGCGGCCCGCTACGCGCCCTACCGCGAGCGCGAGCCGCCGGGGCCGCTGCTGCGGCTCGTGCCCGGACGCGCGCGGTGCTGGCGCGCGGCCTGACTCACGCCAGCGCGACCGCGTCGCCGACCCGGACCGCGCCCGGCCGCACGACGTCGCACCACAGCCCGAGCTTGACGTCCTGCTTGCCGCGCGTCCGCGCGAGCGCCTTGAGCACCGGGACGTAGCCGACCCCGCTCTCGGGGTCGAGCGTCGTCATCACGCAGCGCGGGACCGGCTCGGCGCCGCGCACGACGGCCTCGCCGAGCGCGATCTCGCGCCCGGCCCAGTCGTGCTCCGCCCAGGCGTCGGCGCCGTCGAGCGTCACGTTCATGCGGAAGCGCCGCCCGTCGGGCACGACGCCGTCGAGCGCCGGTGCGAGCGCGCCGACCGTGGCCTCCGCCATCAGCGAGACGGGGAAGTCGCCCGGGCCCATGTCGGTCGCGTCCCGCAGCAGCAGCCGCACGGGCCGGTCGAGGTGCTCGCCGACCGCGGCCGCCAGCGCGCCGGTCACGAGCCGGCCGCCGATCGCGCGCCCGTCGTAGTTGTGGGTGACGACGTGCTCGCCGGGCTCGATCGCCTCCGCGACCTCGGTCCCGTCCGGGAAGCGCAGCGCCAGCACGCCGTCGGCGAAGCGCGGCAGGATCCCCAGCAGCCCGGTCGCGCGGGCGGTCTCGATGACCTTGTGCTCGAGGTCGAGGACGAAGAACGCGCGGTCGCCGTCGGCGCCGAGCGGGCCGAGCTGCAGCGCCTCGACCGGCGTCACCTGCATCCCCTTCACGGGGGCGATCGTGAGCTGGGTGACCCTCATGCCGCGTGGGCCGCGAGCCGCGCGCGCAGGTGCGCGCGCACCGCCGGCCACTCCTCCGGGACGACGCTGTAGAGGACGGTGTCGCGGAGCGTCCCGTCGGGGCGGATGTACTGGTGCCGGACGACGCCCTCGCGGACCGCGCCCAGCCGCTCGATCGCCGCCTGCGAGCGCTCGTTGCGGATGTCGGTCTTGATCGCCACGCGGTTCGCGCCGAGCGTGTCGAACGCGTGGCCGAGGAACAGCAGCTTCGCCTCGGTGTTGATCGCGGTGCGCCACCACGGGCGGCCGATCCACGTGCCGCCGACCTCGAGCGTGCGGTTGCGCTCGTCGACGTCGCGGTAGGTGGTGATGCCGACCGCGCGACCGCTCGTCGCGTCGAGCTGCGCGAACGGGTACGCGATCGCGCGCTCGCCTTCCAGCAGCGCGGCGAGCTCGTCCGCGTCCGTGGGCCGCCGCCACGGCATCCAGGTCCAGACGTCCGGGTCGGCCGCGGCCGCGAGCAGGTCGGGCAGGTGCCGGTCGGCGGCCGGCTCGAGGATCACGTGCTCGCCGGTGAGGGTGACCGGCTCGATCCAGCCCATGCTCAGCGGCGGTCCCAGCGGTCGCGCATCGACTGCCCGAACCGCTTCATCCTGCGCGTCGTCTTCGCGTGGCGCATCCGCTCGGCCATCGCGGAGCCCTGCTCGGGCAGCGCGCGCGCCTCGTCCGCGGTGATCGTCAGCACGACCGCGCGCTCGAAGATCCGGGCGACCTCCGGCGCGTCGACGAACCGCCGCCCGTCGCGCGTGTCGATCACGATCCCGTCGAAGATGTGCTCGCGCGCGTTGTCCTGCACGCGCCGCACGGTGCCGATCTCGACGCCGTCCGCGCTGCGCACCGGCGTCCCGCGCCGGAGGACCTTGTAGCCGATGGCGTCGCCGTCGTCCGTCATCTCAGGCGCCCGGCACCGGCGCGGCCTCCGGGTTGATGCCCTCGACGTCCTGCTTGCGCACGAGCACCATCAGCAGCACGGCGCCGACCGCGACCAGCAGCGCCGCCGCGACGAACGCGACCTGGAAGCCGTCCAGCAGCGCGTTCGCCTGCTCGGTCTGCGACGGCGCGCGGCCGAGCTCGGCGAGCACGCTCGCGGTCTTGTCCGCCGCGAGCGTGGACAGCACCGCCAGGCCGAGCGCGCCGCCGACCTGCTGCGAGGTGTTGAACAGGCCGGACGCGAGGCCGGCGTCGTCCGCGCCGACGTTCGTCGTCGCGATCAGCGTGATCGGCACGAAGAACAGGCCCATGCCGATCGACTGCGGGATCACGGCGGGCAGCACGTCGCTGAGGTAGGTGCCGTCGATCGTCACGCGCGAGAACAGGTACAGCCCGAACCCGGCGATCAGCATGCCGATCGCGCCGGTGGTGCGGACGCCGATCCGCTTGACGAGCTGCTGCGCGATGCCGGCGCCGCCGGCGATCCCCAGCGTCACCGGCAGGAACGCGAGGCCCGCCTCGAGCGGCGAGTAGCCGAGGATCTGCTGCACGTAGAGCGAGCTGAAGTAGAAGAACGCGAACAGGCCGCCGATCGCGAGCAGCAGGATCAGGTTCGCGCCCGCGAGCGAGCGCACCCGGAAGATCCCGAGCCGGATCAGCGGCGCCTTGGTGCTGCGCTCGATGAACACGAACGCGATCAGGAGCACGGCCGCGACGGCGAAGAGGGCGAGCGTCTTCGTGGAGCCCCAGCCGTAGTCCTCCGCCTTGACGATCGCGTAGACGAGCACGACGAGGCCCGCGGTGACGCTGACCGCGCCGGGCAGGTCGACGCTGTCGGGGCGGTTCGGCGCGCGCGACTCCGGCACGTAGCGGATCGCCAGCGCCGCGGTGGCGAGGCCGATCGGCACGTTGACGAAGAAGATCCACTCCCAGCTCAGCAGGTCGGTGAGGATGCCGCCGAGCAGCAGGCCGAAGGCGCCGCCGCCGGCCGCGATCGCGCTCCAGACGCCGAGCGCCTTCGTGCGCTCCTCGCCCTCCGCGAAGGTGGTGGTGATGATCGAGAGCGCGGCGGGGGAGACGAGCGCGCCGCCGAGGCCCTGGAGCGCCCGGGCGCCGACGAGCCAGCCCTCCGACGTCGCGAGCCCGTTGAGCAGCGAGGCGGCCGAGAAGATCGCGACGCCCGCGAGGAACAGCCGGCGCCGGCCGAACAGGTCGCCCGCGCGGCCGCCGAGCAGCAGGAAGCCGCCGAACACGAGCGTGTAGGCGTTGATGACCCACTGGAGGTTCGCGGCGCTGAACCCGAGGTCGGTCTGGATCGACGGCAGCGCGACGTTGACCACCGTCGCGTCGAGCACGACCATGAACTGGGCGAGGCAGACGATGACGAGGACGACCCAGCGGTTGCTCTCGACATCGCCCGCGCGCGGGGGCTCGACGAACTCGTCCTCGGGCTGTGTGGCGGCGGTCGACACGGGACCTCGCAAGCTACCAATCGCTACACTTCCGCGCCTCCACTGCGGCTGTGGTGAAATTGGTATACACGCGGCGTTCAGGTCGCCGTGGGGGCAACCCCGTGGAGGTTCGAGTCCTCTCAGCCGCACTCCGTTGCTACCCTGCGCAGCGGTCCTTGCCGCTATCGTCTAGGGGACTAGGACGCCGCCCTCTCACGGCGGAAACCGGGGTTCGAATCCCCGTAGCGGTACCTCAGAAGCCCGCCAAGTAGGCGGGTTTCGTCGTTCGTGTAGCGGTGTGCGCCAGTGCGCGCGCCAGCGGCGACGCGATCCGACTATCTCCGTCGCCGCGTACACCGCGCAAGCTGCGACGTTCGAGCGGAGCCCGGCGACGCGACGGGCTCCCGAGCAGCCCATCGCGTCGCGGCCCGGGTTGGCTATGGCGCCAGTCGGCTGAAGTACTGGCTGGCGTTGTTCTGCGTGAAAGCCTGGCCGAACATCGAGGTGAAGTCGGGGCCGTCGTTGTCCAGCCCCATGTAGTCGCCCAGGAAGTAGCCGCGGGCGAACGGCGCGTTGCGAATGTCGAACGACGTCGGGGTGATTCGCGTCTCCTCCCAACTCGCCGCGCTCGTGCAGCTCTCGGTCGCGGACTCGCAGGAGACGGCGAAGTAGTCGGTGTCGAGCGTCGCGGGGTCGGGCTCGTTGTTGCGGAGGTCGTAGTACGTCACCGTGACCGTGCCGTCCCTGTCGACGTCGACCGAGGGCGTGAAGGCCTGCTGGTCGAAGTTGGGCTCGCCGGTCGGGGTCTTGTTGACCTTGATCGGAGCGGACCACGTCGCACCGCCGTCCGTTGATTGGCTGAAGGCGATGTTGTCGTGGTCGACGAGGAACAGGCCGCCGTCGAAGCGGGCGTCCATCCAGACCGCATACAGGTTGCCATTTGCCGCATCGACCGCCACCTCGGGCAGCAGGTCTCCTGCGCGGATCGGGCAGGCGCCCTGGTCGGTCGGGTCCGGGCACGGGACGGGCTCGACGTCGATCGGCGTGTCCTCGCGGATCAGGCTCATCGGGATCATGTCATCCACGCGGGTGGGCTTGGTCCAGCTCTGGCCGCGGTCGTCGGAGCGGATGTAGGAGAGCTTCACCGGTCCGATGCCGCCCCGGCGATTCGAAGCATTGGTGATGTCGGCGAAGAAGTCGAACAGCTCGCCCTGCGGGCGCACGACGATCTGGTTGCCCAGCGTCTGCTTGTTGGCGCCGGTCTCATAGATCTTGCGCGCCGGCTCCCACGAGTCGCCGCCGTTGCTGGTGCGAGCGAAGTAGATCGGGCCCTTGAATCCGCGGCCGATCACATTCTCCGGATTGACCACCGACCCCTGGGACACCTGCAGCCGGTCCCAAACGGCGTAGACGAAACCAGAGTCGTTGGGATCCGCCGTGATCGAGTTCTTGTCATTGAGGAAGCGCCCGGCAGGATCCGTCACCAGACGGATCGCAGGCCCCCAGGTGACGCCGCCGTTGGTCGACCGGTTATAGGTCATGCCGTTGGCGCCGAACTCCGCGCCCACGTCGGGATCGGTCACGAGGCTGAGCGCGTGCAGGACCCCGTTCGGGCTGAATGAGATCCAGGGGTCCGAGGAGCGCTGGAAGCGGCCGCCGGTGCAGCGCGTGTCATTTGGCACGGCGACTTGCGTCCAGGTCGTCCCGCCATCCATGGAGACCGACGCGACGTTGCCCTTGGAGCCGCCGTTCGAGTAGCGGTCCTGCTGGTAGAAGCCGACGATGTTGTCGTCATTGGTCGGGTTGACCTCGATCCACGGCTCCACCTCGGCGCCGGGGAAGTTCGTGCCTGAGCCGTCCGGCGGGCAACCGGCCAGCGGGTTCGTGGCAGACGCCAGGATCGGCGGACCGGCGCTCAACGGCGCCGCCTGAGCTCCCGGCGCCAGCAATAGCAAGGCCCCCAAAAGGATCGGGATCGAAAAGCGATGCACAACTCCTCCCATCCCGGCGTCCCCCGCAGCCGCAGGTTGCCGCCTAGGATGCTACGCCGATCGCGGACGCGGCTCCACGTCCTCGACTGCCGCTTCCGGAGCAGGAGACGTGGACGGTCATGCCGAGCACCCCCGGTGATCACCGCCCGATTCTCTAGTTTCCTTGTCATCGGCGGTGCGGGTCGCTTAGGATCGGTTGTTCTTCCAACGAGGGAGGGCATCGTGAAGGGGCGTTGCACTTTTCTGATCGCCGCACTGGCCGTCGCGGGCACCGTTGTCGCTGGCACGTCCGCCAGCGCCCGACCGATCGACAAGGGCCACTTCCACGACGTCTTCACCGGCGACGTCTACGACTGCGACGGCATCCCGGCCCAGGACAGCGGGGACGTCTCGGGGAACTTCGTCTTCAACCAGCGCGGCTCGTCGCCGTTCCCGTATTACCGGGAGAGCGTCCACGGCACCGTCGTGACCACCAACCTGGAGACCGGCGGCACCTTGACCAACGTCTTCACCGCCAACAGCAGGGACCACTCGATCGTCGACAACGGCGACGGCACCATCACGATCACCACCTTCGCCTCCGGCGGCTCCCGCTTCTACGACGCCGCCGGCAAGTTGGTGCTCCGCGACCCCGGCCAGACTCGGTTCGCCGTCGACATCGACTACAACGGCACTCCCGGTGATCCCAGCGACGACGTCGAAGTGCCTGACTCCTTCCGGATTGTCCGCCCCTCCACCGGTCACAGCGACCTTTCGGGGCGCGACTTCTGCGCGGACCTGGCGGAGTTCACCAGCTAGGCGAAACCAATCAACCCCTGCCCGTGTCCTTGTGGCAGCGGGTCGGTTTCGCCTGCACCGACACTGAGCGGCGTGCCGCCGACGACTGCTGCTTGTGCCTCGAACCAGCAGTGCCGCGACCGGCGATCCGGCTCGGCATGGGCTGGCTGCTGCTTTTCGTCCAACTCAGCAGCGAGCGGGCGAGCCAGGCCGTGTGCCAGGACTGCTCCTTTGCGCAGAAGCAGGGGTCTCCCCTGCGCACTTGGTCGTCGTCCTGGGCGCGCGTCCGGACAGGCGCTTGCTCGCCGAGAAACGCGGGTGCGAGCGCAGCGTCGATGTGGATGAGTGGCGGCGTAGCAGCGCTTTCAGATCTCGTGCGCGCAGGCGCGCTCGTCGAGCAGGCCGTGGCGATCAGCGATGCCCGCGCCCGCAGAGGCCGTGGACGTTGCCCGGACATCGCCTCTCTGCGATGGCATGGGCGCTGCGCCCGTTCTCGTGCACGGTCCAGGGACGACCTCGTCGTCTCGGCGTTGGACGCGGCGCGCACAGGTCTCGCTTGTAGTGTGGGTTCGCCTGAGCCCAGACGGGTGGCGCAGGCGGTCGCGAACCTTCGCCCATACCATCCCAAACGCCACAACGAGCGCGGGACTGAAGGATCCGATCGTCTCTTCGATGGGGATGCCGCCGACGTGCGCGAGGGGCGCGTCGATCATTGGAAGATCTCGGTCGTGCAGTCGCCGCCCTGGAGGCGCACCTCGTGGGCGCGCGCGGGGCCGCCGGAACGCTCGTGGAGGTCGAGGTAGAAGCCCGGGTCGAGCTGCATGCCGCCGTCCGCGCCGCAGTTGACGCGTAGCAGCCACGACTTCAGGCCGGGGTAGAACTGGTTGTCCCAGGTGGAGTAGAGCGAGTTGGTGACGTAGAGCCGGCAGCCGTCGAGCGAGAGCTGCAGCATCTGGGGGCCGCCGTCGAGTTCGCGCCCGGCGTCGGACGGCCGGCCGAGCACGCCGCCGAGCTGCAGTTGCCCGGTCAGGCGCGGGTTAGCGGGATCCGAGACGTCGTACTGGCGCAGGTCGCCGTGCAGCCAGTTGGAGAAGTACAAAAAGCGGTCGTCCATCGAGACGACGAGATCGCTCATCACGCCGGGCACGGGGAAGGGCCAGCCCGCCTGCTCGACCCCCTCGATCGCGATCACCTTCTCGGCGGCGTAGGAGCCGTTCTCGCGGTGGAAGTGCCACATTGTGCTCGACAGCGCGGCGCCGACGAACCCCTGGTCGGCGTCGGGGTCGTGCAGCCAGCGCACCTCGAACGGCAACAGCCCGGTCTCGCCCAGCTCGATCGTCTGCTCGAGGCGGCGCTCGGCCAGGTTCCAGAAGTGCAGCCGGCTGCCGTAGCGACCGGCGGCGACGTCGTCGAGGTCGAACCCGGGCTCGTAGGCGTTGGGTTCGCCGAACTCCGACGAGGCGAGAACGTTCTGGCGCGGCTGATACCAGAAGTCGTAGTTGAGCCCCGGCCGCGGGCCGCCGTTCTCCCAGCGGCCCTTGACCTCGAAGGTCCGCGCGTCGAGCACGGCGAAGCCGCAGGCGCCGTTGCCCTCGGCGTCGCCGAGCATGCTGATGACGATGTTCTCGCCCGGCATGCAATGCACGGTGTGGGGGCGCGTCAGGCCGGTCGCGCGCACGAGCTCGTCGCGCTCGATCACCTTCTCGATACGCGGCCGCCGCGGGTCGTCGGCCACGTTGATCACGTGGATACGCGACGAGCGAAAGCCGGGCACGATCAGGTGCGAGCGATCGGGACCGTGGCAGGCCGAGCTGCAGCGATTCCACCCGAAATGATGCAGCTCATCGCCGACGTCGGGCATCGGCGTCTCATGCACGATCCGCCCGGATTCGGCATCAACCACCGCGAGGAAGTCGGGCGCGTCGACGCCCGTGCCCTCGTGCAGGCACGCGAGGTACATGAACTCCTCCGCCGGCGCCTTGCGCGCGTCCTCCGGCGAGGCGTACAACGACGCGGTACGGATCTCGCTCATCGTCGGCCTCCTTCTTCTCGAACTCCAAGACGACCGTGATTCTCGGAGGCGCCGGCGGTGCCGCGCATCGGGCACCGGTCCCTATCTGGGCGCGCCGAGCGCCCTATCCTGCGCGGCCGATCGGCCCGCGCAGCCTTCCCCGCGCCGTCCAGGGGAGCGATACTGGCGGCTGATGGAGCCCACGCCGTTCGTCGGACGCGCCGAGGAGATCGAGCGTCTCGAACGTGCGCTTCGCCGGACGCAGTCGGGAGTGGGCTCGACGGTCCTAGTGGCCGGCGAGGCAGGGGTCGGCAAGAGCCGGCTGGCCTCCAAGCTGACGACGCGCGCCCGAGACGCGGGATTCGAGGTGCTCGTCGGGCGCTGCATCGACCTCATAGGCACCGAGCTGCCGTACCAGCCGTTCGCCGAGGCGCTGCGCCCTTGGGCTGCTGGCCACGGCGAGGGCGCGCTGCCCTGGCTGTCGCAGGTCCGGCCACCAGGCTCGCAGCTGCGTGTGTTCGAGGAGACGCTCGCGCTCTTCAGTGGCCTCGCGGCCGCGGCGCCCGTGCTGTTCGTGCTCGAGGATCTGCACTGGGCCGACACGTCGACCCTCGATCTTGTTGTCTTTCTCGCGCACAACCTCGCCGAGCGGCGGCTGCTGCTGCTCGCGACGTACCGCGCCGATGAGCTCTCCTCCGCCGAGCGCATGCGCCGGCTTGCCGACGGGGTCCGTCGCTCGGGGTCGGCGCTCGAGCTCGAGCTCGGCCCGCTCGAGCGCGAGGAGCTGACGGCGCTGCTCACGGCTCGGCGTGGTGCGTCGCCGTCGCAATCAGTGACTGACGCCATCGTGGCTCGCTCGGAGGGCAACCCCTTCTTCGCCGAGGAGCTCCTCGCAGCCGCCGGGGCACACGACAGTGAGCTTCCGCGCAGCCTGCGCGACCTGCTTCTGCAGCGCGTGGCGCGACTCGACCGCCGGACGTATCGCGTGCTCAAGGTGGCCGCTGCCGCAGGGCGCGAAGTGGACTACCAGTTGCTGCGCGAGGCGACCGCGTTGGCCGAGCGCGCTGTGCGCGAGTGTTTGCGCACGGCCGTCGATCATGGCGTGCTCATCCCCGACCAGGCGACGGGCCGTTTTCGCTTCCGCCACGCGCTGCTCGCCGAGGCGATCTACGAAACGCTGCTTCCCGGCGAGCGCGAGGAGCTGCACGCGCGGCTCGCCGCCGAGCTCGCACGCGGCGATGCGCCTGCCTCGGCGGCGGAGATCGCACCGCATTGGGAAGCGGCGGGACGAACCGCTGAGGCGCTCGTCGCGTCCCTCGAGGCCGCGCGCGAGGCGGAGGCGGTCTTCGGCCTTGCGGAGGCTCTGGCGCACCTCGAACGGGCCCTCCGACTGTGGCCCGCCGTGCCGGACGCAACCGCGGTCGCGGGCCTCGACCTCGTCGAGCTCTCGTCGTGGGCGGCGCAGCGGGCCCTGCAGACCGACGCCGCCCCTCGCGCCGTCGAACTCGGCCGGCGAGCCGTCGCGCTCGTCGGCGACGACGATCCGGTGCGCGCCGCACTCTCCCACGAGCGCCTGGGCAACTACCTGTTCGCAGCCGGCAGCCGCGACGCCGGCCTCGCTGCGCGCGAGCGCGCAGTCGAGCTCGTGCCGACGCAGCCGCCCTCGGCGGCCCGCGCACACGTGCTGGCGGCGCTCGGACATGGCTTGATGCTGGCCTGGCGCCACGAAGCGTCTCGCCCGATCTCCGAGCAGGCCCTCGCTCTCGCACGCGCGGTCGGCGCACGCTCAGCCGAATTCCGGGCGAAGGCGGTCCTCGGAGTCGACCTTGCCTACCTCGGCCACGGCGACGAAGGGCTCGAGCACCTTCGCTCGGCGCTGCGGCTCTCGGAACAGCGCGCTGATCCGGAAGAGCTCGTGTTCGCGTACTGCTGGCTGACCGACGTCCTGACGATGCTCGGACGGCCGCGGGAATCGATCCGAGTTGCGGCCGCTGCGGTCAGCGTCGTCCGCACGTACGGGGTCGCGCACGGCACGATCGTCTACAACCAGGTCGAGGCCTTGATCGCCACCGGAGAGTGGGACGAAGCCGACCGCCTCGGCGCCGCAGCGCTCCGGCCCAGCACGGCCAACTGGCCTCACTTTCGCCGCCTCAACCACGCAGCGCTCGCGGTCGGCCGCGGCGACTTCGACGACGCGAGGGTGGATCTCGAGGCCGCGTACGCCACCGTGCGCGGGGACGAGCGTGCTTCGCCCGTCTATGACCTCCTCGTCACCGAACTCGCCCTGTGGGAGCGCCGCTGGACGGACGCCGAGACGTTCGTGCGCGATGGACTCGCGCGCACGCGGGAGCGCGAATCCGCACTGATCCGCGTCCAGCTCTGTGCGCAGGGCCTGCGCGCACAGGCGGAGCTGGCGGCGCTCGGACGCGCCCGCCGCGATGCCGACGTCGTCCGCGATCGGCTCGACCGCGCACGGGAGCTCCTCCGCACCGCTCGCCGCGCCGCTGCCGAGGCCGCCCCCGTCACGCCGAACGCCGCCGGCTGGTGCGCGCAGGCCGAAGCCGAGCACGCGCGTGCGCTCGACCAGGCTTTACCTGTCTCCTGGTCGGAGGCCGCCACCAAGTGGGACCAGCTCGAGCGGCCCCCACTCGCGGCCTACTGCCGTTGGCGTCAGGCGGAGGCACTCGTGGCACGTGGCGCCGGCCGCGCCGACGCCGGCGTCCCTCTCAAGGAGGCGCATGCTGTGGCTGCACGCCTCCGCGCACAGCCCCTACTGCAAGAGCTGACGCTGCTCGCCACACGCGCGCGGCTCGAGCTCGCGTGGCCGGAGCCGGAGCCGCCGCATCTGAAACCACCGATCGAAGACCTCCTCGGGCTGACGCCGCGGGAAGCAGAGGTGCTGGCGCTCGTCGCACGCGGCCACACGAACCGCGAGATCGCCGAAGAGCTCGTGATCAGCATCAAGACCACCGGCCACCACGTCTCGCACATCCTCCACAAGCTCGACGTCGCCACCCGCGCTGACGCCGCCGCGATCGCGCACCGGCTCGGCGCGGCTAGATGAGACGTCCGGACCGCGCCTTCCGAACCGGCGCGCGACTGCGGGCGCGAGCAGCGGCCTCGTCGTGACGTCGCCGCAAGCGGTGCGCAGCACGAGCGTCGAGAGGTCTCGAGTCACCGCCACCCGGGTCAAGGCAGCGGATGGCTTCTTTGGTGCTCATGCCTTCGGCGCGCTTGCGGGCGATGTAGTGCTGGGTCTCGGCGTGGCAGCGCAGGCGGGTGATGGCGATGCGGTGGATCGTCGCGTTGATCTGGCGGTTGCCGCCGCGGTCGAGGCGGTGGTGGTTGGTCTTGCCCGAGCTGACCGGGATCGGCGCGACGCCGGCGGCGCGCGCGAGCTTGGCGTCGCTGGCGAACCTGCTCGCGCCGGCGATCTCGCCGACGAGCTTGGCCGCGGTCAGCGGCCCGAAGCCGGGCTCAGTGAGCAGATGCGGCGCGATCTCGGCGACAAGCTGGGCGATCTCGGCCTCGAGCGCCTTGATCGTCTGCGAAAGCTCGCGGATGCGGCGCAGCTCGTCACGAGCGATCCGGACGCGCATCGTCTGCTCAGCGCGCGCGAGCCGTCGGGCGACGCGCGGGGCCCGGTTGCCGTAGAACAGCGAACTGCCCGGCAGGGTGCAGCTCGGGCCACTGGTCGTGCAGGTGCCACTGCAGCGTGTTGTTGAGCGCGACGCGCTGGCGGACCAGCCGCTCGCGATGATCAACGAGCAGCCGCAGATCGAGTTCGGGGCCCTGAAGCTGCGCCGCCGGCAGGGCATCCAGGCCTTCGCGCAGCGCCGCTCGCGCGATCCGCGATCGCGTCGATGCTGTCTGACTTCCCGCGCCCGCGAGCGCGGCGACGCGCGTCGGCCATCAGCTTCGTTGGCACGCGCAAGACCCGCTCGCCCCGCCCGATCAGAAAACGCTCGAAGGAGCCCGAGACGTGCCGGCAGTCCTCCAGCGCCCAGACCCGTTCGGCGCCGAGCCCGCGCGCCCAGACCACGAGCGCGGCGAAGCCCTTGGCGCCGACCTGGACCGTCTGCTCGCCCATTAGTCCGCCGGTCGCCGCTGAGACCGCAGCGATCGTGTGCGAGCGCTTGTGGGTGTCCGCACCGAGCACGATCATTGACCCCATCCACCTCCACCTCGATTTGAGTGGACAGCCGGCGGACACGGCTTGCTGGGGGCAGTGCCACGCTCCTATCAACTCACGCCGGACATCCCCGACCGGCGACGAGCGACACAGCGAAAGGCAGTCAGGCCCAACGGCCGACAGCCTGAAAGAGAGTCAGCTCGCCGCCCGTCGCGGAGCCTTCACCTCACGTCGGACGTCGCGACGACCCAAATCGAAACAGCAAGCCTGAAAGCGATAGTGCTGGCCCAATACTGGGCGAACCTCAGCCCCGTCGACCGCCGGCCCGCACCGACGGACGCCGGCGCTGACCGGACCTGGCGCCTCGGGCGTCAGCGCGGCGACCGGGCGCGGAACACCCCGAACATGTCGTTGACCGCCGCGTCGCGGGACGTCAGCGGCGGCACGTCCTCGGCCCGCTCGATCGTCGCCAGCACGGAGGTCGTGTCGTACTGCGTGTGATCGACGCCGAAACGGGACCGCAGTCCTGGGTGCAGCACGAGGGCCGGAATGCGGGTGCTGGGTCCCATCGCGTCGGCCGGGCCGGCCTTCCCACCCTGCCCCGGCGGGGTGACGTGGTCCCACTGCCCGCCGAACTCGTCGTAGGTCACGATGATCATCGTGTCGTCCGCGCAGCGGCTTCCCTCGATCGCCTGGAGCAGGTCGACGAGATGGCTGCTGCCGGCCGTCGCGCTCGCATACCCCGGGTGCTCGTTCTCCGAGCCCACCGGTTTGATGAAGCTGACGTCCTCGAGCCGGCAGCGCCGCGTGGACGCCTCAGCCTGGCCGAGGAACTCCTGCTCGTCGCGCAGGTGACGGGCGCGTGCCGGCTTGCCGGGCGCGTAGGCGGCGAAGTAGTTGAACGGCTGGTGGTGGAACTGGAACAGCTTGTCGGGGCAGTTCGGCCACGTCGCGGCCGAGATCGCGGCGGCGTCCGGGCACGGCGCCGGGTTCGTCGCCGTCGCGGGGGCGGGGCCGGTGCCGTTCGTCCAGCCCGGCTCGCCGACGTCGCCGTTCGCGTTGGACCAGCCGCCGGAGTACCAGGCCCAGCTGACGTGCGCCTGGCTGAGCCGGTCGCCGATGGTGGCGTGCGTCTGCGGCGGCAGCCGCCGCGTGACCGCCGTGCCCGGCGCGTACGGCTGGTAGAAGGGCTGGATCGTGTTGACGGCGAAATCGCCGCACGTGACGCCCGCGGGCGTCGCCGCGGCTCCGGCGGGCGGCTGGCAGGACGCGGTCAGCGCCGCATCCTTCACGCCCGGGCCGGCGGTGTACAGCGGGTAGCTGGTGGGCATCCCGTTCGCGTCCACGGCGGAGTGCAGGTCGTCGGCGCCGCCGTTGTTGGGCGCGCCCGGCCAAGTCGGCGTCGCCGCGGCGATCAGCCACTGATGGTTGAGGAACGACCCGCCGAACGCGGCCTGGAAGAAGTTGTCGGCGATCGCATAGCGTGGATGGCGGGGTCGGTGGAGGTACTGATAGATCGGCAGCCTGCGCGTGTCGTAGCCGCCCATCGTGAGACCGACCGCATCGCTGCCCGTGACGTAGCGGTTCTGGCGCCCGTCGTTGAGCTGGTACTGCTCCTGGTAGTAGCGGTGCACGAGGTCGCGCGTGCAGCCGCCGGGCAGTCCGGCGCCGTTCAGGACGCCGTTGGGCGCGGACACGCCCGGAGCCGGGCACGTCGTAGCGGACGCTGGGATGAAGTCGTCGATCAGGAACGGCTCGTTGAAGAAGTGGCTGCTGAACGCCTTCGACGTCGTGGTGTCGGTGCACCGGGCCGAGAGCGGCGGCGACGTGAGGTTCACGTCGTTCTGCAGCAGGCAGCTGTAGGGCGTGCCCTGTTGATTGATCTGGCGCGTGTGCGCCCGGTCCGCGGAGCGCACACCGCGGACGCCCTCCCAGCGGCCGTAGAGGTTGTCGAAGCTGTGGTTCTCCTGGAAGACGACGACGATGTGGTCGACACGGGCGGAGCGATGGTGGCCGCCGTCGTTGGCGTGCGCCGCCGCGGCGGGGAGCGCGAGCGCGACGACGATCGCGAACGCCGCTGCCAGGGGCCGTGGGTGGGCGTGAACAGCGTTTGCTGGAACCAGCACGGCTCTCCTCCTCCAGTCGAAACCAGGCGCGACACTACTCCGCTGGGCGAGCCGCGCACTCGCGCAAGTCGGCGAGGTGACACGTCGCGCGGGCGCGCCGTCCGAAGGACGCGCGCCGTGATCCTCCGCTCACCCGCGCGGACACGTACGCCGAGCCGGCCCGCGCCATCATGTCCTTTGGATCTGGAACCGGGCGCAGGGCTCTAAGCCCCGGTGTACGGACCACGTCTCGCCTGCGCCGCCGACGAGCGATCGGCGCCCGCTTGGCTCTGCGCCGCGGGGGATCGACGGTGTTGAGCCAACGGGACGAGTCGGCAGTCGCGCTTCGAATCCCCGTAGCGGTATTCGTGGAAGCCCGGCCGAGAGCCGGGTTTCGTCGTTCTCGGGGCAACTCGTGCGCGCCGATCGGACCAGGATGGAATCGACCGGCCGCGCTGGGAGTCCAGGGTCATACCCCCGACCCGAAAGGCGAGCATGTTCAGCACCACACTCAAGCGGTCAGCCGCAACCCTCGGCATCCTCGGGGGATTCCTCGCGGCCGCAGCACCCGCCGGCGCCGTCACCATGCTCGACTACGAAGGCAGCCCCGTCGTCACGCACTCGGCGGACGGCTCGCGGGGCGACGATCAGGCGACCGGCCTCAAGTCGGACAGCAACGAGGTTGCGGTCGAAGGCATCACGCTGAACCGCACGCCGCAACGAGTCACCATCGACCTCGTGGAGGAGCTCGGCGCCGACGCATGACACCGTGGCTCAGCG
>CAVRTO010000004.1:0-207087 GCA_963724145.1 uncultured Solirubrobacteraceae bacterium
TCAGCTTCGGCAGGCCGCACTGGTGCAGGCGCAGCGACGGGCCGGCCACGATGACCGAGCGGCCCGAGTAGTCGACGCGCTTGCCCAGCAGGTTCTGGCGGAAGCGGCCCTGCTTGCCCTTGAGCATGTCGCTCAGGGACTTCAGGGCGCGGTTGCCCGGGCCCGTGACGGGCCGGCCGCGGCGGCCGTTGTCGAACAGCGCGTCGACGGCCTCCTGCAGCATCCGCTTCTCGTTGTTGACGATGATCTCCGGCGCGCCGAGGTCCAGGAGCCGCTTGAGGCGGTTGTTCCGGTTGATGACGCGGCGGTAGAGGTCGTTGAGGTCGGAGGTCGCGAAGCGGCCGCCGTCCAGCTGGACCATCGGGCGCAGCTCCGGCGGGATCACCGGCACGGCCTCGAGGATCATCATGTCCGGCGAGTTGATCCGCCGGCCCTCGCGGTCGGTCTTCAGGAAGGCGGAGACCACCTTCAGGCGCTTGACCGCGCGCTGCTGCTTCTGGCCCTTGGCCGTCTTGATCTGGTCCTCGAGGATCTCGCGCTCGTCGTCGAGGTCGACCTGCTCGAGCAGGTCGCGGACCGACTCGGCGCCCATGCCGCCGCGGAAGTACTCGCCCCAGCCGTAGGGGGAGCCGAAGCGCTCCTTGAGCTCGCGGAAGAGGGTCTCGTCGTTGACGACCTGCTTCGGCTCCATCGTCTGGAACAGCTCCCAGACCTGGCGCAGCCGCTCGGCGGCGTCCTCGATGTAGGCCTCGGTGTCCGCGATGTCGGACTCCATGGTCTTCTTCGTGTCCTTCAGGAGCTTCTCGCGGTCCTCGTCGGAGAGCTTCTTCGGGTTGATGTCGAGGTGCTCGGCCCACAGGTGGTCCTCGTCGGAGAAGCCCTGCTGGGCGCCCGTGGTGAGGTACTCCGTGCGGCGCTCGAGCGACTCGCGCAGCTCGAGCAGGCGCTCCTCCTTCTCCGCCGCGTAGGCGTCGAGCGCCTCGTCGACGTTGCCGCGCAGCGTGTCGAGGTCGGCCTCGCGCGCCTCGTCGTCGACCCACGTGACCATGGAGGCCGCGAAGTACAGGACCTTCTCGAGCTCCTTGGGAGCCATGTCGAGCAGGTAGCCGATGCGGCTCGGGACGCCCTTGAAGAACCAGATGTGGCTCACCGGGGCGGCGAGGTCGATGTGGCCCATGCGCTCACGGCGCACCTTGGACCGCGTGACCTCGACGCCGCAGCGCTCGCAGACGATGCCCTTGTAGCGGACGCGCTTGTACTTGCCGCAGTAGCACTCCCAGTCCTTGGTCGGACCGAAGATGCGCTCGCAGAACAGGCCGTCCTTCTCGGGCTTGAGCGTGCGGTAGTTGATCGTCTCGGGCTTCGTGACCTCTCCGCTCGACCACGAGCGGATCTGCTTCGAGGACGCGAGGCCGATCTCGATGGCGTCGAAGTTGTTGATGTCGATCACTGTGCGTTCCTTACTCCTCGTCGGCGGTGTCGCCGTCGGCGATCGACCTCGACGGGGTCCTCGATGTACTCCGCGTCCGTCGCGTCGGGGTCCTCGGTCATGCCGGCCTCGCCCTCCTCGACGATCTCCGCCTCCTGCTCGTCGGCGGCCTCGCCGGCGTCGCCCGCGGGCTCGTCGGCGGCCGCGCCGTCCCCGGCGCGCACGCCGGAGAGGTCGATGCCGAGCTCCTCGGCCGCGCGCAGCAGGTCGTCGTCCTCGTCGCCCATCTCGGCGCGCGTGCCCTCCTCGGAGACCACGTTGACGTCGAGCGCCAGCGACTGCATCTCCTTCAGGAGCACCTTGAAGGACTCGGGGATCGACGGCTCGGCGATGTTCTCGCCCTTGACGATCGCCTCGTAGGCCTTCACGCGCCCGACGGTGTCGTCGGACTTGATGGTGAGCATCTCCTGCAGCGTGTAGGCGGCGCCGTAGGCCTCGAGCGCCCAGACCTCCATCTCGCCGAAGCGCTGGCCGCCGAACTGCGCCTTGCCGCCCAGCGGCTGCTGGGTGACGAGCGAGTACGGGCCGGTGCGAGCGCGCGTGGATCTTGTCGTCCACGAGGTGCAGCAGCTTCAGGATGTACATGTAGCCGACCGTCACCTGCTTCTCGAACATCTCGCCGGTGCGGCCGTTGAAGAGCGTCACCTTGCCCGAGGCCTTCTCGCCGGCGCGGCGCTTCTCGTCGATGTCCATGCTTGATCGCGCCGGTGTGCTCCTTCTGCCACTGCACGAGCGCGTGGTCGACGTCCTCGAGCAGTGGCGCCGTCGAACACCGGCGTGGCACACGTAGACCTTGCCGCCGGTCTCCTCGGACTCCTTGTAGGCCTCCGAGCCGTCGTCGTACCAGCCCTCGGCGGCGGCCCACCCGAGGTGGGTCTCGAGGATCTGGCCGATGTTCATGCGGCTCGGCACGCCCAGCGGGTTGAGGATCACGTCGACCGGCGAGCCGTCCTCGAGGAACGGCATGTCCTCGATCGGGACGATCTTGGAGATCACGCCCTTGTTGCCGTGGCGGCCGGCGAGCTTGTCGCCCTCGGCGATCTTGCGCTTCTTGGCCACGAACACGCGGACGAGCTCGTTGACGCCCGGCGACAGGTCGTCGCCCGCGGCGCGCGAGAACGTCTTGACGTCGATCACGACGCCGCCCTCGCCGTGCGGGACCTTCAGCGAGGTGTCGCGGACCTCGCGCGCCTTCTCCTTGAAGATCGCGCGGATCAGCTTCTCCTCGGCCGTGAGCTCGGTCTCGCCCTTCGGCGTGACCTTGCCGACCAGCAGGTCGCCGGACTGCACCTCGGCGCCGATCCGGACGATGCCGCGGTCGTCGAGGTTGCGCAGCGACTCCTCCGAGCGGTTCGGGATGTCGCGCGTGATCTCCTCGTCGCCGAGCTTCGTCGTGCGGGCGTCGATCTCGTACTCCTCGATGTGGATCGAGGTGAGCTCGTCGTCCTTGACGAGGCGCTCGGAGAGGATGATCGCGTCCTCGAAGTTGTAGCCCTCCCAGGACATGAAGGCGACCTTGAGGTTCTTGCCCAGGGCCATCTCGCCCTTGTCGGTCGCCGAGCCGTCGGCGAGCACGTGGCCGGCCTTGACCTCCTGGCCCGACCTTCACGCGCGGCTTCTGGTGGATCAGCGTGCCCTGGTTGGAGCGCATGAACTTCTGCAGCTCGTACTCGTCGCGGCCGTCCGTCGTGGGCGACGACGATCCGCGTGGAGTCGACGAAGTCGATCGTGCCGTCGTTGCTCGGCGACGATCACGTCGCCGGTGTCGATCGCGGCGCGGCGCTCCATGCCCGTGCCGATCAGCGGCGCGTCGGTCTTGAGGAGCGGCACCGCCTGGCGCTGCATGTTCGAGCCCATCAGCGCGCGCTTGGCGTCGTCGTGCTCGAGGAACGGGATCATCGCCGTCGCGACGGACCAGAGCTGCTGCGGCGAGACGTCGATGAGGTCGACGTCCTCGGGCGCGTAGTACTCGTAGTGGCCGGCCTGCGTGCGGCAGAGGATCTGGTCGTTCGTGAGCTTGCCGTTCTTGTCGACCGGCTCGTTGGCCTGGCCGATCCGGCGCTCCTGCTCCTCGGTCGCGTCGATGTGGACGATCTCGTCGGTGACCTTGCCCTTCTTGACCACGCGGTACGGGCGTCGTGACGAAGCCGAACTCGGACACCTGCGCGAAGCTCGAGAGCGAGCCGATCAGGCCGATGTTCGGGCCCTCCGGCGTCTCGATCGGGCACATGCGGCCGTAGTGGGTCGGGTGCACGTCGCGCACCTCGATCGGCGCGCGCTCGCGCGTGAGGCCGCCGGCGCCGAGGGCGGAGAGGCGCCGCCGGTGCGTCAGGCCGGAGAGCGAGTTCGTCTGGTCCATGAACTGCGACGAGCTGCGAGGACCCGAAGAACTCCTTCAGGGCCGCCACGACCGGGCGGATGTTGATGATCGTCTGCGGCGTGATCGTGTCGGCGTCCTCGGTGGTGAGGCGCTCGCGCACGACGCGCTCCATGCGGTAGAGGCCGATCCGGAAGGCCTCCTGGATCAGCTCGCCGACGGTCCGCAGGCGGCGGTTGCCGAAGTGCTCGTACTCGTCGAGGTGGTCGGCCACGGTCTCGCGCGGCATCGACATGGCCTCGGCGGCGTAGTCCTTGGTGTCGTCGGCCTCCTCGGACATGCCGAGGATCTTCGGCGCGTCGATCTCCTCCTCCTGCTCGTCGGCGGCCTCGCCGGCGTCGCCGGCGGGCTCGTCGGCGGCCGCCCCGTCCCCGGCGCGGACGCCGGAGAGGTCGATGCCGAGCTCCTCGGCCGCGCGCAGCAGGTCGTCGTCCTCGTCGCCCATCTCGGCGCGCGTGCCCTCCTCGGAGACCACGTTGACGTCGAGCGCCAGCGACTGCATCTCCTTCAGGAGCACCTTGAAGGACTCGGGGATCGACGGCTCGGCGATGTTCTCGCCCTTGACGATCGCCTCGTAGGCCTTCACGCGCCCGACGGTGTCGTCGGACTTGATGGTGAGCATCTCCTGCAGCGTGTAGGCGGCGCCGTACGCCTCGAGCGCCCACACCTCCATCTCGCCGAAGCGCTGGCCGCCGAACTGCGCCTTGCCGCCCAGCGGCTGCTGGGTGACGAGCGAGTAGGGGCCGGTGCTGCGCGCGTGGATCTTGTCGTCCACGAGGTGGAGCAGCTTCAGGATGTACATGTAGCCGACCGTCACCTGCTTCTCGAAGATCTCGCCGGTGCGGCCGTTGAAGAGCGTCACCTTGCCCGAGGCCTGCTCGCCGGGGCGGCGGGACTCGTCGATGTCCATGCGGATCTTGCCGGTGTGGCCCTTCTGCCACTGGACGAGCGCGGTGTCGACGTCCTCGAGCGTCGCGCCGTCGAACACCGGGGTGCTCACGTACACGCGCCCGCCGTCGTCCTGCGACTCCTTGAAGGCCTCGGTGCCGTCGTCGTACCAGCCCTCGGCGGCGGCCCACCCGAGGTGGGTCTCGAGGATCTGGCCGATGTTCATGCGGCTCGGCACGCCCAGCGGGTTGAGGATGACGTCGACCGGCGAGCCGTCCTCGAGGAACGGCATGTCCTCGACCGGGACGATCTTGGAGATCACGCCCTTGTTGCCGTGGCGGCCGGCGAGCTTGTCGCCCTCGGCGATCTTGCGCTTCTTGGCCACGAACACGCGGACCAGCTCGTTCACGCCCGGCGACAGGTCGTCGCCCGCGGTGCGCGAGAAGGTCTTGACGTCGATGACCACGCCGCCCTCGCCGTGCGGGACCTTGAGCGAGGTGTCGCGGACCTCGCGCGCCTTCTCCTTGAAGATCGCGCGGATCAGCTTCTCCTCGGCGGTGAGCTCGGTCTCGCCCTTCGGCGTGACCTTGCCGACCAGGAGGTCGCCGGACTGCACCTCGGCGCCGATGCGGACGATGCCGCGGTCGTCGAGGTTGCGCAGCGACTCCTCCGAGCGGTTCGGGATGTCGCGGGTGATCTCCTCGTCGCCGAGCTTCGTGGTGCGGGCGTCGATCTCGTACTCCTCGATGTGGATCGAGGTGAGCTCGTCGTCCTTCACGAGGCGCTCGGAGAGGATGATCGCGTCCTCGAAGTTGTAGCCCTCCCAGGACATGAAGGCGACCTTCAGGTTCTTGCCCAGGGCCATCTCGCCCTTGTCGGTCGCCGAGCCGTCGGCGAGCACGTGGCCGGCCTTGACCTCCTGGCCCGCCTTCACGCGCGGCTTCTGGTGGATCAGCGTGCCCTGGTTGGAGCGCATGAACTTCTGCAGCTCGTACTCGTCGCGGCCGTCGGCCGTGCGCGACCACGATCCGGGTCGAGTCGACGAAGTCGATCGTGCCGTCGTTGGCGGCCACGATCACGTCGCCGGTGTCGATCGCCGCGCGGCGCTCCATGCCGGTGCCGATCAGCGGCGCGTCCGTCTTGAGGAGCGGCACCGCCTGGCGCTGCATGTTCGAGCCCATCAGGGCGCGCTTGGCGTCGTCGTGCTCGAGGAACGGGATCATCGCCGTCGCCACCGACCAGAGCTGCTGCGGCGAGACGTCGATCAGGTCGACGTCCTCGGGCGCGTAGTACTCGTAGTGGCCGGCCTGCGTACGGCAGAGGATCTGGTCGTTCGTGAGCTTGCCGTTCTTGTCGACCGGCTCGTTCGCCTGGCCGATCCGGCGCTCCTGCTCCTCGGTCGCGTCGATGTGGACGATCTCGTCGGTGACCTTGCCCTTCTTGACCACGCGGTACGGGGTCGTGACGAAGCCGAACTCGGACACCTGCGCGAAGCTCGAGAGCGAGCCGATCAGGCCGATGTTCGGGCCCTCCGGCGTCTCGATCGGGCACATGCGGCCGTAGTGGGTCGGGTGCACGTCGCGCACCTCGATCGGCGCGCGCTCACGCGTGAGGCCGCCGGCGCCGAGGGCGCTGAGGCGCCGCCGGTGCGTCAGGCCGGAGAGCGAGTTCGTCTGGTCCATGAACTGCGCTGAGCTGCGAGGACCCGAAGAACTCCTTCAGCGCCGCCACGACCGGGCGGATGTTGATGATCGTCTGCGGCGTGATCGTGTCCGCGTCCTCGGTGGTGAGGCGCTCGCGGACGACGCGCTCCATGCGGTAGAGGCCGATCCGGAAGGCCTCCTGGATCAGCTCGCCGACGGTGCGCAGGCGGCGGTTGCCGAAGTGCTCGTACTCGTCGAGGTGGTCGGCCACGGCCTCGCGCGGCAGCGACATCGCCTCGGCGGCGTAGTCCTTGGTGTCGTCGGCCTCCTCGGACATGCCGAGGATCTTCGGCAGGTCGACCAGCTTGCGGACGAGCGTGACGATGTCGTCCTCGGTCAGCGTGCGCGTCTCGAGGTCGACGTCGAGGCCGAGCCGCTTGTTGAGCTTGTAGCGGCCGACGCGCGTGAGGTCGTAGCGCTTCGGGTCGAAGAAGAGCTGGTTGAGCAGGTTGCGGGCGTTGTCCACGGACGGCGGCTCGCCCGGGCGCTGCTTGCGGAAGAGCTCGATCAGCGCGCCCTCCTCCGAGCGCGTCTGCTCCGTGTCGGCCTCGATCGTGTTCTTGATGTAGAGCGAGTCCTCGAAGCGGCGCAGGATCTCCTCGTCCGTCATGCCCATCGCGCGCAGCAGGACCGTGACCGGCAGCTTGCGCTTGCGGTCGATGCGGACGTAGACGCGGCCCTTCTTGTCGATCTCGAGCTCCAGCCAGGAGCCGCGGGCCGGCATCAGGTTCGCGACGAAGAGCTGCTTCTCCGCGTCCTTCGGGTCCATCAGGTAGGCGCCCGGCGAGCGGACGAGCTGCGTCACGACGACGCGCTCGGTGCCGTTGATGATGAACGTGCCGCGCTCGGTCATCCACGGGAAGTCGCCCATGAAGACGGACTGCTCGCGGATCTCACCCGTCTCCCGGTTGATGAAGCCGACCGTGACGGTCAGCGGGCGCGCGTAGGTGAGGTCCTTCTCGCGGCACTCCTCCAGCGACGCGACGGGCGCGTCGAACTGGAACTCCCCGAACTGGACGGCCAGGTTGCCGGTGTAGTCCTCGATCGGCGAGATGTCGTCGATCGTCTCGCGCAACCCCCCGCTTTCCGTGTCGACGAGCCAGGAGAACGACTTCTTCTGGATGTCGATCAGGTTCGGGACGTCGAGGACGTTGTCGAGCCGCGCGAACGAGCGGCGCGTACGGGGAGCATCAATGGAAGCCAAGACGGCGACTCCTCTTGGACTGGCGAGCGGGCAACGGGCGGTGCGCCTTCCTGCGGCACTCTCCACCTGGGTGTCGGTGGGAGGCGCAAAAAGCGCGACCAGCCAAGATAGCACAGGGGCAAGCGGACCCCTGTGAGGGGCGGTCGGCGCTCACGGACCCCGTCCGGCCCGTGCTCCGTATGTGGCGGAGCGGGCGCTGTGGACGGCTGCGACTATCGGCCGACTTGCACCAGTGTATCGGCGCGCGCAAGCCCCGGCTTGACCGTGGACGAAAAGAGGGCCGCCCTCCGGACGGCCCTCTGTGCAGGCGAAACGCGGCCGGGCCGGCCTACGCGAGGCCGGCCCGCTGCGTGAGCGCGCGCTTACGACCCGAACTCGATCACGTGGCGCTTGCCTGCGATGTCGAGCTCGAGGTTGTCCGCGAACGCCGTCGAGCCGTTCGAGTAGTCGCCCGAGCAGCCGGCGCTGATCACGATGCCGGCTGATCGTCTCGGTCGCCGTGGTCCCTGACGAGCGTGTCCCAGTCTGGTGCCGCCGACGCCGTAGGGCCCGGAGCCGTCGCCGCCGTCGTCGTCATAGCGCAGGCCGGTGCCGTCCGTGACGACCAGCTTGTCCCAGTCGCCGCGACCGGACGATCCGGCCCTGAGTGTTCGGGGAGAAGATGACGTCGTGCGTGTCGTTCCCGAGGAAGACGCGCAGGTAGGGCGAGCCGCCGTTCACGTCGGTCGCCTGGTCGTACTTGGCCGTGTAGGCGAGGTAGGCGATGTCCTGGAGCTTCTTCCCGTTGAAGTCGCGGGTGAGCAGCGACGCGGACATGTTGCCGTCGGTGAACGGGCCGAACTTCACGTGGTCGGTGAGCGCGATCGGGCCCTTCGGGCCGCTCGGATCGCAGCCGTTGGACGCGTAGCCGACCGCAGCCGGATGCCGCGTCGAAGTCGGGGCTCAGCGAGGTGACGCGCGTGACGCCGTCACCGCGCTCGCCCTTGGCGCCCGTAGGGCCGACCGGGTCCCGCGGGCCCGCGCGGGCCCGGTGCGCCCGCGCTTGGCCAGCTCCGCGCGGATCGCGGCCGAGAGCTTCTTCTTCGTCGACCGTCCCGCGTTTGAGGTCCTTCCCGGTGATCGAGCCGTTCTTGATCTGCTTGCCCGTGATGAGCTGGGCCGCGGTCGCCGTGGTGGCGCCGACTGCGAGCGCGACGAGCGCGCACGCGACGATGGTCTTCCGCACCATCTCCTCCTTGATCAGACGTGTCGTCCCTGGCTCCGCCGTCCCGAATGCTCAGCGATCGCGGAGCGGCAGGGACCGTACACCGGAATCCGGTCGGATCCGCGTCGTCGCTGCGCACCATCTGATGCGCGCCGCGCGACGTCCAACGCGAGCCGGTCAGCGCGCTGGCGCGAGCGCCGCCCGCCGCTTCGCTCGTAGACTCAGGCGCCGAAGTCGAAGCGGGTGTCGCCGACCCGGACCCAGTCGACGGTGCCGTCGAAGCCGGACCACGGGGCGCCCTGCGAGTTCATGCCCGCCTGGACGTGGATCTGCTCGATCGTCGCGTTCGGGTTGTTGGCGATGATCGACTGGAGCGCCTGGAGCCCGTTCACGTAGGTGTCGCGGCCGGTCACGCCGTGGATGTCGCGCGTGCTCCACCACGTGTTCCCGGCGCCCAGCGTGTCCGCGACCGGGTCGTTGCCGGTCGAGTAGACGGGCTCGTAGACGAGCGTCGTCCGGCCGCCGGACCAGGCGGGCAGGTTGCAGACGCCCGCGGTGAGCTCGCTCACGTCGCACGGCGAGGCGTTCGCGATGTCGAGCTTGATCAGCGGCCGCGCGGAGCCGGGGCTCGCGGTGGCGTGCTTGTAGACGAGCGCGGTCAGCGCGGCGAGCTGCCCGGAGAGCGGGCGCCGCGCCTCGGCGAAGCCGCCGCCCGGCGCGTTGATCTGGAGGCGCAGGTCGTCGGCCGTCAGGGTCGCGATGCCGTTGTCGCCGCCGGTCCCGTCGGGCGTGTCGATGGTCCAGTCGCCGTCGCCGGAGGCGGTGACGTCCGTGGTGGTCGAGCCGTCGGCGTTCTCGCCACGGTCGCCCTTGTCGCCCTTCGCGCCGTCCGCACCGTCCGCGCCGTCCGCACCGTCCGCGCCGTCGGCCCCGGGAGCGCCGTTCGCGCCGTTCGCGCCGGTGGCGCCCGTCGCGCCGGTGTCGCCCTTGTCGCCCTTCGCCCGCCGGCGCCGGCGTCGCCCTTCGCGCCGGTCGCGCCCGCGTCGCCCTTGGCGCCCGCGGCGCCGGTGTCGCCCTTCGCGCCCGGCGCGGCGCCCGTGACGCCCTGCGCGGCCGCGCGGTCGAGCAGCGCGCGGACCCGCTTGGACAGGTCGCGGCGCAGGATCGTGCCGTTCTTGACGTCGCGCCCGCGCAGCGAGGCGTTGCGGACGTCGCGGCCCCCGACGGAGCCGTCCTTGATCTGCTTGCCGGTGATCAGCGACGTGGCGGTCGCCGACGTCGTCCCCGCGAGCAGGGCGACGGCCACGCACGCGACGATGGTCTTCTTCACGAGGTCTCCGATGATCGCCGCGGACGCGACGGAAGCGTCCGCGATGTGCCCCATGCATCGGAGTCGCGCCGGGGCGCGACTTGAGCCCTGGAACGACGGAGGGCGCCGCGAGCGGCGCCCTCCGGTACGGCTGGTGAGGCGGGAGCCGCCTACTTGACCTCGACGCTCGCGCCGGCCTCCTCGAGCTCGGCCTTGAGCTTGTCGGCCTCCTCGCGCTCGACGCCCTCCTTGATCGGCTTGGGCGCCTCGTCGACGAGCGCCTTGGCCTCCTTGAGGCCGAGGCCGGTCGCCGCGCGGACGACCTTGATGACCTGGATCTTCTTGTCGCCGGCGCCGGTGAGGACGACGTCGAACGCGGTCTGCTCCTCCTCCTCGGCAGCGGCCTCGCCGCCACCGCCGGCGCCGGCGGGCGCCGCGGCGGCGACAGCCGTCGCCGACACGCCGAACTCCTCCTCGAGCGCCTTGATGCGCTCGGACAGCTCGAGCACGGAGATGCTCTTGAGCTCGTCGATCCACTCCTGGGTGCTGGTGGCCATGTCTTCTAGTCCTCCTGGGTCTCAGTCTCGGAAGTCGTGTCAGGCGGCAGGAGCCGTCCTCGCGCCTCGGCGGCCGGGGCCGCCTCAGTCTCGGCGGCCGGGGCCGCCTCCGTCTCGGCGGCCGGGGCCGCCTCGGCTCGGCGCCGCGGGCGCCGGGACGTCGCCGCCCACGAGGCCCTGGTCGGCCATCTGCTGCAGCTGGCGGGCGAGCCCGCCGATCAGGCCGCCCATCGCGCCCGCCAGGCCGGTGAGCGGCGAGGCGACCATGCCGACGAGACGCCCGTAGAGGACGTCGCGGGACGGCAGCTTGGCGATGGCGTCGATCTCGTCGGACGAGAGCGCCGCGCCGTTCATCCAGCCGCCCTTGAAGGCGAGCAGGCCGGAGGTGCGGCGGAAGTCCGACAGCGTCTTGGCGGCCGCCGCGGCGTCGCCCTTGACGAACACGAGCGCGGTCGGGCCCTCGAGGTACTCCCTGAGGACGCCGGCGTCGGCCGCGTCGAGCGCACGCTCGGTGAGCGTGTTCTTGACGACGCGGAAGCGCGTGTCCGTCTCGCGCAGCCTGGTGCGCAGCTCGGCGGCCTGGGGCACGGACGTCCCGCGGTAGTCCACGGCGTACACGGCCTCCGCCTCGCGGAGCTGGGTGGTCACCTCGTCGATGACCGCGGCTTTCTGGTCTCGGTTCAAACTGCTCCTCCTGTCCCGGTCTTACGCGCGAGCGCGGCCGGAGGTCTGTGGAGGAAGCGGAAGTGCTGCGCGTCTACGCGGCCGCTTCCGCCTCCACGAGATCACGGGTGCGCGACGGATCGATCTTGATGCCCGGCCCCTGGGTCGAGGCCATGATGATCGTGCGCAGGTACTTGCCCTTGGCCGCGGACGGCTTGGCGCGGATGAGCTCCTCGATGACCGCCTGGTAGTTCTCCAGGAGCTGGCTCTCGGGGAACGAGGTCTTGCCGACGGTGAGGTGGACGATCGCGGTGCGGTCGGTGCGGTACTCGACCTTGCCCGCCTTCGCCTCCTCGACGGCCTTGCCGACGTCCATCGTGACGGTGCCGACCTTCGGGTTCGGCATCTTGCCCTGCGGGCCGAGGATCCGGCCCAGGCGGCCGACGACCGGCATCATGTCCGGCGTCGCGATCGCGACGTCGAAGTCGGTGAAGCCGTCGTTCTGGATCCGCTCGGCGAGGTCCTCGGCGCCCACGAAGTCGGCGCCGGCCTCCTCGGCCTCGCTCGCCTTGTCGCCGCGGGCGAAGACGGCGATGGTGACGCTCTTGCCGAGCCCGTGCGGCAGCGCGATCGTGCCGCGCAGCTGCTCGTCGGCGTGGCGGACGTTCAGCCCGGTGCGGACGTGGATCTCGACCGACTCGTCGAACTTCGCGCGCTTGAGCTCCTTGACGAGCTTCACGGCCTCGGACGGCGTGTACTCCTTCGTCCGGTCGATCTTGGCGCGGGCGTCCGCGTAGCTCTTGCCCCGGGACGCCATTACGCCACGACCTCCACGCCCATCGAGCGGGCGGTGCCGGCGATGATCTTCGCCGCCTGGTCGACGTCGTGCGCGTTGAGGTCGGGGAGCTTCTTCTCCGCGATCGCGCGCACCTGGTCGTTGGTGATCGTGCCGACCTTGTTGCGGTTCGGCTCGCCCGAGCCCTTCTCGATCCCGATCGCCTGGCGGATCAGCACCGCGGCCGGCGGGGTCTTGGTGATGAAGGTGAACGAGCGATCCTCGAAGACGGTGATCTCGACGGGGATCGTCGTGCCCATGTCGTTCGCCGTCTGGGCGTTGAACGCCTTGACGAACTCCATGATGTTGATGCCGTGCTGGCCCAGGGCGGGGCCGACGGGCGGCGCCGGGGAGGCCGAGCCTCCGGGCGCCTGCAGCTTGATGGTTGTGAGGACTTTCTTGGCCATGTCTAGATCTTCTTCACCTGATCGTAGCCAACCTCCACCGGCGTCTCGCGACCGAAGATGGAGACCAGCACCTTGAGCTTCGCCGCGTCCTCGTTGATCTCCGAGATCTCCCCGGAGAAGTCGGAGAGCGGCCCGGAGATGACCTTGACGGACTCGCCGATCGCGAACTGCGCGCGGCTCGGGGCGCGCACCGCGACCTCGCGGTGCAGCAGCCGGTCCACCTCGGCCTGGGTCAGCGGGATCGGCTCGTTCGAGGCGCCGACGAAGCCGGTCACGCCCGGCGTGCCCTTGACGACCTGCCAGGAGTCCTCGTTGAGGTCCATGTTCACCAGCACGTAGCCGGGCATGGTCCGCTTCTCGACGGAGATCTTCTGGTTGTCCTTCATCTCCTGCACGGTCTCGGTCGGGACGACGACCTGGCGCACGGAGCGGGTCTGGCCGAGCGACGAGACGCGATGCTCGAGGTTCTGCTTGACCTTCTTCTCGTGCCCGGAATAGGTGTTGATGACGTACCAGCGGAACATAGGTGCTGAGCGCTCGTCTTAGAGGATGGCGTCGATCAGCGGCTGCCAGAGCGCGTCCAGCAGGCCGAGGTAGCCGCCGGCGATCACGACGAAGCCGAGGACGACGGCGGTCGCCTGGCCGACCTGGCGGCGGTCGGGCCACTGGACGCGCCGGAGCTCGTCGATGCAGTGGCCCAGGAAGGTGATGACACGGCCCCGGCGGCGATGCGGGTGACCGGCCTCGGCGCGCTCGCGGTCGCGGCGGCTGACCACGTCCCCCTCGACGGCGTCGTCGGCGCGCTCGTACTCCTCGTCGTCCCCGTGGAGCTCGTCCTCGTAGACGCCGGGACCCAGATCGCCCTCGTGTCGCCGACGTCGGGCGGCGTCGCGCCGGCCTCGGCCAGCAGCGCCTCGTCGACCTCGGCCGAGGAGTGCTCGAGCGGATCCGGCGTCGGGGTGCCCTCGCCCAGGGGCGAGCCGGCGGCTTCCCCGCGGGCGCGGCGCTCGGCACGGCGCCGCTTGGCACGCTCACGATCGCGGGCCACCCGGGATCCCGCCTAGCGCGTCTCGCGGTGCGCGGTGTGCTTCCGGCACCACTTGCAGTACTTGCGCAGCCCGATGCGATCCGGGTTGTTGCGCTTGGACTTGTTGGTCTGGTAGTTCCGGCGCTTGCACTCCTCGCACGCGAGGGTGACGGCGATCCGGACGTCTCCGCGGGCCATGCTTGCGGTGCTCCGTCAGAAGGAAGGTCGGAAAAAACGGCGCCGGGCAAAGGAAAACCCCGCACCGGCGCGAGGTCGACAAGAAAGGATAGCGCCTCGTGCGCCTGATCACCTGGAACGTCGCACGGCGGGTCGAGGCGCTCGCCGAGCAGGCGGCCGCGCTCGGCGGGCGCGCGCCCGACGTCGTCGCGCTGCAGGAGGTGACCGCGCGCACGCTGCCGCTGTGGGAGGCGGCGCTGCCGGTGCTCGGCCTGCCCGCCGTGGCCTGCAGCCTGCGCGACGCCGATCCCGCCCGCGCGCCGGCCGGCCGGCGCCGCACCGGCGTGCTGCTCGCCGCCCGCGCGCTCGAGCCGCTGCCGGGCCTGCTGCCCGTCCCCTGGCCGGAGACGGCGCTCGCCGCGCGCGTCGACGGGACCGAGGTCCACACCGTGCACGTCCCGAACGCCGCGAACGGCGGGATCAAGCCGGAGACGCTCGCGGCGGTCCGCGCGGGGCTGGCCGGGCGCGCGGGCCCGCGGATCCTCTGCGGCGACCTCAACACGCCGCGCCGCGAGCAGCCCGACGGCACCGTCTGGTCGTTCGCGCGCGACTCGCGCGGGCGCCTGCGCGCGGAGCGCGCGGGCTTCTGGGACGCGAGCGAGCTCGGCGTCGTCCCCGGCCTGGGCGAGCTCGGCTTCGCCGACGCCTTCCGCGCGCTCCACGGCTACGCCGAGCGGTCCCCGAGCTGGACGTTCGGGCGGATCGCCGGCCACGGCGGCGGCTGGCGGCTCGACCACGTCTTCGCCGCGGGGCTCGAGCCCGTCGCCGCCCGCTATCACCACGACTGGCGCGAGCGCGGCCTGAGCGACCACGCCGCGCTCGAGGCCGACCTGACCTAGCGTCCTGCGCGGTCGGCGTGGCCGGGTCGCCGTCGACCGCGGCCGCGAGCCGGGGGACCAGCTCCTCCATCAGCGTCGGCATGCTGAGGACGGAGACGAACGAGGTCGCCTCGTAGACGCGGTCGTCGGCGAGGATGAACACGTCGCGGTCCTCCTTGGCGACGTCGAGCTTCGAGTACAGCGGGTCCTTCTTCAGCTGTGCCGGCGTGCGGTCGCCGTCGGCGAGCCAGACGAGGACGTCGGTGTCGATCGCGTCGAGCCGCTCGTCGGAGAGCTGGCCGCCGAACTCGTTCGGGAACGCGTCCGCGAGCGCCGGCGGGTAGACGAAGCCGAGCTCCTCGAGCAGGCGGGTGCGGATGTCCTCGGGGCCGTAGGCGAACACGCCCTGGTAGTCCGTGACCATCGCGGCGCTCTTGCCCGCGAACTCCGGGTGGTCGGCCTTCGCGTCGGCGATCAGCTGCTCGGTGTCGGCGACCAGCCGCTCGGCCTCCTCGGGCTTCCCCACCGCCCTGCCGACGGTCGTGGTCTCCTCCTGCCAGGACGTGCCGTAGTCCGGCTTGCCCTTGGGCTGGGCGACGACGGGCGCGATCTTCGACAGCGACTCGTACTCCTTCTTCGTGATGCCGGCGTAGACGCCGACGATCAGGTCGGGGCGCTGCGCGGCGACCTTCTCGATCTCGATCCCGTCCTCGCTCGTGAGCACGGTCGGGACCGCCGCGTCGCCGAGCTCGTCCTTCGCCCACGGGAAGATCGCGCCCGGGTGGTCGCCGAACCACTCGGTCGTGGCCACCGGGACGATGCCCAGCGCCAGCAGCGGGTCCTGCTCGCGCAGGCCGACGACCACGACGCGCTCCGGCGCCTGCTCGATCGTCGTCGAGCCGTACTTGTGCTCGATCGTCACCGGGAACGCTCCCTGCTCGGCGGGGGCGGCGGCGCCGGCGGGCGCGTCGGTCTCCGGGTCGTCGGAGCCGCAGGCGGCGATCGCGAGGGCGGCGAGGAGCAGGGCGAGGGACGTCGTCAGGCGCATTTAGGGCACCCTAACAGCGATCGTCGTCCCGAGTTAGGTATCCCTAAGCTAACGTGCCTGCCGATGGGGATCACGTTGCAGGCGGCGCCGCGCCGCCCGCGCGCGGGGCGGCTGGCCACGCGCGGCGGCGCGCTGGGGCTGGCCCTGGCCGCGCTCGTGCTCGCCTCGCTGCTCAGCCTCGCCGTCGGCGCGCGCTCGATCCCGTTGAGCGAGGTGGTCGACGCGCTCCGCCACGGCGGCGACAGCCAGAACGCCGCGATCGTGCGCGACCTGCGGGTGCCGCGCACGCTGCTGGGGATCGCGGTCGGCGTGTCGCTGGGCCTGGCGGGCGCGCTGATGCAGGCGCTGACCCGCAACCCCCTGGCCGACCCCGGGCTGCTCGGGGTCAACGCCGGCGCGTCCGCGGCGGTGGTGATCGCGATCGGCCTGCTCGGGATCGCCGGCACGACGGCCTACGTCTGGTTCGCGTTCGCGGGCGCGGCGCTGGCCTCGGTCGCCGTCTACGCGATCGGCTCGGCCGGGCGCGGCGGCGCGACGCCGGTCCGGCTCGCGCTCGCCGGGACGGCGCTGACGGCCGCGCTGACGGCGCTGATCTACGGCATCGCGCTGGCCGACGTGAAGCTGCTCCAGCAGTACAACCTGTGGTCGGTCGGCTCGCTCGGCGGCCGCGGGCGGTCCGACATCGAGGCGGTCGTGCCGTTCATGGTCGTCGGCGCGCTCGCGGCGCTGCTGCTCGCGCGGCCGCTGAACGCGCTCGCGCTCGGCGACGACTCGGCGCGCGCGCTCGGGGCGCACGTCGGGCGCACGCGGATCACCGGCGCGGTCTCGATCACGCTGCTGTGCGGCGCCGCGACGGCCGCCGCCGGGCCGATCTACTTCCTCGGCCTGACGGTCCCGCACGCCGCGCGCGCGATCTGCGGGCCCGACCAGCGCTGGGTGCTCGTGCTCTCCGCCGTGTTCGGCGCGGCGCTCATGCTGTTCGCCGACGTGGTCGGCCGGGTGCTCGTCCGCCCGGCCGAGCTGCAGGCGGGGATCATGCTCGCGTTCGTCGGCGCGCCCCTGTTCATCGCGCTCGTGCGCCGGCGCAACATCGCGGCGCTCTGATGGCGGCCGTCCCCCACGTCCCGGGTCGCGTCGTCCGCGCCGGCGGGCGCGTCTCGCTGCGCGTGCACCCGCGCCAGGTCGCCGTGGGGGCGGTCCTCGTCGTGGTCGTGCTCGCGCTGCTGATCGTCGAGGTGGGCACCGGCGACTTCCCCGTCTCGCCCGGCGCGGTCGCCGCCGCGCTGGTCGGCGCCGGCGATGCGGGCACCGAGTTCATCGTGCGCGAGCTGCGGCTCCCGCGCGCGCTCTGCGCGCTGCTCGTGGGCGGCGCGCTCGGCGTCTCGGGCGCCGTCTTCCAGTCGCTCACCCGCAACCCGCTCGGCTCGCCCGACATCGTCGGGTTCCAGGACGGCGCGGCCGTCGGCGCGCTGATCGCGATCACCGTGCTCGAGGTCGGCGGCGACGTCGCCGTCTCGGCCGGCGCGCTGGCCGGCGGCGCGCTCACCGCGCTCGCGGTCTACCTGCTGGCGTTCAAGCGCGGCGGGACCTCCGGCTACCGGCTGATCCTGATCGGGATCGCGATCAGCGCCCTGATGATCTCGATCATCGACTACCTGCTCTCGCGGGCACGGATCGAGGACGCGCAGGAGGCGACGCGCTGGCTGCTCGGCTCGCTGAACAACCGCAGCTGGGAGGACGTCGGCCCGCTCGTCATCTCGCTGCTCGTGCTGCTGCCCGCGATCGGCGGCCGCGGCGCGCCCGTTGCGGGCGCTCGAGCTCGGCGACGACGCCGCGCATGCGCTCGGCGTCAACGTGGAGCGCGCCCGGCTCGGGCTCGTCGGGCTGTCGGTCGCGCTGGTCTCGGTGACGACGGTCGTCGTCGGCCCGATCGTGTTCGTCGCGCTGACGGCGCCGCAGATCGCGCGCCGGCTCGCGCGCAGCGCCGAGCCGACGCTCGGCTGCTCGGCGCTGACCGGCAGCGCGCTGGTGCTCGCGGCGGACATCGCCGCGCAGCGCATCGTGCCGGGCACGCCGCTCCCGGTCGGCGTGATGACGGGCGCCTTCGGCGGGCTCTACCTCGCCTGGCTGCTGACCCGCGAATGGAAGGCCGGACACGCATGAGCGGGAGCTCGCCGCTGCGCGCCGAGGGCGTGACGCTCGCCTACGACGGCAACGTCGTCACGCGCGACTTGAGCGTGGCCGTCCCGCCCGGCGGCTTCACCGCCATCGTCGGGCCGAACGCCTGCGGGAAGTCGACGCTCCTGCGGGCGCTCGTGCGGATGCTCAAGCCGCGGGCGGGCTCCGTGCTGCTCGACGGCGCGCAGATCCAGTCGCTGCCCACGAAGCAGGTGGCGCGGCGGCTCGGGCTGCTGCCGCAGAGCTCGACCGCGCCGGACGGGATCACGGTCGCCGACCTCGTCGCGCGTGGCCGCCACCCTCACCAGAGCCTGCTGCGCCAGTGGTCGCGCGACGACGAGCGCGCCGTGCTGGACGCGATGGGCAAGACCCGCGTCGACGACCTGGCCGACCGGCTCGTGGACGAGCTCTCCGGCGGCCAGCGCCAGCGCGTCTGGCTGGCCATGGCGCTCGCGCAGGAGACGCCGCTGCTGCTGCTCGACGAGCCGACGACGTTCCTCGACATCGCCCACCAGATGGAGGTCCTCGACCTCTGCGCGGAGATGCACGAGCAGGGCCGGACGCTCGTCGCCGTCCTCCACGACCTCAACCACGCGTGCCGCTACGCGACGCACCTGATCGCGATGCGCGAGGGCGAGATCGTCGCGCAGGGCGAGCCGGGCGCGATCGTCGACGGCGAGCTCGTCGAGTCGGTCTTCGGCCTGCCCTGCACCGTGATCCCGTGCCCCGAGACGGGCGCGCCGATGGTCGTCCCCGCCGCGCGGGTCCAGCGCGCGCTGTGAGCGGCCCGGCGCTGCTGCGGGCCACGCTGCGCGAGCAGCGCGGGCGGGCCGCCGGCGCGGCGGCGCTGCTCGGCGCGCACCAGGCGTTCGAGGCGCTCGTGCCGGTCACGGTCGGCGCGGCGCTCGACGCCGCGATCGAGCCGTCCGACGGCGACGCGCTCGTGCTCTGGGGCGTGCTGCTCGGGTGCTCTTCGCGTTCCTCTCGGCCGCGTACCGGCACGGCGCGCGCGTCGGCGTCGCCGCCTACGAGCGCGCGGCGCACGGCCTGCGGTTGCGACTCGTCGACCGCGTGCTCGACCGCGCGGCGGCGGCGAGGGCGGGCGCCTGCCCGGCGAGCTGCTCAGCGTCGCGACGGCGGACGTCGACGCCGCCGCGGGATCGTGCGCGCGCTGGCGTTCGGCGTCGGGGTGGCGGTCGCGCTGCTGGCGGGCGCGACGGTGCTGCTCTCACCTCCGTGCAGCTCGGGCTGCTCGTGCTCGTCGGCCTGCCGCTCGCGCTGTGGGCAGTCGCACCGGCTCGCGCGCCCGCTCACCCGAGCGCGCGACCGAGCAGCAGGAGACGGCGGCGGACGCGGCGGGCGTCGCGGCCGACCTCGTCGAGGGCCACCGGGTGCTGCACGGCATCGGCGGGACCGGCGCCGGGAGTCGCGCGCTACCGGGCGGCGAGCCGCGCCTCGCTGGACGCGACGCTCGGCGCGGCCCGGCGGAGGCGGCCTACGAGGCGAGCGCGCTGCTCGTGGCGGGGGTCGCGCTCGCCCTGGTCGCGCTCGCGGGCGGGCGGCTCGCGGCGGCGGGGGACATCTCGATCGGCCAGCTGATCGCCGCGGTGGGCGTGACGCAGTTCCTCGTCGGGCCGCTCAGCCGGCTGGCCTGGGTGGGCGCCATGGTGGCGCGCGCCCGCGGCTCGGCGGAGCGGTTGAGCGCGGCGCTCGCCGCGCCGCCGGCGCTCCCGGACGGCGCCGCGGGCGCCGGCGCGCCGGCGACGCCCGCCGGGCTCGCCGTCCGCGGGCTGCGCCACGGCCCGCTCGACGGGCTCGACCTCGACGTCGCGCCCGGATCGCTGCACGGCGTCGCCGCAGCCGACCCGGCCGGCAGCCGCGCGCTGCTGGACTGCCTCGGCAGCGAGGTCGCCCCGCCGGCGGCTCGATCGCGATCGGCGGCGTCGAGCTGGCGGCGCTCGGCCCGGCGGCCGCGCGCGCCGCGCTGATGACGAGCCCGCACGACGCCGCGCTGCTCGCCGACACGGTGCTCGCCAACGTCGGCGCGGCCGCGGGCGGGGACCGCGACGCGGTGCGCGCGCGCTGGCGGCCGCCGCCGTCGAGGACGTCCTCGCGGCCTCCCGCACGGCGACGCGACGCGGCTCGACGACGGCGGGCGGTCGCTGTCCGGCGGCCAGCGCCAGCGGATCGCGCTGGCGCGCGCGCTCGCGGCGCCCGCGCCGGTGCTCGTGCTGCACGAGCCGACGACTGCGCTCGACGCCGCGACCGAGGCGCGCGTGGCGGGCGCGCTGACGGCGGCGCGCGCGGGCCGGACGACGGTGCTGGTGACGACGAGCCCGGTGCTGCTCGCGGCCTGCGACGCGGTGACGGTCGTCGCGACGGGCGCGCGGTGGCGACGAAGGCACGCACGGGGAGCTGAGTGAGCGTCGACGCCGGCTACCGCGAGACGGTGCTCGTATGAGCCGACGCGCGGCTCCCCACCGCGGACGGCCCGGCCGTCCGCCGGCTCGTCGGCGAGCTGCTGCGACCGCGGCGCAGGGCCGCCGCCCTCGCGCTGGCCGTGCTGGTCGCCGCGTCTGCCGCCGGGTTGCTCGGGCCGCTGCTGCTCGGCGCGATCGTCGACCGCGTGACGTCCGGCGACGGCCCGGGCTCGATCACCGCGCCGGCGCTCGCGCTCGTGGCCGTGGCGATCGCCGAGGCGGGCCTCACCGCGCTCGGGCTTCGCGCTCGTCGCCGGCGTCGGCCAGCCGATGCTCGCCGACCTGCGCGAGCGCGTCGTCGACCGCGGGCTGCGACTCCCGCCCGAGCGCGTCGAGCGCGCCGGCCGCGGCGACCTGCTCGCACGCGTCGGCGGCGACGTCGCGGTCGTCGGGGAGGCGGTCGTCGAGGCGCTCCCGATGCTCGCGGGCGCGGCGCTCACCGTCGTCCTCACCTTCGTCGGGCTCGCCGCGATCGACGTCCGGCTGATGCTCGCCGGGCTGCTCTGCGTCCCCGTCCAGATCTGGGCGCTGCGCTGGTACCTGCCGCGGGCGCGGCCCGCGTATGCCGACGAGCGCGTCGCGGAGAGGCGAGCGCGCGCAGGCGCTGCTCGAGGCCGTCGGAGGCGCGCGCACGATCCGCGCGCTCGGGCTCGCGGACAACGAGCGGCCGCGCGTCGCCGCCGCCTCGCAGCGGGCGGTCGGCGCCGCGCTGCGCACGATCCGGATCTCGACCGGCTTCTCCTCGCGGCTCAACGCGGGCGAGCTGGCCGGGACGCTCGCGGTGCTCGTGGCCGGCTTCTTCCTCGTCCGCGCGGACGCGCTGTCGATCGGCGGCGCGACCGCCGGGGCGCTGCTGTTCGTGCGGCTGTTCGACCAGTTCAACGTCGTGCTGGGCACGGTCGACGACGCGCAGCGCGCGCTCGCCGCACTGGCCCGGCTGGCGGGCGTCGCCGCCGTCGACCCGCCCGCCGACCCGGCGGCGCCGCCCGCGCCCGCCGACGCGTCGGTCGCCGTGCGACGCGTGGGCCACGCGTACGCGCCGGGGCATCTCGTCCTGCACGACGTCGACCTCGAGCTGGCGCCCGGCGAGCACGTCGCGCTCGTCGGCGTGTCCGGCGCCGGGAAGACGACGCTGGCGAAGATCGTCGCCGGGTTCCACGCGCCGACCGCGGGCGCGGTCTCGATCGGGGGCGTGCCGCTGGCCGCGCTCGGGCCTGCGGCGACACGGCGCGCGGTCGGGCTCGTCACCCAGGAGGTCCACGTGTTCGCCGGCACGCTCGCCGACGACCTGCGCCTCGCGGCGCCCGCCGCCGGCGACGACGAGCTCGACGCCGCGCTCGCGCTCGTCGGCGCGCTCGACTGGGTCCGCGCGCTCCCGGCGGGGCTCGCCACCCCCGTCGGGGCCGGCGGCGCGGCGCTCACGGCGACGCACGCGCAGCAGCTGGCGCTGGCGCGCATCGCCCTCGCGGACCCGCCGGTGGCGGTGCTCGACGAGGCGACGGCGGAGGCGGGCAGCGCCGGCGCCCGGGTGCTCGAGGCGGCGGCGGACCGGGTGCTCGCGGGCCGGACCGCGCTGGTGGTCGCCCACCGGCTGACCCAGGCCGCGCGGGCGGACCGCATCGTGGTGCTCGACGGCGGGCGCGTCGCGGAGCAGGGCGGCCACGCCGAGCTCGTCGCAGGCGGCGGTCCGTACGCGGCGCTGTGGGCAGCCTGGTCGTCCGGGCGCGGCCGCGCCGGGCCGGGCTAAAGTCGCGCCGCGCACCCTCCGATATCTGGTGGGCCGTAGCGGAATCCGTCCCGCCCGGCGATCCTCGTTCCCCGGAAAGGTGGGTTCCATCTCATGCAGCGCGCAGCTGTGCTCTGGCGTGCAAGTCCCGCACGCGTCGTCGTCGCCCTGTTCGCCCTGATGCTGGCCGCGGCGATGGCCGTCGGGTCGGGCGCGAACTTCAACTCGACCTCCGCCAACCTCGGCAACACGGTCACGGCGGGCATCCTGAAGCACACCAACAGCAAGGAAGGCCTGGCCATCCTGAACGTCAGCAACATCAAGCCCGGCGAGACCAAGTCCGGCTCGGTGACGCTGACCAACACCGGCAACATCACCGGTGACCTGAGCGTCAAGGCCTCGAACGTCGTCCCCACGACGCCCGCCGGCAACCAGCCGCTCAGCCCCCGCCTGACGTTCAAGATCTCGAGCGGCGGCACGCAGCTCTGGACCGGCACCCTGACCGACCTGGCCACCGCCAAGTCGCTCGGCACGCTCCCCGTCGGCGCGAAGTCCTTCGACGTCGACGTGACCATGACGAACAGCGGCACCGCCGGCGCCGACAACGTCTACCAGGGCTCGGGCGTCGCCGCGACGTTCGACTGGGAGATCGTCTCCTAGCGACCCTCCGACCGTCCCCGTTCCGACGGCCATGTTCCCGCAGTCCGCACCGGCCCGCCGCGCGATCCCGCTCAGGATCGCCGGCGGGCTCGGTCGCGCCTTGCTCGGCCTCGCCTGCCTGGCGCTGATCGCGACGCTCCTGCCGTCGCTGTTCGGCTACCAGCGCTACGTGCTGGTCGGCCACTCGATGGAGCCGACGATCAAGCGCGGCTCCGTGATCTTCGACGAGGTCGTCCCGACCCCCCGGCTCAAGGTCGGCGACGTCATCACCTACGTCCAGCCCGCCACGCGCAGCCCCACGACGCATCGCATCGTCCGCCGCGAGACGTCGCCCGACGGCCGCCCGGTCTACATCACCAAGGGCGACAACAACGCCCACGAGGACCTGTGGCCGTTCACGCTCGACCGGCCGTCCCAGGCGCGCTACGCGTTCGCGATCCCCTACGTGGGCTACCTCTTCATCCTGCTCGCCGATCCCACGGCGCGGATCCTGCTGCTGGCGCTGCCGGCGCTGCTGATCGCGCTGCTCTCGCTCGCGCGGCTGTGGCGCGAGGCGGGCGTCCTCCTGGAGCAGCGCGGATGAGGTGGCTCGCCCTCGCCGGCGCGCTGCTGGCGCTGCTCGCGATCCCCGTGTCGGACGCGAACTTCAACTCGCGCTCGGCGAACACCGCGACGGTGACCGCCGCGTCGGCGACGCAGTACTTCCACATCTACTCCAAGGCGACCCTGCCGCCGCCCGACGACGGCTGCTGGCTGTTCCAGTACGCGCCGCGGCGCGGCAGCAACCCCGAGGTGCTCGCCGCGAGCGGCAGCGATCGCACGCTCTCCGTCCACATGGGCGGCTGGCGCGGGCAGGACGCGCTCGCGCGCTGCGTGACGGCGATCCGCGCGCCGTCCACGTTCCCGGACGGCGTGACCCAGATCACCCTGCACACGCGGATCGCGGCCGACACCGCCACGGGCCGGGCGCCGATCACCGGCGCCAGCTTCCGGCGCGTGAACTCGCTGACCAACAGCGCGACGGTCACCCTGACGCCCGGCCAGCAGGTCTCGCTCGAGCTCGACATCGACCTGAACCCCGGCTACTCGCCCGCGAACCGCCTCTACACGCAGGTCGTCACCGTCTGGGCGACCTGGGCGGGCAACGACGACGACTTCTTCGCCTTCGACATCCCGGTGAAGGTCTACGACGGCACCGGACCGGGGCCGAACTGATGCGGCGCGGGCAGATCATCGGGCTGATCGTCGCGGCCGTGCTCGGCCTCGCCACCGCGGCGGCCGGCGCGCTCGCGGCCGACGACCCGCCGCACATCCAGCGGGCCGCCGCGGCCAGCGGCGCGCTCGCGCTGTCGAACTCGCGCGAGGGCGCGGCGATCTTCGCCGCCCACGATCTGCGGCCCGGCGACGAGATCAGCGGGACGCTGACGCTCGGCAACACGGGCGACCGGACGGGGCGGGTGCTGCTCTCGCGCGCCAGCCTCGTGGAGACGCCCGGCCTCGGCGGCGGCAGGCTCTCCGACGTGCTCACGCTGCGGGTCGAGGACATCACGTCCGGCGTGCCCGCCGACGTCGTCACCGGCACGCTGCGGGGGATGCAGAACGTCCTCCTGCGCGACCTGCCGGGCGGCGCGACCCGGACCTACCGCTTCGTCGTCGGCTTCCCCGACGGCGGGCCGGGCGGAGCCGACAACGCCTATCAGGGCGGGTCGGTGCGGATGGACTACGAGTGGCTGACCGAGGCGATCGCGCCCGCCGCCACGCCGACGCCGCGGCCGGCTCCGAAGCCGCCGGTCGCCAAGCCGGCCCCGGCGCCGCGCGGCGCCGCGCCGGCCCCGCGGTCCGCAGCCGCGCTCGGCGGCGCTCGCCCCGCGGCTCTCGCTCCTCGTCCCGCACCAGCGCGTCATGCACACCGCGTTCGTGCGCGTGCTCGCGCGCTGCAGCGAGAACTGCACCGTCACGTTCTCGGGTCGCGCGAGGACGGCCGTCCGCGGGCGCCGCAGCCGCGTCGTGATGAAGCGCGGGCTGTTCCGCGGCGAGCGCAAGGTGCGCGCGGTCAAGGTCGCGCGACGCGGGCCGGTGCGGCTGAAGCTGTCCAAGCGCGGGCGCGCCGTGCTGCGGCGGACGCTCGACAGCCAGGGCCGGGTCGCCGTGGTGATCCGCGCGAAGGTGCGCGGCGCGCGCGGGACGCGCCGGGTCAAGAAGCGGATCGTGCTGCACACGACGCTGATCCGCAACGGGAAGCGGATCAACTTCCGCTGACCGCGGCCGGGCGCGTCAGCCCAGCGCCGCGTCGGCCTCCACGGCGACGCGGCGGCCGCTCTCGACCGCGCCGTCCATGAACGACGGCCAGCGCAGCGCGGTGTGCGCGCCGGCGAAGTGCACGGCGCCCTCGGGCGCGCGCAGCGCCGACCACGCGGCGTGGACCTGGCCCGGCCGCAGCACCGCCCAGGTGCCGCGGCTGTAGGGATCGCGCGACCCAGTCGTGGGCGTGGACGGCGAGCGACCTCCGCCTCGGGCGCCAGCTCGTGCACCGCGCCGCGTCACGGCCTCCGGGTCGCCGACGTCGAGCGCGGCCGCCGACGGCCCGAACCCGACCAGCACGACGCCCTCGGCGGTCGTCTCCATCGCGCCGAGGAAGTCGAGCCGCGTGCGGTAGCCCATCGCGCAGAGGTCGTCCGGGACGCCGCGGGCGAGCACCCAGACCTTCGCGCCCTGCCCCGCGTGGTTCTGCGCCACCGCCGCGCGCTTCGCCTCCGACAGCCCCGGGGCGAAGTCGATCCCCGCCAGCGCGCCGACCGGCAGCGGTCACGACGACGCGGCGCGCCCGCCGCTCGCCCGCGCCGGTCACGACGCGCACGCCGTCGCCGTCGGCCGCGACCGCGCGGACGGGGTCGCCCAGCGCGACCTCTCCGCGGACGTCGCCGGCGATCGCCTCGTACAGCGCCGCGGTCCCGGCGGGGAAGCGCCAGCCGAGCACGGCCGCCTCCAGGTGCGCCCAGAGCCGGTGGTCGGCGCCGGAGATCCAGCGCAGGTACTCGAGCAGCGACGCGTCATCCGGCTCGGCCGACGCGCAGGCGGAGATCCAGAACAGCAGCAGCTCGCGCACGCGCCGCGGCAGGCCGAGCGCCTCGATCCAGGCGCCCGCTGGCACGTCGAGGTCCTCCAGCCCCTGGGCGTCGGGCGGCCGCGTCGCGTCGTGGCGGCGCGCGGCGGCGAGCAGCGCCGCGACGGCGCGCTCGAGCTCGCCGAGGTCCCCGACGTCGACCGGCAGCGAGCGCTCGACGACCGCGTCGCCCATCCGCCAGCGCACGCTCGTCGGCAGCGCGTCGTGCTCGCGCGCGACGCCGTAGCGGTCGGCCTCCGACCAGACGTGCGGCTGGCAGTCGGCGACCCAGGCGCCGCCCATGTCGAGGTCGAGCCCGGCGAGCGCGCCGCGCTGCAGCCAGACCCGGCCGCCGATCCGGTCGCGCGCCTCCAGCACGGCGACCTCGCGGCCGGCCGCCTCCAGGTCGCGGGCGGCGACGAGGCCCGCCAGCCCCGCCCCGATGACGATCACGTCGAGCATGCGCCGCGGAAGTATCGCGGTCCTGGGCGTGCGGTAGCCTCGATCGCATGCACCGCGCCGCCCGCACGGCCCGAGGATCAGCTCGGCTGGCTGCTGTCGACGGTCAGCCATGCGTTCACGACCGAGCTGACCGCCGCGCTCGAGGAGGCCGCCGTCACGCCGCGCGCGCACTGCGTGCTCTCGGTCGCGCTCCAGGGCGAGTACACCCAGGGCGCGCTCGCCCAGGCGATCGGGCTCGACAAGACGACGATGGTCGTCACGATCGACGCGCTCGAGCGCGCCGGGCTCGTCGAGCGCCGGCCGTCGGCGACCGACCGCCGGGCGCGCGTGATCGGCGTCACCGACGCCGGCCGCGAGGTCGTCGCCGAGGGCGAGCGGATCGTCGCGCAGATCCAGGACGAGGTGCTCGCCACGCTCCCGCGCGAGCAGCGCGCAGCGCTCGTGGCGGCGCTGCAGCAGCTCGTCAACGGGCGGCTCGGCACGCCGGTCGAGTGCGCGCACACGGTGCGCCGCAAGCGCAGCGCCGTCGCGGCCTGAAATCGGACCGTCCGAGATAGTTCCGTAGTAGACGATCTGATACGGTCACCGTCATGCGTGACGTGACCTCCTCCCCAGACCGCTCCCGCTGGCTCGCCCTCGTCGTGCTCTGCGCCGGGATGCTGATGATCATCCTCGACGGCACGATCGTGAACGTGGCGCTGCCGGCGATCCAGGACGACCTCGGCTTCGCCCAGTCCGACCTCGCGTGGGTCGTGAACGCCTACCTGATCGCCTTCGGCGGCCTGCTGCTCCTCGCCGGGCGGCTCGGCGACCTGATCGGCCGCCGCCGCGTCTTCCTCAGCGGGCTCACCCTCTTCACCGCGGCGTCCCTGCTGTGCGGCCTGGCCGACAGCCAGGCGATGCTGATCGCCGCCCGCTTCGCCCAGGGGATCGGCGGCGCGATGACGTCGGCCGTGATCCTCGGGATGATCGTGACGATGTTCCCCGAGCCGCGCGAGCAGGCGAAGGCGATCGGGGTCTACAGCTTCGTCGCGTCCGCGGGCGCCTCGATCGGCCTGCTGGCCGGCGGCGTCCTCACCCAGGGCCTCTCGTGGCACTGGATCTTCTTCGTCAACGTCCCGATCGGGATCGCGACCGGCGTGCTCGCCCTGCGCCTGCTGGCGCCGGAGGCCGGCGCCGGGCTGCGCGCGGGCGCCGACGCGCTCGGCGCGGTGCTCGTGACCGGCGCCCTGATGCTGGGCGTGTACACGATCGTGCAGGCGGGCGAGCACGGCTGGGGCTCGCTGCACACGCTCGGGCTCGGCGCCGTCTCGCTGGCGCTGCTCGGCGGCTTCGTCGCGCGCCAGGCGACCGCGGCCACGCCGCTGCTGCCGCTGCGGCTGCTGCGCTCGCGCCCGGTGGCCGGGGCGAACGCCGCCCAGGTGCTGATGGTCGGCGGGCTGTTCGGGGTGTTCTTCCTCGGCGTGCTCTACCTGCAGCGCGTGCTCGGCTACGACGCGATCGAGATCGGCCTCGCGTTCCTGCCCGTCTCGCTCGGCATCGGGATCCTCTCGCTCGGCTTCTCGGCGCGGCTCGTGATGCGCTTCGGCCCGCGGGCGGTCCTGCTCGCCGGCCTCGCCTCGATCGCCGGCGGGCTCGCCCTGTTCTCCCAGGTCCCGGTCGACGGGCGCTACGTCACCGACGTGCTGCCCGCGATGCTCCTGATCGGCGCCGGCGGCGGCCTCTCGTTCCCCGCGCTGATGGCGCTGGCCATGACCGGCGCGACCGCGGAGGACTCCGGCCTGCTCTCCGGCCTCGTCAACACGACCCAGCAGGTCGGCGCGGCGCTCGGCCTGGCGGTCCTGGCCACGCTGGCCACGTCGCGCAGCGACAGCCTGCTCGCCGGCGGCGACAGCCAGGCCGCCGCGCTCACCGGCGGCTACACGCTCGCGTTCGGCGTCGCCGTCGGGTTCCTCGTCGCCGCGTTCGCGATCGCGGTCGTCGTGCTGCGGCGGCCGTCCGCGGAGGCCGAGCGCGTGCCCGCGGAGCTCGCCTACGAGGAGGCCGCGTAGGTCCCGCGGGCCTGGTCGCGCGTCGTGCCGCGCTTGCCCCAGCGGGCGGTCGTCGCGTAGTCCATGAGGTGGTCGAAGTACTCGCGCACGCGCGGGGCGCGCAGCCCGAGCTGCTCGCGCGTGCGCGAGTCGTCGAACACGACCTCCATGTCGAAGTACGGCAGGTAGACGGCGCCGTGCTGGTCGGCCGCGGCGCCGGCCGAGCCGCCGGTCTCCGCGTACGGCGGCCGCGGCTTGTTGAAGTGCGTGCACGCGAGGTCGGAGAGCTCCTCGACCGTCGAGGCGTCCTCCGCGGCGACGAGGTTGAACGTGCCGGTCGCGTGGTTCTCGATCAGCTTCACGATCCCGTCGGCCACGTAGTCGACCGGGACGACGTCGACGCGCCCGTGCGGCAGCGCCGGGACCGCCTCGAACAGGCCGCGCGCGAACGCGCGCAGCGGCCAGTAGAGGACGTTGAAGGCGGGGGTCCAGCCGGTGTCGGACTCGCCCATGACGATGCTCGGCCGGGCGATCGCCACCTCGAGGTCCTCGACGGCGCCGACGATCCGCTCCGCCTCGCACTTCGTCTGCTCGTAGGTGTTGCGGAACTCGGTCCCGAGCATGTCCTCGGTGAACCGGCCGGTGTGCGTGCCGGCGACGTAGGCGGTCGAGACGTGGACGAAGCGGCGGGCGCCGACGGCGCGGGCGACGTCGAGCATCGCCTCCGTGCCCGCGACGTTGATCCGCCGCGCCTCGTCGAGCGGGAGGTCGAACGTGATCGACGCGGCGCAGTGGCAGACGACGTCGATGTGGGCGTCCGGCGGCGTGATCGGCTCGGTCACGTCGCCGCGCAGGGCGCGGGCGCGGCCGCGGTACGGCGACGGGGTCGTCGTAGAGCGTGGCCAGCACGCCGTCGAGCCGCTCCTGCGCGGCCGCGTCGTCGGGCGCGCGGACGAGGCAGAGGATCTCCTCGTCGCCGCGCTCGAGCAGCCGCGCGAGCACCTCCATGCCGAGGAAGCCGGTCGCGCCGGTGAGGAGGATCATGCCTCCACCTCCTCGAGCGGGCGCTCCGCGGTGCCGTCCATGCCCTCGAGCGGCGTGCCCATCGCGTGGAAGCCGCCGTCGACGTGGAGGATCTCGCCGGTGATCGCGCGCGCGTGGTCGGAGAGGAGGAAGCAGACGGTGCTCGCCACGGGGCCGGCGTCCTCGGTGTCCCACCCGAGCGGCGCCTGCTTCTCCCACGCGTCGGCGAGCTGGGCGAAGCCGGGGATGCCGCGCGCGGCGATCGTCCCGAGCGGTCCGGCGCTGACCAGGTTCACGCGCACGCCGCGCGGGCCGAGGTCGCGCGCCAGGTAGCGCGAGGTCGCCTCGAGCGCCGCCTTCGCGACGCCCATCCAGTCGTAGACCGGCCAGGCGACCTGGGCGTCGAAGTCCATCCCGACGACCGCGCGCCCTCCTCCGGGTAGAGGTCGGCGAGCGCGGCGGCCAGCGCCTTGAACGAGTACGCGCTGGTCTGGAACGCGGTGATCGCGCTCTCGGCCGGCGTCTCGAGGAAGTGGCCGCCGAGCGCGTCGCCGGGCGCGAAGGCGATCGCGTGCAGCACGCCGTCGACGCGGCCCCAGCGGCCGGCCAGCTCGGTCGCGACGGCCTCGAGGTCCTCGGGCTTGTTGACGTCCAGCTCGAGCACGTCGGGCGGCTCGGGGAGCTGCTTGGCGGCGCGGTCGGTCAGGCGCTTCGCGCGGCCGAAGCCGGTCAGCACCACCTCCGCGCCCGCCTCCTGGGCCTGCCGCGCGACTTCGAACGCGATCGAGTCGCGGGTGATGACACCCGTGATCAGGAGCTTCTTGCCGGCGAGCATCAGAGGGGGATGTTCCTCACACGCTCAGCCGGGTGGCGCCACGGCCTCCAGCGTGCGCAGGGCCTCGGCGAGCCGGCGGCGGGTGTCGGACGGCGGGACGATCTCGTCCACGTAGCCCTCCGCCGCCGCGACCGACGAGGTCAGGTGCTCGTCGCGGTACTCCTCGGCGTACTCGTCGCGCGCGGCCTCCGGGTCGTCGGCGGCGGCGATGTCGCGCCGCTTGACGATGCCGACGGCCTGCTTGGCGCCCATGACGCCGAGCGTGGCCTGCGGCCAGGCGAAGACGTAGTCCGCCCCGAGGTCGCGCGAGTTCATGGCGATGAACGCGCCGCCGAACGCCTTGCGCAGCACGAGCGTCACCTTCGGCACGCTCGCCTCGGCGAACGCGTGCACGAGCTTCGCGCCGTGGCGGATCACGCCGCCCTTCTCCTGCTTCGTCCCCGGCATGAACCCGGGCGTGTCGACGAACACGAGCAGCGGGATGCCGAACGCGTTGCAGGTGCGGACGAACTTCGCGCCCTTGGTCGCGGACTCGGAGTCGAGCACGCCCCCCAGGTAGCGCGGCTGGTTGGCGATGATGCCGACCGGCTTGCCCTCGAGGCGGGCGAACCCGCAGACGATGTTGCGCGCCCAGCGCGGGCTCCACTCGAGCATCCGGCCGCCGTCGACCGTGCCGCGGATCACGTCGCGGACGTCGTAGACCATCCGCTCGGACTCCGGCACCGGGTCGCCGGGGTCGTAGCCGGGCGGCTCGGACGAGCGCCAGATCGGCGGCGTCCCGCCCGCGTAGGACGGGAGGTGGTCCAGCAGGTCGCGGACGAGCAGCGCCGCGTCGGAGTCGGTCCGCGCCACGAAGTGGGCCACGCCGTTGCGGTCGTGGACCTTCGGGCCGCCGAGCTCGAAGGCGCCGACGTCCTCGCCCATGACCTCCTTCACCACGGCCGGGCCGGTCAGGAACATGTTCGCGCGCTCGGTCATCACGACGAAGTCGGTCAGCGCCGGCGAGTACGACCCGCCGCCGGCCGAGGCGCCGCAGATCACCGAGATCTGCGGGACCTTGCCCGAGAGCGCGACGTGCTCCTTGAAGATCCGCGCGTAGCCCGCGAGCGCCGCGAGGCCCTCCTGCATGCGCGCGCCGCCCGACTCGATGAAGCCGACGACCGGAGCGCCGGCGCGGCCCGCGAGCCGCAGCACGCGCACGATCGAGTCGGCGTGCTGCTCGCCGAGCGAGCCGCCGAGATAGGACGGGTCCTGCGCGTAGCAGAAGACGGGCCGGCCGTCGACGCGCCCGGCGCCGGCGATCACGCCGTCGCCCGCACGGGCCTTGTCGCCCATGCGGCGCGAGCGGACGTCCGAACGCAGCAGCGTCAGGGAGCCGTCGTCGCAGAGCGCCTCCAGGCGCTCGATCGGCGAGAGCTTGTCCTCTACCTGGGGAACGAACTCGATCGTCATGCGGCCTCCAGGCACAGCACCGCGTTGTGGCCGCCGAACCCGAAGGCGTTCGAGAGGCCGATCGCGGGCTTGCCGTCGATGTCGAGGGGGCGGGCCTTGCCCGGGACGTAGTCCAGGTCGAGGCCTTCGTCGGGCTGCTCCAGCCCGAGGGTCGGGGGGGCGATCCGGTCGCGGAGCGCCAGGATGGTCGCCACGGCTTCCACCGCGCCGGCGGCACCGAGCAGATGCCCGATCGCCGACTTGGTGGAGGACACCGGGATGTCCTTCGCCGCGTCGCCGAACACCGCCTTGATGGCGAGCGTCTCGGCACGGTCGTTCAGGGGGGTCGAGGTCCCGTGCGCGTTGATGTACACGATGTCCTCGGTGGTGACGCCGGCGTCGTCGAGGGCCACGCGGATCGCCTCTGCGGCGCCCGCCCCCTCCTTGTCCGGCGCGGTCAGGTGGTAGGCGTCCGACGTGGCGCCGTAGCCGCGCACGTGGGCGAGGATGTTGGCCCCGCGCTCGCGCGCCTTGTCGGCGTCCTCGAGCACGAGCACCGCGGCGCCCTCGCCCATGACGAAGCCGTCGCGGCGGACGTCGAAGGGGCGTGAGATGCCGACGTCGGACATCGCGTCCAGCGCGCCGAAGGCGGCCCGCGCCAGCGGGACGAGCGCGGCCTCGGAGCTGCCGGCCACGACCGCATCGGCGCGGCCCGAGCGGATCATCTCGACCGACTCGCCGAGCGAGTGCGAGCCCGCCGAGCACGCCGAGAGCGGCGCGAACGACGGCCCGCGCAGCTTGTGGCGCATGCTCACGGCGCCCGCGCCGGCGTTGCCCATCATGAGCGGGATCGAGAGCGGCGAGACCTTCTTCGGGCCCTCCTCCAGCATCACCTGATGGTTGTGGGTGAGGGTCCCGATCCCACCGATCCCCGTGCCGATGACGCAGCCGATCCGCTTGGAGTCGTAGGGCAGCTCGCCGTCCCAGCCGGCCTCCTTGAGCGCCTCGTCCGAGGAGACGAGCGCGAACTGGGTGAAGCGATCCGCCCGGCGCACCTCCTTGACCGACAGGTGCTCGGTGGGCACGAACTCGCTGCAGGCGCCCTCGCCGTCCTCGATCCCCGAGGTGCCGGCGGTCCAGCGCTCGTGCAGGCTGCGCGCGCCGACCCCGAGCGGGGTGACGGCGCCGATGCCGGTGACGACGACGTCGGGCTTCATCCCGCGCGGCTCACCACCAGGTCGACGGCGTCGCCGACGGTCTTGATCTTGCCGACGTCGTCGCCCTTGAGCTGGACGCCGAACTCGTCCTCGATGATCTGGGACAGCTCGGCGAGGTCGAGCGAGTCGACGTCGAGGTCCTCGAAGGTCGCCTCGCGGCTGATCTCGCTCGGGTCGGCGCCGAACTGCGGCAGGGCGTCGAAGACGACCTTCTCGACTGCCTCGGGGGTGACGGTGGTGGCCATGTGTGGGTTCTCCTTGGTCGGGTGCTAGGCGGACATGCCGCCGTCGACGAACAGGGTCGTGCCGGTGACGTAGGCCGCGTCGTCGGACGCCAGGAAGCGCACGGCGGCGCCGACCTCGTCGGGCTGGCCCGCGCGGCGCGCGGGGATCGCCTTGACGACGTCGGCCAGCATGTCCTTGGTCATGTCGGTCTCGATGAAGCCGGGGGCCACGGCGTTGACCGTGATGCCGCGGCGCGCGACCTCGTGCGACACGGTCTTGGTCATGCCGATCAGGCCGGCCTTCGCGGCCGCGTAGTTCGCCTGGCCGGCGTTGGCGCGCGGGCCGACGACGGAGGCGACGTTGACGATCCGGCCGTAGCGCGCCTTGAGCATCGGCCGCAGCGACTGCTTCGTCAGGCGGAAGGCCGCGGTCAGGTTGGTGCCCAGGACGGTGTCCCAGTCCTCGTCCTCGATCTGGATCGCGAGGTTGTCGGCGCGCACGCCGGCGTTGTTGACGAGCGCGAGCACCGGGCCGCCGAGCGCCTCCTCGGCGTCGCTGAAGAGCTTGCCGGGCGCGCCGTTGGTGACGTCGCCCGCCAGTGCGACGGCCTTGCCGCCGGCCTCCTCGATCGCGGCCACGGTCGCCTTGGCGCCGTCCGCGTCGGAGCGGTAGTTGACCGCGACGTGCCAGCCGTCGGCGGCCAGCGCGCGGGCGATCGCGCTGCCGATGCCCTTGGACGCGCCGGTGACCAGCGCGACGGCTTCCTCGGGGCGGGCCACTCAGCGCACCCCCCACTCGACGACGCCCGCGCCCCACGTGAAGCCGGCGCCGACGGCGCCGAGCAGCAGGCGCTGCCCCGGGCGCAGGCGGCCGTCCTCGCGCAGCAGGCTGAGCGTGAGCGGGATCGAGGCGGCGGACGTGTTGCCGGTCTCGGCGACGTAGTCGGCGACGCGCTCGGGCGGCAGCTCGAGCCGCTCCATCAGCGCCTTGATGATCCGGCCGTTCGCCTGGTGGTAGACGAACAGGTCGATGTCGTCGAGCGTCAGCCCGGTGTGCTCGAGGATCTGCCGCGTCGACTCGCCGAGGACCTTGACGGCCATGTTGAACGTCGTGTGGCCGTCCATCGCGATCGTGCGCACGTCGTGGTGCGCGATGATCGCGTCGCCCATGCCGCCGTCGGAGGCGAGCAGGATCGGGCCGACCTCGCCGTCGCCCTCGTGGCCGAGCACGACGGCGCCGGCGCCGTCGCCGAACAGGGCGGCGGTGCGCTTGTCGGTCGGGTCGACGATCCGCGAGATCGTCTCGGCCCCGATCACGAGCACGCGCTCGGCGCGGCCCGTCTCGATCTGGGCGGCGCCGACGGACAGCGCCGACAGCCAGCCGGTGCACGCGGCGCCGATGTCGAACGCGCCGACCTTGAGGCCGAGCGCGTCGGCGACGAGCGGCGCCGTGTTCGGCGTGATCTCGTCGGCGGTCATCGTCGCGACCAGCACGAGGTCGATGTCCGACGGGCGCAGGCCGGCGTCGGAGAGCGCGCGGCGGGCGGCGGCCAGCGCGAGGTCGGCGGTGCGCTCGTCGGGCGCGGCGTGACGGCGCGCGCGGATGCCGGTGCGGCGGACGATCCAGTCGGCGTCGACCCCGATCTGCTCGGCGATCGGGCCGTTCGGGACGACGCGGTCGGGCAGCCGGTGGCCGAGCCCGAGCACGCGCGCGGTGCGCGCGGGGGCGACGCGGCCGTTGACCGGTGCGGGGGTCATGGCGGTCTCAGGCATGGTGCGGGACCCCGGCGGGGATCTCTTCCACCTTGGTGCCCGGCACGATCCGCTTGGCGAGCTTCGCCAGCACCTTGCCGGGGCCGACCTCGATGAAGCGCCCGTCGGGGTCCGCCGCGTGGAGCGCGGTGAACGTCTCGCGCCAGCGGACGGGGCGGATCAGCGCGCGGGCGAGCTCGTCGCGCACGTCGGCGAACGGCTCGGCCGAGGCGCAGGAGGTGACCGTGAAGCGCGGCTCGTGCAGCTCGACCTCGTCGAGCGCGGCGCGGAACGGCGCGACGGCCGCGGCCATCGACGGCGAGTGGAACGCGCCCGCGACCGGGAGCCGCATCGCGCGGCGGCCGAGCTCGTCGGCCTTCGCCTCGGCGCGCTCGAAGTTCGCGCGGTCGCCGGCCAGGACGATCTGGCCGGGCGCGTTGTCGTTGGCGACGGTGAGGTCGGCGGCGGCGGCGACCTGCTCGGCCTCGTCCGCGTCGGCGCCCATCAGCGCGATCATCGAGCCGCGGTCGTCGGCCTCGGCCATCAGCCGGCCGCGCAGCACGACGAGCTCGAGGGCGTCGTCGACGCCCAGCACGCCGGCGGCGGCGAGCGCGCCGAGCTCGCCGAGCGAGTGCCCGGCGGCGGCGGACGGCGCGACGTCGTCGGGCAGGCCGCGCCAGCCGGCGATCGAGGCGCAGAAGATGGCGGGCTGCTGGAAGCGGGTGCTCTCCTCCACGCGCGCGAAGGGATCCTCCCCCACCAGCTCGGTGACCCGCGCGAGCAGCTCGGGGCAGCGCTCGGCGACGAGGTCGCGCATCTCGGGAGTCTGGCTCCCCTGGCCTGGGAACAGCAGCGTGACGGTGCTCACGGCGAACACCCTTGTCCGTGGGCGCGTGGATTCCGGATCGCGCGGGCCTCGCTACCCCCCGGGCGGGGGGGTCCTCGGGCGCGGGGTGGGGGGTGCTACCGTCGCCGCGATGACGACGAGCGTGCCCGCCGCCGTGCACGCGGCCACGCATCCCGTGACGCAGGTCCTGAAGCAGCGCGCCCGCGCGGGCTCGCGCCCGGGCGCGCGCGAGGACGGGCACCGCGTCGCGCTCGTGCTCGAGGGCGGGGGGATGCGCGGGGTGGTCTCGGCGGGGATGACCGCGGCGATCGAGCGGCTGGGCCTGACCCCGGGCTTCGACCTGGTCGCGGGCGCGTCGGCGGGCGCGATCAACGGCGCCGCGCTGCTGGCGGGCGCCGCCGGCCGCGCGGTCGCGACCTACACCGGGCCGCTCGCCTCGCGCGCGTTCATCAACCCGTTCCGGCGTGCTGCGCGGCAAGCCGGTGCTCGACGTGAACGACATCCTCAAGCTGGCGACCGGGCTCGAGTCGACGGGCCACGACCGGATCACCAGCGGCGAGGTCGGCCTGCACGCGGTGGCGGTCGACGTCGAGTCGGCGCGGACGGTCGTGCTGAGCGGCATGCGCACGGAGACCGAGGTGTGGGACGCACTGCTCGCCTCGAGCCGGATGCCGTGGGCCGGCGGGCCGCCGATCGAGCTCGGCGGGCGCCGCTACCTCGACGGCAGCATGGGCTCGCCGGTGCCGGTGGCCGAGGCGCTCGCGGCGGGCGCGACGCACGTGCTGGTGCTGCAGACGCGCCCGCACGGGATCCCGCGCAAGAGCAGCTCGCGGCTCGGCGACCGCTTCATCGAGCGCCACCTGCGCGGGCTCAACCCCGCGCTGGTCGGGCTCTACCGGGCCCGGATCGACGCCTACGAGGACGTCGTGGCCGACATCGCGCGGCACAGCGGCGAGCCGGGCGACGCGCCGCCGTTCGTGCTGGGCCTGCGGCCGCCGGCGGGCACGCCGTGCGTCGGCCAGCTCGAGCGCGACAGCGCCGTGCTGGCCCGCGCCGCGGCGGACGCGGACCGGCTCGTCGAGGCCGCGCTCGGCCCGGCCTAGTCGCTGGTCGGGCTCTGCTCGATGCCCTCGCTGAAGCGCCGCTCGACGTTCTTGTCGGGCGTGTCCGGCAGCTCCTCCTCGCCCTCGCTGAAGCGGCCGCGCTGGCCGCCCTCGGGCGGGTCCTCGCCGATGCCGCGGGCGAAGTTGGGCTCGCGCTCCTCGGCGGGCGTCTCGGGCGGGTGCTCCGCGCCGGTCTCGAAGCCGCCCTCGCCGGGCTGCTCGGGTGTGGCTCCGCCGTCTGTGGGTGCTCGTGGCTCTCCATGGTCTCGGGTTACCCGGAGACCAGGCCTTCAGCACGAGCCCACGCGATCGTCCGGCGGAACGTGTCCGCGACCGGCGTGTAGGCGAGGCCCAGCTCGCGCGTCGCGCGCGATCCGTCATATCGATGACCGTGCAGCAGCGTCCGGACCATCTCGCGGCACAGCGGCGGGTGCTTGCCGGCGAGCCGGAACGCCCCGCCGACGAGCGTGCCGGCGGCGGTCGCGACCGGCGCGGGCAGGCTGGTCACCCGGCGCCGGACGCCGGAGATCCCGGCGACGAGGTCGAGCGCCTCGCGCGCGCTCAGCGTGGCGCCGCTGATCACGTAGCGCTCGCCGGGCGTCCCGCGCTCCGCGGCGAGCACGTGCGCCTCGGTGCAGTCGGCGATGTCGACGAGGCTGATCGTCGTGTCGACGAACGCGCGCAGCCGCCCGTTGAGGTAGGCGATCAGGATCCGGCCGGTGCCGCCGGCGCGGCCGGGGCCCTGGACGGAGGACGGGTTGACCGCGACGAGGTCGACGCCGGCGCTGCGCGCCGCGGCGAACGCGGCGACCTCGCCCTCGTGCTTCGTCCGCTCGTAGACCGACAGGTAGCTGCCGCGGTGCGGCGAGTCCTCGCTGCCGACGGTGCCGTGGGCCTCGCCCAGGGCGGCGGCCGACGAGGTCAGGATCACCCGCTCCACGCCCGCGCGGGCCGCGGCGCGGACCGCGATCTCCGCGCCGCGGACGTTGACGTGGAACATCGCGGCGGGGTCGGTCGGGCACATCGTGTTGATGCCCGCGACGTGGTACAGCCGCGTGCAGCCGCGCATGGCGGCGACGAGCGCGTCCTCGTCGAGCACGTCGCCGCGCGCGACCTCGTGGTCCGCGAGCGCCGCGGCCGCCGCGTCCGAGCGCGCGAGCGCGACCACGTCGTCGCCGCGCTCGGCCAGCCGGCGTGCGAGCGCGCCGCCGACGAAGCCGCTCGCGCCCGTGACGAGGACGCGGCTCAAGCGTCGTCGGCGGTCAGCGCCGGCAGCGCCCGCACGAGGTAGTCGACCGCCGACCAGACGGTGATCGCGGCGGCGGCGAGCATCGCCCACTCGTCGACGTAGAGCCCGCCGACCGGATCGCCGGGGCGCCAGATGGCGAGCGCGATGGCGAGGAACTGGACGGCGGTCTTGAGCTTGCCGAGCGACGACGGCGCCATCACCTCGCCCTCGGACGCGATCACGCCGCGGACCGCCATCAGCACCAGCTCGCGCCCGACGATGATCGCGACGATCCACGGCGAGACGCGGTCGACGCCGAGCAGCGCGATCAGCACGCCGGAGACGAGCAGCTTGTCGGCGGTCGTGTCGAGGAACGAGCCCAGCTTGCTCGTGACGTTCCAGCGCCGCGCGAGCCGGCCGTCGATCCAGTCGGTCGCGGCGGCGATGCAGAACAGCACGGTGGCCAGCACGCGGACGTCGTCGTCGGCCGCGTCGGGGATCAGGATCAGCGCCATGACCACGGGCGTGAGGATGATCCGCGTGGCGGTGCCCGCGGCGAGCAGCCGGGCGGAGCGCAATCCGCCCCGGGTCACATTCGAGATGGCCACGAGGCGGGTGGACTCTACCGCGCTGCGGCCGCCCCGGCACGGGGCGGGAGCGCCCGGCGGGCCGCCGCGGCGGCGGCCTCGGCGTCCGTCGCGCGGAGCGCCTCCTTGACCGCCGGGATGCGGCCGGCGGCCATGCTCAGCTCGCGCACGCCGAGCCCGGCGAGCAGCACCGCCGCCTCCGGGTCGCCGGCCAGCTCGCCGCACACGCCGACCCAGCGGCCGTGCGCGTCGGCCGCCTCGACGACCGCGGCGATCAGCGCGAGCACCGGGGCGAGCGCGTCCTCGAGCAGCGGCGCGAGCGCGGCGTTCCCGCGCTCGGCGGCCATCGTGTACTGCGCGAGGTCGTTGGTGCCGACCGAGAAGAAGTCGACCTCGGGCGCGAACTCCGCCGCCCGCAGCGCCAGCCCGGGGACCTCGACCATCACGCCGACCTCGAGCTCGACGTCGCCGCGCACCTCGTCGAGCAGCGCCCGCGCGGCGCGGAACTCCTCGAGCGTCGCGACCATCGGGAACATGATCTTCAGCGGGTGGTGCGCGGCGACGCGCACGATCGCCCGCAGCTGGGTCCGGAAGAGCTCGGGCTCGGCGAGGCTGAGGCGGATGCCGCGACGGCCGAGGAACGGGTTGTCCTCCGGCTCCTGGCGGAGGAACGGCAGCGGCTTGTCGGCGCCCGCGTCGAGCGTGCGGACGACGACCGGCCGCCCGCCGAGGGCCTCCGCGATCTCGGTCAGGACCGCGACCTGCTCGTCCTCGTCCGGCGGGTCGCGGCGGTCGAGGAAGAGGAACTCGGTCCGCAGCAGGCCGACGCCCTCGGCGCCCTGCTCGGCGGCGGCGCGGGCCTCGGCGGCGGAGCCGACGTTGGCGAACACCTCGATCCGGGTGCCGTCGGCGAGCGCGCCGGGCTCGGCGGCGCGCTCCAGCGCGGCGGCGCGCTCCGCCGCGAGCGCGTCGCGGCGCCGCTCGGCGTCGGCGACGACGTCGTCGCCGGGCGCCGACGTCGATCGTGCCCGCCGCGCCGTCGACCACGAGCGGCGTGCCGTCCGCGATCGCGAGCAGCGCGGGGCCCGCGCCGACCACGGCGGGGATCCCGAGCGCGCGGGCGAGGATCGCCGCGTGCCCCGTGGGCCCGCCGCGGGCGGTCGCGATCGCGTAGGCGTGCTCGGGATCGAGCCCCGCCGCCTCGCCGGGCGTGAGCTCGTCGGCGAGCACGATGCCCGGCTCGGCCGTCGCGACCGCGGTCGTGCCGGCGAGGTGGGCGAGCACGCGGCGGGCGACGTCCTCGACGTCGACGGCGCGCTCGCGCAGGTAGGCGTCGTCGAGCCCGCGGAACGCGGTCGCGGCGTCCGCGGCGGCGTCGCGCCAGGCGACGCCGGCCGACGCGCCGCCGTCGATCGCCCGCTGCGCCGGGCCGACGATCGCGTCGTCGTCGAGCAGCTGCACGTGGGCGGCGAAGATCTCGGCCTCGGGACCGCGCAGCGCTGCGCGGGCGGCCTCGAGGTCCTCCCGCGCGCGGGCGCGCGCGTGATCGAGCCGCTCGCGCTCGGCGTCCGGCGGACCCTCGGGCGCCTCGGCGACGTCGGGCTCGGGCACGACGAGCCGCCGCGCGGGCCCGATCGCGATCCCGGCGGACGCGGGCACGCCGCGCAGCGCGTCGCCCGCCGCGGGGGCGGCCGCCGCGGCACGGGCGGGCGCGCCGCCGGCCGGCGCGACGGCGTCCGGCGCGCCCGCGGGCGCGGCGTCGTCGGGCGGGTCGCCGTAGCGGTCCTCGGCCAGCGCGCGCAGCGCGTCGAGCACCTCCGCCGCCTGCGGGCCGCTCGCGCGCACCCGCAGGTCGTCGCCCTGGCGCACCGCGAGCACCGCGAGCGCCGTGAGGCTGCGGCCGTCCGCCGGGCCGGTCCCGCGCGTGACGTTCTCGACCTGCACGGTGGCGTCGAACGTCCCGACCGTGCTCACGAACCGCCCCGCCGGGCGGGCGTGCAGGCCGAGCCGGTTCGGCACCGCCAGCGTCGCCTCGAGCGCGTCGTCGCCGATCGCGGCGGGCGCAGCGGCGGCGGGTGCGTCGTCCTCCTCGCCGAGCTGCGACGACTTCATCCGCAGCGCCGCGCGCGCCTCCGCCGCGACCTCGGCGAGGTCCGCCCCGCCGCGTGCGCGTGCCGCGGCTGCAACGGCGCCCTCGACCAGCGGCGCCGCGGTGAGCTCGATCGGTCCGCCGTCGGGATCGCTCATCTCGACCGCCAGCTCCGCGCTCATCAGCGCGCTGCCCAGGTCCATCAGCACGAGCACGCCGTCGGGCGAGCGGACCGCGTCGACCGCAGCCATCACCCGCGCGGCGTCGGTGCCGATCGCGCCGTCGTCCAGGCCGCCGGCGGTGGCGATCGCGACGTCCTCGCCGCCCATCTCGCGGGCGAGCTGGGCCACGCCCTCGGCCAGCCCCGCGCTGTGCGAGACGATGACGAGGCCGACCACGGCTCAGGCGAGGCCGGCGGAGCGGGCGAGCATCTCGACCGGGTGGACGGTGTCCACGCCCGTGGCCTGCTCGATCTGCCAGCGGCAGGTCTCCGAGTCGCAGACGGCGCGGTCGGACCCGTCGTCGGCGATCTGCCGGAAGAGCGGTGCGCCGACGTCCATCGCGATGCCGTACTTCTCCTTCTTCAACCCGTACGTGCCCGCGATGCCGCAGCAGTTCGCCCGGCTCTCGACGACGGTCAGGCCCGGGATCAGCGCCAGCAGGTCGAGCGCCGGCTTGCCGATCCCGTGCCCCTGCTGCTGGCACGGCGCGTGGTAGGTGACCGTCTGCTCGAGCGGCGCGAAGTCGGTCTTGAGCTCGCCGCGCTCGTGCAGCATGAGCAGGTACTCGCAGATGTCGAACACGCGCCCGGAGACGACGTGGAGCTCCTCGTCGTCGTCCATCCCGAGGATCTCGAGCGCCTCGCGCTTGAGCATCAGCGTGCAGCTGGTCGACGTCCCGACGATGTCGATCGCCCTCGCGCGCGTATGGCGCGAGCCGCTTGGCGAGCCGGTGCACGACGGGGCGCGCGTCGTCGAACATGCCGTTGGACTGGAGCGGCAGCCCGCAGCAGTCCTGCTTCGGGACCTCGACCGCGATCCCGTTGTGCTCGAGCAGCGCGACGGTCATCGCGCCGAGGTCGGGCTCGTAGTAGTTCGCGCCGCAGCCGTGGAAGAACGCCACCTTGCGCGGCAGCGCGGGCGTCGGATGCTTCTTCGCCCAGGCCTGGAACGTGCGGCCCGCGAAGCGCGGCACCGGCGCGTCGCGGTGCAGCCCGACCGTCTTCTCGCCGATCAGCCGGACGAGCTTGTTGCGCAGCGTCCAGTTGGCGAGCGGCGCCACCGGCGTGCCCGCGCGGCCCGCCCAGGTCGGGCGGGCGATGATCCGGTCGCGCAGCTTGAAGCCGGTCTGCTCCTTGAGCCGCGCGCGCGCCTGCGAGTTGATCTCGGCGATGTGGACGCCCTGCGGGCAGACCTGGGTGCAGATCCCGCAGCCCGAGCAGTAGTCGACCGAGCCGTCGGTCGACGGCTCGTCGGCGACCCGGAAGCGCTCGGCCTGGGGGCCGGCGTACTTCGGGCCCGGGAACAGCGGCGTGACGTTCGAGACCGGGCAGAACGTCTCGCAGATCGTGCACTTCACGCAATGGTCGAGCGAGTCGCGCATCAGCAGCGGGCCGAGCACGTCACCGCTCTCGTGGCCGGTGTCTGCCCGCCCGCGAAGCGGGTTGGGTGCCATGCCGATCAGCCTCCCGTGGCCGCGGCCGGCGCGGCGGTCGCGGTGCCCGCGGCGAGCACGAGCTCGGCCGCACGGTGTCCGGTCGCGAGGCTGATGCCGTCGCCGGACTTCTCCTTCCAGGGCTCGGCGCCGGCGAGCGTGGCGCCCGCCACCAGGACGTTGCCGAGCAGGCGCTCGCCCGCGCCGTCGACGGGCCGCAGCTCGCCGTCGACCGCCACGCCGGCGCGCGCCAGCGCGTGCGCGCCGAAGTACTCGGGGCCGAAGCGCGGCTCGCCGGCCTCGGGCACGCCGGCGACGGGCAGCCCGAGCGCGACCTCGCGCGCGGTCCAGTCGGACGCGAGCTCGACGCCGCCCGAGGCGAAGCCGCCGGTCGCCAGCACGACCCAGTCCGCGCCGCGGCGCTCCTCGCGCAGCCCGACCCTGACCCGCACCGCGGAGACCTTGTCGCCCTCGCGCTCGGCGCCGACGACCACGTTGTTCAGGATGATCGTGCCGCCCGCGCGCCGCAGCGCCTCGCGCAGGATCGCGAACACGCGCATGCCCGGGACGGACGGCGGGAGCGTCGGGATCTCGAACACCGGCCGCCCGAGCGCGCGCTCGAGCTCGGTCCAGACCCGGTGCGGATCGGCGATCCCGAGCACGGCGGGGAGCGCCACCCGCTCGCCGCTGCGCAGCCGCCGGCCGTTGAGCTGGGCGATCAGCGTCCCGCGGAACGCGGCGTCGTCGAGCCCGCGCGCCATCGCGAGCGCGTTGACGTCGGCGCGGCCGCCGGGCGTCAGCTCGAGCTCCACGGACCGCGCCTCGACGCCCGCGCGCCGCAGCGTGTCCGCCGCGAGCGCCGGGTGGAAGTCCTTCATCGTGCGGAAGCCCGCCACGAGCACCGGCCCGCCGCCGCGCAGGTCGCCGCCGGCCATCGTCTCCGGCACGACCGCCGACGGGCGCGGGACGCCGACGGCGGACGGCAGCAGCAGGTTCTCGTCCGGCTCGCCGGTGTAGGCGTAGCCGGGGAGCGAGCCGTTCGCGATCCGGTCCTTGAACCACGCGACGGCCGCGCGGATCCCGTCGGCGCCGACGTGGTGGTACGGATGGCCGGCGGGCAGGCCGCCCAGCGCGTCGAGCGGCCGCTCGACCCGGTCGGGCGCGTAGCCGAGGACGTCGATCGTCGCGCCCGCGAGATGGGTCGCGCCGACGCCCTTGGCGAGCACGAGCACGCGCGCGCCGGACTCCGCGAGCCGGACCGCCGCGCTCAGCCCCGCGAGCCCGGCGCCGACGACGACGACGTCGTGGTGGCTCACGCCTGGACGACCTCCTCGGCCTTGGCCTTCGCCGCCTCGGCGTCCGGGAGGTGCTCGACGTCGAGCAGGCCCTGGAAGATCCAGTCGTCGAGCCGCGCCTGGCGCAGCTGGTCGCCGTAGAGGATCGGCCACACGCCCTTCCAGCGCTCCTCGAGGAAGTGGATCAGCGACTCGGCCGCCTCCTCGCCGTCGAGCCGGTCGACCGCATGGAGGATCCCCGTCGCGCGGTAGATGCAGAAGCCGCCCTGGCACGGGCCCATGCCGAGCCGCATCGCGCGCCGGATGTCGTCGAGGTTGTGCGTGCCGCGCCGGCGCATCGCCGACTCGAGCCGCGAGCGCCCGACCAGCTCGCACTCGCAGATCAGCTGCTCGTCCTGGAGGGTGTCCTCGCGCCGCTCGAGCCGCGAGCCGATCATGTACGTCCCCGCGCCGTCCTCGCCGGGCGGCTGCACCTCGGCCGTGACGGCAGGTCCGCCGGTCGCCGAGCTGGTCGCACATCGCGTCGACGATGTCCTGCGCCATCAGCCGCAGCGTCGTCAGCTTGCCGCCCGACATCGTCAGCAGGCCGGTCACGCCGTCGCGCGTCTTGTGGTCGACGACCGCGTGGGTGCGGCTGACGTCGCGCGTGTCCTTGACCTGCTCGGCCTTGGCGTCCTGGAACAGCGGCCGGACGCCGGCCCAGACGCGCAGCGCGCGCGCCTCGCGGAAGCCCGGGACCAGCCGCTCGCCGTCGTCGAGCATCTGGTCGACCTCCTCCTGCGTGACCGGGATCTCGTCCGGGTCCGCGGCGCGGATGTCGGTCGTGCCGATCACGCTGACGGTGCGGATCGGGACGAGGATGTCGCCGTCGGCCGGCATCGTGCAGCGGTTGATCACCGTGTTCACGAGCCGGTGGTTCATCGCGATCATGATCCCCTTGCCGGGGATCACGCCGACGTCGTGGATCCCGGCCATGTGGACGATCTGCGCGGCCCACGCGCCGGAGGCGTTGAGCACGAAGCCGGCGGCGATGTCGAGGTCCTCGCCGGTCTGCTCGTTGCGCACGCGCGCGCCCGTGACCGCGTCGCCCGTCCGGTGCAGGTCGGTCACGCGGTGGTACGGGAGGACGCGGGCGCCGTGCTCGGCGGCGCCGCGGGCGAACGACCAGACCGTCTTCCAGGCGTCGATCGACGCGTCGGGGACGGTGAACGCGCGCTGGATGCCGGGGTTGAGGCGCGGCTCCATCCGCAGCGCCTCGCCGACCGGGATCTCCGCGACCGGCAGCTCGGTCGCCTTGCAGCCCTCGAGGAAGCGGTCGCCGTAGGCGGGGTCGTCGTCGGGCGTGGTGACGAACAGCCCGCCGGTGTCCTCGATGCAGTCGGGGATGACCCGGCGCAGGATCGCGTTCTCGGCCACGCACTCCTCGGCGGCGACCGGATCCTTGACCGCGTAGCGCCCGCCCGAGTGCAGCAGGCCGTGGAAGCGGCCGCTGGTGCCCTCGGCGAGATCGCCGCGCTCCACCAGCACCACGTCGAAGCCCCGGAGCGCCGCGTCCCAGGCCACACCGGCCCCGGTCGCGCCCCCGCCGATCACCAGCACATCGGCTTGCAGGTGGGCCACGTTCCCCATGCTAATCGACGGCGCGAGCCGGGCGGCGCCAAGGCGCCGCCCGGGTCACGAAATGCGCCGTCCTAGTCCGCGTCGAACCAGTCGAAGGTGCGGGTGACCGCGCGCTTCCAGTACTTGTAGTACTCGTCGCGCTTGGCGTCGTCCATCGAGCGGCTCCCAGCGCTTGTCCTCGACCCAGTTCTCGCGCAGGTCCTCGACCTCGGCCCAGAACCCGGTCGCCAGGCCGGCCGCGTACGCGGCGCCGAGCGACGTGGTCTCGGGCACCTTCGGCCGGATGACCGGCACGCCGAGCAGGTCGGCCTGGAACTGCATCAGCAGGTCGTTGCCGACCATGCCGCCGTCGACCTTGAGCGACTCGAGCGCCACGCCCGAGTCCGCGTCCATCGCCTCGACGATCTCGCGGCTCTGGAAGGCGGTCGCCTCCAGCGTCGCGCGGGCGATGTGCCCCGCGGTCACGTAGCGGGTCAGGCCGGCGAACACGCCGCGCGCGTTCGACTTCCAGTACGGCGCGAACAGGCCCGAGAACGCCGGCACGATGTAGAGGCCGCCGTTGTCCTCGACGGACTGGGCGAGCTCCTCCACCTCGGGCGCGGCCTTGATCAGCTTGAGGTTGTCGCGCAGCCACTGCACGAGCGCCCCGGTGATCGCGATCGAGCCCTCGAGGCAGTAGATCGTGTCCTGGTCGCCGATCTTGTAGCCGACCGTGGTCAGCAGGCCGTTCTTCGACGCGACCGCCTCCGTGCCCGTGTTGAGCAGCAGGAAGTTGCCGGTGCCGTACGTGTTCTTGGCCTCGCCGGGCGAGAAGCAGGTCTGGCCGAACGTGGCCGCCTGCTGATCCCCGAGGTCGCCCGCGATCTGCACGCCCTGGAGCGCGCCGCCCGCGCGGACCTCGCCGTAGACGTCGGACGAGGCGCGGATCTCGGGCAGCATCGCCTCCGGGATCCCCATCACGTCCATGACCTCGGCGTCCCACGACAGCGAGCGCAGGTCCATCAGCATCGTGCGGCTCGCGTTCGTCACGTCGGTGATGTGCTGCCCACCGTCCGTGCCGCCCGTGAGGTTCCAGATGGTCCAGGTGTCCATGTTGCCGAACAGCAGGTCGCCCGAGTCGGCCTTCTCGGCGGCGCCGTCGACGTTGTCGAGGATCCAGCGGATCTTCGGCCCCGAGAAGTAGGTCGCGAGCGGAAGCCCGACCTTCTCCTGGAAGCGGGCCTGGCCGCCGTCCTTCGAGTACTCGTCGACCAGCTTGTCCGTGCGGGTGTCCTGCCAGACGAGCGCGTTGTGGATCGGCTCGCCGGTCGTCTTGTCCCACACGACCGCGGTCTCGCGCTGGTTCGTGATCCCGACGCCCGCGACGTCGTCGGCGGTCGCGCCGGCCGAGGCCATGGCCTCGTCGACGACCTCCTGGGTGCGCGCCCAGATCTCCGTCACATCGTGCTCGACCCAGCCCGGCTTGGGATAGATCTGCTCGTGCTCCTTCTGCGCGACGCTGACGACGTTGCCGCCGTGATCGAAGACCATGCACCGCGTGCTCGTGGTGCCCTGATCGATGGCTGCCGCGTACTTGGCCATTCAGGCTCTCCTCGTCTCGTGGTTCGTGATGGGCGGCGCCGGCTCGCGACGCCGCCCACCGGTTACGGCTGCGGCTGCCTCAGGCGCCCGGGAAGAACGCCTTGTAGGCGAGGGCGGCGATGACGCCTCCCACGAGCGGCGCGACCACCGGTATCCAGGAGTAGCCCCAGTCGGAGCCCCCCTTTCCGGGGATCGGCAGGATCGCGTGGATGATCCGTGGCCCCAGGTCGCGGGCCGGGTTGATCGCGTAGCCCGTCGGGCCACCGAGCGACAACCCGATGCCCAGCACCAGCAGGCCCACGATCAGCCCCCCGAGGCCCGTGTCGGCGGTCGCCTGGTTGTTGAAGAAGGACAGGACCCCGAACACCAGCACGAACGTCCCGATGACCTCGGTGATGAAGTTCGAGACGGGGTTGCGGATCGCCGGGCGCCGTGCTGAAGCACGCCAGCTTGAGGCCCGGGTCCTCGGTCTCCTTCCAGTGGTCCAGGTACGACAGCCAGACCAGCACCGCGCCGATGAACGCGCCGACGAACTCGCCGCCGATATAGGCGGGCACGTCGCTGCCGTCGATCGTCCCTGCGACCCAGAACCCGATCGTCACCGCCGGGTTCAGATGAGCGCCACTGAACTGCCCCACCGCGAACACGCCGACCATCACGGCCATGCCCCACCCGAAGGTGATCACGATCCAGCCCGCGTTCTGTCCCTTGGACAGGTTCAGCAGCACGCAGGCGACCACGCCGTTGCCCAACAGGATCAGGAGCGCTGTCCCGATCACCTCAGCTCCGAAGATGCTCAAACCGAGCTCTCCTTCCTCTCCTCGAGTTGCCGACCCAACCGCCGTGACACTAATCCTCCGCGTCCGGCGATGTCAAACGGGTCCGACGGCTCATAGAGTCCGAACGACGGTCGGCAATGCCGAACGATTTCGGATAATTTCGGCCTGTGCCCGCCACGATCCAGTCGATCGAGCGCGCCGCCGCCATCCTCCGGCTCCTGTCCGGCCGCAACCGCCGGCTGGGCGTCGCCCAGATCGCGGGTGAGCTCGACCTGCCCAAGGGCACCGTGCACGGGATCTTGCGCACGCTGACCGCCGTCGGGTTCGTCGAGCAGGACGTCGAGGGCGGCCCGTACCAGCTCGGCGCCGCGCTGCTGCACATGGGCAGCTCGTACCTGGACGGCAACGAGCTGCGGACCCGCGCGCTCAACTGGTCGGACTCGCTCGCCTCGCGCAGCGGGGAGAGCGTCCGGATCGGCACGCTGCACGAGACACGGGTGCTGGTCGTGCACCACGTCTTCCGGCCGGACGACAGCCGCCAGGCGCTGGAGGTCGGCGCGCTGCTCCCGGCCCACGCCACCGCGCTGGGCAAGGTGCTGCTCGCGTCGAACCGCTACGCCGCGGCCGAGCTCGCCGAGCACCGGGCTGCAGCGCTACACCGCGAGCACGCTGACCGACTGGGCGGCGCTCGACGCCGAGCTCGGCGCCGTGCAGGAGCGCGGCTGGGCGATCGACGCCGAGGAGCTGGAGGTCGGGGTGGTCTCGCTGGCCGCGCCGATCCAGGACCGGCGCGGCGTCACGGTCGGTGCGATCGGGATCTCGGGCCCGGTGGAGCGACTGGTCGAGGGCGGGGAGCCGCGGACCGACCTGGTGTCGTTCGTGCGTGAGGCCGCGCGCGCCGTGTCGCGCGACCTCGGCGCCATCCCGTGGTAGCGCAACCGAAACTGGTAGGAAGGACATCGTGAGCGAGCGCTACATCGCCTCGGTCGACCAGGGCACGGCCTCGTCGCGCTGCCTGATCTTCGACCACGAGGGGCGGGTCGTCTCCGTCAGCCAGGTCGAGCACCGGCAGATCGTGCCCCGTCCCGGGTCACGTCGAGCACGACCCGGTCGAGATCTGGAACAACGTCCAGTACGTCGTCGCGACCGCGCTCGCGACCGCCGACCTGCGGGCGTCCGACCTCGTCGGGCTCGGGCTCACGAACCAGCGCGAGACGACCGTGCTGTGGGACCGCGCGACGGGCGCGCCGGTCCACAACGCGCTCAACTGGCAGGACATGCGGACCGACCATCTCGTCCACGAGCTGGGCGGCGACGCCGGGCCGGACCGCTTCCGCGACCGCTGCGGCCTGCCGCTCGCGACGTACTTCTCCGGCCCGAAGATCCGCTGGCTGCTCGACCACGTCGACGGCCTGAGCGAGCGCGCCGAGGCCGGCGAGGTGCTGTTCGGGACCATGGACGCGTGGCTGCTCTGGAAGCTCACCGGCCGCCACATCACCGACGTCACCAACGCCGGGCGGACGATGCTGATGAACCTCGACACGCTCGAGTGGGACGACGCGCTGCTCGACGGGATCGGCGTGCCGCGGGCGATGCTGCCGGAGATCCGGCCGTCGATGGAGGTCTACGGCGAGGCCGGCGGCTCGCTCGCCGGGCTGCCGATCGCGGCCGCGCTCGGCGACCAGCACGCCGCGCTGTTCGGGCAGGCCTGCTTCGCGCCCGGCGACGCGAAGTGCACCTACGGGACCGGCAGCTTCATGCTGATGAACACCGGCGAGCAGCCCGTCCACTCCATCAACGGGCTGCTGACGACCGTCGGCTACAAGATCGGCGACCAGCCCGCGACCTACGCGCTCGAGGGCTCGATCGCGGTGACGGGCGCGCTGGTCCAGTGGTTCCGCGACAAGCTCGGGCTGATCGGCAGCGCGTCGGAGATCGAGACGCTCGCCCGCTCGGTCGACGACAACGGCGGCTGCTACTTCGTCCCGGCCTTCTCCGGGCTGTTCGCCCCGCACTGGCGCGACGACGCGCGCGGCGTGATCGCCGGGCTGACCGGCTACATCTCCAAGGGCCATCTCGCCCGCGCCGTGCTCGAGGCGACCGCGTGGCAGACCCGCGAGGTCGTCGACGCGATGAACGGCGAGGCCGGCGTCTCGGTCCGGTCGCTCAAGGTCGACGGCGGCATGACCGCCAACAACCTGCTGATGCAGTCGCTCGCCGACGTGCTCGACGTGCCGGTCGTGCGGCCGATCGTCGCCGAGGCGCCGTCGCTCGGCGCCGCCTACGCGGCCGGGCTCGCGGTCGGCTTCTGGCCCGACGTCGATTCCCTGCGGGCGCACTGGCACAAGGCGGCCGAGTGGCTGCCGGCGATGGAGCCGGCGGTCCGCGAGAAGGGCTACCGCAAGTGGCGGAAGGCCGTCGCGCGGACCGTCGACTGGGTCGACGAGGACGACGACTGAGTCAGCCGAAGCGCGCCGCGGCGGTCTCCAGCAGCAGCTGCGACGACGTCGCGCCCGGATCCTGGTGGCCGACCGAGCGCGGGCCGAGGTAGCTGGCCCGGCCCTTCCGCGCCTCGAGCGGGATCGTCGCCTTCATGCCCGCCTCCGCCGCGTCGGCCGAGCGGCGGAGCGCGTCGCCGAGCGACGCGCCCTCCCCCTCGGCCGCCTTCAGCGCGTCGACGGCGGGCAGCAGCGCGTCGATCATCGTCTTGTCCTCCGGCTCGGCCTTGCCGCGGGCCTGGACGCCCTTGACGCCGGCCTCCAGCGCCGCGGTCCAGCCGGCGAGGTCGAGCTCCTGCTTGCCGGCCGGCCGCCGTGCCCATCTGCAGGAACAGCGTCCCGTAGAGGGGCCCGGCGGCGCCGCCGACCTTCGAGATCAGCGTCATCGCGACCGCCTTCAGGATCGCGCCGACGTCGTCGCCCTCGGTGGCCTCGACCTTCTCGAGCGCCGCCTTCATCCCGCGATCCATGTTCGTGCCGTGGTCGCCGTCGCCGATCGCGGTGTCGAGCGCCACCAGCTCGGCGCGGTGCTCGCTGATCGCGGCGGCGAAGTCGGAGATCCAGGCGCGGACGTCGGTCGCGGTGATGCTCATGGCTAGGCCGGACTTGAAGGCCGGCGTGTCGACCGGCGCGTCCCACAACCGCGTCAGGTCGTCGTCGAGCTTGAGCAGCGTGATCGAGCAGCCCGCCATCTCGAGCGAGGTGATGTAGTTGCCGATCAGGTTGCGCTCGATCGTGATCCCGCGCTCGCCGAGGAACTTCGCGAGCTCGTTGTAGACGATGTAGAGCTCGATCTGCGGGGTCCCGCCCATGCCGTTGACGAACGCGAGCACGCGGTCGCCCGACTCGTAGGGCAGGTCCTCGACGATCGCCGTGGCGAGCCGCTCGACGATGTCCGACGCCGGCGCGAGCTTCTCGCGGTAGCGGCCCGGCTCGCCGTGGATGCCGATGCCGATCTCCATCTCGTCGTCGGCGAGCTCGAAGCTCGGCGTGCCGGCGGAGGGGGTGATGCAGGGCGTGAGCGCCATGCCCATCGAGCGGCCCTGCCCGTTGACCTTGCGGCAGAGCTCGGCGACCTGCGCGAGCGGCTGGCCCTCCTCGGCGGCGGCGCCGCAGATCTTCTCGGCGATCACGGTGATGCCGACGCCGCGGCGACCCGCGGTGTAGAGGCTGTCCTGGACGGCGACGTCGTCGTTGGTCACGACCGCCTCGACCTCGATGCCCTCGGCCTTGGCCAGGTCCGCGGCCATCTCGAAGTTGAGCACGTCGCCGGTGTAGTTCTTGACGATGTGGAGCACGCCGGCGCCGCCGTCGACGGCCTTCGTCGCCTCCAGCATCTGGTCCGGCGTCGGCGACGTGAACACCTCGCCCGGGCAGGCCGCGTCGAGCATGCCCTTGCCGACGAATCCACCGTGCATCGGCTCGTGGCCCGAGCCGCCGCCGGAGATGATGCCGACCTTGCCCTGGACGGGCGCGTCGGCCCGCACGATCACCATCGGGTCGTGGATCACGCGGACGACGTCGCCGTGCGCCGCCTCGATCCCCGCGAGCGCGTCCTTGACGACCGCATCCGGGTCGTTGATGAGCTTCTTCATCCTGCTGCTCTCCTCAGCTCGGGGTCACCGACTCTCGCGCCGGGACCGTACCTGCGCGCGAGGGCGCGGGTCAATGGTCGTGAACGCGGAGGATTGCGCGGACGCGCCGCTCAGGCGGCCGGCGAGGGCTGGTCCGGGACCGACTCGGGGGCTGAGCGGGAGGATGTGCTGGAAGCGCCCGGTGCGCTCGCGCTCCTCGATCGCCTCGTGCGCCTTGAGGACCTCGTGGATGATCAGCACGTCGTGGATGTTCGCCGGGTCGCGGCCGTCCTCGGGGAGGCCCTTGCGCTCCCAGAACGCCTGCACCTCGGCCATCACGTCGCGGCGCTCGGCCGGGTCGCGGGGCGGGATCGGCTCGCCGAAGCGGATCTCGATCTTGTGGCGGCGGGGGAACAGCTTGCCGGGGATCCGCTTGGGCCAGTTCTGGCCGGGCGGCATCGCGTCGTGGGTGCCGCTGACGAAGATCGGGACGATGTCGATCCCGTGGTTGGCGGCGATCACCGCGGCGCCCGACCGGACCTTGCCGATCGAGCCGTCGCGCGAGCGCGTCCCCTCGGGGAACATCAGGAGGTTCCAGCGCTCGTCGATCAGGCGGTCGACGTGCTCGGTCGCGCCGTTGCTGAGCCCGCCGCCGCTGCGCCCGAGCGGGACGGTGTTGATCAGCAGCGCGACGCCCCAGGCGGACCAGCGCTTCTTGTAGAAGTAGTCGGCCGCCGCCGCGACGACCGTGCGGCTGCGCCACTTGCGCGGCATCGCGCGCAGGATCGCCGGCGTGTCGAGGTGGCTCGAGTGGTTGGCGACGAAGACGACCGGCGGGTTGAGCGCCTCGGCGAACAGCTCGCGCCCGACCGTGCGCTTGCGCGTGTAGAGGTCCATCAGCGGGCCGAGGACGCCGCTCAGCAGCGCCTCGCGCGCCGCGCGCGCGTAGCCGTAGCGGGCCCAGGACACGTCCATCTTGCGGTACTGGCGCGCCAGCTCGCCGCCGCGGGCGCGCAGCTCGGCGCTCCGCGTCCGCAGCTCGTCGCCGAGCTCGGGCATCCGGTCGCGCAGCTCGGTCGAGCGGTTGCGCAGCTCGCTGCCGAGCTCGGGCACGCGCTCGCGCAGCTCCGGCACGCGCTCCTTGAGCTCGGGCACGCGCTCCTTGAACTCGCTCGTCCGCGCGCGGCCCTGCTCTATGGCGCGATTGATCCGGCCGTCCCCCATTGCTTCCAAGTACTCCGCGTCGAGCGATCGGTAACGCGGCATCTTCGAGGGCTTGCCGGACGGGGTCCGGAGCGGGACCATAGAGGGGTGAACCTCCACGAGCCGTCCACCCGGGTCGTGGCCGAGCCGGTCGTCGCGGCGCCTGTGCCGCCGGTCCCGGAGCGACCCGCCCAGCGGCCGCTGCCGGCACCCGTCCCGGCGCAGCCCAGGGCATGAGCGCACCACCGCTCGTCCCGAGTCCGCTCTTCGGATTGCGGACATGGTCCTCCGTGGGCGAGCAGGGGTCGGAGCGGCTCGCGGCGCCGCAGCGCGGGACGCCGTGGCCGGACGCCGGCGAGTGGCTTACCGCGCGGTGCGGGAGCGACCCGGATCACCACGCGCCGGAGGCCGGCTGCGCGTGCGGGATCCACGCCTGGCACCCGAGCCGCAAGGCGGCGCGGAAGGTGCTCGGGATGCGCTGGGAGGTCCCCGGCGTGGTCGAGCTCGCGGGCGCGGTCGAGGTCCACCGCGAGGGGTTGCGCGCGGAGCGGGCGCGGCCCTACGCGCTGTTCGTCCTGCCGAGCGCGAACGCGGCCCGCGCCGAGCGGCTCGCCGCCGCCCACCGGGCGCAGGTCGTGCCGGTGCGCGGCGCGGACGAGGCGGCAGCGTGGTGCCGGGACCGCGGGCTGGGGCTCTCCCCGGCGGAGGTCGAGCGGCTGCTCGGGCCCGAGGCGCTGGCGAAGGAGCAGCGGGCGCGGCGCCACCGGCGGCGCGTGACCGGGCTCAAGCTCGGGGCGATCACCGCGGTCGTGGCGGCGGCGATCGCGGGCGGGATCGTGGCGTTCGACCCGCCGGACCACCGGCTCTTCGGGCGTAGCGGCTGGGTCGATCCGCCGTCGGCGCGCTAGCGGCGGGACGAACTTCAACGGCGGCATTGAGGGGAGGGTCGAAGTGCCGCGGCGCTCCGTTGCGTTGCGGCTGGGGTTTGTGGCGGTATGCGCGACAAAGACCGCAACGACAGCCGGCCGCGGCACGACCGTGCTCCCTTCAATGCCGAAGTTCGTCCCGCGCGCCGGCGTCAGTTCCACGGGAGCGCGGACCGCCGCTCCCAGTACGGCCCGGGCTCCTCGGCCAGCCCGGCCAACGCGTCCTCGAGCGCGTCGTCCCACGCCACGCCCGTCGCGGCGAGGTTGCTCTCGAGCTGCGCCACGGTCGCCGCGCCGCTGAGCACCACGTCCGCCCACGGCTGCGCGAGCACCGCCGCGAGCGCGAGCGCGTCCGGCGTGACCCCGCGCTCCGCCGCCGCGGCGACGAGCTCCGGCGCCGCGCCGCGGTCGGTGAGCCGCCCGTTCGCGAGCGCCTCCTTGACGTAGACCTGCATCCCGGCGTCGTGGGCGCGGGCGAGCGCGGCGCCCGCGCTGCGCTCGTGCAGGTTCCACGTCGCCTGGACCTCGTCGAAGCCGCCGCCCTCCACCGCGCGGTCGATCGTCGCCGCCTGGGCGGCGCCGGTGACCGAGAGCCCGACGCGGACGCCGCCCGCGCGGATCGCGTCGAGCTGCTCGCGCACGCCCGGGTCGTCGAGGACGCCGCTGTCGAGCGTCGCGGAGTGGATCTGGTACAGCGCGAGCCACTCGCCCAGGAGCGCCTGCGACTCGCCCCACTGGGTCCGCAGCCGCTCGGCGCTGAGCTCCTTGATCTCGTGGTGCTCGGCGTCGACCCGCCAGCCGGCGGTGTACTCGTAGCCCCACTTCGAGCTCACGACGACCTCGTCGCGGCGCAGCCCGCGCGCGTGCAGCCAGGAGCTCGAGGAACGCCTCCGCCCGCCCGTACGAGCGGGCGGCGTCGAAGTGGCGCACGCCGCGGTCGTACGCGGCGTCGAGCACGACGTGGGCGGCGCGCTCCATCCCGCCGAGGCTCGCGTCGGCGACGTCGTCGCCGTGCCCCAGGTTGATGTAGCCGGGCCGTCCGAGCGCGGCCAGGCCGAGCCCGACGACGCTCACGCGGTGAGCCCGAGGCGCTGCGCCTTCTGCACCGCCTCGGCGCGGTTGCGCACGGAGAGCTTGCGGTACAGCGACGACGTGTGCTCCTTGACGGTGTGCGGCGAGAGGAACAGCTGCTCGGCGATCTCGCGGTTCGTCGCGCCGCCCGCGATCAGGTCGAGCACCTCGCGCTCGCGCTCGGTCAGCGCCGGGCCCGCCGGCTGCTCGTTCGGGCGGAACACGGTCATCCCGAGCCCGACCATCCGCACGGCGCCGGCGATGTCGGCGGCCGGCCAGTCCTTGGAGATGAAGCCGGCGGCGCCGGCGGCGCGCGCGGCGTTCGGGCTGATCCGGCCCGCGCCCGAGATCAGCAGGACGTTCACGTCCGGCGACTCGCGTCGCAGCCGCTCGCAGATCTCCGCGCCCGACTCCGACCCCACGAACAGGTCGACCAGCGCGACGTGCGGGCGGTAGCGGGTGAGCAGCGCCATCGCCTCCTCGCCGTTGCGCGCGCTCAGGCAGCGCTCGACCCAGGGCTGCTCACCGAGCATCAGCCGCAGCCCCCAGTGCACGACCTCGTGGTCGTCGACGACGAGCACCCGCAGCCGGCGGTCGCTCGTGCCGGACGCGATCCGGCTCGGGTTGACGTCAGGTACGGTCATACGGCACCGCCAATCTCACGCGCCAGGTCCCCGGCTCGCGTTCGCCGAATTCGACCAGCCCGCCGATCTGCAGCGCCTCGAGCGCCGCCAGCCGCAGCCCCATCCCGGACACGGTGCGCGAGCGCCCGCGCACGCCGTCGTTGCAGATCTCCATCACCCAGGCACCCTCCTGACGTTGCAGCGCAACCTCGACGTGGGTCGGCTCGGCATGCTTGCGCGCGTTCCGGACGGCCTCGACCAGCACGGACTGCGCGAGCGGCTCGAGCTCGGGCGGCACGAGGACGTCGGCGCTGCCGGTGGCGAGGAAGATCCCGAGGTCGGGCTCGGCCTCCGCGAGCCGCGCGACCTCGTCGACGAGCGTGGTGTTCGTCTGCGGCGCGCGGCGGCCGAGCGGCCGCTGGAGCGCGCGGCGCAGGTCGCGCAGCCCGGCCTGGAGCTCGACGGTCACGCGCTCGCGCGCCTCCGGCGAGAGGTCGGCGTCGCTCGACACGACGAGCAGGACGCCGAAGAGCCGCTGGATCACGCCCTCGTGGACCTCGCGCGCGAGGTCGATCCGCTCCTGCAGCTGGCGCGCCTTCTCGCCCTGGAACGTCGCGTGGCGCGCGGCCTCGGCCAGCGCGGCGGACTTGCCGAGCGTCCACAGCAGGTCGCGCTCGGCGTCGCTGAGCGCGCGCCGCGGGCGGCGGTCGGCGAGGATCACGCCGCTCCAGCGGCCCCCGGCCGAGAGCGGGCAGCAGACCAGCGTCGAATCGCCCAGCAGCAGGCGGAAGCGCTCGGGCACCTCGCGCGCGACCGCCTCGGCGTCCATCTCGATCACGCGGTCCTCGACGAGCGCCTGGCGCGCGATCGGCGCCGACTCGACGGTGACGTGCGAGTCGGCGAACGCGGTCAGGTCGATCCCGTACGCGCCGGCCGCGCGGACGCGCCGGTGCGACTCGTCGTAGCGGAAGATGACCGCGCGGTCCATCTCGGTCAGCCGGCACACGGCCTCGCAGAGCGACGAGTAGAAGGCGTCGGAGGACCCGTCGGCCTCCGAGCGCGTGAGCAGCTCGACGAACGTCTCCAGGACGTCCACGCGCACGACCGGCGCGCGCTCGTCGGTCACCGCGGTCTCGGGACGGGCCATCGCCACATCATGAGGTACCCCCGCCACCCGCTCAGGTCACGCGGACGCGATAAGTCGCGCGCACCGACGCCCCCGGCTCCGCGAGCCCGAGGTCGTCGCCGGTGGAGAGCGCGGCGACCGGCGCGGTCATCGGCTCGATCGCGCAGGCGTCGAGGTCCGGCGGCGCGAAGACCTGCGCGTAGCGGTAGCCGCCGGCCCATTCGACGGCGATCTCGCGCCCGCCCCCGCGGAGCCCGAAGCGCGCGTCCTCCGCGACGGCGAAGTGGTCGTCGAGCACGCGATCGGCGAGCGGCGAGCGGTCGGCGTCCGCGTCCGCGCGCTCGCCGGTCGGCAGGCCGCGGTCGTCGAGCGCGAGCCGCGCCCGCGCCGGCAGGTCGAGCTCCCAGTCGCGGCGCTCGACGCCGGGCAGCGACAGCCACGGGTGCCAGCCGAACGCGATCGGCACGGGCTCGTCGCCCGTCGGCACGACCGTCGTGACGATCTCCAGGGTGTCGCCGGCGAGCCGGAACGCGAGCTCGAGCCGGTGCGGGTACGGGAACGCGGCGAAGCGGTCGTCGCGGTGGCCGTAGTCGAGCGCCGCGGCGAGCCGCGCGCCGTCCGCGTCCGCGCCGGCCTCGGTCACGTCCCAGTCGGCGGCGGCGCCGAGCGCGCCGTGGATCGGGAGCCCGTTCGCGTCCGCGCGGACGACGCCGAGCGAGCGGTCGATCGTGACCGCGCGGCCGGCCGCCGCGTAGCGCCAGTCGCGCAGCCGGTTCGCCCACGGATGCAGCAGCGGCAGGCCGAACGAGCGGCCGGTGCCGCGCCAGGCGGCGAGCCCGCCGCGCTGGACGAGCAGCTCGTCGCCGCGGTGGCGCAGCGAGCAGCCGATCATCCCGGCGCCCGGCACGAACGTCGCGCGCAGGTCGCCGTCGGCGAGCACGACCGCCTCGAGCTGCCCTTCCGGCACGTGCTCGATGGTCGCCATCCGGCGGAGGGTACGCTCTTCGACCCTCCGCCGGTGGCGTGCCGGCTCAGCCGCCTTGCTTCGCCGGCGGGATGTTCTGCGTGCTCGAGAACACGTTGTCGGGGTCGTACTGCGTCCTTCACGTACGTGAGCCGGTCGTAGTTGCCGCGGTAGCTCGCGCGGACGCGGTCGGGCCCCTCGTCCATCATCATGTTCACGTACGCGCCGCCCGCGGAGTACGGGTGGAGCTCCTCCTGGTAGCCGCGCGACCAGGCGCCGATCTTCTCGACGTTGGCCGGGTCCGGGTCCACGCCCGCGTAGACCGTGGCCCAGCGCGCGTCGCGGTAGCTCCACGCGGTGTCCTCCGACGCCGACGTCGTGCGGCGCGCCGTCGATCGGGTACAGGTGCATCGTCGACTTCATCGACGGCAGCTGCTCGCCCCAGCGCTGGTGGATCGCGACGGCCTCGTCCGGGATGTCCTTGACGAAGTCCGCGCGCCAGTACCACTGGTCGCCCTTCGGGTACAGCGCGTCGAACGCGCTCTGCAGCATCGGGTACGGCATCGGCTGGACGCCGTGCAGCAGCGGCTCGGGCAGCGCGTCGAGCAGCGGCTGCATGTCGCGCGCCGCGGCCGCCTCGTCGCCCGTGTGGCACCAGACCACGCCGCACACCTCGCGCAGGTGGATCTCCGGCGGGAACGGGTCCCCGGGCGGCACGGTCGCGTAGGCGAAGAAGCCGTTGAGATCGCGCGGGGCGGCGGGGAGGAACTCGCGGTACGCCGACAGCACCTCGGCGCCCAGCTCGACCGGCCAGAACGTCGGGCCGGCGATCACCGTGCTCACCTCGTGGAGGCGGAACTCGAACGCGGTCACGACGCCGAAGTTGCCGCCGCCGCCGCGCAGCGCCCAGAACAGGTCCGGGTGCTCGTCCTTGCTCGCATGCACGAGCTCGCCGCTCGCGAGCACGACGTCGGCCGACAGCAGGTTGTCGATCGCCAGCCCGTGCTTCCGGGTCAGGTGGCCGAGGCCGCCGCCGAGCGTGAGCCCGCCGACGCCGGTCGTGCCGATGATGCCGCTCGGGTTCGCGAGCCCGTGCTCGTGGGTGGCCCGGTCGACCTCGCCCCACGTGCAGCCGCCGCCGACGCGGACGGTGCGGGCGCGGGGATCGACGTCGATCCCGCGCATCGCGGGAGAGGTCCAGCACGACGCCGTCGTCGATCGTGCCGAGCCCGGCGCCGTTGTGGCCGCCGCCGCGGACCGCGAGCGGGAGGCCCGCCTCGCGCGCGTAGCCGATGATCCGCGCGACGTCGTCGGCGCCCGCGCACTGCGCGATCAGCGCGGGCGCCGGTCGATCATCCCGTTGTACACCGCGCGCGCCTCGTCGTAGCCGGCGTCGCCTGGCTCGATCAGCGTGCCGCGGAACTCCGCCAGCGCATCTCGCGCGGACGTGGTGATGCTCATGTCGACCTCCTGGTTGGACCGTGCCTGGGAGAGCTCTGGCCGAGGATGCGGGTTGTGCACCCGACCGTCATGACGCGTCCTGATCGACATTTGTTCCCGGCCTTGCCTTCGCCGGGCAGGTCGGGAATAGTCAGTCCTGATCAGCCGTCCGAGAAGAAGGGCGATGCACGGACTCCCCGGCGCACTCGGCATGACCTCGGCGTTCCCGTTCGTCGGCCGCTCCGCCGAGCTGGAGCGGCTGCGCGCGCTGCTGCCGCGAGCGGAGGGCGAGGCCGGCCGCGTCGTCCTGCTCGGCGGCGAGGCCGGCTCCGGCAAGAGCCGGCTCGTGCGCGAGTTCGCCGCCGGCGCGGCGGAGGACGGGACGCTCGTGCTCTACGGCGCCTGCGATGCCGTGCTGCACACGCCGTACGGGCCGTTCGTCGAGGCGCTCGACCAGCTCGTCCGCGCCCTCGGTCCGGAGCTGCCCGCCGCGCTGGGCGCGTCCGGCGGGGAGCTCACGCGGCTCCTGCCCGACCTCGCCACGCGCGCCGGCGGGCTCGCGCCCGCGCCGGACGCCGATCCGGACACCGAGCGCCACCGGCTCCACACCGCCGTGGCCGGCCTGCTCGACGGCGCCGCGCGGAGCCGCCCGGCGCTGCTCGTGCTCGAGGACCTGCACTGGGCGGACGGGTCCACGCTGCTGCTGCTGCGCCATCTGGCCCGGACCGGCGGCGCCCCGGTCCTGCTGCTCGCGACGTTCCGGGACACGGAGGCGGACGTCCCGGCCGCGCTCGCCGAGACCCTCGCCGACCTGCGCCGCTACGACGTCGTCCGGCTCGGGCTGCCCGGCCTGTCGGACACGGAGGTGGCGGAGTTCGTCCGCCGCGCGTCGGGGAGCCGATGCGCCGGTCGCGCTCGCGCAGGCGCTGCACGCGCTCACCGAGGGCAACGCGTTCCTGCTCTGCGAGCTCTGGCGGGCGCTGATCGAGACCGGCGCGGTCGAGCTGGCGGACGACGGGATCCACGTGCATCGCGCGCCCGGCGAGCTGGGCAGTCCCGAGAGCGTCCGCGAGGTCGTGAGCCGGCGGCTCGCCCGGCTCACGCCGCCCACGGTCGACCTCCTCGAGCTCGCCGCGACCGCGGGGACGGAGGTCGAGCTCGACGTCGTCCGGCGCGCCGCCGGCCTCGCCGACGCCGAGCTGCTGCGCGCGCTCGACGAGGCCTACGCCAGCGGCATGATCGACCAGGTCCCCGGCCGCGAGCGCGCGTGGCGCTTCGGCCACGAGCTCGTGCGGCGCGCGCTCTACGACCGCCTCTCGGGGCCGCGGCGCGCCGAGCTGCACCTTCGCGTCGGCGAGGCGCTCGAGGCGGGCGGCGCGCGCTCGGGCCGCGCGCTCGCCGATCTCGCCCACCACTTCGCCGCCGCGGCACCGTTCGGCTCCGCGGACCGCGCGGTCGAGTACAACGTGCTCGCCGCGCGCGCCGCCGCCGCGGCGCTCGCCTTCGACGAGGCCGCCGCGCGGCTCCGGACCGCGCTCGAGCTGGGCGGCCGCGACCGGCCGGACCTGTTCCTCGAGCTCGGCCGCGCGGGGCACCGCGCCGGCGCCTCGGTCGAGGCGCTGGACGCCTTCCGGCAGGCGGCGACGCTCGCACGCGAGCGGGGGGACGCGCAGCTGCTCGCCCGCGCGGCGATCGGCCACGAGGAGGCGTGCTGGCGCCCGGGCATGACCGACCAGGGCGCGGTCGAGCTGCTCGAGGAGGCGGCGGCCGCGCTCGGCACCGACGACTCCGAGCTCCGCGTCGGGCTGCTCTCCGGCCTCGCGCGCGCACTCGACCTGCAGGGCCTGCGCGAGCGCGGGGCCGTGGCGCGGGCGAGCGCGATCGCGATGGCGCGCCGGCTCGACGACCGCGCCGGGCTCGCCACGGTGCTGATGCGCTCCTACTGGTCGCACGGGACGACCTCGGTCGAGGAGATCCTCGCGATGCTGACCGAGGCGGTGGCGCTCGGCGACGAGCTCGGCGACACCGAGATCCGCGCCGAGGCGATGGCCTGGCGCGTCCCGGCGCTCGTCGCCCTGTGCGACCTCGCCGCCGCGCGCCGCGCGATCCCCCTGCTCCTCGAGGTCGCGGAGCGGACCGCGCAGCCGTTCATGCTCCACGTCGCCGACCACTACGCCTCGGCGATCGCCCTCTGCGACGGGCGGCTCGACACCGCCGAGACGCTCGCGCACCGCTCGCACGAGTGGAGCCGGCTCCTGACCGGCCGCGATCCCTCCGGCGTCTACGGCATCCAGATGTTCAGCGTCCGGCGCGAGCGCGGGCGGCTGGCCGAGCTCGCACCGGTCGTGCGCGTCCTCGCGGCGGATCCCGAGCGCAGCGGGCCATGGGGACCCGGGCTCGTCGCCCTGCTCGCCGAGCTCGGCATGGAGGCCGAGGCGCGCCGCGAGCTCGCGCGCGTGCTCGGCGACGGTCTCGACCCCTTCCGCTCGTCGCTCTGGCTCACCTCGCTCGTCTACCTCACCGACGCCGCGGCGGCGCTCGGCGACGCGGAGGCGGCCGCGGTCCTGTACCCGGAGCTGGCGCCGTTCGCGGGCGGCAACGTGATGATCGGGCACCTCGTCTCCTGCTACGGCGCCGCCGACCGCTATCTCGGCATGCTCGCCGCGACGCTCGGCGAGGCCGAGCTGGCCGAGTCGCACTTCGAGCGGGCGCTCGACCTGAACCGCGCGATGGAGGCCGCGACGTGGCTCGCGCACACCGCCTACGAGTACGGGCGCTTCCTGCGCTCCCGGCGCGGCGATCGCGCCCGCGCGGACGCCCTGCTCGGGGAGGCAGCGGCGCTCGGCCGGCGGATCGGGATGCCGGGGCTGCTGGGCCGGGTCGGCGCGCTGGGCGCACCCACCGCCAGCGCGCTGCCGGACGGGCTCTCCCCACGCGAGGCCCAGATCCTCGGGCTCGTGGCGGAGGGCCTCAGCAATCGTCAGCTCGGCGGGCGGCTGGCGATCAGCGAGCACACGGCCGCGAACCACATCCGCAGCATCCTGCGCAAGACCGGCTGCGCGAACCGCACCGAGGCGGCGACCTATGCCCACCGCAGTGGGCTGACCTGACCAGGAGGACCGATGCCCTACTACATGATCGAGCGCACCTTCGCCGAGCAACTCGAGCTCTCCGGCGACGACATCGCGCTGATCGACGACATCAACGCCGACGAGGGCGTCCGCTGGCTGTTCTCGTTCCTGAGCGCCGACCGGCGCCGCACCTACTGCCTCTACGAGGCGCCGTCGCGCGAGGCGATCGTCGAAGCCGCCCGCCGGACGGACACCCCGGTCGACGAGATCGTGGAGGTCGGCGCGGCGTCGCCCGCGCTGGCGGGCCGGCTGCGCGACTGGGCGGACGCGGTGCCCGCGGGCTGAGCGGAGGTCTACGCTCCGGGCGTGCTCCGCCCGCCGCTGCCGGCACGGCGCCCGCCGATCTCGGCGGGCATCGTCGCCGCGCTCGCGCTGATCGCCGCGGAGACGCTGCTGCTGTTCCCGCTGGCGCAGGTCGCGGACCCGATCGCGCTCGGGGTCGTCTACCTGCTCGGCGTGCTGATCGTGGCGATCGTCTGGGGCGCCGCGCTGGGGGTCGGCACCAGCGTCGTCAGCGCGCTCGCCTTCAACTTCTTCCACATCGAGCCGACCGGCCGCTTCACGATCGACGAGGCGGAGAACTGGGTCGCGCTCGCGGTCTTCCTCGTCGCGGCGGTGATCGCGGCGAGCGTCGCCGAGGCCGCCCGCGTGCGCGCCGCGGAGGCGGAGCAGCGCGGCCGCGAGGCCGACCTCGCCGCCGAGCTCGCGCGCGTCCTGCTCGGCGCGCCCGACCTGCCGGGCGCGCTCGCCCCCGCCGCGCAGCGGATCGCGCAGGCGTTCGGGCTCGCGTCGTGCCGGATCGTGCTCGGCGAGGTGGCGGGCGACGAGCGGACCGCGGCGGTGCCGCTGCTGCGCGGCGAGGAGCGGCTCGGCACGTTGCTCGTCCCGGCGGCGGCGCGCGCGGCGGGCGACGCGACGCGCCCGGCACTGGAGGCGCTGCTCGCCGCCGCGCTGGAGCGCGAGCGGCTCGTCCGCGAGGTCGTCGAGACCCGCGCGCTGCGCCGCTCGGACGAGATCAAGACCGCCGTCCTGCGCGCGGTGTCGCACGACCTCCGCTCCCCGCTGACCGCGATCACGACCGGCGCGGAGGCGCTGGGGTCCCCGTCGCTGTCGGAGGAGGAGCGGACCGAGCTCGCGGCCGGCGTCACGCGCGAGAGCGCCCGGCTGGCGCGGGTCGTCGACAAGCTGATCGAGCTGTCGCGGCTGCAGGCCGGCGCGGCCGAGCCGCGGCGCGACTGGACCTCGGTCGAGGAGCTGCTGCGCGAGGCGGTCGACGACGCCGGGCTGCCCGCCGACCGGGTCCGGCTCGCGGTCGACCGCGACCTCCCGCTGATCCTCGCGGACGCCGCGCAGCTCGAGCGCGCGTTCGCGAACCTGCTCGAGAACGCCGGCCGCCACGGCGCCGGGGAGCCGGTCTCGGTACGGGCGCGGGTGAGCGGCGGACGGCTGCTCGTGCGCGTCGTCGACCGCGGGCCGGGGATCGCGCCCGCCGACCGCGAGCGGATCTTCGAGCCCTTCTACCGCGGCGGCGCGGACACCGAGGGCTCCGGGCTCGGGCTCGCGATCGTGAAGGGCTTCGTCGAGGCCAACGGCGGCAGCGTCCACGTCGAGTCGCTCCCGGGCCAGGGCGCGAGCTTCGTCGTCGCGCTGCCGCTGCCCGAGCCGGTCGCGGCGGTATGAGCGCGCCGCGGCGCGTGCTCGTCTGCGACGACGAGCCGCAGATCCTCCGGGCGCTGCGGGTCGTGCTGCGCGACGCGGGCTTCGAGGTCGTGCCGGCGGAGACCGCGCAGGAGGCGCTCGACCGCGCGGCGGTCCAGCCGCCCGACGCCGCGATCCTCGACCTCGTGCTGCCCGACGGCGACGGCATCGAGGTCTGCCGGGCGCTGCGCGGGTGGAGCGCGATGCCGATCATCGTCCTGAGCGCGGTCGGCGACGAGGAGGAGAAGGTCCGCGCGCTCGAGGCCGGCGCCGACGACTACGTCGTCAAGCCGTTCGCGCCGCGCGAGCTCGTCGCGCGGCTCCAGGCGGTGCTGCGGCGCGCCGGCGACGGCCCCGACGAGCCGGCGATCGTGGACGGCGACCTCGTGATCGACCTCGCGGCGCGCACGGTCACCCGTGCGGGCGAGGAGATCCACCTCACGCCGATCGAGTTCGGGCTGCTGCGGACGCTCGCCCGCAACCGCGGCCGGCTGATGACCCACCGCGCGCTGCTCGTCGAGGTCTGGGGCCCGGCCTACGCGGACGACACCGCGGTGCTGCGCACGCACATCGCGAACCTGCGCCGCAAGATCGAGCCGCCGGGCGAGCCCCCGCGCCACATCCGCACCGACCCCGGCGTCGGCTACCGCTTCACGGGCTGACCTTCACACGATCTTGATGCGGCGGTGCCGCATCGGCATGCGGCCTTGACGCGAGGCGGTTCCAGCATGGCCGCATGACCTTCGCAAGCATCCTGGACTCGCTCGGCGACGTCTCGTCGCTCGCCTTCGCGGCGCTCGCCTTCGCGGTCCTGTTCCTCGTCGTCGAGGGGTTCGACCGCATATGAGCGGCGTCGAGCTCCTCGGACTCGTGGTGGCGGTCCTCGTGTTCGCGTACCTGATCGCGGCGCTGCTGCGCCCGGAGCGGTTCTGATGAACGTCGAGGGCTGGATCGAGATCCTCCTCTTCATCGCGCTGCTGACCGCGCTGACGCCGGTCATCGGCGGCTACATGGCGCGCGTGTTCCGCGGCGAGGTCACGACGCTCGGCTTCGTCGAGCGCCCGCTCTACCGCCTGCTGGGCGTCGACGCCGCGCGCGGCCAGGACTGGAAGGCCTACGCCCGCTCGGTCCTGATCGTCAGCGTCGGCTTCGGCGTCCTGCTCTACGCGATCGTCCGCGCGCAGGGCCTGCTGCCGCTCAACCCGCAGGGCCTCGGCGCGCCGCCCTGGGACCTGTCGTTCAACACCGCGGCCTCGTTCCTCACCAACACGAACTGGCAGTACTACGCGGGCGAGACGACCGTCTCCTACTTCACGCAGATGGCCGGCCTGGCCGTCCAGAACTTCATCTCCGCGGGCGTCGGCATCGCGGTCGTCGCCGCCTTCGTGCGGGCGCTCGCCTCGCGCTCCGGCCGCGAGATCGGCGTCTTCTACGTCGACCTGACGCGGGCGATCCTCTACCTCCTCCTGCCGCTCTCGATCCTCGTCGGCCTCGTCCTGATGTCCCAGGGCGTGCTGCAGACGTTCAAGGGCTACGGCGAGGTCACCGGGCTCACCGGCGTCACGCAGACGTTCGGCTACGGCCCGGTCGCCGGCCAGGAGGCGATCAAGATGCTCGGCACCAACGGCGGCGGGTTCTTCAACGTGAACTCGGCGATGCCGTACGAGAACCCGACGTGGTTCTCCAACTTCGTCGAGATGCTCGCGATCCTGATCATCCCGGCGGGCCTGACCGCGATGTACGGCCGCATGGTCGGCAACCGGCGCCAGGGCTGGATGGTCTTCGGCGCGATGATGACGCTGTTCATCGCCGCGGTCGCCGTGATCTACGTCAGCGAGTCGGGGCCGACGCCCGCGATGCACGCCGCCGGGCTCACCGGCGACAACCTCGAGGGCAAGGAGATGCGGTTCGGCATCGGCTCGAGCTCGCTCTTCGCGGCCATCACCACCGCCGCGTCGTGCGGTGCCGTCAACGCCGCGATGGAGTCGCTGAGCGGCTTCGGCGGGTCGATCCCGATGGCGCAGATGATGACCGGCGAGGTCATCTGGGGCGGCGTCGGCTCCGGCCTGTACTCGATGCTCCTGTTCGTCATCCTCGGCGTCTTCATCTGCGGCCTGATGGTCGGCCGCACGCCGGAGTTCCTCGGCAAGAAGATCGAGGCCCGCGAGATCAAGCTCACGATCATCGGGACGATCGCCGTGCCGATGATGGTGCTCGTGGCGACCGCGCTCGCGGTCGGCTCGAAGTGGGGCGCGCCGTCGTTCTACGACGGCGGCCCCCAGGGCTTCTCCGAGGCGCTCTACGCCTACACGTCGCAGGGCAACAACAACGGCTCGGCGTTCGCCGGCTACACCGGCTTCCTCCAGCCGAACGGCACGAACGCCGGCTCCTTCGGCATCTCGTTCGCCGACGTGCTCGGCGGCCTGGCGATGCTCGGCGGGCGCTTCCTGCCGATGCTGGCGGTGCTCGCCGTCGCGGGCTCGCTGGCCGGCAAGCGGGTCAGCCCCGCCGGCCTCGGGACGCTCCGCACCGACACGCCGACGTTCGGCGTCGTGCTGATCGCGATCGTCCTGATCGTCGCCCTCCTCACCTTCGTCCCCGCCCTGCTCCTCGGACCCGTGGTCCAGGGCCTCTCCGACCAGCTCTACTGACATGCGCGAACTCAAGACAGCCGCGATCGCCGTCGTCACCTTCACGGTGGTCCTCGGCCTCGCGTTCCCCCTCTTCATGACCGGCCTCGGCCAGGTCGTGTTCCCCGGCAAGGCGGACGGCTCGATGGTCGAGCGCGACGGCAAGGTCGTCGGCTCGGCGCTGATCGGCCAGAGCTTCGCCAAGCACCCGGAGTACTTCCAGAGCCGCCCGTCGGCCACGGACTACTCGCCGTCGGCGACCTTCTTCAACAACCAGGGGCCGAACCAGCGGGATCTGGCCGACCAGCTCAAGGGCTACGTCAGGACGTACCTGCGGCGCGAGGGCCCGTACACGCCGGGCCTGACGGCGGCGAGGATCCCCGCCGACGCGGCGACGACGTCGGCCTCGGGCGTCGACCCGGACATCTCCGAGGCCAACGCCCTGATCCAGGCCAACCGCGTGGCGAAGGTGCGCGGGCTGCCGCTCGCGCGGGTCCACGCGCTGGTCGAGGACCACGCGAGCCGCCCGCTGTTCGGGCTCGCCGGCGACAAGTCGATCAACGTGCTCGAGCTCAACCTCGCGCTCGACCGGGAGGCGCGGCGATGATCTCGCGCGGGACGCTCGTGCAGGCGCTGCGGAAGCTCGATCCGCGCGACATGGTCCGCAACCCGGTCATGTTCGTCGTCGAGATCGGCGCCCTGTTCACCACGCTCATGTGGATCGTCGGCGAGACCGGCCAGCCCGGCTGGTTCGCGCTGACGGTCGCGATGTGGCTCTGGCTCACCGTGATCTTCGGCAACCTCGCCGAGGCGATCGCGGAGGGCCGCGGCAAGGCGCAGGCCGACGCCCTGCGCGCGATGCGCAAGCAGACCACCGCGCGGCTGCGCGACGGGTCCGAGAAGCCGGCGGCGGAGCTGCTGCGCGGCGACGTCGTCGTCGTCGAGGCCGGTGACCTGATCCCCGGCGACGGCACCGTCATCGAAGGCATCGCCTCGGTCGACGAGTCGGCCATCACCGGCGAGTCGGCGCCCGGTCATCCGCGAGTCCGGCGGCGACCGCAGCGCGGTCACCGGCGGCACGCGCGTGCTGTCCGACCGGATCGTGGTCGAGATCACCCAGGAGCCCGGGCAGTCGTTCCTCGACCGCATGATCGCGCTGGTCGAGGGCGCCGCCCGGCGCAAGACCCCGAACGAGATCGCGCTCTCGATCCTGCTCGCGGGGCTGACGATCGTCTTCCTGGTCGTGGTCGTCACGCTGCGGCCGTTCGGCGAGTACGCGGGCACCGACATCTCGATCACCGTGCTGATCGCGCTGCTCGTCGCGCTGATCCCGACCACGATCGGCGCGCTGCTGAGCGCGATCGGGATCGCCGGGCATGGACCGGCTCGTGCGCCGCAACGTGCTCGCGCTGTCCGGCCGCGCGGTCGAGGCGTCCGGCGACGTCGACGTCCTGCTGCTCGACAAGACCGGGACGATCACGCTCGGCAACCGCCAGGCGGCCGCGTTCGTGCCGATGCCCGGCGTCGCCGAGGCGGACCTCGCCGAGGCGGCGCAGATGGCGTCGCTCGCGGACGAGACGCCGGAGGGCCGCTCGATCGTCGTGCTCGCCAAGCAGTACGGCCTGCGCGAGCACGAGCTGGCCGCGCTGGACGCGCGCTTCGTCCCGTTCACCGCGCAGACGCGGATGAGCGGCGTCGACCTGAACGGCACGCGCCTGCGCAAGGGCGCGGGCGACGCGATCCTCCGCTGGGTGACGGACGAGGGCGGCCAGGCGCCGCCGGAGCTCGAGGCCGAGCTGGACCGCGTCGCGCGCCAGGGCTCGACCCCGCTCGCCGTCGCCCGCGACACCCAGGTGCTCGGCGTGATCGAGCTCAAGGACGTCGTCAAGGACGGCATGCGCGACCGCTTCGACCGGCTGCGCGCGATGGGCATCCGCACGGTGATGGTCACGGGCGACAACCGGCTCACGGCGGCGAAGATCGCCGACGAGGCCGGGGTCGACGACTTCCTCGCCGAGGCGACGCCGGAGGCCAAGCTCGACCTGATCCGGACGCAGCAGTCCGAGGGCCGGCTCGTCGCGATGACCGGCGACGGGACGAACGACGCGCCCGCGCTGGCCCAGGCGGACGTCGGCGTGGCCATGAACACCGGCACCCAGGCGGCGCGCGAGGCGGGCAACATGGTCGACCTCGACTCGAACCCGACGAAGCTCATCGAGATCGTCGAGGTGGGCAAGCAGCTGCTGATCACGCGCGGGGCGCTGACCACGTTCTCGATCGCCAACGACGTCGCGAAGTACTTCGCGATCCTGCCCGCGGTGTTCGCCTTCACCTACGGCGTGAACGGCGGGCGCGGCCCGATCGACGAGCTCAACGTCATGGCGCTGGGCACGCCGCAGTCGGCGATCATCTCCGCGATCGTCTTCAACGCGCTGATCATCCCGCTGCTCGTGCCGCTGGCCCTGCGCGGGGTGCGCTACCGGCCGGTGGGGGCGACCGCGCTGCTGCGGCGCAACCTGCTCCTGTACGGCGTCGGCGGCCTGATCGCCCCGTTCGTCGGCATCAAGCTGATCGACCTGCTCGTCCACAATCTCCTGGGAGCGTGAGGGGCCATCACAAGGTCTTCCTGGGCATGGCCGCCGGCGTCGGCAAGACGTACCGGATGCTGCAGGAGGGGCACGCGGAGCTCGAGGCGGGGCGCGACGTCGTGATCGGCTACCTCGAGCCGCACGGGCGGGCGGAGACCGAGGCGGTCGCGGCCGGGCTGCCGCAGCTCGCGCGCCGGCGGCTCACGTACAAGGACGTGACGCTCGCGGAGATGGACCTTCCCGGCCTGCTGCTGCGCGCGCCGGAGCTGGCGCTGATCGACGAGCTCGCGCACACGAACGCGCCGGGCGCCGAGCACCCCAAGCGCCACGAGGACGTCGCCGACGTGCTCGCGGCGGGGATCGACGTGTTCTCGACCGTGAACGTGCAGCACCTGGAGTCGCTCAACGACCAGGTCGCCGAGCTGACCGGGGTGCGGGTGCGCGAGACGTTCCCCGACGCCGTGCTGTCGGGAGCCGACGAGGTCGTGCTCGTCGACGTGACGCCGGCGGCCCTGATCGAGCGGCTGCAGGCCGGCAAGGTCTACAAGCCCGAGCGGGTCCCGGCCGCGCTCAACGGCTTCTTCCGGGTCGAGAACCTCGACTCGCTGCGCGAGCTCGCGCTGCGCCAGGTCGCCGAGGACGTCGAGGCGCGGCGGCTCGTGCGCACGCCCGCGCCGGTCCGCGCCGAGCACCGCGTCGCGCCGGCGCAGGCGGTCGGCGAGCGGCTGCTCGCGCTGGCCACGCCGCAGGCGTCCTCGCAGCGCATCGTGCGGCGCGCGTGGCGCTCGGCGCAGCGACTCGGCGCGGACCTCGACGTGCTGACCGTCCTGGAGCCCGGGCACGAGCCCGGCGGCGAGGTCGCCGAGCAGCTCGACGCGCTGCGCCGGCTCGGGTCGCTGCTGGGCGTGACCGTGCTCGTCGAGGAGGACGACGACGTGGCGGAGGCGGTCGTGCGGGTGGCGCGCGAGCGCGGCTCGACCTACGTCCTGATGGGCCCGCCCGCGCCGCGCGGCCGGCTCGCCGGCCTGTCGCCCTCGCTCGTGGAGCGGCTCCTGCGCGGGCTGCCGGGCGTCGACGTCCGGATCGTGGCCGACCGGTCGCGGAGGGAGCGATGAGCCTCGACGACATCCTGATCCCGCTCGCCGCGCTGCTGGTGGGGATCGCGGTCACCGCCGTCGTGATGCACCGGCGCCGCAACGCGGCCGAGCCGCCGCCCGTGCGCGCGAAGATCCTCTTCCCGTTCGTCGGCACCGAGCTCTCCGAGCGGGCGCTGCAGGCGACGCTGCGGCTGGCCTGGGCCGAGCAGGCGGTCGTCGTCCCCGCCTACCTCGCCACCGTGCCGCTGCCGTTGACGCTCGACGCGCCGGTCGGCCGGGCCGCGGACGACGCGTTCACGGTCTTCGAGGCGATCGAGCAGCGGGCGGCCAAGGTCGGCGTCCAGGTCGACGGGCGGATCGCGCGCGGGCGCAACGTCCGCCACGCGCTGCGGCAGCTGATGGCGGAGGTGCCGGCCGCGACGCGGATCGTGATCGCGACCGACGGCAACGGCGGCCACGACGGCTTCGGCGTCGAGGACGTCGCCTGGCTGCTGCGCAACGCGCAGGGCGAGGTGCTCGTCGTCCGGCCGGATCCGCGCGCGCCCCAGCCCGCGGTGCTGCCCGAGCGCGACCCGCTGCTGCGCGCCCGCGCCGCCGCGTGACCGCGCATGAGAGGATGCCGCGGCGATGCGCCTCCTCCCGCGCGAGCAGGACCGCCTGCTCCTCTTCCTCGCCGCCGAGCTGGCGCGCAAGCGGCGCGCGCGCGGCCTGAGGCTCAACCAGGCCGAGGCGACCGCGCTGATCGCCGACGAGGTGATCGAGGCGGCGCGCGACGGGCGCTCCTACGCCGAGGCCGAGGCGGCCGGCTACGGGGTGCTCGGGATCGCCGACGTCGCCGACGGCGTGGCGGAGCTGGTGCGCCGGATCGAGGTCGAGGCGCTGTTCGCGGACGGCAGCCGGCTGATCGTCCTGCACGACCCGGTGAGCGCGGACGCCGCGCCGCCGCACGGCGAGCCCGAGCTGCGCTGGCTGGCGAAGGACCACGCGGTGACGGTGACGAACGAGGGCCCGGTCGCCGTCGGCGTCACCAGCCACTTCCACTTCTTCGAGACGAACCGCGCGCTGCGGTTCGACCGCGCCGCCGCGTGGGGCATGCGCCTGGCGATCGCGCCCGGCGAGAAGGTGTTCTTCGCGCCCGGCGAGCCGCGCGAGGTCTTCCTGGTCCCGTTCGGCGGCGCGCGGGTGATCCGCGGGCACGCCGGGCTGGTGGACGGGCCGCTCGACGCCGACGGCGCGCGCGACGCCGCGCTGGCGCTCGCCCGCGAACGGGGGTACCGCGGTGCTTAGGCCGGGGCCTGAGGGCGTCCGGCTCGCCGACTCCGACCTGTGGCTCGTGCCCGAGGCCGACGACTGCGGCGGCCCGGACCGGATCCTGCCCGGCTTCGGCAACACGATGCGCGACGGGCTCGGCGTCCGCGCCGAGCGCGGCGGGGTCGAGATCGCGATCGTCGGCGGGCTGGTCGCGGATCCGATGCTGGGGTCCGGTACACGAGCCTCGGGATCGCCGGCGGCCGGATCGTCGCGGTCGGCCGCGCCGGCAACCCGGACACGATGGACGGGATCGAGGTCGTGCTCGACACGGCGACGTCGGTGGTCGACGCGACCGGGATGATCGTCACCCCCGGCGGCGTCGACTCGCACGTCCACTGGCTCTCGCCGCAGGTCGCGGACACCGCGCTCGCGGGCGGGCTGACCACGCTCGTGATCCAGGACTACGGCCCGGTCTGGAACCTCGGCGCCAACCCGGCCGAGGGCCTCGCCGCCACCTGGGCCGCGCTCGAGGCGCACCCGCTCAACGCCGCGCTGCTCGTCCGCGCGTCGTCGGCGCGGCCCGATCCGGTCGAGCGCGCGCTGCGCGCCGGCGGCGCGGGGCTGAAGATCCACGAGGACGTGGGCGCCGGCCCCGAGCAGATCCGCACCGCGCTCGACCTCTGCGACCGCTACGACGTCCAGCTCGCGATCCACACGGACGGGCTCAACGAGGCGCTCTCGGTCCACGACACGCTCGCCGCGTTCGGCGGCCGGACGATCCACGCCTTCCACATCGAGGGCTGCGGCGGCGGGCACGCGCCCGACCTGCTCGCGCTCGCCGGCCGCGACCGCGTGCTGACCTCGTCGACCTCGCCGACGGTGCCGTTCGGCGCCGGCGCGGAGGCCGAGCACCTCGCGATGGTCGCCGCCGTCCACGTGCTCGCGCCCGGCGGCCGCGCGGGCGACTGGACCGCGCTGCGCAAGCGCGTGCGGCCGGAGACGATGGCGGCGGAGGGCGTGCTGCACGACCTCGGGGTGATCGCGATGCTGTCGAGCGACTCGCAGGGAATGGGGCGCGTCGGGCGAGGTCGTCCGCCGCGCGCTGCAGAACGCCGCCGCGATGAAGGCGCTCCGCGGCGCCGAGGACGGGCCCGGCGACAACGCGCGCGTGCTGCGCCATCTCGCCAAGGTGACGATCAACCCGGCGATCACCCACGGGCTCGCGCGGCACGTCGGCTCGCTCGAGGTCGGCAAGCTCGCCGACGCGGTGCTGTGGTGGCCGCAGTTCGCGGGCGTCCGGCCCGAGCTCGTGCTGAAGAGCGGGATCTCCGCCTGGGGCGCGTCGGGCGACGGGAACGCGACGACGATGCTGTCCGAGCCGGTCAAGGTCCAGCGCCAGGTCGGTGCCGACGGCGCCGCCGCCGCGCAGCTCTCGCTCGCGTTCCTGGCCGGCGCGGCGCTCGACGCCGAGCTGCCGACCACGCGCCCGCGGGCGCGCGTCGAGGACTGCCGCGACATCACGGCGTCGGACATGGTCCGCAACGACCGCACGGGCGACGTGCGGGTCGATCCGGAGACCTACGCGGTCACGCTCGACGGCGAGCCGGTGAGCGCGCCGCCGGTCGAGCGCGTGGCGCTCTCCGACCGCTACCTGCTGGGCTGAGCCCAGGCGTGCCCGACGAACACCGGCTCGGGCTCGAGCTCGACGCCGAACGCGGCGCGCACGCCGCCGGCGATCTCGCGCGCGAGCGCGACGAGCTGGTCGGTCGTCCCGCCGCCGCGGTTGGTCAGCGCCAGCGTGTGCTTGGCGGAGATCGCCACCGTCGAGGGGTCGCCATGCCCGCGCGGGAACCCCGCGCGCTCGATCAGCCATGCGGCTGACGTCTTCACCGTGCCGTCCGGCTGCGGGAAGCGCGGCACGCGCGCGTCGGCGCCGAGCCGCTCCGCCGCGCGCGCCTCGAGCGCCGCGAACGCATGCGGGCCGAGCACGGGGTTGGTGAAGAACGAGCCCGCCGAGACGGAGTCCGGGTCGGCCGGGTCGATGACCATGCCCTTGCCGCGGCGCAGCCCGAGCACGGCGCCGCGCACGTCGGCGAGCGGCGCGGTCCCCCCTTCGGCAACGCCGAGCGCGCGGGCCAGCTCGGCGTAGCGGATCGGCGCGGAGTGCGGCGCGTGCGGCAGCGCGTAGGTCACCGCGAGGACGACCCAGCGGCCGGGCGTGCGCTTGAACACGCTCGAGCGGTAGGCGAACCCGCAGTCCGCGGCGGGGATCTCCTCGACGGCGCCGGCGTCGCGGTCGTACGCGCGCACGGAGACGACGGTGTCGGCGACCTCCTGCCCGTAGGCGCCGACGTTCTGGATCGGCGTGGCGCCGACCGAGCCGGGGATCCCGGAGAGGCACTCGATCCCCGCGCGGCCCGCGGCGACGCAGTCGGCGACGAACGGGTCCCACGGCTCGCCCGCGGCCACGGTGAGGCGGTCGCCGTCGGTGCGGACGCCGCGCGAGGCGATCCGCAGCACGGTGCCGGGGAAGCCGGCGTCGGCGACCACGAGGTTCGAGCCGCCCGCCAGCACGAGCAGCGGCTCGGCCGCGGCGTCGGCCGCCCGGACCGCGGCGACGATCCCCGCCTCGTCCTCGGCGACGACGAGCCGGCCCGCGGGCCCGCCGAGGCGCAGCGTCGTGAAGTCGGCCAGCAGCGCCATCGCAGGTGAGGGTACGGGCCGGATCCTCCGGACGGACCCCGAAAGATGGTCCGAAAGGATGATGCGGCCGGGAATGCGCGGGCGTAGGTTCTCGTCGCAATGGAGCGGTCGCAGGATGCGCCGCTGGAACACGGAGGTCACATGACCAGACGACTCATGGTCGCGGGCATCGCCATCGCAGCCTCTGTCGCATTCGCCCCGGCGGCGCACGCGGCGAAGAAGAACACGATCACGATCAAGGGCGGGACCGTGTTCAAGGCCGGCAAGTACGTCAAGGACAACGTGCACTTCACGCCCGCGAACCTGACCGTGAAGTCGGGCGCGACCGTGAAGGTGCTCAACAAGGGCTCGAACCCGGAGCCGCACACGGTCTCGTTCGTGAAGAAGAAGTTCCTCCCCAAGGGCTTCGAGTTCCCGGCCATCGCGCCGCTGATGGCGGCCCATCAGGTCGATCCGAACAACGAGGAGGCCCCGCCCGGCGTCCTCGTGGTCGACAACAACGCGCCGGCCGCTCCGGGCGCGCTGCTGAACGTCGACTCGCTCGGCGACGACAAGCAGGCGGGCGACTCGCAGTTCATCGGCCCCGACCAGAAGTCGATCAGCTTCAAGGTGACGGCCAAGAAGGGCAAGGTGCTCCCGTACTACTGCGCAGTCCACCCGTGGATGCAGGCCAAGATCACGGTCAACTAGCCGCGCGGTTCCGCAGCATCGCCCGAGGGCTGGCAGCCGCCGCGCTGCCGGCCCTCGCGGCGGTACTCGGCCCGGCCGGCGCGCACGCCGCGACCCGCGACGTGTGGGTCGCGGCCGTCCCGCAGACCTGGAACGCCGTCCCGAACGCCCGCGACGTGATGCACGGGACGACGTTCACGCGCGCGCAGACGACCTTCCCCACCGTGGTGTACCGCCGCTACACGAAGGACTGGCGCAAGCCGGTCACGCTCGCCTACGAGCGCCGCGCGGGCGCGACCCAGCTCACCGGCCCGCTGATCCGCGCGCGCGTCGGCGACGAGCTGCGGATCCACTTCAAGAACCTCGACACGCTGCGCGACGCGCCGCACTCGATGCACTTCCACGGCGTCGAGTACGAGCCCTCGTCCGACGGGATCTACCTGCCGCTGCACTCCGGCAAGGGCGGCGCGGTGATGCCGGGCAGGACGTTCACGTACAAGCTCACCGCCGGCCGCGCCTCCGCCGGCGTCTGGCCCTACCACGACCACTCGCAGTCGATGGAGGACTCGATCGCCGGCGGCATGTACGGCGCGCTCTCGATCGCCGGGCGCGACGAGCAGCGGGCGGACCGCGAGTTCCTCGTCGCGTTCGCCGGCTGGCACGGCTTCCAGACGATCGACGGCCGCGCCTTCGTCGGCAACACGCCGGTCTTCCGCGCGAAGGTCGGGGAGCGCGTCCAGTGGGACGTGATGGCGATGGGCGACGAGTTCCACACCTTCCACGTCCACGGCCACCGCTGGCGGACGCCCGACGGCACGCCGGAGGACACGCGCGGGCTCGGCCCGGCGGAGTCGTTCCGCGTGAGCTGGAAGGAGGACGCCCCCGGCACCTGGCTCTACCACTGCCACGTGGAGACGCACATGATGCAGGGCATGATCGGCCTCTACCGGGTGGACCGGTGAGGCGCGCGGCGATCATCCTCGCGACGGCGGCCGCGCTCGCGGCGCCCGCCGCGGCGCACGCCGACAGCGAGACGATCTCGATGCCGGGCAAGTTCTTCGACCCGGCGCGCTCGACGGTCGTCGCCGGGGACGTGGTCACGTGGAAGAACGCGGACTTCGTCACCCACGACGTCCGCGTCGCGGCCGGCCTGTACGACTCGGGCCCGATCCTGCGCTCCGGCAGCTGGACGCAGGCGTTCGACCGGGCGGGCGAGTACCCGTTCGTCTGCACGCTGCACGCGTTCATGAGCGGCAACCTCAGCGTCGTCGCGGCGACGATCGAGGCGCCGAAGGGCCCGGTGCTGGCCGGCGGCGCGCTGAAGCTGAGCGGCCGCGCGCCCGTCGGGCACGCCCGCGTTGACGGTCGAGCGCTCCGTCGCCGGCGGCGCGTGGGCGCCGGCCGGCGAGCCCGTCGCCCCCGGCCCCGACGGCGGCTACGCGGTCAGCGACGCCGGCCGTCGCCGGCGCGTCCTACCGCGTCCGCGGCCCGGCCGGCGCGAGCCCGGTGCTCACGCCGGCGGTGACGGCGCGGATCGACGTCCACGTCGCGCTGCACGGCCGCCACCTCGAGGTCCACGCGATGCCGGCGCCGAAGGGGCTGAAGGCGACGTTCGAGCTCTACCGGCGCTGGCGCTTCCGCTGGGCCGAGCAGCGCACCCGCAAGCTCGACGCGGACGGCATGGCGCACTTCCGGCTCCCGCGCGGGCCGAACACCTACGCGCGGGTGACGCTGCGCGCGCGGAGCGGCGGACCCGCGCTCGTCGCCAGCCGGGTCCTGCGCACCCGCAACGGGCACACCGCGCCCGACCCCGACGGCGCCGGCGCCCCGATGCCCTCAGGCGAGGGGCACGCGGGCGGCCACGACACGCACTAGCCGGGCTCCCACGTGTGCACGGGCTCGTTGCCGTGCATGTGGTCGCGGTAGGCGACGGTCATCCGCCGCAGCGCCTCGACGCGATCGAGCCCCTCGCCCTCGTAGAGGCGCCGGAAGGTGGCCGCCTGCCAGGTGGCGCCGTTCGCCTCCTCCACGCAGCGGCGCTCGACGATCCCGAGCAGCCGGTCGCACGCGATCGGGTCGACGCCGTAGCGCTCCAGCCCCTCGTGGGCGAGCGGCAGGAGCCGCCGCAGGACGAGCTCGGTCACCGGGACGTCGCCGACGCCGGGCCAGTAGACGCGGGCGTCGAGCCCGTCGCGCGCGCCCGCGTGCAGGTTGTCCTCCGCCGCCGAGAACGACATCTGCGACCAGATCGGGCGCTCGCTCTCCACCAGCGACCGGATCAGGCCGTAGTAGAAGGCGGCGTTCGCGAGCATGTCGACGACCGTCGGGCCGGCGGGCAGCACGCGGTTCTCCACCCGCACGTGCGGGCGCCCGCGGACGACCTCGTAGACGGGCCGGTTCCAGCGGTAGACGGTGCCGTTGTGGAGCTTGAGCTCGCTGAGCGACGGCGTGTCGCCGCGCTCCATCACCGCGAGCGGGTCCTCGTCGTCGCACAGCGGCAGCAGCGCCGGGAAGTAGCGGACGTTCTCCTCGAACAGGTCGAAGATCGACGTGATCCAGCGCTCGCCGAACCAGACCCGCGGGCGCACGCCCTGCGCCTTGAGCTCCTCCGGCCGCGTGTCGGTGGCCTGCTCGAACAGCGCGATCCGCGTCTCGCGCCACAGCTCCTTGCCGAAGAAGAACGGCGAGTTCGCGCCGACCGCGAGCTGGACGCCGGCGATCGCCTGCGCCGCGTTCCAGTGCGCCGCGAAGCGCTCGGGATGGACGAGCTGGTGCAGCTGCACGCTCGTGCACGCGGCCTCCGGGGCGATCGAGTCGGCGTAGGCGGAGAGCCGCTCGACGCCGTCGATCGAGAGGTGCAGATCCTCCCCGCGCGCCGCGAAGATCTGCTCGTTGAGCAGCTCGTAGCGCGGGTTGGCGCTCAGCGCCCGCGCGTGCAGGTGCTGCTCGCCGAGCGTCGGGAGGATGCCGACGATCATCATGTGCGCGCCGGCCAGGCGCGACTTGTCCTCGGCCGCGTTGAGGCTGTCGCGGATCCGCTGCTCCAGCCGGTCGAAGATCTCGCCCTCGAGCACGAACGGCGGGATGTTGATCTCGATGTTGAACTGGCCGAGCTCGGTGACGAAGGCGTCGTCGGCGATCTTCTCGAGCACCTCGGCGTTCGCCATCGCCGGGTCGCCGGCCTCGTCGGTGAGGTTGAGCTCGATCTCGAGCCCGATCGAGCGGTTGTCGTCGTCGAAGCGCGACTCGCGCAGCATCCGCGCGAACACGTCGAGGTTGCGCTTGACCTTGTCGCGGTAGCGCTGGCGGTCCTCCCGGCTGAAGACCGTGGCCGTGACGTCTTCACCCATGGGCTGCGCGGGAGACTACCCGGCATGACGCAACCGCTCACCGCCCGCTGGGCCGCCGGCGAGACCACGTTCGGCGTCTGGGGCACGCTGGACTCCGCCTTCGCCGCCGAGCTGATCGCCGCCGAGGGTCCCGACTACCTCTGCCTCGACCAGCAGCACGGGATCATCGGCCTCGACTCCGCCGTCGCCATGCTCCAGGCCGTGCACGGCAGCGCGACCGCGCCCGTGGTCCGCGTCCCGAACCACGACCCGGCCCTGATCGGGCAGGCGCTCGACATCGGCGCCGCCGGCGTGATCGTGCCGATGGTCGGCACGCCGGAGGAGGCGGAGGCGCTGGTGCGCGCGTTCCGCTACCAGCCGCACGGCGTCCGCTCCTACGGGCCGGCGCGGGCCGCGCTGACGCTCGGCGGCACGCCGCGGACCGGGCTCTCCGACGTCGCCTGCATCCTGATGCTGGAGACCGCCGGCGCGCTCGAGCACGTCGAGGCGATCGCCGCGCTGGACGGCGTCGACGCGCTGTTCGTCGGCCCCGCCGACCTGTCGCTGGCGCTCGGGTTCGACGCCGCCCCGGCGTGGGGCGAGCCGGCGCTGGACGACGCGCTCGCGCGCGTGGTCGCGGCCTGCCGGGAGCACGGCATCGTGGCGGGGATCCAGTGCGGCGACGGCGCCTCCGCGCGGCGCCACCAGGAGCTCGGCTTCCGGATGATCACGGTGGCGACCGACGCGAGCGTGCTGGCGCGCGCGGTGCGCGACGAGCTGGCGGCGGCGCGCGGCGCGTGAGCTGGGCGCGGGCGAACATCGGGCATTGACAGGGCGGGCCGCAAAACGTCGATATCGCGGCGATCTCCGCGGCGCGATCGACGTTTTGGGCCCTATGGGCGCACAACGTCGATCTGGCGCAGGTCGGCGCGGCGATCTCGACGTTGTGCGCCGGCCTACGCGATCCCCGCGTCGATCAGCATCCGCCAGACGTCCGCCTGGTCGACCACCTCGACGCCGAGCTTCGCGGCCTTGTCGGTCTTGCTCGCGCCGACGTTCTCGCCGGTGATCAGCAGGTCGGTCGCGGCGGACACCGACGAGGCGGTCGTCGCCCCGGCGCGCTCGGCGAGCCGCTGGAACGCCGGCCGCGGGACCTTCTCGCCGCTGCGCGGGTCGGCGAGCGAGCCGGTGACGACGACGGTCTTGCCGGCCAGCGGCGCGTCGCCGGAGACCTCGGGCGGCAGGTCCTCGTCGAGCACGTCGAGGTTCACGCCCAGCTCGCGCAGCCGCGCGAGCTCCGCGCGGGTCGTCTCGCGGTTGAGGTGCGCGTCGATGCTCGCCGCGACCTTCGGGCCGATGTCCTCGACCTGCTGGAGCGCCTCCTCGCCGGCGTCGGCGACCGCCTCCAGGGTCTTGAAGCCGGCGCGGCACAGCTTCGCGGCGGTCCCCTCGGAGGCCATCGGGATCGCCAGCCCGATCAGCGCCCGGCGCAGGCCGACGCCGCGGCTGCGGTCGATCGACTCGAGCATCCGGTCGGCGGAGACGTCGGCGATCCGCTCGAAGCCGAGCAGCGTGTCGCGCTCGAGCGCGTAGAAGTCGGACGGGCGATCGAGCAGGCCCGCCTCGTTGAGCCGCTCGATCCAGACCGGGCCGATCGCGTCGATGTCCGCCGCGGCGCGCGAGGCCCAGTGGATCAGCCGCCGCACGGTCTGCGCCGGGCAGGTGACGTTCGTGCAGTAGAGCTCGCGGCTGTTGCCCTGCTCGGTCAGCGGCTGCCCGCAGCTCGGGCACTTCGCCGGCGGCTCGATCTCCCGCTCCTCACCCGTGCGCGCGGCGGCGTCGAGCACGCCGGCCACGAACGGGATCACGTCGCCGGCCCGCCGCACGAGCACGGTGTCGCCGATCCGCACGTCGCGCGCGCGGATCACCTCCTGGTTGGCCAGGGTCGCGCGCGTGACGGTCGTGCCGCCCACGAACACCGGCTCGAGCACCGCGACCGGGGCGACCTTGCCGATCTTGCCGACGTCCCAGATCACGTCGGCGAGGACGGTCGTCTTCTCCTCGGCGGCGTACTTGAACGCGAGCGCGCCGCGCGGGCTGCTGGAGCGCGTCCCGGCCGCGGCGTAGGCGTTGCGGTCCGCGAGCCGCAGGACCGCGCCGTCGAGGTCGTAGTCCAGCTCGTTCCGCTCCGCCTCGATCTGCGCGATCACCGCCTGCGCCGCCTCCGCGTCGTCGCAGTGGCGCGTGTCGGCGGCGTCGAAGCCGAGCCCGGTCAACGCGGCCTCGAGGTCGGCCTCGGCGCCGTCCTCGGCGAACAGGTCGAAGGCGAAGAAGCGCAGCCGCCGCTCGGCGACGACCGCGGGGTCCTTCGCCCGGACCGTGCCCGCGGCGGCGTTGCGCGGGTTGATCAGCGGCTTGTCGGGGTGCGCCTTGTTGTAGGCGGCGAACGTGGAGCGGAGCATCACCAGCTCGCCGCGCACCTCGACCCGGCCGCCCCCGTCGATCCGGTCGGGGACGCCGTCGGAGAGCGCGCGGACGAGCGGCGTGACGTCGTCGCCGGTCGTCCCGTCCCCGCGCGTGACCGCCTGCACGAGCCGCCCGCCGTCGTAGACGAGCGCGAGCGAGAGCCCGTCGAGCTTCGGCATCACGATCACCGGCTGGCCGGGGAAGCGGTCGAAGAACGCGGCGACCTGCTCGGGCTTCGTCGCCTTCTCGAGCGACAGCATCGGCCGGCTGTGCCGGACCGGCGCATGCAGCACGGACGGCGCCCCGACCTGCTCGAGCGGGTTCGGGTCCGGCGTGAGCTCGGGGTGCTCGGCGAGCAGCGCGCGGAGCTCGTCCTCGATCGCGTCGTAGTCGGCGTCGGCGACGCGCGGCTCGCCGCGGTAGTACGTGTCGCGCAGGTCGGTGATCCGCGCGGCGAGCTCCGTGATCCGCTCGCCGGCCGTCACGTCTTGAGGATCGACAGGATGTTGCCGGCCGGGTCCTTGAACCAGGCGATGTCGGGTCCGAGCCCGTGCGAGATGCCCTTCTCGTCCTGCTGGGCGCCCTCGTAGCGCTCGAAGACCACGCCGCGCGCGGTCAGGGCGTCGACCTCCGCCTCGACGTCGGCGACGTCGAAGTTGAGGATCGTGTACTCGGCCGGGACGTGGCCCGGCCGCGGGTAGACGAACGTCGGCCGCGCGCCTTCGTTGAGGGCCAGGACGAACCCGGGCCCCTCGTCGGCCAGCTCGAGCCCGAGCGTCTCGCCGTAGAACGTGCGCGCGGCGTCGAGGTCGTCGACCGCGAATCCGCTGAAGGCCGTGCTGTCGGAGAGCATGGGCGGACCCTACGCCTCGGAGCAGGCCACTTCGGTACGGCTCGCCGCACGCTCCGCGCGCGCGGGCCGGAGCAGCACCAGCGCGATCGCCATGCCGACGGCGATCAGGCCGGCGCCGACGAGGAACGCGAGGTGGTAGCCGCCGGTCAGCGCGTCGAGCGGTGCGGCGCCCGCGGCGCTGAGGTCCTCGGTGCGGCCCGCCGACAGCGTGGCCAGGACGGCCAGGCCGAGCGCGCCGCCGACCTGCGCGGAGGTGTTGACGAGGCCGGACGCGAGCCCGGCGTCCTCCGGCGCGACGTCCTCCATCGCCAGCGTCATCAGGCCCGGGAACGAGAGCCCCGCGCCGATGCCGACGAGCACCACGGCGGGCAGCACGTCGAGGTAGCTGCCATCGGACGGGAGGCGCGCGAACAGCAGCAGGCCGACCAGCACCAGCCCGAGCGACGGCACCAGCGTGGTGCGCGCGCCGAAGCGCGCGTTCAGCCGCGCCGACACGATCGCCGAGCAGACGCCCATCGCGACCGTCGAGGGCAGGAAGGCGAGGCCGATCTGCAGCGGGTTCAGGCCGAGCACGTGCTGCAGGTAGAGCGTGCCGAGGAAGAACATGCTGAACATGCCCGCCACGACCGCGACCTGCACGCCGTTGGCGCCGGTCACGCTGCGCGAGCGGAACACGCGCAGCGGCATCAGCGGGTTGGCGGTGCGCGCCTGGCGGAGGACGAAGAGCCCGAGCAGCACGAGCGCGACGGCGCCCAGGCCGAGCGTGTGGGCGGAGGCCCAGCCGTGCTCGCTCGCCTTGACGATCGTGTAGACGCCGAGCATCAGCGCGCCGGTCACGAGGCCGGCGCCGAGCACGTCCGCGCCGCGGCCGAGGCCGATCCCGCGGTCGCCCGGGATCAGCCGCGCGGCGGCGACCGCCGTGCCGATCGCGATCGGGAGGTTGATGAAGAAGATCCAGTGCCAGCTGATCGCCTCGGTCAGGACGCCGCCGGCCAGCAGGCCGATCGAGCCGCCCGCGGAGGCGACGAAGCCGTAGATCCCGATCGCCTTCGCCTGCTCGCGCGGCTCCGGGAACATCGTCACGATCATGCCGAGGATGACCGCGGAGGTCATCGCGCCGCCGATGCCCTGCACGAACCGGGCGGCGACGAGCCAGAGCTCGCTCTGCGCCATGCCGCAGGCGAGCGACGCGGCGGTGAACAGCGTCAGGCCGGCGAGGAAGACGCGGCGGCGGCCGATCAGGTCGCCGAGCCGGCCGGCCAGCAGCAGCAGGCCGCCGAAGCTGATCAGGTAGGCGTTGACGACCCAGGCCAGGCTCGACTGCGAGAAGCCCAGATCACCCTGGATCGACGGCAGCGCGACGTTCACGACGGTGACGTCGAGCACGATCATCAGCATCCCGACGCACAGCACGACGAGGGCGTACCAGCGGTTGCGGTCTTCGGTCTCCATGGTGGTCTCTGTGGCGGTCATGTCCATAGGACCAGCGTCGGCGCGCGAACTCATCGCAGCGACATCAACGCCGCCCGAGGCCGCGTTGCGCGCCTGCGCGCTGCGTTCGCGTCGGCATGCGACGTCAACGCCGCCCGCAGCGGCGTCTCGCGCCTCCGTGCTGCGTTCGAGTCGCCGCTAGAACACGTAGGGCACGGCCTCGACGCTGCCGAGCGCGTACCAGGCGCCGAACAGCATCCCGAGCACCCCGAGCACCGGGATGAACGACTCGAGCCGGAAGGCGACGCCGCGGCGGGTCAGCACATGGCCGAAGACGAGCGTCGCCACGCCCATCGACAGCGCGGTCGCGGCGGCGAAGACGACGAGCGCGATCGCCGCGGTGGCGCGGTCGTCGATCGAGCTGACGAGCAGGATCCCCGCGCCGGCGGAGCCGCCGATCCCGTGCACGAGGCCGATCCCGAAGGCTGCGAGCGGCGTGCGGCCGAGCGCCTCGGCGTGCGGGTGCTCGTGCGGGCCGTGCGCGCCCTCGTGCACGTGCGGGTGGGCGTGGACGACGTCGCCGTGGCGGTGCGGGTGGACGTGGAAGTAGCCGCGCCGCCAGCGGACGAGCAGCCGCACCGCGAGGCCGACGATCAGCAGCCCGATCGCGATCTCGGCGAGCTGCTGGATGCGCTCGGGCAGCGCGTCGCCCCAGAGCACGAACGGCAGCCCGAGCGCCAGCAGGGTCAGCGCGTGCCCGGCCCCCCAGGCGAGCCCGAGCCGCATCGCCCCGCGGCGCCCGCCGTCGCGCTCGGCGAGGATCATGCTGGAGACCGCGGTCAGGTGGTCGGGGTCGGTGGCGTGGCGCAGGCCGAGCAGCAGCGCGACGAGGAACGCGACCGCGATCCCGCCGTCCTGGCCCCACTCCGCGATCAGGTCGTCGAGCCCGAACACGCGCTAGTCCTGCGCCGTCCGCGCGGCCGCGACGGCGGCCTGGCCGAAGGCGATCCCGCCGTCGTTGGCCGGGAGCCGGCACGGGACGAGCACCCGCAGCCCGGCCGTCGCGAGCCGCCGCCGGGTGCGCTCGAGCAGCGCCAGGTTCTGGAACACGCCGCCCGAGAGCACGACCGTGCCCAGCCGGCGCTCGGCGGCGATCCGGGCGCAGGCGGCCGCGGTCGCGTCGGCGAGCCCGTGGTGGAAGCGCGCCGCGATCCGCCCGGTCGCGACGCCCGCCCGGACGTCGGCGGCCGCGGCGGCGACGCTCGCGCGCGCGTCGAGCACGAGCGCACCGTCGCGCACGGTGATCGGCAGCGGATACGCGCCGCGCTCGGCGGGGTCGCAGGCGGCCTCGAGCTCGATCGCGGCCTGGCCCTCGTAGGTGACCTCGGCGCGCAGGCCGCAGAGCGCGGCGACGGCGTCGAACAGCCGCCCGGCGCTCGTGGTGACCGGCGCCGCGGTCCCGCTGCGCAGCAGCCCGGCGATCGCGGCGCGGCGCGCGGGGTCGACCGCCGCGACCGCGGGCGTCGGCGCGGCGGCCGCCGCGCCGAGCCACGCGCACGCCATCCGCCACGGCTCGCGCGTCGCCGCGTCGCCGCCCGGCTGCCGCACCGGCCAGAGGTGCCCGGCGCGCTCGCAGCTCCGCCAGGTCGCCGACGAGCAGCTCGCCGCCCCAGACCGTGCCGTCCGTCCCGAGCCCCGCGCCGTCGAAGATCGCGCCCACCGCCGGGCCGGTCTCGCCGTGCTCGGCGAGCACCGCCGCGAGGTGCGCATGGTGGTGCTGGACGGCGACGTGCTCGACGCCGTCCCGCGCCGAGCGCGTAGCCCGTCGACAGGTAGTCCGGGTGCAGGTCGTGCGCGACGACCGCGGGCGCCACCGCGAACAGCCGCTCGAAGTGGTCGATCCCGGCGCGGTACGACGCGAGCGTCTCCCAGTTCTTGAGGTCGCCGACGTGGTGGCCGACCCACGCGCGGCCGCCCTTGGCGAGGCAGAACGTGCTCTTGAGCTCGGCGCCGCACGCCAGGACCGGCGCGGCCGCCACGACCGGCAGCGGAAGGCTGTCCGGGACGCGCCCGCGCGAGCGGCGCAGGACGAGCGGGCCGCGCACGACCGAGTCGTCGGTGCGCGTCTCGATCGGCCGGTCGTGGACGAGGAAGGCGTCGGCGATCCCGCCGAGCCGCTCGCGCGCGTCGTCGTCGGCGAACGCGATCGGCTCGTCGGAGACGTTGCCGCTCGTCAGCACGAGCGGCACGCCCACGTCGCCGAGCAGCAGATGGTGCAGCGGCGAGTACGGCAGCATCACGCCGAGCTCGCGCAGCCCCGGGGCGACCGCGTCCGCCACCGCGGCGCCCGGCGCGCGCGGGGCGATGACGATCGGCCGGTCGCGCGCGGTCAGCCGCGCGGCGGCGGCCGCGTCGAGCGCGACGAGCGCGCGCGCCGCGTCGAGCCCGCCGGCCATCAGCGCGAACGGCCGCTCCTCGCGCCGCTTGCGGGCGCGCAGCGCGGCGACCGCCGCCTCGGCGTCCGCGCGGCAGGCCAGGTGGTAGCCGCCGATCCCCTTGACCGCGACGACCGCGCCGGCGCGCAGCAGCGCCGCGGCGGCCGCCACGGCGTCGCCGCCGGGATCGGCCCCCGCCGGCCTCCAGCCGCGCGCGCGGGCCGCACGCCGGGCACGCGTTCGGCTCGGCGTGGAAGCGGCGGTCGCGCGGGTCCTCGTACTCCGCCCGGCAGCGGTCGCACATCGCGAAGCCGGCCATCGTCGTGCGCGCGCGGTCGTACGGCACGCCGCGCACGATCGTGAAGCGCGGGCCGCAGTCGGTGCAGTTGACGAACGGGTAGCGGTGGCGCCGGTCGCCCGGGTCGTGCAGCTCGGCGAGGCACGCGTCGCAGGTCGCCGAGTCGGGCGCGACCGGCGCGGCGGCGGCGCCGCGCGCGTCGCTCCCGACGATCGCGAACTCGCGCTCCCCGCGCGCGGCGAGCGACCGGCTGCGCACGTGCTCGACGGCGGCGAGCGGCGGCGCCTCGCGCGGCAGCCGGGCGAGGAACCGCTCGACCGCGTCGGGCGCGCCCTCGACCTCCAGCACCACGCCGCGCTCGTCGTTGCGGACCCAGCCGGCGAGCCGCTCGTCGTGCGCGAGCCGGAACACGTAGGGCCGGAAGCCGACGCCCTGCACCGTGCCCTCGACGCGCGCGCGGGCCCGCGTGATCACGGCGCCTCCACCAGCTCGCGCAGCACGTGGAACGCGCTCGCCTGCGCCTCCTGGATGCGCGGGATGTGCTGGGAGCGCGTGATGATCACGTGATCGGCCAGGCCCTCGGCGGCGATCCGCCCGCCGTCGTAGCCGACGAGCGCGATCGTCACGAGCCCGCGCCGCCGCGCCTCCTCGAGCGCGAGCACGACGTTCGCCGAGCCGCCGCTCGTCGAGAACGAGAGCACGACGTCGCCGGGGCGTCCGTAGGCGATGATCTGGCGCTGGAAGAGGACCTCCGGGCCGACGTCGTTGGCGAGCGCGGTGAGGATCGCGGCGTCCTCGGTGAGGTCGAGCGCCGAGCGCCCGGGCCACCCCTGCGGCGCCGCGCGGAAGTCCGCCACCGCGTCCATCGCGTCGGTCGCCGAGCCGCCGTTGCCGAGCGCGAGCAGCTTGCCGCCGCCGTCGAGGCACGCGCGCACGGCGGCCGCCGCGGCCGCGAGCGCCTCCCGGTTCTCCGACAGCGTCTGGCCGCGCAGCTCCCCCACCTCGGCGACCTTCATGAGCACCGACTCGCGGACGTCCGCGACGACGGCCGCGAGGTCGGTCTGCTGCTCGCCCAGGAACGGATAGAGGAAGCTCGAGGCGCCGGTGTCGTGCACGCGCCGCGCCTCGCGGCCCTCGAGCAACCCGCGCTGGTCGAGGAAGACGTGCACGTGCTCCCACAGCAGGTGATAGAGCGTCTCGACGAGCTCCTGGCGCACGAACGGGTCCGGCCCCGGCGGCGCGAACTCCCACTCGGCGCCGGCGCCGAAGCCGATCGTCAGGCAGCCGCGCTCCCGCGCCGCCGCGAGCGCCCCCGCCTCGGCGCCGAACGCGATCACCATGTCGTCGGGCTCGGCCAGCAGCGCGAGCTGGCGCTCGAGCGGCCCGCCCTCGGGCCCGAGCCCGATCGCCGGCAGCGCGCGCTTGCCGACGATCACCGGATGGACGAACTCGACGGCCACGTGGCGGACGTCCGACCGCGCCGCGGGCGAGCGCCCGAGCGCGATCAGGCGCCCGCCGCGCGCGAACCGCTCGGCCATGCGGTGGCAGAGCCGCGCGATCCGCTCGCCCTCGCCCCCGAAGAAGGCCTCGGCCGCGTCCAGCCGGCGCTCGAGCGCCGCCGCGGGGACGGTCTGCGTCACGCGGGGACCTCCTCCCGCGTCCCCAGCGCCACCAGCCAGTCGCGGAACGCCGCCAGGCCCTCGCCGGTCCGCGCGGACATCGCCATGTGCTCGCACGCCCGGGTGGACGGCGTCGAGGTGGGCCAGGAAGTGGTCGACGTCGAAGTCGACGTGCGGCAGCAGGTCGATCTTGTTGAGCAGCACGAGCTCGCAGGCGCGGAACATCAGCGGGTACTTGAGCGGCTTGTCCTCGCCCTCGGCGACCGAGGAGACCATCACCCGCGCGTCCTCCCCGATCCGGAACTCGGCCGGGCAGACGAGGTTGCCGACGTTCTCGACGATCAGCAGGTCCAGCTCGTCCAGCGGCAGCGCGGGCAGCGCCGAGCGGACCATGTTCGCGTCGAGGTGGCACTCGCCGCCGAACCCGCCGTCGGTGTTGAGCTGGACGACCGGCACGTGCAGGGAGGCGAGCCGGTCGGCGTCGAGGCTGCCCTGCACGTCGCCCTCGAGCACGCCGACGCGCACGTCGCCGAGCTCGCCCAGCACCCGCTCGAGCACGGACGTCTTGCCCGCGCCGGGCGCGCTCATGAGGTTGACCACGGTGACGCCCGCGCGGTCGAAGTCCGCCCGGTTGGCCGCGGCGATCGTCGTGTTGGCGTCGAGCGCGTCCTCCACGACACGGACCTTCACACGGTGCATTCGCTGGCCTCCTCGACCTCGATGGATGCGACCTCGAGCTCCTCGCCGGTCTCGACCGCCACGTCCGCCGACCCGCAGCGGGGACAGCGGAAGTCCGGCAGGTCGATCTCCCACGCGTGCGCGCAGTCCGCGCAGCGCAGCGCCGCCGGCACGACCTCCTGGTCGAGCCGCGCGCCCTCGCAGACGGTCTCGCGCGCGACCAGCTCGAAGTAGAAGGCGAGCGAGGACGGGACGACCTGGCGCAGGCGCCCGAGCCGGACCTGCACGGCGGTGACGCGCCGGCCCTCGGCGTGGCGCACGGCGGTGTCGACGATCGCGCTGCTCACGGAGAGCTCGTGCATGCCGCCCCCGTCACGACGCCGGGTACGCGGCGTCGGTCCGCAGCTCCGCGATCGTCTCGAGCACGAGCGCGATCGCGCGCTCGACCGCCGCCTCGACCGGCGCGGTCAGCCCGAGGCCGACGTCCTCGACGATCGCCGGCTCGCAGGCGATGACCTGGACGCGGCCCGGCCAGCCGCCGATCGCCCGCACGAAGCGCAGCATCGTCATCGGGTCCATCGAGTGCGGGTCGAGCGTCTCGCCGTCCTCGATCTCGGCGGGCACGTCGTCCGGCTCGACGTCGATGACGTACAGCGTCCCCGGCTCGCCGCCCTGCCTGCTGACGTCGACGATCACCAGCGCGCTGTAGCCGCGCATCACCTCGTAGGCGAGGTCGAGCCCGCTCGTGCCGACGTCCATCACGCTGACGCCGGAGGGCAGCTCGCGCTCGCCCAGGCGGCGCGCGACCTCGGCGCCGAACGCGTCGTCGCGCAGCCACGCGTTGCCGACGCCGGCGACGAGGATCTGCTTCTCGAGCTCGCGGGTCACGGGACGACCTCCACCTCGGTGGGCTTGAAGTACAGGTAGCGGCCGATGTCGCGCATCAGCTCCTGGCCGGGATCGTCGTCGACCGTCACGGCGATGTGGACCCCGTCCTCGTAGTCGCGGTAGATGCGCTCGATCGTCGCGCGCCGGTCGGCCCAGACGCCGTCCTGCGGCGCGCGGCCGAAGCCGGGGCGCAGCACCACCTTCGCGCCGCGCCGGTAGGTGACGCCGTCGACCACGACCTGCGGCTCGCCGGCGACGTCGGCCGGCCCGGGCCGGTGCGCGGGCGGCAGGTCGGTGACGGTCACGCGGCCGCGCAGCCGCGCGATCTCCTCCGGCCCCGCGGCCTCGGCGCGGGCGAGCATCTCGCGCACCTTCGGGTCCTGCTCGGCGATCGCCGCCCGCTCGCCGTCGCTGAGCGCGAGCACGTGCAGCAGCAGCGCCTCCTCGATCTCGGTCGCGTCGAACAGGTCGCCGTGGCTCTCCGGCGCGATCTTCGGATGATCGGGCAGGACGATCGTGGCGCCGAGCACCGTGTCGTCGGCGGCGGTCGCGAGGACCGGGAAGATGTTCGCGTGGTCGCACGTCGCGACGGCGGCGGCCGCCGACGGCCCCGGTGCGACCGGCGAGGCGAAGCGGCTCCCCGGCGCGTGCGCGACGAGGTGGGTCGAGAGCAGCGACGCGCGCAGCGCGCCGCCGCGATCGAGGCCCGCGGCGACCGCGGTCGTGTTGTGGACGCACAGCGCGATGCGCACGAGCCCGCCGTCGAGCGGGGTCGCGCTCATCCGCGCGCGGCCTTCGACGGCGTCGAACGCGAACGGCACCGTGACGCCGTCCTCCGCGATCAGCGCGTCCAGCGCCAGCGGGCCGAGCTCGATCCGCCGCTCGACGCCCTGGTGGCGCTCGCCGCTGGGCTCGAGGAACGCGACGAGGCCGCCGACCGGCGCGTCCGGCGCGGCGGGCTCGAGCACGAGCTGCATCCGCGCGTGGTCGTGGGTGTGCCCGCCGCCCGCGGCGTAGACCGGCGGGTAGACGATCCCGAACGGCGTCGGGGTCGCGTTCTTGGTCGCGCCCGGCGTGTACGGGTAGAGCGCGTAGCCCTCGTAGAGCAGCGTCGTCAGCAGGCGCTCGACGCTCATCCCGCCCCCAGCAGCCCGCGCACGGTCTCGTCGAACGAGTGCTGCCCCTGCGCGGCCTTGTGCGCCGACAGCTGCTCCAGCGTGTCCTCCGCCAGCCGGATCCAGCCGCCGCCCGGGTAGTGGCCCTCGATCGTGCGCCGCCACACCGAGACCGGCATGCTCCAGCGCGCCGAGCAGCTCCACGGCACGAGCACGACCTGGAGCCGGTCGGCCTCGCCGCGGTAGAGCACCGTGCCGTTGAAGTGGAACGTGAGCGGCACGCCGCCGTCGCGCAGCGAGCCGAAGTACCGCGCCGACGCCACCTCGAGGTCGTAGGTGCACGGGACCTCGACCGTGAACGCCGTCGACCCGCTGAACGTGGGCACCAGCGACTCGATCCGCGCCCACTGGAACGAGTGCGTCGTCGCGCCCCAGCGCTCGGGCGGGCCGAACAGCTCGACGAGCCGCGCCCGCGTGGCGTCGTCGTAGGAGCGCCGCGCCGGATCGATGTGGATCTGCGACGAGAGCGCGATCGTGTAGATCTCGCGGCCCTCGAGCTCGGTCACGTGGAGGTGGAAGCGGACGCCCGGCGTCGCCGCGTACTCGATCGGCTCCGCGCCGAGGATCGTGAACTCCAGCCCGGTCGGCGCGCCGGGCGCGCGACGGCCGTCGGTGACCGGGGCGACGTCGCTCATCGCACCTTCGCCGTGGCGCGCAGCCCGTCGAAGTAGCGCTCCACGGCGGCCTCCATCTCCGCGCCGCCCGTGATCCCCTCCCACGTCGCCTTGATGATCCCGACGAGCCGGTAGCAGTCGTCGAGCGGGGCGATCGCGTGGACGTGCGGGTCGGCCATGCGGTTGACGATCAGCGCCTCGGCGTCGGGATCGAGGTCCTCGAGCACGGGGTTGGCGGCGACGAGCCGGTCCCACGCGTCGAGGTCGAGCTCGCACTCGGTCGCGCCCGCGGGGCTCGGGTACAGGCCGACGACCCTGCCGGTCTCGGTCGAGCGCAGGAAGAACGCCAGGCCGATCGGGATCTGGAACGCCGCCCACTGCTCGTCGGACAGCTCGAGGCCGTCGAGCCAGAGGGTGCGCGAGCCGGTCGGCCGGTAGCGCGCCTCGCCCGAGCGCATCGACCAGCAGGTCGGGCACACGCAGACGATCCGCCGCTCCTCGAGGTCGAGCAGGTGCTTGTGGTCGTCGGCGAGCGAGATCGGGCACAGCTCGCAGCGGCTGCCGCCGCCGCGGCCCTCCGGCGGCGGCTGCGCGCGCGGCGGCTCGCGCGCGAAGCGCCGCAGCCCGGCCACGAGCGCCGGCCGCGGGCCGGCCATCAGGCCACCGCCACCCGCACGCGGCCCTCGCCGCGCAGCAGCGGGACCGGCGGGATCTGCCGCTGCTCGTCGTCGGGCGAGCGGCCCGCGTGGCGCAGCTCGAAGCGCCGCTCGCACGCGGGGCAGGTGAGCGTCCCGTCGGGCGTCATCGGCGCGCCGTCGAGCCGCGCGCCGCAGAAGCCGCACGCGTTGCGGTACGCCAGCAGCGTGCCGCCCACGTTCGCGATCAGGAGATCGGCGCCCGCGACCGTGACCGGTGCGGTGGAGCCGGCGGCGGGCACGTCGGACTCGAGCTCCGTCCACGCCGGCGGCGCGCCCGACCCGTTGCCGTTCAGGACCGGCAGCTCGAACCCCGTCGGCGCCGGCGCCGGCGCGGGCTCGACCACCCCCTCGACCTCGAGGCCGTCGAGGTCGGGCGCGGCCTCCTCGATCGCGGTCCGGATCGCGGTCTCCAGCGTCGCCTCGGACGCCGGACAGCCCTTGCAGTGCCCGACGAGCTTGAGCCTCGCCACGCCGTCCTCGCACCCCGACCAGCTCGACGTCGCCGCCGTGCGACTCCATGTACGGCCGCACGGTCTCGAGCGCCTCCTGCACCCGCGTCTCGAGGTCGACCGGGTAGAGCCCGTGGATCAGCATCAGGCTCGCGACCACGCCGTCGTCCGTCAGCCGGTCGCGGATCTCGGGCGCCTCGTCGAGCGCGGCGAAGATCCGCTCGAGGCCCTCGCCGTAGAGCTGCATGATCGACGCGACCAGCTCGTCCGCCACCGCGCGGGCCTGGAGGTCCTGGACCTCCTCGAGCTGGTCGGTCAGCGCCTGGACGCGCGCGATCAGCGCCTCGGAGGAGTCGGTGCTCAACACATTCCCGTCGGCGTGTGGACGACCTTGCGGACCTTTCCCTTGCCGTACATGTGGACCCCGCAGGGCAGGCACGGGTCGAACGAGTGGACCGCCCGCATGATGTCGATCCCCTTGAAGTTCTCGGGTCCGTTCTCCTCGAAGATCGGCGTGTTCTGGACCGCGTCCTCGTAGGGGCCCGGCGTCCCGTGGACGTCGCGGGGGTTGCCGTTCCACGGCGTCGGCGGGTAGGGCTGGTAGTTGGCGATCTTGCCCTCGCGGATGACCATGTGGTGCGAGAGCACGCCGCGCGCGGCCTCGTGGAAGCCGACGCTGACCGCGGACTCCGGCACCGTGAAGTCGCTCCACGACTTCGTCCGGCCGGCGCGCACCTCCTTGAGCGCCTGCTCGAGGTTGTAGAGGCCGACGAGCGCCGAGTACGCCTGGTGGTACGTGCGCGCGCGCTGCCGCTCGATCGCGTTCGACCACTGCGGGATCTTCCACTCGAGCTCCATCTCGGGCATGAAGCCGGTCTTGGGCAGCACCATCTGGAGGCTCTCGCCCGTCGCCTTGAGGTAGCCGATGTCGACGAGGCCCGCCTTGGCCGTGACCCACTGGCGCGCGAACGGCCCGCCGCCGGTGTCGTTCGCGACGAAGCTGCCGTTGCGCGCGTCGTGCATCCGCGGCGAGGCGACCCACGAGTACTTGTCGGCCCAGTCGCGCGCCTGCGGCTTCGGCAGCGTGACCTTGTTCCACGGGTGGTGCTTGTCGACCGGGTTGCCCAGCGGGTCCTGCGTGACGAACGTCTCCTCGTTCGTCCAGTCGTCGAAGTAGGACGAGCCGAGCAGGATCCGGATCGCGAGGTTGATCTCGACGAGGTCGGTGGTGATCAGCTCGCCCTTGAAGACCAGCCCCGGGGTGACGAACCGGTGCCGGCCCCACTCGGTCATGTTGCCGTAGCTGTAGTCGACGTGGTCCGGGTCGTCGAACGCGCCCCAGCAGACGAGGTCGGTGTCGCGGTAGCCGACCTTCTCGTACCCCGGCAGCGCCTCGTAGAAGAAGTCGTAGAGGTCGTCGTGCATCGGGACCGTGCGCTTGCAGTAGTCCATGTAGCGCATCAGCCGCACGTAGTAGTCGGTCAGCGTCTGGTGGGTGATGTCCGCGCTGCAGCCGCCCGGCATGATCGTCGAGGGGTGCGTGTGGCGGCCGCCGAACAGGCAGTACATCTCGCGCGTGTAGCGCGCCACCTGCAGCGTCTCGAGGTAGAAGCTGCCGGTGAACGCGTTCAGCGCGCGCATGATGTCGGCGATCGTCTTGTAGCCGTGGATGTCGGAGTGCGGCGCCGACGTCTCCTCGGCCCGCTTGAGCAGGCCGGGGTTCGTGTCCTTGATCACCTGCTCGGAGTAGTCCACGTTGGCCATGCAGTCGTTGTAGATCGCGTGGTCGAACATGAAGTCCGCGGACTCGGCCAGGTTGAACGCGTAGTCGCCGAGCGGCGGCGGCTTCACGCCGTAGGCCATGTTCTGGTTGAGGCAGGAGCAGGTGCAGTGGTTGTCGCCGCAGATGCCGCAGATCCGGCTCGTGATGAAGTGCGCGTCGCGCGGATCGATCCCCTTCATGAAGATGTCGAAGCCGCGGAACACCATCGACGTGCTGTAGCACTTCAGGACCTGCTGGTTCTCGAAGTCGATCTCGGTGTGGATGCCGAGGCTGCCGACGATCCGGGTCACCGGATCCCACGACATCTCCTTGACCGCGACGTTCTTCTTGACGGGCGTCTCTGCTGTGGCCATGTCTGAGTTCCTCGGTCGGAAGGGTCGGGACTACCAGCGCTTGGCGTAGCCGGTGGTCAGCTCCGACCGGTTGTGACGCCACTCCGGCTCTTTGTCGTACTCGCGCTTGATGTTCCACTTGCGGCCCCAGCGCAGCAGCGGGCCGTAGGTGAACCGCGCGGCGGTGCTCGACACGCGCCCGTAGCGGTCCTCGTCCATGAACGGCATGTACTTGTCGGGGAAGCCGGGCATCGTGCACGCCATGCAGATGCCGCCCACGTTCGGGCAGCCGCCGATGCCGTTGATCCAGCCGCGCAGCGGGACGTTGCACTTGACCACCGGCCCCTTGCAGCCGAGCTTCACCAGGCAGCGGTGGTCCGAGCCGTACTCGGTCGCGAAGTTGCCCGACTCGTAGAAGGCGGCGCGGTTGCAGCTCTCGTGCGCCGTGCGCTCGAACAGCCACTTGGGCCGGAGCGCGTCGTCGAGCTCGGGCAGCGGCGCCATCCCCGCGAGCGCGAACACGAGGTACATCAAGCGTCTCGGTGATGTTGTCGCCCTGGGCCGGGCAGCCGGGGATGTTGACGATCGGGATGCCGGCCTTGGACTTCCAGTTCCAGCCGAGGTAGTCGGCCAGGCCCATCGCCCCGGTCGGGTTGTTCTTCATCGCCGGGATGCCGCCGTAGGTCGCGCACGTGCCGACCGCGACGACCGCCGAGGCCTTCGGCGCGAGCCGGTCGATCCACTCGTTGGTGGTGATCGGCTGGCCGTTCGCCGGGTTCACGCCCATGCCGGTCCAGTAGCCGTCGCCGTTGATGTTCTCGTTCGGCACCGAGCCCTCGAGCACGAGCACGAACGGGTCGAGCTTGCCGGCCTCGGCGTCGTACCAGGCCTGCATGAACTCGTCGCCGGACTCGACGGCGAGCACCGTGTTGTGGACGACGACCCGCGGCATGCCCGGGATCGCGCCGGTGATGATGTCCTCGAGGCTCGGGTTGGTGGCGCCGGTCATCGCCACGCTGTCGCCCTCGCAGCTCAACCCCGTCGTGAGCCAGATGACGTGCGCGGTGATCCCCTCGGTCTTCGCCTGGTTGGGCACGAACTCGGTTGCGGCCACTTGCGCTCCCTTCCTCAGCAGATCCGCGGCAGTGGGTCGCCGACGAGCTGATCCATCACCCGTCGGCCGCCGAACGCCGTCTTCACCAGCACCATCCCCGGCGGTTCCGTCTTCACTTCCCCGATCTCGGCGGCCCGCTCGCAGCCGGGCACGGCGCGCAGCGCGGCCAGCGCCGCGTCCGCGTCCTCCGGCGCGACGAACGCCACGAGCTTGCCCTCGTTGGCGACGTACATCGGGTCGATCCCGAGGATCTCCGCCGCGCCGGCCACGGCCGGGTCCACCGGCACGTCGCCCTCGCGCAGCACGATCGCGACGCCCGAGGCGCGGGCGAGCTCGTTGAGCACGGAGGCGACGCCGCCCCGCGTCGCGTCGCGCAGCGCGCGCAGCGACGGGCCGGCCGCCTCCATCAGGGCGTCGGCCGCGGGCCAGAGCGAGCAGGTGTCCGAGACGATCTCGGACTCGAGCTCGAACTCGCCGCGGGCGAGCATGATCGCCATGCCGTGGTTCCCGAGCGGGCCGGAGACGAGGATGCGGTCGCCGGGGCGCAGGCCCGCGGGCGACAGCGACGCGCGCGGGTCGATCGCCCCGATCCCCGTGGTCGTCACGTACATCTGATCGGCGTGGCCGCGCTCGACGACCTTGGTGTCGCCGGCGACGATCTCGACGCCCGCCGCCTCGGCCGCGGCGGCGATCGCGCCGACCTCGGCCCGCAGCGCGCCGGCGTCGAGGCCCTCCTCGAGGATCAGCGAGAGGGACAGGGCGACCGGGCCGCGCGCCGGCCATCGCGAGGTCGTTCACCGTGCCGTTGACCGCGAGCTCGCCGATCGAGCCGCCGGGGAACCGGAGCGGCTTGACGACGAAGCTGTCGGTGGTCAGCGCCAGGTCGCTGCCGACCCGCCCCGCGTCGCCGAGCTCGGTCATGCCGAACGCCGGTGCGAGCAGTCCCTCGATCAGCGTCTGCGTCGCCTTGCCGCCGGCGCCGTGGGCCATCGTGATCCGCTCGTCCTTGAACCGCGGCCGCTTGGCGCGCGCCGTCTCGATGATCCCGAGGATCCGCTGCTCGCGGTCGGAGACGGCGCCGCTCACGTCACACGACCTCCTTCTCGCGCGCGAAGCGGCCGTAGTTGTAGTAGGCGGCGCAGGCGCCCTCCGGCGAGACCATGCAGGTGCCGATCGCGTGCTCCGGCGTGCAGGCGGTGCCGAACACCTTGCACTCCCACGGCTTGATGACGCCCTTGAGCACCTCGCCGCACTGGCACGCCTTGGGGTCGGCGACGCGGACGCCCGGGACGCTGAAGCGCAGCTCGGCGTCGAGGTCGGCGTAGGCGGCGGAGAGCTTCAGCGCGCTCTGGGAGATGAACCCGAGCCCGCGCCACTCGAAGTGCGGGCGCAGCTCGAACACCTCGGCCATCACCTCGAGCGCGCGCAGGTTGCCCTCGTGCGGCACGACGCGCTTGTACTGGTTCTCCACCTCGCAGCGGCCGTCCGCGAGCTGGGCGAGGATCATCTGGATCGACTGCAGGATGTCGAGCGGCTCGAAGCCGGAGATGACCACCGGCCGGCGGTAGTCGGCGGGGATGAACCCGAGCGGGCGCGCGCCGACGACCGTGCACACGTGGCCCGGCCCGATGAACCCGTCCAGCCGCAGGTCGGGGGACTCGAGCAGCGCGCGCAGCGGCGGCACGATCGTCACGTGGTTGCACATGCAGCTGAAGTTCGGCACGCCCTCGGCCTTGGCGCGCTTGAGCGTCAGCGCGGTCGACGGGGCGGTGGTCTCGAACCCGATCGCGAAGAAGACGACCTCGCGGTCCGGGTTCTGCTTCGCGATCCGCAGCGCGTCGAGCGGCGAGTAGACCATCCGCACGTCGGCGCCCGCGGCCTTGGCCTCCAGCAGCGTGCCGCGCGCGCCCGGGACGCGCAGCATGTCGCCGAAGCAGGTGAAGATCACGCCCGGCTCGTGGGCGATCGCGATGCCGTCGTCGACGCGGCCCATCGGGATCACGCAGACCGGGCAGCCCGGCCCGTGCACGAGCTCGACGTTGTCCGGCAGCAGATCGTCGATCCCGTACTTGTAGATCGAGTGGGTGTGCCCGCCGCAGACCTCCATCACCTTGTAGTGCCGGTCGGGCTCGACCGCCGCCAGGATCTCGCCGGCCAGCACCTGGCCCAGCTCGGCGTCGCGGTACTCGTCGACGAACTTCACGCGAGCACCTGCAATGCCGTCCCGGCGTGCACCAGCAGCCGGTCGTCCGCGGCGACCGGGTCGACGAGGCCGATCTCGACGCTCGAGCGCTCGCCCGCCGCGGTCTCGCACAGCGCCAGCCCGCGATCGGCGTCGACCCTCACCACGCGCATCGCGACCGCCTCGTCGCCGCAGGTGATGCAGCCGTGCTCGTGGTCGCAGGCGATCGCGGGCAGGTCGGTCATTCGATCAGGCTCTCCCGCAGCTCCAGCAGCTCCTGCTCGTAGTCCGCGCCCATCCCCTCGAGCAGCCGCAGCGTCGCGGCCGCCTCCTCCTCGTCGACCTTGGAGAGCGCGAAGCCGACGTGGATCAGGACCCAGTCACCCGGCTCCGCGCCGGCGCCGTCGGCGTCGAGCAGGCCGACGTTGACCGTCCGCTGCACCCCGGCGACGTCGACCTTCGCGAGCCGGTTGGCCGCATCGGTGATCTCGACGACCTGGCCGGGGATGGCCAAGCACATGGTCCAGCCTCTCCTCGTGCGTGCAAGAACCCTGCCGCCTCAACATCCTCCGCCGCGCCGCTCGTGGCAACCGCCACGTAATCCGGATTACCGGCGCGATGGGATCCCGTCACCAGGACGGCCGATAGCCGCTCGCCAGCTCGGCGCCGGGGCGTCGCCACTCGGGCTCGATCTCGTAGCGGCGCTTGATCGCCTGGTTGCGGAACTGCTTGAGCAGCGGGCCGTAGGTGAAGCGGCCGGCGCTCGCGAGCGCCTTGCTCTTGAGCCCGGTGTCCATCAGCGGGAGGTACTTGTCGGGGAAGCCGGGCATCGTGCACGCCATGCAGATCCCGCCGACGTTCGGGCAGCCGCCGACGCCGTCCATCCAGCCCCGGGCGGGGACGTTGCAGCGGACCACGGGGCCCTTGCAGCCGAACTTGACCAGGCAGCGCCCGTCGTCGCCGAGCCGGTCGGCGTAGTCGCCGTGGTCGGCGAAGCCGGCGCGGTTGCAGACCTCGTGCGCGGTGCGCTCGAACAGCCACGCCGGCCGGCCCTGCTCGTCGAGCTCGATCGGCTGCGTGGTGCCCGGCGATCTGCAGGATCAGGTAGAGCAGCGTCTCGGTGATGTTGTCGGGCTGCGCCGGGCACCCGGGCAGGTTCACGACCGGCAGCCCGGAGCGCGACCGCCACGCCGTGGCCGAGGTAGTCGCGCAGGCCCATCGCCCCGGTCGGGTTGTTGCGCATCGCGGGGATCCCGCCGTAGCTCGCGCACGTCCCGAGCGCGAGCACGGTCTCGGCCCGCGGGGCGAGCCGGTCGAGCCACTCGTTCGTGGTGATCGGCTGCCCGGTCCGCGGGTCGACGCCGAGCGCCGCCCAGTGCCCGTCGCCGTTGATCGCCTCGTTCGGGACCGAGCCCTCGAGCACCAGGATGAACGGGTCCAGCCGCCCGGCCTCGGCGTCGTACCAGGCGCGCATGAAGTCCTCGCCGGACTCGACCGCGAGCATCGGGTTGTAGAGCGCGACGCCGGGCATCCCCGGCAGCGTCCGGTTGAGCAGGTCCTCGAGCGACGGCCGCGTCGCCGCGGTCATCGCGACCGTGTCGCCGTCGCAGCCGAGGCCGCTGGTCATCCAGATGACGTGCACGGTCAGCTGCTCGGTCGCCGCCTGGCGCGGGGAGAACTCGACGCCGCTCATGCGCGCGCGCTGTCGTTGTCGGCTGCGCTCGATCAGGCACGCGGTGTGGTGCTCCGGGGTCCCGTGGAGGACCATCCCGCTCGGCTTGCGGGTGACCAGGCCGGCGCTCGACAGGCGGCCGAGCGCGTGCGAGACCGACGGCCGCTCGGCCCCGACCAGCTGGCCGATCAGCCGGTGGGTGAGCGGCAGCGGGACGAGGATCCCGTCGAGCTCGACGATCCCCCAGCGCTCGGCGAGGTGCCAGAGCAGGAGCGCGATCCGCACGTCGGCGCGCGGATGGCAGGTCGCGGCGCGCTGGACGTCGAGCCGCATCGACCGCCGGACCGAGCGGCGCAGGAGCGCGTGGAGGATCTGCGGCCAGGGCCGGATCCGCTCGGCGAACTCCGCGTCGAGCACCGCGATCCGCGTCGTCACGAGCGCGCGCGAACGGGTCTCCGTGGCGAGCAGGACGACGTCGCCCTCCTTGTTCCACGGCGCGAGCAGGTCGCCGGCGCCGACGAGCTCGGAGGCGGTGCGGTCGCCGACCTCCACGTCGAGCGCGACGATGCCGTCGATCAGCAGCAGGCCGAGGCCCCCGCGCAGCGTCGTCAGCAGCGGGATCAGATCGAACTCGCCCGCCGAGATCTCCCGCACGCGCGCGGTGACGAGCGGCCGCGCGACGAGCCGCATCCGCAGGTCGAGCCCCGCGCCGAGCTCGTCGTCGACGTCGAACAGGTAACACGAGCGGCCCGGGAGCCGGCGGCCGGCGTCCTCGCGCAGGACGGGTTCGCTGCGCGCCGGCAGCGGAAACGGACCAGGCAGCGGATCGCCCGCGCCCCGCGTCACATTCTTCACCCTCCCTCGAGGACGGGACCGCGCTGACTCTACACCCGGTCCGTCGGCTCCCGGGCGGCCTTGGCGCGGGTGCGATCATCCGCTGCGTGCCCGTCCGGGTCCGCTTCCGCTGCCAGTTCTGCTCGGCCGAACCCGACCCCGGCACGCAGCGCAGCCTCGAGCGCGGCCTGCGCGAGCTGGTGTTCGGCGAGTACCTCGACGTGCCGCCCGGGCGCTGGCTCGTCTGGCACGGGCGCGGGCCGCTCGGGCCGACGCGCTACGCGTGCGAGCAGCACCGCGGCGACCTCGTGGCCGACGTGCGCGAGCACTACGGCACGATCGCCTCGCACCCGTGGAAGATGCCGCCCTACGCCACGACGGCCCGCTCGAGCGACACCGAGCGGGCGATCGCCAGGGGCGGGCTCTCGCCGATGCCGAAGTGGGGCCTGCCGTCCTGAGCTAGCCGAGCTCGCCGTCGTAGTACTCGACGTGGGCGGAGCGCCGCGCCATCAGGTTCTCGCCCTCGACGCCGGTCCACACGCCGACCTTGCCGCTGTCCGGATAGGCGGTCGCGCTCGGCGTTGATCACCGTCGACCACATCGACGATCCGGACGGTCTCGGCGGTGTCGTTGCGGATCTGGTGCGCGCCGTCGGGGCCGATCGGGAAGAACGCGGCGTCGAACGGCGCGAGCTCGCGCTCGCCCTCCGGCGTGCGCAGCGTCGGCCGCCCGGTCAGCACGAGCACCCACTCCTCCTCGCCGTACTCGTAGTGGTAGGGGCAGACCGACTGGCCCGGCGGCAGCTCGTACACGCTCATCCCCGTCTGCGTCGCCCCGAGCGGCTTGCCGAGCCGGAACATGCCGGCGTGGAACGGCGGCGGATCGTCGTCGTCGTAGGTGAACTCCGGGTCGGCGATGTTGAGGACGCGCATGGGCCGGATCCTGCCAGGAGGCGCTCGCTATCGTCCCGCAAGTGAGTACCGAGGAAGCCCCGGCCCGCCGCCCCGCGCTGCTCGTGGTCGACGACGAGCCGCCCGTCCTGCGCGCGGTCCAGCGCGACCTCCGGAGCCGCTTCGGCGAGACCTACCGCGTGCTGCGCGCCGGCTCCGGCGCCGAGGCGCAGGAGACGCTGCAACGAGCTGCGCAAGCGCGGCGAGGCGCTCGCGCTCGTGCTGGCCGACCAGCGGATGCCGGGGATGACCGGCGTCGAGCTGCTCGAGTCGGCGCGCGAGCTGTTCCCGAAGGCCAAGCGGGCGCTGCTGACCGCCTACGCCGACACGGACGCCGCGATCGACGCGATCAACCGCGCCCAGATCGACTACTACCTCCAGAAGCCGTGGGACCCGCCGGAGGAGCGGCTGTACCCGACGCTCGAGGACCTGCTCGGCGACTGGGAGGCCAACGCGCCCGGGCGCCGACCCCGAGGTGCGGGTCGTCGGCCACCGCTTCTCGCCCGCCTCGCACGAGGCGCGCGACCTGCTCGCCCGCAACCGGATCCCCTACGAGTGGCTCGACCTCGACCGCGACCCCGAGGCGCGCCGGCTGCTCGACGTCGCCGGCATCGGCGCGGACCGGCTGCCCGCCATGTTCCTGCGCGACGGCGCGGTGCTCGAGGCGCCGACGCCGCTCGAGCTCGCGACGCGGCTCGGCATCGCGACCCAGGCGGAGCTCGACTTCTACGACCTGATCATCGTCGGCGGCGGCCCGGCCGGGCTCGCGGCGGCGGTGTACGGCGCGTCCGAGGGGCTGCGCACCGTGCTCGTGGAGCGCGAGGCGCCCGGCGGCCAGGCCGGCCAGAGCTCGCGGATCGAGAACTACCTCGGCTTCCCGAACGGCCTCTCCGGCGCCGACCTCGCCCGCCGCGCGCACGACCAGGCGCGCCGCTTCGGGGCCGAGCTGCTGCCGGTCCAGCAGGTCGACAAGCTCGAGGCGCGCGGACCGCAGCGCGTCGTCACGCTCGCCGGCGGCAGCGAGCTCGCCGGCCACAGCGTGCTGATCGCCACCGGCGTCGCCTACCGGCGGCTCGACGCGCCCGGGGTCGCCGAGCTGGAGGGCAAGGGGATCTACTACGGCGCCTCGCTCGTCGAGGCCGAGACCTGCGCGGACCAGACCGTGGTCATCGTCGGCGGCGCGAACTCCGCCGGCCAGGCCGCGGTGTTCCTCGCCTCCGGCGCGCGCCAGGTGGTCGTGCTCGTGCGCGGCCCGTCGCTCGCCGCCTCGATGTCCAACTACCTGATCGAGCAGATCGCCGCGATCGGGAACATCGAGGTGCGCACGGGGACGCAGGTCACGGCGGCCGAGGGCGGGGAGAGCCTCGAGCGCGTCCGCGTCACGGGCCCGGACGGCGACGAGGTGCTCGACGTCGGCGCGATGTTCGTCTTCATCGGCGCCGCGCCCTACACGGACTGGGTCGGCGAGCAGGTCGGCCGCGACGAGCGCGGCTTCGTCCTCGCCGGGCCGGACACCGCGGTCTCGACGACGCACCGCTGGCCGCTCGAGCGCGACCCGTTCCTGCTCGAGACGACGCTGCCGGGCGTGTTCGTGGCCGGCGACGTCCGCCACCGCTCGATCAAGCGCGTGGCCAGCGCGGTCGGCGAGGGCTCGATGAGCGTGCAGTTCATCCACCAGTACCTCGCCGACACATGAGCGTCACGGTCGCGGAGCTGCGCGGCATCGACCTGTTCGACGACGTCGCCGACGCCGACCTGGAGCCGTGGGCCGACGGCGTTCGAGGAGCGCCGGCTCGAGCGCGGCGACACGCTCGTGACGATCGGCGAGACCGACGTGCCGTTCTCGATCCTGCTCGAGGGCCGGATGGACGGCTACGTGCTGGTGGACGGCCGCGAGGAGCGCGACCACCACCACGACGCGCCGACCTGGATGGGCGCGATCCTCGCGCTGTCGGGCAACGAGGCGCGCGTCGCGATCCGCGCGTCCGGGCCCAGCCGCGCGGCGCAGATCGCCGCGGACCGGTTCCGCGACCTGCTGTTCGCGACCCCGCCCGCGTTCCAGAAGGTGATCCGCGTCTTCGGGCCGGTGATGGCGCGGCTCGAGGCGAGCCAGCTCCAGCGCGAGAAGCTCGCCGCGCTCGGCCAGATGTCGGCGGGCCTCGCGCACGAGCTCAACAACCCGGCGGCGGCCGCCAAGCGGACGGCGACCGCGCTCGCCGACGCGCTCGACACGCTCGACGGGGCGATGGCCGCGTTCGTCGACGCCGGCGTCGAGCGCGCCGACGCCGAGGTCCTCCTCGCCCTCAAGCGCGAGGCGCACGAGCGCGCGCTGACCGCGACCGCGCGCGACGGGCTCGACGCCGCCGACGCCGAGGACGCGATCGGCGACTGGCTCGAGGCGCACGACGTGCCGGACGCGTGGACGCTGGCCGAGCCGCTCGCCTCCGCGGGCCTCGACGCGGAGTGGCTCGACCGCGCGGCGGCCGCCGCGGGCGCCGCGACGCCGATCGCCGTGCGCTGGGTGGCGACCTCGCTCAACGCGCGCACGCTCGCCGACGACCTGCGCGACTCGACCGACCGGATGTCGGATCTCGTCAAGGCGATCAAGGCCTACACCTACATGGACCAGGCCGACCTCCAGGAGGTCGACGTCCACGACGGGCTCGACGCGACGCTGACGATCCTCAACCACAAGCTCAAGCACACGCGGATCGACGTGCAGCGCCGCTACGACCGCTTCATCCCGCACGTCTGCGTCTACGGGTCCGAGCTCAACCAGGTCTGGACGAACCTGCTCGACAACGCGATCGACGCGCTCGGCGAGACGGGCACGATCACGATCACCACCGCGCCCTGGCACGAGTCGGGCGTCGAGGTGCGGATCGCCGACGACGGCCCCGGCATCCCCGAGGCGGCGCAGCGCCGCGTCTTCGACCCGTTCTTCACCACGAAGCCGGTCGGCTCCGGGACCGGGCTCGGGCTCGACACCGCGGTGCGGATCGTCCGCGACCGCCACGACGGCGACGTGCGGCTGCAGTCGCGGCCCGGCGAGACCGTCTTCACGGTCCGCCTCCCGCGCGCGCCCAGCAGGACCTAGGCGGCCACCGAGGCGAGCGCGGCGACGGCGCGCTCGTAGTGCTCCGGGCCGATCCGGATGTGCGACTGCTGGCTCATCGAGCGCGCCGCGACGCCGATCGCCTCGACCGGCGGCGCGGCGTCGAGCACCGGCACGACGAGCAGCGGCTCGACCGCGATCGTCCACGGCCAGCGCGGATGCTCGCGCGGCTCGGGGAGCTCGAGCGCCTCGACGACCGCGAACACGCGGCGCCAGACCGACGCGTAGTACACGAGCCGGTCGCCGGGCACGATCCGCGGGCGGCGCGGGAAGCCGGTCCGGCGCAGCAGCTCCGGCCGCTCCTCCGGCCAGCGCTCGGTGAGCGGCCCGCGCGCGTGGCCGATCGCCTTGAGCCAGTGCCCGCGCGGCTCAGGCGCGCGCATAGACGACGACGCCGTCGTGCTCTTCGGTGACCACCGCGCCGCGCGCCTCGAGCAGGTCGAGGTGCCCGAGCACCTCGGAGAGCACGAGGTAGGCCTGGGTGACGGGCACGTGGCGCCACAGGTCGCGCCCGATCGCCGCCGCCGTGCGCGGCTCGCGCAGCTCGGCGAGGATCTTGTCCGCCCGCCGCTCGGTCATCCCGAAGCGCCGCTCGATCAGCTCGCGCGCGCCCGTGAACGTCTCGCCGTGGCCGGGGAGGATCAGCTCGCCGCGGTCCTCGGCCGCCGTCGCCGCGAGCGCGTCGTCGTACATGAGCAGCGTCCGCGGCCGGTCGGGCGAGGCGGCGAGCGCGACCGGATCCGGCGTGCCGACCGGGACGTGGTTGATCGGGTTCGAGGAGATCCGGCCGAGCAGGTGGTCGCCGGTGATCATCACGCCGTCGCCCGCCAGCACGGTGTCGGTCGGGCTGTGCCCGGGCCGCTCGTGGACGCGCCAGATCCGCCCGCCCGCGACGAGCTCGCCGCGGTCGGCGATGATCCGCGTGATCTCCGCGTCGGCGATGTAGCGGCGGAACGCGCGGCTGATCGACTCGAGCGTCTCGACGGTCGGCTCGGTCACGCCGTGGCGGCGCATCAGCGCGATCGAGTAGGCGTCGTCGGCGTCGCTGCTCGCCGCCGTGTCGGCCATGAACCGCGCGAGCTTCGCCGTGCCGGCGATGCGCGCGCCCGACCGCTCGGCGAGCCGCCCCGCGAGGCCGGTGTGGTCGACGTGCTGGTGGGTGAGCACGATCAGCTCGAGGTCCTCGACCGCGACGCCGTACGGGCCAGGCCCGCGTCGAGCGCGGCCTCGGTCTCGGCCTGGAGCGGGCCGGCGTCGACCAGCGTGAGCGGCTCGCCCTCGAGCAGCCACGTGTTCACGTCGCCGACGCCGAACGGCGTCGGGAGCTGGATCTGATGCATCCCCGCGGGCAGCACGCGCTCCAATCTATGCAACGGCGCCTGCAGCCCGTCGGACGCCCCGCCTACGGTGCGGCGATGCTGCGCGAGGTCGCCGACGCCGCGTTCTCCCGCCGCCTGACGCCGCTCGGGTGGCGCTACGAGGCGACCTGGGACGACACCGCGAGCCTGGGCCACGCGGCGCTTCCGCGCGCTCCAGGCGCGCCAGCTCGACGAGCCCGTCGAGCTGCACGCCGCCGGGCGCCGGCGCTGGTGGCTGTTCGAGGACCGCGTCTTCTGGGAGGACGAGGGGCTGACGGCCGCGGACGTCCGCGCGCTCGTGCGCGAGCGCGAGCTGCGCGCGCGGCGGCGGCTCGAGCGGGCGCACGCGGTCGCCGCGGCGGCGCCGGGCGCGCGCCGCGAGGCGGTCCCCGCCGAGCTGCGGCGCGCGGTGTGGGAGCGCGACGGCGGCGCCTGCGTGAGCTGCGGCGCGCGCTTCGACCTCCAGTACGACCACGTGATCCCGGTCGCGCTCGGCGGCGCGACGACGGCGGCGAACCTCCAGGTCCTGTGCGCGCCGTGCAACCGGCGCAAGGGCGCCGGGCTCGGCTAGGATCGCGCGCCGTGGACGTCGCGGCGCTGCGCACGGAGGCGGTCGCGCTGCTGCGCGAGCTGATCCGGGTCGACACCTCGAACCCGCCGGGCAACGAGACCGCCGCGGCGGAGCTGCTGCGCGACTACCTCGTCCGCCACGGGATCGAGTGCGAGCTCGTCGCGCGCAAGCCGGGCCGCGCCAACCTCGTCGCGCGGATCCCCGGCGGGAGCGGCCCGTCGCTGGCGCTCACCGGCCACACGGACGTCGTCCCCGCCGACGCGCGCGACTGGCGGCATCCGCCGTTCTCCGGCGACCTCGACGACGACGGCTACATCTGGGGCCGCGGCGCGGTCGACATGAAGAGCCACACCGCGACGAACGCCGTCGCCATGGCCACGCTCGCCCGCGAGGGCTTCCGGCCCAGCGGCGACCTGCTGCTGATCGCCCAGGCCGACGAGGAGGACGGCAGCGAGGCCGTCGGCATGCAGTGGCTCGTGCGGGCGCGCCCGGACCTGGCGCCGGACATGGCGATCGACGAGGGCGGCGGCGAGCGGCTGCCGCTCCTCGACGGCGGCGCCGTCGTCACCGTCGGCGTCGGCGAGAAGGCCTGCCTGCCCGTGCTGGTGACCGCGCTCGGCGAGGCGGGCCACGCCGCGACGCCGCACCTCGCGGCGAACGCCGTCCCGCGGCTGGCGGCGATCATCACGCGGATCGCCGCGTACCGGCCGGAGCGGCAGGTGCAGCCGATCGTCCGCACGCTGTTCGAGGCGCTCGGCGCCGACCCCGACGGCGACCTCGACGCGGCGATCGCGCACGTCACCGCGCGCCAGCCCGAGCTGGCCGAGGACCTGCCCAGCATGCTCGGCATGACGCTGGCGCCGACCCGGCTGGAGGGCTCGTCCGCGCGCAACGTGATGCCCGCGCGGGCGACGGTCGACGTCGACGCGCGGCTGCTGCCGGGTCAGACGCGCGCGGACCTGGAGCGCGAGCTGGCCGCCGCGATCGGCGACGACCTGCCCTACGAGCTCGCGTACCCCGAGCCGCAGCAGGGCGGGACCGTCACCGGGACGGCGTCGCCGCTCTACGCCGCCTGCGCGTCGTTCCTGGCCGAGCACGACCCCGAGGCGACGCTGCTGCCGGCGATCAGCACCGGGTTCGTCGACTCCTACTTCATGCGCACCGGCTGGGGCACCGACTGCATCGGCTTCTGGCCCGTGCGGCACACGCCGCTCGCCGTGCTGAACGACGGGGTCCACAACCGCGACGAGCGGATCCACGCCGACGACGTGTGCTACGCGGCGCGGTTCCTGCTCCACGCCGCGCGCACCGTCGTCGGCTAGCGCCCGCTACCGCCGGATCCTGTTGACCTCGATCGTGCGGCCGCCGCCCGTCGAGTACTGACCGGTGGCGGCGTCGGCGGCCACGCGGAACGAGCCGCGCTTGTAGATCCGCACGCGCAGCTAGAACTTCGACTTCGACGCGCTCGAGTGCTTCGCGTGCGACGAGGCGATGTTCGTCCACACGCCGTTGCGCAGCTTCTGGACGTGGACCTTCGCGCCGTCACCCGCGGGGGTGATGGTGCCGAAGAACTTGATCTTCTTGCTGCGGCGGCCCTGGTCGACCTTCTTCGTGTCGGTCTTCACCTGCACGCCGGCGCCCACGAGCACGATCGGGCTCGTGATGTCGGGACGGGCCGGCATCACGACGCGGAACTGCGTGTTGACGGCGATCCCGATGCTGTTGAACGAGAACGTGCCGTCGACCATGCTGGTGACGACCGGCGTGCTCACGTTCACGAAGCCCGCGGTGTAGGGGAACTGGCTCGCCTGGAGCTGGACCTGGCGGCCGCGGCCGTTCGTGCCGACGAGCTGGCCGCTGATCACGCTGGCGCTGCCGAACGGGACCGAGGTGGGCGTCGCCTTCAGCGTCAGGCCGAGCGGCTGCACCTTGGTCTTGAACGTCCGGTCGCGGCCGACCGTCGTGCCGTCGGGGTTCACCGCGACGATCCGGTAGTGGTAGCGCGTCGCCGGCGCGAGCCCGGCGACCGGGACGCTGATCTTCGAGGCGGCGTTCGCGGCGCCGGCCGCGGTGACCGGGGTCTGCGCGCCGTAGAGCTTGTTCAGCCCGAACTGGAAGTAGTACTGCGTGGCCTTGCCCCTCGGGTTGACGCTGCCGTTGAGCGACACGGTCGTGTCGGTCAGGTTGGCGGTGCCGCCCGTGGTGACGCCCGGACCGCTCCGCCGCGGCGGTCGCCGGCAGCGCCAGCCCCGCCAGCAGCGCCAGGATCACAACCCCTCTGAACATCTGTGCCTCCCGTCGAAAAGTTCCCTGTCTGCGAGCGTCAACACGGCCGTCAGGCCAACGTCGCGCCGCCCGGCGTGATTTCCTGACGTCCGGTCAGACGGCATGCCCCGCCACCGTTCCCGACCCCGCCGCCGTCACGGCGCCGCGCTGCCCGTCTACCGCGGGAGGTTCCGCCGCGCCCAGGCCGAGCGGCTGCTGTGGCGCGCCGGCTTCGGCCCGCGGCCGGGGCAGGCCGCGCAGTGGGGCCGGCTCGACCTCGACGAGGCCGTGCACAAGTTGACGCACCCGCGCTCGCACGGGCTGCGCGGTCCGGCGCCGCGCGTCGACGGCACGGCCGCTGGCCCCGCGCGACGTGTGGGGCCACGACGTCCTCTGGTGGCTCGATCGCATGGTCCGCGCCGAGGCGCCGCTCGTCGAGCGGATGACGCTGGTCTGGCACGACTGGTTCGCCACGAGCCGTGCCACGGTCGACACGCGCTGGATGCTCGCGCAGAACGAGCTGCTGCGGCGCCACGCCCTCGGCGACTTCCGCTCGCTCGCCCGGGCGATCACCCGCGACCCGGCGATGCTGATGTGGCTCAACGGGATCGACAACAACAAGACCGAGCCGAACGAGAACTACGCGCGCGAGCTGCAGGAGCTGTTCACGCTCGGCGCCGGCCGCGGCTACGGCGAGCGCGACGTGCGCGAGATGGCGCGCGCGCTGACCGGCTGGCGCGCGGACTGGCGCGACGGCGTCGGGATGGTCAACTTCCGCTACGACCGCGAGTCCCACGACGGCGGGCGCAAGCGGATCTACGGTCGCCGCGGCCGCTTCGACTGGCGCGACGCCGCCGACCTCGCCGTCGGCCACCGGCTCCACCCGAGCTTCTTCGTCACCAAGCTCTGGAGCTACTTCATCCCGACGCCGCCGCCGGACGGCACGCGCCGGGCGCTGCAGCGGCTCTACACGCGCTCCGATCACGACGTCCGCCCGGTCGTCGCCGCGATCCTCCGCCACCCCGCGCTCTACGAGGGCCCGCGGATGGTCAAGCCGCCGGCGGTCTACGTGGCGGGCCTGCTGCGCTCGCTGCACCGCGGGATCGACACCGACGCCTGGGCGTGGCTGATGGACATGAGCGGCCAGACGCTGTTCGCGCCGCCGACGGTGGCCGGCTGGGACGACACGCGCTGGATCGACACCGCGACCTGGCGCGGCCGCTGGATGGCGGCGAACTGGGCGCTCGAGGGCCGGACGCTGGATCCCGATCCGGAGAAGACCCGCTACCCGCCGCTCAGGAAGCAGAAGCCGGCCGCCGCCGTCGACGCCGCGCTGCGCTTCTGGGGCGGCCCGAGCCTGACGCCGCGCACCCGCCGCGAGCTCGTCGGCTTCGCCCAGCGCGCCGCGCGGGCGGCCACGGAGCCGTGGCAGCAGGAGTCCTACGCGATCCTGCGCCAGAACGCGCTGCGGATGCTGATCGCCACCTCCCCCGACCTCCAGACGAGCTGATGGCCCACTCCTGCCGCGACTTCGCCCGGACCGCGCAGGCGCGCGCCGGCGCGGGACTGCCCGCGATCGAGCCCGGGATGCCCGCGCCGGCCGGGACCGGGCTGTCGCGGCGCTCGTTCCTGCTGCGCTCCGCCGGGCTCGCGCTCGCCGTGTACGGCGCCGGGACGGCTCGCGCCGCTGGAGGCCGAGGCGGCGCTCGCGCAGTCCGGCCCGCCCGGGCCGGTGCTCGTGCAGGTCTTCCTCCAGGGCGGGATCGACTCGGTCTCGGTCCTCGCCCCGACCGAGGACGCCACGTACCGGCGCCTGCGGCCCAAGCTCGCGCTCCCGCCCGGCACGGGCGACGTGTTCCGCGAGGACCCGCGGCTGCGCTGGCATCCGTCGGCGAGGGCGCTGGCGGCGCTGCACGCCGAGGGCAAGGTGTCGGTGATGCCCGCGGTCGGCTACGACCACCCGGACCAGTCGCACTTCGTGTCGCGCCACTTCTACGAGGTCGGCGCGCTCGACCCGCAGACGACGACGGGCTGGCTCGGCCGCTACCTCGACCGCGTCGGGTCGCCCGACAACCCGCTCCAGGGCCTCGCGCTGGACAACTCGCTCGCGCCCGCGCTGGCGGCGCGGCGCGTCCCGGTCGCGGCGGTCGACGCGCCGACGGACTACAACTTCTGGGCCCGCGACGTGTGGGGCGACATCGAGCCGATCATGCTCGACGCGACCGCGCGGATCGGCGTCGTCCACCAGCGCTCCGAGCCGGCGCTCGCCCAGGTCGCGGCCGCCGCGATGCACACCGGCGCGCTGCGCTGGCAGCTCGCCGGGCTGCGCGAGGTCGACGGCAGGCGCCCGTTCACGCCGCCGGTGACCTATCCGGTCTCCGAGGAGTCCGACTTCCCCGAGCGGCTCGCCGCGCTCGCGGCGATGCTCGCCGCCGGGCTCCCGCTGCGCTGCGTCGCGATCACCGCGCCCGGCGACTACGACACGCACGCGAACCAGGCCGAGACGCTCGGCGAGCCGCTGGCGCTCGCCTGCGATGCGCTCGCCGCGTTCCAGCGCGACCTCGAGGCGCGCGGCCTGGCCGACCGGGTGCTGGTCCACGTCTGGTCGGAGTTCGGCCGCCGCGCGGCCGAGAACTCCGAGGGCACCGACCACGGCGCCGCGGGGCTCGGGCTGCTGATCGGGACGCGCGCCGCCGGGCGGATGATCGGCGAGTTCCCGGGCCTCGACGTGCTCGACGAGCACGGGAACCTGCGTGCGACGTCCGACTTCCGCGCCGTCTACGCCGGACTGCTCGAGCAGTGGCTCGGGACCGAGGCCGACGGGATCATCCCCGACGCCGCGCGGTTCGCGCGGCCGCAGCTGGTCAAGTGATCGCCGCGCTCGCCGTCGGGCTCGCCCTGGTCTCCCCGGCGCCCGCGCGGATGCTGGTCACCGCCGACGAGTGGTCGCTCGTGAGCTCGCGCCGGCGGGTCGCGGCGGGCAGGCTCGAGATCCAGCTCTACAACCGCGGCGAGGACGGGCACGACCTCGCCGCGCGGCGCGTCGGGGCCGAGCGGACGTTCCGCATCGCCGAGACGCGGCCGGGGCAGCTCGGCGAGGCCACGTGGAGGCTCAAGCCCGGGCGGTACCGGCTCTGGTGCGACCTCCCGGGGCATCGCGCGGCGGGGATGCGCGCGAGCCTCCGGGTCCGCCGTCGCTGAGCCATCAGCTCCAGGCGGGGTGGTCGTAGCCGGCCTTCGGCCAGACGCGCTCGACCTTGCGGTGGGTGCGCGCGCGCTTGAGCTGGCGCGCGCGCTCGAGCAGCAGGGCGACGAGCTCGCCGGTCGGGCGGAACGGATCCGAGACGGCGTGGCCGTCGTCGATCGACAGGGCGGCCCAGGCCGTGCCGTCGATCTCGGCGAGGAGGACGGCGCCGCGCGGGGCGCGCCGCGAGTCGAGCTGGGCGAGGCGGTCGATGGCGGCCGCGTCGGCGGGGCCGGCGAACCGCAGGACCAGGTCGGTCGTGCCCGCCTCGGGCAGCGACTGGACGGGGCCCGCGAGCCGGCGGAGGAGGGTGGTGACGGTCGTGGTCATGACAGTCATTCTGCGCCTGAGACCGCCCTCGTACATCGGGCGTTCGCCGCCACCTTCCGGTGCCGGCCCCTTACTTGTGAGCGGCGCCATGCCTTAGGCCATCGCCACCTCGCGCTCCGCGACCGCGTCGGAGGCCGAGAACAGGTGCAATTGCGAGCATTTCGGGCAGTGCACGGCGATCCGCGCGTCGGGGCTGTCGGCGCCCATCAGCATCGGGGGCAGCGGCTTGCTCGTGGTCGGGCATTCGAACTGCAGGCTGGTCATCCGGCCGGCTCCTCTCGTCGGGTCCCGGGAGCCTCGCGCGGGCGCGGCCCGCGGCGGAATGGACCGGGCGCCAGGAGCGACTGGACCGGCGGTACGACGACCGCCGCGCCCCGGGGGAGGAGCGCGGCGGTTTGTGGCTGCCGAATGGCCCGCCCGGTGCGGATGCCGAGGAGGATGTATGGGGCGATCCGGGAGGCGGGCCACGGCGCATGGTGGCGGCCCTCCGCGCGGCCGGATGTCGCCGCCGCGTGAAGGCAACGAAATCGTCACGAGTGCTGGGAGACTGCGCCCGGTGCGCACGCTGACACGCCGTGAGCTCAACCGCGCGCTGCTCGCCCGCCAGCTCCTGCTCGAGCGCGCCGCGCTGCCGCTGCCCGCCGCGCTCGACGCCGTCTGCGGGATCCAGTCGCAGTACGCGCCGTCGATGTACATCGGGCTGTGGTCGCGGCTCGCCGGCTTCGGGCGGGACGACCTGACGCGCGCGCTCGAGGACCGCAGCGTCGTCCAGGCGACGCTGATGCGCTCGACGATCCACCTCGTGTCGCGCGCGGACTTCTGGCCGCTCGCGCTCGCGGTCCGCGACGTGCGCCGCGCCGCCTGGCTGCGCGCCCGCCGCGACCTCACCGCGCCCGCGATGGCCGGCGCGGCGCGCGCGGTCCGCAACCGGCTCGCGGGCGGGCAGGAGCTGCGCGGGCGGAGATCGACGCGCTGGTGGGGAAGGAGCGGACGCTCGGCAGCGGGCTGTGGGTCGACCTCGTGCGGGTGCCGCCGTCGGGGACGTGGGAGCGCCGGCGCGCGGACCGGTTCGCGCTCGCCGAGGACTGGGTCGGGCCGCCGCCGGACGGCGGCGGCGCGGCGGCGCACCTCGTGCGCCGCTACCTCGCCGCCTTCGGCCCCGCGTCGCGCAAGGACGTCGCGAGCTTCACCGGCTTCGCGCTGCGGCCGCTCGACGCGATCCTGCGCGGGCTCGAGCTGCGCCGCTTCGCGAGCGAGGAGGGCGAGGAGCTGCTCGACGTGCCCGGCGCGCCGCTGCCCGACCCGGACACGCCGGCGCCGCCGCGCTACCTGCCGACCTGGGACGCGAACCTGCTCACCCATGCGCGGCGCACGGGCCTGCTCCCGGAGGAGCATCGCCCGAAGCTGTTCGGCACGAGGACGCCGCAGTCGTTCCCGACGTTCCTCGTCGACGGCGCCGTGGCCGGCACGTGGCGCCACGCGGACGGCGAGATCGTGCTCGACCCGTTCGCGCCGCTCGCGGCGGACGACGAGGCCGCGCTGCGCGCCGAGGCGGTCGGCCTCGCCGCGCTCCACGCCTAGACGGCGAGCAGCTCCTCGGTCGGCATGTCCCACGCGGGCGTGCCCTCGCGGCCGCCGTCGAGCTGCTCGGCGGCGCGCACGAGGTCGACCGCGACCGAGCGGATCTGGCCGACGATCTGGGTCGTGAGCAGCGACGGCTCGCGGTCGTGGATCTCCTCGGCCGTGCGCGCGGCGCGGCAGCGCGACGTCGTCGGAGGTCGGTGCCGCGCTCGGGGTTCTCGTAGTGGGCGGCGAGGATCCACACCGCGTCGGCCAGCTCGCGCACGGCGCCCGCGAGCTGCGGCGCGGGCTCGCCGTGGCGGACCTGGCGCGCGACGTAGCGGGCCAGCACGCGCGTGTCGCGGACCGCGGAGTCGAGCTGCGGCATCGTGGCCTCGTAGCGGCCGACGAGGTGCAGCCCGCCGCGACGCTGCGGCGAGAAGCGCGCGGTCTCGACCGCGGCCGAGATCGTCTCCTCGAGCAGGTCGACGTCGTCGTCGGTGCCGCGCGCGGCATGCAGCGCGGCGTCCGCGCGGGCCGGGTCGGCGGCCTCGAGCGCGCCGGCGGCGTGCTCGAGCGTCCGGCCGAGCTTGCCGAACAGCGTCTGCGCGACCTGGCCGACCATCGCCACCGGGTCGGGCGGCAGCACGAACGACGCGACCGCGAGGCCGACGCCGCCGCCGATCAGGCCCTCGAGGATGCGGTCGGCGGAGAAGCCCGACGTCTCCGGCGCGAACGAGGCGATCAGGATCGCGGAGATCGCGGCCTCGTTGACGAGCAGCTCGCTGCCGCGGAACACGAGCGCGGCGGTCATCGCCAGGATCACGAGGACGCCGATCTGCAGCGGCCCGCTGCCGATCAGGAAGACGAGCACGCTGGCCACGGAGATGCCGAGCGTCACGCCGCCGAGCAGCTCGAACGCGTTGCGGCGGCGGCGGCCGTAGGAGGCGCCGAGGCAGATGATCGCCGCGATCGACGCGAACGTCGGCCGGTGGGTGGGCAGGAGGAGGTCGGCGAGCAGCCACGCCGCGACCGCCGCGAGGGCGGTCTGGAGCACGGCGGCGAGATGCGGGCGCACGCGGCGGCGCGCCGTCGCCAGTGGGGAGCTGGGGAAGTGGCGCATGGCGGGTCGCCTCCTTGTACGCCGCCGGGACGAACTGGTTACGCGCGCAATCATCCTTGATGTATTCCCATATAGGTATATGATGCTCCGCATGGCACGCGCAGCGACCACGGCGGACGCGTTCAACGCGGTCGCCGAGCCCAGGCGCCGGCAGATCCTCGACGTGCTCGCCGCCGGCGAGCGCCCGGTCGGGGAGCTCGTCGACGTCCTCGGGCTCGCGCAGCCCCAGGTGTCCAAGCACCTGCGGGTCCTGCGCGAGGTCGGCGCGGTCGACGTCCGCGACGAAGGACGCCGGCGCCTGTACCGCGTCAACGGGCGTCGCGCTCAAGCCGATCCACGACTGGGTCCGCGGCTACGAGGCCGCATGGGACGAGCGCTTCGACGAGTTGGACGTGGTCCTCGAAGACCTCAAGTGGAAGGAGCAGGACGATGGCGGCGACGACCAGCGGTAGCGCGAAGGTCACCCTCCCCACCGACGAGCAGATCCTCATCACGCGCGAGTTCGACGCGCCGCGGCACCTCGTGTACCGCGCCTACACCGAGCCGGAGCTGGTGCGGCGCTGGTGGCCCGGCAAGCGCGGCGAGATGAGCACGGCGGAGATCGACCTGCGGGTCGGCGGCGCCTGGCGCTACGCGATGATCGCCGAGGGCGGCTTCGAGGTCGCGTTCCACGGCGAGTTCCGCGAGATCGTGCCGAGCGAGCGGATCGTCAACACCGAGGTGTACGAGGGCGCGCCCCCCGGCACCGGGCCGGCGCTGGTGACGGTCGAGCTGGCCGAGGACGCCGGGCGCACGCGGCTCCGGATGCTGATGGAGCTCGAGGACCGCGAGACCCGCGACGCGATCATCGAGTCCGGCATGGAGGGCGGCCTGCAGGAGGGCCTGGACATCCTCGAGCAGATCGCCGTGGAGCTCCGCTAGGCGTCGCGCAGGTAGGCGAGGACGGCCAGCACCCGCCGGTGGTGGTCGTCCCCCGCCGGCAGGTCGAGCTTGGAGAAGATGCTCGAGATGTGCTTCTCCACCGCCCCCGGCTGCACGACCATGGCGCGGGCGATCGCGGCGTTCGTCCGGCCCTCGGCCATCAGCTCGAGCACCTCGCGCTCGCGCGGCGTCAGCTGCGCGAGCGCGCCGCCGCCGTCGCGCGCGTGCATCAGCTCGGAGACGACGGCGCGGTCGAGCGCGGTGCCGCCCTCGGCGACCCGCTCCAGCGCGTCGAGGAAGCCGCGCACGTCGCCGACCCGCTCCTTGAGCAGGTAGCCGATCCCGCCCTCGCCGGAGGACGCGAGCAGCTCGCTCGTGTAGACCGGCTCGACGTAGGCCGAGAGGATCAGCACGCCGAGCTGCGGCTGGCGCTTGCGCGCCTCGAGCGCCGCGCGCAGCCCCTCGTCGGTGAACCCGGGCGGGAGCCGCACGTCGACGATCGCGACGTCCGGCTTGTGGCCGCCGATGATCCGCAGCAGCCCCTCGCCGTCCTCGGCCTGGGCCACCACGTCGATGCCCGCCTCGCGCAGCAGGGCGACGATGCCCTCGCGCAGCAGGGCGAGGTCCTCGGCGATCACGACCCGCACGGCAGCTCCGCGCGGACGGTGGTCCCCTCCCCGGCCGGGCTCACGACCGTGAAGCGGCCGTCGAGCGCCTGCACCCGCTGGCGCAGGCCGAGCAGCCCGCTCCCCGCGGGGTCGGCGCCGCCCGGGCCCTTGTCGGAGACCTCGACGACGAGCACGTCGTCCTCGCGCTCGACGCGCACGAGGGCCGGCGAGCCCTTGCCGTGCTTGGCGCTGTTGGTCAGCGCCTCGGCGGCGACGAAGTAGGCCGCCGTCTCGACCACCGGCGGCGGGCGGTCGCCGACCTCGGTCTCGACGGCGACGGGGATCTGGGCGCGCCGCCCCAGTCCCTCGATCGCGGCGGCCAGGCCGCGGTCGGCGAGCACCGGCGGGGCGATCCCGCGCGCGAGGTCGCGCAGCTCGGCGATCGCCGAGCCGGCCTCCTCGCGCGCCTGCCGGACCAGCTCGGCGACCTCGGGCTGGTCGGCGAGCTTCTCCTCCGCCCGCCCGAGCCGCATGCTGAGCGCGACCAGCCGGGCCTGCGCGCCGTCGTGCAGGTCCCGCTCGATCCGCCGCAGCTCGGCGGCCTGGACGTCGAGCGCGCCGCGCCGCGTGCGGGTCAGCTCGTCGACGCGCTCCTCGAGCTGCGCCTCCCGCTGGGCGGGGCGCTGGCGGAGGATCAGCACGTGGGCGGCGTACGCCGTGCCGAGCGCGAGCGAGGTCCAGATCGGCCAGAACTCGCCGAAGCCCGACAGGGCCCAGGCGATGACCTCGATGCCGACGAGCAGCGCCGAGGCCTCGCCCTGGATGCGGAGCCCCCGGTGGGGCTCCGGCGCGGGGTTCAGCCCGCGCCGGATCACCACGTGGAGGCCGATCGCCGCGCCGAGGCCGAGCCACACCCAGCCCGGCCAGAACACGCCGAACCCGGTGAAGGCCCAGATCAGCGTGACCAGGAGGCCGGCGAGCGCCGAGAGGGCGGCCTGCAGCGACAGGGCGCCGCTCTCGGACGGGGGTGATACGGCCATGGCAGCCATCCTAGGCCGCCACCTCGACGCGCTCGCGCTCGCGGGCGCGGCGGACCCGCGGCCGCTTCACGCGCCAGCCGCGGTCGCCGAGCAGCGCGATCGCCGCCGGCAGCGCGACGCCGCGCACGAGCGTGACGTCGAGCAGGACCGCGGCCGCGAGGCCGAAGCCCATCTGCTTCATGTCGAGCAGCCGGAGCGTCGCGAAGACGGCGAAGATCGCCACCATCACGAACGCCGCGCTGGTCACCGTGCCGGCGGTCGCGCCGATGCCCTCGGCCGCCGCGGCGGCGGGGGAGCGCCCGGCGCGGCGCGACTCCTGGATCCGCTCGAGCACGAGCACCGTGTAGTCCATCGACAGCCCGAACAGGACGACGAAGGAGAACAGCGGCAGCCACGACACGATCGTGCCGCTCGACTCGAACCCGAGCAGGCCCTCGGCCCACTCGTGCTGGAACACGGCCGCCATCAGGCCGAACGCGGCCCCGACGGAGAGCAGGTTGAGCCCGATCACCGTCGCGGCGAGCTTCGGCGACCGGAACGCCCACAGCAGCAGGGCGAACGCGAGCGCCATGACGAACCCGATCACGATCGGCGTCGCGGTCTTCATCTGGTCCGAGAAGTCCGCCGACTGGGCCGCGTCGCCGGTCACGAGGGCGTGGCCGCCCGGGCGCCGTCGGCGCGACCTTGTCGCGCAGCGTGTCGACGGCATGGCGGTCGGCGTCCCGGTCCTGCGACGGCATGGGGACGTCCACGACGGCGGTGCTGCCGTCGCGCGAGACCTCGACGTGGACGGCGCCGCTGCCGCCGACGGCCTTCGCGCCGCGCTGCCCGAGCGCCTTCAAGGCGTCCTGCTGGTCGCCCAGGTCCTTGCCGCTGACGACGAGGCTCGCGCTGGAGGGCGCGCCCGGGAACGACTGCTGGATCGCCTTCTCGGCCTGCACCACGGGGATGTCGGCCGGCAGGCTCTCGAGGCCGGCGTCGCCGGTCTTGAGCTGGAGCGCCGGCACGGCCAGCGCGGCCAGGATCGCGACCGAGACGACGAGCGCGGCCACGGGGCGGCGGGTGACGACGCGCGCGAGCCCGCCCCAGAAGCCCGAGCCGGCGGGGCGCGGGCGGCGGCGCAGGAAGCGCGGCAGCCGGCCCTTGTCGATCCGGTCGCCGAGCAGCGCGAGCATGGCCGGCAGCACGGTCAGCGAGCCGAGCACCGCGATCGCCACGACGAGCATCGTCGCCAGGCCGATCGAGATGAACACGCCGTTGCCCGAGAGCAGCAGGCCGCCCAGCGCGATCATCACGGTGAGCCCGGAGATGAGGATCGCGCGCCCGACCGAGGCCGCGGCGGCGTCGAGGGCGGCCTCCGGCCCGCGGCCGGCGCGGCGCTCCTCGCGTTCGCGGCGGATGTAGAACAGCGAGTAGTCGACGCCCACGGCGAGGCCGATGAGGACGACGACGGAGGCGGTGGTGTCGGTGCTCGGGGCGATCTGGGAGACGACGCCGAGCGCGCCCATGGCGGCGGTCACGGCGGTGATCCCGAGCACGAGCGGCACGCACGCGGCGACGAGCGCGCCGAACGCGATCACGAGCACGAGCAGCGTGATCGGGAGCGAGATCATCTCGGCCCGCTGGAGGTCGTCGGAGACGACGTCGTCGATCGTCGAGTCGAACGAGCCGTCGCCGGCCTGCTGGAAGTCGGCGGCGGCGTGCTTCGCGCTCGTGGCGCGGACGGTGGCGGCGACGCCCTTGGCGACCTCGCCGGCGTCGTCGGGGTCACCGCGCAGGCGCGCCTGGACGAGCAGGATCTTCCCGCCGTTCTTCGAGAGCTCGGGCGCGTCGGCCGGGCCCTGGACGGTGCTGACGTCGTCGCCCGCCTTCAGGTGGCGCACGAGGTCGGCGGCCGCCTTCGCGCTCGTCTGCGCGTCCTCCGACCGGATGAGGATGCTCTCGACGGCGGGGTCGCGGAGGCCCGCGGCCTCGATCCGCTCGTCCGCGGTCCTGGACTGGCCGGCGCCCGTCTCGGTGTCGCTGAGCGTCTTCGTGCCGGCGGCGCCGCCGGCGTAGACGCAGCCCACGACCAGGAGGAGCCACAGGACGATGATCGTCTTCGGCCGCCGCGCGGCCACGCCCGCGGCGCGCCGGACGCCGCGGGAGAGCGCCCCTGTGGAGGCGCCGGGAGGGAGGGATGAGGGGTGTGGAAGGGACATGGGAGCACCGTGCCGCCTCACGCCGCCGGTGTCGTTGGGGCGCGGCACCGGATCGCGCGCGCCCCTCCCCCGGTGGATACGGGGGCTATCCCCCCGTCTGTGGGGTCCCCGGTTTCACTCCCCCCGGGGGTCCGGGTAGCCGAGTCCCATGGATCCGAAGACCAAGATCGTCCAATACCTCGATGAGGCGCACGCGAGCGAGGTCGGCCTCGTGCGCGTCCTCCAGTCGCAGATCGCGATGACCCCGCGCGGCGACTACCGCGACGCGCTCGAGCGCCATCTGCGCGAGACGCGCGACCACGCCGGCAAGCTCGAGACGCGCCTGCGCGAGCTCGACGGCGGCGACTCGCCCGTCCAGGCGGTCGTCGGCGTCGCCGAGACCGTGATCGCGCAGGCGCTCGCGCTCGGCAAGACCCCGATCGACCTCCTGCGCGGCAGCGGCGGCGAGGAGAAGGTGCTCAAGAACGCGAAGGACGCCGCGGCCACCGAGGCGCTCGAGATCGCCACCTACACGGCGATCGAGCGGCTCGCGACCGGCGTCGGCGACGACCGCACGGCGAAGCTCGCCGCGTCGATCCGCGCCGACGAGCAGCGGATGCTCGACCGCATCCTCGCCCTCCTCCCCGCGCTGACCGACGCGGTCGCGGCCGCCGACCTGCGCGGCGAGGGCACGTACAAGGTGGCGCGGACCGGCGCGGCCGACGCCGCGCGCACGACCGGCCGCAAGGCCGCGCGCACGACGCGCCGGACCGCGAAGTCGACCGCCGCGGGACGCGAACCGCGCCCGCACCGCGCCGGGCGCCGCGCGCGCCGAGGGCGCCGCGAAGGGCGCGGTCGCCGGCGAGCAGGATCTCCCGATCGCGCGCTACGACGCGCTGACCGCGGAGGAGATCGGCGGCCGCCTGACGGGCCTCTCCCAGGTCGACCTGGGCAAGATCGAGGCCTACGAGCGCAAGGGCCAGGCGCGCGCCACGATCCTCGAGCGCATCGCCACGCTGCGCACGAGCGAGCCGTGGGGCGGCTACGACGCCCAGAACGTCGACGAGATCCGCAGCCGGCTCGAGCGCGCGCCGGAGGACCAGGCGAAGTCCGTGCGCGAGTACGAGCGCGCGCACAAGGACCGCGCGGGCGTGCTCGAGGCGACGACCGCGTAGCCACCGCTCGGCGAACGGCGGCATTGAGGGGAGGGTCCGACCGCGTCCAAAACGTCGAGATCCGGCGCAGATCCCGCGGCGGTCGACGTTTTCGGGCGCATAGGCCCAGAACGTCGAGCGACCGGCGGATCGGCGCCGCGATATCGACGTTTTGGCGGCCTCGTCGACCGTCCCGCTCAATGCCCGCCGTTGAAGTCCGCCGCGACCTCACCGAGCGCGCGGATCGACGCCTCGGTGATCGGCGACACGACGAGGATCGCCTCGTCGGCGCCGGCGTCGGCCAGCTCGCGCAGCCGCGCGGCGATCTGCGCCGGCGTGCCCTCGACCGGCGGCACCTCGAGCGCCCGCTCCTCGGCGTCCCGGTCGAGCACGACGTGCACGCAGGCGCTCCGGGCGATGTCCCCCGGGGCGCGGCCGGCGTCCGCGACCGCCGCGGAGATCCGCGCGTTCAGCTCGGCGAAGCCCTCGGCCGTGTTGCCGTAGTCCGTGTACCAGGTGTTCCACGCGCCGACGTGCGGCAGCGCGGCGCGCAGCATCCGCGGGCCGTTCGAGCCGATCATCAGCGGCACCGGACGCGCCGGCGGCGGGAGCAGGACGGCGTCGGCGGCGGACCAGTACGCGCCGTCGAGCGTGACCCGCTCGCCGGCGAGCAGCCCGCGGACGATCGCGAACGACTCCTCGAAGCGCGCCACGCGGTGGTCGTAGGGGATCCCGAACGCGTCGTACTCCTCGCGGTTCCAGCCCGCGCCGAGCCCGAGCGTGAAGCGGCCGCCGCTGACCTCGTCGATCGTCGCCGCCATCTTCGCGATCAGCCCCGGCGGGTGGAAGCCGGCGCAGGCGACGAGCGGGCCGAGCCGGACGCGCTCCGTCGCCGCGGCGAGCGCGCCGAGCAGCGTCCACGCCTCCCACGGCGCGCGGTCCGGGTCGCGGTAGAGCAGGTGGTCGCCGACCCAGATCGAGTCGAAGCCGCACGCCTCCGCCGCCCGCGCCATGGCGAGGTACTCCGGCCAGCGGACCTCGCGCTCGACCTCGGGGAGCTGGACGCCGACCCGCATCAGTAGCGGGCGCCGACCGGCGCGGGGGCGCCGTCGAGCTCGGCGAGGTCCTCGGCGCTGAGCCGCAGCAGCGCCGCGCCGGCGTTCTCGTCGATCCGCTCCGGCTTCGTCGTGCCCGGGATCGGGATCACCGCGTCGGCCTGCGCGAGCACCCAGGCGAGCGCGACCTGCGCCGCGGTCGCCGTCGTGGCGATCCGCGACGGCGCGGACCCGGTCGACGATCGCCAGGTTCGCCTCGAGCGCCTCGCGCGTGAAGCGCGGGTTGCGCGCGCGGAAGTCGCCGTCGTCGAACGCCGCGGCGGTGATCGTCCCGGTCAGGTAGCCGCGCCCGAGCGGCGCGAACGGGATGAAGGCGACGCCGTGCTCGACGCACCACGGCAGGACGTCGTCGAGCCGGTCGCGGGTCCAGAGCGAGAGCTCGGACTGGACCGAGGCGACCGGATGGATCGCGTGCGCGACCTCGAGCTGCTCGACGGTGACCTCGGACATCCCGATCGCGCCGGCCTTGCCGGCGGCGACGGTCTCGGCCATCGCGGCCCAGGTCTCCTCGACCGGGACCCGCTCGTCCACCCGATGCAGCTGGTAGAGGTCGACGCGGTCGGTGCCCAGCCGCCCCAGCGAGGCGTCGATCCCGGCGCGGACGTGCGCGGGCGACCCGTCGCGCCCGATCTTGAGCGTGGCGACGTCCTCCACGACGAGCCCGACCTTCGTGGCGAGGAAGACCTCGTCGCGGCGGCCCTCGAGCGCGCGCCCGACGACCTCCTCGTTGCTGAACGGGCCGTAGACGTCGGCGGTGTCGATCAGCGTGATCCCGCGCTCGATCGCGCGATGGATGGTCGCGATCGAGCGCTCGTCGTCGCGGCCGCCGGTCGTGTAGGCCCAGGTCATGCCCATGCAGCCGAGTCCGATCGCGCCCACGTGGGAGGAACCGAGCGGGCGCTGCGGAAGTGTCTTCTCCATCACCCCGACGATACGGATCCGTCTGCGCCCTCTGGTGACATCGGATGCGATCAGGACCCCGACGACGGGAGGTCAGGGCGATGAGCGCCGTGGCGCTGCATGACGACGGATGGGCGATCCGGGTTCAGCCCCCGGGCCGTCGCGACCTGGGCTGCTACGAGCTGTGGGAGCGCTCGCTCGCCCGGTCCCGCCGCCGCCGCGCCCAGGCGGAGCGCCGCACCGGGCTGCCCGTGCGCGCGGTGTCCGCCGCGCTCCTGACCACCCTGATCGTCGTCCCCGCCGCCGACCTCGCCAGCGCGCAGGACACGACCGCCGGCGTCGCCAGCACCGATCTTCGGCTCGGCAGCAAGGGCCCGGCCGTGGCCGCCGCGCAGGCGGCGCTCGGCGTCGCCGCCGACGGCGACTTCGGCCCCATCACGCACGCTGCCGTGCAGCGCTTCCAGGCCGCACGCGGGCTCGTGGTCGACGGGGTGATCGGCCCGATGACGCGCGCGGCGCTCCAGGGCGGCGGCGGCTCGGTCGGCGGCGGATCCGTGACGATGGCGCTCCAGCGCGCGCTCGGCGTCGCGGCCGACGGCGACTACGGCCCGATCACGCGCGCCGCCGTGCGGCAGTTCCAGGCCACGCACGGCCTGCTCGTCGACGGGATCGCCGGCCCGCAGACGCTCGGCGCCCTCGGCCTGCCGACGAACGTCACGCTCGGCGAGGGCGGGTCGGGCAGCGCCGGCGCGGGCGCGCCGTCCGCGGTCGCCGGGATCGTCATCTCCGCGGCGCGGACGCAGTCGGGCAAGCCGTACCAGTGGGGCGGGACGGGGCCGAACCGCTGGGACTGCTCGGGGCTGACCCAGTACGCGTTCCGGGCGGCCGGGATCGAGCTCCCGCGCACGACCTACGGCCAGATCGGGATGGGCCGCGCGGTCGAGCGGGCGAACATCCAGGCCGGCGACCTCGTCTTCTTCGACACCGACGGCTCGGGCGGCCCGTCGGACGTCGGGATCGCGACGAGCAACACGACGGTGATCTCGGCCACCACGTCGAACGGCGTGATCGAGCACACGAGCCTCGGCCCCTACTGGGGCAGCCGCTACTACGGCGCCCGCCGCGTCGGCTAGTCCACCCGGTGGCGCGCGGCAAGCCCGCGCGCACGGTCGAGCAGCGGCGCGTCGAGCGCGGCATCCGCGGCGGGCGCGTACGCGCCGATGACCGCCGCCGCGACGTCCGCGGCGTGGATCCCGGGCAGCGCCTCGTCCACCGTCCCGGCCGCGTCCGGGTCGACCTCGAGGCCAGCGCGCCGTAGAGCGCGGCGATCGCGGCGCGCAGCGCCGGCCCGTCCTCCACCGTCACGACGGCGGTCGTGAGCGCCGCGCCGCGGATCGCCCGCTGGGCGATCCCCGCCACCTTGATCCGGCCGCCGAGGTTGATGCTGTCGCGGCCGGCGCAGTACTCGCCCGGCAGCTCGCCGATCCGGGCGTCGGCGCCGAGCCCGGCGAGCGCGGCGCGCAGCCGCCGCGACTGGTCCGCGAACCGCTCCTGCAGCCCGGCGGTGACGTCCGCCTCGGCGGTCACGTGCTCGACGACGACGGCGCCCGGGCCGTAGACCGCCGCGTGGCCGCCGGCGGGCCGGACCACGGGCACGAGCCCGTGCTCGCGCGCGGCGGCGGCCGCCGCGCGGAAGCCGGGGCGCAGGGCGTCGAGCCGGCCGAACGCGGCGGTCGGACCCGGGCACGAACACGCGCAGCGCGGGCGCGCGCTCGCCCGCGGCGACCGCGCGCAGCAACGCGTGCGTGACGGCGATGTCGAGCGCCGGGTCATCGGGCAGCGCGGCGGTGATCAGCTCGAGGGGCGAGTCCACGGCGGCCCGAGGCTAGTCCACCCATGGCGATAGCTTCCGGCGGGCGATGATCGAGGGCACGCCCGGCACGGCGTTCGAGGGCGAGGTCACGGTCCGGCGGATCCGGTTCGCCGGCGAGGACGGCGGCTTCGCCGTGCTCGACGCCGAGCGCGACGGCGACGAGCTCGTGCTCGTCGGCCCGATCGCCCATCTCGAGGAGCGCGAGCGCGCGCGGATCCGCGGCACCTGGCAGGACGACCGGCGCTTCGGGATGCAGATCCGCGTCGCGACCGCCGAGCCGCTCGCCCCGTCGGGCGACGCCGCGCTGCTCGCCTACCTCAAGCGCGTCAAGCACGTGGGCGACGGCCGCGCGAAGCAGCTGCTGGCGCGCCACGGCCCGGACGTCCTGGAGGCGATCGACGCCGACCCGCACGGCGCGCTCCGCGCCGTCGGGTTGAACCCGAGGCGCACGAACGAGGCGGTCCGCTCGTGGCACGGGCTGCGGTCGAGCCGCGCGCTGCACCTCCAGCTCGCGCCGCACGGGCTCGCCTGGCTCGTCCCGCGGATCACCAAGGAGCACGGCGAGCGCGCGCATCTCGTCGTCCGCGAGCGCCCGTACGAGCTGACCAGCGTGTTCGGCGTCGGGTTCCGGATCGCCGACGCGATCGCCCGCGCGGGCGGGATCGCGGCGGACGCGCCCGCGCGCACACGTGCCGCCGTCGTCCACGTGCTCGCCGAGGCGGAGCGCGACGGCTCGACCTGCCTCCCGGTCGCCGAGCTCGCCACGCGGGCGGCGGCGCTGCTCGACGGACCGCCGCCGGACGCCGCGCTGCTCGGCGCGATGGCCGACGACGGGCAGCTGGTGGTCGAGGTGGACGACGAGGCGTGGGCCTACCGCCCGGCGACCTGGGCGCTCGAGGCGGAGCTCGCGCAGCGGATCGGCGAGCTCGCCGCGGCCAAGGCCGTCCTCAAGCCGCCCGGCACGGTGCGCGACGAGGAGCTCGAGCCGGCGCCCGAGCAGGGCGCCGCGGTGGCCGCGGCGTTCGCGCACCGGCTCTCCGTCGTCACCGGCGGCCCGGGCACCGGCAAGACCGCCACGATCCGCCTGCTCGTCGCCGCCGCCAAGGCGCAGCGGGCCAAGGTCGCGCTCGTCGCGCCGACCGGCCGCGCCGCCCGCCGGATGACCGAGTCGACGGCCGCCGAGGCGACCACGATCCACGCCGCGCTCGGCTGGATCCCCGGCCAGGGCCCGACCGTCGACGCGATCGACGCCCGGCTGCTGATCGTCGACGAGACCTCGATGGCGAACCTCGAGCTGCTCGTCACGCTGCTGCGCGCGGTCGGTGGCCGCACCCACGTCGTGCTCGTCGGCGACGCCGACCAGCTCGCCCCGGTCGGCGCCGGCAAGCCGTTCGCCGACCTCGTCGCCGCGCGCGCGGTGCCCGTCGCCGAGCTCACCCACATCTTCCGCCAGGCGGCGGGCAGCATGATCGTCCGCGGCGCCCACGCGGTGCGCCACGGCGAGCCGCCGTCGTTCCGCGCCGAGGAGGGCATGCGGCGCGACCTGTTCCTGATCGCCCGCGACGACCCGCGCGCCGCCCTGGCCGAGATCGTGTCGCTCGTCGCCGGAGCGCCTGCCCGCGTTCTACGGGATCGACCCCGTCCGCGACATCCAGGTCTTCGCGCCCGTCTACCGCGGCGCGCTCGGGATCGACGCGCTCAACGCGCGCCTGCGCGAGGAGCTCAACCCCGACGGGAAGCCGGTGCTCGGCGGCCGCCTGCGGCTCGGCGACAAGCTGATGCTCTCCGGCCGCAACCTGCACGAGCTCGGGCTCATGAACGGCACCGTGCTGCGGCTGCTCGAGTACTCCGAGAAGTCCGAGACGCTGCTCGTCGAGGCGGACGGGATCACCGTCGCGCTGCCGGAGGAGGAGGCGCCGCGGCTCGGGCTCGCCTACGCCTGCTCGGTCCACAAGGGCCAGGGGATCGAGCTGCCGGTCGCGATCGTCGTCGCCCACGCGGCCGCGGGCGCGTTCTTCCTGCGCCGCGAGATGCTCTACACGGCGATGACGCGCGCCCGGACGGCGACGCTCGTCGTCGGCCAGGAGCCCGTCGTGGCGCGGGCCGCGGCGACGCCGGACACCTCGCGCCGCCACTCGCGGCTCGGCGCGCGGCTCACAGCCCGTTGAGCGTGTCGGCGACCCGGAACGCGTCGCCGCGGCGGTAGAAGTCGACCGCGATCAGGTTCGGCAGCCGGCCGCGGATCCGCTCGCACGCGCGTGCCCGCTCGCAGCAGCGGCTCGTAGGCGTTGACGATCGCCGCGTTGCGCGGCAGCGGCCGCGGGTCGGTGTTCACCCAGTGGTTGAGCAGGAAGAGCGGCGCCGACGGCTCCCCGCGGTTCTCGCGGCAGCTCGCCGGCAGCCGCGCGGGGTCGGTCAGGGCGGCGGTGGAGGCGAACATGAACGGCGTCTCCTGCACCAGCCGCGCGTAGACGAGCTGGTACCAGGGCGCCGCGCCGGCCTCGTCCTCGGCGAGGATCACGAGCCGCCGGCCGGCGGCGACCATCTCCCCGAGCGTCGGCCACGGCGCGCCCGGCGGCGGCGGGGTCGCCATCAGCGGCGACAGGCCCGCGGCGTCGACGGCGCCGACGAAGTCCGCCGGCGTCACCGCGTCCTGGTTGATGACGACCACGACCTCGGACGGATGCGCCACGAGGAAGTCGCGCAGCTCGCCGAGCACCTCGTCGAGCGGCGTGAAGCCGAGCTCGCAGAACGTGTGGCAGAGGTACATGCCGCGCTCGCCCTCGCCGCGGAAGCCGAGCCGCTCGCGCAGCCGCAGCGCGGCCTCGACGTCGGTCTGGCTCACGCCGTCCTCGCGGATCGCCTCCTGCAGCCCGGCCAGGCTGCCGAAGTCCGTCCGCACGCGCCCGTTCGGCAGCAGGTCGCCGTAGTGGGTGTCGATCAGCAGCCCCCGCACCCCGTCCTCGAGCTGGCCGGGGATCGGCTTCTCCTGCAGCGCGGCGAACCAGCCCGGGAGCGGGACGGACATCGCGTTGTGGGTGGCGACGAGCGCGACGCGGTCGAGCGGCCGGTCGCACAGCTCGGCGTGGCCGTTGCAGCGGCCCGCGGCGTCGGCCTCCGGCTCGCTCAGCCCGCCGGTCGCCACGAACGTCGCCGACGCGCCGGCCACGAGCAGCACCGCGACCGCCGCGACGCCGACGATCGCCGCCCGCCGGCGCGAGCGGGTGCGGTCGGCGGCCGGCTTGTGGATCATCCGCAGCAGCGAGACCAGGCCGGCGTAGACCGCGGCGAGCCCGGCGAGCGTGATCGCGAAGCGCAGCACGCCGAGCGGGTCGGCGATCGCGAGCGCGCCCGACGACCACCAGCGCGGCGCCGCGCGCGACCCGCAGCCACGGCGCCGGCGCCCGCGCGGTGACGCGCGCCCACAGCCCGCGCAGGTCGAGCTCGACCGGCGGGATCAGCGACGACGCGGCGGCCGCGACGACCGCGCCGATCCCCGCCAGCAGCAGCCCGAGCTTCGTCAGGTCGCCGAGGTAGGCGTCCCAGACCGCGCGCGCCGCCGCCCGGTCGTCGTCGCCGGTGATCCCGGCGAGCGCGATCGCGCGCCCGAACGCGGTCGCGAGCACGACGATCAGGCCCGCCGCGAGCACCGCGAGCCCCAGCTGGGCGGCGCAGCGCCGCTTGTCGCGCGCGAGCACGACGGCGCCGGCGGCGGACGCCACGGCGAGCGCCAGCAGCACCCAGGCGAGCAGCTCCGCGTCGTCGCCGAAGCGCGCGAGGTCGGCCGCGACGGACCCCAGCCGCTCGCGCAGGAGCACGACCCGCTCGTCCTCGAGCTCGTCGGCCAGCTCGGGCCGGAACTGGCGCAGCGCGGCGGAGGCGACCACCCCCGCGTCGGCCAGCGTGAGCGTCAGCGAGTCCTGGTCGCGGTCGAACACCGCGCGGTGCGCGTCGCGCGCCGCCGCGCGCAGGATCGTCGCGAACGCCTCGCCGCCGACGAGGCCGGAGACCGCGCCCGCGATCAGCGGCCGCGCCGCGAGCAGGTCCGGGCGGTTGCGCAGGACGAGCTGGTCGGTCACGCGGTCGGCGATCACCGTGCGCACGTCGGGGTCGCGCAGCGCGGTCGTCGTCCGCGCCGCGAAGCGGTCGCCGTCGAACAGCACGCGGTCCAGGTAGCCCGTCACCGCCGCGCCCGCGAGCAGCAGCGCGGTCAGCGCGACGAGCAGGCCCGACGCGACGCGGTGCGAGCTCACGGATCCCCGCGCAGGGCGCGCGAGTAGCGCGCCGCCGACCGCCGCACCACCTCCGCGGCGCCGCCGGGGATGACGGTCCCCCACCACGCGCCCCACAGCGCGTCGAAGTCGAACGCGCCGACCGCGGCGGCCATCCGCTGCACCTCGGCGTCCGGCAGCGGGACGAGGTTGGGGTAGCTCCACATGAACGCGACGTGCGTCCGGTCGGGGATCACCTGGATGATGTCGCCGGTCAGCAGCCGCTCGCCCTGGTGGAGGATCGTGCCGCCGGGGAAGTGGCCGCCGCCGCGGATCAGCGTGACCCCGTGGTCGAGCTCCAGCGTGTCGCCCTCCCAGAAGGCGATCGCCGGATCGGGCCGCATGACCCACTCGGCGTCGGCCGCGTGCAGGTGGACCGGGCAGTCGAAGCGCCGCGCCCACTCGACCATCGACGAGTAGTAGTGCGGGTGCGAGATCGCGATCCCGGCCAGCCCGCCGCGCGCCTCGACCGCGGCGGCGGTGGCGTCGTCGACGAGGCTCACGCAGTCCCACAGCAGGTTGCTCGACCCGTAGGGCACGAGCAGCGCGCGCTGGCCGATCGCGAAGTGCGGCTCGGTGCCGATCCCGGTCAGCCCGCCGTCGTCGCGGAGCGCGTTCGCGTGGTCCGCGGCGAGGTCGCCGAGCGTCGTCCAGGCCTGTCCGGAGGGCGGGACGTACTGTCGTGGGTCGTCGCAGATCGGACAGCTCGGCGGGGGCCCGTCGGTGGGCGCGAACTGCGTGCCGCACGTGACGCAGATGTGCTCGATCATGGCCGCGGAGCCTACGGGCCCGGGAATACGGCGCGGTGCAGCGCGTCCTGGGGGCATGAGCCTGCTCCTCCTCATCCTCTTCGGCCTCGGCACCACCCTCCCGTGCGTCGGCCTCTGGCTGGCGGACGAGCGCGCCCGCATCGCGTAGCCCCCGGACCCTCTGGGTAGGCGATCCGGAAGGGCCGCGCACCCGCGGCCGGAGCATCGCGCAGGGAGGTCACATGGCCGAGAACCGTGGCGTCGCATACATGGGCACCGGCAAGGTCGAGGTGCAGAACATCGACTTCCCGGGCTTCGAGGTGAAGGACGGCCCGGGCGTCAACCCGGACAACGTCGGCCGGCAGCTGCCCCACGCGGCGATCCTCAAGATCGTCTCGACGAACATCTGCGGCTCCGACCAGCACATGGTCCGTGGCCGCACCACCGCGCCCGACGGGCTGATCCTCGGCCACGAGATCACCGGCGAGGTCATCGAGACCGGGCCCGGGGTCGAGTTCATCCAGAAGGGCGACCTCTGCTCCGTCCCGTTCAACATCGCCTGCGGCCGCTGCCGGCGCTGCAAGACCGGCGACACGGGCGTCTGCCTGAACGTCAACCCGGACCGCCCGGGCTCGGCGTACGGCTACGTCGACATGGGCGGCTGGGTCGGCGGCCAGGCCGAGTACGTGACCGTCCCGTACGCGGACTGGAACCTGCTCAAGTTCCCCGACAAGGAGCAGGCGATGGAGAAGATCCTCGACCTGACGATGCTGTCGGACATCTTCCCGACGGGCTACCACGGCTGCTACACGGCGGGCGTGACGTCGGGCTCGACCGTCTACATCGCGGGCGCCGGCCCGGTCGGGCTGGCCGCCGCGCACTCCGCGCAGCTGCTGGGCGCCGCCGTCGTGATCGTCGGCGACATGGTCCCCGAGCGGCTGCGGCAGGCGGAGAGCTTCGGCTGCGAGACGATCGACATCACCAAGGGCGACCCGGGCGAGCAGATCGAGCAGATCCTCGGCGTGCCCGAGGTCGACGCCGCCGTCGACGCGGTCGGCTTCGAGGCGCGCGGCCACGGCGCCGACGCCGAGCACGAGGCCCCGGCCACCGTGCTCAACTCGCTGATGACCCTCACCCGCGCGGCGGGCAAGATCGGCATCCCCGGCCTCTACGTGACCGGCGACCCGGGTGGCGTGGACGAGGCCGCCCAGGAGGGCTCGCTGTCGATCCGGATCGGCCTCGGCTGGGCGCGGTCGCACAGCTTCGTGACCGGCCAGTGCCCGGTCATGAAGTACCACCACGGGCTGATGCAGATGATCCTCAGCGACAAGGCGCAGATCGCGAAGGCGGTCAACGCGACCGTCGTCACGCTCGACGAGGCGCCGCAGGGCTATCAGGACTTCGACAAGGGCGCGGCGAAGAAGTTCGTGCTCGACCCGCATGGCCTGATCGGCGCCGCCGCGTAGCGATCACGGCAGGATCACGGTGCGGACACGGGCGGGGCGCATGCTCCGCCCATGTCCGTGCTCCGCCTCCGCGACGTCCGCCTGATCGTCTCCGCCGTCGGCATCTCGGCCGTCGGCGACGCGGCGCTGTGGATCCTGCTCGCCCTGCACGTCGGCGCGACCGGCTCGCCGCTCGCGGTCTCCGCGCTCTTCCTCTGCCTCTGGGGCCCGGTCGTGGCGCTCGGCGGCGTCGCCGGGCGGCTCGTCGACCGCCACGAGAACCGCCGGCTGCTGATCCTCGTCTCGCTCGGCCAGGCCGTGGTCGTGGCGGCGATGGCGCTCTCGCTCGGCTCGCTCCCCGTGCTGCTCGGGCTGTGCGCGCTGCTCGGCGCCGGCGTCGCGATCAGCTCGCCCGCCGAGTTCGCGCTGGTCCCCGCCGCCGCCGGCGAGGAGCACGTCGCCGCCGCCAACGGCCAGGTCGAGGCCGCCCGCGGGCTCGGCGCGACGGCCGGCCCGCTGCTCGGCGGCGTGCTGGCCGCCGCGGGCTGGACCGAGGCCGGGCTGCTCGTGAACGCCGCGTCGTTCGCCGCCGTGGCGCTCGCCGCGTTCGCGCTCCACGCGCGCCGCGCCCCGTCCGGCGACCGCGTCCACGCGCGCGAGCACGGCGGGCGCGCCGTGCTGTTCGGCGACCGGACGCTCGCGATCACGCTCGGCGCGTCGATCGTCGCGCTGCTGTTCTTCACGATCTCGGTCGCCGCGGAGGTCTTCTTCGTCTCCGACGTACTCAAGGCCGGCCCGGCCGTCTACGGTCTGCTCATGACCGGGTGGACGCTCGGCATGGTCGGCGGCGCGGTCGGGCTCGCCCGGCGCGTCCCGCAGACGGCGCTCGCGACCGCCGCGCTGGCCTGCGTCGCCGCCCAGGGCGCCGGGCTGCTGGGCGCGGCGCTCGGCGCGACGGTCCTGCTGTCGCTCGCCGGCTTCCTCGCCGGCGGCCTCGCCCACGGCGCGAAGAACGTCCTGCTCCGCACGCTCATCCACGAGCGCGTGCCCGAGGCGAGCCGCGGGCGCGCGTACGCCACCTACAACGCGCTGCGCAACGGCGCCGAGCTCGGGGCGCTGTCCGCGGGCGGCGTCCTCGTCGGGCTCGCCGGCGCGCAGACGGCGCTCGCCGTCTCGGGCGCCATCCCCCTCACCATCGGGCTCGTCGCGCTGGCCGTGCTCGCGCGCCGCGTGCCCGCCACGATCCGGAGGACCGCATATGTCCAGCCTCGAGGCTGACCGCGTCGCCACCATGGCGATCGACGACCTGCCGTCGCTCTACGACGGCCTGATCAAGCTCGCCCGCTCCGGGATGGGCATCACGGCGTTCGGCGTCCAGGTCATGGACCTCCCGCCGGACTACACGACGCAGTCCCACGACGAGTCCGACAGCGGGCAGCAGGAGCTGTACGTCGGCCTGCGCGGCGCCGGCTGGGTGCTCACCGACGAGCAGCGGCTGCCGATCGGCGAAGGGATGCTGATCCGGATCGACGCCGGCGTCGGGCGGCGGCTCGCGTCCGGGCCGGACGGCGTCCGGATCCTCTGCGTGGGCGGCCTCCCCGGCGGCGTCTACCAGCCGCCGGAGTGGACCGCCGAGTGAGCCGGATCCACCCTGTGGGGGCTGGGCGGGCGCCCGGCGCGGGGCGAGGCTTGCGATCATGCCCAGCAAGCTCGATCCGGCCAGCTTCGCCCGCGCGATCATCGTCGAGTCCGCCGACATCCCGGAGCACATGACGATCTCCGAGTGGCGCAAGGCGCGCACGACCGCGCGCAAGCGCCGGCGCCGCAGCCTGCGGCGGCGGCGTCCGCGCGTCGCGTGACGGGGAGCTAGGCGCGGCGCGCCAGGCGGAGCGCAAGCCTGCGCAGCCGCTCCAGCGGGCCGACGACCACTGCCTTGAGCACCACGGAGCCGTCTGCGGTCCGGGTGGGGATGAGCTCGATGCGGGTCATGGTGTCGACCATCATCATCGACGCACATGAGCCGCAGCTCAAGGACGACGTGTCGTGGAGGTGCGCTCAGGCCTTCGGCGGCAGCGACCGCGCGAAGCTGACGCCGCGGTCGGCCCAGGCGGCCAGCTCGTCGTCGGCGGCGATCCGCTGCGGCCCGACGAGGACCCAGTTGCGCATCGGGCGCCCGGTCATGTCGAACTCGCGCACGCCCGGCTCCGAGAGGGCGTCCGCTCGCCCGTCCGGCCCCATGCGGACGAGCAGCTCGTCCTGGCGGACCCCGACCGCGAGGTTGCCGCCGACCGTGAAGCAGAGCGAGCCGAACATCTTCACCTCGGCGAGACCGTCCTCGCCGGCGAGCGCCGCGCGCACCCGCTCCGCGAGCTCCGCGTCGTAGGCCATCAGCCCGCCGCGGCCGCCGCGCGCAGCGCCGCCTTGTGCGCGCGCTTGCCGGCCTGGTACTCCGCGAGCGCCGCGGCCGAGTCGACGTCGCCGAGCGTCGGGTGCGACGGGACCAGCGGCTCCGCCAGCGCGACGTCGAGCCGGCGCGCGAGCACCGAGCCGAGCGAGACGACCTTCATCGGGCCGAACCCGGGCAGCGCCTCGAGCCGGGCGCGCAGGTCGTCGGACGACGCCGCGCCGGTCCAGACGCGGGCCGCGTCGCCGTCGTACTCGGCGGCGACGTGGACGACGAGGTCGTGCACGCGCCCGGCCATCGCGCCCGGGAAGCGGTGGATCGCCGGCCGCTCGCGGAACACCGGCTCGAGATCGATCGCCGCGAGCTCCGCGGCGTCGAGCGTCCCCACGCGCTCCTGCAGCACGAGCGGGCCCATGAACGCCTTCTGGACCGTGACCTGCTGGTCGAGGGCGAAGCCGATCAGCAGCGCCAGCGGCTCGCTGACGAGGAGGGCGTTGGCGGCGTCGGAGTCGGTGAAGTGGAGGCGGTCGACCATGCCCGGATCGTACGCCCCCGCCCAGGTCGCCATCACCTCGCCCGGGCGTGCCGTTGACGCCCCCTCCGATTCCGTGGATAGTCGCGTCGTCGTGACTGGACCGTCCTCACCGGCGGGAACGGCTCCGCGGCGTATCCGGGTCGCCTTTGCAGACGACAGCTACCTGATTCGTGAGGCGATCGCGCTCCTGCTCTCGCGGGAGCCCCGCGTCGCGGTGGTCGCGCTCTGCGAGGACGGCGACGCGCTGCGAGCGGCGATCGACTCCGAGCACCCGGATGTGGTGTTGACGGACATCCGCATGCCCCCTTCAGGAGACGCGGAAGGCATCCTGCTCGCCAAGTCGGCTGCGTGTCACGCACCCTGACATCGGGGTCGTCGTCCTCAGCCAATACCTCGACCCCGGTCACGGCCTGGCGCTGCTGGAGGGCGGCTATGACCGGCGCGGCTACCTGCTCAAGGAACGCCTGAAGCACGGTGCGCAGCTGGTGGCGGCACTCGAGGTCGTCGCGGCTGGCGGCTCGGTCGTGGATCCCGCCGTCGCCGAGGCGCTGATTACCGGCTCAAGCCCGTGCGGCGGAGTCGCCCCTTTCCGCCCTTACCGAGCGCGAGCGGAACGTGCTGGACGAGATCGCGCAAGGCAAGAGCAACCAGGTCATCGCGGACGAGCTCGCACTGAGCAAGCGGGTGGTGGAGAAGGAGATCAACGCGATCTACCACACCCTCGGGCTGGCTCGAGCCGAGGATGTGAGCCGGCGCGTCAAAGCGGCGCTCATCTACCTGGCTCAGCGCCCACCGGGCGAAACGCCGCGCGCGTAGCGCGCGTCAGCGGTCGTCCAGCACGCAGGATTCATCCCCTTCGGGCGATGCGCCGCGCAGGCCCGCAGACATAGGGTCGATGCCGTCGAGCTGATGTCGCGGCCCGAGCACGATCCGCGCCGCGTCGTCCGTGGAACCCACCCCGCCTGCGAGGTAGACCGGTGCGCAAGTGGATCCCCATGATGATCCTGGCCTCGGCGCAGTTCGTGATGGTCCTGGATTCGAGCGTGATGAACGTGGCGATCTCGCAGATCGTCGAAGACCTCGACACGACGATCCAGGGCGTGCAGACCGCCATCACGCTGTACACGCTGGTCATGGCGGCGTTCATGCTCCTCGGGGCGAAGCTCGGCGACATCCTGGGCACCAACCGTGCGTTCGCGCTCGGCCTGGTGATCTACGGGATCGGCTCGCTGACCACGTCGCTGAGCCCGAACCTCACCGTGCTCCTGATCGGCTGGTCCGGAGTCGAGGGGTTCGGCGCGGTGCTCGTGGTGCCGGCGATCGCCGCGCTCACCGCCGCCAACTACACGGGCCGAGAGCGTGCACTGGCGTATGCGCTGCTCGGGGGGATCGCGGCGATCGCGATCGCAGCCGGGCCGCTGATCGGCGGGTGGGTGACCACCGAGTTGTCGTGGCGGTACGTGTTCGCCGGCGAGACCGTGGTCGTCATCGGCATCCTGCTGCTGCGTGGACAGATCGCGCGGGCGGCGCGCGCGGCGAGGACCCCGCAGCTCGACACCGTCGGCGTCGCGCTCTCGGCGCTCGGCCTGGGCATCATCGTGTTCGCGATCCTGCGCAGCAGCGTCTGGGGCTTCGTCCAGCCGCGTACGCCGCCGACGATCAACGGGACGGAGATCACGCCGCTCGGATTCTCGCCGGTGCCCTTCATGGTGCTCGGCGGGCTCGCGCTGCTGTGGGCGTTCGCAGGCTGGGAGCGGCGCCGGGCCGAGCACGGCGACGACCGGCTCCTCGACACGACGCTGCTCGGCATAAGGCAGCTGCGCGCCGGGCTCTCGACGCTGGTCGGCCAGCAGCTCGTCCTGATGGGCACCTTCTTCGTCATCCCCGTGTACCTGCAGGTCGTCGTGGGGCTCGACGCGTTCGAGACCGGCAAGCGCCTGCTCCCGCTCTCGGTGGCGATGCTCGTGTTCGCGCTGCTCGGCCCGCGTGTGGCTGCGCGCCGGTCGCCGCGAACGGTTGCGCAGATCGGGCTGATCGCGGTCAGCGCCGGCGCTGTCGTCATGCTGGCCACGCTCGACGTCACGCTCAACGACACGGGCTTCAAGACGGCGCTCGCGCTGGTGGGCGCGGGGGCCGGACTGCTCGCCTCGCAGCTCGGGAACGTGATCATGTCCTCTGTCGCGCCGCAACGGACCAGCGAGGCCGGCGGGCTCCAGGGGACGGCCCAGAACCTCGGGTCGTCCCTCGGTACGGCGATCATCGGCGCCGTGCTGCTCGCATCGCTCACCACCGGGTTCGACGAGCGCATCTCCACCAACCCCGACGTTCCGCCGGCGGCGCGCGAGACGATCGTCGCGAACACCGAGGAGGGGATCGACATCGTCTCGGTCTCCACCGTCGAGCAGGCGGCCCTGGACGGCGGCCTCACCGCCGAGCAGGCTCAGGCAGTCGCCGCCAGCTACGGCGACGCGCAGCTCGACGCCCTACGGCTCTCCCTCGGCGCCGTCGCGCTCGCTGCCCTCCTGTCACTGGTGTTCACCGTGCGATTGCCGACCGTCTCGCTTGCGGAGTCCGGCGCCGACCCGGCGGAGCCGGCGGTGGCCGCGTAGCCGGACGACCACCGCAGGTTCGTCCCATCGGGGCGATGGCTGGACCGACTCGAAGCGTCATGCTCGGCGAGGTCTCATGTGACCCTGGCCGTCGAGAGGTCCGAGGGCACTCGAATCAAGGAGGCTCTGATGGGTAGAGACAGACGCCAGCGTCGGCGCCGCGCCGCCGCGATCGGCGGCGCCGCCATCGCGGCCAAGAAGCACCACGACGCGAAAGAGGCGGAGGCGGCTCAGCCGCAGGCACCCGCCTGAGAGCGCTCCTGAGCCGGGAGGCGAGCCACAGCCGGCCGGCGGGTTGACGTCCGACCAGATGGAGCAGCTGCGGCAGTTGGGCGAGCTCCACGCCCAGGACCTCCTCACGGACGACGAGTTCGCGCGGGAGAAGGCGAAGCTGCTGGGCACCGACTTGAGCGATCCCGTCTGTTCGCCGCGGCGAGTCGGGTCTGGACCCGCTGGGCTGGACCCGGCTCCCCTCTGTCACTGCCGGCCGGCTCTCAGAGCCCCGTCTGCACCACGACGCGGCCGCTCTGAACGGCCTGGGTCAGGGTGTTGAAGTCACGCTCGTTCTGGTCGGCGTAGGCCTCCGCAAAGGACGCGATGGCTCGATCGAAGCTCTCGCCCGCCCCGAGATAGCTCCCGATGGCGACCGGGTCCCCGGAACGGGCGTGCGCCTTTGCGAGCGCACGGCCGCAGAGACCGCCGTAGACGGCCAAGGCGCGCGGGTTCATGGCCTCGATTATCGCCGAGCCTTTGCCATCCCAGAGCTGGCGGACGTAGAAGTCCCGGCGTACGCCACCGGTGTCCGTGACGCGCATCCAGCCGAGCAGGATGTCGCCGGCGGCCTGGGTCAGACGCTGGCCCTCGACGACCCGCTGGCCGTGGTTGGCGAACGCGCTCGGACCCAGGAACGACTCGAGCACCGAGGCCTGCGCCTCCTTGAGCTGAAGGAAGAGCGGATCGCTGTCGTCGCGGCCGAGCATCAGCAGGATCCAAGCGCGCGTGCCGACGCTGCCCACGCCGACGACCTTGCGAGCCGAATGCACGTAGCGAAAGCGATCGAGCAGCTCCCGGCGATCGGCGGTCAGCGTGCGCCGGTAGTCGCGGAGCACGACGTGCACGAACTTCCCGATCTGGGCCTGTTCGGCATCGGAGGCCAGCTCTTCGATCGGGACGATGAGCGGTGGGTCGCTCGCAATCCTCGGTTGACCGTCCACGATCTCCGTGAGCTTCGAAAAGGCCTTCATGCTGTCCTTCGACTGCGCCTTGTCGAGGTTGCGCTCGAAGCGCTTCTGCTGCTTGGGAGTGCCGTGCCGAGCCGCCAGCTGGGCGATCTCGTCGACGTCGATGCGCGCGTACCACAGATCCAGGTTCGACATCCCGGCGAAGGCCCTCATCGCCTCGCGGTACGAACGGGTCACCGCCTGGTTGATCGACTGACGCTGCTTCGCGTCGAAGCCGCGATCGCGGCCGGCCACGGCCAAGCTGGCCGCGAGCCGCTTGACGTCCCATTCGAAGGGCCCGGGCAACGTCTCGTCGAAGTCGTTGATGCTGAACACGAGTCGCCGATCGGGAGCGGCGAACCCGCCGAAGTTGGACAGGTGCGCATCGCCGCAGAGCTGCACATCCAGTCCGGTCCGAGGCACATCGGCGAGGTCGGCCGCCATCGGGTACGCGGCACCGCGGAAGAACGTGAACGGCGACACCAGCATTCGCCCATACCTGAGCGGGACGAGCGCGGGCACGCGGGACGCGGCCTGCTCCTCGAGCAGCGAGACCGGGTCCCGCCGATCGGTCGCCGGCTCCCAGTCGCCGTGGACGGCGCGTGGCGCGATCCCTCGCGCGGCCTTGCCGAGCGCGGCTCGCTCCGCGACGGTGAGGTGCACGGCGCGCGGCCTGGCTCGCTGCCGACGCAAGCCTGATCGGCGCTTGAGACCGGCGGCGTCGCTCTGTCCATCGCGGGTGTGGTCGGCAATCGCCATGTGGTTCGCCCCCTTCGGCGCTGACGCAGATCGCTGGGCGATGCAACGCGTGCGGCGGGTTCGTTTCGCAACGATCAAACCGCGCCAGGCCGCCGGCGTCATCGCCCCGATCGCATGAGTCGATCGGAGGCGCCCGGCCGCCGGGCAATCCATGCCCGCTCCACGGGCGGTCGATACGCCTGCAAACAGACGTGCCGACACCCTTGCTGTGATCTCGGGTCTTCCAGATAGTGGTGGTCAGACCGCCGCCCGGGACGTGCTCGGTGAACCCGGCCACCGATCGCGGACTGCTTCCCCCGGGGCCGTGCTTCCGTGTCCGAACTTCTGACTACACCGGTTGGTGTCGCTTCGCGGGCCCATCCCCACCGGCGGGGGCCGCCGACGCCGCGGCTCGAGCTGCTGGAGTCGAAGCTCCGCGGGCCACGGCGTCGCGCTGCGGCGGTGCCGCGGACGGCACTCGTCGGCTTGCTGGAGGAATCGGCCCCAGTGCCGGTCGTCTCGATCTCCGCCGGGCCCGGTTGGGGGAAGACGACGCTGTTGGCGCAGTGGAGCGGGCGATCCAGCCGGCCGTTCGCATGGGTGACCATCGACGACGACGACAACGACCCGATCGTCCTGCTGCACTACGTCGCGGCCGCGCTCGACCGGATCTCACCTGTCGACGCGAGCGTGTTCGAGGCCCTCGCCTCGCCGGACGCTTCAGCTCTTGCGAGCGTGCTGCCACGCGTCGCCGCAGCCCTGGCGACGATTGACGAACCCGCGGTCCTGGTCCTCGACGACGTGCACCTCCTGCATGAGGCGGCCTGCCTCGATGCTGTCGCGGAACTTGCCAGGCACGTGCCCGACGGCTCGCAGCTGGTCCTCTCGGGTCGAGGCGCGCCGGCGTTACCGCTCGGGCCGATGAGGGCGCGGGGCCTCGCGATCGAGATCGATGACGAAGCGCTCCGCCTCGACGACGGCGAGGCGCGCCAACTGCTCGTGGCCGCGGGCCTGGATCCGACCGATTCCGAGCTCGCCGAGTTGCACGGGCACACGGAGGGATGGGCAGCCGGCCTGTACCTGGCGGCGCTCTCCGCGAAGGAGAACGGGCCCGGCGACACGAAGGCTCGGACGTTGCGGGGCGACGACCGTCTCGTGGTCGAGTATCTGCGGTCCGAACTGCTGTCGCGGCTCCCGCCCGCCGACCTGCGCTTCCTCATGCGGACGGCCGTCCTCGAGCGCTTGTCCGGCCCACTCTGCGATGCCGTCCTGCGAGCGAACGGCTCTGCGGCGAAGCTCGAGTCGCTCGAGCGCTCGAACATGTTCGTCGCGGCGCTGGACCGCAACCGCCGGTGGTATCGCTACCACCGGCTGTTCCACGAACTGCTCCGCGTGGAGCTGGAACGAGCGGAGCCCGAGCTCGTGCCGGTGCTGCTCGCCCGCGCCGCTGCATGGAGCGAGGAGCACGGCCACCTCGATGCCGCGATCGGCTACGCCCAGGAAGCGGGCGATGTCGATGCAGTGGCCCGGCTGGTCGGGCAGTGCGCTCTCGCGGCCTACACCGGCGGCCGCGTGGTCACCGTGGAGCGATGGCTCGAGTGGCTCGAAGAACGCGGAGCGCTCGGACGAAACGCGGTCGTCGCCGTGGTCGGTGCACTGCTCGCCACGACATGGGGCCGACCGGTCGACGCCGAGCGCAGGGCCGACCTGGCCGAACAGGCCACCTATGAAGGCACCCTGCCCGACGGCAGCCAATTGATCGACTCGTGGCTGGCGCTGCTCCGGGCCGAGCAATGTCGCAGGGGCGTCGCACGGATGCGCGGAGACGCGGAGATGGCGCTCCGCACCGTCGCGCCCGGCAGCCTGTTCCGGTCGAGCGCCGCGCTGCTCGTCGCGACCGCGCACGTGCTGACCGGCGATCCCACCAAGGCGGACGACCTGCTTGCGCGCGTGGTCGAGGACGGGCTCGAGGTCGGGGCGATCGAAGACGTGGTGGTCGCGCTCGGTCAGCGCACCGCGCTGGCGTGCGGGCGCGGGGCATGGGTCGAGGCCGACGAGTTCGCAGCGCACGCCGTCCGGCTCGTCCACCGGTTCGGGTTCGAGGCGTATCCCACCAGCGCGTTCGTATCGGCGGTCGCGGCGCGCGTCGAGTTGCACCGCGGACACACCCGGCGAGCCCAGGATCTCATCGCCCGGGCCGACCGGCTGCGCCCGCGACTCACATACGCGCTGCCCTTCCTCGCGGTCCAGACCCGCCTCGAGCTGGCCCGGGCCCACATCGCCGGCGCCGACGTCGACGGTGCCGAGACCATGCTCCACGAGCTCGAAGCGCTCCTGCGCCGGCGGCCCGACGTCGGAGTTCTCGGCGCCCAGGTCGAGGACCTGCGCGCCACGCTGAAGACGATGCGCGTACGCACTCCGGGCGCCTCGACGCTGAGCGCGGCGGAGTTGCGCGTGCTGCCGTGTCTCGCGACGCATCTCTCGTTCCGGGAGATGGGAGACGGTCTGCACCTCTCCCGTCACACGGTGAAGTCGCACGCCATGGCGATCTATCGGAAGCTCGACGCCACGTCGCGGAGCGCCGCGGTCGAACGCGCCCGCGAGCTCGGGCTCCTCGACTCCGGCGACTCCGGACCGGGATTCATGCCATCGGGGGGATGACGACCATCCGGGGCTGCTGTCTAGTCCATGAGTCCGACAGCGGTCCGGCAGGGCACGGCGGCAGTCGAGGGACATGCCCGACTACAAGGAGACACTGCGCAGGCTCGCGCTCGGCGACGAGGCGTTCGTGGCCTCGGTGCTGGGGATGGATTGCGACACCGCTGACGTCTCACAGCTCGACCAGAAGACGTACGCCCTCGCGCGCGTGTCGGCCTCACTCGCGTTGGACGGGGCGCCCAGCTCATACCAGTCGAACGTCGAACTCGCCCTGGCCGCCGGCGCATCGGTGGACGAGGTGGTCGGGTGTCTGATCGCGGTGGTTCCCACCATCGGCCTGGCGCGGGCGGTCTCGGCCGCGCCCGAGCTGGCGCTGGCCCTCGGCTATGACGTCGACGCGGCCCTCGAGAGCCCCTGACGGAGCCGGATGCTGAGCGGCACACGCCGGCATGAGTCCGCGCGAGACGCGCGTTCGATCCGAGAATGACTCCGGAGCGCGCTTGCGCGCTCGCCGAGCGGGTCCATCATGGGCAGCGCGACGCCGGTGGGATGCCGGTGATCGACCACGTTCGGAGGGTCGCTGCGACGGTTGACCACGATGCGCGCGTGGTGGCCTGGCTTCACGAAGTCCTCGAGTACACCGCCATCACGGAAGCGACGCTGCTGGCAGATGGACTCAGTGGTCGAGGAGCTGCGAGCGCTCAGGCTGCTGACGCGCGACAAGGAGTCGCGGGCGGACACGACCTATCTCGCCCATATCGAGCTGCTCGCGCGGGCCGCTGGACCGGGTGCCCAGATCGCCCGTTGCGTCAAGCGCGCCGACCTGACGGACCGGGCGGCGCACCCCGCACGCCGGGCAGACGGATGGGCGCCGCCCTACGAACTCGGGCTGGAGCTCCTGAACAAGACGTCGTCGCCGGTAGGCCTCGCGCCCTGTCAGGCGGTGCCCTGCGCCACGGCAGAGCGCAGATGGGCACTGCGCGCCTGCCCGTCGGAGCGGGCGGACTGGGGCTCGGTGCCGGCGGCGTACTCCTGCATCGGAACCTCGTCGGCGGCCCACGCTGCCATCACAGGATCGATGATGCGCCAGGCCTCCTCGGCCTCGTCCCCACGGATGAACAGCATCGGGTCGCTGTCGAGCATCTCCTGGATCAGGTGCGCGTAGGCCGTGAGTCGCGGCGGTGTGGAGCGTGCCTCGAGATGCCGGTTCTCGGCGGTCTGTTCCGGGCCGTTGAGCGTCGTCGCCAGGCGCACATACGGCTCGATCAGGCCGATCCTGAGCACGTTCGGCTCGACGCCGGGCCACTGATCGGTCAGGTATCGGGGCAGCGCCCGGAAGTGGATCGCGATCTCGGCGGAGTCCTCCGCGACGGCCTTGCCGGAGCGGAGCGTGAACGGGACGTCGTCCCACCGAGGGCTGTTCAGGCCGAGCGTGAGGGACGCGTAGGTCTCGGTCGCGCGGCCCGGGTCCACGCCGGGCTCGTCGACGTAGGCGGGAACGTGGCGGGAGCCGATCATGCCGGCGGCGTAGCGGGCGCGGATCGTGTCGCTGCGCATTCGGGCCGCCGACGGCGTGGCCACCGTGCGCAGCGCCTCGACACGCACCGACCGGAAGGAGTCGGCGTCGGCTCTGGCCGGCTGCTCCATGAGGACCAGGGCCATCGCCTCCATGAGGTGGTTCTGCACCATGTCCTTGAGGGCGCCCGCACCGTCGTAGTAGGCGGCCCGGCCCTCGAGCGTGAGGCTCTCGAGCCAACTGACGTCCACGCGATCGACGTGTGCCGCGTTGAGGATCGGCTCGAAGACGCGGTTGAGGAATCGCAGGACGACGACGCGGCGAACGAGCTCGCTGGAGAGGAAGTGGTCGATGCGGAAGATCGTCGGCTCGGGCAGCTGGAGGCGGAGGATCTCGTTGAGATGCTGTGCGGAGGCCAGGTCGGTGCCGAAGGGCTTCTCGATCGCCACCGCATCTCCGCCGCCGAGCTGCGTGGTCGCGAGCGCCGGAAGCGCCTTTGACAGCAGGTGGGGTGGCAGCGCGAGGTACACCAGCGTGCCGGGGTGAGCGTCGCCGATCACGCGGCGCACGTCTGCCGGTTGTGTGACGTCGGCGGATTGATACGTGAGCACGCTCACGACGCCGTCGCGGGCGGCCGGCGAGACCGTCGCATGCTCCTGCAGCTTGCCGGCGATGTGCTGGCGGAAGTCGTCGGTCGACCAGTCGCTGATGTCGGACCCGACGATCGTCAGTTCCGGCGGCAGGAGCTCCGCCTCGGCCAACTGGGCGACCGCCGGCAGCAGGAGACGGCTCGTCAGATCGCCGGAAGCTCCGAAGACGACCATGCGCTCGATCATGGGATGACGCCTTTCTCTGTCGAGCAGCGATGCGATGCGCTTGCTGCATGCCAGCGTAGGCGCGCGCCCGCCTGTCCGCCTCATGCCGATCGCATGAATCGGGGCGCTCACGAGCCGCGATCGGGTCGGCTCCCATGCGCGATGACGATCGCACTGCCACCAAGATCGTCCGTTCTGGGCGATGCGCCGCCGGGCTCCCGCCACAGAATCGGGTTGCCGGATACCGCCGACCCTGAACGAGAGGGACGCATGAGTACCGTCACGACCGCTGAGGCCGAAGCGGGCCAGGACGGCAAGCCCGCGGAGGCCACCGTGCCGCAGAGTGCGGCGGCACCCTCGCCGTTCCCACCGATCGCCGATTACGGGTTCCTCTCGAATTGCCACACCGGCGCGCTGGTCGCGCCGGACGGCTCGATCGACTGGCTGTGTGTCCCCCGGTTCGACTCGCCCAGCGTGTTCGGCACCCTCCTCGACCGTCAGGCGGGCGCCTTCCGGCTGGCGCCCTTCGGGGTCAACGTCCCGGCCGCCCGCATCTATGAGCCGGCTGACGAACACCCTCGTCACGACGTGGCACACGCCGACGGGAATGGTGCTCGTTCGCGACGCGTTGACGATGGGTCCGCGGCAGCACGAGGACGCGATCACCCCGCACACCCGGCCACCGGCCGACAGCGACGGCGATCACATGTTGGTGCGCACCGTCCTGTGCCTGGAAGGCAGTGTCGACATCGAGCTGGTGTGCGAGATGGTCTTCGACTACGGGCGCACGCCCGGGCAGTGGTCGCTCGTGGACGGGGATCGTCACACCGCCGACGCGACCGGTGCCGGTCAGACGATCCGGCTCCGGACCGACATGGGGATGGGGGTCGAGGGCGAATGCGTGAGGGCACGGCATACGCTCGAACAGGGGGACCAGGTCTACTGTGCGCTCTCCTGGGCCGAGGGTCTTGCCGCTCCGCGCAGCATCGATGAGGCCAACGCGAGTCTGGCTGCCACCGCGCGCTTCTGGCGCGCCTGGCTCCACGGCGCTCGGCAGGTCGACCATCGCTGGCGGGCCATGATCGAGCGCTCGGCGCTCGCGATCAAGGGCCTGACGTACATGCCCACCGGCGCCACGATCGCTGCGCTCACCACATCGCTGCCCGAGACGCCGGGCGGCGAGCGCAACTGGGACTACCGCTTCACCTGGATACGCGACTCGACGTTCACGCTGCAGGCGCTGCACTTCCTGGATCTCGACTGGGAGGCCGACGAGTTCATGCAGTTCGTCGCCGACGTCGAGCCGAACGAGGACGGAGCGCTCCAGATCATGTACGGGATCGACGGGCGCCGCGACCTGACCGAGTCCACGCGGGACGAGCTCTCGGGATATGCCGGAGCCCACCCGGTGCGGCTCGGCAACGGCGCGTTCGACCAGCGCCAGAACGACGTCTTCGGTGCGGTGCTCGACTCCATCCTGCTCCACACGCGCCGCAGCCAACGCCTCCCGCGGCGGCTCTGGCCCATCGTCCAGACCCAGGCGGAGTGCGCGACGCAGGTGTGGCAGAACCCCGACCAGGGCATCTGGGAGGCGCGCGGGGAGCCGCAGCACTACGTGTCCTCGAAGCTGATGTGCTGGGTCGCGCTCGACCGTGCCGCGAAACTGGCCGAGATCGGCGGCGACGCGGCGATGGGCCAAGCCTGGGCGGGCACCGCCGAGGAGATCAAGTCGGACATCCTCGAGCACGGCATGCGCAAAGGCGTGCTGCGCCAGCACTACGCGACGGACGCGCTCGACGCGTCCACGCTGCTGGCCGCGCTCTTCGGTTTCCTGCCGGGCGGCGACGGGCGCCTGCGGCGGAGCGTCGAAGCGATCGCCGACGACCTGACCGAGGACGGCTTCGTGCTGCGCTACCGCACCGACGAGACCGACGACGGCCTGTCCGGCAAGGAAGGCAGCTTCCTGATCTGCTCGTTCTGGCTCGTGACGGCGCTGGCGATCGTCGGCGATCTGCAACGCGCCCGCGACCTGATGGAGCGCCTGCTGAGCGTCGCCTCGCCGCTCGGCCTCTACGCCGAGGAGTTCGACACGAGCACCGGCCGGCACCTGGGCAACTTCCCGCAGGCCTTCTCCCACCTCGCGCTCATCCAGGCCGCCGCGCGGATCATCTTCGCCGAACGAGTGGCCGAGTACACGGCGTGAGCCGCCGCCGCGTCGTCATCGTCGGCGGCGGCTTCGGCGGGCTGGCCGCCGCGCAGGAGCTGAAGCACGCCGACGTCGACGTGACGCTGGTGGACCGGACGAATCACCATCTCTTCCAGCCCCTGCTCTACCAGCTGGCGGCTGGTGCGATCGCCTCGGGCGAGTGCGCGGAGTCCCTCCGGACGGCGCTGAGGCACAGCGCCAACGTGCACGTGCTCATGGCCGAGGTCACGGACGTCGATCCCGACCGGCGCCAGGTGGTGCTCGACCGGGGTGAACGCCTGGACTACGACAGCCTGATCGTCGCGGCCGGCGCGGAGACCTCCTACTTCGGCCGTGACGAATGGCGCGAAGTCACGTGCGGGCTCAAGACGCTCGCCGACGCAGTCGAGTTGCGCAACCGCGTCTACGGGGCATTCGAGCAAGCCGAGCGCGCGGACGACCCGGCGACGCGGGACGCGTGGCTGACGTTCGTCGTCATCGGCGGCGGAGCGACCGGGGTGGAGATGTCGGGCGCCCTCGCCAGTCTTGCCCATCACAGTGGGAAGCGCACGTTCGCGCGAATCGACCCAGGCAGAGCGCGGGTCATCCTGCTCGATGCCGGCGACCGCGTGCTCCCCGCCTTCGGCGAGCACTTGTCGGCCGAGGCGGGAAGGGCCCTCGCCCAGCTCGGCGTCACGGTCCGGGACGGTGTCCGCGCCACCGAGATCGACCGGGACGGCGTGACGGTCAAGACCGGCGAGCGGACGGAACGGATCGCGGCACGGACGGTCATCTGGGCCGCCGGCGTGCGCGCAGCCGGGCTGAGCGCGATCCTTGCCCAGGCCACGGGGACGCCCACGGACGGAGCAGGCCGCCTCGAGGTGGGTCCGGACCTGACGCTGCCCGACCATCCCGACATCTCGGCCATCGGCGACATGGCCAGCGTCGTCGGAGGCGGTGACGGCACGTTGCCCGGCCTGGCGACGGTCGCCATCCAGCAGGCGCGCCACGTGGCCACGGCGATCCGCAACGGCCAGGCCTGGAGCTTCCACGCCGTTCCGCTACTTCGACAAGGGAATGCTCGCCGTCGTCGGCCGGGGCAACGCCGTCTGCGAGGTCAGGGGGTTGGAACTCTCCGGCCGACTCGCATTCGGCACGTATCTCGGCGTTCACCTCTACTACCTGGGCGGAGGCGTCGACCGGCGGCTCTCGCTGCTGACCCACTGGGTCTCGGCCCGGGTCGGCCGGCCGCAGAGCCCCGTGATCGAGGGCGAGCTCGAATCGAACCCACGGATGCCGTCCGTGGCGTGACGTGCGAGAGTCGCGTCACGAAACCACGAGTGGCTTCCGCGCGCGCTGACGACTGCGATGTCGTCGTGATCGGCGCCGGCCCCGCCGGCGTCGTGGCTGCGCTCCGCTCGGCTCGACTCGGAGCTCGCACGGCGCTCGTCACGCGGGACGAGCTCGGAGGCATGGCCGCGAATGACGGACCGGTGCCGGTGCGGACCTTGGCCCATGCGGCGCGCCTGATGCGGGAGGCGCGGCAGCTCCCGCGCTACGGGATCAGCGCCGGCGATCCCGCGCTCGACTATCGCCGGTTGCTCGCGCGCGTGCAGGAGGTGACCGCGGAAGTGCGTGCGCGGGCGCTGCTGCGCGACGAGCTCGAGCGAGCCGGCGTGACCATCTACGAGCGTGCCGGAAACGCCCGCTTCGTCGACCCGCGCGTGGTCGAGACCGACAACGGACCGCGTGTGCGAGCGGCGAACGCCATCCTGTGCACCGGCGGCGGGTCGCGGCAGCTTCCAGTGCCCGGTTTCGAGTTGACCTCCACGCACAGCGACGCGTGGCGCCTCTCGTCCGTCCCCGACTCGATGCTGGTGATCGGGGCCGGGGCCACCGGCGTCCAGGTCGCCTCGATCTTCAACGCGTTCGGATCGCGGGTCACCCTGTTCGAGGCCGCCCCGCGGATCCTCATGAGCGAGGACGAGCAGGTGGCGGAAGCGATGCGCACGGCGCTCCAGGGCGCCGGGGTGCGAATCCTCGAGCGCGCCGGAACGATCGAGCGCTTCGAGCCGTGTGCGGCCGGAGTGAGGCTGGTCTATTCGAGGAGTGGCGCGCAGGCGCACGTCGACGCGGCGCTTGCCGTCGTCGCGGTCGGCTGGGTCGCGAACACCGATGGGCTCGAATCTCGCCGCGGCGGGCGTCCGGACCGATGCGCGTGGCTATATCCAGGTGGACGCCCAGCTCCGCACGACCGCGCCGGGCATCTACGCCGCCGGCGATGTGACCGGACACCTGATGGTCGTCCATGAGGCCCACCGCGAGGCCTACCTTGCGGCGACCAACGCCATCCTCGGACGCACGGACGCGCTGCCCGCGGAGGTGAGCCCGCTCGGCAGCTTCACCGACCCCGAGTACGCCTCCGTCGGGCTCAGCGAGGCGGCTGCCCGTGAGACCCACGACGTCGTCGTCGCGACCGAACAGTTCGATTCAGTCCCGCGCCCGATCATCGACGGTCGCCCGACGGGGTTCTGCAAGCTGATCGCCGAGCGCGAGCATCACACGATCCTCGGGTGTCACATCGTGGGGGAGCGGGCCGTCGAACTCGCCCAGCTTGCCGCCATCGCCGTGGCGTCGGGCATGACGGTCGAGCAGCTCGCCCTGGTGCCCTTCTCGTTCCCCACCTACGCCAACGCACTCGGGCGCGCGGCGATCGCGGTGGCGCACGAGCTCGACGTCTAGGCCCGAGTCGAGGGACCCGCGCCGGCCGGATCGGCGGCGGTCACCGGCACCGGGATGGCCGCCGTCACGCGCGTGCCCCGGCCGGGACTGGAGCTGATCTCCAGGCGTCCGTCGACGGCGGCGACCCGGTCGCGCATGCTGGTGAAGCCCATGCCGCCGTCGACCTGCCGCCGGGTCGAAGCCGGGTCCGTCGTCCCGCACCTCGAACATGAGCGCGCCGGAGTCGTTCAGCTCGATCACGATCGCCGTCGCGTGCCGCGCATGCTTGGAGGCGTTCTGCATCGCCTCGAGGCAGCAGAAGTATGCGGCCGTCTCGATCTCGGGCGTGTAGCGGCCGACGCCGGCGGCGTGCACGACGGTGGGAAGCGCGGACTGCAAGCCCGCTGAGCGCAGCGCCTCCACCAGGCCCCGATCGAGCGGGGCCGGGTAGATGCCGCGTGCCAGCGACCGCAGCTCGCCGAGCGCCTCCTCCACCTCCTCGCCGAGCTGTCGCAGCATCGCAGACTGTCCGTCGCTGTCGGCGGAGCGCTCCGCCGCAAGCTCCAGCTTGATCCGGAGCGCGACGAGCCGCTGCTGTGCCCCGTCGTGCAGGTCGGCCTCGATCCGACGGCGCTCTTCGTCGGCGGCCGCCTGGATCCGGGCGCGCGACTCTCTGATCTCGCCCAGCAACGCGGAGGTCTGGACCGAGAGCCGATCGTTGTCCAACGTCATCACCGCATAGGAGGTCGCGCTCTCGATGAACGCGTGATCGGCCTGGAGCGCCGGGTCGTGCACGATGGCCGCCACGGTTCGGGTCCCGTCGGCCACCTCGGTCACGCCCCGCTCCGGTTCGAGTCCGTCCCGGTCCACGTTCCGGCCGTCGCTGTCCGTCCAGCGGCCGTCGCGCCCCTCGCCGACGCGGTACAGGACCTCCAGCGAGGGGTCGTCGAACGCGTCGGCGAGTGCCCCGCGCAACTCCGAGGGACGCGGGTGCGCCCGTAGCCCGGTCGCCAGGCGCTCCATCGCCACGGCGATGAACAGCCGCCAGCGCACCAAGCCGACCAGGAAGGCGCAGGCCAGAGCGGGAACGCCGAGCGGAATAAGCCACCCCAGGGCTTCCAGGAACGTCGCGTCGGGATCGATCATCCGCCCGATCAAGCCGAACACCCACACGATGAGCCGCGCCGTTGCCACGATCACCACGGGTGCGAGCAGGCGGCGCATCAGGTGCGTGGCGCGCTCCATGCGCCAGACCAGCCGCATCGTCGCGGCCGCCAGGACCGCGAGCGTGAGCAACTCGCGCAGCGGCCGGAGCAGGTTCTCGATGAACGCCGGCTCGGCATTGACGATCATGAACGCGTTGGCCGGACAGCCGGCGTCGCATGACATGTATGCCGCCGGCGTCGGATAGCCGTCGACGAGGAGCGCCGTCGGGAGATACAGCAGCCCGACGACGACCACGACCGCGCCGACGATGACCCGGTCGGCTCGGGCGAGCCGGCCGGAAGGGAAGGCGAGCACGACGTACACCAGCGCGCCGTCGGCGATCCATCCGAAGACACGCCCGATGCTGTAGACGACCTCGTTCGACGACCCCGCGAACGTGCTCAGGAACCAGAGCAGGCCGAGGGCGACGAGCAGGCGCCCGAAGCGCTCGAACGGAGGATGCCGACTCGCATACAACCCGACCGTGATCGGCGCCGCCACGGTGAACGCGCGTACCGAGGCCTCCAGCGACGCGTACACGGAGTCCGTTCCTGAGACCGTGATGGCCGCGGTGATCGCGGAAAGCCCGAGCACTGCGGCGACTGCCGCGATCGAGACAGGCCATTTGGCTGGCGCGGTCAAAGGAATACCGCCCCCGGGAGCTGAGCGCGGCATGCGCGAGCCGGGACCCCGACGTTACCCACCTGTCAGGCTGACGACAAGTACGAGGATCGTGGGCTTCAACGGCGGTCAGGCGGATCGCCCCAGAGCCAGCCGCGCAGGCCCGAGGCGCGCGCGGCCGGCCGGCCGATCGCGGCGCGCAGCGCGTCCTCGGTGCCGACGAGGATCACGCGCTCGCGTGCGCGCGTGACCCCCGTGTAGAGGAGTTCGCGGGTGAGGATCGGCGACGTCGGCGGCGGCAGCAGCACCGCGGCGGTGCCGAACTGGGAGCCCTGGCTCTTGTGGATCGTCATCGCGTGGACGGTCTCGACCGCGCCGAGCCGCGCGGGGCTGACCAGCGTCACCCCGCCGCGGCGCTCGAACGCCGCCGCGAGCCGCTCCGGGCCGTCCGCCACGACGACGCCCGTGTCGCCGTTGTAGAGCCGCAGCCCGTAGTCGTTCTCGGTCACGAGCAGCGGGCGCCCCGCGTACCACTCGCCCGCCGCGCCGAAGCCGGGCAGCTCCGCGGCGAGCCAGCCCTCGACGCGCCGCATCCAGCTCGCGGCGCCGTACGGGCCGCGCCGGTGGGCGCAGAGCAGGCGGAACTCGGCCAGCGCGGCGAGCGCGGCCGCGGCGTCGCCGGCGGCCGCGGCGGCGACCGCCGCGCGCCCGGCGGCGACGGCGCCGGCGCGCACCGGCGCGGGGTCGCCGGCCTCGGCGGGGTCGTCGGGCACCCACGTGACGCCCTCCGGCGCCTCCGCGAGCACGGCGAGCGCGCGGTCGGCGTCGCCCGTGCGGATCGCCTCGGCGAGCCGCGCGATCCCCTCGCCGTAGCGGTGGACGCGCCCGAGCACGACGATCCCGTCGCCGATGCCGGACGTCTCCGGCGGGTCGGTCGCGGGGACCGGCGCGCCGGTGGCCGCCGCGAGGGCGGCGCGCGCGGCGGGCCGCATCCGCAGCCCGCGCGTCGCCGGGCCGACGATGTCGCCGAGCACGGCGCCGGCCTCGATCGAGGTCAGCTGCCCGGGGTCGCCGACGAGGATCAGCCGCGCCTCGGGCCGCACCGCCTCGACGAGCCGCGCCATCAGCGACAGCGAGACCATCGACGTCTCGTCGACCACGACGACGTCGTGCGGCAGCCGGTTGGCGCGCTGGTGGCGGAAGCGGCTGTGGGTGCCCGGGCCGCCAGCCGAGCAGCCGGTGCAGCGTCGCCGCCTGCAGACCGAGCAGCAGCTCGCGCACCGGCGCCGCGACGTCGAGCCCGCGCGCCTCGTCGTGGACCGCCTCCTCCAGCCGCGCCGCGGCCTTGCCGGTCGGCGCCGCGAGCGCGACGAGCGGCGCCGGCGCCCCGGCGGCGGCCGCCTGCTCGGCGAGCAGCGCGACGATCCGCGCGACCGTGGTCGTCTTGCCGGTGCCCGGGCCGCCGGCCACGACCGCGAAGCGCTCGCGCACCGCGGCCGCGGCGGCGAGCGCCTGGCCGCCGTCCTCCTGGCCGGCGAACACGCGCCGGATCCCGGACGCGAGCAGCGGGCCGTCGACGCCGCCCGGGGCCGTCTCCGCCAGCGCGCAGAGGTCCGCGGCGAGCCGGCGCTCCTCGCGCCAGTAGCGGTCGAGGTAGAGCCGCGAGCCGAGCAGCCGCAGCGGCCGGTCCTCCGGACCACCGACGCCCTGGGCCACCAGCGGCGACGCGGCCGACCGCGGCCGGCCAGGCGGCGGGATCGGGCCACGGCAGCGCGGACAGGTCGACCGGCTCCTCGGTCTCGACGGTCGCCGTGTCGCGCACGGTCGCGAGATCGACGTAGACGTGGCCGAGCCGCGGCGCCCGCACCGCGAGCGCCACCGCGAGCGCCACCGCCGGGTCCTCCTCCCCGGCGAGCCGGCCGGCGACGTGGACGTCGGCCGGGGCGAGCACGCCGGCGTCGTTGAACGCGCGCAGCAGGCCGGGCGCGGCGCGGGCGAGCCGGACGTCGAAGCGGTCCTCGGCGATCACGCGCCGCCCTCCAGCACGTCGCTCAGCGCGGTGACGAGCGCAGCGGGCGGCTTCCACGCGAACACGCCGCACGGCGTGCCGTCGACCACCGGCGTGTCGGCGCCGCGCATGCCGCGGACGAACAGGTAGAGCACGCCGGCGAGGTGGCGCGCCGGGTCGTAGCCGCGCAGCCGCCAGCGCAGGTAGCGGTGCAGCGCGACGGTGTAGAGGAGCGCCTGGAGCCCGTAGTGCGCGCGCTCCATCTCGGCCGCGAGCGCGGCGGGCCGGTGCTGCCAGGCGGTCAGCGGCTCGCCCGGCGCGGCGAGCCAGTTCGTCTTGTAGTCGGCGATCGCGTACGCGTCGCCGACGCGCACGACGAGGTCGATGCTGCCGGTCAGGTAGCCGCGCACGTCGCGCCGCAGCGCGGGGTCGCGCAACCGCGCCGCGTAGCCCGCGAGCGGGTCGCCCGCGGGCAGGTGCGCGTCGAGCGCGGCGGCGATCGCGTCGAGCGCGACGCGGCCGCTCGGCCGGTCGCCGCCGGCCAGCGGCAGCTCGAAGGCCAGCTCGTCGAGCCGGTCGGCGCGCGCGACGTCGGCGAGCCGCAGGCCGCCGACGAGCGGGCCGAGCGGCGTCTCGAGCGCCGCGCGCAGCCCCGCGACCGTGGTCGCCACGTCGCCGATCTCGAGCTGGCGCCGCGCGCGCGCCTCGGCGACCCGGGCGGTCAGCTCCGCGGTCAGGTCGGGCGCGGCGAAGTCGGCCGCCTCGAGGACGCCGTGCACGAACGTGCCGATGTCCACCCCGGCCGGCATCTCCGCGAGCAGCGACGGGACCTCGAGCAGCGCCGCGTCGCCGCCGGGGACGGCCGGCGGCGGGGTCGCGGGCTCCGGCTCGTCGTCGGTGACGTCCTCGTCGGGCTCGCTCGCCACCCGCGCCTCGTGCGCCGCGGCGGTGATGTCGCTGTAGGACGTGCGGCGCCAGCGCCGGTCGAGCTCGCGGTCGAAGCGCGACGCGGTCAGCGCGGCCGGCGCGCGCGGCGGCCCGGCCCAGGCGACCGGGAGGCCCGGCAGGGCGCGCTCGACGGCGATCCGGTCCGGCGCGCCGGCCGCGAGCGCCTCGAAGCGCTCGACGACCTTGCTGTCGGTCGGCGTGCTCGTTCCCGGTCGCGGCGATCGCGCCGTCCTCGCCGCGCGCGAACAGCATCCGCCCGAGCGCCGAGTCACGGCTGTCGTACGTGCCCGCCCACCAGACGACCGCCTGGTGGCGCGCGCGGGTCAGCGCGACGTAGGCGAGCCGCAGGTCCTCGCCGCGCTGCTCGACCAGCGCCTGATCCTTGTGGGACTTGAACGTCGCGCCCTCCATGCCGACGTCGATCGTGCGCCGGTCGCCGGCGGCGGGGTCGTGGAAGACGACGGGCGCGGAGCGCGGGATGTAGCCCGGCTCCCACAGGTCCGGGAAGTACACGATCGGGAACTCGAGCCCCTTGCTGCGGTGGACGGTGAGGACCTGGACGGCGTCGGCGTCGGACTCGAGCCGGCGGCTGCGCTCCTCGTCGGCGGTGTCGTCGGCGGCCTCGGCGATCCGCCGCCGCAGCCACGCGCCGAGCGCGGTCGTCCCGAGCTGCTCGGTCGTCGCGGCGGCGTGCAGCAGCTGGGCGACGTGGCGCAGGTCGGTCAGCTCGCGCTCGCCGTCGGGCCGCGAGAGCACGCGCGCCGGGAGCCCCTGGGCGAGGCTCACGGTCTCCGCCAGCGCGGCGACGCCCCGCAGCCGCAGCACGCGCGCCCAGGCGTGCAGCCGCCGGTGGACCTCCTCCCACTCCGGCTCCTCCGCGCACGCGACGCGCTCCGCCGAGCCAGCCGAGGAACGGCGTGAGCGCGGCGGCGTGCGCGCGCGGGCCGGAGGCGGGCCGCTCCAGGGCCTCGAGCAGCCGCAGCCAGTGGCCCGCGGCCTCGGTCCCGAACACGCTGCCGGCGCCGTTGATCACCGCCGGGACGCCGGCGGCGTCGAGCGCGTCGCGGACCGCGGCGGCGGCGCGGTTCGTGCGCACGAGCACGGCGACGTCGCCGGGCGCGACCGCCGCGCGGCCCTCCACGGCGCCGTCGTCGGCGCGGGTCTCGATCTCCGCGCCCGCGTCGAGCAGCCGGACGACGTCGGCCGCGAGGTCGCGGGCGATGTACGCGCGCGCGGACGCGTTCTTCGCGAAGCCGCTTGGGCGTGCGCTCGACCGCCGGCTCGTCGCGGTGGACGACGCGCACGCGCAGCGGCGCGCCCGCCCCGGTCAGGCGCGGCGCGCGGTTCGCCTCCGCGGCGAGCACCCGCCGGTAGACGATCCCCTCGTGGCCGAGCTGCGCGCCGTCGAACAGCGCGTCGTAGGCGTCGATCAGGCCCTGGTCGGAGCGCCAGTTGACCTGCAGGGTCGCGTGCACGACGGCCGACCGGGCGGCGTCGAGATAGGCGTAGACGTCGGCGCCGCGGAACGCGTAGATCGCCTGCTTGGGGTCGCCGATCAGCACGAGCGTCCCGGCGCCGAACGCCTGCTGCAGGATCTCCCACTGGATCGGGTCGGTGTCCTGGAACTCGTCGACGAGCACGACCGGGAAGCGCCGGTGCAGCCGGCGCGCGACCGCGGCGCCGCCGGGCGGCCGCAGCACCCGCTGGAGCCCGGTCAGCAGATCGTCGTAGGTCATGACCGCGAGCTGCTGCTTGCGCCGCTCGAGCTCGCCGCGGGCGGCCTCGGCCAGGCGCCGGCGCATCGCGGGCAGCGGCTCGGCGTCGTCCTGCGGCTCGACCGGGACGCCCGGGTGGCCGACCGCGATCTCCGCGACCTGGAACGCCTGGGCGCGCGAGATCTCCGGCGCGGCCTGCGTGGTCCGGAAGCGCCGCACGTAGAGGTCGTCCACGACCTCCTCGAGCAGGTCGCGGACGTCCTCGGCGAAGACGCCGTCGCGCGGCGTGTCGCCGGCCACGCCGAGCCCGCCGAGCACCTCCTGGCAGAAGCCGTGGGTGGTGGTGATCGTGGCGGCGTCGAAGTCCGACAGGGCGCGGGCGAGGTGCCGGTGGCGGCGCTCGACCGTCGCGCGCGGCCCGTCGGCGAGCAGCCGCACGACCTCGTCGCGCGCGTCCGGCTCGGCGCCCTCCAGCACCGCGCCGAGCGCCCGCTCGGCGCTCTCCAGCCGCTCGCGGACGCGCTCGCGCAGCTCGCCGGTGGCCATCCGCGTGAACGTGACCAGGAGCAGGTCGTCGAGCGGGGTGCCGTCCGCGACGTAGCGCGCCGCGAGCGCGGCGATCGTGAACGTCTTGCCGGTGCCGGCGCTCGCCTCGAGCACGGTGATCCCGCTCGGCAGCGGCCCGCAGACGTCGAACGGCTCGCGGTCGGTGAGCAGGCTCACGCCTCGCGCACCTCCTCGCGCCGCAGCAGCCCGTCCCACATCCGCCGCGCCCAGCGGCCGAAGCGCGTCGGGTCGCGCTCGTCCCAGCCCGGCCCGGACTCGTCGGGGCGCGGCGCCTGCTCGCACAGCTCCGCGAACGTCCGCTCGCCGCCGAGCACGAGCAGGTGCTCGCGGTCGCGGTCCTCCTTGTCGAAGTTCCACGTCGACTCCCACGCGTCGGCGGCCATCCGCGCGGCGTTCGACCCGGCGCCCGCGTAGGCGGCCGAGGTCGAGCAGGCGAGCGGCGCCGGCTCGCGCATCCCGCGGTCGTAGAGGTCGAGCAGGACGGCGAGCTCCGCGCGCGCCTCGCCCGCGTCCAGCGGCGGGATCCGCGCGACGGTCACCGCGCCGTCGGCGCCGCGGCGCACGCGACCGACGGTCAGCGCGTCGAACGACCGCTCCGGGTGGGCGGCGGTCAGCGCGAGCAGCCGGACCCAGGCCTGGAGGCGGTGGCGCGGGCCGACGCGCGCGTAGCTCACCGCGCGCAGCGTGTCGCCGACCACGCCCGGCACCGTCCCGCTGAGCAACCGGCCGCCCGGCAGCGCCACGCGCACGTCGACGGACTCCCCGGTCCCTGCGCCCGCCTGCGCGAAGACGGCGTCGGCGATCGGCTCGATCGCGGCGACGACCGGCTGCCCGAGCCCGCCCGGCGGGAGCGTCCCGCGCGCGATCTCGGCGAGGATCGCCTCGCGCCGCCCCGTCCCCTCCAGCCGCGCGTCGAGCAGGCGCTGGCCGACCTGGTACTGCTCCAGCGCGTCGAGCTCGACCGGCAGCGCGTCCTCGATCTCGTCCTCGCCGGCGCGGACGGAGACGTCGAGCCGGCGGCGCAGGAACGCCCGCACGGGATGCGCGACGAACGCCAGGAGGTCCTCGAGCTCGACGATCTGCGTGTCGAGCGGCGGCAGCGGGCCGGGCAGGAACGGGCCCGGCTCGACCCGCTCGGCCTCGAGCGCGCGGGCGCCGTCGAGGCCGACGCGGTCGAAGCTCCACGCGCGCGCCGGGATCAGCTCGCCGGCGACGAAGTTGCGCGGGTCGAACGGCTGCAGCGGGTGGCGGACGAGGACCGCGCCGGCGTCGCCGCCGGCGAGCGTGCGGCCGACCACGTCGAGCAGCTCGCCGACCGGCACCGCCGGGCGGCTGCGGCAGGTTCGTGCGCTCGTCGTTGCCGGTGTAGGTGACGATCAGCGTGTCGCCCGCGGCCATCAGCGCGTCGAGCAGCTGCTGGCGGTCCTCGCTGCGCGCGTCGCGCTCGCCGACGTGCGGGTCGTCGAGCAGGCGGTCGTCGCCGTCGCGCGGGCCGCGGCGCGGGAAGACGCCGTCGTCGAGGCCGAGCAGGCAGACGACGCGATGCGGGACCGACCGCATCGGCACGAGCGTGCAGATCGTCAGGTGGCCGGTGCGGAAGTTCGCGCGCGTCGGGCGTCCCTGCAGCCGCTCGGCGAACAGCGCGCGGACCTCGGGCAGGGCGATCGGCGCGTCGAGCCCGTCCGCCTCCGCGACCGTCGCGTCGAGCAGGCGCTGGAGCTGCGCGCGCTGCCACGCGTCGCGCGGGCCGGTGGCGCACAGCGCGTCGGCGGCGTCCGCCAGCGCCACGGCCCAGGCCGCGATCGGCTGCGGTCCCTGGAGCGCGGCGAGGGCGGTCCCGAGCCGGTCGACGAGCTCGGCGAAGCGGCCGGCGAGGTCGATCGCGCCGCTGTCGACGTCGTCGAGCGGCAGCACGCCGTCGACGATCCGCTCGCCGTCCTCGGTCATCGTCACGCCGAGCAGGAGCCGGTCGAGCCCGCGCCGCCACGTGCCGGCCGGGACGTCGGCGAGCTTGAACGGCGCGCGGTGCTCCGCGTCGAGCCCCCAGCGGATCCCGCTCTCGGCGATCCAGTCCTCGAGCCGGCCGACGTCGTCGTCGTCGAGCCGGAAGCGGCGGCGGACCGGCTCGCGGTCGGCGAGGTCGAGCACCTGCGAGGCGGTCAGCCGCGCGTCGGCGAGGTCGAGCAGGCCGGCGACGGCGCCGAGCACCGGGTTGGTCTGGCGCAGCGAGCGGTCGGCGAGCCGGACGCGCAGGTCCGGCGGCCGCAGCTCGGCCGGCAGCGCGTCGTCCTCGTCCTCGCTCACCTCGCCCGCCCCGAACGTCGCGTGGATCAGCGGCGCGAACGTCTCGATGTCGGGGCACATGACGATCACGTCGCGCGGCTCGAGCGTCGGGTCCTCGTCGAGCCGGTGCAGGATCGCGTCGCGGAGCGCCTCGACCTGGCGCGCGCGGCCGTGGCAGGCGTGGACCTGGACGCTGCGGTCGCCCGGGTCGGGCACGAGGTCGCCGGCGGGCGCGCGATCGGCGCGCACGTCGGCCTGGATCCGGGCGAGGAGCGTCCCCTCCGCGTGCGCGACCGGATGGTGGTGGTCGACCGAGCCGGCGCCCGCGACGACGAGCTGCAGCTCGCGCGCGTCGTTCCCCCACGAGCCGAGCAGCCGGTTGCGGACCAGCGCGGCCGTGCGGTCCTCGGCGCGGCGGAGGGTCGGCTCGCCGCCCGCGAGCGCCTCCCACAACGCCGGCGACGGATGCAGGACGAACAGGTGGACGTCGCGACCCGCGCCGAGCGCGCGCAGCACCTCGAGGTCGGCCGCGGGCAGGCGCGTCAGGCCGAACAGGCCGACGCGCGGCGGGAGCGCGACCAGCCCGGGCTCCGCGCGCAGGCGCGCGCACCCGTCCGCCAGCCGCTCGGCCGGCGACGGCACGCCGATCCGCGCGCGCAGCCGGCGCCACAGCTCCGCCTGCCAGTCGTCGTCGTCCTCGCCCTCGGCCCAGCCGAGCAGGAGCTCGGGCCGGTACGTGCCGTAGCGGTCGAACAGGCCCGCGAGATGGCGCACGGTGGCGAAGCGGCGGGCGCGGCGGACGGGGTCGTCGGCGCCGCCGAGGTGGGTGGCGAGGTCGCCCGCCCACGGCTCCTCCAGCGCGCCGGTGACCACGTCGAGCAGCGGCCAGACCAGCCGCTCGGGCAGCCACGGGTCGGTCTCCGGATCGACGCCCGAGACGGCGGCGATCGCGTCGCCGATCAGCACCCGCGGGGGCGGGAAGCCGACGTTGGCGCAGATCCCGAGGCCGTCCGAGAGCCGCTGGGTCAGCCAGCGCTCCATCCCGCGCGTGGGGACCGAGACGACCTCGGTGGCGAACGGGTCCTCGGGCGGATCGGCGAGGATGGCGCGCAGCGCGAGCACCAGCCCGTCGGCGCGTTCGGCTCGGTGGATGTGCAGCATGCTCGTCGTCCCGGGTCGCGGCCCGGCCCGTCAGTCTGACGCGCCGGTGATCGCCGCCGCCGGACACTGTCGTATCCCGGTCGGATGCTCCGCTACGAACGCCGCACCCGCGCGCCCGCCGACGTCGTCTGGGCGCTGGTCGCCCGCCCCGAGAACTGGAGCCGCTGGGCGCCGCACGTGCGCGGCGCCGACGGCCTCGGCGCGCCGGAGGTCACGCTCGGCGCGCGCGGCTCGGCGCGCCTGCTCGGCGTCGTCCCGGTCCCGGCGCGGATCACCGCCAAGCGCCGCGGCTCGCTCTGGAGCTGGCAGGTCGGGCCACTCACGATCCGCCACCGCGTCAGCGCGGTCGCGGGCGGGACGCTCGTGGCGATCGAGCTCGACGCGCCCGCGGCGCTCGAGCCGGCGCTCCGGCTGACCTACGGCCCGGTGATCGCCCTGCTGCTGCGCAACCTCGTCCGCGTGGCCGAGGCCGAGCCGGTCAGCTGAACAGGAGCGCGCTGACGATCGGCCGCGACGCGGGCGCCGCCTGGTCCTGCTCGCTGTAGGGCCGGTTGAGCAGGTGGCCGCGGTGGACGAGCGTGGCCGAGCCGCCGCCGTCCAGGTTCATCGCCACGCGGCAGCCGAGCTCGCGCATCATGCCGGCGAGCTCGAGCATCGACAGCCCGGCGTCGGTCCGGCTGCGGCGGCCGTCGCAGACGAGCACGACCAGGTGCTTCTCGGCGATCCCGACCGCGGCGCGCGGGTGGCGGCCGTCGGTGATGTCGGAGTCGAACTGCGCGGCGCCGGCGGTGAAGCCCTCGCGATCGGCGCCGTCGAACGCGATCTCGCCGTCCGCGACGAGCAGCGGGCCGGCCTGGAGCAGGTCGCCCTCCGGCCGCTCGGGCAGCTCGCCGCGCGGCGCGATCTCGAGCCGGCCGTCGGTCGCGTGCAGCGCCGGGCGCAGGTCGCGGTAGGCGCGGCACGAACGGCGTCCCCGCGACGTGCTCGCCGCCGCACCAGACGTCGCCCAGCGGCCGGAACGGGTCGCGCAGGTAGAAGCCGCCGACGACCGCCTCGCGGACGTCGTGCTTGTGGCACCAGTGGTCCAGGCGGCGGGCCTGGCGGAAGACGTGCACGCCGACGCTGAGGCCGGCGAGCCGGTGGCGGACGACGTAGGTCGTCGTCTCCTCCCCGTCCCCGAGCCGGGTGCGGCGGAGCGTGTAGCGCGACACGCCCCGCCTTTCGGCGCCCGGCCCGGGCTCCCTGCCTAGCGCTGCTCCAGCGACTCGGGCTTGTGGGCGGCGACCTCGCCGCGCCACGCGCCGCTCTCGGCGCCGTGCTTCTCGATCAGCTCCTTGAACCGCTCGAGGTCGCCCTTGACCCCGCGGTCGTCGAACCCGAGCGCCGCGCCGACCTTCTCCTTGATGCCCTCGGGCACGTAGTCCATCTGGACCATGACCTTCGAGCGGCTGTCGCCGAGCTTGTGGAACGTGACGACGCCGGCGTTGTCCTTGCCGTCGGTGTTGCGCCACGCGACGCGCTCGTCGGGGAGCTGCTCGGTGATCTCGGCGTCCCACTCGTGGCGGGTGCCGCCGAACGCCGCGACCCAGTGCAGGTGCTTGTCGTCCGTCTGGCGGATCTCCTCGACGTTCTCCATGAACGCGGGGAACGACTCGAACTGGGTCCACTGGTCGTAGGCCGTCTGGACCGGGACGTCGACCTCGATGCTCTGCTCGATGGTGGCCATGGTGCCTCCTTGGTTGCTCCCCTTGAGGCTCACCCTCCTGCGGGGTGCGCAACCGCGACCTGGCGCGCCGCCGACTGCTCGCGCAAGCGCAGGAGCGCCAGGTCCTTCGCCTTGGCCTCCAGCATCACGTCGACGTCCGCGCCGTCGACGGTGTGCTCCAGGAACGCCTCGAAGGCGATCGGGTCGACCAGGTCGGCGTGCGCGCGCAGCGGCGGGAGCACGACCTTGCGGCGCCGCTCCTCGACCGCGGTGCGCGGGCTGGAGAAGTGGACCTTCGGCGTCACGCCGTCCGGCCACGTGGCCATGGCGAGCCGGAGCGCCTCACGGGCGGGGATCCCGTCCGGGTCGTGACAGTGGTGGTGGAGCGCGTCCCAGACGACCGGCCGCCCGATCCGCTCGGCGAGCGGCAGGACGGCGCCGAGCCCGAAGCTGCGGTCGTCGTTCTCGATCACGACCGCGCGCGGGCGGCGCCGGAGAGCAGCGCGAACCCGGCCTCGAAGCGGTCACGGGCGGCGTCGAGCCCGCCCGCCGCGCCGCCGACGTGCAGCACCACGACCGCCTCGGGCCCGAGGCGCATCCCGTCCATCAGCTCGGCCTGGACCTCGAGCTCCTCCGCCGCGAGGCGCTGGACGCGGGCGTCCTCGGAGTTCAGGACCGTGTACTGGCCCGGGTGGGTGCTGAGCGCGGATGCCGAGCTCGCGCGCGCGGGCGCCGACCTGCGCGAGCCGTTCCGCGCAGCGGGCGGGCTGATCGCGGAACTGCGGCAGGTCCGGGTGGCTCGCGTAGGGCGCGAGGGCGGTCGCCATCCGGTACATGCGGATGTCCTGCGCGTCGAGGTACGAGAGGATCGCGTCGAGCCGGTCGAGCGAGACGCCGAGGTCCGGCCCGCTCTGCCAGCGGCGCGCGTCGTGGGACGGCAGCCCGCCGCCGCCGAGCACCTTGACCGCGAAGCCGAGCCGCATGCCGACGCCTTACCCGGCGGGGCAGCGGCGATGCGCGACGCGGTGGAGCTAGGCGTCGTGGACGGAACGCGAGCGGCGCGGCGGGACGCGCCGGAACCGGTGGTACCGGTCGAGCACGAGGATCTCGTCGGTCGCCTCGGCGTACGAACGCGCGGCGGCCTCCGCGTGCGTCACCGTCGGGTGCTTCTCGGACAGCGGCGCCCCGCTGCCGGCCAGCACCTTCCAGTATCCGCGCTCATCGGGGATGATCTGCAGCACGGTCATCGCAATCCATGATGACCGATCCGCGCGCGTCAGAACGTTAACGTCGTGCGACCTGGCGCCAGCCGCCGACGCCGTCGCCGCCGACCGGGTCCTCGGGCGGCGCGCCCAGCGCCGCGATCCGCTCGCGCGCGGCCTCGACCTCGGCCGGATCGTCGCCGCGCAGCAGGTCGTAGTGCTCCTGCCCGGCGGGATACGCACCGACCACCGTGAACGAGCCGTCGGCAACCGCCCGCCGGTGCCCGGTGCCGGCGGGGAGGACGACGACGTCGCCCGCCGCGACCTCGAACGCCTCGCCCTGCGGGCCGCCGAGCTCGAGCGTGGCCCGTCCGGCCACGACCGCGAGCACCTCGTGCGACGTCGAGTGGAAGTGGTGGAAGTCGAACACGCCGTCGACCCACGACCCGCCCCAGCCGTGCTCGGCGAAGCGCGATCGTGCGGTCATCGGGTCGCGCATGCCGGTCCCGCGGTAGACGAGCACCGGGAAGCCGGGGTGGTTCGGGATCGTGTCGCCGGGTGGCGCCTGCCAGGTCTCGAGCTCCATTCTCCGCCCCTCTTACCCGTCGTGCGCCATCGTGTACAGCGATGAGCCGCATCGTGCGCGTCTGGATCCCGTCGGCGATCGCCCTCGCCGGCCTCGTGCTGCTCGTCGCCGGCGACGAGGTCGAGCGCGGCGCCGGGATCGTCCTGATCGGCTCCGCGCTGATGGTCGTCCTGGCGAACCTCTTCCTCCGCCTCGGGCTCTCGAGCGAGCGCGACCGCGAGGCGGACGAGGCCAAGCGCGACTACTTCGCGCAGCACGGACGCTGGCCCGACGACTAGGGTGCCGCGCCGTGACGCGCTGCGCCCTCGTGACGGGCGGCGGCACCGGCATCGGCCGGTCCGCCGCGCTCGCCCTCGCCGCCGACGGCTACGCCGTCGTGCTGGCGGGCCGCCGGGCGGAGCCGGTCGAGGCGGTCGCCGCCGAGGTCGCGGCCGCGGGCGGGCAGGCACTCGCCGTCGCATGCGACCTCGCCGCGCCCGACGACGCCGCGCGGGCGGTGGCCTCCGCGGTCGAGGCGTTCGGCGGGCTGCACGTCGTCGTCAACAACGCCGGCTCGATCCGCCGCAACGTCCGCCTGCACGAGGTCGGGATCGAGCGCTGGGACGAGCAGATCGCGATCAACCTGCGCGGGCCCTACCTCGTCCTGAACGCCGCGCTCCCGGAGCTGCTGCGCGCCGAGGGCGACCGGTCGATCGTCAACGTGGCGTCGACGCTCGCGGTCAAGCTCGTGCCGGGGATCGCCCCCTACGCCGCCGCGAAGGGCGCGGTGATCAGCCTCACCAAGGCGATCGCCGTCGAGTACGGCGGCGACGGGATCCGCTGCAACGCCGTCCTCCCCGCCGTCGTCGACACGCCGCTCGCGCGGGCGGACCGGCCGGACTTCGAGGCGCGCCAGGACGCGATGGCGGAGGCGTATCCGCTCGGCCGGCTCGGCGAGCCCGACGAGGTCGGCGAGGCGATCCGCTGGCTCTGCTCGCCGGGCGCGGGCTGGATCTCCGGCGCCACGCTGAACGTGGACGGCGGCTTCACCGCCACCTGAGCGTCAGGGGCGCCCGCGGACGGGGGTCGCGGTCACCGGATGGCTGGTGAACTTGTACGTCACCGCCTGGAGCCGTGCGGCGTACGGCCGGATCGGGTACCGCCCGATCCGCACCGGCAGCATGGGCGACGCCTATCCGCAGCTCGCGCCGCTGCTCGCCACGCCGTGCGACCTCGCCGTCTACGAGAAGCCGCTGCCGGCGGGCGGCTAGCCGCTGCTCGGACCGGCGCGGCAGGGCGTCGAAGATCTCGCTCAGGAAGTGCGTGACGATCCACGCCGCGACCCGCGCCGTCGCTCCGGACGGGTCGCGCGCCGGATTGAGCTCGACCACGTCGAAGCCGATCACGCGCCCGCGCCGCGCCAGCTCGACCAGGATCGCCCGCAGCTGCCGGTAGCTCAGGCCGCCGGGCTCCGGCAGCGAGTGGCCCGGCGCGACCGAGGAGTCGAGCACGTCGAGGTCGATCGAGACGTACAGCGCCCGCGCGAGCGGAACGGTCGCGCGGACCACGTCGGAGGCCCCGCGCTCGATCACGTCGAGGCTGGTCGCCCAGCGACCCCCGAGCTCGCGCAGCCCGTCCATCTCGGAGCGATCGGCGTTGCGGATCCCGAGCGCGGTGACGGTCCCGACGGACGGCAGCTCCGCAAGGCGCCGCAGCTGGCTCGCGCCGGTGAGGCGCGCTCCTCCCAGCTCGTCGAGGAAGTCGGCGTGCGCATCGACGTGGACGACGTCGAACGCGCCCAGCGGCTCCATCCCGCGGCCCAGCGGATAGCTGATCGAGTGGTCGCCGCCGATCGCCACCAGCAGCGCCCCGCGCTCGACGACGGCCCGCGCCGCGCCCGTGATGCGCCCGTAGTTCGGCTCGGTGTCCGAGCCCTGGATGGCGACGTCGCCGACGTCGGCCATCGTCACGCCGGCCAGGTGGTCGCGGCCGGACTCCACGTCGTACCAGCCCTCGGCCCCCTCGCCCGCCGTGGGTCGCCGTGGGTAGGCGAACAGCGCCTCGCTCGCCGCGCGGACCGCCGCGGGCCCCGCGCGCTGGCCCGTCGGGATCCCGGGCTCCGGGGTACCGCCGTCGTACGGGACGCCCAGGAACGCCACCTGGGCGTCGAGCGTCCCGAGCTCGGCCACCGCCGGCACGCCGAAGAACGTGCGCGGCGCGGGATCGATCAGCTCGGTCGTCGCCACGCGCGCAAGTGTCTCACCGCGCGGGGACGAGGCCGCTGGGCCGCAGCAGCATCACGATCACGATCACGGCGCCGTAGACCCCCGACGTGATCATCGAGAAGTCGAAGTCGAGGCCGACCCGGCCCGGCAGCGAAGACAGGACGTCGGGCAGCAGGTAGTTGTTGACCTCCGAGAACAGGATCGCGCCGAGCACCACGCCCGTGATCGAGCCGAGGCCGCCCACGACGACCATCGTGAAGATGAAGATCGAGAACGAGAACTGGAACTGCTCGGCGTTGACGACCGAGAGGTAGGACGCGAGGAACGCGCCCGACACGCCGCCGAGCGCCGCGCCGGTGGCGTAGGCGAGGAGCTTCGTGCGCGCGACGGGGATCCCGGCCGCGGCGGCGGCGTCCTCGTCGGTCCGCATCGCGATCCAGGCCCGGCCGACGCGCGAGTCCCGCAGCCGGAGGTTGACGACGATCGCCAGCACGACGAGGGCGAGCGCGAACCAGTACCAGGGCCGCAGGTTCACCGCCTCGAACGGCGCCAGCAGCGGGAGGTCGATCCGGTCGATCGGCCCGATGTTGATCGGGCCCGCGGTCAGCGTGCCGCCGAGCAGCGCGATGTCGCGCCCGTTGGCGGCGACCTGCCCGATGATCTCCCCGAACGCGAGCGTCATGATCGCGATGTAGTCGCCGCGGAGCCGCAGCGTCGGCACCCCGATCACCACGCCGGCGAGCGTCGTCGCCACCGCCGCGACGACGAGCACGAGCAGGAAGCTCACGTGGATGCCGGGAAGGTCGGCCGCCGGTCCGCCGACGAGGATCGCCACGTCCGCGCGTTGTCCCAGAACCCCGAGGCGAGATGCGCGGCCGTGTACGCGCCGATCGCGTAGAACGCGACGTAGCCGAGGTCGAGCAGGCCCGCGAACCCGACGACGATGTTCAGGCCGAGCGCCATGACGACGTACGCGGCGGCCAGGACCATGTCGCCGACGACGTCGTCGCCGGCGCTGAAGGCGAACGGCGCCAGGACGGCGAGTCCGAGGAGCGCGTAGGGCGCTGCCCGCCGCGCACCGGCGAGCGGCGCGGACCAGCGCGCCCCGGCGTCGCGCGTGTCTGCGCCGCGACGGAATCCATGCGTGAAGCATACATTTCCGCGTCCCGGGGGTGTGTGCGGCGGGTTGCAGGTTCGTCAACAGGGGCGATCGGGCAGGCTGCGGATGTGGCCGAGCGACTGGCGCACCGGTTCGCGGTGAGATAAACCTGTCGTCCCACATGAGCCAGGGTGGAAAGCGCCATCGCATGAGCGACGCGGAGCGGTACCAGGCCGTGACGGCGGCGCGTGAGCGGTTCCTCGCCGGAGACGACCGCGTCCGCGGGGTCCGACCCGAGGTGGCCACGTCCTGGTATCGCTGCCGCGAGCAGTACCACGTCGACCCGGGCCTGAGCAAGGCCCCGCCTGCGTCCGCCCTGGAGGAGTCCTCCGCCGAGCACACGCTCGAGCACGAGATCGTGTTCGCCCAGCTCGGCGGCGCCGCGGCGTCGATCGCGAGCGAGGTCGAGAGCCTCGGCGGCGTCGTCGCCGTCACGGACGGCGACGGTCGGATCCTGACCGTCCACGGCGACAAGGAGACGCTCAGCCGCGCGCGGGAGAGCAACATGGCGCCGTGGTCGTGCTGGTCGGAGTGGGCGACGGGCACGAACGGGATGGGCACGGCGCTCGAGGCACCCGGACCGGTGCTGATCAGCGGGCCGGAGCACTGGTGCACGGGCTTTCACGAGTGGGTCTGCGCCGGCGTGGCCGTCCGCGATGCCGTGACCCGTGATGCCGTCGCGGTCCTCGACGTCTCGACGTGGCGGTCCGGGCTCCCGCCGCAGGCGGCCGGGTGGCTGTCGCAGGCGGTGGGCGGCGCGCGCGCGATCCTGCGTCAGCGCGCCTGCGACAGCGGCGCCGAGCTGGCCGCGGCGTTCACCCAGACACGAGCGCGGTCCGGACAGGCGGTCGCCGCTCTGGACGCAAGCGGCAAGGTCGTCATCGCCGACGACGGCGCAAGCCTCTTCCTCGGCGTCCCGGCGCGGGTGCCGGCGCTGGACCCCGCCGTCCGGTGGCAGCCGGGCCTCGATCTCCGGCACGTCGCCCGTCACGCCATCAAACAGGCTCGTCTCGACCACGGCTGGGTCGGCTCGACGCAGATCGTGACCGAGCTGAGCAGCGAGCCCCGCCGGATCACCCTGCGCCCGGTCTTCCTGGCCGACCAGCCGATCGGGACGCTCGCGGTCTTCGGTGCGGAGCTCGGTGAGCCGATCGAGCGCGAGCGGCCGGAGCCGGCGCTGATCCCGCCGGCACGCATCGTGGGCGTGAGCGGCGAGCGCATGGTCCTGCTGCGGCGGCCCGAGGTCAGCTTCGCGGAGGCGGACGGCAACGACGTCTGGCTCGTCACCGAGGAGGGACGCCTCCAAGCTGCGGTGCACGGCATCGACAAGCTCGAGGAGGAGCTCGCCGGAGGCGAGTTCATGCGCGTCCATCGGCGGTTCATCGTCAACCTGTCCTGCGTCCGGGCCGTCGACCGCGGGCCGAGGGGCGAGCTGTCGCTGATCATGGACCGCGCCGCGCGCGAGACGGTGCCCGTATCGCGCCGCAACGCGCCCGTCGTGCGCCGCGCGCTGGGGCTCTGACGAGTCAGGCCCGCGCGGGGCGCTTCATCGTGCGATAGAGGAACTGCTCGCTCTGCACCGGCTCGCGCGCCGCCACGACGCGGTCGTGATGGGGCGAGAACCGGCAGACCGGATCCGTGGCCGCCGCGTCGCCCGCGAGCCGCAGCGCCTGGCAACGGCAGCCGCCCCAATCGACCTCCTGCCGTCCGAGCGGGCACGTCCGGCACGGCTCCTGCATCCAGTCGGTCCCGCGGAAGCGCGCGAACGCGTCGGACTCGCTCCAGATCCACTCCAGCGGATGGTCGCGGACGTTGGCGAACTCGAGCCCGGGAATCGTCGACGCAGCCTGGCAGGGCATCACGTCGCCGTTGGGAGCGACCACCATCGCCGTCCGGCCCCAGCCGCCCATGCACGGCTTCGGCAGCTCCTCGTAGAAGTCGGGGAGCACCCAGAGGACGTCGACCGCCGGGCCGATCCGCTCACGGAAGCGGACCACCGCCTCCTCCGCGCGCCGGAGCTGCTCCCGCGACGGCATGAGCGCGTCCTGGTTCGGGACCGCCCAGCCGTAGTACTGCGTGTTGGCGAGCTCGAGCCGCTGCGCGCCGAGATCGAGCGCGAGATCGAGCAGCTCCTCGATGCGATCGAGGTTCTGCCGGTGCAGGACGCAGTTGATCGTCAGCGGGAAGTCGAGCTCCTTCGCATGGCGCGCGGCCGCGATCTTCTTCTCGAACGACCGGTTGCCGGCGATGCGGTCGTTGTCCTCGGCGTCCGGGCTCTGGATCGAGATCTGCACGTGGTCGAGACCGGCTGCCTTGAGCGCCTGCGCACGGTCGCGCGTGAAGAGGGTCCCGGCCGTGATGAGCGACGAGTACAGGCCGGCGTCGCGCGCGCCGGCGCAGAGCTCGACGAGATCGCGCCGCAGCATCGGTTCGCCGCCGGTCAGCGCGAGCTGGAGGACCCCGAGCCGCCGCGCCTGCACGAAGGTGCGGATCCAGTGCTCGGTCTCGAGCTCCTGGCGGTACCGCTCGCCGCCGATGTCGAGCGGGTTCGAGCAGTACGGGCAGTGCAGCGGGCACTGGTAGGAGAGCTCGGCGATCAGCGTCGCGGGCCTAGGCAGCATCGACCACGAGCCCCCTCTGCGCCATGGCGTCGACCAGCTCGAGGACGTCGTCGCGGACATCGGCGCCCTCGTAGCGCGCGGAGAGCGCGCCGACGATGTCGTCGAGCGAGCGCTCGCCGTCGCACAGCTCGAGCACCTCGGCCGCGGTGGGGTTCAGCCGCACGGCACCCTCGGGGATCAGCAGCACGTGCTCCTCGCGCACCTCGTCGTACCGCAGCCGCGCGCCGGTGACGAGGCGGGGACGCGTCACGCGACCGGCCCCGAAGGCTGCGTGTCGCCGCGCTCGATCGCGTCGAGCTGCGCCCACAGCATCTCCGTCTTGAAGCGCAGCGCCGCGACGGCAGCGTCCTGCTGCTCGGGCGTCCGGCAGTGCTCGACGGTGAGATCGAGCGCGTACTGCGCGTCGCGCGGCGCCTGCACCAGCCGTGTGCGGAAGTAGTCGAGCCCCGCCGGGTCGATCCACGGATAGTGACGCTCGAGCGCCTCGAGCCGCACGCGCATCGCGGACGGGCCGAACAGCTCGGTGAGCGATGACGCGACCGCCTCGACCCAGGGCTTGGTGCGCGCGAAGTTCACGTAGGCGTCGACCGCGTAGCGCACCGCGGGCAGGACCCGCCGCTCCGACGTCAGCTCGTCTCGCGAGACGCCGAGCGCCTCGCCGAGCCGCAGCCACGACTCGGTGCCGCCCGTCCCGCCGGCTGTGCCGTCGTGGTCGATGATGCGCTGGACCCAGTTCCGCCGGACGCCGACCTCGGGGCAGTTCGCCATGATCGCCGCGTCCTTCAGCGGGATGCACTTCTGGTAGTAGAAGCGGTTCGCGACCCAGCGCTGCAGCTCCTCGCGCGTGAGCTCCCCGGCGTCCATCCGGACGTGGAACGGGTGGAGGTTGTGGTAGCGCGCGCCCTGCGCGCGCAGACGTGCGATGAACTGGTCGCTCACAGCTCGGCCTCGAGGCCATCGTAGGCGACTTCGACGCCGGCCCGGGCGACCTGCTCCCGCTCCGGGGAGTCCTCCAGCAGGATCGGGTTCGTGTTGTTGATGTGGACGAGCACCTTGCGCGGTCGCTCGAGCCCGGCGAGCACCTCGAGGGTCCCGCCGGGGCCCGCGAGCGGCGTGTGGCCCATGTCGCGCGCCGTGCGGTCCGAGATGCCCAGTCGCGCGAGGTCGTCGTCGTGCCAGAACGTCCCGTCGACGAGGACGAGATCGCTGGCGGCGAGCCGGGCGACCACGCTGTCGTCCAGCCTGGCGAGCCCGGGGACGTAGGTGACCGTGCCCCCGGAGTCGCTGAACGCGAAGCCGCTCGCCTCGAGCTCGGTGTCCGGGCCGAGATAGCGCGGGGCGTCGCCGCCGGTCGCGAACGGCTCGACCACGAGGCTCGAGCCGGCGAGCGGTTGCGGCCGCTCCGGTTCGAGCGTCCGCCACTCGGCGCCGCAGTAGCGCTCCAGCATCGGCAGGACGGGATACCCGTCGGTCAGCGCGCGCTCGACGCCCGCGGCGCCGAAGACGCGCAGCGGCGTCGCCGCCTCGCGCAGCAGCAGGAGCCCGGCGGTGTGGTCGATCTCCGCGTCGGTCAGCAGCACGCCCGCGATCGGCGCCGCGCGGACGCCGCCGCCCTGCGCGCCGAGCGACTCGAGCTGCTGGCGGAGGTCGGGCGAGGCGTTGACCAGGAACCAGGGCCCGTCGTCGCCGCGGATCGCGAGCGACGACTGGGTCCGCGGTCGCGCGCGTTCACCCGCGCGCGCGGCCTCGCACGTCTCGCAGCGGCAGTTCCACTGCGGAAGGCCGCCGCCGGCGGCCGAGCCCAGGACGCGAACGCGCACGTGGCCCCTAGCGAAGGCCGGAGGCCACGGCGCGCTTCAGCCGCCTACCGATGGAACACGTACGAGGTGACCTCGGAACACAGCTCGACGATCTCAAACTTGGGCTTCACCCACGTCATAGTGCCTCCGATCAGAGTGTGAGAGTTTACCGATAACGTCCAGCAGATGGATGTCGAGGTGACGGCCGGCGATCCGTACGCGGTCGGGCCCGATCTGGTTGCCGCCGCCGCGGGGGCGCGGGCGGCGGAGCTGGGTGCCCCGGAGCGCGCGATGGCAGCGGCCGATCCGGTCGCGATGGTGTACGCGACCGGCGCACCGCTGGCCGTCGTGGCGCTCGAGCCGGGCGCCGACGGGCTGCGGACCGGCTGCCGCGCACGCGGTGCGAGCGTGCCGCGACGGCGGGACGGTCGCGTGGGCGCTCGACGCGTCGCTGCCCGTCCCCGTCGAGGAGCAGGTGCGCGCGCTGGCCGAAGGCGCCGTCATCGGCGGCTACGAGGCCCGCCGCTGGCGGAGCGGCGGCCTCCCGCGCGGCGTCGAGCGCTTCGTGATCTGCGGCGGCGGCGACGACCTCGCGCCCGTCGCGGACCGCGCCGCGCTCATCGGCCGCTGGACCAACGCGGCGCGCGAGCTGGTCGACGCGCCTGCGAACGTCGTCTCCCCGGCCGGGCTCGCGGAACGCGCCGCGGCGCTCCCGGGGCTCCGCACCGAGGTCATCGACGCCAGGCAGGCCGGGCTCGGCGCGCTGGCCGCGGTCGGCGGCAGCAGCCCGATCGACCCGGTGCTGATCGTCATCCGGCACGAGCCGCCCGGCGCGCCGCGCGCGCCCCGGCTGGCCCTGGTCGGGAAGTCCGTCACGTTCGACACCGGCGGCTACTTCCTCAAGCCGCAGTCGGACATCGTCCGGCAGAAGGCCGACATGGGCGGCGGCGCCGCGGTCGTGGGAGCGATCGGGGCGATCGCCGAGCTCGGGCTCCCGCTGTCGGTCACCGGCGTCCTGCCCGCCTGCGAGAACATGCTCAGCGGCACCGCGATCCGGCCGACCGACGTCATCACGACCGCCTCCGGCCTGACCGTCGAGGTGACGAACCCCGACGCCGAGGGGCGCCTGATCCTCGCGGACGCGCTGTGGTGGACGCGCCGCGACGGCGCGACGCACGTCGTCGACCTCGCGACCCTGACCGGTGCCATGCGCGCGGGCCTGGGCGACATGTACGCCGGCGTCTTCGCGAACGACGACGCGTGGCGTGATGCCGTCGTCGACGCGGGCAACGCCAGCGGCGATCTCGCGTGGCCGTGGCCGCTGCACCCGCGCTACCGGTCGCTGATCGAGTCGAGCGTCGCCGACCTGCGCAACACCGCCGGCAAGAGCTTCGGCTTCCCGATCGTCGCGGCGACGTTCCTGCAGCAGTTCGCGGGCGAGGGGCCGTGGGCGCATGTCGACATGCTCGGCACGGCGTTCCTGGACGAGGATCGCGGCGACGCCTTCGGCCGCGGCGCGACCGGCTACGGCGTCCGCATGCTCGTCGAGCTCGCCGCGCGCCTGGCCGGCTCGCCCGCCTGACGACAGCGCCCGGAGACGATCACGGCCCGGCATCACGCGTGCGGCCCCAGCACCGTGGCCATGACGACGAGCGCCACGCCGGTCAGGAGATCGGAGCGGATGCGGATGAAGCCCGGCGGCTGCGCGCCCGAGCTGCAGGCCGATCAAGGCCATCACCGCCGTGATGGCGCCGAAGACCGGCGCCGCGAGCCACGGGGAGAACCCGAGCAGGCCCAGGCTCGTGCCGGCGAGGACATTGTCCGCGCTCAACGGAATGATCAGGCCGAACACCGCCCATGGCCGATCGAGCTCCTCCGGCGCCTCGGTCCGCCACGCCCTGACGATGAGGTACAAGCCGTAGAGGCCGAGCCCGATCGCCCCCACGTACTCGGCCGTCGAGCCGATCGCCTCGCTCCAGTAGAGCCCGATCAGGATGCCCACCAGTGGCGCCAGGCCATCGCACAGCCCGAACACCAGCGCGACCTGCACCGAACGGCGCCACGTGAGCCGAAGCCCCCCGAGCGCGATCGCCGTCCGGAAGTTGTCCAGGCTGAGGGTGAATCCGAGGATGAGAAGACTGCCGATCATCACTCACGAGTTGGCTGGGTGGCGAGGATCGTCGCGGGCCGCGATCTGCCGTGCCCTTGGAGGCCCGGCAGATCGCTGACAGCTGTTTCACTGAAAACCCGCGACGTCCAATGGTGTGAACCTGCTACTCCGGCAGCGCGAACGCGAACAGCGCGCTTCCGTGGCCGGCACCGAGCATCTCGGGCAGGAACCCTTCGGCCCAGGCGCCCCAGCCGCTCGGCGCGACGATGTACTGCTTCCCGTCGACGCTGTAGGTGCACGGGCTGCTGTGGTGGCCGCTGCCGCACTGGAACTGCCACAGCAGCTCGCCGCTGCTCGGCGTCCCAGGCGTTGAACTCCCCGGTGGGCTCACCGCCGAACACGAGGTCGCCGCCCGTGGCCAGCAGCGACGAGCACATGCACAGCTGAGCGGTCCAGCGCCAGCGCTCCTGACCGGTGCGCGGGTCGTAGGCGCTCACGTAGCCGCTCTGGTCGTCGACGTCGACGGCGACTCCGGCGCCCCAGTACGGGATGCTCTCCTTGAACTCCCGGCGCCGCCGCGTGGCCGTCGCGCCGACGTCCTGCACCGGCACGTAGAGCAGCTCGGTCTTCGGGCTGTAGCACGCGTGCGTCCACTCCTTGGCGCCGGCCGGCCCCGGCCAGAAGTGCACCGGGTCGCCTTCCTTGTCGGGGTAGAGCTTCGGCGTGACGTTGCCCTTCTCGTCGACCTCGCCCCAGTCGATGCGGTCGACGAACGGCGCCACCCGGACCGGCTCCATGTTCGTGCGGTCGAGGATGTAGAGGAACCCGTTCTTGTCGAAGTGGGCGGCCAGCTTCTGCCCGTCGAGGTCGAACAGGATGTGCTCCATCACGGAGTCGTAGTCCCACAGATCGTGCGGCGTGTACTGGAAGTGCGACTTGATCTCGCCGGTGTCGGCGTCCACCGCGACACCGGAGTCGGTGTAGAGGTTGTCGCCCAGCCGAACGTCGCCGTCGAAGTCGGGGCAGGGGTTGCCGGTGCCCGTAGTAGAGGAGGTTCAGCGCCGGGTCATACGTCGGCGTGATCCAGCAGTTCGCGCCGCCGCGCTGCCCAGGCCTCGCCGTCGGTCGGGCCAGGTCTCGGAGCCCGGCTCGCCGGGCTTGGGGACCATGTAGCAGCGCCAGACGCGCTCGCCGGTCTCGCAGCTTGAACGCGTCGAGTGTGGCCGCGGACCCCGAACTCGCCGCCGGAGCTCCCGACGATGACCATGTCCTTGACGATCAGCGGAGCGACCGTGGCGCTCTCGCCGGCCCGCACGTCGCCGAAGGGCTGATCCCAGATCTTCTTCCCGTTCTCGGCGTCGAGCGCGATCACATGCGCGTTCAGGGTGGTCATGAAGACCTTGCCCTCGGCGACCGCGACCCCGCGGTTGACGTTGCCGCAGCACAGCGACACGTCGAACGGGGACGCGATGCTTGTAGCGCCACAGCTCGTGCCCGCTTCGCCGCGTCGAGGGCATAGAGCTGGCCGTCCCAGGCGGAGACGAACATGATGCCGTCGACGACGATCGGGGCGGCCTCCCACGAGTACGTGGACTGTGCCCGAATGCAGGCCCATCGAGCCGCACCTGGAACACCCACTGCGGCTTGAGCTTGCTGACGTTGCCCGGGTTGATCTGGTCCAGCGTGCTGTAGCGCTGCCCGTCGTAGGCGCCGTAGTAGGTCAGCCAGTTCTGCGGCTCTCAGCGGGCGTTGAGGATCCGCTCGTAGTTGACGCCCTTGGTCACCGGCGGCGCGTGCCCGATGTCGGCGCTCAGGGCCATGTACGGGATGGCAGTCCCTGAATCTACATACTCGGTTGCCATCAAGTGCTCCTTTCCAGGGTGGGCGACGGAGGGTCTACGGGCGCGGTTGCGGCGGGCGGTCGAGGCGCGCCTCGGGCGGCACGTCGCCGCTCACGACGATCGCGCCGGTCAGGCCGCGCCCCTCGTCGTTGCCCGTCGTGGAGCCGTACCAGTAGTACCCCGGTCCGTCGAGCTCGAGGGTCGCCGTGCCCCTCGAGTGGTTCACCATCCAGAGAAACTGCGTGTCGCCGTTGCTCGGCAGCACCGCGCAGTGGGTGTTCTTGTCGTCGTTGATGAGCTCGAGCTCGAGCACACCCCCGTGCGGCATGATCAGGATGCCCGGCTCATAGACGAGCTCGTCCTCCGGGATCCGGACCGTGGCGTGCATCTTGCCGTCCGATCCTTCCTCGGCGTGTCCGACGGTGCCGCGGCCCAGGATTCGGCCCAGCGTGACCCCGTTCTGCTTGTCCAGGGCCGCTTCGACGGCAGTGTCGCTCACGGTGGTCCTCCTTTCGAACCCGGCCGGATCGTATGCCCGCGGAGCGGAAATCGGCAGTGAATTCGCAGCGATGCTGCCGTTCGCTGATAGACGGCGCACCATTCGTGCGCAATCGCACGCCGTTGGTCGTCCGGCTCGGACGCGGTGTCGTCGTGCGCGTGCATCGGGCGCGGCGGTGAGCTGCGGCTCGGCCGCGAGCCTGCCCCCGACCGCCGCGAGCACCGCGCGCGCCTTGAGGAGCATCTCGTCGTGCTCGGCGTCCGGGTCCGAGGCGGCGACGATCGCCCCGCCCGACCCGATCCGCAGGCCGTCGGGCGACGCGACGAGCGTGCGGATCACGATGCTGAGATCGGCCGTGCCGTTGACCGACAGGAACCCCAGCGCGCCGGAGTACACGCCGCGCGGCCCGCCCTCGAGCCGGTCGATGATCTCCATCGTGCGCAGCTTCGGCGCGCCGGTCATCGACCCGCCCGGGAACGCCGCGCGGATGCAGTCGATCGCGGACGCGTCGTCGCGCAGGCGGCCCCGGACCGTCGTGACCAGCTGGTGGACGGTGGCGTAGGACTCGACGGCCATGAGCGTCGGCACCTCGACGCTGCCCAGCGTGCACACCCGGCCGAGGTCGTTGCGCACGAGGTCGACGATCATGAGGTTCTCGGCGCGCGACTTGTCGTCGTCGCGCAGCGCGGCGGCGCGGTACGCGTCCTCGACGGGGTGGGCGGCGCGCGGGGCGGTGCCCTTGATCGGCTTCGACTCGACGATCCGCTCGCGGTCGACGCGCAGGTAGCGCTCGGGCGAGGAGCTGAGCACCGAGACGTCGCCCAGGCGCAGCAGCGCCGCATACGGTGCGGGGTTGCGGGCCCGCAGGGAGCGATACGCGGCGAGCGGATCGATCGCGCCGTCACTGTGCAGCTCCGTGGTCAGGCACACCTCGTAGGTCTCGCCCTCGACGATCTCGTGCAGGCAGGCGCCGATGTTGGCCAGGTAGGCGTCGCGCCCCTCGCGCGCCGCGAAGGTCAGCGCCCCGGGCACGGCCGGCGCGGGCGGCGCCGGCCGGGCGAGGCCTTCGAGCCGGCGCTCGGTGGCCGCCAGCCAGTCCTCGGCGGCGCCGGCGCCCGTCGCCTCGGCCAGCGCGAGCAGGTGGACGCGGCGCTCGTCGTGGTCGAACGCGATCAGCCGGTCGCAGAAGACGAGCGCGGCGTCCGGCAGCGGGGAGCGGTGCACGAGCGTGCCGCCGCACTCGGCCTTGAGCTCGTAGCCGAGATAGCCGGCGAAGCCGCAGGTGAAGTCGAACGGCAGCTCGGGGGCGTCGGCCCGCAGGCGGGTCAGCTCGCGCTCGCAGTAGTCGAGCACGCTCTCGCGCAGCTCCTCGCGCTCGCCCGCACGATCGACGCTGAGCACCCCGGTCGCGACGTCGTAGCGCACGACCCGGCCGAGCGGGCCGTCGGGGGCGCCCATGAACGAGAAGCGCGCAAGCCCCGGCTCCGCGCGCGCGCTGTCGAGCCAGACGGCGTGGTCGCGGTCGCCGTAGAGCGCGACGAAGACGGCTTCGGGGTCGCGCCAGGCCGTGAGCGTGCGGTGGTGCACGCGCGGGCCGGCCGTCGTCCGGGCGGCGGGCCGCGCCGCGCGCGACGACCGGCGTCGCTGCGCGTGCGTGAGGTCGCGGAAGTTGCGCAGCAGCGCGCCGCCGTGCTCGGTGGAGATCGACTCGGGGTGGAACTGCACCCCCCAGAGCGGGCGCGACCGGTGCGCGAGCCCCATCACGACCTCCTCGGGCGTCCACGCCGTCACCCGCAGGGTCGCCGGCACCGCGCCGACGGCGAGCGAGTGGTAGCGCACGGCGGCGAAGCCCTGCGGGATGCCGGCGAACAGGCCGCGCCCGTCGTGATGGATCTCGCTGAGCCGCCCGTGCATGACCGTGGGCGCGTGGTCGATCGCGCCGCCGGCCACGTGCGCGAGCGCCTGGTGGCCGAGGCAGACGCCGAGGACCGGCACCTCGGCGCGCCGGAGCACGTCGAGCGAGACCCCGACGTCGCGCCGCTGCTCCGGGCGCCCGGGGCCGGGCGAGATCACGACGTTGTCCACGGCCAGCGCCGCGACCTCATCCCACGACAGCTCGTCGTTGCGCACGACGATCGGCTCGTCGCCGTTGACCTCGCCCAGCAGGTGGAAGAGGTTGAAGGTGAACGAGTCGTAGTTGTCGATCAGGAGGGTGCGCATCGCCGCATCTAGACTCTGCCGGACCGTGGCACAGGAGCGCCTCCGTCGGGCCTCGCCCATCATCGAGACCGTGGTGACGACGCTCAACCCGGACGGCAGCGTCAACTGCGGCGCGATGGGCGTCGAGTGGGACGCGGAGCGGATCGTGATCAAGCCCTTCCGGGGGACGCGGACGCTGCGCAACCTGCGCGCGACCGGGGCGGCGGTCGTGAACGTGACCGACGACATGCTGCTGTTCAGCCAGGCGGCGCTCGGCGACCCGCACCCGCCGACCCGTCCGGCGGCGAGCGTCGAGGGCGCGGTCCTGGACGACGCCTGCTCGTGGCGCGAGGTGCGCGTGGAGGCGATCGACGAGAGCGCGCAGCGTGCCCGGCGTCAGCACGGTCGTCGTCGACGGCGGCACCGGCCGCGAGTTCCTCGGCCTCAACCGGGCACGCCACGCGGTCCTGGAGGCGTCGATCCTCGCGTCGCGCGCGCGCATGCTCGATGCCGCGGACATCCGCGCCGAGCTGCGCAGGCTGCAGGTGCTCGTGGACAAGACGGGCGGATCGCGCGAGCGCGAAGCGATGGAGTACGTCAGGCGCCACGTGCGGGCGGCGGTCGGAGACTGATGCGCGGGGTGCGTGTCGAGGCGCCCGCGCGCCTGCACCTGGGCATGCTCGCGGTCGCCGGCGACGGCGCGCGGCGCTTCGGCGGGCTCGGGGTGTCGGTCGGCCGCCCGGCGGTCGTGCTCGAGGCGGAGCCCGCCGACGAGCTGTCCGCCGAGGGCGCCGACGCGGAGCGCGCGTTGACGTTCGCCCGCCGCTGCCGCGACGCGCTGGGGCTCGCGGGCGGCGCGCATCTGCGCGTCGTCGAGGCGATCCCGCGAGCACGTCGGCCTCGGCTCGGGCACCAAGCTGGCGCTGGCCGTCGCCCGGGCGCTGGCGACGCTGGAAGGGCGCGACGTCGGACGCGCCGGGTCTCGCCGAGGCGGCGGGGCGTGCCGCACGGTCGGCGGTGGGCATGTGGACGTTCGCGGTCGGCGGCCTCGTGGTCGAGGGCGGGCACCGGCGTGGCGTCGAGCGCCCGGCGCCCCTGCTGGCGCGTCACCCGATGCCCGAGGAGTGGCGGGCGGTGCTCGTCGTGCCCGCGGCCGCGCCCGGCCTGTCGGGCGCCGCCGAGGAGCACGCGTTCGGGCGGCTGGTGCCGGCACCCGAGCGATCGGCCGTCATCGCGCAGCTGGTGCTGACCGCGCTGCTGCCGGCGCTCGTCGAAGGCGAGCTCGAGGAGTTCGGCACCGCGCTCACCCGCATCCAGGAGCTGGTCGGCGACTCGTTCGCGGCGGCGCAGGGCGGGCGCTTCCATCCGCGCGCGGGCGCGCTCGTCGAGGCGCTGCTGCGCTTCGGGGCGGCGGGCGCCGGCCAGAGCTCATGGGGACCGACGGTCTACGGGGTCGTCGGCAGCGAGGCGGCCGGACGCGAGCTGGCTCGCCGGATGGAGGATCACGTCGGCGGCGAGGGGAGCGTGGAGCTCGTGGCGTTCGACAACCGCGGCGCCCGCGTCGAGCGGTCATGAAGCTGCTCGTGAGCGTCGTGGACGCCGGCGAGGCGCGCGCGGCCGCCGCGGCGGGCGCCGAGATCGTGGACGTCAAGAACCCCGCCGAGGGCTCGCTCGGCGCACCCGAGCCGGCGGTGATCGCGGGCGTGCGCGCGGCCGTGCCCGCCGAGCTGCCGGTCAGCGCCGCGATCGGCGACATGCCCGACCTGCCCGGCACGGCGGCGCTCGCCGCCCTGGGCGCGGCGCGCAGCGGCGCGACGTTCGTGAAGGTCGGCTTGTGGGGCGTCTCGACCGAGGACGACGCGGTCGAGCTGCTGCGCGCGGTCTGCGACGGTGTCGCGAACGTGCCGGGCGCGGTGGTGGTGGCAGCGGCCTACGCAGACGCCCGGCGCGTGGCGCACGCGCCGCTCCCGCCCGAGCTGCTGCCGCGCGTCGCGCGCGCGGCGGGCGCCGGCGCCTGCCTGCTCGACACCGCCGTCAAGGACGGCCGCGGGCTGCTGGACTGGCTCTCACCCGACGCGCTCGCGGCGCTGGTCGCGGACGCGCATGCGGCGGGTCTGCAGGTCGCGCTCGCCGGAGCCCTGCGCGCCGAGGACCTGCCCGTGGTCCGTGACGCCGGGGCCGACATCGCCGGTGTCCGCTCGGCCGCCTGCCGCGACGGCCGGCGCTCGGGACGCCTCGACGCGGCGCGCGTCCGCGCCCTGGTCGCGGCCTGCGCCGCTACGCCACCGCGGGCGTCTCGATGAGCTGGGCGACGTGGAGGCGGTGGGCGACCTTGCGCGCGCTGTCGTCGCGCGTGGCGGCCGGGACGGCGTCGCCCCAGGTCGCGGCCGCTTCGCCGGCCCGCTCCAGGAGGTCGTCGAGGAGGTCGGGGCCGGGCTCGGTCTCGATCAGGACACGCAGGCCGAAGCCGACGTGCCAGCGTTCGTCGCGCTCGACGCGCTCCACTCCCTCGCGCACCCCCGGCAGGGCGCCGTCGGCGAGATCGTCGAGCAGCGCATGCTGCCCGGCGTCGAAGACGACGCCCTCGAGCAGCATGTGGTAGAGGCTGATGCCCTGGCCCAGCCCGGTGCGCCCCGCGGCGAGCTCGGCGGCCATCGCCGGCAGCCGCTCCTCGAAGAGCTCGAGGAAGGCGGCCGGGACGTGGGCGCGGGCGGCGGCACGCCGCTCGGCCGCGTCGGCGCCCGGCAACCCCAGGACCTCGGCGGCGATGCGGTCGAACAGCAGGGCGTGGCGCTGCTCGTCGCGGCGCTGGAGGAAGAAGACCCAGGCCATCAGGCTCTCCTGCGACACCAGCGTCGCCTCCCTGGCCGCGTCGGCGAACGGCGAGAGCTGCTCGGCGACCGCGTCCTCGGCCACGCAGAAGCCGGCGAGCAGCGTCATCAGGCGGCCGCGGCGCTCCTCCGGGAGCTCCTGCCACTCGCGCGCGTCGGCGGCGAGGTCGATGGCCGCCGGACTCCACTGCAGGCGGGCCACGATGCGGGAGAAGAAGTTGGGCCAGGAGCTGCGGTTCGCGAACGTGTCGAGCCCGCCCACGACCTTGTAGTCCCGGAGCTTGGGGTCGGCCAGGATGGCGACCCTGGAGTCGCGGGCCCGCTCGTCAGCCATCGCCGGACGGTAGCAAGCGCCCTGCGGCGATCCGTGTGCCTGCGGTCGTCCCGCGTTCGAGCAGCTCCGCCAGGCGCGCAGGGTCGCGCCCGCCGATCACCCAGGTCTCGAAGCGCGCGCTGCCGAGCATCGCGGGCAGGTGCTCGTCCACGCCCTCGGCCCGCCCCGCGGCGCGCAGCGCGGCGAGGTCGGCGACGCTCAGGCGCCCGATCGGCGCTCCTCGCGCGGGCCGGTCGGCGAACAGGCCGTCGGCCTCCTTGACCAGCACGAGCCGCCCGGCGCCGACCTGATCGGCGACCCACGCGGCGATCGAGTCGGAGGTCACCTGCCACGACGCGGGCAGCGCGTCGAGGGGCAGGCCGGCGGGCAGCAGCACCGGGGTGTGCCGGCCGGCGAGCTCGCGCGCCCGTGCCAGGTCGGCGCACCGCACGGCACGCGGGATGAGCTCGCTGAGCAGCCAGCCGAACTGCTCCATGCCGAGGATCGCCATGCGGTGCGAGGCCGTCGCGGTCAGTCCGAAGCGGCGGTCGGCGTCGCGCACCGCGTCGGCGAAGCCCGCGCCGCCGGGCACGACGAGCAGCGGATGGCGCTCGCCGAGCGCGCCGACCGCGGCGCACAACCCCCGCAGCGCGTCGTCGCCGGCGCCGCGACCGAGACCGCCGCCGACCTTGACGACGGTCAGCACAGCTGTGCCGCCAGCAGCACGGCGAGCGCCGCGGCGGGTGCCACCTCGCCGTCGGTCGCGCCCCACGGGGCGGGGGCATCGGTGACCGCTCGCGCGAGGCGCGCGGCGACCTCGCGTCCCAGGAAGACGCCGGAGCCGACCGCGACGACCGGTGCGCCGGGCGGCAGCGGACCCTGCACCCGGCGCGCCGCGTCCTCGATCTGGCGCACCTGCTCGTCGTGGAGGAACGTGGCGATCGCATCGACCTCGGCCTCATCGAGCTGCTCGACGTCCGCGCACACCAGCCGGGCGATGCGCTCGCGCGCGAAGGCGACCGTGGCCGGGCGGCCGTCGGGCGTGGGGCAGTCGTACGCCTCCGGCGCCAGACGGCCCAGGACGAGATGGACGTCGGCGCTGATCGCGAAGTACTCCGACGACACCGGGCACCAACCGCCACGGACCGGCACGCGCGGCGCGATCGCCGCGAGGTTGGTGCGCAGCACGCCGGTGTAGACGAGCTCGCCGGCCAGCAGCCGCCCGAGGTCGTCATGCCCGGTCGCGGCGACGCGCCCGGCGGCGATCGGGACGATGTCGGTGGTCGTGCTGCCGATGTCGATCAGCAGCGCGTCGGGGTGCGCGCCGGCGACCGCGAGCGCCGTCGCCACCCAGTTGGCGGCGGCGACGTCCCCTGGCCGCGCACGCGCCGCCGCCATGGACACGAGCTCGCCGGCCGTCGTCAGCACGCTCAGCGGCCGGTCGCCGAGCGCCTCCTCGGCCGCGTCGAGCACGAACGAGACCCCCTCGCGCTTGGTCCGGAACGCGTCGGACAGCTCGGCGGTCATCGTGATCGCCACGGGTGCCGGACCGGACGGCGACCTCGGCGGCGACCTCGCGCAGCACCGCGGCGAGGGCCTGGCGGTCGCGCCAGATCTCGAACGGGCGCGAAGCCGTCCGCAGCGACGTCCCGTCCTGCCAGGCGGCCTTCGTGTTCGCGCCGCCGATGTCCACCGCTAGCGTGGCCGGCGTGCGCGTCGTCGGAGTCATCGATCTCAAGGCCGGCGCGGCGGTGCACGCCGTGCGCGGCGAGCGCGAACGTTATCGCCCGGTCGGCGACCCGCTCTCGCTCGCGCGCACGTTCAGGGACGCGCTGGGGCTCGACGAGCTGTACGTCGCCGACCTCGACGCGATCGGCGGCGGAGGCGGGCAGGACGCGATCATCGCCGCGCTGGCGCGCGAGGCGCGCGTCATGGTCGACGCCGGCGTCAGCGAGCCGGAGCGGGCGCGGGCGCTGCTCGACCTCGGCGCGCACCGCGTCGTCGTCGGCACCGAGACGCTGACCGGCGCCGATGCGCTCGACCGGCTGCTCGCGGAGCTCGGAGCGGTGGTCCTGAGCGTGGACCTGCGCGACGGTCGCGCGCTCTCGCGCGACCCGCGGCTCGCGGGCCTGCCGGCGCTCGACGCCGTCGCGCGCCTGCACCGCGCGGGGCTGCGCGAGGTCATCGTCCTGGACCTGGCGCGGGTGGGGAGCGGCATGGGACCGGACATCCGGCTGATCGCCGAGCTCCACGCCGCGTTCCCCGGCCTCGAGCTGCTCGCCGGCGGCGGCGTGCGCGACGCCGGCGACCTGCGCGCGCTCGCGGACGCCGGCGCGGCGGGAGCGCTCGTCGCGACGGCGCTGCACCGCGGCGTCATCGGGCCGCGCGAGCTTCGCTGACGGCGGTCTCCACGTGCGCGACGAGCGCCGCCGCCACGTCGGCGCCCGTCGCCTCCTGGAGCCCACGCCAGCCGGGGATCCCGTTGAGCTCGAGCACGTACTCGCGTCCGTCGGATCCGCGCAGCAGGTCGACGCCCGCGTAGTCGGCCCCCACCACCGCGGCGGCCTCCACGCACAGGCGCTCCTGCTCGGTGCTGAGCTCCGTCGCCCGCGCACGGGCGCCGCGCGCGAGGTTCGCCCGCCACCCCGAGCCGTGCCGCTCGATCGCCGCGAGCACGCGCCCGCCGACGACGAACGCACGCAGGTCGCGGTCGTCGTGCGTCAAGCGTCTCCTGCAGGTAGTACACGGCGCGCTCGAGCGCCAGCGCGTGGAAGACCCGGTAGGCGACGTCGGCGTCGTCCACGCGCGTCATCCCGGCCCCCATCGAGCCGAACAGCGGCTTGACGATCACGTCGCCGCCGAGCTCCTCGAAGGCCTCGAGCGCGTCCTCGGGTCGCTCGCAGGCGATCGTCCGCGGCGTGGGCACGCCGGCCCGGGCCAGCAGCGCCGACGCGAGGAACTTGTCGACGGTCCGCTCGATCGCCCGCGGGCCGTTGACGCACGTCACGCCGCGCTCGACGAGCGCGTGCAGCGCATCGACGCGGAAGATGACCTGCTCGAGCGAGCCGCGCGGGATGCCGCGGACGATCACGGCGTCGCAGCCGTCGAGCCGGACCTCGCCGCCGGCCACCGCGACGTCGCCGTCGATGCGCCCGACCATGCGGGTCACCGGGACGAGCCGATGCTCGTGGCCACGCGCCGCGAGCGCGTCGGTCAGCTGCCGCGCGTGCCAGCCGCCGCTCGACCCCAGGATCGCGACGGTCAGCCCCAGAAGGAGCGCTCCAGCACCTCGAGGTTGACCCGGCCCGCCTCGAAGCTGCGGCCGCTCCCGACGCTCGTGAGCCTGATCTGGGCCGGGCTGAAGAGCAGCGGGTCGATCGCGTAGAAGTCGAAGTCCGCGGCCTTGAGGACCTTGCCGAACGGCTCGCCGTAGTCCTCGGAGGCCGAGGCGGGAAGCCGTTCCACGAGGTCGCGCAGCGCGTCGTCGTCGTCGGCCTCCACGGTGAGGTGGGCCTGGCCGCCGTAGAGCACGGCGTCGTTGGTGCGCCCGATCGCCTCCATGTCGTCGCCCGCCACCGGCGGCAGCGGGCAGCTGCCGTAGCCCGCGACGACCCGCCGCACGTCGAAGTCGAGCTCATGGAGCTTGTGCAGCGCGGTCTCGACGACCCGCGCGGCGATCTGCACGCCGCCGGCCACGCTCGCCGTCGGCGCCATCAGCAGCGTCAGCGCGGAGGGCGGCACGCCGGCGCGCTCGGCCACGAAGTCGGCGACCCCGGCCGGCGGCGGCTCGCGCGTCTCCAGGCACAGGACGGCGGCGCTCGCGCGCTCCTCCCAGTCGAGGTCGTCGTAGAGGTCCTCGGCGCGGATCAGCGCGCGCCCGGGCCCGCTGCCCATCGCGAAGTAGCCGTCGCGATCGATCCGCCAGCCGGCGTACTGCGCCGCCAGGCACGCGACCGCGGGCCGGTCGGTGGTCACCGTGAGCGCGGGGAGCCACCGGCCTTCGACGACCAGCGGCGCGTAGGCGACGCTCCCCAGCCCCGCCATGCAGACCTCGGCGAAGCGGCGCCCCGCCTCGAAGCCGCCCGCGGCCTTCGCGCCGCAGTCGATGACCCGCGTGCCGTTCGCCAGCGTGGTGACCTCCACCCGCGCCGCGTCGGCGTCGGCGGCCAGCCGGTCGGCGAGCTCACGTGCGCGGTCGTTGAGCGAGAGCATCAGTGGTCACCTCTCCAGGATCAGGATCTCGCCGCGCCGCAGCTCGAGACCGTCGCCGCACCAGCGCGCGTAGCGTCCCGCGATCTGCTCGTCGGTCACGGCCAGGCCGAGCGCCCGCAGGCGGCGCAGGTACAGGGGCAGGAACGGCGGGCGGTACGAGCAGGAGAACACGAAGGTCGCGAGCGGTGTCGCGGGCGCCATCGCGACGATCGATCCGCGTCGCATACCGGCTCCGGCGCGCGGCCCGAGCCCGCCGAGCGCGACGATCGTTCCCGCCAGCATGCGCAGGCCGGCGGCCTCGCCGACGCGCCCGGCGACGGCGATCAGACCGCGCCGCAGGCCCGCGCCGGCCTGCGCGCCCGCGTCGCCGTGGACGACGATCTCGCCGCCGCGCATGCCCGCCCGCTCGCCGGGATGGACGCCGCCGAGCCGGTGCCCCGCCGAGCCGCGCACCACGAGCGTGCCGCCGCGCATCCCCGCGCCGGCCCAGTCGCCGGCATCGCCCTCGACGTGCAGCTCGCCGCCGCGCATCGCGGCCCCGGCGTGCATCCCGACGTCGCCGGCGACGGTGAGCCGCCCCGCGGTCATGCCCGCGCCGACGAACTTCACGCGGCTCAGGTCGCCCTCCAGGCGGATGTCGTCGCCCGCGCCGGACACCGCGAAGAACTCGCCCAGGCGCGTGCGCTCGTTGCCGTGCCGGACGGGCAGCGCCTCGATCTCCTCGCGGCTCGCGCCGGCCAGGCGGTCCGGGCACAGCACGTCGGCCTCGAGCGGCACGACCGGTTGCTCGCGCAGCCTGAGCGTGAGCGTCATGGCATCAGCTCGCGGAGATGGATGTGGTGCGGGCCGAGGTTGCCGCCGTAGTTGCCGGCGGTCACGTGGCTGGCGCCCGCCTGGGCGGCGGCGACGAGCCCGCGGCGCATCGCCTCGCGCACCGGCTCCGGCGCGAGGCCGTCGATGACGATCTCGAACACGGCCTCGACGTCGTGCGGGACCTCCGAGTGCTCGACCTGGCCGCGCAGCGTCGGGCACAGCACGTGGTTGGTCGACGCCGGCAGCGCGCCGTAGCGCGAGCCGACCTTGCTGCCGCTGCGCGCGATCCCGCCCGGGAACGGCATGATCACGCCCTCGACGGCGCGCATGGCGCTCGCCGCGGCCTCGGCCGCCCGGAGCGCCGATCCGGCGTCGCGCCCCAGCATGATGATGTTGCCGCCGGCCACGCCCTCGACCACGCCGAAGCGCTCCTGCACCAGGAACTCGCCCTCCATCACCGGCACGCGCCAGTAGCGGCGTCCGTCGAGCACCTTGCTGGCCTGGTAGCCGTCGCCGAAGAAGCGCAGCTGGCCCCCGACGTCGACGGTGTCCTCGGCATCCAGGCCGTTGAAGCAGGCCGCCGTCGGTGACGTCAGCACGCATTGCCCGACGCGCTCGACCAGCCGCTTGCCCACGCCCTCCCGGTCCATCGCGAACAGCAGCGCGCTGACGCCCGGCCGCCCGTCAGGGGTCTCGTCGGGAGCGAGCTCGCGCTCGATGCCGGCCTCGCACTTGCACCCGATCACCGACGTCGCGAACCCGGTCATCGAGCGCCCGGCCTCGAGCGCCCACGCCGGCGTCGCCGCCGTGATGACGACGCGCGCGCCCCACATCGGGAACGCCTCGGCGAACGTGTCGACGACCTCGGCCCCGTGGAGCTTCATCGCGGCTCCGCGGGGACGGTGCGCGCGGGCTCGAGCAGCCACGGCTCGCGCACGGGATAGCTCGCGAACTGCACGGTGTAGCGGTCCTCGAACTGCTTCTCCAGCGTCGCCTCGATGCTCGGGTCGTACTCCGCGCCGACCCGCAGCAGGCGGCCGGCGGCCGCTTCGCGAAGCTCGCCGTCCTCGACGACCGGATGCCCGTCCTTGATCACGTGGCGCGGCGCGGCGAACATCGCCTCGCGGTCGTCGCGGTCGTCGTAGATCGTGATGTCGGCGTCGGCGCCGGGACCGAGGTGGCCCTTGTCGCGCAGCCCGAGCAGCCGCGCCGGCCCGGCGCGCGTGATGATCGCGATCTCCTCGAGCGTGTACTCGCGATCGAGGTCGTCGAGCAGGACGGTGCGCTTCATCGCCTGCTTGTTGACACGCCGGATCTGCTCGTTGCGGAACTCGCGATCCATGAGCAGGCGGATCAGCCGCGGGTAGCTGAGGAACGAGCCGCCGTTGGGATGGTCGGTGGACAGGACGAGCCGCCATGGGTCGCGGCTGAGCAGGAACAGCTCGAGGCCGATCCCCCACTGCAGCGCGTGGACGTAGTTGCGTTCGCGGTAGGTGAACGGGACGATCCCGCAGCCGGTCTCGGCCTCGGTGTCGGCGTTGACCCAGCGGCCGTGGGTGATCTCGCGCAGGACGGCGGAGACCGGGGCGTCGGCGGTCATCGTCATCGCCGGGCCGAACATCACCTGCCCGACGTCGGCGCTGAGCTCCGGGTGCGCGTTCGAGGTGCTCGGCGAGCTCCGGCGCCCGTGACCGCGGCCGCCCGCCGGGCCGCCCGCCGTAGGCGTGGAACTGCAGGTGGGCGAGATGGGCGCGGCGGCCCTCGAGCGTGCGCAGCGTGTCGAGCGTCGTGCGCCAGTTGCCGGGCACGCCGAGGTTGTTGCAGTGGACGTGCACCGGGTGTGGCAGCCCCAGCTCGTGCACCGCGGTGGCGATCGTCTCGATCACGCTCCGCGGCGTGACCCCGGGGCCCTCGTCGTCGAGCGACGTCACGTTGCCGTTGCCGCGCTTCCACATCTCGACGCCGCCGGGATTGACGAGCTTGACGCCGTAGCCGCCCGTGGCCTGGAGCCACCAGGCGATCGCGTCGCGCACGCGGGCGGGCTCGGAGCGGATGAGCTCGAAGAGCGGCAGGTTGTTGCCCATGAGCATCAGGCAGGCGGCGTCGATGACCGGCGTGTCGCGAAGCTCGGAGAGCGTGTGGCGCGCCGCGAGCGGCGGCGTGGCGGCCTCGACGACGGTCGTGTAGCCCAGCAGCGCGTAGCGGTAGCCCGTGGCGAACGTCGAGGGGACGGTCCCGCCGGACCCCGAGCGCGCGATCGCGGTGCGGTCGAGGACGTCGGCGCGGTGCTCCTCGGGCGAGAGCTTGCGCGCGGCGTTGACCGCCGGCCCGGCGATGTGGGCGTGGATGTCGACGCCGCCGGGCATGACCACCGTCCCCCGCGCATCGATGCGGCGGGCGTGCCCCGGCACGTCGGCGACGATCTTGCCGTCCTTCACGCAGACGTCGCGCACCTCGCCGGCGACGCCGTTGGCGGGGTCGTACACGCGGCCGGCGGCGATCCGGAGCATCACAGGCGCGCTCCGATCGCGGCCAGCACGTCCTCGACGGCCGGGCGCTCCCCGGTCAGGGGCGCGCGCAGCGGGACCGGCACGCCGTCCATCCGATGAACGGTGCCGGGCACCTCGATGCCGTCGGCCGCGGTGGCGAACGCCACCCGCGCCGCCTGCGACGTCGCGGTGGCGCGAGCATCGACCACCACCGCGGGCAGCTCGCGCAGGCGCGCGGCGGCGGCCGGCGACAGGTGCTCGAGCGGATCGGAGGCCACCACGAGCGCGGCGTCGACCTCGCCGCGCTCGAGCAGCGCGGCGGCGCTGAGCTCGCCCGGGCCGGCGCGCGGGTGGCCGCGGGCGAAGCTCACCGCCGCGGGGAAGCCGGTCTGCCAGGCGAGCACGTCCTCGGCGCCGCGCGCGTTGCCGTCACCGCGCAGCGCCAGCGTGACGGCGTGGCGGTCGCGGCTGAGGTCGCGCACGAGCGAGGTCAGCGCCAGCGCGCCGAGCTCGTCGAGGGCGCCGTGGATCAGGGCGACGTGGCGCGCGCCGAGCAGTCGCTGCGCGAGGTCGTCGAGGCCCTCGAGCGGCAGCTCGCGATCGAGCCGCGCGCCGCCGGCCAGCGCGCGCAGCGCCCACAGCGCCTCGAAGTCGTGGGCCGGGTCGAGCTCGATGAACGCGTCGGCCTCCTCGGCCGTGGCCGTGCGCCGCGCGTCGACGACGACGAGCGCCCGCGACCCGCGGGCGGCGCGATCCAGGCGCAGCCGGCCCAGCAGGCGCGGGTGGGTGACGGCCGGATCCGCCCGCCAGACGACGACGAGCTCGGCCCGGTCGCGGATCTCGCCGAAGGTCGCCGTGGACGAGCCGATCGCCTGGTAGGCCTCGCCCGTCGTGCCGCCGCCCGCGGGATCGACGACGGCCCCGATCGCGTCGGCGAGCGCCACCGCCCGGCGCTGCGCCTCGCAGCTCGTCTGGCCCAGGCCGTAGACGAGCGGCGCCCGCGCCTGCCTCAGGATCGCGGCCGCGGCGTCCACCGCCTCGTCGAGGCTCACCGCACGCCCGTCGACGCGGGCGACCGGCGGCCGGTCACCGCTGCGCTCGGCGAACCACGCGTCGCCGAGCGCGCACGTCCGCGTCACCGCCGCGAGCCGGCCCTCGGCGACGGTCACCTCGATGTCGTCGCAGACGCAGCCACATCCCGCACACGTCGCGTCAGCCACCCGCCGCCACCTCCACACGCAGCTCGGTGCGCAGCCGCGCGGCTTCCTCCTCGAGCGAGGCCAGCGCCTCGCGCGGCGTCGCGGCGGTCGCCACGACCGTGCAGATCGGACGGCCCGCGGCGATGCGCTCGCCGGGGTGCGGGACGTCGCGGACGCCGCGTTCCGGCCAGCGCAGGCTGTCGCCGACGACCACGTCCTCGGTGGCGAAGAGGACCGCCTTGCCGGCCGCGCCCGAACGCCGGGCCTCGATGCGCGGCAGCTCACCGGCGCAGCCGCGCAGGTGCGCGTCGAAGACACCCACCCCGTACGCCGCCTCGATCGCCTCGAGCGACGCGGTCGGACGTGGATTGACCTCGACCGTCCACGCGCGCTCCCCGTCCCAGATGAAGTCGACGCCGAACAATCCCCGCAACGCGAACGCGGCCGCCAGGCGGGAGCAGGTCGCGCGCGCCTGGTCCAGCAGCTCGCCGGACGGCATTCGCGGCGGGACCAGGTTCCCGCACCAGCGGTGGCCGCGGACGCCGAACGCGCGCTGCCCGACGAGCTGCTCGGTGAGCCCGAGCACGACGGCGTCCTTCCCGTCGCCCACCGCCGCCGCCGAGCACGCGACTCCGTCGATGCGCTCCTGCAGGAAGGTCCCGGCCGGCAGCGCTCCGCCGCGCCACTCCCGCACGCCGATCCCGCCGCCGCCGCGCAGCGGCTTGCGCAGCCAGCGGCCGGAGGACGGGGCGGTGACGGTCGTCCGTGGGTACGGGAGGCCGCCCAGCGCCGCGCCGAGCTGCGCAGGATCGCGCACGGCGCGCAGCGTGCCCGGCGGGTTGCCCAGCAGCGCGTGCCGCTCGGCCAGCCGCGCCACGAGCGCCGGATGGTTCTCGAAGCTCGCGCCGTAGACGACAGCGCCCGGCGCCTCCGCCACGGCGGCGTCGACGAGCGCGGTGAGGCCGCCGCGCTTCACGACGCGACTCGCGCTCCGTCGCAGGTCGAGGTCGCCGAACAGATCGAACGCAACCACTCGCCGACCGTCGCGCTTCGCCAGGTCGGCGAGCATGCGCGCGCTGAGTGCGATCAGGAGGAGTGGCTCACGCAGTGCGACGGCGTCAGAGCATACCCTCGACCAGCGCGACGAAGAGCGTCGCCGTCACGAGGTCGGCGGTCGTCCCGGGGTTCAGCGCGTTGCCCGGCTCGCGCAGCGAGGCGTCGAAGCTGCGCAGCGCCCGGCGCCCCTCGGCGGTGCGGACGCCGCCGGCGGCGAGCACCTCGCGCGCGCCCGCCGACACCCGCGCCGCCGCGCCGGCGCCGCGCTTGCGTGCGATGAGCGTGTCGGGAACCCGGTCCAGCAGCCGCAGGTGCAGCTCGACGATCGCCTCGCGCACCGCGAGGCCGTCGCCGAGCGCGGCGACGAGTGCGGGGACCCCGGTGTCGAAGGTCAACGCGTAGTCCGTCACGTACTCGGAGGCGACCGAGTCCCGCTCCGCGGCGCTCGCCATCGCGTCGCGCAGACCGACGGCCGGCACCGAGCGCACGTCGTGCTCGACGCGCTCGTGCAGACCGCTCGCGCCGGAGCGGCGGATCGCGGCGTACGCGGCGCGCGCGTCGGCGACGTCGAGCGCGCGCAGCGTCGCGCCCAGCCGCGCTCGCAGCGGCCCGCCGTCGAGTGCGGCCTTCGCCAGCGGCGCGAGCAGCAGCGCGATCCCCAGGTTCGTGTTCGCCGGCGCGACGCGGCGCGACGCCTCCACGACCGCGAGGACCGTCTCGCCCACCGCGCGCTCCCCCGCCCGCGCCAGCTCGGGGCCGACGGCGATCGCGCTGCGGAGCATGTCCTCGTACGAGGTGTCGTGGAAGTCGTGGCTCGGCGTGATGTTGCCGGGCTTCTCCGCGCCGACCTCGAGCACGCAGGCCAGCTGGGCGGCACCGGCGACGCTGACGGCCGAACGAACGGTCGCGGCCACCGCACGTATGGGGTCGGCTTGACCCTCCTCGGCGCCAGTGGTTAGAGTCGCCGACCCGTTCCCTGATTTCTCAGGCACACCGACAACCATAGGAAGGACGGGTCATGGCCGCGACGTTGCTGGTCGGAGAGTCGCTTGTCGGCGAGGGCAACGAGGTCGCGCATGTCGACCTCCTGATCGGCTCCAAGAGCGGGCCGGTCGGTGAAGCGTTCGCGAACTCCCTCGTCAACCAGAAGGAGGGTCACACGAACCTCCTCGCGGTGGTGGCGCCCAACCTCCCCGCCAAGCCGGACACGATCATGTCCAACAAGGTGACGATCAAGGGCGCCATCGCAGGCGGTGCAGATGTTCGGGCCCGCCCAGGCGGCCGTCGCCCGCGCCGTCGTCGACTCGGTCCGCGAGGGCGTCATCAGCGAGGGCGACGTCGACGACCTCTGCATCATCTGCGGCGTGTTCATCCACTGGGAAGCCACGGACGACAAGAAGATCTTCGACTACAACTACCAGGCCACGAAGGAGGCGATCGCGCGCGCCCTCGCCAACGAGCCCAGCGTGAGCGCGATCCTCGGTTCGTCCGAGGCGGCGCGGCATCCGTTCGCGGCGGGCGTGGAGGGCTAGGCGACCACGGCGGACTCATCGACCGAACCGGCCCGACCGGGCCGGTTGGCCGGTCTGCATGCCGTCGTGACCGGCGCGAGCAGCGGGATCGGGCGTGCCATCGCCGAGACGTATGCCGCCGAGGGAGCCGTGGTGCTGCTCACGCACCGCGACTCCCCCGAGCCGCGCGCGCGAGGTCGCGGACGCGATCGCGACGGACGGCGGGCGCGCCCTGGTCCGCCAGGCCGACCTCGCGACGCGCGGCGCGTGTGAGCGGCTCGTCGCGGAGGCGCGCGAAGCGCTCGGCCGGGTCGACGTGTGGGTCAACAACGCCGGCGCCGACGTGCTCACCGGCGAGTCGGCGGCGTGGGAGTGGGAGCGCAAGCTCGACACGCTGCTGGCCGTCGACCTCAAGGGCACGATCGCGTGCTCGTACGCGGCCGGCGAGGTCATGCGCGGCCAGGAGCGCGGCGGGACGATCATCAACATGAGCTGGGACCAGGTCGGAGGGCATGGCCGGCGAGACGACGGGCATGGCCGGCGAGAACCCGCAGCTGTTCGCCGCGGTCAAGGGCGGCGTGCTGGCGTTCAGCAAGAGCCTCGCTCGCGCTCTGGCGCCCGATGTGCGCGTGAACGTCCTGTGCCCGGGCTGGATCGAGACCGCGTTCGGTGAGCACGCCGATCGCGAGTTCCACCGCTCGGTCGCAGCAGGCCACGCCGCTGGGGCGCTGGGGCCGCCCGCAGGACGTGGCGGGCGCGGCGCTCTACCTCGCCTCGCCCGAGGCGGCGTTCGTCACCGGACAGGCGATCAACGTCAACGGCGGCGTGGTGATGTAGCGCCGGGCGTGCTGTAGTCAGCGGAGACCGCGAAGGAGGCAACCATGGAGGCAAGCGCCAAGCCCACGACGTACGGGCCCGACGAGGTCGAGGCCAAGCTCAAGGAGCACGGACTCGACGAGTGGTACCTCGAGGGCGACTGGATCCGCCGCAAGTACAACACCGACGGCTGGCCGACGACGCTCATGGTCGTCAACGCCGTCGGCTTCGTCTGCGAGGCGGCCTACCACCACGCCGACCTCGCGGTGACCTGGGGCAAGCTGTGGGTCAAGCTGACGAACCACGCCGCCGGCGGCATCACCGACAAGGACTTCGCGGTGGCGCGGCAGATCGAGGACACGGTGCTCTGGCGGCCCGGCGACGACAGCCCGCTGGAGGGGACCCCGAACAAGTTCGTGTACAGCAAGGGCAGCCGCTAGGCCCTGGCGCCGCAGGCGCCCGCGATGGCCGATCGATACCTGTTCGTGACCGGCAAGCTCGCGGCGCCCGCGCTGCGCGAGACGCTGCGGCGGGCCGAGCTGCCGTTCGACTACGACGTCGCGGTCATGAAGATCACCGTCGCCGCCCTGATGACCCCGGACTGGATCGCCCGCCGGCTCGAGGTCCCGCCCGAGGTGACGCAGATCATGATCCCGGGTCTGTGCCAGGGCGACCCGGCGGTGCTCAGCGAGCAGTTCGACGTCCCGGCCGAGAAGGGCCCCGCCGACCTCAAGCGCCTGCCGGCGTTCTTCGGCCAGGCCGACGCGCGCTCGCGCTACGGCGCGCGCGACATCCGCGTCTTCGCCGAGATCAACAACGTCCCGCACCTCGACCGCGAGCGGATCGTCGCGGCGGCGAGCTACTACCGCGACGCCGGCGCCGACGTCATCGACCTCGGGCTCTCGCTCGACCGCAACTGGCTCGAGGAGGGGCCGGAGGTGATCCGCGACCTCAAGGCCCGCGGCTTCACGCTCAGCATCGACACGCTCGACCCCGACGAGATCCTCATGGCCGACGCGGCCGGCGTGGACTACGTCCTCAGCCTCACCGGGCAGCAACCTCCATGTGGCGCGGCAGCTCCGCGCGACGCCCGTGCTGATCCCCGACACGCCCGACGACCTCGACAGCCTGGACGTGACCATCGCCCACCTGCGGGAGCTCGGCAAGCCGTTCCTCGTCGACCCGATCATCGAGCCGATCGGCACGGGCTTCGCCGCCAGCCTCGGGCGCTACCTGGAGGTCCGCCGCCGCCACCCCGACGTCGAGATGCTCATGGGGATCGGCAACCTGACCGAGCTCACCGAGGCCGACACCACCGGCGTCAACGCCGTGCTGATCGGCTTCTGCCAGGAGCTCGGCATCCGCAACGTGCTGACCACCGAGGTCATCGACTGGGCGCGAGGCGCGGTCCGCGAGGCGGTCCTGGCGGCCAAGCTCATGCACTTCGCCCAGCAGGAGGGCACGCCGCCCAAGCACGTCGACGGCCGGCTGCTCACGATCAAGGACGAGGACGTGCGTCCCTACACCGAGGCCGAGCTGCGCGAGCTGCACGCGAGCATCACCGACCCCAACATCCGCATCTTCACCGATGCCGACTGGATCTACGCGTTCAACGCCGAGCAGTTCGTCAAGGGCACCGACATCAACCAGATCTTCGACGAGCTCGGCGTCGACGAGCACACGCACGCCTTCTACCTGGGGAAGGAGCTCATGAAGGCGTCGATCGCCCGCGGGCTGGGGAAGAACTACCGGCAGGAGTCCCCGCTCGACTGGGGCTACCTGACCTTCGACGAGCCGCGCCGCGAACGCGTCCGCCTCACGGCCCGCGTGCGCGCAGGCCGTCCCGACAACGGTTCGACCGAGGAGGCATCGTGAAGAAAGTCCTGCTCCAGCTCGACACCGGCGAGCACGCGAGTCCGTTCGACGCGATCGTCGCGCACGACGCCGGCGTGGACGTCCTGCTGTCCCACGCCGACGTGAAGCCCGAGGCCGTGCGCGGGCTCGTGCAGGACGCCTTCTTCACCCGCGGGGTGGACGACCTCAAGACGATGGCGGTGTGGGTCGGCGGCAGGGACGTGGGTACCGGCGAGGAGCTCTTCAGCGCGGTGCAGAAGGCGTTCTTCGGTCCCTTCCGGGTCTCGGTGATGCTCGACTGCAACGGCTGCAACACGACAGCCGCCACGACGATCGCGCGGATCGCGAAGGCGCGCAGCCTCGCCGGCAGCCGCGCGGCCGTGCTCGGCCTGGGGGCCGTCGGGCTGCGGTCGGCCGTGCTGCTGCAGAACGAGGGCTGCGAGGTCACGCTGGCCACGCTCCCCTCCGACCTGTTCGGCGACGATCGCCCCTATCGCCGCCCGCGTGGCCTCGAGGGCGCGCAGCGGCTCGGCTTCGAGGTCCGCGAGCCGGCGGACCGGGCCGAGCTCGAGGCGATCCTCGACGGAGCGCAGATCGTCCTGGCCGCCGGGCCCTGCCGGCGTCGAGCGTGCTGCGACGCGACTTCTGGGCGCAGCACCCGACGATCGAGCTGCTGGCCGACTACAACGCGGCGGAGCCGCTGGGCATCGAGGGCACGAAGGCGACCGACGACCTGGCCGACCATGACGGCAAGCTCGTGCTCGGGGCGCTGGCGATCGGCGGCCCGAAGATGAAGGTGCACAAGACGTGCGTCCGGCGGCTGTTCGAGTCGAACGACCAGGTGCTCGACACCGACGCCGTCTACGCGATCGCCAAGGAACTCGTTTGACCCGCGTCGCGGGCGTCGACCCCGGGACGGTCTCGTTCGACGTCTGCGTGCTCGACGACGGCGAGGTGATCCTCGAGCGCAGCTTCTCCACCGAGGCCGTGGGCGCCGATCCGGCGCCGCTGGTCGAGACGCTCACCGGCCACGGCCCGTACGAGCTCGTGCTCGGCCCGGCCGGCTACGGGTTGCCGCTCGTTCCCGCCGAGCGGGTCGGCGAGCGCGAGCTCGAGCTGATGGTCCTGCTGCGCGCCGACGAGCCGGGGGGCCGTGTCGGCATCGGCGGGATGCGCGCGATCATGCGCGCGCTCATCGCCGCCGGCCTTCCGCTCGTGTTCGGGCCGGGCGCGATCCACCTGCCGACGATCCCGGCCTACCGGAAGTGGAACCGCATCGACCTGGGGACCGCGGACAAGGTCGCCAGCGCGGCGCTCTGCATCGCCGACCAGTCACGCCGGCTGGGCGTCGACTTCGCCGACACCTCGTTCGTCATGCTCGAGCTCGGCGGCGCGTTCAGCGCCGCCCTCGCCGTCGACGCCGGGCGCATCGTCGACGGACTCGGCGGCTCCGCCGGGCCGATCGGGGCGCGCGCGTGCGGTGCGCTCGACGCCGAGGTGGCGTACCTCCTCGGCGCTGCGCTGTCGAAGCGCACGGTGTTCAGCGGCGGCGCGCTCGACCCGCGGGGCGAGCTCGATCTCGCCGAGGCACGCGACCGGGAGGGATGGCTCGCCCTGGAGGAGGGCGCGGCGAAGGCCGCGCTCGCGCTGACGGTCAGCGCGCCCGCTCCGCGCGAGATCCTCGTCACCGGGCGCCTGGCGCACGCGCCGGGCGTGCTCGACGCGCTCGGCGAGCGCCTCGCCACGGTGGCGCCGGTGCGGTCGGTCGCCAAGGCCTCCGCCCAGGGCGCCGCGGTGCTGGCCGACGGTCTGGCGGGCGGGCGCTACGCGGCGCTCGTCGACCGCCTGGGCGTGCGCGACGCGAGCGGCAGCGCGCTCGACCACCTCAGGCTGCACGGTGCCGATCGGATCCGGCTGCGCTAGCCGCCGGCGTCGAGCCACTCGCGCATCGTCGTGTGATGCGCGACGTGCTCGCCGGCCTCGAGCTCACGGCGCAGCTCGCCGAGCAGCCCCGAGCGCTCGGCGACGACGTTGTGCGGGTGGATCGTCTCGAGGTTCTCCTGGCGCGCCGAGACGAAGGCGTCGTCGCGCAGGTCTCCGAAGCGCTCGATCGCGCCACGGATCGCCTCGCGCACGCAGTCCTCCACGAACCTCGGACGGCGTGCGGCCCTCTCGACCACCGCGGCCTCGTCGGAGCGCTTCATCAGCTCATAGATCTCGCTCGACATCGAGTCCTCGACGATCGCGAGCAGCTCCGCCGCGTCCACGTCGGTGTCGCACTCCTCGGGCAGCCCGAGGTGGAGCGTGCCGAGCCCGCGCTGGTTGTGGGTCGCGACCGGCACGGCCTCGAAGACGGCGGCGATCGCGTCGTCGCTCAACCCGTCGGCGGCCAGGCGCTCGCGCGAACGCGCGGCGACCAGCTGCTGCGCGCGCGGGCAGGCCGACATCCCCTGCGCGGCGACGCCGATCAGCCGGCGCGTGCCGCGCGCGGAGGCGACCGCCGCGCCGAGCAGCGTGTAGATCTCCTGGGTGGCGATCCCGGACACCGGCGCCGGCTTGTGCTCCGGATAGCGGGCGGCGATCGTCACCTCCGCGCGCAGCGCGCCCTGGCGCTCGCGCACCTCGACGGCGATGCGCCGGGCGAGCTGCTCGGCCTTGAAGGCGGCCCTCGCCGAGCATCACCTCGCCGATGACGTCGTCGACGACCTCCTCGAAGCGCGACATGTGCGCGCCCTTCTGCTCTGGTCCGAGGTCGACGAAGCAGTCGAGCTTGGCGTAGTAGAGCTGCCGGCCGATGCGGGTGACCTTCTCGACGTTCGTCACGCCGACGCGCGACAGCGACACGGGGACCGCCGGGGCCGACGCCTGTACGTCCATCGGCTCCGGAGCCTACCGGGGTCGAACGCATAGCCATCCCTCTATAGGAACGACCCGATCTTGTCTTGTTCGGCGAACTGTTCTTCCCTAGGTTCGCCGCCATGATCGAGAAGAGGGATCGCTGGGCGGCGGGCGTCACGCCGTACGCGGAGATGGGCTACTACGACCCGGACTACGAGCCCGAGGACTCCGACATCCTCGCCGCGTTCCGGATCACGCCGCAGCCCGGCGTCGACCCGATCGAGGCCGCGGCGGCGGTGGCGGGCGAATCCTCCACGGCGACCTGGACCGTGGTCTGGACCGACCGCCTGACCGACCACCGGAACTACCAGGCCAAGGCCTACGCCGTGGAGCCGGTTCCGGGCCGCGAGGACGAGTACATCGCCAAGATCGCCTACGACCTCGACCTCTTCGAGGAGGGCTCGATCGCGAACATGGCCTCCTCGATCATCGGCAACGTCTTCGGCTTCAAGGCCCTCAGGGCGCTGCGGCTCGAGGACCTGCGCATCCCGCCGCACTACGTCAAGACGTTCCAGGGCCCGCCGCACGGCATCGTGATGGAGCGCGAGTACCTGGACAAGTTCGGGCGCCCGCTGCTCGGGGCCACGGTCAAGCCCAAGCTCGGCCTGTCGGCCAAGAACTACGGGCGCGTCGTGTTCGAGGCGCTCCGCGGCGGCCTCGACTTCACCAAGGACGACGAGAACATCAACTCGCAGCCCTTCATGCGCTGGCGCGATCGCTACCTCTACGCGATGGAGGCGGTGAACCGGGCGATCGCCGAGACCGCGGAGATCAAGGGCCACTACCTCAACGTCACCGCCGGCACGATGGAGGAGATGTACGAGCGCGCCGAGTTCGCCAAGGAGCTCGGCAGCGTGATCGTCATGATCGACCTCACCGTCGGCTTCACCGCGATGCAGTCCATGTCCCACTGGGCGCGCCGCAACGGGGTCATCCTGCACCTGCACCGCGCCGGTCACTCGACCTACACCCGGCAGAAGAGCCACGGCGTCAACTTCCGCGTGCTCGCCAAGTGGTGCCGGCTCATCGGCGTCGACCACATCCACGCGGGCACGGTCGTCGGCAAGCTCGAGGGCGACCCGGGCAGCGTGAAGGGCTACTACGACGTCTGCCGCGAGAACCACCTCGACGCCGACCCCACGACCGGGATCTACTTCGACCAGGACTGGGCGTCGCTGCCCGGCGTGATGCCCGTCGCCTCGGGCGGGATCCACGCCGGCCAGATGCACCAGCTGCTCCACCACCTGGGCGAGGACTCGATCCTGCAGTTCGGCGGCGGCACGATCGGCCACCCGATGGGGATCGGCGCCGGGGCGACGGCCAACCGGGTCGCGGTCGAGGCCATGATCCAGGCCCGCAACGAGGGCCGCGACTACTTCCACGAAGGGCCGGACATCCTCGAGCGCGCCGCCCGCGGCTGCCCGGAGCTCGACGCCGCGCTGCAGGTCTGGAAGGACGTCACCTTCGACTTCGAGTCGACCGACACGCCCGACGTCGTCGTCACCCCGACGGCCTACTGAGGAGGACCGGATGCGCGTCACCCAGGGCATGTTCTCGTTCCTGCCCGACCTCACCGACGAGCAGATCGAGGCCCAGATCCACTACGCGCTGCGCAACGGCTGGGCGATCTCGGTCGAGTACACCGACGACCCCCACCCGCGCAACGCCTACTGGGAGCTGTGGAACCTCCCGCTGTTCGATCTGCGGCCCGATCAGGCCGATGTCGCGATGCGCGAGGTGCAGGCCTGCCGCGAGCGCTTCCCGCACCACTACGTCAAGGTCATCGCCTACGACGCGACCTACACGCGCCAGACCACCGCGCTGGCGTTCATCGTCGGCCGGCCGGCCGAGGAGCCGGGCTTCAGGCTCGAGCGGACCGACGGCCCCGACCGCTCGATGCGCTACGCGCTGCACGGGTACGCGGCGGAGCGTCCCGCGGGGCGGCGATACGCGTGAGCGCCGTCGAGGTCCGAGATCGACGCGGTGCTCGACGAGCTCGACGCCGAGCTCGTCGCGCTGCAGCCGGTCAAGACGCGCATCCGCGAGATCGCGGCCCTGCTCGCGGTCGAGCGGCTCCGGCGCGAGGCGGATCTGACGTCGCAGCCGCCGTCGCTGCACATGTGCTTCACGGGCAACCCGGGCACCGGCAAGACGACCGTCGCGCTGCGGATGGCCGAGATCCTGCACCGGCTCGGGTACGTCGAGAAGGGGCACCTGGTGTCCGTCACCCGCGAGGAGCTCGTGGGGCAGTACGTCGGCCACACGGCGCCCAAGACCAAGGACGTGCTCAAGCGCGCGTACGGCGGCGTGCTGTTCATCGACGAGGCCTACTACCTGCACCGGCCCGACAACGAGCGCGACTACGGCCAGGAGGCGATCGAGATCCTCCTGCAGGTCATGGAGAACGACCGCGACCGGCTGGTCGTGATCCTCGCCGGCTACAAGGACCGCATGGACGAGTTCTTCGCGTCCAATCCCGGCATGGCCTCGCGGGTCGTGCACCACATCGACTTCCCCGACTACACGCCCGCGGAGCTGATGGAGATCGCGCAGCGCATGCTCGAGCGTCAGGACTACCGCCTGTCCCCAGCCGCGCAGCAGGCGTTCCGCGAGTACCTCGAGCGTCGCATGCAGCGGCCGCGATTCGCACACGGACGCAGCACCCGCAACGCGCTCGACCGCGCCCGGCTGCGCCACGCCGGCCGCCTCTTCGCCGGCGACGAGCCGCCCGGGCACGACGAGCTGATGACGATCGAGGCGGACGACATCTACGCCAGCAGCATCTTCCGGAGTTGACGATGCCGCGTCCGATCATCCTCGGCGTCGTCGGCGACTCGGCGGCCGGCAAGACCACGATGACCAGGGGCCTCGTGCGCGTCCTGGGCGAGCACGCGGTGACCCACGCCTGCACCGACGACTACCACCGCTACGACCGCAGGCAGCGAGCCGAGCTCGGCATCACGCCGCTGCATCCCGACGCCAACCACCTCGACGTCATGGCGCAGGACCTGCGCCATCTGCGCAACGGCGAGGCCATCCTGAAGCCGGTCTACCGGCACTCGGACGGCACCTTCGCGCCGCCCGTCTACGTCAGGCCCAGCGGGTTCGCGGTCGTCGAGGGTCTGCTCGGCTACCACACGCAGGCCATGCGCGACTGCTACGACGTGCGCGTCTTCCTCGCGCCGCCCGAGGAGCTACGGCGCAGGTGGAAGGTGCAGCGCGACTGCTCCCGGCGCGGCTACACGACCGACGAGGTGCTGGCCGAGCTCGATCGCCGCGAGCCCGACTCCGCGGCCTTCATCCGCCCGCAGGAGCGCTACGCGGACATGGTCGTGTCGTTCGCGCCGGGCGACAGCACGGACCCCGACCGCCTCGACGCCGAGCTGATCCTGCGCGACGGCCTCCCGCATCCGGATCTCTCGCCGTTCATCGGCAACGGCGTGCGCGGCATCACGATGAGCGAGCGGGGCGGTGAGCGACTCGTGCGCATCCCCGGCGAGATCGAGGCCGAGCGCGCGGCCGAGATCGAGGAGGCGATCTGGGACCGGCTGCACTTCGCCACCCACCTGCGCAGCCGGCGGCTGGGCGAGTACACGATCGGGATGGACCTTCACCGCTCGGAGTCGCTGGCGCTCGTGCAGCTCCTCATCCTCTATCACCTCGTCACGGGCCGGGCCGCGGTGGCGCTGGGCCGTCAGGAGCTCGAGCGCGTGGCATCGTGAGGCCGCGCTCGACGGCGGCCTCCGCCTCGCCGCTGTGCACGAAGGCGAGGAACTGCTCGACCGCAGGCCGCACCGGGCCGTGCACCGGGCGGATCGCGTACCAGTGCCGGGGCGGCAGCTGCAGGTCGACGTCGATCGTCCCGAGCAGCCCGAGCTCGACCTCGAGATGGGTCGCCAGGCGCGACTGCAGCGAGACCCCGAGTCCCGCGCGGGCGGCCTGCTTGATCGCGCCGTTGGAGCCGAGCGTGCGGATCGGCGGGTGGAGATCGTGGCCGGCGAGGAACTCCTCGGTCATCGAGCGCGTGCCCGAGCCCTCCTCGCGCAGCAGCCAGGGGCGCGATCCGAGCTCCTCGACGGGCACGCGGCGGCGCTTCGCGAGCGGGTCGTCCGGCGCCGTGACGACCACGATCGGGTTGTCGAGGAAGCGCTCGCCCACGAGGCCGTCGTCGGGCGGCCGGCCGCCGATCGCGACGTCGGACCGGTGCGCGCGCAGCCGCTCGAAGACGCGCGCGCGGTTGCCCACGTCCACGGTGAGCGTGATCTCCGGATGGAGCGCCGCGAACGCCTGCATGAGCTGGGGGGCGATGTGCTCGCCGGCGGTCGTCACCGCGCCGATCCTCAGCTCGGTGAGCGCTTCCTGCGCCGTCTCGCTCGCGGCGCGCGCGCCCTGATCGAGCAGCCCGACGACGTCGGCCGCGTACGACGCGAACACCTTGCCCGCGGGGCTCGGGCGCACGTTGCGGCCGACGCGCTCGGTCAGCTCGACCCCCAGCTCCCGGCTGAGCGCGGAGACGGCGGCCGACACCGACGGCTGGGACACGACGAGCTCGTCTGCCGCCGCGGTCACCGAGCCGGTGCGGACGACGGCGAGGAAGCTGCGCAGCTGCGTGACTGTTACAGCCATCTGGCTAAGGGTTCTCGTCGGTAGTGTGCCAGTTGTCTATAGAAGGGAGCGTCATGGCGTTCACGAGGTCGCAGGTCCGTGAAGCCGTGGAGTCGGCGGGAGACGAGCACTGGCAGGCCCTGATCCGGCATCACGAGGACGCGTATCCGGAGAGCCGGCCCACCCCGGGCGACGTCTGCCGGGCCGAGGCCGAGCGGCTCAACCAGCTCGACCTCTCCGCTTCCGAGGAGCTCACGCTCGTCGAGACCCGCGTCGAGCGCACCGACTCCACCGTCCGCATCGTGCACGTCTTCGAGTACGGACCGGAGAAGGCTCGCCTGCTGACCGAGCCGTTCGAGGGCTACGCGTGATCGGGCCGAACGGCTAGCCGCAGCAGCGAGAGCGAGCTCTCCGGTCCCGGCCAGTGCTCGCGCAGCAGCTCGCCGCCGGTCCCCCGCAACACGGCGCGCAACGTCAGGGCGACGAGCAGCGCGTCGTCGAGGTACCCGGCCACGGGGATGAAGTCCGGCACGAGGTCGAACGGGAGCGCGAGGTAGCCGACGAGCGCCCCCAGCAGCAGCTTGTGTCGCCGCGGGACGCGCGGGTCGCGGAGCAGACGGCTGACGAGCACGATGCAGTCGGGGATGAAGCGCACGACAGCGAGCGCGCTCGGCCGGCGCCCGGCGACGATCAGCGCCACGACGAACCCGGCGTAGACGACCAGGACGCCGGCCGCGACGAGCAGCAGCCAGTGCAGAGAGCTCACCTCCAAGCACCTCGGCGCCGATGCATGACCACATCTTGCACCTTGACCACGCGGGACCGGACCGGAGAGGATCGGCTTGCGGTCCGGGTACTGGGGATTGCGGGCGCCGGCTAGCGATCAGGAGGGACGTCGGATGTTTCACAGGCGGGCATGCCACGAGCACGCGGTGCGGGCGCGCTCGCCTGCGCTCGCTGTAGCCGTGGGGGCTGTGGCGCTCCTGCTGCCTGCGTCGGCGCTCGCCCAGGTGAGCTTCTCCGGCCCGACCAACTTCGCCGTGGGCGACGCGCCCCGGTCGGTCGCGGTAGGCGACTTCAACGGCGACGGCGACCCCGACCTGGCGGTCGCCAACGGCGATTCCGACAACGTCTCGGTGCTGCTCGGCGCGGCCGGCGGGAGCTTCACGGCGGCGACCGACTTCGCCGCCGGGGACTTGCCCCTCCGTCGCGGTGGGCGACTTCAACGGCGACGGCGACCCCGACCTGGCGGTCGCCAACGAAGGCTCCAACAACGTCTCGGTGCTGCTCGGCGCGGCCGGCGGGAGCTTCACCGCCGCGACGAGCTTCGCCGCCGGCAGCGCACCCGAGTCGGTGGCGGTGGGCGACTTCAACGGCGACGGCGACCCCGACCTGGCGGTCGCCAACTTCCTCTCGGACAACGTCTCGGTGCTGCTCGGCGCGCCGGGCGGGAGCTTCGCCGGCCCCACCCACTTCGCCGCCGGCGACGGACCCCTCTCGGTCGCGGTGGGCGACTTCAACGGCGACGGCGACCCCGACCTGGCCGTCGCCAACCGCGACTCCGACAACGTCTCGGTGCTGCTCGGCGTGGCGGGCGGGAGCTTCGGCCGGTCCGACCAACTTCGCCGTCGGCGACCGGCCCGTCTCGGTCGCGGTGGGCGACTTCAACGGCGACTCCGACCCCGACCTGGCGGTGGCCAACGATCGCTCCGGCAACGTCTCGGTGCTGCTCGGCGTGGCGGGACGGGAGCTTCACGGCGCGACCAACTTCGCCGCCGGCGACCGGCTCACCTCGGTCGCGGTGGGCGACTTCGACGGCGACGGAGACCCCGATCTGGCGGTCGCCACGCAGGCTCCCAGGAGGTCTCGGTGCTGCTCGGCGCGGCGGGCGGGAGCTTCACCGGCGCGAGCCACTTCGCCGTTGGCAACGTACCTCTCTCGGTCGCGGTCGGCGACTTCGACGGCGACGGCGACCCCGACCTCGCGGTCGCGAAGCTTCCCTCCGACAACGTCGCGGTGCTGCTCAACCGCCGGCCCCCGAGCGCGACCGGCGACGCCTACACCACCGACGAGGACGCGCCGCTCGAGGTGACCGCCCCCGGTGTTCTCGGCAACGACACCGACCCCGACGGCGACGCCCTGACCGCGACGCTGGTGTCCGGCCCGAGCCACGGCAGCCTGAAGCTCGATCCCGACGGGTCGCTCACCTACACGCCCGCCGCCAACTTCAACGGCAGCGACTCCTTTACCTACCGGGCAAGCGACGGCAGCCAGGACTCCAACGCCGCGACGGTCAGGATCGACGTGACGGCGGTCGACGAGCCCTCGCCTGCCGCCCCGGCCCCGACGGCGCCCGTCGGCGCGGACCCGTCACCGGCTCCCCCGGCGACGGGGCCGGCGATCGCAGGGCTTCGGCTCGCCGAGCGGTGCGTGCGCCGCTCGCGCGCGGGGCGGGCGCGCGTGCGGATGACCCTGCGGCTGGCGCGCCCGGGACCGGTCTGGGTCCGCATCGACCGCGCTCGCGCAAGCAAGGGCAGGCAGCGCTGTCCCACGACTCGCGGCGGTCGGCGGCGCCGCTCGCCGACTCGCTATCGCCATGTCGCGACGGTGAGGCGCGTGCCGACACGGGCCGCCGCAGCAGCGGCAATCCCCCGCCGGCTCGCGCTCGACCTGCGCCTGACTCCCGGCCTCTACCGGCTTACCGTCCGCGCCCGCCTCGGCGGCAACCGGCTATCCCGGCCCGCCCGAGCCCACCTACGCGTCGTGTAGCTCCCAGGGCGACATACGATGTCGCCATGAGCTGGCAGGTCTACCTCTCGGGCGAGATCCACACGGACTGGCGTGAGCGCATCGAGCGCGGCGCGGCGGCAGCCGGCCTCGACCTCCGGTTCACCGCCCCGGTGACCGATCACGCCGCATCCGACGCGGCCGGCACGGCGATCCTCGGCGAGCAGGAGAGCCCGTTCTGGAACGACCACCTCGGGGCCGGGGTCAACGCCATCCGCACCCGCACGCTGATCGAGCAGGCCGACGTCGTGGTGGTGCGTTTCGGCGAGCAGTACCGGCAGTGGAACGCCGCGTTCGACGCCGGCTACGCCGCGGCGCTCGGCAAGCCGCTGATCACGCTGCATCCGCCCGAGCACGATCACGCGCTCAAGGAGGTCGACCGTGCCGCGCAGGCCGTCGCACGCGAACCCGAGCAGGTGGTCGACATACTCCGGTACGCGCTCGCAGACGCGGCTGAATAGGCCGCCGGGTCCCGGCCCCTTTGGTCAACGCGATCGTCGCGCATCTTGTCTCTCGCGCTCCGTCCGGTCGGCGCCGCAGTCGCCTTGAGCAGCCGCCGCGCTCAGCGCGACGGGGCCCAGCGCGCCGTGAGCCCGGTGCCGGCGGGCAGATGCGTCCAGCGTAGCCTCGGTTGGGGAGTGGGGCCTGCCGATCCCGTCGCGTCTGATGCGGCGCGGGGGCGGAGCGCGTCGCGCATTCGCTCGCTCAGTGACGGGGTGGCCGCATGGGCCCGGATCGCGCCGGCCCGGATGCGCAGGCAGGCGACGAGGTGCTCGGTGTGGCGGAACGGGTCGGCGATGACCCGGTCGTCGTCGAGTGACAGAGCGGCGGCCGGGGAGCCGGCGATCTCGCCGATCAGGACGCGCCCGGCGAGCGACGCCCTGCGAGTCGAGCGCGGCGAGCCGGCGCAGGGCGTCCGCGTCGTCAGCGGTGGCGATGCGGAGCTTGTAGGTGTTGGCGGCGAACATGACCTTTCTCCTTGTGGTGGGGTGTTGGAGAAAGCATCGATGCCGGCCGCCGTCTGGACCATCGGGCGGTCGGGGGATGCGGGGGCCGATCCGGGCGTCCGTCGTCGGCGACCGCGCTGTCCCCGGATCGGGGGACACCGCGGCGGCGGGTGGGCGCTAGGCGGCGCTCGGCGGCGCCCAAGGCAGCTCGACCAGCGCGATCGTTCCCGAGCCGTGTGCGCCGCTGAGAGAGAGCGTGCCTCCCGCCGCCTCGATCCGCGCCCGGTACGACGCCAGGCCGATGTGGCCGCTTGCGAGTGCGTGCTCGGGCGCCTCCGTGTGGATGCCGCGGCCGTCGTCGGCAACCACCAGGCGGGCCGTTCCGTGCTCGTGCGAGAGGGTGATCGTCGCCGAGCTTGCATCGGCGTGCTTGACGACGTTGCTCAGCAGCTCCCTGGCCGCCGCGAACAGCAGGCCGTCGACCGGGGTACGCAGCTCCTCGCTCCAACCGTCGAGCTCGACCGCCATCGCCGGCCGCCCTCCGGGCGCCGCCGAGTCGGCGAGCTGGCGCAGCGCACGCGCCAAGCCGGCGTGCTCGAGCACGGCGGGGTGCAGCTCGGCCACGGTGGAGCGCAGCAGCCGCGAGCTCTCCGTCAATGCGAGCTGCAGCCGGGCGAACGCCTCGGGCTCGGCACGCTCGCGGGCGTCCTCGAGGTCATGTCGCGCGCCCAGCAGATACTGCAGCGCGCCGTCGTGAAGCTGCTCGGCGAGCGCCCGGCGCTCGCGATCCTCGGTGCTCATCAGCTGCCCGACCAGGTTGGTGCGATCCTCGAGCAGATGACCGACCTCAGCACGCGGGCGCGCTGGATCCATGACAGGGCCACACAGCCGAGGCTGACGGCGAGCAGCACGCCCGTGCGCAGCGCCACCGAGTCCCACGGCTCGGCGTTGGCCGCCCGCGTGGCGATGCTCACGGCGAGGTACACGCTGATCGTCGGGGCGAGGATCGCCGCGCCGATACGCGGCGCCAGCTGGGTCGCGGCCAGGACCGGCACGAGCAGAAACCCGTCGACGAGCACGTCAGCCGTCCAGCTCTCGCGCGCCCAGGCGCCCGCCAGCATCGTCAGCGTGCCGAGCGCCGCGAGGTCGACGAGCAGCGCGACCCAGACCATGCGCTGCGCCGTCCCGCTGCCGCGCCATCCCCACGCTGAGATCGACGCCACCCAGACGGCGTAGGCGCCGGCCATGACGTAGCACGCGGTCGCGTTGCGCGCCGGCGTGACGGTCGTCACCGTCACGATCACGAACACCGCCAGCGCGCCGCGCAGCAGAACCTGCAGGCGCAGCCCGCGGCGGGATTGCTCGACGATCGCCGCCCGCAGCTGCGGGCTCAGACCGGCGGGACGGGACTCAGTAGCGCGCACCGCGCACATATACTCCCCGCCGGAGAGGTCACGATGTCGAACCGCGACAGCAAGGTGACGGTCCTGATCGTCGACGACCACGCCTTCTTTCGCGACGGCCTCAGCCGCGGACTGACGCGCAGCGGCCAGATCGCGGTCGTGGCGGAGGCCGGAAACGGACGCGAGGGGCTCGAGGCGATCCGGCGCGAGCGCCCCACCGTCGCCGTCGTCGACTACCAGATGCCGGACATGGACGGGATCGCCCTGCTGCACGCCGTCACCCGCGAGCAGCTCGCCACCCGGGTCGTGCTGCTCTCCGCCTTCACCGACAGCGCCGTCGTGTTCCGGGCCCTGGAGGAAGGCGCCGCCGGCTATCTGTCCAAGGGCGCCCAGATCTGCAGGACATCGTCGACGCGGTGCTCGGCGTGGCCCGCGGCGACACCGTCGTCCCCGCGCAGCTGGCCGCCGGGCTGGCCGGCGAGATCCGCCTGCGCGCCCAACCGCAGGCGCCCGCCCTCAGCGAACGCGAACGTCAGGTGCTGCAGGCCTTCGCCCGCGGGCTCTCCATCCCGCAGACCGCCGCCGAGCTCTACATCGAGCCCAGCACGGTCAAGACCCACACCCAGCGGCTCTACGACAAGCTCGGCGTCTCCTACTGCGCAGCGGCCGTCGCCGAGGCGATGCGCCGCGGCCTACTCGAATAGCCGCTCCAGCCAGCGGCAAGCGGAGCGCGGCGCCCCACGGACAGCTACTCGCTGCTGTCCGCGAACGGCATCCGCACGTCGTGGACGCCGCCGTCGGTCGTGACCCGCGTCGCGTGATCCCCGTGTGCGAAGACGCGGAGCATCGCCGGGTTGCTCGTCAGGACCTCGGCGACGAAGCCGCGCACCTCGCGCGCGCGGGCGTACTCGACCATGCGGGCGTGGAGCAGGCCCGCGAGGCCGGCACCTTGCCACTGCGGATCGACGATGTAGCCGACCTCCGCGATGCCGCGCGCGCCGGTGAAGTAGCAGCTCGTCGCCACGACGCGCTCGT
>CAVRTO010000005.1:0-59697 GCA_963724145.1 uncultured Solirubrobacteraceae bacterium
ATGACAGGAGGTCAGTTCCTGGACGTGTTTTTTGGCGCTGGCAATAGGCTCGGCTGGCCGGAGGTGAGCTCGCGTCCGCGTCTGAAGGCGCTAGTTGACGCCTTCGACACGGAGCTTCGACAGCCGGCGGTCCTACCGCGAATGGTCGACCAGACGCTGCGCGTCACGTGGTACTTGCTCGCCTTCGACGACGACGACTTCCGCCGCACGAGCGAGGAGTTGCAGGGTTTCATCGGGCCGACGTACGCGCGGTGGGAGGAGCAGAGGTCCGCGCACGCGCAACACGACGAGATCGAGCAGGCCGTGCACGCGGTGACGGGCGGTCGCTTCGTCCGTTTCCACACCGACGACCGGGCGGAACTTGATGCCCTTCGGCTCCCTCTCTCACGCCTGATGTCGGTCTGGGCCAGAGCGACCTGAGCGGCGACTGATCGTCCGGCGCGGGATCCGGACGCTGTTGCGCGAGATCGACCTCAGCATCGCCGCTGGTAACGGCCCGCTCGCTCTGTCCTGCTAGCGGACCTCCGTCAGCGCGGAGCGATCAGCGTCGAGAACGCCCGGTTCATCGAGGCGCTCGCGCTTGCGTCACAGCGTCGGTGGCGCGACTTGATCGCGCACCCCGACTTTGCAGACCTCTGCCGCATCCGGCGGCCCTGGCGTGTCACCGAGGCCCTGATTACGGCGGCCCACCAGGTGTGGTTGCAGCCGTCGGAGGAGGCGGGCGACGTCCACGGCGCGGTCGCCGCCTTCGAGACGCACCGTGACGTTCTTGAAGAACTCGTTCGCGTGCGCGGGCCCTTGCGGTCCCCGAGCGTCGTAAAAGCGCACGCTCTTCACACCGCGGTTACGGGGGGCGATCTGCGCACCTCACCGTGCTTAGGGGGCTTCTTGAAAGCGACGCCGATCAGCGCTGGATCGACGCGCTAGCGCAGTTGGTGCAGGGCGCGGAACACCCGACTGCGACCCGCGAGCGGCGTTCGTCTCCGGCGCCTTCGACGTGGCGCTCACGCAAGCCCTTGAGACCACCGCCGGAGGCCAACTTGCCGATCTTGTACTGCTGTCTGCGTATGAACTCGGCACGCTCGAGGCGGCGAGTCGCGCCCTCGATTACTGGCGAGCGCTCGACGAGGCAACCCGCGAGAGCGCCACAGAGCGCCGAGTCGTGCGCGACTCCCTCAACGCCCTGGAGCAACTCGTCGGGGCGGTCGACGACCCTCCGCCACCGGCAACCTGGCATGACTGGTTTGGCCGCCTCGTCGATGACCCGCAGTGGTCACCGCGACGGCTATCGCCCGGTGCGGGGAACTCGAGTTCGAAGCGGTAGACCTCGTTGACGACTCGTCGCTCGAGAGAATCACGGCACGACTGGTCGAGGTGGCCGAAGGAGACGGCAAGGGGGTGCTCCTGGAAGGTCTGCCCGCCTTCCTGTCCTGGCTGGACCGTAGCGACGCGCCGGCGCCAAGCATCGTCCGCATGCAACTTGCGGTGCTCGAAGCACTCGCGCTGATGCCAGGATGGGAGACGGCTGGGCTCGAGATCGCCGCCGACCTCATGATGCGCATCCTCGACTTCGGTCCGTCGTCCAAGGCGTACGGGGAGATGCTCGACGCGATGGACGTGATCTGGGCTCGTATGGCGTCCCGTCGGCATTCCGCATGGTTCGCAGACCTCGTGGAGGTCTTGGAGTTTCATCCGGGCGACCGCGACCGTCTGCTGGCCACGCTGGTCACCGGCGTGAACCCGCTACGTGGGCAGATCCTGCCGCTCGAGGTCCGAGAAGGTCTGTTGCTCACGGGCGGCTCACTCAACGCGGCTCTCGACGTCGAACCAGCCGATCACGCCGAGGTTGAGTCCGTTCCGCACGGTGTCCGGCCCGGACGGACGGTCGGCATCTACTCATTGAGTCCCCAGGTGGCCGCGCGAGCGAGAGAGCGACTCGAGAAGCGATATCCCAACCTGAAGGTCATTCACCGAGAAGACAAGGTCGCCACGACGGGCCTCCTCAGCATGGTTCAGAGCGCAGACCTGCTGGTCGTGGCCATCGGAAGCGCGAAGCATGCTGCGACCGACGCGATCGATGCCCACCGCCCGAAAGCGCTACCGACGCTACGCCACGCGTTCAGGGGCAGCACAAGAATTGTCGAGGCGGTCGAGGGCGCGATCGCGGCGGGAACGCTCGCGTAGTTCGACGGACGCAACGGCGCAGCGAGTGTTCGATGCGGTCAGCCGCCATGATCCTGGACGCTCGGCTAGCGACAGGGTGATTGAGTGCGTCGCTGAAGTCTCTCCTCGTTCCGCCGCAGCTTTCAGGGCGTCGACCAGTTGTCCGAGTGCCTCGTTCCCCTCATCGAAGACGGCATCGAAGAAAGCTGCAAACGAGGAGTTATCTACATCCTGCTGATCAATTACGACGTCGTTCCCGCGATGGTCGGTGATCGTCACCTGCACCTTGGACCCCGCTTCGGGCGCGATCGTGCTCTGGTGCTATCTGCGTTCGGCTCCGGACACCAAATCGATGAACGACCCGATCCACGCAGCATCCGTGCTTCAACGCCGCCCGAACCGTGTCGGATTGATGCGATCATTGCCGAACACCCGGGCGATTCGATGCGCTCAGAAAGGGATGTCATCGTCCGTGTGCGCTTCTCTCGCTTAGTGGGAAGGCTCTCGGGAGACTCGAGTGTCGACTCGCCGGAGGTCGAAGAGGCGGCCAGGAACTGGACGTGCTCCGCAACAATCTCGACGACCTGGCGCTTCTGGCCCTCCCGCGTCTCAAATTCGCGCCATTCGAGGCGCCCGTCGATTGCAACCGAGCCGGCCCTTCGATAGGTACCGCGCGCAGTTCTCACCCTGGGTGCCCCACACAACGACGTCAAAGTAGTTTGGCTTCTCAGCCCAGTCGCCGGTAGCCGCATCCCGTCGCCGCGTGTTCGACGCAAGACGTAGGCTGCACACAGCGCTTCCACTCGCCAGACTCCGGAGGTCCGGGTCCCGCGTGAGGTTGCCCGTCAGTACGACCCGGTTGATGTTCACGGCACCCGTCCTTCGTCGGAGTCTCGAGACCTCCACTATCGCAAAGCGAAATGCCGCGCAAGGAAGCGCGCCGGGAACTCGGTCGAAGCGATCGGCCGCCGCAGTCCACGTCTCGCCGTCGTGGGACAACCGCCCGGGGCGGGCGGCGCGCCTGGATCAAGGCCATCCACTGCCACAAGGGCTGGACTATTCGCCCCGGCGAGCTCTCATGGACCAGCACGCAGGCGTCATAGACGCGACGGGGCCACTGAGGCTTTCCCCTCGCTCAACTACGGCACCGAGGGCGTCCACTAGCCGTCAGGAAGCCTCGTTCTCCTCATCAACTGCGTCGAAGAGGGCATCGGGAGAGGAGTGTCTACGTTGTCCTGGTCTAGACAGCGGTTGCGCAACCATGGTTTGTGACCTTCACCAACCGGACGGCCGCGACACACTCGGGGCGGTCCGCTCTCTCAGGTGACATCGTCAACAACCGTCCGGGACCCTCGAGTCAGTTCAACCTAGCCGAGTTCGATCAGTTCTGGCTCGTCACCCGAGAGGCTGGGGTGAGGTGCCGCGTCTACCGACGCGTGATCGGGACACACAGCCCGTAGGTTGTCTGCGATCCAGAGTCCGGTCCCGTTCAAACGCTCCACCGTTATCTGCGCATCTCGAGGAACCACGTGGCACTCGGCGTAGTCCCAGCCCGCGGGCCCGAGCGAGCACCAAGTACCTCGTTTCCAGAGACGGTCGACGCGCGTAGGCGCCGTGTGCGTCGCGATAGGCCCAGTTCAGCGCCTCTAGCGACTGCAGGGCCGAGAAGCGCTCGCCCTTCCCGCTGTTGCACGCCCGACACAGGATCTGCCAGTTCGCACCATCTGGGACGTCGCCGATGATCCGGAACGGGACCATGTGGTCCAGTGTCTCCTCCCCGGGAGCCTCTAATACGAGGCCGCAGACCGCGCACCTGAAGCCTTGAGCCTGCCGGATGCGCCGATAAAGACTTGGATTAGCCCGCAGATCGGCCATCGATGACTTACGGAGGCGCCTGGTGTTTCCATACTCGTTCGTGACCGGCCAGGTCGCCCAGAACTGATCGGAGACGGCCTTGAGCACGTCAACGAGCACGTCGGTGACTGGCACTCCGACGACCGAGAGGTGCTGCCGGATGGCAAGGTTAATGCGCTCGTCTACGCGCCTGCGGACGACCGCGTTCGTCGGGATGAGTCCGAAGACCAGTGGGACAGCGTTGAGCCGCGCCTGTTCGTCGGTCAACCCTCCCGCGGAATCGTCCCGAAACCCCAGTGCGCCGTGAAACCGAAGGGTGCGTACGAAGTCCGCGAGGGCTACTTCGTCAATCCGTCGTCTTCCCAGTAAGAAGTGCTGATTTCCCATACTGGTAACGACCCTTGGTATCGACGAACTGGCGCATCGCCTGCTGCAGTGCTGTGCGCCCGGCACCGGTACTGAGGCTCTTGATTTCCCACTCGGTGGCGAAGAACCCGTCGGGGAACCACTCGACGTACTTCTCTGCGCGGCGCTTGATCTTGGCACGCAATTCCTCGACGGCGTTGTCCTTGTCCCGGGAGGAAGAACTCCTCGTCCTGGGCGTTCAGGTTCGTGAGGAACGCGTCCTGAAGTTCGAACAGAACAATCGCCACCGTCAACTGAGAGCCGACCTCCCAGAGGGTCAGGCCGGTGCGATCGCCGGCCTCCCGCGGTACTGGTCGGCTACGACCTGCCAGAAATCGAGGAAGAAGTCACCCCAGTCGTCGGCCTTCCACCGCTCCAGTCGCGCTCGTTTGGCCCTGCGCGGCAGGTCTGGGTAGAGGTTTGGAGTAGCTGCTGGAATACGGGATGCGAGCCCTGGTACCACGCCTTTGCGACCCGAACCATCGTCTTGTAGCCGATCTTCTTCTCGGCCTTCTTCTCAGAGAGATTCACGAGACCGTAGAACGGGCTGCGAGTGTCGAACTCGACCACCTTCATGAGTTCGTACTCAATGACCTTTACGCCCGCCTGAACTAGCCGGTTTTGCAGGCCGCCTAGCTCATCGCGTGTGAGTGAGAGGGCCGCGTTGGCGGTGATGAACTGGTCCGGGATCCCCTTGGCCGTGTAGTTGACGACAGTGAACTGGTAAACCTGCTCAGACCATTCGCAGTCAACGAGGGCGCAGACCGCGAAGGGAATCCCGCGCTCCTGACGCTCAGCACCCTTGACCCGGTGTTGTCCATCAATGAGTGTGGCCGGCTTCGCCATATCGCGAAGTGCTTCCTCGTTCGCGGCGCACCAGTCGCGGTCCTCCAGGTGGGCACGCAGCGCATGCAAGACCGAGCGACCAAGTTCGATCTCGTCGGGATCCTCGACTTCTTCGCCCTCGTCCCCGTCTGCACCGTCCTCGTCCGCGTTGAGCGACTCCTCGGCTTTGTCGTCATCGACCGCATCGGCGGGTTCTTCGTCGGAGTCAGCAGTCGCTGTGTCTGTACTGGCGTCCTCTGACTCCAAGCTGGCTTCCTCGTCTGACTCCTGCTCAGCGTCCTCGTCGTTGGCCTGCGCCAAGCGGTAATCCAACTGGCGCTTCACGCTCTCGACGATGTCGTCCAAGTCGTGCTCGGTGTCGTCGTAGCGCACGGTGAGCGTGCAGGTCTGGATCGCATCGTCCTCATCCCCATCCATGGCGACTCCGATGGAGTCCGGATCACGACCCCGTGGAGGATGCAGGCCGACGACGAGAGCAGTCGGCGACTGGTTCTCCGGGAAGTCGAAGTAGCGCTTCGCCCGCTCGACGCGAGCCTCGTTGTAGCCGCGCTGGAAGCCGACGAGGTTCTCCTCGGAACGTCTAGGGATGCCAGCCCACTGCAGAAGATCCTCAGCGGAGGCGACGAACGAGACCAAATACGGCGCCCCTGGCGAGCGGGTACTGGCGATAAGCGATTCCTGGGTAAGTGCGCGGCTCGGCCATTGCGGGGGCGGAGCCTATCGGAGCGTTCGGAATCTTGCCCGGGTTAGGTCACGAGTCCAGAGCCGCCAGGATGCCTTCGCGCGGCGCTCGAAGTCGGACCGCTCGTTGGTGCGCCTCCGACGCCGCTGCTCGATCAGGATTGAGCGACGCTCGGCGAGCGGCCGAGGGACGATCTTGGGCCTTCCGAGAGCATCGAATCCAGGTACCGTGACTAGCGAGCATGCGCCCGCCCGCTCGGGTCCCCAGCCAGGCCTCCGACTCCACCGTTCACCATCGCGGGGGATTCAACGGAGATGTTTTCGGTCGGGCGATCTGGCGGATCATCGCGGAAGCATTTCCACCTCCGCTGCCGTCTTGGATGAGAAGTTGTCTCGAGGTCGCCGGGGCTGACCGGGAGAGGAACGGCATCGCTGAGGTAGAACAGACGTGAAGGACTGTCTGCCGCGTTTCTGCGTTCTGGAGCTCACGCATCGTGGATCAGCTGCTCACTCCCGGGGAGGTCGCTGAGCTGTGCCAGCTCAGCACGAAGACGGTATTGCGCGCGATTCACGCGGGACGGCTGCGCGCGAGCCGCCTGGGTGAGCGGGCTGCGTTCCGGGTTCGCCTGGCGGACGTGGAGGCGTGGATCGAAGCGTCCGTCGTCCCGCCGCCGCCGGCATCCGCGCTCAAGAGCCCAGCGCCGGCCGCCCCGCTGCGAACGCCTCGTGACGGACATCGAAACGGGTCGCCTCGTGCTTACGCCTGAGATGGGCCGCTCCAGCAGCGCGAGGTCTGCACTGGAGCTTCCGCGCGCGAATTCGCCGCGAGGATGATCGAGAAGCGAGCGCGGCGTCGTCGAGACGGCACCGCCTACGCGGTCTGGCGCGTGCGGTGGCGCGACATGACCGGCAGGGAGCGGAGCCGCACGTTCTACCGCGCCAGCGATGCGCGCGCCTACGAGGGCAAGCTGCGGACACTCAAGCGTTCCGGTGACTTGGCTGACCTGGACGCCGGCACGGAGAGCCTTGCGGAGTTCGTCGGTACGTGGTGGCGCACGTACGCCGGTCCAAATCTCGAGCGCTCGACGCTGCGCTGCTACGCGCAGCTGTGGAATCGCCACGCGCTGCCGCGTCTCGGTCATTTCGAGCTCCGGGAGCTCTCGCCGCAGGTGATCGCGAGATTCCGAGCCGAGCTCGAGGCCGACGGCGTCGGGATCGAGGCGGTCCGCAAGACGCTGACGATGCTGCAGGGCGTTTTGCAGCGCGCCGTCGAGTGGGGCCGCGTCTCGACCAACGCCGTCAAGGCGACGCGCAAGCCGCCGCGGCGGCACCGGCCGGCGGTCGAAGCGATCCCGCCCCGGTTGATCGAAGCAATGCGGGCACGCCTGCTCGATGCGGGCCGTCAACGTGACGCCACGCTGCTGGTGGTTCTCGCCTATGCCGGATTGCGGCCGCAGGAGGCGCTGGCGCTGGAGTGGCGACACGTTCGCGAACGCACCCTGTTGATCGAACGCGCGCTTAGCGATGGCCAGCTCAAGGCGCTCAAGAACCGGCGCCAACCACGTACCGTCGAGCTGCTCGCCCCGTTGCGCGATGACCTCGAAGCGTGGCGGGCCGCAGCACATTCGCCTACCACGAGCGCACCACTGTTCGAAGCTAACGCCGGCGGCTTCTGGCGCGAGGCTGACTGGCGGAACTGGCGCAGGCGTATTTACAAGCCGGCGGCCGAGACAGCGGGGATCGAACGCGCGCGCCCCTACGACCTGCGGCACGCATTTGCGTCACTGCTGATCTACGAGGGCCGACTCTCCGTGGTTGACATTGCCCGCCAACTCGGACACAACCCGACCGTCTGCCTCGACACCTACGCACACGTAATGGCTGAGCAATGTGGCGCGGAGCGTTGCGGCGCAGCCGAAATGGTCATGCTCGCGCGCAAGCAGGCCCGACGCGGCGACGAGATCCCGGACTCGGTTCTGCAGCTGTCACTCGACAACCTCGAGGTCTGACGACTTCGAGACGGCCGATCACCACGCACGTGCCGGCGACCGTACGCTCGCACGCGCCCGGCGGACGGAGGACTCCAGCGACGGAAATCCCGCGGACCTCGATCGGGCTACTGACGCCCGTGCGAGCGATGCGCAGCGCCTGCTCAGCGGTCAGGTAGCGCTTCACTCGCCAAGCTTGCGCAGCAGGTCGGCGAACCGCTCCGCGCCTCGGGCGGTGAGCAGATCCGTCCGCTCGTCGTCCTCGGCGCGTAGGAGGTACTGGTCGAGAGCCGACATCGCCACCTGCTGCATGCTGCGCCCCTCACGCTCCGCACGGGCCCGCAGCGCGGCGGTCTGCTCGTCGGTGAGCCGGAGCGTCATTGGCATGCGGGCAGTGGTACCAGAGTGATACCCGCGGCCCAAGGTTGGACGGCCGCCATGGTGCGCAAGGCCGACTGTCCAGGCCGCCGCACGAAACACCGGCGCGGGTGACCCTCCGATGAATCGAGGTGGGCGGATCTCCGGCACACGAAGACAGACAGACTGGGGCTCTAAAACCGGTCGAGCTGTCCTCACCCGATATTTTCCGCCGCCGTGACTGACCTGACGCCTGGTCTCCGCGACGAATTGGTCACTGCGGCGGCGAGCGATGCGCTGTTGCGCGTTGACGATGAGCTAATCGAGTTAGCGGAGCTCGAGGGCGCCGAGGCGCCGGAGCGGTTCGCGCGGCACGCCGGCGCCGTCGTCCGTCGGGTCCTCGAACGCATGCGCGACGAGGATGCTTCCGCGGAGGCCCAGGCGCTCGTCGTCAACGAGATCATTGGCGCGCTATCTGACGAGGACCTGATCCGCCTTCCACCGTCCGTGCTCACGGGCGTCCGGCGGCCGGCCGAAGGGCTCGGCACTTCGATCCTGCCCGCGAGCCCGATGATCGCGCTCTCAGCGAACGAGCTGCTCGTCAACGGCCACGCACAGCCGGCCATCGGCCAGCAGATCCGCAGCGAACTGCCAAGCGCGACGGACGTCGACTTCCTCGTGAGCTTCGTCCGCTGGACCGGCGTCCGCACGCTCGATCGACGAGCTCGCTCAGGTCGTTGAACGCGGGGGGCGCGTGCGGGTCATCACGACGACCTACATGAGCGCTACCGAACCCAAAGGCACTCGAGGAACTCGCGAAGGCCGGCGCTGACGTGCGCGTCGACTACGAGGCCGACCGCACGAAGCTTCACGCCAAAGCATGGATCATTCACCGTCCCGGCGGCCTCACCACCGCCTTCCTCGGCTCGTCGAACATCTCCTATGCCGCGCTTCACCAGGGGATGGAGTGGAACGTTCGCCTCAGCGAGGTGGCCACCGCTTCCCTCGTGGAGCGAATGCGCGCGACGTTCGAGACCTACTGGGCAAACGAAGCCTTCGAGCCCTTCGACCCCGACGCGAGACGGTCAGCGCCTTCGCGAGGCACTCGACCGTCAGCGGCGGGCGAAGCGACGCAACCTCGGCGGCGGCTTCGTGGCCTTCGACGTCACGCCCAAGCCACACCAGGCGCGAATGCTCGAACAGCTGCAAGCGCAGCGGGACCGCCACGACCGCCACCGCAACCTGCTCGTCGCCGCAACGGGCACCGGCAAGACCGTCATGGCCGCGCTCGACTACCGCCGACTCTGCGACCACCTCGGCCGCAAGCCCAGCTCTCCTCTTCGTCGCTCACCGCCGGCGGATCCTCGACCAGAGCCGCGCGACATACGCCACCGTCCTCAAGGACCCCGACTTCGGAGAGATCCTCGGCGACGGCGAGACAGCCGCTCATCGGCCGCCACGTCTTCGCCATGGTGCAGTCGCTACGCAACGACGCGGTCGAGGCCCTCGACCCGCAGGCGTTCGAGGTCGTCGTCATCGACGAGGTCCACCACGCTGCCGCCCCGAGCTACCGCGCGCTGCTCGAGCACCTTCGGCCAACCGAGCTCTTGGGCCTGACGGCGACCCCAGAGCGCATGGACGGCGAGGACATCACCCGATGGTTCGGGCACCGAACGGCCGTCGAGCTCCGGCTCTGGGAGGCCATCGACGACGGCTACCTCGCACCGTTTCAGTACTTCGGCGTCCACGACGACATCGACCTCTCCACCCTCGAGTGGCGGCGCGGTGGTTATCGCACCGAGGACCTCGATCGGATCTTCACTGGCGACGACGCCCGAGTCATGCGGCTCCTACGAGCGCTCGACCGCATCCTGCTCGACACCGGTCAGATGCGCGCGCTCGGCTTCTGCGTCTCAGTCGACCACGCCAAGTACATGGCCCGCGCCTTCACCGAACGCGGTCTCCCGAGCGCAGCGCTCTGGGGTGAGACCGACAGCGCGGAACGCGATTCGGCCCTGCGACGACTCGAGCAAGGCGACCTCCGCTGCGTCTTCAGCGTCGACGTTCTCGGCGAGGGCGTCGACGTACCTTCGGTGGACACGGTGCTCCTGCTTCGTCCCACCCAGTCCGCCACCGTCCTGACGCAGCAGATCGGTCGCGGCCTTCGCGAACACCAGAACAAGGCAACGCTCACGGTCGTCGACCTCATCGGCCAGCAACACCGCCGATTCCGCTTCGACACCAAGCTTCGGGCGCTTATCGATCCGCGCAACGGCAGGCTCGTCGATCAGGTCGAGCAAGACTTCCCGTACCTCCCGGCGGGTTGCGAGATCAAGCTCGACCGCATCAGCCGCGACGTCATTCTCCACAGCCTTCGCGCCGCCGCCGGCTCCGGCACCTGGTCAGTGCTCGTCGATGACCTGCGACGCCTCGGCGACGTCTCACTCAAGACCTTCCTCGACGAGACCGAACGCGGCCTGGGCGACCTCTATAGAGGCCGCGATCGCACGTGGACTCGGCTCCGTCGCGACGCCGGCCTGTCCGTTGCCACCGGCAATCGATACGAGGACTGCGCTGCTTCGAGCCGTCCACCGGCTCCTGCATGTCGACGACGTCGATCGGGTGCAGACATACCGCCGGCTGCTGTCGTCGGCGGAGCCGCCAACGGACCTGGCCGAGCGTGACCGGCGTCTTCTGAGCATGCTTGCCCTCGGCATCTTCGGCCGGCGTCACGGCTTCGCGAGATCTCGACGAGGCGTTGCAGTGCGATGTGGGACAACCCGGCGGCACGCGAAGAACTCGTCGAGGTCTTTGAGATCCTCGGCGAGGAAGCGGACATCGCCACCCGCCCGCTCGACTTTGGCCCGCTCCAGGTGCACGCGCGCTACACGCGCGACGAAGCCCTACTCGCGCCTAGGCGATGGCACCTTTGAGAAGCCGCCCACCTCCCGCGAGGGCGTCCGCTGGTTGAGCGACCTCCGTACCGACGTCCTCTTCGTCACTTTGCGCAAGAGCGAGCGCCGCTACTCCCCGTCAACCCGCTACCGCGACTACGCCCTCTCGTCCCGGCTCTTTCACTGGGAGTCGCAGAGCACGACGAGCGCCGACAGCCCAACCGGCCGTCGCTACCGCCAGCAGCATCAAGGCGGCACCAACGTGCTGCTCTTCGTGCGCGAGAGCCCGACACTCGCCAACGGCGCCGGCGCGCCGTTCACCTTGCTCGGGCCGGCGACGTTCGTCGAGGCCCGCGGCGAGCGCCCGATCCAGATCACATGGCGTCTGCGCGAGCCGATGCCCGAGTCGCTGCTCGAGGTCGCGCGGCTCGTCGCCGCGTAATGACCAGTCGTCGGCGTCGCGCGCCATGTCGCGCGAAAGCACGAAACGGGCTAGGACCCAAAGCAGCCTACGTCCGACGCAGCCCTCTGGCGAGAAGGCTTACATTCTCCCGGCTGGAATCGTTGCAATCTCCCGGTTGGGGTCGCTGCCAGCGGTTGGTACCCGGTGCTCAGCGGCCAACCTTGAATAAGCATCGCCGCTAATCAAGGAAACCGCCGTATCCTTAACTCAACCTCGGCCTGGAGCGCCTCAGACGACGTCGGGCGGCCAGCAGGCGATCACCGCGTGCGATGCGCGACGACGCTCGTCGGCTCCGAGGCGGACCGGCCGCTCTTGAAGCACGCGTCGGAGCTGCTTGCCGTCCACCCAGGCAACGCCCGTGCTCCTGTTCAGGATCGACCGTTGGGGGAAGTGGCCCCAAAGCACGACTAGCGGTTGCACCGACGCCTCGACGCCCTGCCGCTGGAGCCGCTGCTCGAGATCCTGCGCGCGGTTCTTCATCATGGGCGCCAGCCGGCGGTTCTCGTAGCCGTCGCTCGGATCTTCTCGCCATCGCACCGACAGGACGCCGGCAGCCACCGAAAGGGCACCGTTGAGGTTCTTGCTCTCGAGAAGGAAGACGCCCGGCGGTCCGACGAGAACGTGGTCAATGTTCCCCCGCCCGGTATCGATGTCGTTGACGAGGGTCCAGCCCTTGCGGACAAGCGGCCGCAGCGCCTTCGCGGTCGCTTTCTCGCCCTCTGCGCCCTTAACGCCAACGCTCGATGTGATGCGGCGGTGAGTCGGCGAGCGCAACGACGACACCGAAGGCGACCCCGAGCCCGACGCCCCAGTAGAAGGTCATGTGCTCCGGCGCGAACACACGACCGAACAGCACCGGAACCGCGACGAGGAACGCCGCGAAAGGCGGGAACGCCCACCAAATCCGCAGCCACCAGGCGCGCCGGCGCGCGTGGAAGCGTTGCGCCGCGAACGCACCCGCGACTGTGCTCGCCTGCCTGTCCATCGCACTGGTCATCGGCGCCCAACCCGGCGGACTCCAGTCGCGGCGGGGCATGGTTGGTCGATTGGCTTAAGAAGTGGCGCACTATTGGGCTCCCGGCGTCACCACGTACACGCCGGCGTTGCCGAGATCCGCGTTGCGGCACGGATGATCATCAAGCTGCCGGCAGCCAGTGCGCGACGGAATCGAGCGTAGGGAGAACCGCTGCTCGTCGTCGAACACAAGTTCGGTCACCGTGCCCTGTGCGGTCAACCTTGCACGTCCGCGCCCGCGGATCGTGGTCCGGGAGATGTGTTGGTGGAAAGCGGCCGACGTACCTCTTAGGCTGCACGCGCTGTCGAAGGCGGTGGCGCAATGAAAGGACGGAGAGTTGGCGGAGGACCCCCGATCAGGAGTTGATAGTGAGGAGGTGCCGCGGGCGGTCGACGCATTCGGAACCGGACGGGATGTCCGTCAAGACGTGGGAGCCGCGGCTTCACGCGCCGGAGCGCTGCTGGCGCTCATCCGTCCGACCCGTCCCTCCCCATCGCGTTTTCGTCGCATCACCGAAGAGGCGCGTGAATTGCTGGGTCTGGAGGCAGTCGATCCTCCCCCTGAGGGTCGCGAGACGTTCGACGAGCAGCTTCGCAGCTTGGGGCCCGCCGGCGAGAGAGCGGCCGATCTAACCCGCGCCATGCGGGAGCCACGTCGCCGGAGGACGCTCCCGAGAGCGAGGAGTTAAGCCTCCCCCGAACGAGCGCGCGGTTACGGAAGCTGTACGACCAAGGTCGGAAGCCGAGCGGGAGCAGATCGAATCGGAGCAAAGCAGCGTGGCGCGTGAGCTCTTCGCGAGCAACACCTCGTCCGTGGGCACCGAACGAGCGCGACGACTTCCGGCATACCGCCTCGTCGCGGCCGCGTTGCTCGACCAGGACCGGCTGGCACTCCAGGTTGCAGGTGCCGCCGCGGCCCTTCGTGTGGACCCCGCAAACCCACTTGCCGACGCGATCCTGAACGAAGCGAGCCGCAACGGACCAGACGACGTGGCCGAACTCAGCCGGGCGGTGCTTGTCACCGATCGCGAGTCAGAGACGCGTCGCATCGAAAGTCCAAGACCGTCGCGGTGATGCGGGCGAGAACGCTGATTCGGCGATGGTGCACGGCACGTGGGCGCGTAATGGCGATTGGTGGCGACCAACGGGATAGTTTCACTACTACCTCTTGAATGCAGCTCGGGTTGTTTCCGCACCTTTATCGAGGTGGACGGCCGTTCGAGCGGGCACGGGCCATTCAGCTTCCGGGCTTGGAAGCCGACCAAGAACGTGACCCGCACCGACAGCAGGCCGCAGACTCGCTTGCGTGGTGGACACACAAGAGATTGGTGGCCCCGCCCGATCTCATCGGTCACAGCTACGGTGGCAGCCTCGCCCTGCTGGCGACGTGCGCCGAGCAGGAACTCGGCATCGTGCTCCTCTCACCGGGCGATCCATTCATCATGCCTTCCCGACGACAGTAACTACCAACGTGTTCTGCACGTTCGGGCAGCTTGACCTCGTACTTCTCGCCGATCTGTCGGACGCCAAGCTTCTGGACGGGTTCAGGGACGTCACCACGTTCATGGTCAGACGAAAAGGGCTCCATGGGCATTCGGCCACACGCGATCCGAAGCGCTGGGCGTCGTCGGGTCTCACCGACCACGTTCGAGATACGTGGTTGCCTAGCCTGACCGCACGTCCCTAACTCACGCATGTAGTCGGCGCCCATGCTACGCGCCGCTCTCGGGGTCTGAGTCGACGGTGGCGACAATACGGCCTCCTTGCGTTCGACATGCGCGAACGTGACGCTCAGCCACTGCGGCAGCGGGAGGGACGCTGAGATCGATCCGATGATGATCGAGGTAGGCTCGGTGCTGCGCGGCCTAGCGTTGAATGGCGTCGGTGCTGCGGCGCGAGGATGTGATCGCGGGCGCGGCATATCCAGCCACACCACGATTCCAACGACCGCGAAGACGCCGACTGCGACCAGAAGTCGCGCCCGTCGACGGCGGTCCCGCGGTACCAGACAAACAACGCCGGCGGCTATGCCGGTCGCGCTAGGCCACCCGAAGAGCCGGGCGAGGTAACCATGTTGCTCAGGTCCGAACCGAGGCCGGCACGCTTCTCATCATCGCCGACGCGGAGACCGCGAGGCCAGCACGGCGCTAACTCGTGTCCGCCTGGCCGGCGGGGTAGCGGCGAGAGTATCAAGGAACACGAGAGGAACACACCCTCGTCAAAAGGCCGAAAAATGCGCAAAGGACGAGAGCTCGCCGGCGGCACGAACCCGCTGCAAATCGACCGATTCTGGACGGATCCACCCTCCATGGTAAGGAAGGGGTCGCCGGTTCGAGTCCGGCAGAGGGCTTGACCTCGCGCGCGGGGTCAGATCGCGAAGCGCAGCTCGCCGGCCTCGGCGGCTGTGCTGCCGCCACGGCGCCACACGGCGCGCTCGGCTCCGACGTCGAGCCGCAACGCGAGCCGGAGGCTCCACGCGCCGCGGCGGGAAAGCGGCAGCCCCAGTGCGGACGAGGATCGCGTGGGCGCCGTCGCGGCTGCGCGCGAGCACGACGTCGTCGAGCGGCACGTCGTCGTCGCGGGTGAGCGACCAGTCGACCCGCTCCCACGGGAAGGGCTCGGGCAGGTCAAGCAGCAGGGCGACGGTCGCGGCTCCGTCGACGACGGTGAGCACCTCGACGACCGGAGGCTCCGGGCGCCACGAGGCCGCAAGCGCGCCGGCGAGGAGGTCGTGCACGTCCGCGGACGCGGCCTGCTCCGAACCGACCGCCGCACGTGCGATCTCCACGAGCCCGGCCGTTTCGACGGCATCGCTCGCGGCGACCGCCGCCGCCAGAACGCTGCGTGCCGCCTCGACCTCCGCCTGCGCCGCGGCGAGACGCTCGCTGCCCGCATCGGCCTCTGCGGCCAGGGCTGCTCGATTCACCCCGTCGCCCGCCGCCGCCCACGTCCGGCCGGCGAAGGAGTCGAGGAGGTCCGGCAGCCCGAGATAGCGCGAGGTGGTGAAGCTCCAGCGGTGCACGGCGGTGCGCGGCGCGCTGCGCACGACGAGGTCGCTGAACGCGCACCCGCGTCCCGGGATGGCGGAGTGCAGGCCGAAGCGCCCGCTCGCCAGCGACGTGGTGGCGGTGAACTCCTCGCCGTCGATCGTCGCGGTGACCGTCGTCCCCTCGCAGCGCAGGGCCAGCGCGTACGTCGCGCCGACGTCGACCGCGCCGTCGTCGCGCCAGAGGACACGGACCGCGCCGAACTTGCCGGCGGCCGAACGGGTCTCGACGAGCGAGCGACCGCCGCTCGGGTCGAGCTGGAGCGTCAGGTGGCCGGACTCGCCATGCCGTGCCACGAGGCCGAACGCGCCGGCGGCGTCGGGCCGGGCGGTGCACTCGACGACATAGTCGGCGGCGACGGGGTCGCCGGCGAGCACCGCGACCGCCCCGTCCTCGCTGCGGGGCCGCACGAGCGTCGCCGTCCCGCCGGTGGCCGAGCCCGCCGTCGCCGCGGCGCCCGACGACAGGACCACCTGCTCGAACGCATCCAGGTCCTCGAACGCGTCGGTGAAGAGGGGGCGGCTCGCCTCGAGCTCGGCGCTGAACTCCCGCTCGGGCGCCAGCGCCGGCCCGGGCCAGCTCCGCGCGCGCAACTCGTCGAACGCCGCGCTGTCGCTGTTCCACGTGTAGAGGCCGACGCTGCCGCCCGGCGCCACCTCGACCCCCGGCTCGACGATGTCGCAGACGAGGCGCTCGTCGACCTGGCAGCGGATGCGGCGCGCCGTCGGCCTGCACGACGAGCCCCGTCGGTACACCGGGTTCGTACGAGCCCGGCTCCGACCAGAGCTCGTTCGCAATCCCCGCGCGCACGCGCACCAGGCGGAGCCGCTGCGCGCCGACGCTGAAGCGGTAGTGATCGTCCGTCGCCCTGCCAGCGGAAGACGAGACCGAAGCTGCCGCCCTCGGCCCAGGCCAGCGTCTCCACCGCCACGCCGGCGGCGTCGACGCCGTCGGCCACGTACGCCGTCCCTGGCTTGTCGGGAGAAGCTCGCCGCGGGGTCGCCCCCGGCGATCAGGACGTCCTGGCGCAGCACGCCGCCGTCGAGGTGCCAGCCCGCCGCGCGCGTCTCCTCCGGATCGAGCACGTGCGCCGTGAACGCGGTGAGGAGCGTGCCCGAGAAGTCGTCGTAGACGAGGCCGGGCACCGCGCTCCGCACCGCGTCGTCGGCGGCCAGCGCGACCCACTCGACCGCCCCGGTGCACGCGTCCAGGCGTGTGAGCCACGCGGACTCGCTCGTCGTGAGCGTCGTGGCCGGCGCCTCCTCCCACGCGTTGGCGAAGACGATCTCGGCGCCGTCGGCGTCCACCGCCGTCCGTCCGTCGCCGTCGCGCACGCGGATCCGCAGGTCGGCGCCGTACATCTGCTGGACACACGAGGCGTCGAACTCGCAGCCCAGGTCGTAGGCGCGGAACACCGGCCGGGCGCCGGGATCGGGGATCGACCGACGCACGTACGGGGCCAGCGACCCCAGGACGCCGCCGTGCGGGAACCCGACCGAGGTGTTCGGCTCCGGCGGCGGCGCGAGCGGGCACCCACGACGGGACGATGCCGGGCGGTCCGCCGGTCTGGAACTGCACGGCGTGCCGCTCCTCGGTGCGCTGGACCTCGTCGCCGCCCTTCGTGAGCAGCGCCCGCGTGGTGACCTCCAGCAGATACTGCGAGTCGGGCTCGAGGATCGGCTCGTCGCTCGACCAGCGCTCGGCCGCCGTCTCCAGCCCGTCCTGCGCACGCGCTCCAGGCGTCCTGCGCGTCGGCATCGGCGCGCGTCGTCCAGCAGACCTGGAACAGCGCCGGCTCGACGTTGAAGCCCCAGCCGAGCGTGACCGCGTCGATCGACTCGGCAGCGACCCGCAGCGTCTCCGTGCCCGGCACGCCGAGGTCGACCGCGACCTGCTCCGTCCCCGACCATGCCCGCAGCGCGACCCAGTCGAAGCCGGGCACCTCGACCGCCATCGTCACCTCCGCGGCCGGCTCCGGCAGGGCGATGAACAGGATCCCCGGCTGCGGCGTGCCGTCGGGCGCCGTCCCCCAGCTCAGCCCGACCCCCCGGCGTCCGCCGACGTCGCGGATCTCCAGGTCGCCCTCGCTGCTGAGCGTCGCGCCCTGCCTGCTCCGACAGCCGCGGCAGCAAGCCCCGACCTTCAGGTCGCTCCAGTCGATGCACGTGCGCCGCGCCGGCGGCGGCATCACGCACGGCCAGGTCGGCTCGGCCTCGAGGAACGAGTCGGTCCAGCGGCGCGAGGTCGAGCGCGTGAACGCGAACGGCGAGCGGGCGAGGAGCTGGAGGCGCGAGCCGGCGCCGCCGGCGTCCGGCGTCCAGGTGCCGAAGACGTCGCCGGTGACCTCAACCCAGTCCTCGCCGGGATGGCTGCGCCGCCGGCGCCACAAGGCTGAGCCCGGCCAGCGTGTACGCCGCGTCGTACTGCCCGATCCCTTCGTGCGGCGGCGCGGCCGGCGGGTTGTCGGCCACGCCGGTCTCGTCGCCCATCGGCTGCGCGAACGTCAGCAGGACGCGCGCGTCGAGCGGGACGACCGGCGCATCGGCGTCCGGCGACGCGCCCGGCGAGCTAGCGACCGGCGTCCACGACTCCGTGCAGCGCTCGTGCTCCAACAGCGCCGCCTCCCACGGATCCTCGATCACCGGCGTCTCGGGCTTGCTCCACTCGAGCCCGATGTCCACGTCGAGGTCCTTGAGCGGCGTCGGCAGCCCGACGACGACCGAGAGCGTCCCGGCCACGCGATAGGGCGCGAAGGACTCGGCCTCGAGCCCCGCCTCGACGGCGAGGCCGAGCTCGAACGGCCCCGCGGCGATCGCCGCCTCGCCGCCGAGGCCGAGGCCTCCCTCCAGCTGGGCCGGACGCGTGGAGAGCGACGCCGACGCCCCGATCCATGCCGAGAGCGTCAGCCGGACCACCCCGAAGCGCCACGAGTCGCCCCAGCTCACCCCCAGCCCGGTGCCGATCCCGCCGGCGTCGAGCATCAGCCACGAGTCGGCGTGGAAGAGCGACAGGACCTCGGCGCGGATCCGCAGGCTCTCGGGCTCGTCGCGGCCGACCCACAGGTGCCAGGCGTCGCCGCGGTCGAAGTCGAAGAACGCCTCGGCGGAGGCCGCGATGTCGAGCAGGACCGGCACGCGCCACGCGGCGTCGATCCCGAGCTGGAGCGTGCCGGCGCGGCCGTCGAGCGCGGCGAGCATCCCCAGCGTGCCCTCCTGCGTCGCGCCGCCGCCGAACGCGGCCGGCGGCTTCAGGATGTCGGCCGTTCCCTGGAGGAGGATCACCGGGCCGGGAAGGAGCACGACGAGCAGCGCCTTCGTGTTCACGGAGAAGCCCGCGTCGGGCAGCGTGCCGAGGCTGAGCCCGGCGCCGAACGCCCAGGCGCCCGGGTCGGGCGACCACTTGAACGGGTCGGTGACCGAGAAGACGTCCGGCACGTCCCGGTACCAGCCGTACCAGTCGCCGCGCTCCACCACGCCGCCGTCGCCGGCGGGCACGTCGGCGCGCGTGACGCGCGGCGACATGTTCATCGCGAACAGCCCTTCCATTCCGTAGAGCGCGGTGCCGGTGGCCGCGATGGGGATCGGGACGCCGACGCCGAGGTGCACGAACACGTACGTCACCGACGCGTCGTGGCCGATCGCGATCCCCGCGTCGATGCCGACGTCGAGCGCGTCGAGGCCGAGCGCGAGCGCGCCGGTGAACAGCTTGGCGCCGGTCGCGGGATCGTCGGCCAGCGCGACCTCGCCCTCGAAGCCGAAGGCGTCGGGGACGCCGAAGAAGACCCCGATGCCCTTCCAGCATGATCGCGGGCAGCGCCCCCGGGTCGTCCGGATCCCAGAGGATCCGCAGCCCGCGCGCGGACGCGCCGGCGGGCAGCAGCTCGGTCAGCCGGATCGCCCCGTCGACGCCGAACCAGCGGCGCCCGTCCGGCTCCGTCCCGAAGCCGGCGCGGGTGAGCTCCATGCCGAAGCCGTAGAGGTCGAGCGCGAGCGGCTGCTGGAGGTCGAGCCAGCCGCCGGCGATCGTGACGCGGCCCTCGGTGTCGATGCCGAGCGCCTCGATCCCGATCTCCGGCCATCCGAGCCCGCCCACGGTCGGCGCGAGGACGCCGCTGAGCACGAGCGCGGCCGCCCCGTCGTCCACGCTCAGCCCCAGGGCGGCGAGGCGGAACGTCCCGAGTCCGGGGACGTCGAGGTCGACGGCCGTGCCGAGGCCGACCTGCACCCCGCCGTCGCCGCTCAGGCTCACCGCGACGTCAACCGGCCGGTCGAAGAACGGGACCTGCAGCGTGCCGCCGATCGCGCATCCGGTCACCGCGTTCTGGACCAGCGTGACCCCGAGCGACCGCAGCGTGAAGCCGAACCCGGCCAGCGTCCCGGTCAGCTCGAGGCCCTCCAGCGCCGCCGTCGCGGTGACGCCGCCGCGGCCGAGGAACGCGTCGTCGACCGCCAGCGCGGGCTGGTCGAGCGCCGCGAGCTCGACCACCACGTCGTCCAGATGCAGCCCGGTGAAGTCCGCCGGCGTGCCGGCGGGGAGGTCCTCGCTGCCCGGCGTGAGCCAGCGCACGCTCCCGGCGGCGACGATGACGCCGGTCTCGCCGACCATGCAGCGCGGCACCGCGGGCGCCGCATCGACGTCGAGCGCGACCGGGCGCCCGGTCGCGAGCCGCAGGGTGACGCTCCCGAGCGCGAGGTCGAGACCGTCCGCCGCGGGGTCGGGCTCAGCGGAACCCGGCAGGACGGGCCGGAGGACCGAGCCGTCGACGCGCAGGACGACGGCGACGTCGAGCAGCGCCAGCGTCACGCCGAACCCGCCGGGCCGGGCCTCGAGCCCCAGCTCGGCCTCGACGACGGTGAGCTCGCTCCCCGAGCGCCAGGACGAGCGCGTCGCCGAACGGCCGCAGTGCGACCTCCTCCGTGAGCACGAGGACGATCCCGCCCAGGTAGCCGTTCTCGACCGGCTGCAGGGTGGCGTCGGTGAACAGCGCGCGGTCGAGCAGCGCGGCGAGGTCGCCGTCGAGCTCGACCAGGTCGCCGGGGACGTCGGCGGCGGCGAGCAGCGCGGAGAGCGGCGTGAGCTCGCGGCCCTCGATGTCGGCGACGGTGGTCATCGGTAGACCCTCGCGGCCTCGTGCCACTGCGTGACGGCCAGGCGCTGGAGCGTGTTGTAGAGCGCGTCGCGGTTGTTCTTGGGACGTACGCCGCGCCAGCGCGCGAGTCGCGTCGCGAGGTGGTCGGCGTGCCGGCGCGACGTCGACGGCGCTGGCGTTGAAGCGGACGTACGCGAGGTAGCGGCGGACGAGCTCGTCGGTCACGAGGACAGGCGGCGTCTTGCTGGCGAGGTAGGCGACCATCTCGTCGAGCCGCGCGTGCAGCTCGGCGGCGATGAGCTCGATGCCGTTGGCCCAGCCGTGGACGTTCGCGAGCTGGATGGTGCGCGTTGCGTCGCCCTCGGTGCGCGCGAACTCCTCCGTCAACTCGACCGCGTCCGCGGTCGCCTGGTCGACGTAGCCCTCGTCCACGAGGTTGAACGTGGTACTCGGCCAGCTCCTCCTGTCCTTCGCGGTGAGCACCGGCTTGTTGAGCTCCGTGCGGCGGTGCGGGCGGGGATTCCCCGTCCTTGCACCTTCCCGCCGACGCGGTAGAGGATCAGGTCGAGGCCGAGCGAGCCGAAGGCGGAGACCAGTGTCGTCAGGCTCGAAGGCGTCGCCGTTCTTGATCGCGAGCTCGAACGAGCGCCCTACGCCCTCGCCGAAGACGACGGTCTGGAGGAACTCGGGCGCCAGGCCGTGGCGGCCGGCCGACTCGCGGATGAAGCCGTAGACGGGCGCGTAGCTCGCGCTCACCGACCGCGTCGTCGGGAGGACGTACCAGCTGAGGACCTCCGTGTTCCAGTCCGCCTCGGCCTGCGCCTTGAACGGGCCGGTGGTCGATCGCCCTCGTAGACCTCCCAGGCGTGGAGCGCGTCGTACGTCTGCAGGTGCGCGTAGACCCGCACGGTCTCCGCGCCGGTCACGTCGACGGTCACGGTCGTCGCCGGGCAGCCCGATCGACTTGCCCGGACATGAGCGCTGAAGGCTGAAGTCGGCTCGCCGGGGAGCACGTCGCCCGGGTCGAGCGAGCGGGGGAGCGCGAAGAACTCGTACGCGCCGTCGGCGAGCGGGAGGTAGACGTCGCCGGAGAGCGGGATCCGCAGCGACTGCGCGGGGTCCGCCGACGTCGCGCCGCCAGCACAGGCGGTACTGCGGATACGGCCGCTGGGGATCCGAGCCGACCGGCGCGCCCGGCGCCGGGGGCCGCCGGAGGTCGACGCGCCGGTACGTGAGGCCGTCGGGACGCGGCGCCGTGAGCGCGGCGCGCACGGGCAGGCCGACGTCGTGGTCGGGCGCGTAGGCCGCGAGCGCCGCGGACTGGAACACCGCCCAGGCCGGGATCGCCGAGTGGCCGGGGTGTGCCGGGTCGTCGCGCGCGTCCTCCGGTCCGAGCCGGCGGCACGAGCGGCTCGCCGGGGATGTCGTCGTAGGCGGGGTTGCGCGTCCACCAGTCCGCATCGCCGGCCCGCTCGGAGACGCTCGCGATCGTCACGCGCAGCGCGCTGCGCTCGTCCTCCGCCCCGAGCACGACGGCCGGCATCGGCTTGAGCGCCGTGTCGCGGCTCGAGTCGTCGGGGTCCTGGACGCAGGGGATGCCGGCGCTGCCGGCCAGGAACGCGATGACGAGCTTCGCGTGGAACTGCGGGTCGGACGCCTTGACGGCCTCGCCGCCGAACACCAGCGCCTCGGGCGGCGCCTCGGCGAGCGTGGTGAAGAGGAAGTCCTCCGTGAGGCTGACGCGGGAGTAGCGGACCGACGACGGGACGCGGCCGACGAGCGGGACGAGATCGGCGAACGCCTGCTCGAAGCCCCGCGTGCCGCCGACCGTGGTCAACAGCAGGTCGCCGGTCACCGGCCACCCGGCGTAGTTCCCCGGCGTCACCTCGGCCGGGTCGGACGGCGCGCCCGCCGTCGACTCGGGGACGAAGCGCAGCGTCCCCTCCCACAGCGGTGCGATCTGCACCTCGGTGACGCCGAGGACGGTGTCGAAGGAGATCTCCAGCGACTGGGGATACGGGTCGGCGGGACTCGGGTCGCCCACGGGCGGCGCCTCGCTCAGCGCGACGCCGAGCACGCGCGACTGGTGGTCGCCGCGGATCGGGGTGCGCAGGAAGTGGAAGGTGCGCATCGCTAGCTCACCGCGCGCACGTCGAAGTCGCCGTTCACGTTGCCAGCGGCGTCGCGCGCCAGCACCCGGTACTCGTACGCCTCGCCCGCGACGGCGGTGCGGTCGAGGTGCGCGAAGCCGTCCGGCGGGTCGTCCGGCTCGAGCGCGCCGGAGACGTCGCGCCACACGCCGCCCCCGAGCGGGCGGCGCTGCAGCACGCAGGTCAGCCCGGCCTCGGTCGCGCGCCAGGCCAGCCGCACGCCGCGGGCGGTCCGCTCGGCGGCCACCCATGCGGGCGGCGCGGGCGGCGTGGTGTCGACGACCCGCGCCGCGGTGGCCGGAGTGGCGGGTGAGACGTTGCCGGCGGCGTCGACCGCGGCGACGCGGTAGTAGAAGGTCTGCAGGCCAGGGAGACCCTCGTCGTCGAAGCGGTGGGTGTCCGCGGGCACGGTCGCCGTCGGCTCGAGGCGGCGGACGTCGTCGAGCGCCTCGCGGGTGTCGGCGCGCCAGATGCGGTACTCGGCGAGGTCCGGCTCGGTGCCGGCGGACCACTGCGTGGTGATGCGGTTCTCGCCGCCGAGCACGCTGGTCAGCGTGGGCATCGCGGGCGCGGTGACGTCGCGGGTCTCGACGAGCGGGAACGCCGCGCTCCACGGCCCCGCGTTGCCGGACGCGTCGACGGATCGGACGCGGTAGACGAAGCGGCCGAGCCCGCGGCCGTCGAGCGTGTCGTCGAACGGTGGCGCGGCGACGGTGCCCGCGGGGAGGAAGGCCGGCTCGTTGCACGCGAGCTCGGCGAGGGCCATGACCTCGCGGTTGCTCAGCTCCGCGTAGTCCGCGTCGGCGGCCCCGCCGGCGTAGGGCGGCAGTCCGTCGCGTCGCGCGGCGCGGTCGGCCTCGAAGAGTGAGGCGACGCTCGCCCGCAGGACGCGGTACTCGGTGGCACCCGGGACCGGCGCGAAGCCGAGGCGGTACGCGGCGCGGCCGTACCAGTCGGCCGGCTCCGCCCGGTCGGCGGGGATGTCGCCGTCCGGGAGCGCGACCACGACGGCGCCGGGCGCGTCCCGGTGCGGGACGACGACACGCGCGACACGCGAGAGCGGGCCCTCCAGTCCGGTGCCGCCGCGGCGGGCGGCCGCGCGGCGCGGCAGGTGCGGCGGCACCGGCTCGGGCGGGACGACCGCGTCGACGTCGCAGGCGCTGACGGCGACGAGCGTCATCGCCCAGCGCTCGTCGTCATGCGGCCGTGCGCCCTGCCCCGGCAGCCAGGCTCGGTAGCGGGCGCCGGGCCACAGCGTGGCGTCCGCGCCGACGGCCGGCAGGGCGACGCTGCCGTCGGGCTGGGCCGCGCCGCGCACCGTGACCGTCGCCGAGTCCGGCGTGCTGCGCCAGGACGGGGTAGGCGATGCCGCCGCTCGCGAGCAGTCCGGGGACGAGGTCGCCGGGCGGGAGCGGGTCTTCGAGCGTGACGAGCCGCCGCGACGAGCGCGTGATCCGCGTGGTGACGCGCGGCAGCGCCCCGACCGCCTCGACGTGGATCGGCGCGGCCGAAGCCGCGCGGCACGCGCGAGGTTCGTGGACAGCGGGCACGCGGGCGAGAGGTCGATCGCGAACGGCCCGGTCGTCGGGCGCTCGGTGGGTGACGCGAGGTGGGCGACCTCGATCTCGGTGCCGTCATTGCCGAGGATCGCGAAGCTCGCGCCGCCGACGCGCAGGCGCTCGCCGGCGAGGTCGTCGCGATCGCCGGGGACGGTTCGATCGGTGCGGAGCCGGCTGCGGTCGCCGCGGTCGGTGACGCGAGGACCGTGCCGTTGAGCACGTTGGGGTCGTCGCGGCGCGCGTAGACGCGGAACTCGCCGCGCGGCTCGACGCCCGGCGCGGCGATGCGGTGGCCGGCGGGCCAGGTCCACTCCACCAGCAGCCCCGGCCCGTCGCGCTCGGCCAGGGCGCGGTGCTCGTCGGGGAGCGAGGGATCGGCCGGGTCGAGGTAGGCGGCGGTGACCGCGTCGGGCGGGGGCGGGACGACGCCCGCGCCGACCGCGACCATCCGCTCCTCGCTCCAGTCGCCGAGTCGCCCGAAGACGTCGATCCCGCGCACCGACCACCCGTACGACCCCGCGGCCAGGCCGTGCTCGATCCAGCGGCGCGGGACGTCGGGGCCCGGCCGCGCGTTCCCCGGGCTGCGTGCGAATGCGGCGGCCGGGCGGTCGGCGTTGCGGACCTCGGGCTCCGCGCCGGGATCGGCCCTGCCGACATGGACGCGCACCGGACGGCCGGGGTCGGACGCCGCGCTCGTCGCGCGCCAGTCGAGGCCGACGACGCCGGTCGCGTCGTCGAGCGTCCCGTCCGGCCGGAGCCGGGTCGGCTCGACGGCGGACGCGACCTCGGTCAGGTCGAGCCCGTGCACCGGCTCGGGGCTCGTGGGCGAGAGCCGCCAGGCGTACGCGGGCAGGTCGCCGATGAGCCCGGCGCGGGGGTGCAGCTCGACCTCGAGCAGGTCGAGGGGGCCGACCGACCAGGTGACCGCGTCGATGCCGCCAGGGTCCTCGAGCGTGACGGGGCCGATGAACGCGACCGCCGAGGCCACCCGCTGCGACCCGCGCCAGGCGGTGAACGCCGTGCCCGTCGCGTCCGCGACCCGCAGCGTGATCGCCGGCACGGTGCGGTCGAGCCGCAGCCCGGCCGCCGTGCCGATCACCGGCGCGGGCACGCGCAGCGCCCGCGTCCGCCCTGAGGCGACGATCTCGAGCCCCGCCGTGCCCACGAAGTGGACGCCGTCGACGTCGAGGGTCGAGCCGGCGGCGCCGGGCGCGAGCTCGCCGAACGCGATGACCGGGCCCGGGAAGCGGACGGCGCCGTGGCGCGCGACGACCTTGTAGTCGAACCGGCCGTCGTCGACCGGGTCGTGCCAGTACAGGCCGAGCATCCGCGCGACGTCGGGATCGACCGCCGTCACCGCGACCGCGCCGAGCGTGGCCAGGGCGAGGCGTGGGGGCGTCCGCGCACCCGTCGTATCGGTCGCCGCGGCCGGCAGCAGCGCGCCGCGCCCATCGCGCAGGGCGTCCTCCACGAGCTCGCCGACGTCGGCGAAGCCCGCGGACAACGCGTCCTTGGCCGCGCGCGGGAGCGACGCGGAGAGGCGGCCGCGCGCCTCGGCGCGGGTCGCATCGGGGCCGTGCAGGTTCGCCGGTTCATTGGCGGTGCCCGGCGTGACCACGGGGGTCAGGACCGGCTGCTCGTTCAGCTTCTGCCAGCCGCCCGTCTCGTCGGCGTCGCCGAAGCAGACCAAGCAGATCCGCATGTCCTCGCCGCTCAGCCGGCAGCCGACGATGCCCTGCGCCCAGACCTCGGCGCTCCAACCGCCGCCCTCGCGCGCGTCCGCGGGCGCGGAGGCGATCACCTGGGGTCCGTCGCCCGTGTCGGCCAGCACCTCGACGAGCGGCGGGTCGCCCTGGCCCACGGCGCGGACCGCGGCGCGCCGTCGCGGCTCCATCACGGTGAGGCTGCCCTGGCCGACGACGTGGGCGGCACCGGTCGGCGGGCACGCGTCGGCGTCGAGGCGCACCCCGTCCCCCTCGACCGCGAGCTGCGTGTCGAGGAACTCCCATTGCGTCCTTCCCTTGGGCGGGAGCAAGCCGTTGGGCGGGTCGAGGCAGCCCCACTCGGGCGGTCGGTGCCGGCGGCGGTAGACGTCGTAGCCCTCGGCCGGGAAGCCGAGCTCGGGCCGCAGCGTCCACAGCAGGTGCACGCCGCGTGCGAGCTCGTCCCCGTCGGCGAGCGGCTGGCCGCCGTCGGTGCCGAGGGCGATCACGGCATGCCAGGGCTCGAGGCTCACGATGGCAGGGTCGGGGGGAAGGGAGCGCGGGGGCGCCAGAGCGAACCTATCCGGCGGCCGGAGCGCAGTCCAGGGACCATCACTTGTCATGACGCGCTGGAGGCGATCCTCTTCCCTTCGCTCACCAGAGGATGCGGACCTCGCTCACTGCACCCACAACTGCTCGAGCAGCGTGTAGCCGACCACGTGGTGCTGGACGTTGCCGACGCGCGGGGAGACGATGTCCACCGACCGCCGGTTGGTGAGCGGGATCGCCGGGGCGAGATCGGTGACCCGCCGGTCGATCGCCGCCCAGCGCGCGGCGGCGCCGGCGCCCTCGGCGCGTCGCGCCCGGGCCACCTGGCGCATGAGCCGGCGATCGCACAGGTGGGAGAGGAAGTGCCGGCAGCCGAAGTTCGGCTCGATGAACGTGGAAGGGCTCGCGTAGTCCTGGGACCAGCCGTTGAATCCGAACTGCACGCGCGACCCCGGTGCGTAGATGACCTCGAAGTACGAGTCGCCGAGGACGCGCAGCGAGGCGCGGTAGCCGAGCCGGCCGAGCAGGCCCGTGAAGTACCGCCCGGTGTCGCGCTGGAACTCGGGGACCGTGACGACGACGCGCTCGCCGGCCGTGCCCGACGCGTCCACCAACGCGCGCGCCCGCTCCATGTCGGGAGCGGACCATGCGCGCCCCGCGCCCGCATGCGCGGTGTACGGGCAGTACGGCCGGTGACCGGGAAAGCCTCTGGGCAGGATCTGGCACGTCGCGGTCGCGAGCGGGCCTCCGCCCTCGAGCCCGACGACGCGGCCCCGATCGGTGGCGAAGTTGAGCGCCTGGCGTACGCGCTGGTCGTCGAACGGGGGCCGCTGCACGTTCAGGAACATGTGGTTCAGGACCGCCTCGGGGAACGTGTGGATCTGCCCCGTCGCGCGGAGCGCGAGCGCCTGGATGCGGCGCGGCGGGAAGACCGAGCCGAACGGATTGGCGACGGTCGTGACGTCCGCGGAGCCGCGCCGGACCTGCTCCACGCCCGTCCCGAGCGTCTGCTCGGCGCGCTCGCCCAGCGTGCGCACCGCGACCTCGATGCGGTCGGCGTACCCGGCCGGCCGTGCCCGCCCGGGCGACGACCGGAAGTGCGGATTGCGGACCAGGGTGCCACCGCGCCGGGGGTCCCAGGTCGTGAAGCGGTACGGCCCGGTGCCGGGCGGCACGTCGTCGCCGATCCGCCGCCGCGGGGTGCTCGCGGGAACGACGTACGCGAACGAGAACGTCAGCTTGTGCAGGAACTCCGCGTCCGGGTGCGCGAGATGGATCGTGATCGTGCGCGCCCGCGCATCGGTCTCGATGCCGGCGGACAGGTCGCAGCGTGCCGCGCCCTTGGTGCAGCGAGTCGCCCCCACGATCCCGTCGAAGTACCCCGGGAAGGACGCGCTGCGCGTGAGCTGGAGGAACCGCTCGAGCGAGGCGCGGAAGTCCTCCGGTCGCACGGGCGCGCCGTTCGAGAACTTCACCCCGGGGCGGAGCGTGAACACGTAGGTCCGGCCGTCGTCGATGGGCTCCGGCGCGTCCGTGGCCAGCGCGCCGACGAGCGTCGCCCCCGCCGCCCCGCGCGGTCCGGCGGTACGCGACGAGGCCGTCGTACGCGAGTGAGATCAGCTGGAACGACTCGAGGTCATAGGCCTGCCAGTCGAAGCCAGTCGATCGGCACCGGATCCTGCGGGTTGTGCCAGGTGATGACGCGGAGCGTGCCGCCACGATGGCTCGCCGGCGGGGCGACGGCCGACGCCCAGGCAGCGCCGTCGACGACCGCGATCGCGGAGGCGCTGCTCCCGACGTCGGTCGTCTCGACGCGTCGCGAGCTACCGGGGTCGATGTGCAGGACCTTGCCGGTGTTGCCTCCCGCGACCCAGACGCCGTCGTCGCCGGCGGCGATCGCGGCGGGCTCGGCACCGACCGGGACCGTCCATGACACGGCGTTCGTGCGCGGGTCGATCCGCGACACGGTGCCGTCGGACCGGTTGGCGGTCCAGATCGCCCCCGCGCCGCTCGCGACCCCGCTCGGCCCCTGGCCGACGTGGATCGCGTCCGCGGCGACCGTCCCGGTGCGCGGGTCGAGGCGGGTGACGGTGCCGGATTCCTCGCTGGCCACCCAGATCGCGCCGGCGCCGGCGGTGATCGCCGTCGGGTTCGCGCCGATGTCGATCGACCGGCGCCGCGACGGATGGCGCGAGCTCGATGCGGCGGACGAGGCCGTCGATCGCCGACGTCACCCAGAGCGCGCCGTAGCCCACGGCGACGCCGCGGGACGCGTTGCCGACCGGCGAGCTCGCCCACCACCCGGTTCGAGCCCGGGTCGACCTGGGCCACGGTGCGCTCCTCCCCGTTCGCGACCCACAGCGCGCCGGCGCCGAAGGCGAGCGCGGTCGGCTCGCCCTGGACGTCGATCTGCGTGATCTGATGCTCGGGGTCGATCCGCGACACCGTCCCGTCCAGCGCGTTGGCGACCCAGACCGAGCCTCCGCCTGAGACGACCGCCGCCGGGCTCCGGCCGACGGGATAGCGGGCGGAGATCCGTCCGTCCGGCTCGATCACGCCGACGGCGTCCTCGCCGATCCGCGAGTAACCGGTCGGGGGCCGTGACGCGGCTCACGCCGAAGGCGATCAGGCCCGCGGCGAGCCAGGCCCACCGCCGCGGCCGCGAGCAGGCGAGTGCGCCGGGGACGTGCCTCCCGTCGCGGGCGGCGGGCGCGCGGGCGGCGGCCGCGCGGGCGGGCCGAGCGCGGGATCGTGGTCGAGGATGGCGCTCTGGAGTTGCTGCAGCTCCGGTCCCGGCTCGACGCCGATCCGGTCCACCAGCTCGGCGCGCGCGTGACGGTAGGCCTCGAGCGCCTCGGACTGGCGCCCCGACCGGTACAGCGCCAGCATCCGTTGCGCGTGCAGCTGCTCGCGCAGCGGGTGCTCCGCCACGAGCTCGTCGAGCTCGCCGATGACGTCAGCATGGCGACCTTGGTCGAGGTCGTCCTCGATCGCCAGCTCGTGTGCGCGCACCCGTCGCTCGTCGAGCCGGCGGATCTCCGCGGCGGCGAACGGCTCCTCGGCCACGTCGGCGAGTGCCTCGCCGCGCCAGAGCGCGAGCGCCTCGCGCGCGCGGGACTCCTGCACGAGACGCTCGAACCGCTCGACGTCGACCGCGTCCGCCGGCAGGCAGAGCTCATAGCCGCGACCGTGGGTGACGATCGTCGCCCCGTCGCCGTCGAGCAGCCGCCGTAGCTGCGAGACGTAGAGCTGCACCATCTTCGGCGCGCTCGGGGGCAGCTCCGCGCCCCACAGCCCCTCGGCGAGACGATCGCTCGACACGGTCCGGTTGACCTCGAGGCCGAGCATCGCCAGGACGGCGCGCTGCTTGCGCGCCCCCAGGTTCAGCCAACGGTCGCCGAGGCGCGCCTCGATCGGCCCGAGGAGGTGGAGTTCCATGTGCGTGGATGCCGGGTTCGCGCGAGCCTACTCCCGCCCGCAGTGGCGCGTAAACCCGGGCTCGACCGGGGCTCGACCGGCCGGGAGAACGCTGCGAACACGCTGTTTCCCACCCATCCGACGGAGGCATCCACCATGCCGTCCCATCGCCGTTCGCAGCTCACGTACACCCTCGTCGCCGGCCTCGCCGCGGCGACGCTGGCCGCGTCCCCGGCCGGCGCGAGCCCGATGCTCGAGCCGGGATCCGACGACCTCGCGCCCCTGCCCGAGTACCGCGCGTCGGAGGTGACCACGATCGACCAGGGCTTCGACTGGGGCTCCGCCGCGATCGGCGCGGGCGGCGCCGGCGCGGTGCTCGTCCTCGTCACCGCCGGCGGCGTCGCGCTCGCGTCGTCGCACACCGGCGGCGGCGCGGCTCGCGGCGGGCCGGCCGGAGGCGATGAACCGCTTTCCGGCCCAGTGTGCAACAGGAATTCCCCGGTTTGCGAAGCGTCGCTGAACAATCGAGACTGCCGCGACCAAGCGGCTGCGAGCCACGACGGGTCGCGGCGCAAACACGGACCCATGAGGGGGTACGACGTGTCGCGGAAGTGGAAGGTGGCCATCACCACCGTGGCCCTGCTGGCGTGCGCGAGCGCGGCGTTCGCGTACTGGACGTCGACCGGTTCAGGCACCGGCGACGCGGCGACCGGGTCGTCCGGCGCCATCACGGTGGTGCAGACGTCGTCGGTCGCCGGGCTGTTCCCCGGCGGACCGGCGCAGACGCTCTCCGGCAACTTCAACAACCCGAACGCCGGGCAGGTGTTCGTCGGCTCGATCACGGCGACGATCAGCGGCGTGACGGGGCCGAACATCGACGCGTCGAACCCGTGCACCGCGGCCGACTACCAGCTGGGCGGCTTCCCGGTCACGGTCAACGCGCAGATCCCGACCGGGACCGGCGTCGGGAGCTGGACCGGCGGGACGCTGACGATGCTCAACAGCGCCACGAACCAGAACGGCTGCAAGGGAGCCACGGTCGCCATCGCATACACCGTGGCCTAGCCGCCGCGGTCCGGTCCGGGCCGGTCGATGATCCACATCCCTCCACGTCGCGTCGCCGTCGCGCTGCTCGCTGCACCCGTCCTGCTGGGCGGGGTGGCGTTCGCTGCCATCGACGCGATCCAGACGACGCGCGCGCCGGAGGGCTACCGGATCTCGATCGCGCCCGGGCGGCAGTCCGCGGCGCCCGGCCAGGGGCTGCGGTACGCGGTCGCCATCCGCCGCAGCGGCGGGTTCTCCAAACCCGTCGCGCTGCGGCTGAGCGGCCTCCCGCGCGGCACGAAGGCGCGCTGGATCCAGCAGGACGGCACCCGCGCGGCGGTCCTGCCGGGCGGGGCCAAGGGCGCCGTGCTGACGCTGCGGACGACGCGGCGGACCCCGACCGGGACGCGGCGGATCACGCTGCACGCCTCGGGCGGCGGGATCCAGCGGCAGGTCCGGCTCGTGGCGCGGATCCGGCGGAAGCGGTTCGGCGTCTGGGCGCTGCCGGCCCGGGCGGTGGTCGCATCCGGTGACGCCGCGCGCTTCCGCGTCAAGGTGCAGCGGGGCAAGCACTTCAAGGGCCGCGTGCGGCTCCGCGTGACCCGGCTGCCGCGCGGCGCGCGGGCGCACTGGTCGCGCAAGCGGACGCGGCTGCGCGTGAAGACCGCGCCCGGCAGCCCGCCGCAGGTCGCGCGCGTCGTCGTCCGCGCCCGGAGCCGCCACCGCGTCCGCCGCACGGTGATGCTGCTCGAGATCCGCCGCCGGACGCCGTTCGGGATCGAGGGCGACCTCGGCACGCCGCTGTACCCGGGCGCGAGCGTCCCGCTCGACCTCACGCTGGTCAACCCGCACGCCGTCGCGATCCGGGTGACGCGCCTGCAGGTGGCGGTGGATCGCGCGACCTCGAAGCCGGGCTGCGACGGCGCGGTCCACTACGCGACGCGCGCGTACGCGGGGCGGCTGCCGCTCCTGCTGCCGCCCGGGCGGACAAAGCTGAGCCGCCTGGAGCCCGATCGCACCCGCTGGCCGCACGTCGGGATGCGCGACCTGCCGTTCGACCAGGGCGTCTGCAAGGGCGCAGCGCTCACGCTCCGCTACGACGGGACGGCGGTCCAGTGATCCGGCTCGCCGCACTGACACTCTGCGCGCTCGCGCTGCTCAGCGCCGACGCGCACGCGTACTGGAGCGCCGCGGGCAGCGGCGGCGGGACCGGTGCGGCGGCCGGGCTGAGCGCGGCGACGATCAGCGTGCCGGCGACGTCGGGGCCGAACGTCGTCGTCACGTTCACCCAGCAGTCGTCGCTCACGCCCGCCTCCCTCCCGAGCAGCGCGATCACCTACACCGTCGAGCGCCGGCAGGGCGCGGGCAGCTTCGCCGCGGTCACGACCGGCGGGTGCGCGGGCGCGCTCCCCCGCGGCACCGCGTCGTGCACGGACCGGGTCCCCGCGACCGCCAACTGGACCTACCGCGTCGTGGCGACCTTCGCGGGCTGGACCACGACGTCGGCGGACGCCGGGCCGGTGGCCGCGGACGCGACGCCGCCGTCCGTCGTGTCGATCACCCGCGCGGCAGCCTCGCCGACCGCCGCCGCCTCCGTCAGCTGGACGGTGACCTTCAGCGAGTCCGTCACCGGCGTCGACGCCACCGACTTCGCGCTCGCCCGCACCGGCGTCACCGGCGGCACGATCACCGCGGTCACCGGCACCGGCGCCACGCGGACCGTGACCGCGACGACGGGCACCGGCTCGGGCACGCTCGGGCTGAACCTGACCGACGACGACACGATCCTCGACGCCGACCTCCTCCCGCTGGGCGGGACAGGCGCGGGGAACGGGAACGCGACGGGCGCGCTCTACACGCTCGACCGCACCGCGCCGACGGTCCCCACGAGCGTGATCGCGAACACGACCGGCTCGATCCCCGGCTTCATCCGCCAGGGCGGCCTCTACTTCGTCTACGCGAACGTGACGGACGCCACCGGCGCCGGCACCGTCACCGCGAACGTCTCCAACGATCACCACCGGGCAGACGGCCGTGCCGCTCGTCGCCGGCAGCTTCAGCATCGGCGGCGTCACCTACACGCACCGCAGCGCGCAGCTCACGGCCAACGCCGCGCTCACCGCGGGCGCCAAGAACTACACGGTGACCGCGGCCGACACGCTCGGCAACACGGCGGCCGCGGCGACCTTCTCGGTGACGGCCGACAACACCGCGCCGACCGCGGCCGCCATCCAGACCGCCAACGGCGCGACCACGGTCGGACGCGCGGAGCAGGGCGACACGATCACCTACACGTTCAGCGAGGCGATCGACCCGATCTCGATCCTCGCCGGCTGGGACGGGACGGCGACGGACGTCGTGCTCCGCCTCAACGACGGCGGGCTGGCCGCCGACACGGTCACCGTCTTCGACACCACGAACGCCACCCAGCTGAGCCTCGGATCCGTGAGCCTGGCCAGCCTCCTCTACACCACCGCGAACCGCACCTTCGGCCTCACGGGCACGAAGTCGCGCATGGTGCTCTCGGGCAACGCGATCACGATCACGCTCGGGACCGCGAGCGGCGCGGTCGGCGACGTCGTCGTGAACACGACCATGGTCTGGACGCCGTCCACGGCGGCGCGCGACCGCGCCGCCAACCCGATGAGCGCGACGACGCGCAACGAGGCGAACCCGGCGGACCGGGAGTTCTAAGACGACCGTCGTACCAGCCGCACCAGACGAAGACCAGCTACCAGGGTGTTCGCGATTCAGCGCACGGGGCACGCTGGAGGTGTGCACAAGACCGTCCTCATCGTCGACGACCACGCCGGGTTCCGGCGGGCCGCCCGCTCGGTCCTCGAGGCCGAGGGCTTCGACGTCGTCGGCGAGAGCGCGACGGGGATCGACGCGCTGGAGGCCGCCGCGCGGCTGCATCCCGCGCTCGTCCTGCTCGACATCGGGCTCCCCGACCTGGACGGGATCGAGGTCGCCGGCCGGATGACGACCCGCGACCGCAGCCTCGCCGTCGTGCTCACCTCGAGCCGCGACGCCTCCGACTACCGCTCGCTCCTGTCGAGCTGCGGCGCCCGGGGCTTCATCCCCAAGGGCGAGCTCTGCGGCGCCGCCGTGTCGGCGCTGACCGACTGACGCACCACTCTCCGATGTGGGAAGGTCCGGCGACCCGATGAGCGCCCGGCAGCCCGACGCCGAGACCCTCCTGCGCACCGAGCACGCGGTCGCCCGCGTCCTCACCGACGCGCCCGACGAGGGCGCCGCCTTCAGCCGCATCCTCGAGGCGATCGGCAGCTCGCTGCAATGGGACACCGGCGCGCTGTGGCAGCTCGACCGGACCGCGCTCAAGCGGATCGCCGCCTGGAACACGCCGGAGCCGTTCGACGCCGCCTGGCTCCACGCGGGGGAGGGACTCCCCGGCGCGGTCTACACCAGCGGCGGCCCCGCCTGGATCGCCGACGTCCAGGCCGACCAGCACCAGCCGCGCGGCGCCAGCGCGATCCAGGCCGGCCTCCACGCCGCCTTCGCCTTCCCGATCACGGGCACGAGCGGCGTCCTCGGCGTGATCGAGTTCCTGGCCAAGGAGCAGCGCGAGCCCGACGACGCGCTGCTCGCGACGATGACGAGCCTGGGCGGGAGGATCGGCCAGGCGGTCGAGCGCTGGCGCTCCGAGGCCCGCAAGACCGCGATCCTCGACGCGGCGTTCGACGCGATCATCACGATGGACGCCGCCGGCGACATCGTCGAGGTCAACCGCGCGACCGAGAAGATGTTCGGCTACAAGGCGGAGGACATGGTCGGCCGGGACCTCGCCGAGCTGATCATCCCGCCGGCGCTGCGCGAGCCGCACCGCCACGGGCTCGACCGCTACCTGCGCACGGGCCGGGGGCGGATGGTCGACCACCCGCTCGAGCTGCCCGCGATGCGCGCCGACGGCAGCGAGTTCCCGGCCGAGATCGGGATCACGCGGCCCCAGCTCGGCGGCCCGCCGGTGTTCACCGGCTACATCCGCGACATCACGCAGCGCCGCCGCGACGAGCAGGAGCTGCGCGACCTCGCCGCGGAGCAGGCGGCGCTCAGGCGCGTCGCGGTCGTCGTCGCCGGCGAGCACGACCCGCAGCGCGTCTTCGCCGTCGCCACCGAGGAGGTCGCCCGGCTCCTGGGCGCCGCCACCTCCAACATGGTCCGGTTCGAGGACGACGGCACGGCCACGGTCGAGGGCGCGTGGAGCGCGCCCGGCACCCAGGCGGTCCCGACCGGCACGAAGCTCGCGCTCGACAGCCCGACCGCCGCGGCGCGGATCCGGGCCACCGGCCGGCCCGCCCGCGTCGACGACTTCAGCACGATGCCCGGGACGGACGCCGCCCGGCTGCGCCACTACCGCTTCACCGCCGCCATCGGCGCGCCGATCGCGCTGTCCGGGAGGCTCTGGGGCGCGGTGATGGTCTCGACCACCGAGCCGGAGCCGTTCCTGCCCGGCGCCGAGCAGCGGATCGCCGACTTCGCCGAGCTGGTCGCGCTCGCGCTGGCCAACGCCGAGGCGCGGGAGGAGCTCGCGGCGTCGCGCGCCCGGATCGTCGCGGCCGGCGACGACGAGCGCCGCCGGCTCGAGCGCAACCTCCACGACGGCGCGCAGCAGCGGCTCGTCGCGCTGGCGCTGATGCTGCGGGTCGCCGAGGCCAAGTCGGACGGCGAGGCCAAGGACCTGCTGAAGAGCGCCAGCGCGGAGCTCACCGACGCGCTCGCCGAGCTGCGCGAGCTCGCGCGCGGGATCCATCCCTCGATCCTCACCGACCGCGGGCTCGTCCCGGCGCTGGAGATGCTGGCCGGCCGCTGCGACCTCCCCGTGGGGCTCGACGTCGAGGTGGACATCCGGCTCACGAAGCCCGTCGAGGCCGCCGCCTACTACATCGTCGCCGAGGCGCTGACGAACGCGACCAAGCACGCGGCGGCGTCCGAGGCGCGCGTGCAGCTCAGCTGCACGAACGGCGCGCTGCTCGTCAGCGTGGCGGACGACGGCGTGGGCGGGGCGGACGTCCTGGCCGGCTCGGGCGTCCGCGGCCTCGCCGACCGCGTCGACGCGCTCGGCGGGACGCTGGCGTTCGAGAGCCCGCCCGGCGGCGGGACCCGCGTCAGCGCGCGGATCCCCACGTGACGCCGGGCAAGACCTGCGGTGGCTCCACGTAGCGAACCGCGACCGGCCGGCCATAGCGTCGCGCCATGAGCCTCCGATGTCCCGCGCTGCGGCCGCCCGCGCTCCTGGGCGCCGATCTCGAGGTCCCGTGCGTCGACGGCCGGTGGCGACGCTACGTGAACCTCGACTATGCGGCGAGCACGCCGGTGATGGCGGACGTGTGGGCGGCCGTGGAGGCGTTCATCCCCTGGTACAGCAGCGTCCACCGCGGCACCGGCGCGAAGTCCCAGGTGTCCACCGCCGCGTTCGAGGACGCGCGCGAGGACGTCGCCAGGTTCGTCGGGGCGCGCGCGGACGACCGGGTCGTGTTCGTCCGCAACACGACGGAGGCCATCAACGTCATGGCGGCCGCGATGCCGGCGGGCACCCGGGTCCTGAGCAGCCCGGTCGAGCACCACGCCAACATGCTGCCCTGGCGCCGCCACGACGTGCGGCTGCTGCCGTTCACCGGCTCGGCGGACGCGCTGCTCGACGCGTGCGAGCGACGGCTGCGGGCGGAGCGGTTCGACCTGCTGGCGGTGACCGGCGCCTCGAACGTCACCGGCGAGATCTGGCCCGTGGCGCAGCTCGCAGCGCTCGCGCACGACCACGGCGCGGAGCTGTTCGTCGACGCCGCGCAGCTCGCGCCGCACCGCGCGATCGACATGGCCGCGAGCGGCATCGACCACCTGGCGTTCTCCGGCCACAAGCTCTACGCGCCGCTCGGCGCGGGCGCGCTGGTGGCCGCCGGACGGCGGCTGGACTCGCAGCCGCCGCTGCTCCGGGGCGGCGGCGCGGTCAAGCTCGTCACGCTCGACGACGTGGTCTGGGAGGACGCGCCCGAGCGCCACGAGGCGGGGTCGCCGGACGTCGTCGGCGTCGTCGCCCTCGCGGCGGCCTGCCGGCGGCTGCGCGAGCTCGGCATGGAGACCGTCGCCGAGCACGAGCGGATGCTGGCCGCGCGCCTGTGGGACGGGCTCCGGGAGATCAGCGGCCTGCAGATGTTGCGCCTCTGGCCGACCGCCGAGCGGGTCGGCGTGGCGACCTTCACGCTCGCCGGCTACCCGGATCCGCTGGTCGCCGCGATCCTGAGCGCCGAGCATGCGATCGGCGTCCGGCACGGATGCTTCTGCGCGCATCCGCTGATGACGCGGCTGCTGGATGTCCCCCGCGCCGAGCTCGCCCGGCTGCGCGCGGAGCTCCGGGCCGGCCGGCGTCCTGCGCTCCCGGGCGCCGTGCGCGCCAGCGTGGGGCTCGGGACCACGCCGCGGGACATCGATCGCTTGACCGATGCCCTCGCGGCGCTCGCCCGCGTGGGGCCGCGGTGGCGCTATCGCCACACGACGGGTCGCGACGAGTACGAGCCGCTGGAACGCCTCGCCGCCTGACCGGCCGGCCGCACCGTGACCTCCGCGCGGCGCTTGCGCGGTGCCGTGGTCGTGCGACGATCGGCTCGCCCGTCGCCGGCGAGGGTCCGTGCGACGACCATGACTGACTCCGGGTTGAACACGATCACGGCGCTCCTCGATTGGCTCCGTGCCGACCGTACGGCCGGCCGGCCGCGCTTCGCTACGTGGACCCACCGCAGGCTTTGCCGGGATACGCTTGGCCGGGACGACGGCGGTGAACACGCAACCCCTCCTGCTGGAGCGCGAGGCCGATGCGGCGCGGATCGGCGGTGTGCTCCGCAGCGCGAAGGCCGGGTCCGGCGGGAACGTGCTGATCGAGGGAGCGGCCGGGATCGGCAAGACCTCGCTGCTGGCCGCGGCGGCGGAGCTCGCCGAGGCGGAGCGGATGACGGTGCTGCGCGCCCGCGGCGGCGTGCTCGAGCGGGAGTTCGCGCTCGGCGTGGTGATCCAGCTGCTGGCGCCGGTCATCGACCCGCTCACCGGCCGCGAGCGTGAACGGGCGTTCGCGGGCGCGGCCGGCCTGGCGCGCCCGTTGTTCGAGGACGTGCCCGATCGCGCGGCCGCGGACGGCCGCCTGTTCGCGCGCTTGCACGGCCTGCACTGGCTCTGCGCGCGGCTGGCGGAGCAGCGGCCGCTCGCGCTGCTCGTCGACGATGCGCACTGGGCGGACGAGGACTCGCTCCGCTTCCTCGACTACCTCGAGGCGCGGATCGAGGAGCTCCCGGCCTGCGTGGTCGTCGCGGTGCGGACGGGTGAGACGGCGGCGGCGCCGGAAGCGCTGGCCGGGCTCATGCGACGTGAGCCGCGGATCCGGCCGTCACCGCTCAGCCCCGCCGCGATCGCCGAGCTGGTCCGCGCGAGCCTCGGCGACGAGACGGAGGACGAGATCTGCGTCGAGTGTGCGCGCGCGACGGCCGGGAACCCCCTGCTCGCGCGTCAGCTCATCGCGGCGCTCGCGGACCGGGACGGGAGCGTCGACGCCGGCGCGATCGCCGCCGTCGGCCCGCCGTCGGTCGCGCGCTTCGTGGCCGCGCAGCTGGAACGGCGCGCGCCGGCGGTCGGGGATGTCGCGCGGGCGCTCGCGATCCTCGGCGACGATGCGTCGCTGGCGGACGCCGCGGCGGTCGCCGGCGTGGACCGCGCAACCGCCGCGGACGCGGTGGACGCCCTGATCGACGCCGAGCTGCTGTACCCCGGCCTGCCGCCGCGCTTCGTCCACCCGATCATCGTCCAGGCGCTGCACGACTCGGTTCCCGCGGCCGCGCGGGCGCAGCTCCACCTGGCCGCCGCGCGCGAGCTGGCGCGGGATCCGGCGCGGTGCGAGCGCGTGGCCGCGCACCTGCTGGCCGCCGGCCCGGCCCGCGAGCGCTGGGCGTTCGATGCGCTGACCGCGGCGGCGCGCCGGGCCGCCGACCGCGGCGCTCCGGACCAGGCGGTGCGGTTCCTGCGCCGCGCGCTCGACGAGGAGGCGCCGGCGTCGCTGCGGCGCGCGACGCTGCTCGACCTGGGCGCGGCCGAGTCCGCCGCCAGGCTGCCGGAGGCGGCCGGCCGCATGGAGGAGGCGCGCGCGCTGTCGGACACGCCGACCGAGCGGGCGCAGGCGGCGCTCGGCCTCTCGATGGTGCACTTCCTCGCCGCGGAGCTCCCGGAGGCGATCGCCGCGAGCGAGGAGCTCCTGGGCGAGGCGGACGGGCTCGATCGGGAGTTGCGCCTGGCGCTCGAGTTCCAGGCCGCCGCCACCCGGCTGGTCGGCGGGCTCCCCAGCGTGGAGACGTTCGGCCGGCTGCTCGCGCTCGAACCGGAGGTGAGCCGCGGCGAGACGGCCGCCGAGCGCAGCCTGCTCGCGATGATCGCCGTGGTGTTCGCCGGCACCACCGCCCGCGGAGCGAACGAGGTCGCGGCGCTCGCCGAGGCGGCGTGGGGCGACGGCCGGCTGCTGGTCGAGGTCCGCTCCGAGCACCCCGCGCTCGCGGCGCCCGCGACGACGATCGCGTTGACCGCCGCCACGATCGCCATCGCGCTCGCGGGCCGGTTGTCCAGGGCGATCGAGGTGTGGACGGCGGGCGTGGAGGAGGCGCAGGCCCGCAGCTCGGTGACGCTCTACTCGAACGCGCTCGGCCTGCGTGCCTCCGGACGCGCCTGGAGCGGCGACCTCGCCGGCGCCGAGGCGGACGCCGTCGAGGCGCTGCCGCTGCTCCCGGACGGCGATCCGATCGTCGCGCCCGCCGTCCTGTCCGCCCTCATCGACGTCCACATCGAGCGGGGCGCGTTCGAGCAGGCGATGGCGGTGCAGCGCGACGCGTGGCCGGCCGGCGAGCTGCCGCGGACGCTGAGCATGTGCCAGGCGCTGGCCTCGCGGGGCCGGCTCGCGCTGCGGATGGGTGATCCCTCCGCCGCCCTGGTCGACCTCGACGAGGCCGGGCGGCGCGCGCTGGCCATCGCCTACGTGAATCCGATGGCGCTGATGTGGCGCAGCTACGCCGCGCTCGCCTCGGCTCGCCTCGGTCGAGCGCGAGCGGGCGCACGAGCTGATCGACGAGGAGCTCGAGATCGCGCGGCGGTTCGGGGCGCCGGAGCCGATCGGCGAGGCGCTCCGCGTGCAGGCGCTGCTCGATCGGGACAGGGACGTGGTCGAGCGGGCGCGCGAGGCGGTCGACGTCCTCGCCGGCTCCGAGCTGCGGGTGGCGCACGCCCGGGCGCTGATCGACCTGGGCGCCGCGCTGCGGCGCGGGGGCCATCGGCGCGATGCGCGCGAGCCGCTGCGCGAAGGGCTCGACCTCGCGAACCGGTGCGGGTCGCTCGTCGAGACCGAGCGGGCGCTCGACGAGCTGCGGGCGACCGGATCGCGACCGCGCCGCCCCACCCGGAGCGGCGTCGACGCGCTCTCGCCGCAGGAGCGCCGGATCGCGGCGATGGCGAGCGAGGGGATGGGCAACCGCGAGATCGCCGAGGCGCTGTTCCTCACGCGCCGGACGGTCGAGATGCACCTGACCGGCGCGTATCGCAAGCTCGACGTGTCCGGGCGCGGGGATCTGCCCGCGGCGCTGGCGGGGCCGCGGCCCGGCTAGTGCCCCCGCAGCCGCGTGAGGCGGATGCGGACCGGCTCGGTGTAGGTCGCCGCGAACGTCGCCGGCGTCATCGGCAGCTTCGCGATGTGCTCGTCGTACTTCGCGAGGTACTCCGGGTACGCGTCGGCGGACGGCAGCGAGCGGTCGACCGCCGCCTCGCCGGAGAGCACGACGATGTCGCCGCCCTCCTCGTCGCCGCGGAAGTTGAGCGTCACGTGCGGGTTCGCGGCGAGGTTGCGGACCCGCAGCCCCGCCTGGGAGTACATGACGACGGTCTCGTCGCCGTCCCAGAGGAACCAGACGGGGCGCGGGAGCGGCGCCCCGGAGGGGGAGACCGTGGTCATCCAGACCACGATCTCCTCGCGCAGGTGGCGGGCGACGCGCGCGCCGAACTCGCCTTCGAGGTCGATCACGCGGCCGATCTTACGCAGCTGCGGGCAGCGGCCCGAAGAAGCCGACGACGCGGCGCAGCCTGCCGTCGCCGTCGAGCTCGCCGACGTCCAGGCCGCCGACGGCGACGGCGCCGTCCGGCCCGACCAGCTCCCACGCGTAGCGGACGAAGCCGTGGTGCTCGTCCACGCCGCTCGCGCGCCGGAACCGGTGGCCGGCGAACTGCGACTGGACCGCCTCGGCCATCGTGCTGATCCCGTCGTGCCCCTCGCCGGTCAGCGGGGGATCGACGAGCGCGCCGTCGGCGCTCCAGACGCGGGCGATGAGCTCGTCGCGACGGGCGCGATCCGGCTCGCCGTAGGCGTCGAGGTACGTGTCGATGAGGGTGATGGTGTCCATGGCCGACACGGTGCCGGACCGCCGCGCGGGTTTCGATGACCTCCGGGGTAAGAGGAGGACATGGCGATCTGCGAGATGTGCGGCAACGACTACGACAAGGCGATGGAGATCACCGTCGCCGGCGCCACCCACGTGTTCGACAGCTTCGAGTGCGCGATCCATGCGATCGCGCCGCGCTGCGAGCACTGCGAGTGCACGGTCATCGGCCACGGCCTCGAGGCCGACGGCCACTTCTTCTGCTGCGCGCACTGCGCGCGCGAGAAGGGCTACGAGGTGCTGCGCGACCGGGCCGGGAGCTGACGGGATGGACGTCGGGATCGGCCTGCCCGCCACGATCGCGGGCGTGCAGCCGGAGCAGCTGATCGAGTGGGCGAAGCGGGCCGAGCGGCGCGGGCTTCTCGACGCTCGGCACGATCGACCGGATCGTCTACGGCAACTACGAGCCGCTGATCGCGCTCGCCGCGGCCGCCGCGGTGACGGAGCGGATCGGGCTCACCACCGCGATCCTGATCGCGCCCTACCGCGCGAACGCCGCGCTCGTGGCCAAGCAGGCCGCATCCGTCAACGCGCTCTCGAAGGGCCGCCTCACGCTCGGCGTCGCCGTCGGCGGGCGCGAGGACGACTACGAGGCCTCCGGCGTCGACTTCCGCACGCGCGGCAAGATCATGGACGCGATGCTGAAGACCTGGGACGAGGTCTGGTCGGGCGATGCGATCGGCCCGGCCGGGCGCCCGGGGATGCTGATCGGCGGGACGGCCGACGCCGCGTACCGCCGCGCCGCGGAGCACGCCGACGGCTGGATCCTGGGCGGCGGGACGCCGGACCAGTTCGCCGAGGGCAAGGCGAAGCTGGAGGCCGCGTGGCGCAAGGCCGGCCGCGACGGGACGCCGCGCACGGCGTCGCTCTGCTACTTCGCGCTGGGCGACGACGCCCAGGCGCACGCCGACGCCTACCTGAAGGACTACTACGCGTTCCTCGGCGAGTACGCGGACATGGTCGCGGGCAGCGCCGCGACCGACGCGGACACCATCCGCGGCTACGTCCAGGGGTTCACGGCCGTGGGCTGCGACGAGCTGATCTGCTTCCCCTGCAACCCGGACCCGGGGCAGGTCGACCTGCTGGCCGACGCGGTCGGCTAGCGCGCGGGTTCCGGCGCGACGGGCTCCGGCGCCGGGATCCGCGGCACGCGCGGGTGGAACCGGTCGAGCGCCGCCCAGGTTGCGAAGCACAGCGCGCCCGCGACGCCCGTCGCCGTCAGCAGCACGCCGGCGGCGGCGGTCGCGGCGACGCCGTTCGTCCCCAGGATCAGCACCACCGCGGCGGCGCCGACGCTCGGGCCGACCGGCAGCTGGCTCAGCGTGACCATCGCGATCAGGACGGCGGTGGCGTCGAACAGCGAGGCGTCGACCCCGACCGCGTGCAGCATCAGCCAGTTGCGCAGGATCTGCGAGAAGACGGCGACGAGGACGAGCGCGACGAGGCGGTTGCGCCCGCGCAGGCTGCGCAGCACGGCGAGGCCCTTCCAGCACTCGCGCTTCTTGCTGCCCGCGAGCCGGCGCAGCCCCACGAACAGGAGCGCGGCGACGGACAGGCAGACGAGCGGCAGCCACCACGGCAGGCCGAGCGGACCGACGAGCGTGAACGAGGCGATCGCGGCGAGCGCGGCCTCGACGCTGATGATCGGCACCTCGGCGGCGATCAGGGCGGGGACGCGCGGGGTCTCGTCCGGCGCGCTCCGGCGCAGGACGGCGATCCGCGCGGCGGTCGCCACCTGGTGGTTGACGACGGTGGCGAGGTTGCCGATGCCCGCGGCGCGGAGCAGCGTGCGGCGGCTGACGGTCCCGCCCGCGGCGACGACCGACGTGTGCCAGGCCTCGCTGCGCGACACGAGCGCGAGGATCTGCAGCGCGGCGGCGAGGACCAGGATCCAGATCGGGGCGGCGTCGAGCGCGGTGGCGAACTCGTCGCGGTGGCCGGCGAGCGCCCAGCCGAGCACGGCGGCGACGAGGAACGCGCCCGCGAGCGTCACGAAGATGCTGCGCTTCGATCCGCAGGCGCGGATCACGCGGTCCGGCCGTTCGCGTCCGTCGTGGGTCCGGGCATGCTGCCCTTTCGGTCCCACTCTGTCGCGATCGCGTCCGGCCGAGCGAACAGGAGAAACCCGGCGGCCCCAGCCCGTCTCCCCAGACGAGCGTCAACCGAGTGTACGCCTGCTTCCTAAACGACGAACGGCCCGCCGGAGCGGGCCGTTCGGGAAGCGTTGAGGCGGGTTCTAGATCGCGCGCACGTTGGCGGCGTTGGGGCCCTTGGGGCCCTGCTGCGCCTCGTACTCGACCTTGGAGCCCTCGGCCAGCGTCTTGAAGCCCTCGCCGGCGATGCCGGTGTGGTGCACGAACAGGTCCTTGCCCTGATCGTCGGGCGTGATGAAGCCGAAGCCCTTCTCGTCGCTGAACCACTTCACGGTTCCGGTGGCCATTGCTGTTCCTCCGTTGTCGGGTGCTGCGAAACGCGGAGGATGCTGGGCAACGACTGCGAACGCTGGCACTGCGATTCACCGCGCGGACACGCGGCGCTGTGCCAGATGATACCCAGATACCATGATGGAGGTGGGATCGCCGGTTCGGCCTTCCCGCTCCGCGGTCGCCTCACGACCTCACGTTCCTCAGGATGCTCACGGGTTCGTCCGTCGCCGGCGCGCCCGACAACCGACCCGAAGGGACGGACGCCTATGGCCTCCAACGCCAAGAAGCGCACCACGATGGCGAAGATGCAGCGGGAGAACTCGGTCCGCGACCGCCGGCTCCGCAAGGCCGCCAAGAAGGAAGCCCGCAAGCGCGCCGCCGCCGAGCCGCCCGCCCCCGCGACCGAGCCCGCGGTCGAGCCGGACGAGACGTAGGATCCGGCGCATGACGACGATCCTGGTCCACGGCGCCTGGCACGGCGCGTGGAGCTGGGAGCGCGTCGTGCCGCTGCTGGACGGCGAGGTGCGCACGCCGACCCTGATGGGGCTGGGCGAGCGCGCCGCCGAGGCGTCCGAGGCCGTCGACCTCGAGACCCACACCGCCGACGTCGTGCGGGCGCTCGGTGACGCGCACGACGTCACGCTCGTCGCGCACAGCTACGCGGGCTTCGTCGTCGCCGGCGTGGTCGCGCAGTACGCGGACCGGATCGACCGGCTGGTCATGCTCGACGGCTTCGTCCCGCAGACCGGGCAGGCGATGACCGACCAGATCGGGGAGCGCGGGCCCGCGTACATCGCGGAGGCCGAGACGGACCCGGGCTGGCGGATCCCGCCGGCGCCGGTCACCGCGCTCGGCGTGACCGATCCCGACGACGTCGCCTGGGCCGGCGGGCTGCTGACGCCGCAGCCGGTCCACACCTACCTGCAGCGCGTCCGCGACCCGGTCGACTTCACCGTGATCGAGGACCGCACCTACATCGCCTGCCTCGAGCCGGCGCTGCCGGTGCTGGACGAGTCACGCGCGCGCGTGCGCGCCGACGGCTGGGACTACGCCGAGCTGCTCGCGGGCCACGACGCGATGATCACGCACCCGCGCGAGGTCGCGGCGCTGATCTAGGCGAGCGGGCGGTGCTCCGCGGCGCCGCGCGCGAAGAAGCTCGAGATGAGCAGCGCCAGGCCGCCGACCGACGGCGGCGTCGCGACCGCGGCGACGAGGATCCCGAGGAAGTCGAGGACGCCGTCGCCCGCGAGCATCAGCAGCAGCCCGATCGCGAACAGGATGCCGCCGGCGAGCAGCAGCCGCGCGCCGAGCGTCCGCAGCTGCTTCACGCTCCGGCGCAGGCCCGCATCGGTGTCCGGCTGGAGCGCCATGGCGCGAGGCTATCCGCAATGGACAGCGCCGGGGAAACCCGATTGAGTGCCGCGCCATGAATCGGATCCTGGTCGTGCTGCTCGTCCTCGCCTGCTCGCCCGTCGCGGTGGCGCACGCGAGCCCCGTCGTGCGCGGGAGCGTGGAGCAGGTCCAGGTGACCGGGGCGAAGCCGGGCGAGAAGCTGCTGCTGAAGCGGCACGGCGACGGGGTCGGGCTGCAGCGTGCGGGCGCGCTCGGCGGCGCGGTGTTCCGCAGGGTGGCGCCGGGTGGCGGCTACCGCGTCGCGGGCAAGCGCGTCCGCGTGCTCCCGAACCGGTCGGCGCCGCCGAGCACGAAGGGCTACGCGCAGCGGATCCCCACGAGCGGCTACGGCTACCTGAGCACCCGCGACGGGACGAAGCTCGCGATCGACGTCCGGCTGCCGAGCGGCCCGGGCCCGTACCCCACGCTGGTCGAGTACTCCGGCTACGGCTACGCCGACCCGGACGGCGGGGAGAGCTCGATCAGCCAGATCGCCAACCTGCTCGGCTACGCGGTCGTCGACGTGAACATGCGCGGGACCGGCTGCAGCGGCGGCGCGTTCGACTACTTCGAGCCGCTGCAGGGCCTCGACGGCTACGACGTGGTCGAGACCGTCGCGCGGCAGCCCTGGGTCAAGGGGAAGCCGGGCATGATCGGGGTGAGCTACGGCGGCATCAGCCAGCTGTTCGTCGCCGCCACGAAGCCGCCGAGCCTCGCCGCGATCGCGCCGCTCTCGGTGATCGACAACACGGCGACGACGCTCTACCCGGGCGGGATCCTCAACACCGGCTTCGCGCTGAGCTGGGCGAAGGACCGCGTCCACGACGCGAAGCCGGCGAGCGCGACCGGCGGCCAGCCGTGGGCGCTCAAGCGGATCCGCGAGGGCGACAAGACCTGCAAGGCGAACCAGGCGCTGCACCCCGAGGCGGTCGACCTGCTCGCGAAGATCGAGCGCAACCGCTACTACGTGCCGGAGGTCGCCGATCCGCTGGCGCCGGTCACGTTCGTCCACAGGATCCGCGTCCCGACGTTCCTCGCCTGCCAGTGGACCGACGAGCAGACCGGCGGCCACTGCCCGACGCTCGCGAGCCGCTTCACCGGCACGAGCCGCAAGTGGTTCACGTTCACGAACGGGACCCACACGGACTCGCTCGACCCCGCGACGTTCAACCGCTGGTTCGACTTCCTCGAGCTCTACGTCGCCGGCCGCGCGCCGCGGCTCCCGCCCGGGACCGCCGCCCTCGCGCCGCTGATCTACCAGACGCTCCTCGGCGTCGACGGCGTCGGCCTGCCGCCCGACCCGATCCAGGCGGCGCCCACGCTCGCGGCGGCGCAAGACCGCGTTCGAGGCGCAGCCGCGCGTGCGGATCCTGTTCGACAACGGCGCGGTCAGCGCCGGCAAGCCGGGCGCGGGGTTCGAGCGGTCGTATCCGCGCTGGCCCTGCCCGGCACCGCGGCGCGCTCGTTCTACCTCGGGGCGGGCGGGACGCTCGCGGACGCGCGGCAACCCGGCGGGCAGGACCGGTTCACGTGGAGCCCGCGCGCGCGGCCCGCGACCGACTTCTCCGGCGACACCGGCGCGGGGACGAACGGGCTCTGGACGGCGACGCCGTCCTACGACTGGCGCCCGAACCCGGCCGGCACCGCGCTCGTCGTACACGACCGCCCCGCTGACCGCCGACACGACGGTCGTCGGCGCGGGCGCGCTCCGCGCCTGGGTCCGCGCGACCGCGCCGGACGTCGACCTCCAGGCCACGATCACCGAGGTCCGGCCCGACGGGAAGGAGACCTTCGTCCAGGGCGGCTGGCTGCGCGCGAGCGCCCGCAAGCTCGACGCCGCCAAGAGCACGCTGCTCGAGCCGGTCCTGAGCCTGCGCGAGCGCGACCGCAAGCCGCTCCCGCGCGGGAAGCTCGCGCGCGTCGACGTCCCGCTCTACTACCAGGGCCACGTCTACCGGGCGGGCTCGCGGATCCGCGTGATCGTCTCGGCGCCCGGCGGCGACCAGCCGGTCTGGGCGTTCGCCCGGACGCACCCGCGGAGCGGCACGCCGACGGTCCGGCTCGCCCGCGGCGGGAGCCATCCCTCGCGGCTGATCCTGCCGGTCGTGCCGGGCGGCCCGGCGCCGACGCCGCTGCCGCCGTGCCCCGGCCTGCGCGGGGAGCCCTGCCGCTAGCCGCGGACGATGAGCACCGGCAGCTCGGCGTTGTGCGCGAGCCCCGCGGAGACCGAGCCGAGCACGGACGACTTCATCGCCCCGCGGCCGCGGTTGCCGGTGACGAGGACCGCGGCGCCCTGCTCGCCCGCCGCCTCGAGCAGCGAGCGCCACGCGCCGCCATGGGCCTGGACGGTCAGCGGCCGGGCCGGCATCCCGGCCGCGCGCGCGAGCTCCGCGCCCTCCGCCGCCACGTCGTCGGCCATCAGGCGGACCTGCTGCTCGAGCTCCAGCGCGGTCTCGCCGAACGTGGTCGGCGTGACCTCGAGCGAGGCGCCCCCGAACGACTCGAGCGGCGAGGTCCACACGTGCGTGATCACGGCCGCGCGGTCGCCGAGCAGGGCCGCCGCGACCGGGAGGACGGCCTTCGCGCCGTCCGTCCCGTCGTAGCCGATCAGCGCCGGGCCGTCGAGCGGGCCGGGGCCGGCGGGGACGACCAGCAGCGGGCAGCCCGCGTGATGGAGCAGCGAGGTCGACGTCGAGCCGAGCACCGCGCGCGACATCGCGCCGTTCCCGCGCGAGCCGCAGACCACGGCGGACGCGCCGAGCTCCAGCGCCGTCGCGGCGATCGCGCGCCACGCGCTCGTGTCGACCCGGATCGCCCCGTGCGCGTCGAGCCCGGCGCCGCGCGCCACCTCGGCGCCCTTGTCCGCGACGCCCTGCGCGCGCTCGTCGGCCTCGCGCTCGAACGTCTCCGCGGTCTCGCCGATCACCCCGTCGGGGAGCGGCCAGCCGCGCGAGCGACCCGTGCGCCTGCGCGATCGTGAGCCCGCGCACGACGACGACCGTCGCCTCCGCGCCGGGGAAGAGGACGCCGGCGGCGCGGATCGCGTCCGCCGCGTTGTCGGAGCCGTCGTAGGCGAGCAGCAGCATGCGCCACATCCTGCCGTACCCTCGCGCGGGATGGACGACGAGCAGCTCCTGCGCGGCCTCTACGACGCGTTCAACGCGCGCGACGTCGACGCCGTCCTGGCCGCGATGGCGGACGACGTCGACTGGCCGAACGCGTGGGAGGGCGGGCGGCTACGCGGCCGCGCCGCCGTCCGGGACTACTGGGAGCGGCAGTGGGCGGAGATCGACCCGAAGGTCGTGCCCGCCGCCTTCACGCGCCGCCCGGACGGCCGGGTCGACGTCGAGGTCGACCAGACCGTCCGCGATCGCGCGGGGGAGCTCCTGGGGGAGGGACGGGTCCGCCACGTCTACGCGCTGCGCGACGGACTCGTACTGCGCATGGACGTGGAGGCACATTAGGTGTTCGCCAGCTCCTTGACCTGGGTGAGGCGGAACGAGTTGCCGGACGGGTCGCGGAAGCCGGCGTCGATGCCGTAGGGACGGTCCTCGGGCTCCTCGCTGAACTCGACGCCGCGCGCCTTGAGCTGCTCGTACTCGGCGCGGCAGTCGTCGGTGGTGAGGAAGACGGTGCCGGCGAAGCCCTTGCCCATCAGCTCCTCGACCTGCGCCTTGGTGGCCGCATCGAGCACCGGCTCGCCGGGGATCGCCATCAGGACGATCGCGATGTCCTCCTGGCCGGGAGGGGACACGGTCAGCCAGCGGAAGTTGCCCATCTCGGGCATGGTCACGTCGGAGCGGACCTCCATCCCGAGCTTCTCGGTGTAGAAGGCGAGCGCCTCGTCCTGGTCGTGCACCCACACCTGCGCCGTCGAGATCTTCATCGGGTCCTCCTGGGGGAAGGGTTGACTGTTGCCCGGGAAGCTACGGACGTCGCGCGGCGGCGTCTTCTCCATTCGTGCTCACCCGCACCGGGCGCCCGTAGGCGCGCACGACGCAGCTCGGCACGACCGCGTGGGCGGCCGCCGGCGGGTGGGCCTTGCGGTAGGCGGTCGGCGACATCCCGTAGGTGCGCGTGAAGCTGGTGGTGAACGAGCCGACGCTCTGCAGCCCGACCGAGAGGCAGATGTCGAGCACCGAGCGGTCGGTGATCCGCAGCAGCGACGCCGCCCGCTCGAGCCGGCGGGTGAGGAGGTACGCGTGCGGGGTGACGCCGAACGTGCGCGCGAACGAGCGGCTGAAGTGCGCCCGCGAGAGGCCCGCCGCCTGCGCCATGTCCTCGACGTCGATGTCGTCGGCGTAGCGCCGGTCGGCGAGGTCGCGGGCGCGCAGCAGATGCCGCTGGGGCGGGACGAAGGGCATGCTCGACCAGTATGGCCCGCGGGTGGCTAGCGTGTCCGGGCACATGACGGTGATCTACACGTACACGGACGAGGCGCCCGCCCTCGCGACCCACTCCTTCCTGCCGGTCATCGAGGCGTTCGCCGGGGCCGCCGGCGTCGACGTCGAGCTGCGCGACATCTCGCTCTCGGGCCGGATCCTCGCCGCCTTCGAGCTCGAGCCCGACGCGCTGGCCGAGCTCGGCGAGCTGGCCAGGACGCCGGACGCGAACATCATCAAGCTGCCGAACATCAGCGCCTCGATCCCGCAGCTCAAGGCCGCGATCAAGGAGCTGCAGGACGCCGGCTACGACCTGCCCGAGTACGAGGACGCGCGCGAGACCTACGACACCGTCAAGGGCAGCGCGGTCAACCCGGTGCTGCGCGAGGGGAACTCCGACCGCCGCGCGCCCGCCGCCGTCAAGCAGTTCGCGCGCAACCACCCGCACTCGATGGGCGCGTGGTCGCGGGACTCCAGGACGCACGTCGCGACGATGCGCGAGGGCGACTTCCGCTCGACCGAGACGTCGGTGACGCTCGACGCCGCCGACGAGCTGCGGATCGAGCACCTCGCGGCCGACGGGACCGTCACCGTCCTGCGCGACGGCATCGCGGTCCTCGAGGGCGAGATCGTCGACGCGGCGGTGATGCGCCGCGCCGCGCTCGACGCGTTCCTCGCCGAGCAGGTCGAGGACGCGAAGGCCCAGGGCGTCCTCTTCTCCGTCCACCTGAAGGCGACGATGATGAAGGTCTCGGACCCGATCATCTTCGGCCACGCCGTGCGCGCGTACTTCAAGGACCTCTTCGCCGCGCACCGCGATCTCGATCCCGAACAACGGCGTCGCCAGCCTCCCGGCCGAGGTGCAGGACGAGGTCGAGCGCGCGTACGAGACCGGCCCGGCGCTCGCCATGGTCGACTCCGACCGCGGGATCACCAACCTGCACGTCCCGAGCGACGTGATCATCGACGCCTCGATGCCGGCCATGATCCGGACGTCGGGCCAGATGTGGAACCGCGCCGGCGAGCCGCAGGACGCCAAGGCGGTGATCCCCGACTCCAGCTACGCGGCGCTCTACGCGGAGACGATCGACTTCTGCCGCGAGCACGGCGCGTTCGATCCCGCGACGATGGGCACGACGCCGAACGTCGGCCTGATGGCGCAGAAGGCGGAGGAGTACGGCAGCCACGACAAGACGTTCGAGATCGAGGCGGCCGGCACGGTGCGCGTCGTGGACCGCGCGGGCGCGACGCTGCTCGAGCAGGACGTCGAGCCGGGCGACATCTTCCGCGCCTGCCAGACCAAGGACGCGCCCGTCGCCGACTGGGTCCGGCTCGCGGTCGAGCGCGCCCGCGCGACCGGCGCGCCCGCCGTGTTCTGGCTCGACGAGACCCGCGCCCACGACGCGGAGGTCCTGAAGAAGGTCCGCGCGTACCTGCCCGACACCGCGGAGCTCCAGATCGAGATCCTCCCGGTCGCCGAGGCGACCCGCTTCACGCTCGAGCGCGCCGCGCGCGGCGAGGAAACGATCTCGGTCACCGGCAACGTCCTGCGCGACTACCTGACCGACCTGTTCCCGATCCTCGAGCTCGGGCACGAGCGCGAAGATGCTCTCGATCGTCCCGCTGATGAACGGCGGCGGCCTGTACGAGACCGGCGCCGGCGGGTCGGCGCCGAAGCACGTCCAGCAGCTCGTCAAGGAGAACCACCTGCGCTGGGACTCGCTCGGCGAGTTCCTCGCGCTGGCCGTGTCGCTCGAGAAGGCGGGCGCGGACGTCCTGGCCGACGACGCTCGACGCCGCCACCGGCCGGCTGCTGGAGGAGGGGCGCTCGCCGTCGCGCTCGGTCGGCGAGCTCGACAACCGCGGCAGCCACTTCTACCTCGCGCTGTACTGGGCGCAGGCGCTCGCGGAGCAGGACGAGGACGCGCGCGCTCGCGCAGGCGTTCGCCCCGCTGGCCGAGCGGCTCGCGGCCGACGAGGACACGATCGTCGCCGAGCTCGCGGCGGTCCAGGGCGAGGCCGTCGACCTCGGCGGCTACTACCGGGTCGACCGCGACAAGGCGACCGCGGTGATGCGCCCGAGCGCGACGTTCAACGACGCGATCGCGTCGCTGGGCGCCGCCGCGCGCTAGCCGTCCGGAAGTGCCGTAAAACGGAGTTTCGCCGCCCGGCGGCGAAATTTCGTCCGGTGCTTGACACATCCCGCACACGGGTGTATTTGTCCCGGCGCCCGACTAAAAGGCCGCGACAGGGGCGTGGTCGGGCAGTCCACATCCGGGAGAGGGAAGGGATAGTCCATGCGTCGGACCCGCTTTGCGCTGGTCGCGTTCCTCGCTGCCTTCATGGCCGCGCTCATGTCGGCGAGCCTTGCCGCGGCGCAGGACCCCGTCGCCGGTGACTTCGAGAAGGTCACGCTCGACGACGACACGCAGAACCCGATGGAGATGGACATCGCGACCGACGGGCGCGTGTTCTACGTCGAGCGCGACGGGCGCGTCCAGGTCTGGAACCCCGCCACGGGCCAGACCTCGACCGCGGGGACGATCCCGGTCACGCAGAGCCAGGAGAACGGCCTCCTCGGCATCACGCTGGCGAACGACTTCGACACCACCGGCCACCTCTACCTGAGCTACTCCGCGCTCCCGGACAGCTCCGAGCAGAACCGGCTCTCGCGCTTCACGATCGAGAACAACGCGATCGTCGCCGGCTCGGAGCGGGTCATCTACACCTGGCAGCACCAGGTCGCCCAGTGCTGCCACACCGGCGGCTCGCTCGCCACCGCGCCCGACGGCAGCATCTACATCTCGACCGGCGACAACACGAACCCGTTCGACTCGAGCGGCTTCGCCCCGATCGACGAGCGGCCCGGCCGCGAGTACTGGGACGCCCAGCGCACGTCGGCGAACACGAACAACGCCAACGGCAAGATCCTCCACCTCGCGCCGGTCGGCGACCCGACCGGCACGCCCGGCGTCGGGACGACGTACACGATCCCGGCGAACAACCTCTTCGCGAGCGACAGCGAGCCGAAGACGATGCCCGAGATCTACGCGATGGGCTTCCGCAACCCGTTCCGGATCACGGTCGACCCGAAGACGGGCTGGGTGCTGATGGGCGACTACGGCCCGGACGCCGGCTCGACGGACCCGAACCGCGGGCCGCAGGGCAGCGTCGAGTTCAACGTCGTCAAGGAGGCCGGCAACTACGGCTGGCCCTACTGCATCCGCCAGAACGTCGCCTACAACGACTACGACTTCGCCACCGGCCAGTCGGGCGCGAAGTTCAACTGCGACGCGCCGGTCAACACCTCGCCCAACAACACCGGCATCACGAACCTCCCGCCCGCCAAGCCGGCGACGATGTGGGAGGCCTACAGCGAGACCGACACGCGCTTCCCGCAGCTCGGCACCGGCGGCGCGCCGACCGGCGGCCCGCGCTACGACTTCGATCCCGACCTCGACTCGCCGACCAAGTTCCCCGAGTTCTACGACGGCCGCTGGTTCATCGGCGAGTGGAACAACGGCTGGATCAAGACGGCGACGCTCGGCGACGACGGCGCCGCGACCGGCGTGCAGTGCTGGGTCGCGTGCAACAACAGCTTCCCGGGCGGCGGCTACCTGCGCCCGATGGACATGGAGTTCGGCCCCGACGGCTCGCTCTACGTGATCGAGTGGGGCTCGGGCTTCGGCGGCAACAACCCCGACTCCGGCATCTACCGGATCGACTACACGCAGGGCGACCGCCGGCCGGTCGCGCACGCCGCCGCGACGCCCGACTCCGGCCCGACGCCGCTCGAGGTCCAGTTCTCCTCCGAAGGCTCGAACGACCCGGAGGGCACCGAGATCACCTACGAGTGGGACTTCGACGGCGACGGCACGACCGACTCGACCGACCCGAACCCGTCGCACACGTACGCGACGGCGGGCAACTTCAGCGCCAAGCTGACCGTCACCGACGCCGGCGGCCTGAAGGGCACCGACTCGGTGCCGATCGTGGCCGGGAACTCGCGGCCCGAGGTGACGATCGACATCCCGGAGGACGGCAAGATCGCCGACTTCGGCGACATCGTCCCGTTCCACATCACGGTCTCCGACGCCGAGGACGGCTCGACGACGGACGGCGGCATCGACTGCGACGACGTGACGCTGAACGTCAGCCTCGGCCATGACCAGCACGCCCACGAGCTGTCCCAGCAGCAGGGCTGCGAGGGCACGTTCGAGACCGGGACGGACGGCGGCCACGGCGCCGAGGCGAACATCTTCACGGTCATCGAGGCCACCTACACCGACTCGGGCGGCACGGGCGTCGGCGCGACCACCGGCCGCGCGCAGGCGATCCTCCAGCCCAAGCTCAAGCAGGCCGAGTACTACGCGAACACGGGCCGCGTGCCCGGGACCGACTCGACCGGCGACGCCGGGGTCCAGAAGGAGGCGACCACCGACACCGGTGGCGGCCAGGCCGCCGCGTTCATCGAGGACGGCGACTGGATCTCGTTCACGCCGTACAACCTCGAGGATCTCTCGACCGTGTCGTTCCGGGTGGCGTCAGCCGGCGCCGGCGGCCGGATCGAGCTGCGCTCCGGCGCGGCCGACGGCCCGCTCGTCGCCACGGCCGACGTGACCCCGACCGGCGGCTGGCAGAACTGGACGACGGTCACCGCCGACCTGCACGACGTGCCGGACGGGACGCACGACCTGTTCATCGTGTTCCGCAACGACACCGACAACGGGTCGCTGATGAACCTCAACTGGTTCCGGCTCGACGGCAAGGGCGCGGCGATCAGCGCGCCGCCGATCGTGAGCGCGACGGCGACGCCCGCCTCCGGCGAGGCGCCGCTCGAGGTCGCGTTCGACAGCACGGCGGAGGACCCCGAGGGCGACGCGATCACCTACGCCTGGGACTTCGGCGTCCCCGGCACGGGCACCGACGTCTCGACCGAGGCGGATCCGTCCTACACGTACACGCGCGCCGGCACGTTCACCGCGAAGGTGACCGTCACCGACGCGAACGGCGCCAAGGGCACCGCGACGGTCCCGGTCACCGTGACCGGCGGCGACCAGTGCCCGGCGGGCGGGCTCGTCGACGACTTCGACGGCACCCAGCTCGGCGCGGCGTGGACGGTGATCCGGCCCGACCAGACCATGGGCGTCAGCGGCGGCACGCTGAACATCCCGGCGCAGCCGGGCGACATCTACGCCGACCGCAACGACGCGAAGAACCTCGTCACCCGCGCGGCGCCCGCCGGCGCGTGGACCGCGGTGGCGAAGCTCGACTACGAGGGCACCACCCAGTACCACCAGGCCGGGATCATGGTCTACGGCGACGACGACAACTTCATCAAGTTCGGGCGGCTCGCGACGGACGCGAACGGCAACGGCGACGAGAAGTTCGAGTTCATCCTCGAGAACGCCGGGACCCCGCGCAACGAGGCGGCCGACTCGACCGCCAACCTGCCGGCCGGGTTCCCGAGGGACTACTGGGTCCGGCTGGTCTCCGACGGCACGAACGTGACCGGCGCGTACTCGACCGACGGCGCCACGTGGACCACGGTCGGACGCCCGGCGCCGCTGCCCGCGGACGCGAAGCTCGGGCTGTTCGCGTTCTCCAACAACGGCACCGGCAACCCGGTCGCCAAGTTCGACTCGTTCACGCTGAGCGGCGCGGGCACGGGCGGAGGCGGCGGCACGCCGTCCGGCCCGAGCTACGACGACCAGTTCGACGGGTCGAGCCTGGACACCGACCGCTGGAACGCGATCGTCCGCCCGGACGCCGCGCTCACGAACGTCGCGGGCGGGAAGCTGACGCTGACCACCTCGCCGGGTGACATCTACACCGGTGACACGACGCCGCCCCCGGGCAACTTCATCCTCCAGTCCGCGGACCACGCGGGCGCGGACTGGACGATCGAGACCAAGATCGACGGCGCGACGATCGACGGCGGGTACGGGCAGGGCGGCCTGCTCGCCTACGTCGACGGCGACAACTACGTGAAGCTCGACGCGATCTCCGACGTCGACAACCCGCGGATCAACCGGCTCGAGCTGCGCTCGGAGTCCGGCGGCACGGTCGGGGCGAACCCGGCCGACCCGCAGATCGCGGCCGGCGTGACCACGATCTGGCTGCGGCTGACCAAGTCCGGCGAGAACTACTCCGGCGCGTACTCGCTGGACGGGACCACGTGGACCGCATTCGCCACGCCGGTGACCAACGCGATGGCGACGCCCGCGTTCGGCGTCTACGCGATCGGGCCGCAGGCCGCGGGCCAGGGCGACCTCGTGCCGTTCGAGTACTTCACGCTCGACGGCGCCGACGAGGGCGGCTGCAGCTGCACCGGCGACAGCAACGGCGACGAGTTCGACGGCGCGAGCCTCGACAAGACGCGCTGGAACGCGATCGCCAACGAGGACGCGACGAAGTACACGGTCGCCGACGGCGGCCTGAAGGTGACCACGGTCGCGGGCGACATGCGCAACGAGGCGCCGAACCTGTTCCTGCAGTCGGCCGACCACGCCGGCCCGGACTGGGAGATCGAGACGAAGCTCTCGGGCACGATCCAGGACGGCTACCAGCAGGGCGGGCTGGTCGCCTGGGGCAGCGGAGCGGACTTCGTGAAGCTCGACGCGATCTCCGACGTCGGGTTCGACCGGATCAACCGGATCGAGCTGCGCTCGCAGGTCGGCGGCACGTTCATCCAGCCCCAGCCGAACGCCGACGTGCCCACGGGCACGACGAACATCTGGCTGCGGCTGAAGAAGACGGGCACGACCTACCAGGGCTCGTACTCGTTCGACGGCACGACCTGGACGACGTTCGGCGACGGCGTGCAGAACGCCGTGGCGTCGCCGCGGTTCGGGCTCTACACCGTCGGCGTCAACGCCGAGGGCGGCACCGTGACCTTCGACAGCTTCAAGGTCGACGGGCAGGGCGGCTGCACCGGCGAGCCCGGGAACGTCGCGCCGGTGATCGGCGCCGTGACGGCGAGCAGGACGATCGGCCTCGCGCCGCTCGCGGTCGACTTCACGGCCGCGGCGACCGACGCCGACGACGACGAGCTCAGCTACAGCTGGGACTTCGGCGACGGCACGCCGGCGTCGACCCAGCAGAATCCGTCGCACACGTACCAGCTGGCCGGCACCCACACGGCGACGGTCACGGTCAGCGACGGCGAGCACTCCGCGACGAAGTCGGTCACGGTCACCGTGCTCGGCGCGGATGACGGAGGCGCGCAGTTCCGCGCGCTGGTGTTCTCCAAGACGACCGGGTTCCGGCACGACGCGATCCCGGCCGGCATCCAGGCGGTGAAGGAGCTCGGCCAGGCGCACGACTTCCAGGTCGACGCCACCGAGGACGCGAGCGTGTTCACCGACGCGATCCTGTCGCACTACGACGTCGTCGTCTTCATGTCGACGACGGGGGATCCGCTCAACGCCGAGCAGCAGGCGGCGTTCGAGCGCTACATCCGCGCGGGCGGCGGTTACGCCGGCGTCCACGCCGCGGCCGACACGGAGTACGACTGGCACTGGTACGGCGGTCTGGTGGGCGCCTACTTCCGCAACCACCCGGCCGGCACGCCGACCGCGACGGTGAACGTCGAGGACCCGGACAACCACTCGACGCAGGGCCTCCCGAGCCCCTGGCAACGGGTGGACGAGTGGTACAACTACCGCGCTCCGGACGGGTCGTCGCAGGACGACTACAGCCCGCGCGCAGGCGGCGTCCACGTGCTGATCCGGCTCGACGAGGCGACGTACGACGAGGACGACGGCAACGCGACGGACGACGACCATCCGATCTCGTGGTGCCAGCGCTACGACGGCGGCCGCTCGTGGTACACGGGCATGGGCCACACCCAGGCGACGTACGCCGACGCGGACTTCCGCAAGCACCTCCTCGGCGGCCTCGAGCTCGCGGCCGGCAAGGTCGAGGACGCGGACTGCGGGATCGACGCGCCGGTGAACGGCGCGCCCTCGGTCACGATCGCGGCCACCCCGGTCGGGGGCGAGGCGCCGCTGGGGGTGAACTTCACCGCCACCGGCACCGATCCCGACGGCGACCCCCTCACCTACGCCTGGGACTTCGGCGACGGGATGACGGGCGTCGGCGCCACCGCCGGCCACGTGTACGCGTCCGCCGGGACCTACACGGTGAAGGCGACCGTGTCCGACGGCTCGCTGACCGGCAGCTCGACGGTCACGATCACCGTGACGACGAAGCCGCCGCCGGAGGGTGGTCCGTCGTCGTTCACGACGAACGACCCGAGCCTGAAGCGGTTCCGCAAGCACGGGCTCAAGGTGACGGTCGAGTGCGGCACGACCGCGCGCGGGACGGTCTCGCTGACGGCCACGCCGGGAACGGTGGCCAAGCTCCGGCTGCGCAACAGCAGGGTCGGCAGCGAGCGGATCAACTGCCGGGCGGGCGGCACCGTCCAGGTGAGCGTGCTGCCGTCGAAGGCGGTCCGCAAGGCGATCCAGAAGCACAAGCCGCGGAAGATCAAGCTCGACGTCGCGCTCGCCCTCCAGAACAGCGCGCCGATCCAGCGCACGGTGACGATCCGGCGCTGACCCGGTCGGGACCTCCCGGCGGCGCGTTCCGACCCGAGCGCCGCCGGGAGTCCTGGCCGCCGGACGTCGTCGCGCGGGGTCGCGCCGGCGAAGTCACACATCCCGGCGGTCAAGCCATCTCGCCCCGGGCGCCGTCAGCGCGATACCGATCATCGCCGCCCCCGAGGAAGGCCAGTGGGTCGCACCATCGGCGTGTTCTCGAACCGGCTGCGCCTTTGGGGCATCGCGTTCGAGATCGCCCTCGCCGCCGCCGTGGTCTACCTACCGCCGCTGCAGGACGTGTTCGGGACGGGCGCGCTGGGCGTGCCCGAGCTGGCGCTGCTCGCGAACTTGCCGCTGCTCGTGTGGGGCTCGGACGAGCTCCGCCGCTGGATCGTCCGCCGCAGGGCGACCGCCCCGGCGCCACGACCCCGTTCGCGGTGGCGTCCTCGGCGAGGGTCGTCAGTCCGCGTCGGCGGCGCGACCGAAGCCGTACCGCGCCACGACCCGCGTGCCCAGGTAGGCGAAGAACCCCACGATGACGGCGGACGGAACGGTGGTCGTCCCCGAGGCGTTGCTGACCACGAGATCCGGGCCGAACAGCGCGTCGAACAGCACCGCGAGCCACATCACCGCGATCGCCAGTGACGCCCACATCTCGTGGACGAGCACTTGCGAGAGCAGCCGCCGCCGCTCGCGAAGCGCGCCGGAGGTCTCATGCGAACCAGTCATCAAGACCGACACCTCCTTCCGATGCAACGCTCGCGCAGTCCGCGGAGCGGCGCATCTGTAGAGACCCGCAGCGATGGCGTCCGAAGTACCGACCTCTGCGTGATCCCCACGGTCACGGCGCGCGCCGGCACCCTTCGAGAGGCTCGGTGGCGGCGGCGAGCCCGCCGGGCGCTCGCCGTGTCCGACCGGACGACGAGAGCACGGCCTGGCGGGCCGCCCGCTCGTAGGTCTCGGGGGTGCCCCGGATCAGCAGGGGAGCTGCGCGCGTCTCGGTGACGGGCAGCCATGGGACGCTAGGGCCGACGGCTCTCGGATGCATCCGGACGTTGGACGGGTGATGCGCGGGCGCAGGGCGGGCGGCTCGCCGGCGTCCTCGGGCACGGCGGCGAGGTCCTCCGGCGCGGCCGGCTTCGCCTGGGACGCGCTGACCGCGCTATCCGCGGTCAAGTCGCCCCGCGGGGCATCAGCAGCGACGTGGGGCGCGCCGGGGTCGCTATCCGACCCGAAGGCGGCCCGCGTGTTGGTCGTCGCCC
>CAVRTO010000006.1:0-193813 GCA_963724145.1 uncultured Solirubrobacteraceae bacterium
GGCGTGATCCCGGCGTAGACTCGCCGCCGATGGCGGGCGGGCCGAGCACGAGCGAGACCTGGGACGCCCTCTTCAGCGACTTCTACCTGCGCGCGTACGCGGGGGAGCGCGAGGAGGGCGCCCGCGACCAGGCGCTCGCCGCCGCCCGGCTCGCGGGCTGCCCGGAGGGCGGCGAGCTGATCGACGTGCCGTGCGGCTTCGGCCGCCACGCGATCGAGCTGGCCGGCGCCGGCTTCCGCGTCACCGGCGTCGACCGCTCGGCGACGCTGCTCGACGAGGCGCGCCGCAGGGCGGCCGGCGCCCGCTGGCCGAAGCTGGTCCAGGCCGACTACCGCAAGCTGCCGTTCCCGGACGACCGCTTCGACGCGGCGCTGAACCTGTTCTCGTCGCTCGGCTACCTCGGCGACGAGGAGGACACGCGGGCGCTCGCGGAGATCCGCCGCGTGCTCAAGCCCGGCGCGCGGCTCGTGCTCGAGATCATGCCGCGCGACCTGCTCGTCGAGCGCTTCCACGAGCGCAACTGGATGGCGGTCGGCGACGGGCGGCTGCTGCTCGAGCAGCGCGCGTTCGACGTCGCCGGCGGGATCGCGCAGGTGACCCAGACGCTGATCGAGCCCGACGGCGCGCGCGAGTCGATGACCTACTCGCTGCGCGTCTACGCCACGACCGAGCTGCTCGCGATGGCGCGGGCCGCCGGCTTCGCCGAGGTGCGCGCGTACGGCGACTTCGACGGCGGCCCGGCGAGCCTGGGCACGCGGCTCGTCGTCGCGGCTAGCGCCTGAAGCCGTAGCGCTCGACCGCGCGCTCGACGAGCCGGTCGAGCTCGCCGTCCTCGTGCAGGCGCTCGGACAGCCGGGCGCGGATCACCTCCGGCTCGGACGCGCCGGTGTCGGTCAGCCGGATCGACGCGCCGACGGAGAGGACGCGCAGCACGCGCCCCTTCGCGTCGCACGCGCTGAGCTGCCCGTCGGACAGCGACCACGGATCGATCGCGCGCTCGGCGTCGTCGACCGAGGCGTACACGTCCAGCTCACCGTAGGAGCCGAACAGCAGGATGGGTGCCTGTGGCGGAGCGTTCATGGCGCCGGAGATTGTGCGGACTCCGGAGGATGAGCGCCAAGGGGTTTCGTCGATGTTCCCGCCGAATGGGGGGATCACCTACGGCGCGTCGCCTCGCGCTCGAGCAGCGCGTTGCCCTTCTCGAGCTGGGCCGCGGACGCCGCGGTGACCGAGGCCGCGCCGGTGTCGCGGTTCACGCGGGCGTGGATCGCGCGGTGCGGCTCGCCGGTGATCCGCGACAGCGCGGACACGAGCGCGCGCCGCTCGTCGCGGAGCCGCTCGCGCCGCTCGTGCGGTGTCTCGGCCTCGGGACGCGACGGCGCCGTGACCGCCGGCGCCGACGCGGTGAAGGCGGCGAGCGCGGGCGACGGCGGCGGGTCGGCCGCGAACAGCGACAGCGTCTCGCCCGGCTGCGTCGTCTGCAGCGTGAACGCCTCGCCGTGCGCGCTGGACGAGAGCGCGCGGAACGCGTCGCCCGGCTCGCTGCGCACGCGCTCCGGCGGCTCCTCGAGCAGCGGCTCGCCCTTCGGCTCGAGCGTGAGCGCGTGGCGGCGCTCCTCCTCGATCTGCGCCGCCAGCCGCTGGAGCGCCGGATCGGCGGGCAGGAAGACGTGGCTCATCTGGTCCTTCGGCGCGGTCGTGCGGCGGATGAAGCGGCCGACGACCTGGCGGAAGAACAGCTCGGTGCGGGCGCTGGTGGCGTAGACGCCGACGCGCAGCCGCGGGATGTCGACGCCCTCGGAGACCATCAGGACGGAGACGAGCCAGGACCCGCTCCCCGCCGCGAAGCGGGCGATCCGCGCCGACGCGTCCGGCGCGTCGCTGGTGACGATCGCCGGGCGCTCGCCGGCGATCCGCTCGAGCCGGACGGCGAGCGCCTCGGCGTGCTCCTTGTCGGCCGCGATCACGAGCCCGCCCGCGTCGGGATGGTCGCCGGCGCGGACGCGCTCGAGCCGCAGCACGGCGTCGCGCAGCACGTGGCTGATCCAGTCGCCGTCCGGGTCGAGCGCGGTGCGCAGCCGCCGGGCGGCCTCCGCGGCGCCGAGCCCGACGCCGAAGTCGGCGGCGCGGCGCCGGCCGTCGGACACCCACTCCATGTCGCCGTCGACGAGGTGGAACGTGACCGGCCGGCAGACGCGGTCGAGCAGCGCGTCGGTGTAGCCGTACGCGTAATCGGCCTCCGAGAGGCCGTCGGCGTCGTAGGCGACCCACGGGATCGGCGTGTCGTCGGTCCGGAACGGCGTGCCCGACAGCAGCAGCCGGAAGCGTGCGCGCGCGAAGGCCTCCACGGTGCTCCGCCCCCAGGCCGCCTGCTCACCCATGTGGTGCGGCTCGTCGGCGATCAGCAGCGTGGGCGCCTCCGCGCAGCGGCGCCGGTGGACGGCCGGGCCCGCGGCCACCGTCTGGTACGTCACGGCGACGCCGTCGCGGTCGCGCGGCTCGGGGCCGGCGGCGTTCGGGCGATTCGGCTCGAGGTCGATGCCGTAGCGGGCGGCGTCGGCGGCCCACTGGCGGGCGATGTGCGTCGTCGGGGCGACGACGGCGACGCGCGCGACGCGACCCTCGGAGAGCATCCGGTGCGCGACGTGGAGGCCGAACGTGGTCTTGCCGGCCGCGGGCGTGGCCGAGGCGAGGAAGGCGTCGCCCTCGTGCGAGAACAGGGCGGCCGCCGCCGCCTGCTGCCAGGCGCGCAGGGGTCGGTCGGCCGGCCAGGACGGCGGGGTCAAGCGTGCGGGTCCTTTCGGGAGCGGAGGTACAGCGGGCGCCGCAGGCTAGCCGCGGCACCCGACGGATCAGCCGTCGGCGACGGTCACGTAGGCGACCATGCCCTTGGCCTCGTGGCCGGGCAGCGAGCACCACAGCTTCCAGACGCCCGCGGCGAGGACGTGCGACTCCGTGCGGGCGTCGCCCGAGCCGACCGTGGGGAACGCGAACGTCGTCCCGTCGTGGCGCAGCTTGAGGTCGTGCGGATCCTCCGCGAAGCGGTTGTTGAACTCGACGCTGACCGAGCCCGAGAGGAGCGTCGACCGGCTCGGCTGCAGCGCCCATACGCTCCCCGAGTCGCGCGCGACGACCTGCAGGTAGCGCGGGTCCTCCGGCGGCGGCGGGGGTGGCGGGGGCGGCGGCGGGTCCGCGCCGGGGGTCGACGGCGTGCCGCCGCCCGGCGGCCGGGTCGTGCCGCCCCTGCGCGGCGTCGTGGCGATCGGCCCGCGCGCGATCCAGCTCGCCGGCATGCCGGCGCGCTTCGCCCGCAGGACCTTGCCCTTGCACGCGCGCTTGTGGCACTTGCGCTTCGCCGGTGCGTCCGCCGGCAGCCCACCGGCGAGCAGCACGAGGAGCGCGGACAGCAGCGCGGCGCGGCGCACTAGGCCACTTGCTTGAGGAACCCGAGGTTCGCGAACTGCGACGCGTTCGGCAGCACGCCGTCGATGTCCCCGCCCAGCCAATCCTCGAGCAGCGTCTTGTAGACCGAGCGGAAGTCGGTGCTGTTGCGCAGGTTCTGCTGGCGGTCGAGCGTCGCGACGCCGGTGAACTCGCCCTCGAGGCCCTTGCCGATCGTGTTCGTCGAGCCCATCACCAGCGAGGCGCCGGCCGCGCCGTGATCGGTGCCCGAGCCGTTCTCGGCGGGCCGCCGGCCGAACTCGCTCCAGACGTGCACGAGCACGCGGTCGGCGAGCGGCGTGGCGCCCTCCATCCGGCCCTCGAGGTCGGCCTGGAACGCCGCCAGCGCCTGGGAGAGCTGCGTCAGGTTGCTCGTCAGCGTCGTCGCCTGGTTCTCGTGCGTGTCGTAGCCGCCGTTGCCGTCGATCGCCACGCAGCGGATCGGCAGCCCCATGTGCAGCATCTTCGCGAGCGCGCGGAGCTTGTTCGCGAAGCCGGAGTTCGCCGGGTAGACGGCCGCGGCGGGGGTGTCGGTGATCGTCTTGCCGTAGAGCGCGGCGAGCGACTCCTGGATCCCCACGACCTGGCTCGCCGCGCCGCGCGCCTGCGCGACCGACGGGTCGCCCGTGGGCAGCCGGCCGAGCACGCCGTAGGTCGAGTTCATCGAGGTCTTGACGGTCGTCCCGACCCCGTCGGTCGAGAGCGCGTAGTTCGTCGGCGAGGAGACGGCGGCGACCGGCATCTGCGCCGCGGCGAGCGCGGGGGCGAGCGTCGTGTCGAGCGACAGGCCCTGGAGCGGGTTGTCGGCGCGGCCGTTGCGGTCCAGCCAGCGGCCCAGCCAGCCGACCTGTCCCGACTCGTTCAGCTCGCCGACCTCGTAGAAGTGGCGCGAGGTGAAGTGCGACTGGTTCGGGCTCGAGTAGCCGATCGCGGGGATCACCGTCATCTGGTTCTGCTCGTGCAGCGTCTTGAGCGGCGTCGCCGCGCTGTGCCACTGGAGCTGCGGGTCGCCGGCGAACGTCAGCGCCGGGTTCGGCGCCAGCTTCAGCGTCGGGCGCAGCGTCTGGTACGTCGGGTCGTCGACCGGCGCGAGCAGCGAGAGCGTGTCGAGGCCGCCGTCGAGGAAGACCGAGACCAGCACGGTGTTCTGCCGCGCGGCGGCCATCGCGTCGGCGATGCCGTGCTCGTACGCGCGCGGCGCGAGCGCGGAGCCGCCGAAGACGGCGAGCGCGAGCCCGGTCGAGCGGGCGAGGAAGGAGCGGCGGCTCAGGCCGGTGCCCGCGGGCAGCGGCATCCCGGGCTCGATCGCGCGCAGCCCGGCGCCGGCACCCGCCGCCGAGGCGGCGGCCGCCTGGCGGAGGATGGCCGCGCGCGAGTGTTCCTTGCAGTGGCAGGCGTCCATGGGAGGTCCTCAGGCGGTCTGGTGGTCGGGTCCGGCCGCGACCAGCTGGCGCAGCGCGTTGTATCGCTGCGCCCGCAGGCGGGCGAGGTCGAGCGGCTTGCCGGTGGCGGGCACGACCGCCCGGGCGAAGGCGAGCAGCTGCGCCCGCGCCTCGCTGCTCACGGGCGGGTCGCCCCAGAAGGCGAGCGCGGCGGCGACGGCGGCGTCGGCCGTCTGCTCCGGGTAGGCGTCGGCGTCGGCGTTCTTGACCATCTTGCCGGCGAGCGCGACGCCGACGGCCTCCCAGCGGCCGACGGTCGTGTTCGTGTCGAGCCAGCGGTTGTCGTTCCAGCCCGAGACGTCCGGCGGGTAGTAGAGCCGCTGGCCGGTGCGGTCGCTCTTGTTCCACCACTCGTTGTTCTCGATCCCGCGGGCGGTCGCGCGCATCAGGCCGGCCATCAGCACGACCGGCGGCTTGACCATCTGCGGGCCCGCGTAGAACTGCGGCGAGCAGAGGATCGCCTCGAGCACCGGCCGGATCTGCAGGCCGTTCGCGACGTAGTGCTTCTCGAGCGCGGCCGACGTCGCGGCGTCCGGCGGCGTCGGGATGAAGTAGCTCCAGAGCTTGCGGACGAAGAAGGACGGGTGCAGCGGGTGGGTGAGCACGAGCTCGACCGCGTCCTCCCAGGTGAAGCGGCCGGACCTGCCGAACACGGTCTTGATGCTGAAGTCCCAGCGGCCCTGCTCGTCCCAGCGCCAGTTGGTCCAGCCGTTGTTGTAGGTCGCCGTCCAGCCGCTGAGCGCCTTGGCGATCTCGCGCACGTCGGTCTCGGTGTAGGCGCCGCGGTCGGCGCCGAGCGTGAACAGCTCCATCAGCTCGCGGCCGTAGTTCTCGTTCACGGCGCCGCGGCGGTTGGACATGCCGTCGAGGAACTGCAGCATCGCCGGGTCGGCGGTGATCGCGCGCGCCATCCCGCGGAAGCTGCCGAGGCCGTGCGCGCGGAAGATGTTCGTCTGGTTGAGCATCTCGGCGTTCGTGCTCACGCCGTCGCGGCGGGTCGCCCACCAGTCGTGGAACACGAGCGCGAGCCGCTCGACGAGCTGGTGGCGCGAGCGGACCATGCGGTCGAGCCAGTAGTTGAACGCGCCGTCGTCGCTGGCCGGGTTGATCGGGCTCGTCCCGTTCATCGGCTCGGGCCCGTCGAGCGGCGCCTCGCCGGTCGGGCGCGTGAAGCTCATCACCGCGGCCTCGAGGTCCAGCGCGGCGAGCTGGCCGACCTGGCCGGGCCGCGGCCCGAAGCCGGCCCGCCACGCGAGGCGGTTCGCCTGGGCCGGGCCGAACACGCCCGCGTAGACGGCGATCGGCGACTTGATCGTCTTGAGCCGCGGCGGCGCCGGCGGCCGCGGGACGGGCGGCGCGGGGACGAACGCCGGCGCCACGTAGACCGGCGGCTTCGGCTTCGCCTTCTTGCGCGGCTTGCACTTGCGGACCTTGACGGTCTTGCGCTTGCCGTGGACCAGCTTCTTGCGCTTGACGACGCGGCAGCGCTTGCGCTTGTGCTTCTTCCTCTTCTTCTTGCCGCTGAGCAGCGCGGTCACGTCGTCGTCGGCCATGCGCCCCTCCGGGCTCCCGTGTTTCGGTATGGGCTCGTTTCGGCAGGCGCGCGCGGGCGCTGTACGAATGCACGCGGCGCTGGACGCCCGGTCACAATGCGCTGGCATGGAGGAGACCGTCGGTGCCGATGCCGTTGTCCCGCCGCGGCCGACATGGCGCGGCAGCGTACGGGCCCGGGTGGCCGCGCGCCAGCCGCGGATCGAGGTCGCAGAAGGCCTGCAAATGGGACGAAAAGTGGTGCTTCGTGCCGCGCGGGGCGCGCGACTGGTGATCGAGGCGGGCGTGGCCATCGGCGACGGCGCGCGGCTCGAGGCGCGCGACGGGGTGCTGCGGGTGGGCGCCGGATCGGCGATCGGCGCGCGCGCGTCGCTCGCGGGCGCGGTGACCGTCGGCCGCGAGTGCGTCGTCGGCGACTGGGCGCGGGCGGAGGGGGACGCCCGGCTCGAGGACCGGGCGCGGCTCGCCGCGCACGCGGTCGCGCTGGCCGGGGCGCGCATCGGCGCCGGGGCGGTCGTGCCGTCGTACGCGGTGATCGAAGGCGCCGTGCCGCCGCGCACGGTGGCGCGGCCTCCGGCGCCGCCTCAGACCCGCGCGCCGCGCAGCTCGTCGTAGACCGTCGCCGTCTGGCGCGCGACGTCCGCCCAGTCGAACGCGAGCACGTGCTCGCGCGCCTGCGCGACCAGCCGGTCGCGGAGCGCGTCGTCGGTCAGCAGCTGCTCCGCCATCCGCGCGAGCGACGCCGAGTCGCGGGCGCGGAAGCGGAGCCCGACGCGGCGGTCGCCGGGCACGACCTCGCGCAGGCCGCCGGTGTCGGCGACGATCGTCGGGCAGCCCGAGGCCATCGCCTCGAGCGCGACGAGCCCGAACGGCTCGTAGATCGACGGCACGAGGCAGAGGTCGGCGATCCGGTAGAGCGAGTGCAGGACGTCGTCGCCGGTCCAGCCGATGAACGTCCCGTGCCCGGCGAGGCCGAGCTCCTCCGCCTGCGTCTTGAGCTCGCCCTCCGCGGTCCCGGTCCCCGCGACGAGGAAGCGCACCCCGCCCGGCCGCTCGACCAGCTTCGCCATCGCCTCGAGCGCGAGGTGGAAGCCCTTCTCGTAGACGAGCCGGCCGACCATCAGCACGAGCTTCTCGTCCGGTCGCGCGAACTGCGCGCGGAGCCGCGGCAGGTCGGCCATCGGCTGCAGGTCGGTCGGGTCGATCCCGTTCGGGATCACGCGCACGCGCGCGGGCTCGATCCCGAACGCGCCGGCCACGTGCTCGCGCATGTAGGCCGAGCAGGCGATCACGCCGTCGGCGTCGCGGACCATCCGGCGCTCGACGCCGTGGATGTGGGACTGCGGGTACTTCTTCACCCAGCCCTGGTGGCGGCCGAACTCGGTCGCGTGGACCGTGACCAGCCACGGCACCTTCCAGCGCCGCGCGAGCTTGCGCGCCGCGGCGGCGACGAGCCAGTCGTGCGAGTGGACGACGTCGAACCCGCCGCCGAGCTCGAGCCCCGCCGCGCGCATGTCGTCGTTCATGTGGTCGACCCAGCGGATGAACGCGGCGACGTCGTCGCGCGGGAACGTGGGCTCGCGCACGCGGTGGACGAGCACGCCGTGGCGGTCCTCGGGGTCCTCGCCCGGCGCGCGGTCGCCCCGGGTCAGCACGTGCACCTCGACGCCGTCGCGCACCAGCTGCTCGGACAGCTTGCGCACGTGGCGCGCGAGCCCGCCCTCGACGACCGGCGGGTACTCCCAGCTCAGGATCAGCACGCGCGCGCCCACGGCGCCGCCGGACACTACCGGTGCCCGGCGGCGCCGGTCTCAGCGCGCGTGCCCTGCACCACGAGGTACTCCGCCCGGTAGACGACTCGCGCCGGCGCGGCGAGGCTCCAGCGCTCGTAGAACGCCTCCAGGTCGGCGGCCAGCGCAGTCCAGGCGCCCTGCGGCTCGAGCTGCTCGCGCGCCTTGAGGATCGGCCCGAAGTAGGTGCTGTACTCGGCGACCGCCTCCGCCTGGGTGCCGAGATGGAACTCGACGTGCTCGCGCGCTGAAGGCGAGCGTGAGCCCGTGCGGGCTCGAGCAGCTCGCGCACGCGCGTCGCGTCGCCCCAGGCCAGCGGGTTCGGCGCGCCCGGCGGCGAGCGGAACGTGCCGGGCGACGGTGGCGAACATGTCGCCCGTCGCGCCGTCCGGCGCCCAGTTGCACATGCCGAGCCGGCCGCCGGGCGCAGGACCCGCGCCAGCTCCGCCGCGGTCCGTTCCTGGTCGGGCGCGAACATGGCGCCGAACGTCGACAGCACCACGTCGAAGCTCCGTCGTCGAACGGGAGCGCCTGCGCGTCGCCCTCGATCCATTCGATCTCGAGGTCGCCCGCCTCGAGCGCCGCGCGCTCGAGCAGCTCCGGCGTCAGGTCGAGTCCGGTGACTCGTGCGCCCGTGCGCGCGGCCGGGAGCGTCGCGTTGCCGGTGCCGCACGCGACGTCGAGCACGCGGTCGCCGGCGAGCCACGGCGGTGTGCCGGACGATCGACTCGCCGGCGCTCGGTCAGCCGCCGTGCGATCCGCTCGTAGTCGCCCGCGGCCCACACGTCGCGCGCCCGCTTCTCGGGGGTCGTGTCGGTCATCGCGCTGTTGTCCCGCACGGCGCCGCGCCGGTCAACCCCGATCCGCCGCTCGCCGGCCTCGAGGCGCCCGCCCGGCGATCCGTGGCGTAGGGTGCGCGCATGGGCAGGAAGGCGATCGTCACGGGGGCGGCGAGCGGGATCGGCCGCGCGATCGCCGAGGCGCTGATCGAGGACGGCGCGCAGGTGCTCGCCGTCGATCTCGAGCCGGCGGCCGACGGGCCGGGCGAGCCGTTCGCCGCCGACCTGACGACGCGCGAGGGCAACCGCGCGGCGGTCGAGCGGGCCGTGGCGGCGTTCGGCGGGCTCGACACGATCGTCGCCAACGCCGGCTTCCAGCACGTCGCGCCGATCGCCGAGTTCGACGAGGACCGCTGGGACGCGCTGCTCGCGATCCTGCTGACGAGCCCGTTCCTGCTCGCGCGCTACGGGTGGCCGGCGCTGACGGAGAGCGGCCGGGGCCGGTTCATCGCGATCGCGTCCGCCCACGCGCTCGCGGCGTCGCCGTTCAAGGCCGGCTACGTGTCGGCGAAGCACGGCGTCCTCGGCCTCGTGCGGACGCTCGCGCTCGAGGGCGCCGACGCCGGCATCACGACCGCCGCGGTCTGCCCCGGGTTCGTGCGGACGCCGCTCGTCGAGGGCCAGCTCGCGTCCCAGGCCGAGGCCCACGGCATGGACCAGGACCAGGTGCTCGAGGACGTCATCCTCGCGCCGCACGCGATCAAGCGGCTGATCGAGCCGGCCGAGGTCGCCGAGGCGGTCCGCTACCTGCTCGGCCCCGGCGGCGGCGCGTTCACCGGCGCTCCGCTGATCATGGACGCCGGCTGGACGGCGCGCTGAGCGCGTGGAGCTGCGGCGGCTGGAGTACTTCGCCGCGGTCGCGCGCCACGGCAGCTTCACCCGCGCGGCGCAGGAGCTCTGGATCACCCAGTCGGCGCTGTCGCAGCAGGTCCGGCGGCTCGAGGCCGAGCTCGGCGTCGAGCTGCTGCGGCGGACGCCGCGCGGCGCCGAGCTGACGCCCGCCGGCGAGGAGCTGCTGCCGCGCGCCGAGGCGGTGCTCGCGGAGCTCGCCCGCGCGCGGGCCGACCTCGACCGCCACGCGGGAGTCACGCGCGGGCGCGTCCGCGCGGTCGCGACGACGACCGAGACGCCGCGCCTGCTCGCGCCGCTCGCGGCGTTCCACCGCGCGCATCCCGGCCTGCAGATCGCGCTCCGCCAGGCGCCGCCGGGGGAGATCGGCGCGCTGGTGGCGAGCGGCGCGGCCGACGTCGGCGTGACCGGCGGCGACGGCGCGGCGCCCGACGGCGTCGCGGCCGCGCCACTGCGCGAGGAGCCGCTCCGGGCGATCGCCGCGCCGGGGGAGGAGCTCGCCGGCGACGTCGCCGGCCTGCGCGGCCGGCCGTTCATCCTCGCCGAGCCCGGCAGCGCGTTGCGCGACGGCGTCCTCGCCCTCTGCCAGGCGGCCGGCTTCAGCCCGGTGCCGCTGTTCGAGGTCTCCGACCCGGCGACCGTGCGCTTCCTCGCCCACGCCGGCCTCGGCGTGAGCGTCGTACCCGCCTCGTGGCTCGACCTGCCGGGCCCGGACGTCGCCGTGGCGCCGCTCGGCGGCGCGCATCGCGCGGCGCTGCTGACGGCCGCCCGTGTCGGCCCGGCCGGCGCGCTGCTGCGCGATGCGCTACTCGACGAGCTCGGCGGGTAGGCGCTCTGTATGGACGCCCGCTACCTGAGGATCTACCTCAACGACCACCTCGCCGGAGCCACCGCCGCCGTGGCCATGCTCGACCGGGCCGTCGAGGCCGAGGCCGGCGGCGCGCGCGGCGCGTTCCTCACCCGCCTCCGGGCGGAGATCGCGGAGGACCGCGAGACGCTCGAGGCGGTGATGGCCGCGAACGGCGTCGGCATCCAGCGGCCGAAGCTCGTCGTCGCCTGGCTCGCCGAGAAGCCGGGCCGGCTCAAGTTCAACGGCCACCTGCTGCGCCGCTCGCCGCTGACGCCGTTCGTCGAGCTCGAGATGCTCGCGACCGGCGTCGGCGGCAAGGAGCTGCTCTGGCGCGCGCTCCGCGCGCGGGCGGCGGACGAGGCCGCCGCCGCGCGCTTCGACGAGCTGATCGCCAGGGCCGAGCGCCAGCGCGCGGCGATCGAGGAGCACCGCCTCGCGATCGCCGCCGACGTGTTCCCGCCGGCGCAGAGCGCCTAGGCCGGGGCGAGCGCCGCTGCGAGCTCGGCCTCGAGCCGCCGCTTCGGGCGGGCGCCGACGAGCCGCTGCACCTCGCGGCCGTCGCGGAAGAGGATGAACGTGGGCATCGAGAGCACGCCGTACTCGGCGGCCGTGCGCTGGTCGGCGTCGACGTCGAGCTGGACGACGCGACAGGTCGTCGCGCTCGTCCGCGAGCTCGGCGAGGACCGGCTTCATGACGCGGCAGGGCGGGCACCAGGCGGCGGTGAAGTCGACCAGCACCGGGCGGTCGGCCTCGAGCACCGCGGCCGTGAAGCCGTCGTCGGTGACGATGGGGATCTGGGTCATGCGCTCCAGGGTGGAGCGCCGGGACGCGCGCGGACCAGTCGAATCCGTGATGGCGGCCAGTGGCCTACGCGCCGAACAGCGCGTCGACCGCGTACTGGTCGGCCTCGAAGATCCAGATCTCGGCGATCTTCCCGTCCGCCCAGCGGTAGACGTTGCAGCGCCGGATCGCGACGGGACCGTCGGCCGTGTGGAAGCGCTCGGCGACGATCAGCGCCACCCGCGTCTCGCTCGCGAGCAGGTCGACGAGCTCGACCTCGACCTCGTGCTCGCCCGACAGCGCGCGGGCGTGCTCGATGTAGGCGCGGGCGGCGGCGCGGCCGCTGCGCTCGCCGGCGTACGCCGGAGCGGCCGGGGATGTGGAAGCGGACGTCGTCGGCGTAGAACCCGTAGCCGCGCTCCCAGTCGCCGCTGCGGGCGCACGCGAGGTACTCGCGCATGAGGTCGATCGTGCTCATCGGTCCGGGGACGACGCGCGCCGCCGGGACATTCCCGCCGCTCAGCGGCGCTCGAGCACGTGGATCTCGGCGCCCGCGAGGCGGTCCGGGTCGAACACCGGCGCCCAGTCGCCGTCGGGCAGCGCGAGCAGGTCGAGATCGAGCCCGCCCTCGCGGATCGGCATCGCGACGGCGACCGCGTCGCCGCGCAGGAACGCGACCGCGTCGGGGCCTGCGTCGAGCGGCGTGTAGCCGCCCGCGTCGAACGTCTCCGGCCGCCGTGCGCGCAGCGCCAGCAGCGCGTGGATCAGCCACAGCTTGCGCGCGTCGCGCGAGCCCGGCAGCGCGCCGTCGCGCAGCTCGCCGAGCAGCGCCGCACGGCGATGCCAGTCGACCGGCCGGCGGTTGTCGGGGTCGACGAGCGCGAGCGCCTCGAGCTCGTCGCCCTGGTAGAGGTCGGGTACGCCCGGCACGGTCAGCTTGAGCGCGGTCTGGCGCAGCCCGTGCAGCTCGCCGACGATCGCGAGCCGCTCGGCGAACGGCTCGAACGCCTCGCGGAACGGCGCGTGGTCGTACAGCGCCCGGGCATAGGCCTGGACCCGCTGCTCGTGCGCCGCGTCCGGCGCGATCCAGCTCGTCGCGCGCTTGGCCTCGCGCATCGCCTTCTCCAGGTACGCCGCCAGCCGCTCGGGCTCCAGCGGCCAGGCGCCGGCGAGCGTCTGGAAGATCAGGTACTCCTCGACCGGGTCGGGCACGCCGTCGTCGCGCAGCGGCGCGCACCGCTCGCGCCATTCGCGCACGCCGGCGACCCACTCGTCCGGCCAGCTCCGCGAGCGCGCCGAGCCGCGCCCGCACGTCGCCCGAGCGCTTCGTGTCGTGGGTCTGGGTGCAGAGCAGGCGTGCGCGGGAAGCGCGCCGCGCGCTCGGCGTTCGCGGCGTGGAACGTCTCGACGTCGATCCCGAAGCGGCTCGGGTCGCCGCCGACGTCGTTCAGCGCGAGCAGCCGCAGGTAGCGGTAGAACGCGGTGTCCTCGACGCCCTTCGCCATCACCGGCGGCGTCGTCTGCTGGTAGCGGGTGACGAACGGCTTCGGCGCCTCCCCGAGCCACTCCACGAGCCCCGCCTCGCGCAGCGCCCAGAGGTCCTCGCGCGCGGGCAGGTCGCGGATGTAGGTGCGGTAGACCGGGAGCGCCGCGACCGCCTCCTCGAGCCCGCGGACGCTCGGGCCAGTCGCGCCGCAGCCGGTCGAGGTCGGGCGCGAACGTCGTCGCCGCCTGCTCGGCCTTCGCCTCGGCCGCCCAGTCCCCGAACGGGCGCGCGTCGCCGGCCAGCTCCGTCCACAGCGCGGTGAGCGCCGACTCGCCGGCGGGATCGACGAACAGCGCCGCCGCGTCGTTGAGGAACTCGTAGCCGACCGTGCCCTCCACCGGCCAGTCGCGCAGCCGCTCGCCGGGGTCGAGGATCTTCTCCACCCAGACGTGGTCCGCGCCGCCGTCGCGCAGCCGCTCGAGGTACTGCGCCGGGTCCGCGAGCCCGTCGGGGTGGTCGATCCGCAGCCCGTCGACCAGCCCCTCGCGCACGAGCCCGAGCGCGAGCGCGTGCGTCGCGGCGAACACCTCGGGGTCCTCCTGGCGGACCCCGGCGAGATGGTCGATGTCGAAGAAGCGGCGGTGGCGGCCGTTCTCCGGGTCGAGGTCGAAGAACTGCGCGCGCCGCCCGGGATCCGACCAGTACGGGTTGGCGTCGTCGGCCGCCATGTGGTTCGGGACGATGTCGAGCAGCAGCCCGAGCCCCGCGTCCGACGCGGCCGCCGCGAGCGCCCGGAACCCGTCCTCGCCGCCGAGCGCGTCCGAGATCCGCGCCGGGTCGATCACGTCGTAGCCGTGCGTGGAGCCGGCGCGCGCCGCGAACGACGGCGACAGGTACAGGTGCGAGACGCCGAGGTCGCGCAGATAGGGCACGAGCGCCGCCGCGCCCTCGAAGGTCAGGTCCGCGCCGAGCTGCAGCCGGTAGGTCGCGCGGAACGCCGGCACGTCAGTCCGCCCGTCGGAGCAGCAGCAGCGACCGCGCGATCCGGTCCAGCGCGGCGCTCGGACGGGTAGGTCGCCGAGCCGGCCTCCGCGTCCGGGTCCGCGGTGTCGAGCACCAGCGACCACTGGCGCCCGAAGCGGCGGCTCGGCAGGTTGAACGCGATGTCCTCGCCGGAGCCGTTGAAGAGCAGCAGGAACGAGTCGTCCTCGACCCGCTCGCCCTCCGGCCCCGGGGCGGTGAGCCCCTCGCCGTTGAGGAACATCCCGAGGCAGTGCGCGCCGGTGTCCCAGTCGTGCTGGGTCATCTTGCGCCCGTCGGGCCGGAACCACCAGGCGTCCGGGAGCCCCGAGCCGGCCGGGTCGCCGCCGGTGAGGAAGTCGCGCCGGTGGAAGACGGGGTGCATCCGCCGCAGCGCGATCAGCCGCCGCGCGAACTCGAGCCGCGCCTCGGCCGCCTCGTCGAGGTCCCAGTCGTACCAGGAGATCTCGTTGTCCTGGCACCAGCCGTTGTTGTTGCCGCCCTGCGTGCGCCCGATCTCGTCGCCGCCGAGCAGCATCGGCGCGCCCTGCGAGAAGAGCAGCGTGGCGAGGAAGTTGCGCTGCTGGCGCTCGCGCAGCGCGATCACCTCGGGATCGTCGGTCTCCCCCTCGGCGCCGCAGTTCCAGGACCGGTTGTCGTCGGTCCCGTCGCGGTTGTCCTCCTGGTTGGCCGCGTTGTGCTTGTCGTTGTAGGAGACGAGGTCGCGCAGCGTGAAGCCGTCGTGCGCGGTGATGAAGTTGACCGACGCGAACGGCCGCCGGCCGTCGTCCTGGTAGAGGTCGGACGAGCCCGTGAGCCGGCGCGCGAACTCGCCGCCGTCGGCCTGGCCGCGCCAGAAGTCGCGCATCGTGTCGCGGTAGATCCCGTTCCACTCCGACCACAGGACGGGGAAGTTGCCGACCTGGTAGCCGCCGGGCCCGACGTCCCACGGCTCCGCGATCAGCTTGACCTGGGAGAGGATCGGGTCCTGGTGGATCGTGTCGAAGAACGCGCTCAGCCGGTCGACGTCGTAGAGCTCGCGCGCGAGCGCCGAGGCGAGGTCGAAGCGGAAGCCGTCGACGTGGCACTCGGTCACCCAGTAGCGCAGCGAGTCCATGATCATCCGCAGGACGCTCGGGTGGACGACGTTGAGCGAGTTGCCCGTGCCCGTGAAGTCCATGTAGTAGCGCTCGTCCTCGGGCGTGAGGCGGTAGTAGGACTTGTTGTCGACGCCCTTGAAGCAGAGCATCGGCCCGAGGTGGTTGCCCTCGGCGGTGTGGTTGTAGACCACGTCGAGGATCACCTCGATCCCGGCGCGGTGCAGCGCCTTGACCATGCCCTTGAACTCGCGCACCTCCTGCCCGCCCTCGCCGGTCGCCGCGTAGCCGGAGTGCGGCGCGAAGAAGCCGATCGACGAGTAGCCCCAGTAGTTGGTCAGGCCCTTCGGGTGGAGGAAGTCCTCGTCGGCGATGTGATGCACCGGGAGCAGCTCGACCGCGGTGACGCCGAGCTGCTTGAGGTGCGCGACCGCGTCGTCGGCGGCGAGGCCGGCGTAGGTCCCGCGCAGGTCCTCGCGCACGCCGGGGCGCTGCATCGTGAAGCCCTTGACGTGGGCCTCGTAGATCACGGTCTGGTGCCACGGGGTGCGCAGCCGGCGGTCGCCCTCCCAGTCGAAGCGCGGGTCGATGACGACGCACTTCGGGATCGCGTCGGCGTCGTCCTCGTCGTCCGGCTCGAGGTCGGCGTCCTCCTCGCCGGTCGGCACGTACGGCAGCACGTTGCCCGCGTCGAACAGGATCGGTCCCTCGATCGACTTGGCGTACGGGTCGAGCAGCAGCTTGCACGGGTTGAAGCGGTGGCCCTGCGCGGGGTCGTACGGCCCGTGCACGCGGTAGCCGTAGCGCTGGCCGGGACCGATCAGCGGGACGTAGCCGTGCCAGTTGAACGCGGTCCGCTCCGTGAGCTCGATCCGCTCCTCCTCGCCGTCGTCGAACAGGCACAGCTCGACCTTGGTGGCGTGCTCGGAGAAGATCGAGAAGTTCGTGCCGCCGCCGTCCCAGGTCGCGCCGAGCGGGAACGGGTCGCCGGGCCAGATCTCCCTCATCGGACCACCGCCCCGGCGAGCGGCGGGAGCGCGCCGTCGCGCAGCGCGCCGGCGACGAGCACCGGCTCGCCGTCGAGCGCCCAGTCGTCCTCGCCGAAGTTGGCGAGGATCCGGTGGCGGCCGCGGCGCACCGTCAGCCGGCGGCCGTCGAGCGATGCCTCGGCGGCGGCCGACCCGAGCTCGCGCCGCAGCGCCAGCGCATCCGCGTAGAGCTCGCGCAGGCCCGTCGGGCTCGCCCGCGCGCGTCAGCTGCGACGCGGCGAACGTCTCGGGGTCCTGGGGGTCCGGGATCGCGCGCTCGAACGACGCGAACGCGGCGAACTCGCGCCGCCGCCCCTCGCGCGTCGCGTCGGCGATCTCGGCGTCGATGTGGTCCGAGAAGAACCGGAACGGCGCGGTCTCCCCGTACTCCTCCCCCTGGAAGATCATCGGCGTGAACGGTGACAGGGTCGTCAGCAGCGCGGCGAGCGGCCGCGCGGCGACCGGCAGCCGGTCGCCGAACGCGCGGTTGCCGACCTGGTCGTGGTTGGCGGAGAAGACGACGAACCGCTCGGGCGGGACGTCCTCGGCGGGCGCCCCGAAGCGGCGCTCGCGGAAGCTCGACCAGGTGCCGTCGTGGACGTGCGGGCGGTGGAACGCCTTGACCAGCGTGCCGAGCGACGCGAACTCGCCGTACCAGCCGTCGGTCTCCCCGGTCAGCGCGACGCGCAGGGCGTGGTGGAAGTCGTCGGCCCAGGCGGCGTCGCAGCCCCAGCCGCCGACGCCGCGCTCGCGCATCACCTTCGGGTCGTTGAGGCCGGACTCCGCGATCACCAGCGCGGCCGGGTTCACGGCGTGGACGCGCCGCGCCAGCTCGGCGACGACGTGCTCGGGGTTCGAGTCGACCAGCGCGTGGATCGCGTCGAGCCGGAGGCCGTCGAGGTGGAAGTCGCGGATCCACGCCTCGGCGGCCTGGCAGATCCACTCGCGGACGGGATCGGAGCGCTCGTCGTCGAGGTTGACCGCCTTGCCCCACGGCGTCGCGTACTTGTCGGTCAGGTACGGGCCGAACGCCTCCATCGCCTGGACGCCGGACGCGCCGACGTGGTTCGGGACGATGTCGAGCACCACCGCGAGGCCCTCCGCGTGGGCGGCGTCGACGAGCCGCTGGAGCCCGAGCGGACCGCCGTACGCCGAGTGCGCGGCGGACAGGTAGACCCCGTCGTACCCCCAGCCGCGGGCGCCGGGGAACTCACCGACCGGCATCAGCTCGAGCGTGGTGATCCCGACCTCCGCGAGCGCGCGCAGGTGCGGGATGGCGGCCTCGAAGGTGCCCTCCGGCGTGAACGTGCCGACGTGCAGCTCGTAGAGCACGGTGTCGCGCAGGGTCGGCGCGCGCCAGCCGTCGTCGGTCCAGGCGAAGGCGCCCGGGTCGAGCACCCGCGACGGGCCGCGCAGGCCCTCGGGCTGCCAGCGGCTGCACGGATCGGGCAGCGAGACGCCGTCGACGAGGTAGGCGTAGTCGCTGCCGGCGCCGGCGGGGAGGTCGGCGCGGAACACGCCGAAGCCCTCGTCCTCCATCCGCGCCTGCGCGCCGCCGCGGACCAGCGCGAGCTCGCGCGCACGCGGCGCCCACACGCGGAAGCGCGTGTTGCCGCCGGGGGTCGGGAACGCGCCGAGCGGCGCCTCCCAGGGGAGCTCTGGGCCTGCGGGCATCGCCGCCGACCCTACCCAGCGGCGGGCGCGCTACACCTCGGCCGCGGCGAACGTGCCGCGCACGACGAGCGGCTCGCCGTCGGAGAACTCGCTGCCGAGCGTCGCCTCGACGCGGACCCGGATCCGCAGCCGCGGTCCGCAGCGGGCGCGCTCGAACACGATCCGCCCGCGCGCCTCCTCCTCCGCCGAGGACGCCTCGATCCCGCCCACGCCGGCGAACAGCAGCGCGCCGCGCGGCGCGTCGAACACGAACGCGTTCGGCAGCCGCACCACGCGCCCTCCGCGCACGTCGGCGAGCACCGCGTCGAGCTGCCAGCGGCCATGGCGCCCGCCGATCCGGACGTGGATGGCCCGCACCGGCACATCGCCCGCCCACGGCCCGCAGAAGACCCGCAGCTTCGGCGGGAACGGAACCGGCGTGCCGTCGGTCCGCGTGAACGTCAGCCGGTCGTCGACGCGGATCGCGCCCGCGGCGGGCGCGGCGGTCGCCGCGAGGACCAGCGCGATCAGCAGCGCGACCCGCACGAGCCCGACCCTATCCGCACAGCGCAGCTTCCGGGCGACGGCCGTGTTGGTGCTCGTGCCATGCGGATCCTCCTTGCCACGCTGCTCGCCTTCACCCTGCTCACCGCCGCCGCCGCGGCCCAGGACCCGGCGCCGACGACGGGCCCCGCCTCGCCCGTCGGCGCCAACAGCGCCACGCTCACCGGCAGCTTCACCGCCGGCGCGCCGGCGCTCGCGTCCTTCGAGTACGGGACGACGACCGCCTACGGGTCCACCACGCCGCAGCAGGCGTCGCCGCCCGGCCCCGTCAGCGCGACGATCGCCGGGCTCAGCGCGTCGACCACCTACCACTACCGGCTGGTGGTGGGCGGCGTCCCGGGTGACGACGCGACGTTCACGACCGCCGCGGCGCCGGTCAACCCCGCGCGGCCGGGCATCTCCAAGCTCGCCGCCGTCGACAAGACGCCGACGACGGCCCGGCTCACCGCGCTCGTCGATCCCAACCGCGCGGCGACGACCGTCCACATGGAGTGGGGCACCACGACGCGCTTCGGCAACCGCACGCCGGACCAGCTGCTGCCCGCGGGCGACGCCAACGTCGCGGTCTCGGCGACGATCGGCTCGCTGCCGGTCCACCGGCGGATCTACTGGCGCGTCGTGGCGACGAACTCGGCCGGCGTCCGCCGCAGCGGGAGCACGAGCTTCACGACCCCGCGCAACCCGTCGGGGATCACGCTGAACGCGTTCCCGCCGGTCGTGACCTGGGGCGGGACGGTCTCGCTCTCCGGTCACGTCGCCGGGTCCGGCGTCGACGGCACGACCGTCGCGCTGCAGGAGGCGCCGTTCCCGTTCGCCGCGGGCTTCGCCCAGGTCGCGACCGCGCGCGTGAACTCGCGCGGCGACTTCCGCTTCGCCTCCCGCCCGCTCGCGATCGGCACGCGCTACCGCGCCGTCACGCTCACCAACCTGTCGGTCACGAGCGGCACGATCGAGGCGCGGGTGCGCGCGCAGGTCGGGATCCGGCGGACGAGCCGCACGCGCCGGACGCTGCGGCTCGCCGGCGGGGTCCACCCCGGGCTCCCGGACGGGATCGCCACGCTGCAGCGGCGCACCCGCCACGGCGGCTGGGCGCTCGTCAAGCGCAAGCCGCTGAAGGCGATCGACGCGAGCACGTCGCGCTACCGCTTCCGCGTGTTCAAGCAGCGCCGCGCGCGCTCCTACCGGGTCAAGATCGCGGCCCGCGACGGCGGCGCCCACCTGGGCGACAGCAGCGCCGTCCGCAGGGTCGGCCGGCGCCGCTAGCCGTCCTCGGGCGTGAGCCAGATCGCGCCCAGCGGCGGCAGCGTCAGCACCGCCGAGTGGTACTGGCTCATCCAGGGGACGTCCTCGGTGTCGACGCCGCCGAGGTTGCCCAGGCCCGAGCCGCCGTACGGCCCGGCGTCGGTGTTGATCAGCTCGCGCCAGCGGCCCGGGACCGGCAGCCCGACGCGGTAGCCCTCGCGCGGGACCGGCGTGAGGTTGGCGACGAACACGAGCGGCTTGCGCGCGTCCTCGCCGATCCGCGCGAACGCGAACACGCTGGCCTCCGCGTCGTTCGGCTCGAGCCACCAGAACGCGGTGCCGTCGTAGTCGCGCTCGTACAGCGCGGGCGTGTCGCGGTACGCGCGGTTGAGGTCGCGGACGAGCGACTGGACGCCGGCGTGGCCGGGCGCCTCGAGCAGGTGCCAGTCCAGCGAGCGCTCCTCCGACCACTCCTGCTCCTGGGCGATCTCGTTGCCCATGAACAGCAGCTTCTTGCCGGGGTGCGCCCACATGAACGCGTACAGCGCGCGCAGGTTGGCGAACTGCTGCCAGCGGTCGCCCGGCATCTTGGAGAGCATCGAGCCCTTGCCGTGGACGACCTCGTCGTGCGAGAGCGGCAGGATGAAGTTCTCGGTGAACGCGTAGACGAGCGAGAAGGTCAGCTCGTGGTGATGCCAGCGGCGGTGGATCGGCTCGTGCTCGAAGTACGCGAGCGTGTCGTGCATCCAGCCCATGTTCCACTTGAAGCCGAAGCCGAGCCCGCCGAGGTAGGTCGGCCGTGACACGCCCGGCCAGGCCGTCGACTCCTCCGCCGCCGAGATCACGCCCGGCTCGCGGCGTAGACGACCTCGTTGTACTCCTTGAGGAACGCGACGGCGTCGAGATCCTCGTTGCCGCCGAACTGGTTCGGCACCCACTCGCCCTCCTCGCGCGAGTAGTCGAGGTAGAGCATCGAGGCGACCGCGTCGACGCGGATCCCGTCCGCGTGGTACTCGCGCAGCCAGAACAGCGCGTTCGCGAGCAGGAAGTTCCGCACCTCGTTGCGCCCGTAGTTGAACACGAGCGTGCCCCAGTCCGGGTGCGCGCCGCGGCGCGGGTCCTGGTGCTCGTAGAGCGCGGAGCCGTCGAAGCGCGCGAGCGCGAAGTCGTCGCGCGGGAAGTGCGCGGGGACCCAGTCGAGGATCACGCCGAGCCCGTTCTGGTGCAGCCGGTCGACGAACGTGCGGAACTCGTCGGGCGTGCCGTAGCGCGGGGTCGGGGCGAAGTAGCCGGTCACCTGGTAGCCCCACGAGCCGCTGAACGGGTGCGCCATGACCGGCATCAGCTCGATGTGGGTGAAGCCCATGTCCTTCGCGTAGGCGGACAGCTCGTCGGCCAGCTCGAGGTAGTTCAGCGACCGGTTGCCCTCGAGCGGGTTGAGCCGCCACGAGCCGAGGTGGACCTCGTAGATCGAGATCGGCTCGTTCAGCTGGTCGGTCACCGTGCGCCGGTCGACCCAGTCCGCGTCGCCCCACTCGTGCTCGGGGTCGAAGACGACCGAGGCGGTCTTCGGCGGCAGCTCGGTCGCGAACGCGACCGGGTCGGCCTTCAGGCGGAGCTCGCCGCTCAGGGCCAGGATCTCGTACTTGTAGTTCGTGCCCGCGCCGACGCCGGGCAGGAACAGCTCCCAGACGCCGCTCGATCCGAGCGAGCGCATCGGGTGCAGCCGGCCGTCCCACGAGTTGAAGTCGCCGACCACCGACACGGCGCGCGCGCTCGGCGCCCAGACCGCGAACGCGGTGCCCTGGACGCCCTGGTGCTCGATGACGTGCGCGCCGAGCTTCTCGTAGAGCTCCTCGTGGCGGCCCTCGCCCACCAGGTGCAGGTCGATGTCGCCCAGCGTGGGCAGGAAGCGGTAGGGATCGCCGACCGTGAAGGTGCGGTCGTCGCCGTACTCGACCTCGAGCTCGTAGTCGAGCGGCAGCGACGCGCCGTCGATCTTCCCCTCGAAGACGCCCTCGGGGCCGACGGCCTCCAGATCGGTCCGCGCCCCGCCGGCGAGCAGCACGTGGACGGCGCGCGCGGCCGGCCGGAACGCGCGTACCACCACGCCGCCGTTGCCGTCCGGATGCGCGCCGAGGTACGAGTGTGGGTCGGCCGCGGTGCGCGCGGCGAGCTGCTCGGCGTCGGTCACCCCACTCTTCTAACCGATCCTGGGCAACGAAAACAGCCCGCTACACGCGCCGGTAGCGCGCGTCGGCCATCGAATAGGCCCCGAAGGCGATCAGACCGGCCGCGACGATGCCGAGCAGGACGGGCCCGTAGGACGCCTGCGCGAGCGCGCTCAGCGCCCCGTCGAGGCCCACGGACTCCTTCGGCTTGTAGTCGACCGCGGCGTTGATCAGGAAGTAGCCGATCAGCCCGAAGACGACGGTCCGCGAGAGGTGGCCGACGACGCCGAGGACGGTGAACGCCTTCTCGGTCCCCTCGCTCATCTGCTCCGTCTTTGACTGCTCGAGGAACTTGCGCGTGAGGCCCTTGTACGCCTGCTCGCCGGCGACGACGAAGAGGATGATCCCGGCGATGATCACGAGCACCTGGCCCGCGGGCCAGTCGAGCACGCCTCCGGTGGCCTTGTCCGGGCTGCCGCCGCTGCCGCCGCCCGAGCCGACCAGGATCGAGACCGTCGTGACGCAGAGGATCCCGTAGGCGATGCCGCTGGCGAAGCCGGCGATCCGCTCCTTCGTGTCGTCGCTCGCCTCCCGGCCGTGGCCGAGCGCGGCGCGCAGCAGCCGCCAGATCGAATAGCCCGCGAGGCCGACCGCCATCAGCACGAGCAGCGCCTCGCCCGCCGTCTGCCTCGAGATCTCGGCGAGCGCGCCCTGCTGGCTCGTCGTCTTGCCGCCGGAGCCGAACGCCACCTGGATGGCGAGCACGCCGACGATCGCGTAGATCACGCCGCGCGCCACGAGGCCGGCGCGCGCCAGCCACTCGAACTGCGGCGTCCGCGCGAAGTCCGCGCCCTTGCTCCTCGCCTCGCGCACCGGCACCCGCGCCGCGTCCGTGGACGGCATCCGCTTCACCCCTCGTCCTCGTCCGGCACCCGCACGTGCAGTGCGCCGGGTTCGATGGCCACCTTGAACGACTTCACCTTGCTGCGATCCCCGCCGTCGAGCTCGTAGCGGACCTTGCGGTCCAGCTCGACCTTCACCTTGGTCGCCTTCGTCGTGCGCACGAACGGTGACCGGCTCGGGTCGCCGACCGCCGAGCGGGCGACGGTACGCAGCATCTGGCCCGCGCTCTCCGCCGTGACGATGCCGAGCTCCAGCTTGCCGTCGTCCGGCGCGGCGTCGGGGAAGACGTCGATCCCGCCGAAGACGTCGCCGAGGTTGCCGAGCAGGATCATGCTCGCCCGGCCGTCGTACCACTCCGCGCCGTCGACCTCGATGCGCGCGCCGAAGCCGGAGCCGCGCAGATGGCGGGTGCCGCTGAACACGTAGGCGGCGCGCCCGATCCGCTCCTTGAGGTCGTCGGCGTCGCGCATCATGTCGGCGTCGAAGCCGGCGCCCGCCATCACCGCGAAGCGCTCCTTGCGGAAGCGGCCGACGTCGAGCGTCCGGCGCCGTCCGCGCAGGCCGATCGCGACCGCGCGGGGGATGTCGCACGGGATGCCGAGGTTGGTCGCGAACAGGTTCGCCGTCCCGGCCGGGACGACGGCGAGGTCGGCGTCGGTGCCGGCCAGCACGCCGACGCAGCGCCGCACGGTGCCGTCCCCGCCCCAGGCGAAGACGAGCTCGGCGCCCTCCGCGAGCGCGCGCTCGACCTGCTCCGGCGCCAGCTTGGCCTTCGGCACCTCGTACCAGAGCGGGTCCTCGACGCCGGCCTCGGCCAGCGCGCGGCGCAACGCGGGCAGCCCGCCGTCGAGCGTCTTGCCCGCGTGGGCGACGACCGCGACCTTCATGCCACCGCCGTCCTCGACCGCGCGCTCCGCTGCGCCGGCGCGCTCGCGTGCGCCTCCGCCGCGGCGCCGGCCGCGCGGCAGGCGAACAGCAGGACGATCAGGGCGCCGAGCCCGACCACGACGCCGCCGGCCACGTCGAGCGGGTGATGCATGCCGCGGTACATGCGCGACAGCGCGACCGCGATCGGCAGCAGGATCGCGGCGATCCAGAGCACGATCCGCGCGCCGCGGCTCTTGAACCGCGACGTCAGCAGCACCACGAGGCCCGCATAGACGGCGATCGTGGCCGCGGTGTGGCCCGACGGGTAGCTCGCGTCGGCGGGCAGATCCTCCAGCCGCGGCACGTCGGGACGCTCGCGCGGGACGACGATCGACGTCACCCGGTAGGTGGCCGACTCGACCACGAGCACGAAGACGGCGAAGGCGGCGATCCGCCACTTGCGCATGAACGCGCAGACGATCGCGACGAGCCCGACCAGGATCGGCAGCACGGGCGCGCCGCCGATCGTCGAGCCGACGAACGAGGCGTCGGTGAGGAACGGCGTCCGGTCGGCGACGAGGTCGCGGACGAAGCCCTCGTCGTCGCCGCCGAGCCCGCCGCCGCGGACCAGGACGTCGGTGACGAGCAGGCCGCAGAGGATCGAGACGAGCGCCAGCAGCACGAAGCCGCCGAGGAGCGCCGCGACGAACACCAGGGCCGGATGGCGGCCGTGGAAGCGGCTCGCGAACCGCTCCGCGGGGCCGCCGCGGCGCGCGTCCAGCACCCCAACCGTCCCGTCACCGACCGCGCCCATCGCGTAGCTCCCGTGGTCTGCCGGGTACACCCGAACCGGCCTCGCCGAACGTGTCGCGTTGGCAATACCCATGACCTTCCTGCTTCTAGTCCTGCTGTCCGCCGTGTCCGGACTCGCCGTGGCGGGTATCGCCCGCCGCTGGTCCGCGGCGGGAGCGGGCCCGCCCAGCGCCCCTGAAGCCGCCCGTGAGGCGGGCGAGGCGGTCCGGCGCCGGCACGGTCCGGTCGCCGCGCGCCTGGACCCCCGTGTCGCCACCGGGCTGGCGCTCACGCTGGCGGGCGTGGTGATCGTGATCGGCGGCGTGGTGGTCGGCGCGCTCGCCTACCTCGTGCGGCGCAACGGCGAGCTGGTGCGGATCGACCGCAGCGTCGCAAAGTGGGGCTTCGACCACATGAGCGACGTCTCGGGCTGGTGCCTGCGCGCGGTGTCGCATCTGGGCGAGCCGCGCGTCGTGATCGCGCTGGCGGTCGTGCTCGCGGTCGAGGAGACGATCCGGACGCGCTCGCGCTGGGTCGTGCCGTTCGTGGCGCTCGTCGTGGCGGGCAACGGGCTCCTGACCACGGCGGTGAAGGAGCTCGCCGATCGCGTCCGCCCGGAGTTCGACCCGATCGCCGCCACGCTCGGGCCGTCGTTCCCGAGCGGCCACTCGTCGTGGTCGATGGCCTTCTGGTGCGCGGCGGCGCTGCTGCTCTCACGCGGCCGGCCGCGCGCCGCGCGGATCGCGATCTACGGCGTCGCGGCGGGGCTGATCGTGCTCGTCGCCGGCAGCCGCGTGCTGCTCTCCGTCCACTGGCTGAGCGACGTGCTGGCCGGGCTCGCGCTCGGCGGGGCGTGGTTCAGCGTCTGCGCGATCGCCTTCGGCGGGCGCGTGCTGCGGTTCGGCGCGGCGGCGGAGACCGCCGAGCGCGAGGCGGCGCGCGGCCGGCCGGCGCAGGCGGCGGGCTAGGCGCGTCCGGCGGCCTCGGACGCGGCGCGCAGCCGGCGCCCGAGGTCGCGCGCCGGGAGCGCGCCGAGCCGCCACTGCCACGCGCCCTTCGCGGTCCCCGGCTGGTTCATGCGCGCCGCCGAGCCGAGCCCGAGGACGTCCTGGGTCTGGACCATCGCCACGCGCGCCGGCGAGGAGAACGTCAGCGCGATCAGGTCCCACCACGGCTCCTCGGCGACACGCGGGCGGGCGGCGTCGACGAGCGCGCGGCGCGGCGCCGGCAGCGACTCGTACCAGCCGCGCAGCGTGTCGTTGTCGTGCGTCCCGGTGTAGGCGAAGCGGTGCTCGACGTGGTTGGCGAGGTCGTGCACGTTCGCGCGCGCCCCCGGCGAGAAGCCGAACTGCAGCACGACCATGCCGGGCAGCCCGAGCTCGTCCCGCAGCCGCCGGACCGCGGGGGTGATCACGCCGAGGTCCTCCGCGATGATCGGCAGCTCGCCGAGCGCGGCGACCGCCGCATCGAACAGCGGCCGCCCCGGTCCGCGCGACCAGTGCCCCGAGAGCGCGTGGCGGGCGCCCTTCGGCACCGTCCAGTAGGCGACGAAGCCGCGGAAGTGGTCGATCCGCGCGAGGTCGAAGTGGGCGAACGTCCGCGCGAGCCGCGCGATCCACCACGCGTAGCCGTCGCGGCGCAGCGCCGGCCAGTCGTAGAGCGGGTTGCCCCACAGCTGGCCCTTGTCGGTGAACGCGTCCGGCGGGGTGCCCGCGACCGCGTCGTCGCGGAACATCCCGGGGTGCGCCCGGTGGTCGGCCGAGGCGGGCGCGACGTAGATCGGGATGTCACCGATCAGGCGGACGCCGCGGTCGGCGGCGTGCGCGCGCAGCGCGTCCCACTCGCGCTCGAAGCGGACCTGGTCCGCGACCGCGCCGCGGCCCGCGAAGCGCGCCCAGTCCTCGATCCAGGCGGCCTCGCGCTCGCGGAAGTCGAGCTCCTCCGCCTTGCTCACGGGCGCCGCGGGCTCGGCGAGCAGGCCCGGCCAGGCCGCGAACGCCGAGCGCGCCTTGTACGGCGAGCCGTAGCGGTCGGGCGGGCCGAGCGGCAGCATCTGCCACCACGTCTGGCCGGCCTCCGCGAGCCAGTCGATCCAGGCGTACGCATCCCGCCCGAGGCGCCCTCCGGGCAGCGACGTCGGGTGGAGCTGCACACCCGAGGAGCGCGGGAGGTCCACGTGCGGCAAGGTTACGACGACTCGTCTACCGGATACTCGCCCCGAGATGCCGAAGCCGCCACCACCGCCACGGATCCACATCCAGTACCCGCAACCGACGGTGGACGCCGGGCCGCTATCCCGCCAAGCGCACCGTCGGCGACCTCGTCGAGGTCGAGGCCGACGTCTTCCGCGACGGCCACGAGAAGCTGCGCGCGGTCATCGCCCACAAGGCCGCCGGCGCGCGCAGCCGGCGCGAGTCCGAGCTGCACCCGATCGACGCGCACTACAACGGCGTCCGCTGGGCCGGGAGCTTCGTCGTCGACGCGCCCGGTCGCTGGGACTGGACGATCGAGGCGTGGACCGACCACTTCGCGACCTGGCGCGACGAGCTGCGGCGCAAGCTCGAGGCCGGGCAGCACGACCTCTCCGGCGAGCTCAGCGAGGGCGTCCTGCTGCTGGAGGACGCCGCCTCGCGCGCGAAGGGCGCCGACAAGAAGCTGATCGAGCACGCGCTGCGCGTGCTGCGCGACGACGAGATCCTCGAGGCGGCCAAGCACGACGCCGCGCTCGGGCAGGAGCTCTACGCGGCGATCGAGCGCAACGCCGAGCGCCACGGCGCGACCCGGCTCGAGCCGGGGCTCACGCTCGAGGTCGACCGCGTGCGCGGGCGCTTCGGCTCCTGGTACGAGCTGTTCCCGCGCTCGTTCGGAGGGTTGAAGGGCGTGCAGGAGCAGCTCCCGCGGCTGCACGAGCTCGGCTTCGACGTCGTCTACGTGCCGCCGATCCACCCGATCGGCCACACCAACCGCAAGGGCCGCAACAACACGCTCGTGGCGGGACCCGACGATCCCGGCTCGCCGTACGCGATCGGCTCCGAGCTGGGCGGGCACGACGCGGTCGAGCCGTCGCTGGGGACGATCGAGGACGTCCGCGCGCTGTGCGCGGCGGCGGCCGAGCTCGACATGGACATCGCGCTCGACCTCGCGATCAACTGCTCGCCCGACCACCCGTGGCTGAAGGAGCATCCGGACTGGTTCTTCCGCCGCCCGGACGGCACGCTCAAGTACGCCGAGAACCCGCCCAAGAAGTACCAGGACATCTACAACGTCAACTGGGACTCGCCGGACTGGCGCGCGCTCTGGGACGAGCTGCGCAGGGTGGTCCTGATGTGGGTCGGGACCGGCGTCAAGGTGTTCCGCGTCGACAACCCGCACACGAAGCCGCTGCCGTTCTGGGAGTGGCTGATCGCCGAGGTCCACAAGGTCGACCGCGACGTGATCTTCCTCTCGGAGGCGTTCACGCGCCGGGCGATGATGCGCCAGCTCGCGAAGATCGGCTTCACCCAGGGCTACACGTACTTCACCTGGAAGAACGCGCGCCACGAGCTGATCGAGTACTTCGACGAGCTTGAGCTGGGGACCGGAGAAGGAGTACTTCCGGCCGAACGTCTTCACGAACACGCACGACATCCTCAACGCCTACCTGGTGCACGGCGGGCCGGCGGCGTTCTACACCCGCTTCGTGCTCGCGGCGACGCTCAGCCCGACGTACGGGATCTACTCGGGCTTCGAGGACTACGAGAACGTCCCCGTCCGCGAGGGCTCCGAGGAGTACCTGGACTCGGAGAAGTACGAGCTCAAGCAGCGCACGCTCGACGGCCCGATGCTGCCGTTCATCGCGCGGGTCAACGAGATCCGGCGCGAGAACCCGGCGCTCCAGCACCTGTCCGACATCGCCTGGCTCGACACCGCCAACGAGGCGCTGATCGCCTACATCAAGACGTGGGGCGACAACCGCGTCGTCGTCGCGGTCAACCTCGACCCGCACCACACCCAGGAGGGCAGCATCACGATCCCCGCGCACCTCGGGCTGCCGCCGGCGTTCGGGGTCACCGATCTGCTCTCGGGCGAGCGCTTCGACTGGCGCATCGGCCCGAACTTCGCCCGCCTCGACCCGTGGACGCGCCAGGCGCACATCCTGCGGGTGGACGGCGCATGAGCACCCGCAACGACCCCGGCCACTGGTTCGAGGCCGAGCCGCTCTGGTTCAAGACGGCGGTCTTCTACGAGATCCACACGCGCGCGTTCTTCGACGCCAACGGCGACGGCTCGGGCGACTTCCGCGGGCTGATCGAGAAGCTCGACTACCTCCAGTGGCTCGGCGTCGACTGCATCTGGATGCTGCCGTTCTACGCCTCGCCGCTGCGCGACGGCGGCTACGACATCGCCGACTTCTTCACGATCCAGCCCGACTACGGCACGGTCGACGACGTGCGCGACTTCATCGAGGCCTCCCACCAGCGCGGCATGCGCGTGATCGCCGACCTCGTCATGAACCACACGTCGAGCGACCATCCGTGGTTCCAGGAGTCGCGCTCCAGCGCAGACGACCCCAAGCGCGACTGGTACGTCTGGTCCGACACACCGCACCGCTACGAAGAGGCGCGGATCATCTTCACCGACACCGAGGTCTCCAACTGGACGTGGGACGACCAGGCCGGCGCCTACTACTGGCACCGCTTCTTCTCCCACCAGCCCGACCTGAACTTCGACAACCCGGAGGTCCAGGACGCGCTGATCGAGGTGCTGCGCTTCTGGCTCGACCTCGGCATGGACGGGTTCCGGCTCGACGCCGTCCCCTACCTCTACGAGCGCGACGGGACGAACGGCGAGAACCTGCCGGAGACGCACGCCTACCTCAAGCGCGTCCGCGCGGAGATCGACGCGAACTACCCGGACCGGGTGCTGCTCGCCGAGGCGAACCAGTGGCCGGCGGACGTCGTCGAGTACTTCGGCGAGGGCGACGAGTGCCACATGGCGTTCCACTTCCCCGTCATGCCGCGGATGTTCATGGCGCTGCGCCGCGAGACGGCGCGGCCGGTCTACGAGATCCTCGACCAGACGCCCGCGATCCCCGGCAACTGCCAGTGGGGGCTGTTCCTGCGCAACCACGACGAGCTGACGCTCGAGATGGTCACCGACGAGGAACGCGACTACATGTACGCCGGAGTACGCCAAGGACCCGCGGATGAAGATCAACGTCGGCATCCGGCGCCGGCTCGCCCCGCTGCTCGAGGGCGGGCGCGACGAGATCGAGCTGATGCACGCGATCCTCTTCTCGCTGCCCGGCTCGCCCGTCCTCTACTACGGTGACGAGATCGCGATGGGCGACAACGTCTACCTCGGCGACCGCGACGGCGTGCGGACGCCGATGCAGTGGACCGGCGACCGCAACGGCGGCTTCTCGCGCGCCGACTTCGCCCAGCTCTACGCGCCGCCGCTGATGGACCCGGTCTACGGCTACCAGGCGGTCAACGTCGAGGCCCAGCTGCGCACGCCGACCTCGCTGCTGCGCTGGATGCGGCGCTTCGTCGCGCTGCGCAAGGAGCACCCGGTGTTCGGGCTCGGCACCTACGTGCCGCTCGAGCCGTCCAACGACCGGATCTTCGCGCACGTCCGCACCTACGAGGACGACGTGATGCTGTGCGTGCACAACTTCGCGCGCTCGGCGCAGGCGGTCGAGCTCGACCTGAAGGACTGGGAGGGCCGCTACCCCGTCGAGGTGTTCGGGCGCTCGCGCTTCCCGCGGATCGGCGAGTGGCCGTACCTGCTCACGCTCGCGCCGCGCGGCTTCTACTGGTTCCAGCTCGTGGAGGACGAGGATGACTGACGTCCCCGACCTCTCGATCCTCGACCCCGACGTCTTCCAGGAGTGGATCGTCGCCCAGCGCTGGTTCGGCTCCAAGTCGCGCGAGGTCAGTCAGATCGACTTCGCCGAGACCGTCACGCTGCGCACCGAGCCGCCGCTGCTCGTGCTCGTGCTCGTCGAGGCGCGCTTCGGCGAGGGGACGCACGAGACCTACCAGGTCCCGCTCGGGCTGCGGCCGGCCGAGGACGGCTGGGACCAGCGCGTGATCGAGCAGGCCGACGGGTGGACCGTCTACGACGCGCTCGCCGACCCCGCGCAGGGCCGCGAGCTGCTGCACCGGATCCGCCAGGGCGACGACGTCCCGGTCGAGGACGGCCTGCTGCGCTTCCGCTGGGCGGAGTCCGCGGCGGCGGGCGTGGCGGGGACGGTCGAGGTCCGGCCGGTCGGCGTCGAGCAGTCGAACTCGTCGGTGGTGTTCGGCGAGGAGCTGATCCTCAAGGCGTTCCGGCGCGTCGAGCCGGGCGTCAACCCGGAGCTCGAGCTGCTGCGCTTCCTGTCGGCGCGCGAGTTCACGCACATCGCCCCGCTCGCCGGCTGGTACGAGGTCCAGGGCCGCCAGATCGACGCGACGCTCGGGATCCTGCAGGAGTACCTGTCCGGCGCGCGCGACGGCTGGGAGCTCGTGCTCGACGAGCTCGCCGGCGGCGCGAGCGTGGTGCTCGACCAGCTGCACGCGCTCGGGCAGGTCACGGGCGAGATGCACAGCGTGCTCGGCTCGGACCCGGAGGACCCGGCGTTCATGCCCGAGGAGCCCAGCGTGGAGTCGCTCGCGCTGCTGACCGCGGACGTCGACGAGCAGATCGAGCGCATGTTCCGCGACCTGCCGGAGCTCGACGCCCTCTCGCCGCTCGCCGGGCGCGGGCAGGACGTGCGCGAGCGGCTCCAGATGCTCTCCCACATCGGCGCGGGCGGCCGCGTGATCCGCACCCACGGCGACTACCACCTCGGCCAGACCATGCTCACCGACCGCGGCTGGGTGATCCTCGACTTCGAGGGCGAGCCCGCGCGGCCGCTGCCGGAGCGGCGCCGCAAGCGCTCGCCGCTGCGCGACGTGGCGGGGATGCTGCGGTCGTTCTCCTACGCCGCGGCGGGCGTGCGGATCCTGCGCGGCGGGTCGCCGCCGGAGGACTGGGAGGAGCGGGCGCGCGAGCAGTTCCTGAACGGCTACCGCGACCGCGTCGACTCGAGCCTGCTCCCGCCCGGGCAGCAGGCGTTCGACCAGCTGCTCGCGGTCTTCGAGCTCGAGAAGGCGGTCTACGAGCTGCGCTACGAGCTCAACAACCGGCCCGACTGGGTCGGGATCCCGGCCGCGGGCATCGCCCGGCTGGTCGACGCGGACCTCTGACGCGCCGTCCTAGACTCCGTGCGCGCCATGGCCGCGCCCGACTCGACCGAGGAGATCCTCGACGTCAACCGCCGCTACCACGACGTGGCGGCCGCGGAGTACGACGCCAAGTGGGGCGTCGACTTCGGCGACGTCGGCCGCGCGCAGGTGCTGGGCAAGGTCGAGAAGCTGCTCGGCCCCCGGCCGGGGCCGTTCGGCCGCTCGCTCGAGATCGGGTCGGGGACGGGCTACTTCACGCTCAACCTGATGCAGGAGGGCGTGATCCGCTCCGGCGTCTGCACCGACGTCTCGCCCGGGATGCTCGCGACGCTGCGCGGCAACGCCGAGCGGCTCGGCCTCGAGGTCGAGACCGTCGCCTGCGACGCGGCGGCGCTCCCGTTCGGCGACGCGGAGTTCGACCTCGTGCTCGGCCACGCGGTGCTCCACCACCTGCCCGAGCTCGACCGCGCGTTCGCGGAGTTCCTGCGCGTGCTCAAGCCCGGCGGGGTGGTGCTGTTCGCCGGCGAGCCGTCGCGCCACGGCGACCGGATCGCGGCGATACCGAAGCGCGCGGGGCTCGCGGCCGCGCCGCTCTGGCGGCGGCTGGTGCGCGTGCCCGCGGCGTCGGTGAACGGGGCCGGCCCGGGCGACGACCACACGCTGGAGGGGATGGTCGACGTCCACGCCTTCACGCCGGGCGACCTCGAGCGCCACGCACGCGGCGCCGGGTTCGCCGGCGTGCGCGTCCGCGGCGAGGAGCTGCTCGCGAACTGGTTCGGCTGGTTCAACCGCACGCTGGAGGCGACCGCGGAGCACGACCGGATCCCGTGGGGCTGGTTCCGCTACGCCTACCGCGGCTACATCGTGCTGCAGAAGGTCGACGCGCGGCTGCTCGAGCCGCACCTCCCGCCGGCCGGCTTCTACAACCTGATGCTGGTCGCCCGCAAGCCGGGGTAGCGGGTTTGCCACCATCGGTGGCATGAGCCTCACCCTCGGAACCGGCCCGCTCGCGAGCGCCCCCGGCGGCGCCTTCAACTTCGACCTCGCCGGCGCCTCGCCCAAGCACCGGATCTTCTTCGCCGACTACCCGCTGCGGCTGCGCGCGGTGGCCGGCGACCGCACCGTGGTCGACACGACGCGCGCGAAGCTGCTGTACGAGACGAACATCCCGCCGGTGGTCTACGCCCCGCTGGAGGACTTCGACGCGTCGCTGCTCGAGCGCACCGACCACTCGACGCACTGCCCGTTCAAGGGCGACGCCTCGTACTGGACCGTCCGCGCCGGCGACGTCGTGCTCGAGAACGCGGTCTGGGCCTACGAGGACCCGCTGCCCGCGGCGCCGTGGCTGCGAGGGCTACGGCGCGATGTACTGGAAGCTCGCGAGCGGCCTGGTACGTCGAGGAGGAGCCGGTGCCGCTCGGCCACCTGCGCGACCCGTTCCACCGCGTCGACGTGCACGAGAGCTCGCGGCCGGCGACGGTGCGGATCGGCGACCGCGTCATCGCGCACTCCGAGCGGCCGAAGCTGCTGATCGAGACCGGCCTGCCGATGAAGGTGTACGTCCCGCGCGCCGACGTCGTCGGCGGCGTGCTCGCGCCGGCGGAGAAGCGCACGACCTGCCCGTACAAGGGCGAGGCGCACTACTGGGACGTGGCCGGGATCGCGGACGCGGCGTGGAGCTACGAGTCGCCGCTGCCCGAGGCGATCAAGGTCCAGGGGCACCTGAGCTTCGACGCCGAGGAGATCACGGTCGAGCTGGGGGCGCCGCGCGCGCAGCTGGTCGCGGCGGCCTAGGGCACGAACTTCAACTGCAGCATTGAGGGAGGGCTCGGATGAGTGCTCCCTTCACGTCGATATGCGACGTCAAGGGAGCATCCACCCGGCCGCGGCACCTCAGGCTCCCCTTCAATGCCGCAGTTGGGACCCTCCGAACCGGTCGGGGTCGAACGGCGCCGGATCCACCACCGGCGCCTCGCCGCACCACAGCTGCGCGACGAGCCGCCCGGTGACCGGCCCGAGCGCGACGCCCGCGCCCTCGTGGCCGGTCGCGAGCCAGAGCCCCGGCACCGCGCGCGACGGCGCCGATCGCCGGGAGGTGGTCGGGCAGCCACGGCCGCAGCCCCGCCCACGCCGCCGCCACCGGCAGCGCCGCGACGCGCGGGAACAGCCGCGCGGCGCGCGCGATCATCGCCTCGCTCACGGCGGCGTCGACGGACGTGTCGAAGCCGCGCCGCTCGCGCGACGAGCCGACGAGCACGTCGCCCTCCCACGTCGTCTCCACGACCGTGCTGACCTCGAGCCCGCTGCCGGACGAGCGGACCGAGCGCAGGTAGGACCCGTCGACGACCTTGTGCCGGATCAGGCCCGGCGCGGGCGCGGCGAGCCGGACGAGCTGGCCCTTGCGCGGCTCGAGCGGCAGCGGCAGAGCCCGGCGCCCTCGGCGAGCGCCGCGGCTCCACGGCCCCGCGGCGAGCACCACGGACGTCCGCCTTCACCCGCTCGCCGTTCCGCAGTACGACGGCGGGCGGCGACACGGCGGTCACCTCGCACGCCCTCGCGCACGTCGGCGCCGGCCGCGGCGGCCTCGCGGACGAGCGCCCGCGCGATCGCGCGCGGATCGCACTGCAGGTCGTCCGGGAAGAAGCTCGCGCCGCACACCTCGCCGGTGAGCTCCGGCTCGAGCGCCCGCACCTCCGCCGCATCCAGCAGCCGCGCCTCCGGGATCCCGACCCGCGCCACCCGCTCGGCCTCGCCGGCCCAGGTGTCGGCCTCCGGGTGCACGATCAGCGCGCCCTTGCGGCGGATCCGCGCCTCGTCGCCGAGCCGCGCCTCGAGCTCGCCGTACAGCGCGAGCCCGGCGCGGGCGAGATCCAGCTCCGGCCCCGCGTCCTTGTCCGAGCAGAGCACGTTGCCCTCGCCGAGGCCGGTCGTCCCGCCCGACACCGCGCCGCGGTCGAGCAGCGCGACCGCCACGCCGCGGACCGCCAGCTCGCGCGCCACCGCGGCGCCGACGATGCCGGCGCCGACCACGACGACGTCGGTCACAGGGCGAAGCCGGCCGGGAACGGGTCCTCGGCGTCGAGCAGGTACTGCCCCATGCCCGTGATCCAGGCGCGGCCGGTGATCTCGGGCACGATCGCGGGCCGCCCGGCGACGGTCGTCTCCTCCGCCACGCGGCCCGTGAAGCGCGTGCCGATCACCGACTCGTTGACGAACGCGTCGCCGACGGCCAGCTCGCCGCGCGCGTGCAGCTGGGCGAGCCGCGCCGACGTCCCCGTCCCGCACGGCGAGCGGTCGAGCCAGCCGGGATGGATCGCGGTCGCCGCGCGGGCGTCGGCGCCGTCGCGCCCGTCCGCGTGCAGGACGACGTGCTTGCAGCCGGCCATCCGCGCGTCGCCCGGGTGCACCGGGCGGTCGGCGGCGTCGATCGCCGCGATGATCGCGAGACCCGCCTCGATCAGCTCGTCCGCCCGTGCCGGATCCACCTCCAGCCCGACCGCGGACGCCGGCAGCAACGCGTAGAAGTTGCCGCCGAAGGCCATGTCGTAGACGACGCGGCCGAGCCCGGGCACCTCGACCGCGCGGTCGCGCGCGTGCAGGAAGCTCGGGACGTTGCGCAGCGTGACCGACCGCGCGCGGCCGCCCTCGACCGCCACGCGCGCCTCGACCAGCCCGGCCGGCGTGTCGAGCCGCACGACGGTCTCGGGCTCGCGCACCTCCACCATCCCGGTCTCGACGAGCACGGTCGCGACGCCGATCGTCCCGTGCCCGCACATCGGCAGCAGCCCGCTGACCTCGATGAACAGCACGCCCCAGTCGGCGTCCGGCCGCGTCGCCGGCTGGAGGATCGCGCCCGACATCGCGCCATGCCCGCGCGGCTCGCGCATCAGCAGCAGCCGCAGGTCGTCCAGCTCGCGCGCGAAGTGGTCGCGCCGCTCGAGCATCGTCGCGCCCGGGATCGGCGCGACGCCGCCGACGACGACGCGCGTCGGCATCCCCTCCGTGTGCGAGTCGACCGCCGCGATCGAGCGCGCCGCGCGCATCCGCTCAGGCGGCGACCGGCGCGCGCAGCGCGGCGACCGCGGCCTCGAGGATCGCCGTGTCGGCCGCGTCGAGCGCCAGCCGCGGGGGCCGCACCGGCCCGCCGGTGAACCCGAGCCGGTCCTGCGCGCCCTTGAAGTACTGGACGAGCTTCGGCGTCATGTCGAGCCGCGCGAGCGGGAGCAGCCGCGCGTACACCGCGCGCGCCCGGTCGAGCTCGCCGGCGCGGCAGGCGTCGTAGAGCTCGACGCACTCGGCCGGCGCGCAGTCGCCGACGCCGGTGACCCAGCCGGTCGCGCCGGCGCAGAAGCCCTCGAGCGCCCAGTCGTCGCCGCCGACCAGCACCTCGAGGTCCGGCGCCGCGGACTTCAGGGCCGCGATCCGGCGCGCGTCGCCCGAGCACTCCTTGATCGCGACGACCGCGTCGACCTCGGCGGCGAGCCGCGCGATCAGCTCGACCGGCAGGTCGGTCCCGCTCGCCTCGGGGTTGTTGTAGGCCATGATCGGCAGCGCGGACGCGTCCGCCACCGCGCGGTAGAACGCGACGGTCTCGCGCGGGTCGGCGCGGTAGCCGAGCGGCGGCAGCAGCATGATCGCGTCGGCGCCGGCCGCCGCGGCGTCGGCCGCGAAGCCGATCGACGCGGACGGCGTGCCCGACGACACGCCGACGATCACCGGCACCCGCCCGGCGGCGGCGCGCACGGTCGTCTCGACCACGAGCCGGCGCTCCTCGGCGCTCATCGAGCCGGCCTCGCCCATCGTCCCGGTGGCGACGAAGCCGTGGACGCCGCCGTCGAGCAGCGCGCCGAGGTTGGCCTCCAGCGCGGCGACGTCGACCGCGCCGGTCGCGTCGAACGGGGTGGTGACGGCGGGGATGATGCCTGGGAAGCGCACGGGGTCAGCTCTCCTGGTCGTGGGTCATGTAGCGCCGCACCCGCTCGAGGTGCTGCGTGGCGTAGAAGGATGCGGCGTCGGGATCGCCGTCGACGATCGCCTCGTAGATCATCCGGTGCTCGGCCGCATGGATCCGCGCCCGCCCGGGCCGGGCGATCGAGTCGTCGCGCAGGCGCTGCCAGAGCGGCTGGTCCATCAGCGCGGCGACGTGGTCGGCGAGACCGGTCAGGACCGGGTTGCCGGTCAGCGCGGCGAGCTGGCGGTGGAAGCGGCGGTCGCCGTCGTTCCAGCCCGCGCGGTCGTGCGCGGCCTCGGCGGCGTCCATCGCGTCGAGCAGCGCCTCGGCGGCGGGATCGCGGCGGCCGCGGCGCGCGGCCAGCGCGGCGACGCCCGGCTCGAGCAGCAGACGCGCCTCGAGCAGGTCGAACGGCCCGGCGTCGTGGGCGCCGACCTCGCCGGGGGCGAGCCGCTCGAGCGCGTCGTCGGCCACGTAGGACCCGGCGCCCGGCCGCGTGGCGAGCACGCCCTGCAGCGCCAGCGCCGCGATCGCCTCGCGCACCGACGCCCGCCCGACCTCCAGCCGCCGCGCGAGCTCGCGCTCCCCCGGCAGCCGCTCGCCGGGCGACAGCCGGCCGGCGCGGATGTCGGCCGCGATCCGCTCGGCGATCCGCTCGTACCGCTGCGGCATCGCCAGCGGACCAATCTGCTCGATAACTGGTTCGATCACCGGACCAGCTACGGTACACGACATGCCTTCGACCTTCAACTCCGTCGATCCCCGCACCGGCGAGGCAGTCGCCGGCTACGACGAGGCGACGCCCGCCGACGTCGCGGCCGCCGTCGAGGCGGCCGAGCGCGCGTTCCACGATCCGGCGCTGCGCGACCGGGCCGCCCGCGCGGCGTTCCTGCGCGGCGCCGCCGCACGGCTGCGCGCCGCGGGCGACGCGATCGTCGACATCGCCGGGCGCGAGAGCGGGCTGCCCGACGGCCGTCTGCGCGGCGAGCTCGAGCGCACCGCCGGGCAGCTCGAGGCGTTCGCCGGCGTGCTCGACGCCGGCGACTACGTCGAGGCGATCATCGACACCGCCGACCCGGACGCCACGCCGATCCCGCGCCCGGACATCCGCCGCATGCTCGTCCCGATCGGGTCCGGTCGCGGTGTTCGGCGCCAGCAACTTCCCGCTCGCGTTCAGCACGGCCGGCGGTGACACCGCCTCCGCGCTCGCCGCGGGCTGCCCCGTCGTGGTCAAGGGCCATCCGTCGCACCCGGGCACGGGCGAGCTGGTCGCGCACGAGCTGCGCGCCGCCGCGACGGAGGCGGGACTGCCCGACGGGACGTTCGCCCACCTGCTCGCCTCCGGCGTCGAGGTCGGCGAGGCGCTCGTCGACGCGCCCGCGATCGCCGCGGTCGGCTTCACCGGCTCGACGGCGGGCGGCCGCGCGATCGCCGACCGCGCCGCGGCGCGGCCGAACCCGATCCCGGTCTACGCCGAGATGGGCTCGATCAACCCGATCGTGGTCACCGACGCCGCGCTCGCCGCGCGCGCCGACGCGATCGCCGACGGCCTCGTCGCCTCCGTCTCGAACTTCGGCGGCCAGCTGTGCACGAAGCCCGGCGTGGTGTTCGTCCCGGGCGGCGCGGCGGGCGACGCGTTCGCCCAGGCCGTCGCCGCGCGGCTGGACGGGACCGAGCCGACCGTGCTGCTCAACGAGCGGCTGCGCGACGCGCTCGACGCCGCCGTCGACCGCCTCGCGGAGACCGACGACGTCCGGCCGCTCGGCACGGCCCCGCCGTTCAGCGGCGACGGCTACCGCCACCAGCCCGCCGCCTACGAGGCGCCGGCCGCGGCGGTCGCGGCCGGCTCGCCGCTGCTCGAGGAGCACTTCGGGCCGGTCGTGCTGCTGCTCCGCTACCTCGATCGCGACGAGCTGCTGGGCGCGCTCGGCAGGATCGAGGGGCAGCTCACCGGGTCGGTCCACGCGCAGCCCGAGGACGACGCCGAGCTGCTCGGCCTCCTGACCGACCTGCTCGCCGCGCGCGCCGGGCGGCTCGTCTACGACGGCTTCCCGACCGGCGTCGCCGTCACCCACGGGATGCACCACGGCGGCCCGTACCCGGCGACGTCGGCGGCGGGTCACACGTCGGTCGGGATGACCGCGATCCGCCGCTTCCTGCGCCCGGTCGCATGGCAGAACGCGCCCGCGGCCGTGCTCCCGCCCGAGCTGCAGGACGACAACCCGCTCGGGATCTGGCGCCGGCTGGACGGCGAGCTGACGCGCGATCCGGTACCGTCCTAGACGATCATGAAGAGCGCACTGCGTTTCACGAGCATCGCCTCGGCCCGCCTCCGGCGGCCCGGCGACCGCCCCGCACTGCGCGCCTCCTAGGCCCTCTCCGGCCCAGTTCAGACGGCGCGACCCGCGGGCACCGCCCGAGACCCGCTCGCGCACCGCGACGCACGCCCGTCCCGGGCGGTGGACCGCATCCCAGTCCACCGAGATCAGAGGAGTCCGCATGCCGCGATCCCCCAAGAAGCCCGCCCTCCGTCAGCTCCCGGCGCGCAAGCCGCTGCCGCCGCAGGTCCGCAAGCCGGTCAACCGTCCGGCGCCGCACCGCCCGCTGCCGTCCCGGCACAGCGGGTTCCGGGGCTGACGCGCTCAGCGGCGCAGGGCGTTCCGCCCCGCCTGCTTGAGCTGCCGATAGACGTAGGTGGCGTCGCCGCGCAGGCGGCGCCACCGCGTCGTCTCGTACGCGATCAGCGCCTGCGGGCGGACGCGCACGGTCATCCCGTCCGCCGCCAGCACGTCGAGCGCGCGCTCCGCGATCGCGACCTGGCCGAACGCGGTCGGATGGACCGCGTCGACCATCACCCGGTTGCGCGCGCCGAAGTCGCGCAGGTCGCAGACGAGCGCGTCGTGCTTCACCGCCGACCGCTCGATCGCGCCGTTGGCGAGCTCGACCGCGGCGCCGGCGCGCGGGCGGCCGAGGTCGTGCGGGAGCGTGCAGACGAGCCGGCGGTCGCAGCGCCGCTCGAGGCACGTGAGCGCCTCGCAGAGGTCGAACTCGTAGGCCGCCGGATCCCAGCCCGGCGTCCGCACGTCGTTGACGCCGATGTACAGCAGGCCCGACGTCGTAGCGCGCGCCGGGCTGCGCGGTCGTGTCCGCGAAGCGCGGGATCTGGTCGCGCACGACGTCGCCGACCGTGGCGCCGTCGACCGCGAAGCCGGAGTAGGGCAGGCCGAGCCCGCGCGCGGTCCACAGCGCCCACGAGTGCAGCGCGACACCCCACTGGAGCTCCCCGCCCCCGTTCGTGATCGAGTCGCCGAAGGCGAGCACCCCGAGGCGGTGGTCCATCGGCCGGATCATGCCATCCTGAAAGGCGATGCCCGAGCCCACGCGCACCGCGATCGGCACCTGGAGCGGCGGTCGCTTCATGCACTTCGGCGCGCCGCTCGACGACGAGCGCATGGTCGCGCTGCTGCGGCCGGACGAGCGACCTGCGCACGGTCATCACCGCCGACGCCTACGGCGCGGGCGAGGCCGACCGGCTGCTCGGCCGCGCGCTCGAGGGCGTCGCGCGCGACGCGTACTCGCTCGTCGGCGCGGTCGGCCACGACTTCTACGAGGGCGAGCGCGAGGGCGCGAAGGGCTTCCCGCGGTTCACCGACCCGCGGCTGCGCGGCCCCGAGGCCTACGGCGACTACCTGCGGATGGCGGCCGAGGCGTCGCTCGAGCGGATCGGCGCCGACGCGTTCGACCTGCTGCTGCTGCACAACCCGGACCGCACGGGCTACACGAGCCAGGCCGTCTGGGACGGGATGGCCGCCCTGCGCGACGCGGGGCTCACCCGCCGGCTGGGGATCGCGCCCGGGCCGGCGAACGGGTTCACGCTCGACCTGCTCGACTGCTTCGAGCGGTTCGGCGACGTGATCGACTGGGCGATGGTGATCCTGAACCCGCTCGAGCCGTGGCCGGGCGAGCTCGTGCTCGACGCCGCCGCCCATCACGACGTCCGCCTCATCACGCGGGTCGTCGACTACGGCGGGCTGTTCCACGACGACGTCCTCCCGGGACACGCGTTCCCCCGCCACGACCACCGCGGCTTCCGCCCGGACGGCTGGGTCGAGCGCGGCCGCGCCAAGCTCGACGCGATGCGCCCGATCGCCGCGGCACACGGGCTCACGCTGCTCCAGCTCGCCTGCCAGTGGAACCTGGCGCACGCCGCGGTGCGCTGCGTCGCCCCGACGCTGATCCAGGAGGAGGGGCCGGGCGCGCGGCCGGTCGAGGCGAAGCGCGCCGAGCTGGCGGCGCTGCCCGACCGACGACGTGCTGACCGCCGCGGAGGTGGACGCGATCCGCGCGATCGGCGACAACACCGGCTCGATGACGCTCAAGGGCGCCGCGCCGGACCACGAGGGCGAGCCCCGCCCCGACCGCTGGGCGCTGACGCCGGAGCTGAGCGAGCTCGCCGCGCGCTGGGGGATCGAGCCGAGCCGCGACCTCGCGCCGGCCTGATGGAGTCGCTGCGCGGGAAGCTGATCCTCGCCGGTCCGGCGCTCAAGGACCCGAACTTCGAGCGCACCGTCGTGCTGATCACCGAGCACAACGAGGACGGCGCGATGGGACTGGTGCTGAACCGGCCGTCCGAGGCGAGCGTCGACGACGCGGTGCCCGACCTCACCTGGGTCGCGGAGGGCGGCGACGCGGTGTTCGTCGGCGGCCCGGTGGCGCCGAACGGCGTCATCGTCCTCGCCGAGTGGGACGACCCGTCGCAGGCCGTCGTGCTCGTCGAGCCGGACCTCGGCTTCGTCCCCGGCGACGCCGAGGACGCCGGCGCAGTGCGGCGCGCGCGCGTCTACGCCGGCCACGCCGGCTGGGGCCCCGGTCAGCTCGAGGCCGAGCTCGAGGAGGAGGCCTGGATCGTCGAGGCGCCGCAGCGCGAGGAGCTGTTCAGCGACGAGCCCGAGGGGCTGTGGGCCGCGGTACTGCGCCGGATGGGGCGGGAATTCGCGCTCCTGTCCACGATGCCGCCCGATCCGTCGCTCAACTAAATCGTAGGATGGTGATAAAAATCGGCCGCCTTTCGCACGGATTATGGACAAGAAGCGCAGCTGGACGTGCGCCAGGCTGCAATGCATGACCAAGGCCGAACGCACCGCCAACATGATCGGGGTGGTCGTCCCGTTCCTGGGGCTGATCGCCGCAGTCGTCCTCCTGTGGAACAAGTGGGTGGACTGGATCGACGTCGGGATCATGGTGTTCACGTACCTGCTCTACGGGCTGGGCGTGACCGTCGGCTATCACCGGCTGCTCACCCACCGGGCGTTCAAGACGTACAAGCCGGTCGAGTACGGCTGGGCGATCGTCGGCTCGATGGGCCTGCAGGGCGGCGTGCTCGACTGGGTCGCCGACCACCGCAAGCACCACGCCCACACCGACCAGGAGGGCGACCCGCACTCCCCGCACGTCGGCCACGGCGAGGGCATCCGCGGCCTCTGGCACGCGCACACCGGCTGGCTGTTCGAGACCCACGGCCAGGCGGACTGGAAGAAGTACGCCCGCGAGCTCTACGAGGACCGCGGCATGCGCCGGATCAACAAGCTCTTCCCGCTCTTGGCGCTCTACAGCCTGCTCGTCCCGACGCTGCTCGGCTTCGTCCTGCACGGCTTCACGCTCGCAGGGCGCGCTCCAGGGCCTCGTCTGGGGCGGCCTGGTCCGCGCGTTCTTCCTCCACCACATCACGTGGTCGATCAACTCCGTCTGCCACTACTTCGGCAACCGGCGGTTCGAGATCGACGACCTCTCCACCAACGTCTTCTGGCTCGCCCTGCCGTCGCTCGGCGAGGCGTGGCACCACAACCACCACGCGTTCCCGCGCTCCGCGCAGCACGGCCTGCGCTGGTGGGAGATCGACGTCTCGGCGCTGGTCATCACCGGGATGGAGAAGGTCGGGCTCGCGTGGAACGTCGTCCGCATCTCGCCCGAGCGCCAGGCGGCCAAGGAGGCCGAGCGCAAGGAGCCGGTCGCGGTCTGAGCTACCAGGCCGCGGAGCGCGTCTCGCGCCGCGGCGGCAGCTCGCGCACGATCGGCGCGGCGAACGGCCGGACGACCATGCGGGCCGGGCTCGGGCGGCGCCGGCGCCGCGGTGCGCCACGGGCGCTGTGGCTGGAGGCTGGGCGGCTGGATGGCGGTCGGGCTCATCGCGGATCTCCTCTGTGGGGTGTGACGGCGGGAGGCGATCCGGCATTCCCGTCGTCGTACGAGCACCCTCGCGCGTTCGCGCGCGCGCTCCATGAGGGAGATCCCGCGACCCGACCCCCGACCCTGCGTCACCCGGCTCAGAGCGACGCGGCGATGACCTCGCGCGCGAGCGGCGCGGCGGTCGCGCCGCCCTGGCCGGCCCCGACGAGCATGACCGCGACGGCGATCTCCGGGTCCGCCGCGTCGTAGGCGACGAACCAGGCGTCGGTGTTCGAGGGATCCGACGCCGCGTCGGCCGTCGGGACCAGCTCGGCGGTGCCGGTCTTGCCGGCGATCTCCGCGCCCGGGAGCGCGGCCGAGACGCCCGTCCCGCTGCGGACGACCTCGAGCATCATGCCCTCGACCTCGTCGGCGACCGAGGACTTGACGACGCGCTCGTGGACGCGCTTGTCGCTGCGCAGGATCCGCGGCCGGTGGCGGATCCCGTGGTTGGCGATCGTGGCGCCGACGCTCGCCATCGTCAGCGCGGTGGCGAGGTCGCGGTCCTGGCCGATCGCGCTCGCGCCGACCGCGAGGTCGTCCTTGAGGTCGTGCGGGATCGTGCTGCGCTTCGCGCCCGGGATCGGCGGCTTCTCGTTGAACCCGAACGCCTCGGCGTAGCGGACGAGCCGCTTGGCGCCGAGGCGCGCGCCGAGCGGGGCGAAGACCGAGTTGCACGAGTGCGCGAACGAGGTGGTGAGCGAGCCGCCGCACGACTCGTCCCCGGCGTTGCGCAGCGCGACGCCCGACAGCGTCGCCTGCGTCTGCACCGGGAACGTCTCGGACGGCTTCGTCTCGCCCTCGTTCAGCGCCGCGGCGAGCGTGATGATCTTGAACGAGGAGCCCGGCGGCTGCGGGCCGTTGAGGGCCAGGCCGGCGACGCCGAGGACGTTCCCGGTGCGCGGCTGGACGACGGCGATCGCGCCCTGGCGGTCGCCGAGCGCCGAGACGGCGGCGGACTGGAGCGACGGGCGGATCGTCGTCCTGACCGAGCGGCCGCGCTTGATCTTCACCTTGGCGACGATCCGCTTGCCGAACCACAGCTCGGCGCCCGGGCGACCGCTCAGCCGGGCGTCGAAGGCGTCGTCGAGGCTCGCGGAGAGCCCGCCGGCGGACGCGGTCCGCGACAACCGGCGGCCGTCCTCGTCGAGCACGTTGGCGCGCGGCGGCTGGCGCAGGATGCGGCGGTCGACGCGCTCGTCGGGGCGCAGGCCCGGCAGCCGCAGGTCGGGCGTCCAGGCGATGCTCGCGACGTCGTCCTTGCGCTCGACCGGGAAGCGGATCGTCCCCTTGAGCGCGCCGAACGTGCGCGTGCGCACCGTCACCGGGACCGGCACGACGCCGTCCTGCGGGTCGCCGGCCTCGCCCGACCTCGATCTTCCTCGCGGTCGCGGCGCGTGCCGACTGGCGGTAGCTCTGCCGGAACAGCCGTGCCGACAGCTCCCTCTGCGTCTTCGCCGTCGTGAGCTCGTACGCGGCGTCCAGGTCGCCCTTCGCCCAGGCGTCGGCGAAGCGCTGCGCGGTCGCGCGCGAGGGATCGTCGGCGGCGTCGCGCGAGCGGATGAACGCGAACGCGCCCGCCGCGATCGCGAGCAGCGCGACGACGGCGAGGATCGCGCCGACCGGGACGCGCCGGCGGCGCCGGCGCTGCACGGGCTCGAGCCAGCGGACCCCGCCGGACGAGGCGAACATCGAGCGTCGGCGACGGGCCACCCTTCAGAGATAGCGGATGGAGCCCGCGCCGGCGGGCGCACGGTTGCCGGCTGCCATGCTCAGGGCCATGCGGCAGAACCCCCTCGGACGCTCGGAGCTCACCGTCTCGGCGGTCGGCCTCGGGTGCAACAACTTCGGCCGGCGGCTCGACAAGGACGGCACGCGCGCGGTGATCGACGCCGCGCTCGGGCACGGCGTCACGTTCCTCGACACCGCGGACATCTACGGCGGCGCCGGCGCGTCCGAGCAGCTCATCGGCGAGCTGCTCGAGGGTCGCCGCGACGGCGTCGTCCTCGCGACCAAGTTCGGCATGGACATGGGCGCGGAACGGTGACGTCCCGCGCGGCTCGCGCGCCTACGCGCGGCGCGCGGTCGAGGCCTCGCTGCGCCGGCTGCGGACCGACGTGATCGACCTCTACTACCTGCACGAGCCGGACGGCGTCACGCCGCTCGCGGAGAGCATCGGCGCGCTCGCGGAGCTCGCCGACGAGGGGAAGATCCGCACGTTCGGCGTGTCCAACCTCGACGAGGCGCAGTTGCGGGAGGTCGTGGCGTACGGCGACGACCGGCTCGTCGCGCTGCAGAACGAGTACAACCTGCTCGAGCGCGAGGACGAGGTCGACGTGCTGCCCTACGCGCGCGAGCACGGGGTCGGCTACATCCCGTACTTCCCGCTCGCGAGCGGCGTGCTCAGCGGCAAGTTCCGCCGCGGCGAGGCGCCGCCGGAGGGGACGCGGATGGCCTCGCGCGCGGACCGGCTCACCGACGACCTGTTCGACCGGGTCGAGGCGCTCGACGCGTTCGCGGCGGAGCGCGGGCACACGCTGCTCGAGCTGGCGATCGCCGGCCTGGCGTCGCAGCCGGGCATCCCGTCGGTGATCGCCGGCGCGATGCGCCCCGAGCAGGTCGCCGCCAACGTCGCGGCGGCGGCGTGGGAGCTCTCCGACGCCGACCTGCGAGCGCTCGCGGAGGTGTGACGATGGCGCGACTGGTCGGCATCAACCACGTCGCGCTCGAGGTCGGCGACCTCGACGCGGCGCTCGCGCTCTACCGCCGGCTGTTCGACTTCGAGCTGCGCGGCCGCAGCGGGAGCCAGGCGTTCATCGACATCGGCGACCAGTTCCTGGCGCTCGCCGAGGGCCGCTCCCAGCCGCGCGACGACGGCCGCCACTTCGGCCTCGTCGTCGACGACAAGGAGGCGGTCCGCGCCGCGATCGAGGCCGAGGGCCTCGAGCAGGTCGGCGTCGGGCACCGGCTCGACTTCCTCGACCCGTGGGGCAACCGGATCGAGATCGTCGGCTACCGCGACATCCAGTTCGAGCGGGTCGAGCCGGTCAAGCGCAAGCTCGGGATCGAGGGGCTGGAGAAGACCGAGAAGGCCCGCGCGGAGATCGCCGAGCGCGGTCTCGCCTGACCCTCCGCGGGGTCCTGGTACGAACTTGGGTAATCCGGCCTATTGAAGATCCGTGGCGCGACGACATCATGTGCCGCGGCAAGGGGCGTCGACCCGAATCTGAAGGACTGGAGACCAGGATGGGCAGGAAGACCTGGGCCGCTTTGGCCCTGGGCGTCGCGGCGAGCGCCATGACGGCGGCTCCCGCGGGCGCGGCGACGGTGACGGTGACCGGACGACGCGGGCACCCCCGTCGCGATCGCGCCGGGCGCACCGCCGTCGCTCCGCAACATGAGACGTCGACGTTGGCGTCGAGCTTGCCGGCGCCGAGCAGGCGTACAGCGATGTCGTTGGCGGGACCCGGTCGGGCGTGCCGCGTTCGCCGAGCACTTGCTACTCGTCTCCGCGGCCCGCGGTCCGTCGACTATCAGGGCAACGGACCTACACGATCTCGGTCACGACCTACACCGACATCGTGCACCGCCGGTGCCGACGGCGACGACGTATCCAGTACAACGTCGCTGCCTCGCAGTGCGATCACCCCTCCGTCGGGCGCGGTGCTCACGCGCAAGCCGAACAGCTACGTCACCCAGACCTACAACGTTCCCGTCGCGATCAACCCCGGCGGCGCTGAGCTCGAGCGCTGAACTACGCGCTCGGCGCCAGTTCGGGACCCGACGGCGCAATCGCCGGCCCGTCGACCGAGGTGTTCGTCGACTCGACAACCGGCACCGCGCCGGTGCGCTTCGAGAAGCCCGGCGTCGTACACGATGGTGTCCCGCGCCAAGGGCTTCACGGGCACGCTGGGTCAGTTCTTCACCCCGTGGAGCGCGCCGGTGACCGTGCGGGTGTTCGCCCCGTTCGACTTCCAGAGCACGCCGTCGTTCCCCGACTTCCGCGGCGACAGCTACAAGCTGCGCGGGATCGTGCGCGAGAAGGCCGCACGCGGGAGCAAGGTGCGGATCTCGCTCGCCCGCGGCTACAAGGGCGGCAGGTTCCACTCGATCGGCAAGGCGAAGATCCGTCGCGGCGGCAAGATCACCAAGCGCTTCACGATCCGCAACCCCGGCAAGTACCGCCTGAAGTACAGGTTCAAGGGCAACAGCCAAGGTGCTGCCCGGCGGCTACGTGCAGAAGTTCACCATCCGGCGCCGCTTCATCTAGGCGCGCGCGCGCGGCGCCGGGGGCTCAGGCCCCCGGCGTCGGGCGGTAGATCGGGCCGCGCGACTTGACCGAGTCGAGCAGCCCGTCCTGCAGCCAGTCGGGCTCCGACCCGTCGTCGACCGGGATCGCCGGGCGGCCGGGGTAGCCGACCTTCTCCGCGATCGCGGGATTGAGGAAGTAGGCGCCGGCCACGACGGTGGTCAGCGTCCCCCAGCCGTTCGGGTCGGTCGTCTCGATCCGCTTCAGCGCGCCGGCGGGGTCGGACACGTCCGCCTCGGCCAGCACGGACGCGAGCGCAGGACCGAAGCCCGGCTCGGCCGCGACGATCGCGTCGAGCCACTCGCCCGCGACGCCCGCCTCGGAGGCGGACGGCATCCCGTCCCCGGCCGGGATGAGCTGGTCCGCGAGCAGCGCGAGGCGCGAGCGGGCCTCGTCGTCGAAGGGGGCGCTCATGCCGCCACCGCCTGCAGCCGCCGGCTCGCGATCAGCGCCTCGGTGTTGCGCAGCGCGAGCGCCGCGATCGTCGCCGTCGGGTTCATCCCCGCCGACGTCGGCCACGTGCTGCCGTCGAAGACGAACAGGTTCGGGACGTCGTGCGTGCGCCCGTAGCCGTCGGTCACCGACGTCGCCCGGTCCTCGCCCATCACCGCGGTGCCGAGCAGATGCCAGCCGGTCGCGCGGATCTGCGGCGCGATGACCGTCTCGTACGCGCCGGCCGCCTGGAGCGACTCCGCCGCCCGCTCCTCGTGGAAGTGCATGAGGTCGTGCGAGTTCTGGGACATCTTGTAGATGATCTTCGCGCCGGGGATCCCGTGGCGGTCGGTCCCGGAGCCCACGACGACGCGGTTGGCGTCCTCGGGGAGGTCCTCGGCGATGATCCCCCACATCGCGGAGCGGCCGAAGCGGCGCGCGAAGTCGCGGTGGAAGCCCTCGCCCCAGATCGGGTTCTCCGCGCCCCACGGATAGGACGTGGTCATCGAGAGCGGCGACCCGGTCGGCTGCAGCCCCCACTTCGCGCCCCGCACGAAGCCGCGCGACGCGTCGGTCTCGTAGAACTCGAGCGAGTGGAGCCACTGCCCCCACGGGCCCTGCCAGCTCCGCAGCTCGTCCTCCCACAGCCCGACGACCGTGCCGAACGGGTGCATCATCAGCCGCCGCCCGACCATGCCGGAGGAGTTGGCGAGCCCCTCGTCGCCGCCGGACAGCAGCAGGAGCCGCGGCGTCCCGATGCCGTTCGCGGCGAGGATGACCACGCTCGCGCCGATCCGGTGCTCGGCGCCCGCGTCGTCGACGTAGACGACGCCGCTCGCGAGGCCGTCGCGCCCGACCGTGATCTCGCGCACCGTCGCCTTCGTCACCAGCTCGACGCCCGCGCGCTGCGCGACCGGCCAGTGCGTGATGTCGACCGAGCCCTTGGCGTGGTCGCGGCACGCCTTCAGGCACACGCCGCGCTGCACGCACGGGTTGAGGTTCCCGTACTTGCGGGTGGCGATCGCGTTCGGCGCCGGCCACCAGTGCCAGCCCAGCTCGTTGTGCGCGGCCGCGACCTTGCGCCCCGCCGGCCCGAGCGGCACCGCCGGCAGCGGCGGCCCCTCGCCGGGCGGGAACGCCGTGTCGTTCGCGAGGCCCGAGATCCCGAAGTCCTTCTCGACCCGCACGTAGTACGGCTCGAGCTCCTCGTAGGTCAGCGGCCAGTCGTCCGCGACGCCGTCGAGCGACTTCACGCGGAAGTCCGACGGCATGTTGCGCTGCCACTGGGCGGCGTAGACGATCGTCCCGCCGCCGACGCCGTTCCACATCAGCGCGGTGATGTCGGACTCGGAGTCGTCGATCGGGTAGTCCGCGGCGCTGTTGCGGGCGTTCGGGTCCCACGTCCAGTCGCGCGTCGCGGTGATGTCGAAGTCGGCCGCCTCCGGACGCGCCTTCGAGTAGTCCGCCCAGTCGCCCTGCTCGAGCACGGTGACCCGGAAGCCGTCCTCCGCGAGGCGCTTCGCCGCGACGGCGCCGGACGGCCCGGCGCCGACGATCAGCACATCGGGGTCGCGCGCCATCAGTACGGGTACTCGACCTGGCCGCGCTGGACGCTGATCCAGCGCGTCTCGGTGAACTCCTCGATGTTCGCGTCGCCGCCCGCGCGGCCGCCGAGGCCGGAGGCGCCGACGCCGCCGAACGGGACGTGCGCCTCGTCCAGGCAGGTCGAGTCGTTCACGTGGACCATCCCCGAGCGCAGCTTCTCCGCCACCCGCTGGCCGCGCGCGAGGTCGCCGGTGACGACGCCGTTGACGAGGCCGTAGGGCGTGTCGTTGACGAGCGCGATCGCCTCCTCCTCGGAGTCGACCGGGATCACCGGCGCGACCGGGGCGAAGATCTCCTCCGCCCACAGCTCGGAGTCGAGCGGGACGTCGGTGACCACCGTCGGGCGGAAGAAGAGCCCGTCCGCGGTGCCGCCCTCGACGACGGTGGCGCCGGCGGAGACCGCGGCGTCGAGCATCCCCTGCGCGCGGTCGCGCTGGGTCTCGTTGATCATCGGGCCGAGGCCGTTGGACGCGTCGGTCGGGTCGCCGACCGCGATCGCCTTCGCGCGCTCGGCGAGCGCGGCGACGTAGCGGTCGTAGAGCGACCGGGCGACGATGTGGCGGCCGGCGGTGATGCAGGTCTGGCCCTGGTAGTGCCAGGCCGACCACGCGCCGATCATCGCGGCGTGGTCGACGTCGGCATCGTCGAGCACGACGAGCGCGTTGTCGCCGCCGAGCTCGAGCGAGCAGTGCTTGAGCTCGCGGCCGGCGACCTCCGCGATCTTGCGCCCGGTCCGGGTCGACCCGGTGAAGTGGATCATCGACACGCCCGGGTGGGCGACGAGCGCCTCGCCGACGCCGACGCCGCCGGGCACGACCTGGAGCAGCCCGGCCGGGAGCCCGGCCTCGGCGAAGATCTCGGCCAGCACGATGCCGCCGCTGATCGGCGTCTCGGGCGACGGCTTGAGCACGACCGCGTTGCCGAGCGCGAGCGCGGGCGCCACGACGCGCATGCCGAGGATGAGCGGGAAGTTCCATGGCGTGATCGCGCCGACGACGCCGCGCGGGATCCGCTCGGCGATGCTGTACCGCCCGGGATCGTGCGACGGGATGATGTGCGAGATCGCGCGCGACGTCAGCCCGGCGGCCTCGAACAGCTCGTTCGCCGCGCCGCCGACCTCGTAGTCGGCCTTGCCGCGGATCGAGCCGGTCTCGCGCACGATCAGCGACGCCACCTCGTCGGCGCGCGCCTGCAGCGCGGCGGCCGCGGCGCGGAGGATGCCCGCGCGGACGTCGTAGGGCTCCGCGGCCCAGGCCGGCTGCGCGGCCTTCGCGGCGCCGACGGCGGCGTCGAGATCGGCCGTGGAGGCGACGCCGACGGCGCCGATCGGCTCCTGCGCGGCCTTGTCGAGCACGGTCAGCGTCTCGCCGCCCTCGGGAGCGCGGAACCCGCCGTCCACGAAGATCTTGCCGTCCCAGGCGGCGCGCTGCTCCAGCTCCTGCATGGGTGTTCCCCTCTCCTCGATCGCCCGCGTGGACAACGTTTGCCACACAGTAGCGACGCGGGTCGCCGCATGGCAAGATCGTCAGGCCGATGGCGTCGCTCGCCGACATCAGCCGTCGCGCGGGGACCTCGGTCGCGACGGCCTCGCGCGTGCTCAACGGCTCCACCCACCCGGTCTCGGAGGCCACCCGCGCGCGCGTGATGGAGGCCGCCGCCGACCTCGGCTACCAGCCGAGCGCGCTCGCCAGGGCCCTCGTGACCCGCTCGAGCCGGATCATCGGCGTGATCGTCAACGACATCGTCGACCCCTACTTCGCCGAGATCGCGCGCGGGGTCGAGGACGTGGCGGGCCGCAGCGGCCACCTCGTGATGGTGTGCAACGCCGACCACCGCGTCGAGGCGGAGAGCAAGTACGTGCGGGCGCTGCGCGACTACCACGCCGAGGGGCTGGTGTTCGCCGGCTCGGGCGCGCCGGGCGACGAGGCGAACGCGCAGCTCGCGCAGGACGTGGAGGCCGCGCGGACCCGCGGCGGGCGCGTCGTCTGCCTCGCGCAGCGCGACTTCCCCGGCCTGCACCTCGGGGTCGACAACGTGGCCGTCGCGCGCGACGTCACCGAGCACCTGATCGGGCTCGGCCACCGCCGGATCGCGGCCGTCGAGGGGCCGCCGGAGCTCTACACGAGCGCCGACCGGCTGGCCGGCTTCCGCGCCGCCATGACCGCCGCCGGACTCGACGCCGGCCTGGTCTTCCCCGGCGGCTTCGACTTCGAGGCCGGCCAGGCCGCGGCGCGCCGCGTGCTCGACGCCGGGCCGCTGCCCGATGCCGTCGTGGGCGCCAACGACGAGGCCGCGATCGGCGTCATCACCGGCCTCCGCCAGGCGGGCGTCGACGTCCCCGGCGACGTCTCGGTGGCGGGGATCGACGACACGCGCCCGGCGCGCTTCGTCGACCTCACGACCGTCAGCCTGCCGCTCTACGACCTCGGCGCCGCCGCCGCGCGGCACATCATCGAGGGCGCGCCCGCGGACCCGCTCACGCTCGCCCACCGCGTCGTCCCGCGGGGGTCGACCGCGCGGCGCTAGTGGTGATCGCGGCCGGGCGCGCGCGGGCGCACGGCGACCTCGGCGATGAACTCCGCGATCTCCTCCTGCGCGCGATCCAGCAGCGCGCGCCCCTTGGCCTCGGTCGCGGCCGTCGCGTCGCCGGTCACGCCGGACTCGGTCAGCGCGCTCCAGTGCGGCGTGAAGGCGAGCGGCCCGTCCGACCAGTCCATCCACGCGTGCTCGGTGTAGGACGCCGGGATCTCGGACACGGCCTTGTCCATCTGGACGAGCTCGGGCGCCACGGCGAGGTAGATCGAGGTCTCCAGCTCGCAGGCGTGCGCCATCCCGCCGCGCGGCGTCGTCCGGACCTCCTCGATCGTGCGCGCCGACGCCTCCGAGGTCAGGTAGAAGCTCGACATGCAGACCGCGTCGCGGTGCTCCACGTTGAGCAGCCGCGCGGCCATGTTGACGAGCGGGATGTTCGAGCCGTGCCCGTTGACGATCAGGATCCGGCGGAAGCCGTGCGCGATCAGCGACCGCCCCTGGTCGAGCAGCGACTCCACGAACACGTTCCAGCGCAGCGTCACGGTGCCGGGGAAGTCCATGTGGTGCGGGGTGTAGCCGTGGACCTGGGTCGGGAAGAGGATCGCCCGCGCGTCGCCGCGCGCGTTGAAGCGCTGGATCGCGCCGGTCGCCACCGACTCGACGAGCCGCACGTCGGTGTCGATCGGCAGGTGGTAGCCGTGGTCCTCCAGCGTCGCGGCCGGGATCACGATCACGACGTCGTCGCGGCCGGCGAGCTCGCGCAGCTCGAGCCAGGTGTGCTCGCCGTAGCGCAGCCGCGGCAGGCCGGTCATGTCGGGCACGGGCTCAGGCATCGCTCCCCTCCGGGTCGAAGCGCAGGATCACGCGCACCAGCGCCCGCGCGATCCGCAGCGCGTCGCCGACGTCGACGTACTCGTCGGCCGCGTGGGCGCGCTCGAGCCCCGGCGTGCCGAACATCACGCACGGGATCCCGCGCGCGGTGAAGTGCCGCATGTCGGCGCCGTAGGGCACCCCGGCGACGCGCGGCGGCGCGCCCAGCTCGTCGGCGCCGGCCGCACGGACGAGGCCGACGAACGGTGCGTCCGCCGGGGTCTCGGCCGGGGCGAACTGCCCGCCCGTCCAGACGATCTCGGCCGGCGGCCCCAGCCCGTCGTCCGCCGCCGCGACGGCGGCCTCGAGCGCCGCGCGCGCCTCCCCCACCGGCTCGCCGACGCGCACGCCGAGCCGGCCCTCGAACCGCAGCGCATCCGGCACCTGGCTCGACCAGCGCCCGGTCTCCAGCCGGCCGACGAGCAGTGGATAGGGCAGCGGGAGCGCGCGCATCAGCGGGTGCGCGACGTCCGTGTTGACGCGCCGCTCGTGCTCCGCGAGCGCACGGTGGATCGGCACGTAGCGGTCGAGCGCGGAGACGCCCTCGAGCCGCATGGCGGCGTGCGCGCTGCGCCCGCGGACGGTGCCGACGAAGGTCAGCGCCCCGCCGTGCGCGACCACGACGTCGAACCCGGTCGGCTCGGTGACCAGCGCGGCGTCGAAGCGGTCGTCGGCCTCGAGCGCGGCGAACGTGCCCAGGCCGCCGTCCTCCTCGGACGCCACGCCCTGGAGCACGACCTCGGCGGGCGCGGCGCCCGCCGTCGCGCGCACCGCCGCCATCGCGTGCAGCGCGGCGACCACCCCCGCCTTCATGTCGACCGACCCGCAGCCGTGGACGCGGCCGTCCGCGACGACGCCGGCGAACGGGTCGTGCGTCCAGCGCGCGTCGCCGGGGGCGACGACGTCGAGGTGGCCGTTGAGGCACAGGCGCGCGCCGCCCGGCGCCCGGCAGCGTCACCCGCGCGCCGACGAGCTCGGTGCGGGCGGCCTCCTCGCCCGGGTACCCCTCCGCACCGCGCAGTGCGCCGAGGTCGTGCCGGTCGACCGCGGCCGCGAGCCCGCGCGCCTCGGCGAGCGCCGCGAGCCGCTCGATCGCGCCACGCTCCTGCCCGGTGACGCTCCGCTCGCGCACGAGGCTCGACACGTCGGCGGCGAGTGCGGCAGGATCCAGCGCGGCCAGGGCGCGCTCCTCCGCGTCGCGCTTCGGTTCGGTCGATTGAAGTGTCACTTTAGGTGTTGTAGCGTGACTTGAATGCCCGCTGCGGTCAAGCGCCCGTGACCAGCCTCGACCGCGAGGTCCGGCAGGAGCTCGGGATGCATCTGCGCCGCCTGCGGCAGGCACAGTCGCTGACGCTCGCGCAGCTCGCGGACCAGGTCGGCGTGACCGCCTCCGCGCTGAGCCAGATCGAGCGCGGATCGAGCGAGCCGACGCTCGGCACGCTGTGGCGCCTCGGCCGCGCGCTCAACGCCTCGCTGTTCGACTTCTTCGCCGGCCAGGAGGCGGCGACGGTCGACGTGACCCGCGCCGGCGACCGCACCGTCGTCGAGTTCGAGCGCTTCCGCTACGAGGTGATGGCCCGCAGCGCGCAGCGCGGGATCGACCTCTTCACGCTGCGGCTCGAGCCGGGCGCGGGGCCGGTCCGCGACCCGGTGTCGCACGCCGGCGAGGAGGCCGGCATGGTCGTCGAGGGCAGCATGGACGTGATCGTGGCCGGCGGGTCGTACCGGCTCGGCCCCGGCGACGCGATCTGGTTCGTCAGCGGGCAGCCGCACACGTTCGCGGCGGTCGGCGACGAGCCCTGCCTCAGCGTCTGGGCCGACACGATCCCCGACCACGCCGAGCCGGGCGGGGCGCGCTCGGTGTTCGACGGGCTGATCGCCGGGACGGGCGCGCCCGCCGACGCCCGCACGATGCTCGCGCCGCCGCCCCGCGCCGAGCCGCTCGCGATCGCCCGCGGCCTCGCGATCGACGCCGGCTACCTGCGCGGCGTGGTCGAGCGCCTGGCCGCGATCGGCTCGAGCCCGCTCGGCTTCCGCGTGACCGGGACGCCCGAGGACCGCGAGGCCGCCGCGTACGTCGCGGACGAGCTGCGCGAGATCGGGCTCGAGGGCGTCGCGATCGAGGAGGTGGCGGTCGACGGCTGGCGCTTCGAGAGCGCGCGGCTCGAGCCCGGCGACGGCAGCGCGATCGAGGGCGCCGCGCTCGGCGGCACCCCGCCGACCCCGCCCGGCGGCATCCGCGCCCGGGTCGTCGACGCCGGCGGCTGGCGGCGGCGCGACCTGGACCGGCTCGACGTCCGCGGCGCGCTCGTGCTGATCGACTGGCGCAAGGGCCCCGGCTCGCCGACGGACGCCGGGCTGGAGCTCGGGCTGCGCGGGGCCGCCGGGGTGCTGGTGACGCCCGCGAAGGGCGGGCCCTACTTCCAGGCCGAGGGCGCGCTCGGCGGCTTCGACGGCCACTGGCACGCCGGGGCGCCGCCGATGATGACGATCCGGATGCGCGACGGCGACGCGCTCCGCGCGCGGCTCGCGCACGGCCCGGTCGAGGCGACGATGACCGTGAACGCGGCGATCGCGCCGGGGACCGCGGGCAGCAACGTCGTCGGCTACCTGCCGGGCGACGCGCCGGGCCCGATCGTCGTCGGCGCCCACCACGACGGCTGGTTCCGCGCCGCGTTCGACAACGCGACCGGCGTCGCCGCGCTGCTCGGCATCGCCCGCGCGCTGGCGCAGGCCGGCCACCGCCCGCGCCACCGGATCTGCTTCACCTCGCGCACCGCCGAGGAGTGGGGGCTGCTGGACCGCGCGTTCGACTGGTGCACCGGCGCCTGGCGCCAGGTGAGCACGACCCACCCCGAGTGGGGCGAGCGCGCGCCGTTCCACCTCTGCCTCGAGGCGAGCGGGCACCCGGAGCTGCGGCTGGCGCTCGAGGCGCCGGTCGAGCTGACCCGCTGGGTGCGCGCCGCCGGCAAGGTCGGCGAGGCGGAGGGCTGGCTGACGTCCGGGTGGCGTCCGAGCCCGCCCGTCACCGGGACCGAGCAGTGGCCCTACCTCGTCGCCGGCGTCCCCGGCGTGGCGGCCTACACCTGGGAGTCCTCGTTCGCGAAGACCGCCTACCACACGCCGCTCGACACGCCGGAGATCGTCGACTTCGACCACCTCGAGCGGCTCACGCGGTTCTACGCCTACCTGCTGCTCGAGGCGGACGCCGACCCGGACGGGATCCTCGACCACCGCGCGCGGGCGCGCCAGCTGACCAAGCAGGCCGGCAAGCTCGGCGCCGTGGGCGCGCCGCTCGCCGCGGCGGCCGAGACGCACGCGGCCGCGCGCGGCCGGGCCGCGTTCACCGCCGTCGGGCGCGAGCTGCACGCCGTCGACGCCGCGGGCGAGGTCGCGCTCCCGCACGAGCAGGCGGCCGCCGACGTCGCGGCGCTCGAGGCGGCGCTCGCCGCACTGGACGCCGACGACCACCGGACCGCCGCGAAGCAGCTCGCCAAGGTCGGCGAGAACGCGCTCGCGCAGGTGCTCTCGCAGGAGGCGTTCACGCGCTACGGCGCCCGGACCCGGCTCCAGCACGACGACGACTCGTGGGCCGCCCGGAGCCACCTCACCGACTCGCCCGAGCTGTGGGCGGAGCTCGCCTCGCTGCGCGGCGAGGACGGCGCGGAGCCCCCGGGCCCGTGGCTGCGCGCCTCGCTGGAGCGGCACCTGGAGCGCTCGCGCGCGGACCTCGACCGGCGCGTGGCCGCGATGGCGCGCGCGCTGGGGTAGCGATGGAGACGGGACGCATCTCGGTCGACGGGCGGCATGAGCTGTACGTCGAGCGCCACGGCGACGGCCCGGTCGCGCTCGTCGTGCTGCACGGCGGCCCCGGGATCTCGTTCGAGTACCTGCGGCGGCTGGAGCAGCTCGCCGGCGACGAGCTGACCGTGCTGTTCTACGACCAGCTCGGCGGGGGCCGCTCCGACCGGCCCGACGACGCCTCGCTCTGGCGGGTCGACCGGTTCGTGGCCGAGCTGGACGGCGTCCGCGACGCGTTCGGGCTCGAGCGGATGGTGCTGCTCGGCCAGTCCTGGGGCGGCTGCCTGGCGCTCCAGTACGCGCTCGACCACCCCGATCGCGTCCAGGGCCTCGTGCTCTCGAACACCGGCGCCTCGATCCCGCTCGCGTTCACGGAGATGTCGCGCCTGCGGGTCGAGCTCGGCCCGGACCGCTACATGCGGATGATCGACGCGGAGGCGCGCGGCGACCTCGAGGATCCGGGCTACCGGGAGGCGGTCGCCGAGCTCTACCGGCGCCATCTGATCCGCGCGGTCCCCGACCGCGAGCAGGCCCTCGCGGCGGTCCTCGACGAGGACGTCGGACCGGCGTACCTGCACATGTGGGGGCCGCACGAGTTCCTCTGCACGGGCGCCCTGCGGACGTTCGACGTGACCGACCGCCTCGGCGAGATCGCGATCCCGGCGCTGATCGTCTCCGGCATGCACGACGAGTCGACGCTCGCGGTCAACCGCGCGCTGGCCGAGGGGCTGCCGGACAACAACTGGATCGTCTTCGGGCACGGGAGCCACGAGACGGTCAACGAACGCGGCGCGGAGGACTATCTCGCGCTGATCGCCGGCTTCGCCCGGCGGGTCGGACGGCTCGAGCCAATGCAGTCACCGGACCCGGGGAGGTCCCCATGAAGCAGCGCTTGTTGGTCGCCGGATCGTGCCTGCTCGCGGCCGCGGCCTTCGCCGCCGGCTGCGGTGGCTCGGACAGCGGCGGATCCGGCGACGACCAGGGCGGGACCCCCGCCACGTCCGACGAGGGCGGCCACAAGGGCGGCACGTTCACGATGCTCTGGAGCGCGCCCGGCCAGTCGATCGACACGGCGATCGCGTACGACCAGAACTGGCAGGTGCTGCGCATGGCCGGCGACGCGCTGCTCGGCTGGAAGCAGGTCCCCGGGACGGCCGGCACCGAGCTCGTGCCCGACCTCGCGGAGTCGATCCCCGAGCCGACGGACGGCGGCAAGACCTACGCGTTCACGCTGCGCGAGGGGATCAAGTTCTCGACCGGCGAGACGGTCAAGCCCAGCGACATCCGCTACACGATCGAGCGCGCGTACAAGGCCGCCGGGCCGGGCGGCGGGTTCTACGCGAGCATCGTCGGCGCCGACGCCTGCGGGAAGAAGCCGAAGTCCTGCGACCTGTCGAAGGGCATCGTCACCGACGACGCCGCCAACACCGTCACGTTCAAGCTCAGCGCGCCCGACCCCGACCTGCTGCAGAAGCTGGCGCTGCCGTTCGCGTACGTCGTGCCGAAGGGGACGCCGAACAAGGACATCGGCACCGATCCGCTCCCCGCGACCGGGCCGTACATGATCACGAAGTACGACCCCGACTCGGAGATGGTGTTCGAGCGCAACCCCGAGTTCAAGGAGTGGTCGGCCGAGGCGCAGCCGGCCGGGAACCCGGACAAGATCGTGATGAAGATCGGGCTGCCGCTGGAGGACGCGACCACGCAGATCCAGAACGGCGACGCGGACTGGATGTACGACACGCCGCCCGCGGACCGGCTCGGGGAGATCTCGACGAAGTTCGAGTCCCAGGTCCACATCAACGCGGGGCCGCAGGTCTACCACATGGCCCTCAACACCAACGTGGCCCCGTTCGACAACAAGGACGTCCGCCAGGCGATCAACTACGCGACCGACCGCGACGCCGTGATCAAGATCTTCGGCGGCCCCGCGCTCGCCCGCGCGACGTGCCAGATCCTGCCGCCGGACTTCCCGGGCTACCAGCCCTACTGCCCGTACACGCAGAGCCCGGGCGAGAAGTGGACGGCGCCCGACATGGCCAAGGCCAAGCAGCTCGTCGACGCGTCGGGCACCAAGGGCCAGAAGGTCACGATCATCTCGACGAACGACGAGACGACGAAGGCGATCGACCTCTACTTCGTCTCGCTGCTGCGCCAGCTCGGCTACGACGCCGGGATCAAGAGCCTCAACGGCGGCGTCCAGTACGCCTACGTGCAGGACTCGAGCAACAAGGCGCAGATGAGCTACAGCTACTGGTTCGCGGACTACCCGGCCGGCTCGAACTTCTTCAACACCGTCGTCGGCTGCAACGGCTTCGTCCCGAACAGCTCGTCGAGCCCGAACCTCGCCGGCTTCTGCGACAAGGCGATCCAGGCCAAGACCGAGCAGGCGATGGACCTGGAGACGACCGACCGCGACGCGGCGAACCAGATGTGGGCGGAGATCGACAAGGAGACGACGGACGCCGCGCCGTGGGTGTCGCTGTTCGTCGCCAACCGGCTCGACTTCGTCTCCAAGCGCGTCGGGAACTACAAGTTCAACCCGGCGTCGACGGGCGGCTTCATGATCCAGCAGGCCTGGGTGAAGTGAGCCGCCGCCGCGCATGAGCGTCACCGTCGACGAGGCTGTGCCCGGTGCGGAGTCGGTCCCGCGCGGGCGCAGCCCGTGGCGGATCGCGGGCGCGCGGCTCGTCCACAACCGCAGCGCGATGGCCTCGTTCGTCGTGCTGGCGCTGATCGTCCTCTCCGCGCTCGCCGCACCGTGGTACGCCGAGCACGTCGCCCACACGGACCCGTTCGCCTCGAACGTGAACGGGAAGACGATCGACAACGGAGAGATCGTCGACGTCGTCCAGCCGAACCCGTCCGGGCTCGGCTCGACCCCGATCGGCCCGACGCTCGAGCGGCGCTACTTCCTCGGCGCGGACTCCCAGGGCCGCGACGTGGCGGCGCGGATCCTCTACGGCGGCCGCGCGTCGCTGTCGATCGGGATCCTCGCGGCGCTGATCACGCTGACGATCGCCACGCTGCTCGGGATCGTCGCCGGGCTGTACGGCGGCTGGCTCGACGGCTTCATCTCCCGCTTCCTCGACCTGATCTGGGCGTTCCCCGTCTACCTGCTCGCGATCTCGCTCGCGACGGTCCTGCTCGTCCAGGGGATCGAGCTCGGCCCGATCACCATCGACGCGGGGAGCCTGTGGCTGCCCGCGGTGATCATCGGGCTGATCTACGTCCCGTACCTGGCCCGGCCCGTCCGCGGCGAGGTCCTCTCGCTGCGGCGCCAGGAGTTCGTCGACGCGGCGATCGCGCAGGGCGCCTCGAACCCGCGGCTCGTGTTCGGCGAGCTGCTGCCGAACGTCGCGCCGGTGCTGATCGTCTTCCTCCCGCTGATCATCGCGACGAACATCCTCACCGAGTCGGCGCTGTCGTACCTGGGGATCGGCGTCCAGGCGCCCGACGCGAGCTGGGGCTCGATCGTCGAGGACGGCCAGAGCCTGCTCTACACCCGCCCGTGGGTGTCGATCGCGCCGGGGATCATGATCGTGCTGACCGTCCTCGCGCTCAACGTGATCGGCGACGGCGTGCGCGACGCGCTCGACCCGCGCGGGCGGCTGCGCGTCCGCCGGCGGCGGCTGAGGCGGGCGGCATGATCGCGTTCACCCTGCGCCGGCTCGGCTCGGCGATCCTCGTGATGATCGCGCTGAGCGTCCTCGTCTTCCTGATCTTCTTCGCGACCCCGGGGATCGACCCGGCGCGCCAGATGGCCGGCAAGAACCCCACCCCGGAGACGATCGCGGCGATCAAGGCGGAGTTCGGGCTCGATCAGTCGCTGCCGGTGCAGTACCTGAAGATGATGGACGCGCTGGTCATCTCGCGCGACCTCCAGTCGTTCTCCAACCGCGGCGTCGAGGTGCTCCCGCAGATCGCGCGCGCGACGCCGGTGACGCTCTCGCTCGTGCTCGGCGCGGCGGTCCTGTGGGTGGTGATGAGCATCGCCATCGGCGTCGCCGCGGCGATGCTGCGCGGGCGGATCTGGGATCCGCTCCTGATGGCGCTCGGGCTGATCGGGATGTCGATCCCGGTGTTCTGGCTCGGGACCGTGGCGAACCTGTTCACGCAGGACCGCTGGCACGACACCTTCCTGTTCAGCTGGGTGCCGCCGCTCGGCTACACGCCGCTGACCGAGGACCCCGTCCTGTGGTTCAAGCACCTCGTGATCCCGTGGATCACGCTCTCGATCCTCTACATCGGCTTCTACAGCCGCGTGCTGCGCTCGGCGCTGATCGAGGCCGAGGGCCAGGACTTCGTCCGCACCGCGCGGGCGAAGGGGATCTCGGAGCGGCGGGTGCTCGTCCGGCACTCGCTGCGGACGTCGATGATCGGCTACGTCAGCCTGTTCGGGCTCGACCTCGGCGCGCTGATCGCGGGCAGCGCGCTGCTCACCGAGGTCGTCTTCGGGCTGCCCGGCGTGGGCCGGCTCACCTACCGCGCGCTGGCCAACCTCGACCTGCCGGTGATCATGGCCACCGTGCTCTACGGCGCGTTCTTCGTCGTGCTGCTGAACGCGCTCGTGGACGTGCTCTACGCCCGGCTCGACCCGCGGATCCGGGAGGCGTGAGCGTGGGCGACCCGCTGCTCGACGTGCGCGACCTGCGCGTCACCTTCCACGCCGACACGGGCTCGGTGCGCGCCGTCGACGGCGTCTCGTTCGCGCTCGGCGAGGACGAGGTCCTGGGGATCGTCGGCGAGTCGGGCTCCGGCAAGAGCGTCTCGATGATGAGCGTGATGCGGCTGCTCGACGAGCACGCCGCCGAGCTCGAGGGCGAGGTGCACTTCGGCGGGCGCGACCTGATCGGGCTCTCCCAGGGCGCGATGCGGGACGTCCGCGGCTCGCAGATCGCGATGGTCTTCCAGGATCCGATGAGCTCGCTCAACCCGGTCTACACCGTCGGCTGGCAGCTCGCGGAGCAGATCCGCGCGCACGCGGACCTCGACGCCGCCGGTGCGCGCGAGCGGGCGATCGAGCTGCTCCGGTCGGTCGGCATCCCGGAGCCCGGGCGGCGCGTCGACGACTACCCGCACCAGTTCTCGGGCGGGATGCGCCAGCGGGTGATGATCGCGATGGCGCTCTCCTGCGACCCGAAGGTGCTGATCGCGGACGAGCCGACGACGGCGCTCGACGTCACGATCCAGGCGCAGATCCTCGAGCTGATCGGCGCGCTGCGGAAGCGGACCCGGATGTCGGTGGTGCTGATCACGCACGACATGGGCGTGGTGGCGGGGATCGCCGACCGGATCCTCGTGATGTACGCGGGCCGCGTGATCGAGGAGGGCCCGACGCAGGCGGTGTTCCGCGATCCGCAGCACCCCTACACGTGGAGCCTGCTCGGCTCGATCCCGCGGCTGGACCGGCCGCGCCCGCGGCGGCTCACCGCGATCCCGGGCGCCCCGCCGACCGCGAGCGGGCCGGCGACCGGCTGCGCGTTCGCGCCGCGCTGCCCGCACCGGTTCGAGCGCTGCGACGAGCTGCCGCCGCTCGCGGCGAAGCGGGCGCCGGACCACCTCGACGCCTGCCACCTGCCGCTCGAGATCCGGCCCACCCTGCGATCGGACGCGGCATGAGCGACGTCCTGCTGCGCGCGACCGGCGTGCACAAGCACTTCCCCGTCCGCTCGGACGGCCTGATGCGGCGCGAGGTCGGGCGGGTGCGGGCGGTCGACGGCGTCGACCTCGAGGTCCTGCAGGGCGAGACGCTCGGGCTCGTCGGCGAGTCGGGCTGCGGCAAGTCGACGCTCGCGCGCGTCCTGCTCCGGCTCACCGACCTGACGGCGGGCTCCGTCGAGTTCGACGGGCGCGACATCTCGGCGCTCGGCCGCGCGGCGCTGCGGCCGATCCGGCGCGACATCCAGATGATCTTCCAGGACCCGTACGCCTCGCTGAACCCGCGCAAGCGGATCGGCGCGAGCATCGCGCTGCCGATGCGGATCCACGACGCCCACCCGCGGCGCGAGATCCCCGCGCAGGTGCGCGAGCTGCTCGAGCTCGTCGGCCTCGCGCCGGAGCACGCGAGCCGCTACCCGCACGAGTTCTCCGGCGGCCAGCGCCAGCGGATCGGGATCGCACGGGCGCTCGCGCTGCGGCCGAAGCTCGTCATCGCCGACGAGCCGGTCTCCGCGCTGGACGTCTCGATCCAGGCCCAGGTCGTCAACCTGCTCGAGGACCTCCAGGAGGAGCTCGGCACGACCTACGTGTTCGTCGCCCACGACCTGTCGATCGTCCGCCAGGTCTCCGACCGGATCGCGGTGATGTACCTCGGCAAGGTCGTCGAGATCGGGCCGGCGGAGGACGTCTGCGCGGCCCCGGTCCACCCGTACACGGAGGCGCTGCTCTCCGCGGTGCCGGTCCCGGACCCCGACGTGGCCCGCCGCGAGCGGATCGTGCTCGAGGGCGACGTGCCGAGCCCGGCCTCGCCGCCGTCGGGCTGCCGCTTCCACACGCGCTGCCGCTACGCCACCGAGGTGTGCCGGACGACCGAGCCGCCGCTCGTCCCGCACCGCGACGGCCACGTGGCCGCCTGCCACCACCCGCGGAACCTCGCGGCGTGAAGGCGATCGTCGTCGGCGCGGGCGTGCTCGGCGCGGCGACCGCCGACGCGCTCGTGGCGCGCGGCTGGGACGTGACGGTCGTCGAGCAGTACGCGCCCGCGAACGCGCGCGGCAGCTCGGGCGACCGGACGCGCCTGCTGCGCCTCGGCCACGGCGAGTTCGGGGCGGACGAGGACCTGCACTACATCCGCTCGGCCGCGCGCGGCGTCGCGCTCTGGCGGGCGCTGGACGAGCAGTGCGGCGGGCGGCTGCTCGAGCCGACCGGCCTCGTCTGGCTCGCGGCGGACGACGGCGGCCCGGAGGACCTCGTGGCGCAGCGGATGGACGCCGCGGGCGCGCCGTACGAGCGGCTCACGCCGGCCGCGACCGCGGCGCTGTTCCCCGGGATGGCCGCCGACGACCTGGCGTTCTCGCTGTACGAGCCGGACGCGTGCGTGATCCGGGCCGGCGACGCGGTGGCGGCGCTGCTGCGGCGCGCGACGGACGGCGGCGCCCGGCTCGTGCTCGACCGCGCGCGCCCCGCCGGCCCGCACGCGGTGGCCCTGGCGGGCGGCGAGGCGCGCGCCGACGCGGTGGTCTGGGCCTGCGGCGCCTGGCTCGGCGCGCTCTGGCCGGCGCTCGCGCCGGTGCGGCCGTCGTGGCAGGACGTCCTGCACTGGAGCGCGCCGCCCGCCTGGCGCGACGGCCCGGCCTGGTTCGACGAGCGCGTCGGCCTGTACGGGTTCCCCGACGTCGACGGGCTCGGGATCAAGGCGGTCAGCCACACGCCCGGCCCGACGCTCGACCTCGATCACGACGCGCGCGTGCCCGCGCGCGCGGCGGCGGACGAGGTGGCCGCGTACCTGGCGCGCCGCTTTCCGCCGCTGGCCGGCGCCGGGCTGCTGTGGGCCCGCGTCATGCCGTACGAGATGACGCCCGACTCGCACTTCGTCGCCGGGCCCGCGGACACGGACGGCCACTGGCTGCTCGGCGGCGGCTCCGGCCACGCCTTCAAGCACGCGCCGGGCCTCGGCGAGCACCTCGCGGACCTGATCGAGGGGCGCGACGCAGGTCGTGCCCATGTGGCGTCCGCGCCACGGCTGAGCCGCGCCGCAACTCCCGCGCGCGACTCGCGTTGGTCTGTCAGGTGCTCACGCGCGCGCTCCTGCTCTCCCTGCTCCTCCTCGTCGTCCCGGCGCCGGCCGTCGCCGCGCCGCTGATCGGCATGGGCGAGCAGAAGCCGGAGATGTTCCAGAACCCGCGCTGGCAGGCGCTCGGCCTGACCGAGGCGCGCTACATGACCCCGTGGGACGTGCTCCACGACAAGAAGGAGCGGGCCAAGCTCGACACGTGGATGGCCGCGGCGCGCGCCTCGGGCGTCCGCGTCCTGCTCGGGTTCGAGCGGTCCGTGCGCTCGGCGAAGCTGCGCAAGAAGCTGCCGTCGGACGGGACGTTCGCGCGCGAGTTCAAGCGGATGCGCAAGCGCTATCCGGACGTCCGCGACTGGATCACCTGGAACGAGGCCAACCACCCGCTCCAGCCGACCTACGACCGGCCGCGCAAGGTCGCCCGCTACTACGGGATCATGCGGCGCAACTGCCGCGGCTGCCGGATCGTCGGCGCCGACGTGCTCGACATCTCCAACCTCCCGCGCTGGGTCCGCCGGTTCGAGGCCTTCGCGCCGGTCAAGCCGAAGATCTGGGGCCTGCACAACTACGGCGACACGAACCGGCTGCGCACCGACGCGACGCTCCGGATGCTCCGCCTCACCAGCGGGCAGCTCTGGTTCACCGAGACCGGCGGCCTGGTGGTCCGGCGCGAGTACAAGGGCTCGAAGGTCACGCGCGTGCAGCGCTACTCCCAGCGCCACGCCGCGCGCGCGACCAAGCACGTGTTCAAGCTCGCCTGCCTGAGCCCGCGGATCCGGCGCGTCTACTTCTACCACTGGCAGGCGCCGCCGATCGTCACGAACTGGGACTCGGCCTTCCTCGGGCCGAAGGGCCGCGTCCGCCCGGCCTACCGCACGCTCAAGCGCCGGCTGGCGGCCGGCGCCCAGCGCTGCCGCTAGGCCGCGGCGACGAACGCCGCGCACGCCTCGGCGACGATCTCGTCGCCGGGCCGCGCCCACGCCTCGCGGTTGATCACCTCGACCTCGATCGGCCCGTCGTACCCGGCCCGCTCGACCGCGGCGCGGATCCGCGGCAGGTCGATCGCGCCCGCGCCCATCATCCCGCGGCCCTGGAGCCGGTCGGTGGTGGGGACGAGCCAGTCCGCGACGTGATAGCCGAAGATGCGCCGGCCGGCGCGGGCGATCTCGTCGTACAGCCGCGGGTCCCACCAGACGTGGTAGGCGTCGACGACGACGCCGACGCGGTGCGCGTCGAACCGCTCGGCCAGGTCGTTCGCCTCGCCGAGGGTGACGATCGCGGAGCGCTCGGAGATCATCATCGGGTGCAGCGGCTCGATCGCCAGCCGCACCCCGTGGTCCTCCGCGTGCGGGACGAGGCGCTCGATGCCGGCGAGGATCTGCGCCCGCGCGCCCTCGAGGTCGCGCCCGACGGGCGGCCCGCAGACGAGCACGAGCACGTCGGTGCCGAGCGCCGCGGCCTCCTCGACCGCGGCCCGGTTGTCGGCGTCCGCGGCGCGCAGGCCGGCCGCGTCGGCGGCGGGGAAGAAGCCGCCGCGGCACAGGCTCGACACCCGCAGCCCGGCGGCGCGGATCAGCCCGGCCGCCCGCTCGACGCCGACCTCCGCGACCTTGTGGCGCCACGGCCCGATCACCGTCAGGCCCGCCCGCCCGCAGGCGTCGACCGCCTCCGGCAGGCTGCACTGGTCGATCGTGATCTGGTTGAGGCTGAGCCGGGCGAGGTCGGGCCGGGCGCTCATCCCTGGTCCACTCCCGCGAGCTCGAGCACCGCGCGCATGCGCGCCGCCGCGAGCTCCGGGTCGCGCAGCAGCGCCGCCGCGTCGGCGAGCACGAACAGCTCGGCCAGGTGCGTCACCGAGCGCGCGCCCTCCTGGCCGCCGACCATCCGGAAGTGGCGCTGGTGCCCGTTGAGGTAGGCGAGGAAGACGACGCCGGTCTTGTAGCGGTAGGTCGGCGCCTGGAAGACGTGGCGGGAGAGCGCCACGGTCGGCGCGAGGATCTCCTCGTAGCGGTCGAGGTCGCCGTCGTCGAGCGCGGCGAGCGCCGTCGCCGCGGCCGGCGCGATCGCGTCGAAGATCCCGAGCAGCGCGTCGCTGTGGCCGCGCACGTCGCCGCGGATCAGCGCCGGGTAGTCGAAGTCGTCGCCCGTGTACATGCGGACGCCCTCCGGCAGCCGCCGGCGCAGCGCGACCTCGCGGTCGGCGTCGAGCAGCGAGACCTTCACGCCGTCGACCTTCGCGACGTTCTCGTCGATGATCGCGAGCAGCGTGTCGCCGGCGGCGTCGAGGTCGTCGTCGCCCCAGTAGCCGGCGAGCGCCGGGTCGAAGGCGGGGCCGAGCCAGTGCAGGATCGCCGGCCGCTCGAGCGCGCCGAGCACGTGGCCGTAGGTCTCGGCGTAGTCCTCCGGGTGCAGCGCCGCGGCGGCGAGCGCGCGGCTGGCCATCAGGATCACCTGGGCGCCGGTGCCCTCGACGAACGCGCACTGCTCCTCGTACGCGGCGCGGACGACCGCGAGGTCGAGGTCGGGCGACGGCGTCAGGTGGTCGGTGCCCGCGCCGGCGGCGATCGTCCCGCCCACCGCCCGCGCCTCGCCGACGCTGCGGCGGATCAGCTCGCGGCTGACCGCCCAGTCGAGGCCCATGCCGCGCTGGGCGGTGTCCATCGCCTCGGCGACGGCGAACCCGTGCTCCCACAGGTGGCGGCGGAAGGCGAGCGTCGCCTCCCAGTCGAGCTGCGCCGGCCCGCCGGGGTCGCCGGCGGCGAGCGGGTCGGCGACGACGTGGGCGGCGGCGAACGCGACGCGGCTCCGCGGCGGGCCGGCGGGCGGCCCGTAGGGCGACGGGGCGCCGGGCGTGTAGGGCTCGATCGCGCCGCTCGCGCGCGGCAGCCGGAGTGCGGTGGCGACGCTCACAGCGCCAGCTCCGGGACCTCGACGAAGCGCCGCTCCTCCCAGCTCTGCAGCCCGAGCTCGGCGAGCTGGATCCCCTTGGCCGCCTCGAGGAAGTCCCACGGGAACGGCTCGTCGTAGACGACGTGGCGGAGGTACTGCTCCCACTGGAGCTTGAAGCCGTTGTCGTGCTCGCCGCGGTCGGGCACGCGCTGCCACAGCGAGCGGTGGTCGATCGGGCTGGGGATGTCCGGGTTCCAGACCGGCATCGGCGTCGCCGCTGCGGGCTGGATCCGGCATTCGCGCAGGCCGGCGACCGCGCTGCCGGCGGTCCCGTCGACCTGCAGCTCGAACAGCTCGTCGCGGTCGACGCGCACGCACCACGACGAGTTCATCTGCACGATCGGCCCGTCCTCGATCTCGAACGTGGCGTAGGCCGCGTCCTCGGCGGTGACCGCGTACGGGTCGCCCTGCTCGTCGGTCCGCTGCGGGATGTGGATCGCCCCGAGCGCCGAGACGGAGCGCACCGGCCCGAACAGGTTGTCGAGCACGTAGCGCCAGTGGCAGAACATGTCGACGAGGATCCCGCCGCCGTCCTCCTTGCGGTAGTTCCAGCTCGGCCGCTGCGGCTTGGGGATCGGGCCGGGGAAGACCCAGTAGCCGAACTCGCCGCGGACGGAGAGGATGCGGCCGAAGAACCCGGTGTCGATCAGCTCGCGCAGCTTGATCAGCCCGGGCAGGAAGAGCTTGTCCTGGACGACGCCGTTGCGGACGCCCGCGTCGCGCGCGAGCCGGGCCAGCTCCAGCCCCTCGGCGAGCGTCTCGGTGACGGGCTTCTCGCAGTAGACGTCCTTGCCCGCCGCGATCGCCCGGCGGACCGCGTCCGGCCGCTGCGGCGTGACCTGCGCGTCGAAGTAGACGCCGAGGCCGGGATCGGCGAGCGCGGCGTCGAGGTCGGTGGTGAAGCGCTCGAGCCCGTGCTCGGCGGCCAGCCGGGCGAGCTTGCGCTCGTCGCGGCCGATCAGCACCGGCTCCGGCCAGATCACCTCGCGACCGTGCGGGACGCCGCCCTGCGCGCGGATCGCGAGGATCGAGCGGACGAGGTGCTGGTTGTGGCCCATGCGGCCGGTCACGCCGTTCATGGCGATCCCGACCCGCCGCACGCCGCCGCCCTCCGGCGTGCGGGCCGCCTGCACTGTCTCCTCGATGCTCATCCCGGTCCTCACCTCGGAAAGCGTTTGCCACGCGGCAGCGTAGGCCGTGCCCCGGCGATCGTCAAGCCCGTCCGGAGGTCGCCGTGCGAACACGCGGCGACGGGCCGCGGGAATAGACCGCCGGCGGGTGCGAGTCCCCGTCCCGATGGCAACGCCTCGCCACCGAGGCCGACCGAGGGGAACCATGCTCCGACGCAAGACCCTGGCCGCCGGCGCGCTCGCCGCCGGCTGCCTCCTCGCCGCGCAGGGCGCCGCGGCCGCACCGCCCGGCGACGTCTCCGCGCAGCTCCATGGCGGCACGCTCACCGTGCGCGGCGGCGACGACGCCGACCTCGTCGGCATCCGCGCCCGCGGGCTCGCGATCGACGTGACGGCCGGCGACGACGCCTCCGCGGGGCGGTTCCCGCTCTGGGCGGTACGGCGGATCCGCGTCGAGACCGGCGCGGGCGACGACCGCGTGACGCTCGACGACGGCCCGCTCGCGCTGCTCCGCTTCACGCCCGTGACGATCGACGGCGGCGACGGCTACGACGTGGCCGAGACGAGCGGCTCGCCGGGCGGGCAGGACATGGACGTCGACGCCTACGGCGGCGATGCCGTGCTCGACCGCCACCGGCACGACGCGGGCATCCGCCTCCGCGCGACCGAGCAGCTGACCGCCGCGACCGGCGCCGGCCACGACGCCGTGCACGTCGGCCAGGTCGGCGAGCTCCTGCTCCAGCTCGACCTCGACCTCGGCGCCGACGGCCGCACGGACCGGGTCACCGTCGACGGGACCGACGGCCCCGACCAGTTCGACGCCTTCGGGTCCACCAGCGTCCTGGTCTCCGGGCCGACCTTCGTGCAGCTCCTCGGCGCCGGCCCCGACGACCGGCTGACGCTCGACGGCGGGGCGGGCGACGACGAGCTGAACACGAGCCTCACCGACACCCAGGTCGCGACCACGCTGCGCGGCGGCCCGGGCGACGACACGTTCCTGGGCGGCGCCGGCGCCGACCGGCTCGTCGGCGGCGGAGGCGGCGACTTCGCGCAAGGGCGCCGCGGCGCGGACGCGATCGACCTGGGTGCGGGCAACGACATCATCCGCTGGGACGCCGGCGACGGCGCCGACGCGATCCGCGCCGGCGGCGGCACGTTCGACGCGCTCGTGATGTGGGGCGGCCCGGCCGACGAGACGTTCGCGCTCGAGCCGGCCGGACGCGACGCGCGGATGACCGCCGACAGCGGCGTCCTGGCGCTCGGCGGGCTCGAGCGCGTCGAGACGGTCGCGCAGGTCGGCGCCGACGCGTACCACCTCGGCGACCTCACCGGCACCGGGGTGACCGACGTGATCGTGAGCCTCTCGGGCGTCCCGGCGACGCCCGCGCTGGACGGCGCGGTCGACGCGATGACCGTCGACGGCACGGACGGCGACGACGCGCTGGCGATCGCCGGCAACACGAGCGAGGCGCGCGTCACCGGGCTGCCGGTCCGGCTCGCGATCCAGCGCACGGAGCCCGCCGACACGCTCGCGATCGCGGGCCGCGGCGGGGCCGACGCGCTCGACGCGTCCGGGCTGCTGCCGGGCGCGATCTCCGCGCGGCTGACCGACTGACGAGGGGCTTGCCGGCGCCGCCGCTCAGGCGGCGTCGGCCAGCGGCTCGACGCCGAGGTAGCGGCGCTGCGCGGCGGGGTCGGAGATGAGCTCCTGCGCCGTCGTCTCCGCGGCGATCTGGCCGGTGACCATGATCAGCTGGCGCTCCGCGAGCGACGTCGCGACGCCGAGGTTCTGCTCGACGACGAGCAGGCCCATCCCCTCGGCGGCGAGGTCCTTGATCGTCTGGATCAGGCCCTCCACGATCGTCGGCGCGAGCCCCTCGGAGGGCTCGTCCATGACCAGCAGCTTCGGGTTGGTGAGCAGCGCCCGCCCGATCGCGAGCATCTGCTGCTCGCCGCCGGAGAGCGACGTGCCGCTGACGTTCTTGCGCTCGCCGAGCCGCGGGAACAGCTCGTAGACGCGCTTCGGCGTCCAGGCCTGGCTCGACTTCGCGCCGACGATCTGCAGGTGCTCGTCGACGGTCAGCGACTGGAACAGCCGCCGGCCCTGGGGCACGAAGCCGATCCCGGCCCCGGCGATCTTGTACGCCGGCCGGCCGAGCAGCTCCTTGCCGTCGAGCCGGACGGACCCGGTCGCGTGGCCGAGCAGCCCGACGATCGCGGCGCACAGCGTCGACTTGCCCATGCCGTTGCGCCCGATCAGCGCGACGGGCTCGGCGCCCATCGAGAACGAGACGCCCTCCAGCACATGGGCGGTCCCGTAGTAGCCGTGGACGTCCTCGACGACGAAGAGATCGTCGGCCATCAGTGGTGCGCGCTCCCCAGGTAGAGGTCGTGGACCAGCTCGTTGGCGCGGATCTCGGCGGGCGTGCCCTCCACGATCACCTTGCCGTCGTGCATCATCGTGACCCACTCGGCGACGCGCAAGGCGACGTCCATGTCGTGCTCGATCAGGATCAGCGTGATCGACGGATCGAGCGAGAGCAGCAGCTCGGTGAGCTTCACGCGCTCGGCGCGCGAGAGCCCCGCGGCCGGCTCGTCGAGCATCATCAGCTGCGGGTCGGCGGCGCGGGCCATGCCGACCTCGAGCTGGCGCTGCTCGCCGTGCGAGAGCTCGGCGACGAGCTCGTCGAGCTTGTCGCTCAGCCCGACGGCCTCGGCCATCGCGCGGCCGCGCTCGCGCATCTCGGTGTCCTCGCCGCGGTTGATCAGGCGGAAGTGCCCGTCGTGGACGCCGAGCACGGCGAGGTAGAGGTTGTCGTCGACGGTCAGGCCGCCGAACAGGCGCGACGTCTGGAACGTGCGCGAGAGCCCCATCCGGGCGCGCGTGCGTGCGGGCAGCGGCGGTGACGTCCCGGCCGAACAGCTCGACGGAGCCGGCCGTCGGCGGGAACTCGCCGGAGATGAGGTTGAAGAGGGTGGTCTTGCCGGCCCCGTTCGGGCCGAGGATCGCGCGCCGCTCCCCGGGGCGGACCTCGAGGTCCACCCCGGAGACGGCGACGACGCCGCCGAAGCGCCGGCCGACCCCCCGCAAGCGGAGGATCGGCGCGGCGCCTTCAGCGGATGATGCGGGTGCTGCCATGGTGCTAGTCGCCGAAGTTGACCTTCTCGGCGTTCCCGACCCACGGCGGGGCGGTGCCCTTCTCGCACTTCGGGTTCTCGCGGTCCGGCGGAGGCGTCGACGCCGAGAAGGCGCCGCCGAAGGTCTGGTCGACCCCCGGGATCTTCTCGAACGTCTGCACGTCCGGCACGCCGTCGCCCGTCTTGTCCGCGACGATCTTCTTGACGAAGATGTCCGAGATCGCCTGGCGGTTGTCGTCGAGCTTCACGTCGCCCCACGGGGCCTCTTCGCCCGACAGCGTGGTCGTCGTGAGCGCTTCCTGCAGCTGCTTCTGGTCGGTGATGTCGCCGTTGACGGCCTCGAGGCCCTTCACCAGCGCACGCCCGGCCGTGTAGTAGCCGTAGGTGAACACCGACGGGCCGGCGCCGGCGATCTCGTCGCCGTAGCTGGTCTTCAGGTTGTCGATGTACGCCTTGACCTCGGGCGAGTTGTCGTCCGCCGCGGTCATCGCGGAGGTGACGCCGCCCACCAGGTCCTTGCCGACGGCCTTCAGGACGAGCGGGTCGTCCCAGAAGACGTTGCCCATCATCTTCTCGGTGTCGACCTTCCCGTTCTGCTGCTTGTACTGCTTGATGAACGAGATCAGGCCCGAGCCGCCGATGCCGACGTAGATGCCGTCGACGTCCTTCGGGATCTGCGAGATGTAGGACGAGTAGTCCTTCTCACCCAGCGGGGCCCAGACGCGCTTCGTGATGTCGCCGCCGATCGAGCAGTACTCAGCCACGAAGCCGGCCAGCGAGGTGTACGGGAACGAGTAGTCGTCACCGATGATCGCGGCCTTCTTCCAGCCGAGCTTGTTGTACGCGTAGTCGCCCAGACCGGCCGACCACTGCGCGCCGTCCGGATGGAACCGGAAGAAGTTCGGCGCCTGCACCTTCAGCGTCGAGTCCTGCGCGCCGGCGATGCCGTTGATGAACGTCTTGTCCGGGTGCTCCTTCGCGTAGTTCGCGACGGCGATGCCCTCGTCGCCCGAGAGCGGGCCGACGAGGACGTCCGCGCCCTCCTGCTCCACGAGCCGGCGCGTCTCCTCGATCGCCTTGTCGGCCGTGTCGTTCGAGCAGCCGTAGCCGACGATCTCGATCTTCTTGCCGCCGACCGTGGCGCCGTCGAGGCCGTCCGTCGGCTTCGAGCCGGCGGGCTTCGCGCCCGCGGCGTCGATCAGCGCCTGGTTGAAGCCGGACGCCGTGGGCTCGAAGAACGAGCCGAACGCGCCTTCGCAGTCGGACAGGACGCCGACCTTGATGGTGCCGCCGCCGCCCGAATCGGCGGCTGGGGTGCTCTCGGCGGTCGAGCCGCCGCCACCGGAATCATCGCTGTCGTCGCCGCATCCTGCGACCACGCCCAGCGCGACGATGACGCCACCGAGCGCCATCAGCTTGGTAACCCTCACCTGACCACTCCTCCTCATGGAACGTCGCTTGACAGTGCTTGCTGTGGGGGGCCCTCCGCCCCCGGTCCTGCGGTGGATCTCCCTCGCCTGACCCGCTCGCTGATCTTCTCCCAGAGGCCGACGAGGCCGCCGGGAGAGAGCAGCACGATGACCAGGAAGACGATCCCGATGATCGTGTTGAACCGCTCCGCGCCCAGGACGTTCCCGATCTCGGGCGTCCATTCGCGGGAGTAGTTGTCGAGCAGGGCATAGACGAGCGCGCCGACCCAGGCGCCCTCCAGCCGGTACAGCCCGCCGATGACCGCGATGATCAGGATGTTGATCGTCTGCTCGAGGTTGATCGAGCCGGGCGAGATGCGGCGGTTGTACCAGACGCTCAGCACGCCGGCGATGCCCGCGACGAACGCCGCGAGGCCGAACGCGAGCATGCGGTGCCGGGTCACGTCGAAGCCGAGCGCGCGCATCCGCGACGGCTCGTCGCGCAGGCCCTGCAGCGAGAGCCCGAACGGCGTGCGCGAGATGTAGCGCAGCGCGAGGAAGACGAGCACGGACGCGACGAGCGTCGTGTAGTAGAGCGCCGTCCCGTCGAGCCCGGGGTTGCCGACCAGCGCGGGCAGGTCGAGGTTGTTGACCCCGCCGAAGCCCGACAGCTGCGTGACCTGGCTGAAGAAGTAGTAGACGAGCACGCTGAACGCGAGCGTGATCATCAGGAAGTAGATGCCCTCGCTGCGGGCGCAGATCGCGCCGAAGCCGATGCCCACGAGCGGTGGCGACGATGAGCGCGGCGATCGTGGCCGGCCACGGGCCCCACGCCGCGGCGAGGCCGCCGTCGGCCGCGACGAGGTTGGCGAAGGTCATGCCGGCGATGCCGTAGAGGCCGACCTGCGCGAGCGAGACCATGCCGCCGTACGCGGAGAGGAAGATCAGGCTCGCCGCCGCGACGCCGAGCCAGAGCGCCTTCGTGAGGATCACCGAGACGAAGAAGTCGGTGAACACGAGCGGGGCCAGCGACGCGATCGCGACGACGACGACGATCGCCAGCCAGGAGGAGCGGCCGCGGCTGACGGGCGTCACGCGGGTCTCCCGAACAGGCCGAGGGGGCGGACGGCGAGCACGCCGACGAGCAGCGCGAACGTGAGCAGGATCGAGTAGTTCGTCAGGTCGGTGTCGCCGAACACGAGGTAGACGTCCGCGTAGGAGTCCACGAGCCCGAGCGCGAGCGCGCCGATCGCGGCGCCGCCGAGCGAGCCCATGCCGCCGATGATCACGACGATCAGCGAGTTGAGCAGGAAGGCGGTGTCGTTGCCGGGCTGCAGCGAGATCATCGTGCCGCCGAGGACGCCGCCGAAGCCGGCGAGCAGCGCGCCGAGCAGGAAGGCGAGCGCGAAGATCAGCTGGACGTTGATGCCGAGCGCGGAGACCATGTCGCGGTCGTCGACGCCGGCGCGCACGATCTTGCCGAAGCGCGTTCGCTTTATCAGCCACCACAGCCCGACCCCGATCAGCAGCGCCGAGCCGAGCACGACCACGCCGCGGAAGAAGCCGAAGCGGACGTCGAAGACGTTGATCGAGTCGGGCCAGTCGGTCGGCGTCTTGATGTCCTGCGAGATGCCGCCGAACGCGGCGAGCATCTGGTCGGCGATGATCACCGACAGCGCGATCGTGATCAGCGCCTGGCGCAGGTCCTGGCCCTGGTTCCAGCGCAGGAACACCTGCTGGATCAGCACGCCGATGACGCCGATGATCCCGGTCGCGATGAGCAGCGGGATGACCCACCCGAGCAGCGAGTAGGTCGCGTCCCCCTCCGGGTTGAGCGAGAGCCCGAGGCTGCTGTCGCCGCCCGAGGTCTGCTTGAACCAGTGCTCCTGCATCTCGAGCGCGAGGTAGCCGCCGAGCAGGTAGAGCGAGCCGTGCGCCATGTTGACCACGCGCATCAGGCCGAAGATCAGCGTGAAGCCGCTGGCGACGACGAAGTAGAGCGCCGCGAGGGTGATGCCGTTCAGCGTGACGACGGCGAAGCCGCGGAGGTCGTCGACCGCCTTGATGACGAGCCATACGACGACGATCGCGCAGATGACGGCGATCGCGATCCGCTGCGGGCTCCACTTCCGGCGCGCGTCGGCGACGCCGGATTCGGCCTCGGGAACGGTGCCCGCCGGGCCCTCAGCGAGGGCGTCTTGTGCTGAATCGGCCATGGCTTGACAGCAATTGAAATCTCATGCAAGGGTTTCTGTCAAGTTATGCGCAGATTTGGAAACGAGCGGCGCCGGTGACGACGACGCCTCCCGCGGACCTGTCCGCCGTCGAGGAGGCGCTGATCGGAGCGCTCGGCGATGCGGTGTCGACGGCGCCCGATCGGCTCCGGGCCTACGTCGCTGACACATATTGGCCGGCACTCTACGCGGCGGACGCCGGAGCGCCAATCGCGCGGCCCGACGTCGTCGTCCGCCCGCGGTCCGAGGAGGACGTCGCCGCGGTGCTGCGGCTGGCCGACGCGCACGGCGTGCCGGTCGTGCCGTGGGGCGGCGGCTCGGGCACCCAGGGCGGCGCGCTCGCGATCGAGGGCGGGATCGTCATCGACATGACCTCGCTCGACGCGATCGTCGAGATCGACGAGGTCTCGCTGACCGTGACCGCCCAGGCCGGCGTCAACGGCAAGCGGCTCGAGGCCGAGCTCAACGCCCGCGGGCTGATGCTCCCGCACTACCCCGCGTCGGTCGAGTGGGCGACGGTCGGCGGCTACATCGCGGCGCGCGGCTCGGGCGTCCTCTCGACCCGCTACGGGAAGATCGAGGACCTGCTGCTGTCGCTCCGCGTCGCGACACCGGCCGACGGGCTGATCGAGACCGTCGGGGTCCCGCGCCACGCGGTCGGCCCCGAGCTCACGCAGCTCTTCGTCGGCTCGGAGGGCACGCTCGGCGTGATCACGCGCGCCACGCTCCAGCTCGTCCCGCTGCCGGAGACGCGCCGCTTCGCGGCCGTCGCGTTCCCGTCCGTCGACGCCGGCATCCACGCGATCCGGCGCGCGCTCCAGGCCGGCCACCGGCCGTCGGTCGTGCGGATGTACGACGACGTCGCCACGCAGCGGACGTTCGCGCCCGTGGTCGGCGAGGACCTGCGCGGGATCTACACCGTGCTCGCCTTCGAGGGCGAGGAGGAGGCCGCCGAGCTGGAGGAGCGGCGGACGCTCGCGATCGCCGCCGAGGCCGGCGCCGAGCTGCTCGACCCCGCGCTGGGGCAGCGCTGGTGGGACCGCCGCTACGACTTCTACCACCCGCCCCACCAGCCCGAGCTGCCCGCGATCTGGGGCACGCTGGACGTCGTCGCGACGCTACGACCGGATCGGCGCGGTCTACGACGCGCTCGTCACGAGCGGTGCGCGAGCCGTATGCGTACACCGGGCTGGAGCTGCGGATGCACTTCTCGCACTGGTACCTGTGGGGCACGATGATCTACGGCCGCTTCGTCGTCCCCGACGGCGGGCCGGACGCGCTCGCGCTGCACGACCGGATCTGGGCCGACGGCATGACCGCCGCGCTCGACGCCGGCGGCGTGATGAACGACCACCACGGCGTCGGGATCAAGCTCGGCCCGTACATGCGCCGCCAGCACGGCGCCGCGCTCGACGCGCTGGCGCGGATCAAGGCGGCGCTCGACCCCAACGGGATCATGAACCCGGGGAAGATGGGCCTCTAGGGAGGCCATGAGTGCGGCGGGACCCCTGGATCGCACTGATCGGCACCCTCGACACGAAGGGCGAGGAGATCGCGTACGTGCGCGACCGCCTGCGCGCGCTCGGCGCGCGGCCCGTCGTGATCGACACCGGCATCCTCGGTGAGGCGGGCTGCGAGGCCGACGTCCCGCGCGCCGAGGTGGCGGCGGCGGCGGGCGACGACCTCGAGGGGATCCGCAACGCCGGCTCGCGCGGGGCCGCGGTCGAGCGGATGACGCTCGGCGTGCGCGCGGTCTGCCTGCGCCTGCTCGGCGAGGGCAGGCTGCACGGCGCGCTCTGCCTCGGCGGCGCCGAGGGCGCCCTGATGGGCGCCGGGGCGATGCACGCGCTGCCGGTCGGCGTCCCGAAGCTGATCGTCTCCCCCAGCGCGTCCGGCCGGCGCGCGTTCGGCCCGTTCATGGGCGAGTCCGACACGACGGTCATGCACTCGGTGGTGGACATCCTCGGGCTGCACCCGATCTCGCGGGCGATCTTCGACAACGCCGCCGCGGCGGTGGCGGGGATGGCCCGCGACGCCGGCGCCGCGGTCGCGGACCTCGGCGCGAGCACGGTCGGCGTGACGATGCTCGGCCAGACCACGCCCGGCGTGATGCGTCTGCGCGAGCGGCTGATCGAGGCCGGGCAGGAGCCGGTGATCTTCCACGCCAACGGCGTCGGCGGGCCGGCGATGGAGCAGCTCGCCGCCGCGGGCGCGCTGTCGGGCGTCGTCGACTACACGCTCTCCGAGCTGGCCAACTCGCTGATGGACGGGGTCCACACGACGGGGCCGGACCGGCTGCGCGTCGCCGGCCGCGCGGGACTGCCGCAGGTGATCGTCCCCGGCTGCTGCGACTTCTTCAACGAGGGCGCGCGGGCCACGGTCCCGGAGCGCTTCCGCGACCGCAAGTCCTACTTCCACAACCCGGTCGCGACGCTGATCCGGCTCTCCGAGGAGGAGGGCGCCGAGCTCGGGCGGATGATCGCCGAGCGGCTCGCGGAGGCGACCGGCCCGGTGTCGGTCGTCGTCCCGACACGCGGCTTCTCGCTCGTCGACGCCGAGGGCGGCGACCTGTGGGACCCGGCCGCCGATCGCGCGTTCATCGACAGCCTGCGCGACGCGCTGCGCGCCGACTTCGCCTACGAGGAGGTCGACGCGCACGTCGACGACGCGGACTTCGCCGACGTCGTCGCCGACCGCTACCTGGCACTGGTCGGAGGGCGCGTGTGAACACCGTGCCCCCTGCGCTGCGCCGCGCCCAGATGCTGCAGCGGATCCAGCGCGACGGCGGCGTGTCGGTCGCCGACCTCGTGCGCGACCACGCGGTCTCGGCGGTCACCGTCCACCGCGACCTCGAGGAGCTCGCGCGCGACGGCCTCGTCGAGCGCGTGCACGGCGGGGCCCGCTCGCTCTCCACCACGCCCAGCGGCGCCGACGATCCCGACCGCGTGGACGCAGCGGGCCGAGACGTCGCGCGTCGCCAAGGCGGCGATCGCGGCGCACGCCGCGCGCTACGTCGGCCACGGCGCGACGATCTTCCTCGACGCGTCCTCCAGCGCGCTCGCGCTCGCGCGGCGGCTGATGGAGGACCCGCCGAACGAGCTCACGCTGGTCACGAACTCGCCGGCGATCGCCTACGAGCTGCAGGCCGACGCGATCCACGTGATCGTCACGCCGGGCGAGCTCGACCAGCACATGCGGATGCTCGCCGGGCGCTGGACGGTCGAGTTCCTGTCCGAGCTGAACTTCGCCGTCGCGTTCGTCAGCGCGGCCGGGATCGGCCTCGACCAGGGACTTACTACAAGCCGTCGTCCGCTTGCTGACGTCATCAACGCGGCGCGCGCCAGCGCGGAATGCAGCATCGGGTCTGATCGACGCAACGAAATTCGGCGTGTCGTCGCTGCTCTCGATCGCGCGCGCGCAGGAGCTCGATGCGATAGTCACGGACGCCGAGCTCCCCGCGGATGTCGCCGAGGAGTACCGGGCCGCGGGAGTGCGGCTCGAGATCGCCAATCCCCAGCAGGAGAGTCCATGAGTCGCCCCGTCACGTTGTTCACCGGCCAATGGGCCGACCTCACGCTCGCCGACCTCGCCGCGAAGTGCGGCGCCTGGGGCTTCGACGGGCTCGAGCTGGCGTGCTGGGGCGACCACTTCGACGTCGCCGCGGCGATGAGCGACTCGTCCTACGCCGCCGGACAGCGCAAGCTGCTCGAGGACCACGGGCTCGGCGTGTGGGCGATCGGCAACCACCTCGTCGGCCAGACCGTGGCCGATCCGATCGACGAGCGCCACAAGGGCGTCGTCGACGCGGAGATCTGGGGCGACGGCGACCCCGAGGGCGTCCGGCAGCGCGCCGCGGAGCGGATGAAGGACACCGCCCGAGCCGCCGCGCAGCTCGGCGTCGAGGTCGTCACCGGCTTCACCGGCTCGCCGGTCTGGCACCTGCTCTACAGCTTCCCGCCCAACGACTGGAGCGTGGTCGAGGCCGGCTACCAGGAGTTCGCCGAGCGCTGGGGGCCGATCATCGACGTGTTCGAGGCCGAGGGCGTGAAGTTCGCGCTCGAGGTCCACCCGACCGAGATCGCCTACGACTTCGTCACCACGCGCAAGGCGCTCGACGCGATCGGCGACCGCCCGGGCTTCGGGATCAACTTCGACCCGAGCCACTTCGAGCACCAGTTCCTCGACTCGGGCGCGTTCATCACCGAGTTCGGGGACAAGATCTTCCACGCCCACATCAAGGACTCGATCCGGCGGCTCGACGGCCGCAGCTCGATCCTCGGCGGGCACCTCGACTTCGGCCAGCCCGGCCGCGGCTGGGACTTCGTCTCGCCCGGCCACGGCGACGTCGACTTCGAGTCGATGATCCGGGCGCTCAACCGGATCGGCTACGAGGGCCCGCTCTCGATCGAGTGGGAGGACTCGGGCATGGACCGCGACTGGGGCGCGCCGGACGCGCTCGCGTTCGTGCGGCGGACGGACTTCGCCCCCTCGAACGTCGCCTTCGACGCCGCGTTCGCGAAGGAGCGCTGACCGTGTCCGAGGTCGGGTTCCTCACGATGGGCAAGGCCGGCGACGGCGGCGACGTCCAGCCGATCGGCGTCGGGATGCTCGGCTACGCGTTCATGGGCAAGGCGCACTCGAACGCCTACAAGACGCTGTCGTACATGACGTGGCCGCCGCCGCTGATGCCGCAGCTCGTGACGATCGCGGGGCGCAACGAGGCGGCGGTCGCCGAGGCCGCGCGCCGCTACGGGTTCAGCGACCACGTCACGGACTGGAAGGCGGTCGTCGCCGACGACCGCGTCCAGCTGTTCGACAACGCCGGCCCGAACAACCTCCACGCCGAGCCGACGATCGCGGCCGCCGAGGCGGGCAAGCACGTGATCTGCGAGAAGCCGCTCGGGCGCGACGCGGACGAGTCCTACGAGACCTGGCAGCGCGTCAAGGCGACCGGCGTCAAGCACATGTGCGCCTTCAACTACCGCTTCGTGCCGGCGGTGCGGCTCGCGCGCCAGATCATCGAGTCCGGCGAGCTGGGCGAGATCCAGCACTTCCGCGGCGCCTACCTCCAGGAGTGGGGCACCGCCGAGGGCGACATCTGGCGCTTCGACAAGGCGGAGGCGGGCTCGGGCGCGCTCGGCGACCTCGGCGCGCACGTGATCGACCTCGCCCGCTACCTCGTCGGCGAGATCGAGCGCACGTCGGCGATGACGCAGACCTTCATGCCGGGCCGCAGCGTCGACGACGCGGTCGAGTCGACCGTCGCGTTCGAGAACGGCGCGGTCGGGACGATCGAGGCGTCGCGCTTCTGCCAGGGCCGCAAGAACCACTTCACGTGGGAGATCAACGGCTCGAAGGGCTCGCTGGCCTTCGACCTCGAGCGGCTCAACGAGCTCGAGTACTCCGAGGGCAACCTCGGCTTCCGCACCGTGCTCGTGTCCGAGGCCGACCATCCGTTCTGGGAGTTCTGGTGGCCGCAGGGCCACATGATCGGCTGGGAGCACTCGTTCGTGCACGAGCTCCACCACCTGCTGACCGCGATCCGCGACGACGCCGACGTCGCGCCGCACGGCGCCACGCTCGAGGACGGCTACCGCGCCGCCGAGGTCTGCGACGCGATGCTCCGCTCCGCCGAGCAGGGCGGCCACGAGACCGTGACGTACCGCAGCTGATGCCGACCGTCCTGATCGTCGGCACGCTGGACACGAAGGGCGACGAGCTCGGCTTCGCCGCGCAGCGGATGCGCGACGCGGGGGTCGACGTGCTCGTCGCCGACGCCGGGACGGCCGGGCCGCCGCACGGGCTCGAGCCCGACATCTCCGCGGCGGAGCTCGCGGCCGAGGTCGGCGCGGACCTCGCCGCGCTCGACGACCGCGGCAAGGCGGTCGGGACGATGGCCGACGCGGCCGCCGCGCTGGCCGCGCGGCTGCACGGCGAGGGCCGGATCGACGGCGTGTTCGGCGCCGGCGGCTCCGGCAACACGACGATCGCGACGGCGGCGATGCGCGCGCTGCCGGTCGGCGTCCCGAAGCTCGTCGTCTCGACGCTCACCGCCGGCGACACCGCCGTCTACGTCGGCGGCTCGGACATCACGATGATGGCCTCGGTCACCGACGTCGCGGGGCTCAACTCGATCTCGGCGCGGATCCTCGCCAACGCCGCGGCGGCGATGGCCGGCATGGTCGGCGCCCCGCCGGTCGAGCTGGGCGAGACGCGGCCGCTGATCGGCGCGACGATGTTCGGCGTCACCACGCCGTGCGTGACGCGGGCGCGCGAGCAGCTCGAGGCGCGCGGCTACGAGGTGCTCGTGTTCCACGCCACCGGCACCGGCGGCAAGGCGATGGAGGCGCTCGTCGACGCGGGCTTCCTCGCCGGCGTGCTCGACACGACGACGACCGAGCTGTGCGACGACCTCGTCGGCGGCGTGCTCTCCGCCGGTCCCGACCGGCTCGAGGCGGCGGGCGCCGCGGGGCTGCCCCAGGTCGTCTCGCTCGGCGCGCTCGACATGGTCAACTTCGGCGCGCGCGACACCGTCCCGCCGCAGTTCGAGGACCGGAACCTGTACGTGCACAACCCGACGATCACGCTGATGCGCACGACGAAGGAGGAGTGCGCGGAGCTCGGCCGCCGGATCGCGCGCAAGCTGTCCGCGGCCAAGGGGCCGGTCGCGCTGTACATCCCGCTCGGCGGCGTGTCGGCGATCGACGTCCCTGGCGCGCCGTTCCACGACGCCGAGGCCGACGCGGCGCTGTTCGACGCGCTGCGCTCCGGGCTCGGCGACAACGTCGAGCTGGTCGAGCGCGACGAGGACATCAACGCGGAGGCGTTCGCCGACGCGATGGTCGAGAAGCTGGACGCCTACGTGAAGGGGAGTGGATGACCGGGGACGAGGCGCGCACGAAGCTGCGCGCGACGCTCGAGGGCGGCGGCGTGATCATCGGCGCCGGCGCCGGGACCGGTCTGTCGGCCAAGTGCGCCGAGGCCGGCGGCACGGACCTGATCATCATCTACAACTCCGGCCGCTACCGGATGGCGGGCCGCGGCTCGCTCGCCGGGCTGCTGCCGTACGGCGACGCGAACGCGATCGTGATGGAGATGGGCAACGAGGTGCTGCCGGTCGCGCGCAAGACGCCGGTGCTGGCCGGCGTCTGCGGGACGGATCCGTTCCGGCTCATGCCGCAGTTCCTGCGCGGCGTGCGCGACGCGGGCTTCGCGGGCGTGCAGAACTTCCCCACCGTCGGGCTGATCGACGGCACGTTCCGGGCCAACCTCGAGGAGACCGGGATGGGCTACGACCTCGAGGTCGAGATGATCCGCGAGGCGGCGTCGCTCGGGCTGCTGACGTGCCCGTACGTCTTCGACCCCGAGAGCGCGGTGGCGATGACCGAGGCGGGCGCGGACGTGCTCGTCCCGCACATGGGCCTGACCACGAAGGGCACGATCGGGGCGCAGACCGCCAAGACGCTCGACGACTGCGTGGTCGAGATCCAGGCGATGCGCGACGCGGCGGTGGCCGTCCGCGAGGACGTGCTGGTGCTCTGCCACGGCGGCCCGCTCGCCGAGCCCGAGGACGCGCAGTACGTGCTCGACCGCACGGAGGGCATCGTCGGCTTCTTCGGCGCCTCGTCGATGGAGCGGCTGCCGACCGAGGTCGCGATGACCGAGAACATGCGGCGCTTCAAGGCGCTCGCGCATTCCTGAGGAGAGAGATCCGATGCCGTCGAAGCTGATCGACCCCGAGGACCTGCCGACCTTCTCGTTCGGCTGGGGCGTCATCAAGCCGCTCGTGTCGCAGGACAACGTCGAGGAGACGCCCGACGTGTCCCTGATGCACGTCGTCCTGCTGCCCGGCCAGGGCCACGAGCGCCACAACCACCCCGACGCCGACGAGGTGCTCTACGTGCTGGCCGGCGCCGGCGACCAGATGGTCGACGACGGGGAGCCGTTCCCGGTCCGCCCGGGCCAGGCGATCTGGATCCCCAAGGGCCAGTTCCACTCGACGGTCAACACGGGCTGGGAGCCGATGGCGATCCTCGCGATCTACGCGCCGGCCGGCGCGGAGCAGGTGCTCAAGACGCTGCCCGACTACGTCGAGGTGCCGGCCGGGGACGCGCCGCCGCTCGTGCGCGCCTCCTAGCCTGCGCCGGCGGGTTCGAGCGCCCTGAGGGCGCGCCGTGCCGCAGCCGGCTCGGCGCCGTCCGCGCATGCGGCCAGCGCGGCGCGCCAGGCGGCGGCGAGCATCTGGCCGAGGGGAGCCGCGTCGAGGTGGTCGTCCAGCAGCGCGGCCACGGGGTCGCCGGCACGTGCGGGATGCGGCTCGCCCAGCAGCCGCAGGAAGCCCGCTCGCTGCGCATAGTCGAACGCCACGACCAGCGCGGCGCTCACCGTCCCGGGGCCGCGACCGGCGGCGAGCGCGCCCTCCATCCGATCGAGCACGCGGCGCTCGACGTCGGTCCGGATCGCGTCGTAGAGCCCGAGCTTGGACCCGAAGTGGTGGTACAGCGGCCCGGTGGTCGTCTCGGCCGCGCGCGCGAGCTCGGCGACGGCGACCCCCTCGTACCCGCGGGCGCCGAACGCCTCGAGCGCGGCGAGCACGAGCCGGCCTCGGGGCGAGTCGCGGGTCGGGATCCAGTCACGCACCCTTGCATAATCGCAGTCGCTTCAGACATAATCGAGTTATGCAATTGACGTTCACCTACCTCCCGACGCGCGACCTCGGCGCGTCGCTCCGGCTCTACCGCGACACGCTCGGGTTCGACGAGCTGTGGCGCGAGGGCGACCACACCGTCGGACTGGCGATCCCGGGGACGGACGTCGCGCTGATGATCGACGCGGCGGCGCCGAGCGACTGGGGGCCGGGGCCGATGTTCGGCGTGGAGCGCGTGGCGGCGTTCCGGGCCGAGCACGACGGCCTCGAAGTCGTCGCCGAGCCGCACGAGATCCCCGGCGGCATGCTCATGGCGCTGCGCGATCCCGGCGGGAACTTCGTCTACGTGCTCGACCAGAGCGCCGACACGCCGTCCGGCTGAGCGTCGCGGCGGCTCAGCCCGCCGCCGCCATGAGCTCGGCGACCCGCTCTCCGACGACGGTGGTGGGCATCGCGGTGGTCCCGCGCGGGATGGCCGGGAAGATCGAGGCGTCCGCGACGCGGATCGAGGGCATGCCGTGCAGCCGGGCATGCTCGTCCACGACCGCTCCGCGTCCCGGGTCCGGGCCCATCGGGCAGCTCGCGCCCGGGTGCCAGTAATGCGCGTGGTGCCCGCGGATGAACTGCTCGAGCGCGCCCGCGTCGTCCTGCGGGAGCACGGTCCGGGGCGATCCGAGCAGGTCCGCGAGCGGCGGATGGGCGAGGATCTCGAGTACCGCGGCGATCCCGTGCGCGAGCGCGGCGACATCCGACGGGTCGCTGAGGTACCGGTGGTCGATCCGCGCCCGGCCGCCGGCGCCGCCGGGCTCGACGGCGCCGCGGGAGCGGGGCGTGACGAGCGCGACCGGGAAGACGCACTTCCACGTGTGGGGCGCGGCGGCGTCCGGCTCGATCCAGGGATAGACGTGGAGGTCGTAGGGGCCGTCGCAGCGGGGCGACGCGAGCTTCAGGATCGCCTGCTCCTCGGGCAGCCAGCGGCCCCGGGCGAAGTCGGCGAGGCGCGCGGCGAGCTCCGCGCCGGCTTCGAACTCGAGCTCGATCGCGGGATGCTCCTGCAGGCCGCGGCCGACGCCGGCGAGCTCGTGGCGCACGGCGGTGCCGGCGCGCTCGAGCGCCCGGGGGTCGCCGATGCCCGACCGCAGCAGCAGCTCGGGCGTTCCGTACGCGCCGCCGCACAGCACCGTCTCGGCGGCGTGGATCTCCACCGGCCCCGCGGGCGAGCGAACCTGGATCCGCGTCGGGCCGCCTGACTCCGGCGCGATGCGCTCGACCTCGGTCCGGTCGAGGATCCGCAGGCGATCGCGCACGGGATCGAGGTACGCGAACGCGGTGTTCCAGCGCATGCCGTCGGCGATGTTCACCGGCGCGCAGCCCGCGCCGGCGCCGCCGTCGAGATCGTCGAAGTCGTCCGCCAGGCGGTGCCCCGCGGCTGCGCAGGCCTCGAGGAACGCGGCCTGGAACGGCTGGATCTCGTCGGCCGCGTAGTGGCGGAGCCGCAGCGCGGAGCGCGCGCGGCCGAACGCGGGCTCGAGCTCGGCCGCCGACCAGCCCGGGGAGCGCTGTCCCCAGGCGTCGTAGTCGCCCCGCCATCCCCAGTTCTGCGAGCAGCCGTTGTGGGCGGAGCAGCCGCCCAGCACCCGGGCCCGGTCGAGCACGAGGTCCCCGCCTCCCGCGCTCGTCGTGCGGTAGCCCCAGTCGTGGCTCGTCGGGAGCGAGCCGGCGTCCAGCAGGTCGGCGGGCCAGCGGCCCGCGGCCGCAGGGCCGTAGTCGGGGCCTGCCTCGATCACGAGCACGTCTCGCCCCGCTGCCGCCAGCCGCGCGGCGAGCGCCGCGCCGGCCGTCCCGCCCCCGACGACCGCGATCTCGGCTTCCGTCCGGGCGGGCACGGCGGGATCGTAGTCCGCGACCCGGCTCGCCGGATCGCTACGGCCGGGCGGTCATCGAGTCGACGATCGCCGATTCCTCGTCGGCGGTACCGCCGGCGCCGCTGCGGTCGCCGAGCAGCTGGTGGTTCGACGGGTCGAAGATCAGGGACTGGCTGCCCTGGCTGCCGTTGTAGGTCACCGCGATGCCCGGGCGGCCGCTGATGTCGTCCTCCGCGTACTGCTCGATCCCGGGGACGAGCGCGATCGCGCGCAGCGTCGCCGCGCGCAGGTCGGTCGGGAGCGGCGTGGTGCGCAGCAGCTCGACGGCGGTCACGAACGTCTGGTCGTCGACGCCATTGCCGCATTCGCAGGCGACCGCGGCAGCGCGGAAGCGCCGGTAGAGCGCCTGCGGGTCGCGCGGAAGGGCGAGCAGCTGCCGGTAGCCGTACCTGCGGGCACCGAGCGAGAAGCCGTCGCGCGTCCGGTCCACCGAGGGGGCCGCAATGAGGTCGGGACGGCCGTCCGCCTCCCAGCGCGCGCGGTCGCGCGCGCTGGGGAACCGCGATCGGGCCGCGCGGCTGCGTGGTCCAGCGGCGCGTGCCGTTCGCCGCGGTCCACTCCTCGCGGAGCTCGGTGCCCATGGCCGTGTACGGCCCGGCGTCGCCTTCCACGCCGGTCGTCCACACCGTGCGGCTGCGCACGTACCAGTACTCGCCGGCGCGCAGAGCGCGCGGCAGGCCGCCCGCCTCGGCGGCGGCGGCGTGCCGGAGCGTCGCGGCGGCGCGGGCGGACTCGGCGCCCAGCCGGCCGTCGCGCGCCGAGGGGAGGATCAGCGCCGCCGCGGCGACCGCGGCGACCGCGGCGATGCCGACGGCGGCGCGCGGAACCCAGCGCGGTCCGCGCGACCGTGGCGCGGGTCGCCAGGCGCGCTCGGCGCGTGCCGTCGCGGCGGCGTCCGGGCCGGGGGCGTCCGCGCGGAAGGAGCGGATCAGATCGAGGTCATCCATGGTGCTCGGCCCTCAACTGGTCGAGCTCACCGGCGGCGGCGAGCGATTGGCTGACACGGCTGCGCGCACGATGCAGGCGTGACTTGACGGTGCCCGGCGGGATCGACAGCGCGGCCGCGATCTCGGGCTGGTCGAGCTGCTCCCACGCGTACAGGAGCAGCACGTCGCGCTCCTTGGCGGTCAGGAGGGCCAGCGCGGCGGCGAGTGCCGGACCGGCCAGCGCGCTGTCGGCGCGCGCGTTCGCCCGCTCGTCGGGAGCCGGCGCGGCGGGATCGACGCCGGTGCGGGCGTAGGCGCGTAGCTCGCGCTCCTCGCGGCGCCAATGACGATGCGCGAGCTTGGTCGCGATGCCGAACAGCCACGGGCGCGCATCCGGGACGGTCGCGTCATAGCGGCCGCGCCTGGCGAACGCGACCGCGAACGTCTCGGCGGCCAGCTCATCGGCGAGATCGGTCCCCAGCCGCCGGGCGAGGTAGCGGTGAACGGCCGGGTGGTGGCGCTCGAACACGTCGGCGAACGCGAGCGGCGACTCGAGCGACGCCGTGATCGCGGAGGCGTCGCAGTGGCGGGGGAGCGGGAGCGCGGCCCGTAGCGAGGTCACACCCGTACTCTCCCGAACCGGTCGCAACGGTTCGGCGTGGTGAGGATGCGTTCGTCGTCAACCGCAGAGCTCGCCCGCGGCGGCGACCACCTCCGCGACGAGCGTCGCCAGGTCGGCCTCGGTGGTGCCCGGGTGCAGGATGCACGCGCGCAACGTCTCGCGGCCCTCGTACACCGTGCCGGTCACGAAGGCTCGCCCGCGCGCCTGGACGGCCTCGGGGAGGGCGCGATTGACGTCCTCGAGCCGGTCCGGGGCGCAGCCGGGCGGCCGCGCCCTGAACGCCACGATCGACGTGACGGGGGCGGCCGCGAGCTCGAGCGAGGGCTCCTGCCCGATCAGCGCGGCGAGCTCGCGCGCCAGCGCGTTCGCGCGGACGACCTGGGCGGCGATGCCGGTGCGGCCTCGGGCCGCGACCGTCGCCCACGTCTTCAGCGCTCGGAACGGCCGCGTCTGCTCCATGCCGTACTCGGCGAAGGAGCCCAGCTCCGCGCCGGCGTCCTGGCGCAGGTACGGCGGGACGGTGCTGAACGCCTCCCGCAGCTCGCCGGCGTTGCGCACCAGCACGCAGCCCGCATCGACGGGGACGCCGAGCCACTTGTGCGGATCGAGCGTCAGCGAGTCCGCGCGCTCCATCCCCCGGTAGCGCGACGCGATCGCCGGATCGAGCACGCCGAACGCGCCATAGGCCCCGTCGACGTGGAACCACAGGCCCTCGTCGGCGGCGACGTCGGCGAGCGCCTCGAGCGGATCGATCGCGCCCGTGTTGACGGTGCCCGCCGAGCCGACCAGGACGGCCGGCGTCCCGCCCGCCGCGCGGTCCGCCGCGATCGCGGCGCGCAGCGCGTCCTGATCGAGGCGCCCGCCGGAGAGCGGCACCGGCCGGATCGACCCGCTGCCGAGCCCGAGCAGCTCGATCGCGCGCGACACGCAGCTGTGCGCCTCGGACGGCACGTAACACAAGAGGCGCGGGCCGCCCGCGAGCCCGTCCCGGCGCACATCGCGGCCGGCCGCCGCGGCGGCGCGGGAACGGGCCCCGGCGAGGCAGACGATCGTCGCGGCGGACGCCCCGCTCGTGAGCAGGCCCGCGCCCGGCGCGTGCGGGTAGCCGACGAGCTCGGCGAGCCAGCGCACCGCCGTCCGCTCCACGTGCACGTCGGCGTGGTCGCCCGCGACGACGCTCGGGTTCATCGCGGCCGCGGCCAGCGAGGCGAGCACGCCGGCGAGCGACGGCGGCGGGTTCACCCAGCCGAAGAAGGCCGGATGCCCGTTCCCCATCGGGTACGGCAGCACGTCCCGCAGCATCGTCTCGACGAGCGGTCCGAGCCCGGTCGCGTCCTCCGGCAGCGGCAGCGAGAGCAGCTCCGCGCGCAGCTCATCCGGCAGCGGCTGCCAGACCGGCCGCCCCGGCAGCCCCGCGAGGTGGTCGGCGAGCCCGGCGACGAGCGCCTCGCCGGCCCGCCGGAACTCGTCCAGATCGCCGGTGCCGAGCTGGCGGCCGGCCGGTTCGCTCATGGCGCCAGCATAGGTCCCGGCCCCGGTGGCGCTCCTCGCGCCGCCCCGCTGTCAGGCCGGCGGCGCGGCCGCGTACGTCAGGATCATCACGCCGTCGCCGACGACCTTCGAGTCGACGAGCCGCAGCGTCTTCTTCTCCCCCGGGTCGCCGAACAGGCGCTTGCCGGTGCCGAGGATGACCGGGAAGACCATCAGCCGCAGCTCGTCGACGAGGTCGTGCTCGATGAGCGCCTGCGCGAGCTGGGCGCTGCCGTGGACGACGACGTCGCCGTCCGCCTCCTGCTTGAGCCTGGTGACCGCCGCGACGAGGTCGGCCCCCGCCACGACCGTCGAGTTCGTCCAGTCGGGCTGGGTCAGCGTCCCCGACACGACGTACTTGGGCATCGAGTTGAACAGGTCGGCGAACTCGCCGTCGCGCGACGGCCAGGCCTCGGCGAAGCCCTCGTAGGTGACGCGGCCCAGCAGCAGGGCCGAGGAGGCGCGCGTCTCGTCGAGCTTGAACTCGTTGCCCTCCGGCCCGCGGTCGAACTCGAAGCTCCAGCCTCCGTACTTGAAGTCCTCGGATCCTCCGGGGTCCTCGACGACTCCGTCCAGCGAGACGAACTCGGTCACGACGATCCTGCCCATGGCGGGTCTCCTTTCATGCCGGCCGGCGCGGCGGGGCTGCTCGCGCGGCGATGTGTCCGGGTGATCTCGTATTGTTATCAAACCGATTGGTTTGGCACCGTGCCCGTCGACCAACTCAGCGCAACCTTCGCCGCGCTCGCCGATCCCACGCGGCGGGCGATCCTCGCGCGCCTCGTCGAAGGCGAGGCGACGGTCACCGAGCTCGCGGAGCCGTTCCCGATCAGCGGCCAGGCGGTCGGCAAGCACCTGCGCGTGCTCGAGCGCGCGGGCCTGATCGAACGGCGGCGCACGGCGCAGCTGCGCCCCTCGCGCCTGCGCGCGGTCGCCATGAAGGACGCGGCCGAGTGGCTCGATGGCTACCGCGAGTTCTGGGAGGCTGGGTTCGATCGCATGGACGAGCGACTGCGAGCCGATGACTGAGCCGGCGCCGTTCGGCACCGGCGGCCTCACGACCACGCGCGTCTTCGCCGCACCGCGCGAGCGCGTCTGGCGGGAGTGGACCGAGCCCGACCGCTTCGCGGACTGGTTCGGCGGCGTCGAGTGCGAGGTGCCGCTCGCGACCGTCTCGATGGACGTGCGCCCCGGCGGGACCTGGCGGGCGACGATGTTCTGCGGCACCGGCCGCCGCGAGATCCGCTGGACCGGCGAGTACCACGAGGTGGCCGCGCCCGAGCGCCTCGTGTTCACGATCTCCGACCGGCCCGGCGAGGCCCGCTACGAGCTCGTCACCGTCGTCCTCACCGACGTCGGCGACGGGCGCACCGAGATGCACTTCGAGCAGCGCGGCCACATGCGCCCCGACGAGTACGACCGCGCGAAGCAGGGCTGGGGCACCTTCTTCGCGCGGATCGACGAGCGGCTGGCCGGCTAGGCCGGGCGCACTGCTTCGATCCTGGCGCGTCGCCGCTCGGCCGGCTGTTGCAGCGGTGGTGCGCGCGTTCAGAGCCACTACTGTCCGCGGCACGTCGTACGCAGGGGAAGATTTCGTGGCGGTGCGGACCAAGCGGCTGGTCCCCGCGCCGAGACAGGGATTGGTGCCGCGCCCCGGGCTCGCGGGCATGGTCGAGAACGGTCGCAGCGGCCGTCTCACCGTCGTGTCCGCTCCCACCGGGTCGGGCAAGACGAGCGCCCTCGCGGAGTGGGCCGCGCAGACCCCGGCGCGGGTCGCGTGGTACACGGTCGACAAGGGCGACAACGACCCCGTCCGCTTCTGGACCTATCTCGTGGCCGCCATCGGCGACGCCGCGCCCGAGCTTCCGGGCACCGCCGCAGGCAGGCTGCGCGCGCCGGGCGTCTCCCTCGCCGACGAGGTCCTGCCCGTCATCGTCAACGAGCTCGCCGGTGTGCGGGCGCCGCTGGCGATCGTCCTCGACGACTACCACGAGATCACCGAGCCGGCGATCCACCGGGACCTCGGCTATCTCCTTGCTCGTCTCCCGCCCCACGCCCACGTCGTCGTCTCGAGCCAGACCGACCCGCCGCTGCGGCTCGGCCGGCTCCGGGCGCAGGCCGAGATCGCCGAGCTCGGGGCGCAGCAGCTGCGGTTCAGCGACACGGAGGCCGCCGAGCTCCTCAACGGCAGGCACGCGCTCGCGCTCACCGCTGACGAGCTGACCGGCGTGCAGTCGCGCACCGAAGGGTGGGTGGCAGGGTTGCACCTGGTGGGGCTGACGCTGCGCGACCGGACCGACCGCGCCGAGGTCCTCGCGCGCATGCCGATCGACGACCGCTTCCTCGTCGAGTACCTCTGGGACGAGGTCGCCGCCCGTCAGGACCCCGACGTCCAGGAGTTCCTCGTGGCGACCGCCGTGCTCGAGCAGCTCTCCGGCGCCGTCTGCGACGCGGTCACCGGCCGCGAGGACAGCGCGCGGGTCCTCGAGGCGCTGGAACGGGGCAACGTCTTCGTGATCCCGCTCGACCCGGGGCGCCACTGGTACCGCTATCACCACCTCTTCCGGAGCATGCTCCTCCGCCGCGTCGAGCGGCTGGCCCCGGACGCCGTCGCCGACCTGCACCGCCGGGCCAGCTTCTGGTACGCGGAGCACGGCGACGTCCACGGCGCCGTCGAGCACGCCCTCCAGGCAGGCGACCTGCACGTCGCCGCGGACGCGCTGAGGCGCAGCTGGCTCGAGCTCTACAGCGGCGGCGAGGCGACCGCGCTGCTGGACTGGATCGACCGCTTGCCGCGCGACATCCTCGCGGAGTACCCGGAGGTCGCGCTCGCCCGCGGCGGCGTCGCGCGCGCGATGGGCCTCCTCGAGGAGTCCGAGCCCTGGCTCCGGTTCGTCGAGCAGGTCGCGGAGAGGACGCACGACGAGGAACGCCGGCGCGAGCTCCTCGCCACCGTCGCGCGCCAGCGCGCGATGGGACGGCTCGCGCTGGCGGACGTGCGCGGCGCGGTGGAGTCCGGCCGGGCGGCCGTGGCGCTCCGGCCGGCGGGGTCCGCCGAGGCCGGAGCCGACGCCTTCTTCCTCGGCATCTCCCTGTTCTGGACGGACGCCCGCGCGGAGGCCGAGACGCTGTTCCGCGACTACCTCGACGCGACGCCGGAGGGCGAGCAGGACGTGCGCCGCGTCTTCGCGATGGCGCTGCTCGCGCAGGCGCACGCCGTACGCGGCGAGCTGGATCGGGCGGAACGGCTGATCGACGCCTCGCTCACCACGGGAACGACGCGCGGCCTCGGCGAGCACCCGCCGACGGAGGCCAGCTACGTCGCGTCGGGCATCGTCCTGCTCGCGCGCGGGGACCCCGAGGGGGCGGAGGCGCGCCTGGAGCACGCGGTGACGCTCGCCCGCCGCGGCGGCGACCGGGTCGAGGTCGCCCAGTCGCTGCTGTGGCTCGGGCGCTGCCGCGCCGCGCTCGGCGACCGGGCGGGCGCGCAGGAGGCCCGGCGCGCGGCCGACGCGGTGCTCGACGGGGCGCGCGTCCCCGCCCTCACGGAGCTCGCGGCGACACTGGCGGCCGAGTTGCCCAGCGCGGACCACCCTCCCGCCGGCCCGGATCCCGACGACGACCACCAGCTCACCCCGGCCGAGCTGCGCGTGCTCGAGCGGCTGCCGAGCGACCTCTCCTACCGTGAGATCGCGGGCCGGCTGCACCTGTCGCTCAACACGGTGCGCACGCACAGCCGCCGGATCCGCCGCAAGCTCGGGGCGTCGACGCGTGACCAGGCGGTCGCGGCCGCGCGCCGCCAGGGCCTGCTCTGAGCACGGGCCGGCCAGGGACCAGCCGGCCCGAGCCAGATCGATCCGCGCGAGCGCCTCCTCCCCGCGGATCCGCCCCGTCGGCTCGAAGCCGCAGGCGAGCCAGAACCGCTCGGTGCCGTCCTCGGGCGGAACGTAGCTGAGCTCGACCTGATCGAGTTGGATCGCCGGAAGCGCGTCGAACACGAGCGCGACGTGCGACGGCCGATCCTGCGGACCCTGCTGGTCGGCGTCGACGATGAAGCGGATGAGATAAGGGAGCGGCTTGTTGGTCTGGAGGCGTACGACTCCGATGGGCTGGTTGTTGAAGGCGATCCCGCGGAGGAAGGTGCCTGGATCTGTGGCAGAGGGGCTTTGGTTACGGTCTCGCGTAGTGGCGCGCGATGAGCCGTTGCTGGTGCTCGGCGACCTGGAGTCGGCAGAGCGCCTCGACGTCTCTCGCGCGCGACCTCGACGAGAGCCACTGACATCGGCCCAGTCGCGACGGGAGAAGCCTGCTCGGTTCGAGCGAGCGCCCTGCCGACCATGCCGGACGGTCTTGTTGCTCGAGCGGCATATGGTGTGCTGCTGTGGACCGGAGCGAGAGCTTCGACGTGCTCGTCGTGGGTGGCGGCTCGGCGGGCTGCGTCCTGGCCGGGCGCCTGGCCGAGGACGGGCGGCGAGTCGGACTCGTCGAGGCCGGGCCCGACTACGGACCGTACGAGCACGGCCGCTGGCCCGAGGACATGCTGGACGGGCGCGCACTCGCGTTCTCGCACGCGTGGGAGACCGATCGCGAGGATCGCTCGCAACTGCGCGCGCGGATCCTGGGCGGGTGCTCCGCGCACAACGCGTGCGTGATGCTCGCGGGCGCGCCGGCCGACTACGACGAGTGGGGCCACGGGTGGAGCCATGAGGCGATCGCGCCGTACCTGCGCCGGGCCGAGCGGCAGATGCGGGTCCGGCGGCTCACAGCGGAGGAGTTGTCGCCGTGGCATGGGGCGTTCGTCGACGCGTGCGGCGAGGCCGCGATCGTCCATCCCGTCAATGCGGTGGGCACCGTCCGCTGGAACACCGCGTTCGCATATCTCGATCCGGCGCGCGCACGCGACAACCTGACGATCCTCGCCGACACGCTCGTCGATCGCGTGCTGCTCGACGGTGACCGTGCGATCGGCGTGGCGACCACCGCCGGGGAGCTGCGGGCACGGACCGTCGTGCTGGCCGCCGGCGCCTACGGCTCACCGGGGATCCTGCTGCGCAGCGGCGTCGGGCCGGAGCGCGGGCTGCCCGTCGGCGAGGGCCTGATCGACCACGTCGGGGTCGGCTTCGGGTACGAGGGCACGGACCGCCTGCAGGTCGACGTCGCGGCGTTCGAGCGCGTGCATCCGCTGTTCATGGCGCAGGTCACCGTCGCGATGTCCAGCAGCGGATGCGCCGCCGGTCTGTCGGACCTGTTCTTCTTCCCGGGGCTCGATCCCCGGGACCGCACGGTTACGAGGTCAGCGTGGCCGTCTTCGCGATGAAGCCGGCGTCGCGGGGCTCGGTCCGCCTGACCGCGAGCGACCCGCGGGCGCCGCTGCACATCGACCACGGCTTCCTCTCACACCCCGACGATGCGTCCGTGCTCGTCGAGGGCGTCGAACGGCTTCGCCAGATCGCCGCCGCCGACCCGATCCGCCGCTATGCCGGCCGCGAGACGCGCCCCGGTGCGGAGGTCGACGCGATGACGCACGTGCGAACGTCGGCGCGCGGCTTCTTCCATCCCGTCGCGACCTGCGCGATCGGGCGGGTGGTCGACGGCGACGGCGGCGTCTACGGGCTCGACGGGCTCGTGGTCGCGGACGCGTCGATCATGCCGACCATCCCGCGCGCCAACACGAACTTCTCCACCATCGCGCTGGCCGAGCGGATCGCCGACACCCTCGCCCGCAGCTGACGCGCAGGCTTGCCCGCGGCGCCGAGATGCGAGAGAGTCACCGCAGGGAACGGGATGGCAGACACGACATCGACCGCCGCTGCACTCGGTCCGCGCTTTGCGCACGCGCTCGCGGCCAAGGACGCCGATGCGCTCCGCGGGGTTCTGCATCCCGACGTCGACTTCCGCGGCGTGACCCCGAATCGCTTCTGGGAGGCGCACGGTCGCGACGCCGTGATCGACATCGTCTTCGGCGCGTGGTTCGGGACGCAGGACGCGCTGGAGGAGCTCGTGCTCCTCGAGTCCGATGCCTTCGCCGACCGCGAACAGGTCCGGTTCCGCCTTCGCGGGCGCAATGCCGACGGGCCGATGATCGTCGAGCAGCAGGCGTACCTCGCCGAGCGCGACGACCTGATCGGCTGGATGCGCATCGTCTGCTCAGGCCAGCGGTCCCGGCCTTGACCCGCACCTGCGGGTCGTAGGCTCGGGTGCATGGCCAAGAGCCTCGTGCTGCGCATCGTCGTCGACCTCGCGCCGTCCGACCGCGGGGGCCGGCGCGACGCGCTGGCCGACGGCTACCGGGCGTCGCTGTCGTTCGGACGCCGGCGGCGCGACGTCGAGCCCGTCGTGCACGACGCGGTGCTGGTCCTCGAGGACGCCGCCGAGCTCGCACCGGGCGGGAGCGCCACGGCGCGCGCATGGGTCGTGTCGCCCGAGCTGCTCCCACGGACGCTCGCCGAGGGCTCGGTGGTCACGCTGCTCGAGGGCGACCGGATCGTCGGGCGCGCGCGCGTGATCGAGCTGCTCGTCGATCCGACGCCGTTCCCGCTGAAGGACCTCGACGCGGCGAGGACGCGCATCCTCGCCGCGCCTTGAGCGCTCCGGCGTGGGCGATCAGGACGCCCCGGCGTAGGCGTCGTGGTAGTTCCACCACCCGTAGGGCGGGTCCTGCGGGTAGCCCTCGGGCGAGTCCTCCCATTCCTCCTGGCGGCCGAGCGCGGTGAGGTCGAGGTAGCTCCAGGTCGTCCCCATCGCCTCGTCGCCGCGGGCGTCGGTGAAGTAGGTGCGGAAGATCCTGTCGCCGTCGCGGATGAAGGCGTTGTGGCCGTGCCACTGGTCCACGCCGAAGTCGGCGTCGAAGTCGTCCGTGAGCGAGTACCACGGGATCAGCTCCCAGCCCATCCGTTCCTTCAGCCCCTGGATCTCGGCCTGGGGCGCGCGCGAGACGAACGCGAGCGTCGTGTCGCGTGCGTTCAGGTGGGCGGGGTGGGCGACCTGGTCGGCCACGAACGAGCAACCGACGCAGGCCCGTTCCGGGTACGCGCCGCCCGACTCCGGGAACGTCGTGACGTCCGGCGCGTAGAAGGCGCGGTAGACGATCAGCTGGCGCCGGCCGTCGAACAGGTCGAGCAGGCTGACCGGGCCATCCGGGCCGTCGAACCGGTACTCCTTCTCCACCGCCATCCACGGCATCCGGCGGCGCTCGGCGGCCAGCGCGTCGCCGGCCCGCATGTGCGCCTTCTCCTTCACGAGCAGCTTCTCCCGGGCGGCGATCCACTCCTCAGGCGAGACGATCGGGGGTGTGTCCATCAGTCCTGGTCCTCCTTCGACAAATTGTTAACCACAAGGTTAACGCTACCAACCCGGTCGCGCGGCGAGGTCTCCGGTAGAACTGTCCCACCCGGCCCGCATGCCGATGTCCTCATCCGACCCCCATCACAGCGCGCTCTCGGCGCTCGACGACGCGTCCGTCTGGCTGAACACCGAGCCGCTCACGAGCGCGGGACTCCGCGGCCGTGTCGTGCTCGTCGACTTCTGGACGTACTCGTGCATCAACTGGCTGCGCACGCTGCCGTACGTCAGGGCGTGGCACGAGCGGTACCACGACCGCGGGCTCGCCCTCATGGGCGTGCACGCGCCCGAGTTCGGCTTCGAGCACGACCTCGGGAACGTGCGCCGGGCGATCGGCGAGCTCGGCGTCGGCTACCCGGTCGTGATCGACAACGAGTTCACGATCTGGCGGTCGTTCGACAACCACTACTGGCCGGCGGTCTATCTCGTCGACGGCGACGGGCGCGTCCGGTTCCATCACTTCGGCGAGGAGGCCTACGCGGAGACCGAGCGGGCCATCCAGCAGCTCCTGGGCGTGGACGAGGAGCTCGCGCAGGTCGACGCCGACGGCCTGGCCAGGGCCGCCGACTGGGGTGCGCTGCGCTCGCCGGAGACCTACGTGGGCCACGCCCGCGGCGGGCGTCGCAGCGACGTGCCCTCGGACCGGCTGGCGCTCAACGAGTGGGCGCTCGCGGGCGAATGGACGGTCGGCGGGGAGGCGGCCGACCTCGACGCGGCCGGCGGCTCGATCGCCTACCGCTTCGAGGGCCGCGATCTCAACCTCGTGCTCGCGCCGCCCGCCTCCGCCGGCCCGGTCGGCTTCACCGTGCGCCTCGACGGGCAGCCGCCCGGGGACGACCACGGCCTCGACACCGACGCGGCCGGCGGCGGCGCCGTCGCCGAGCCGCGGATGTACCAGCTCGTCCGCCAGCACGGCGCCATCCGCGAGCGGACGTTCGAGATGACGTTCCACGCGCCCGGCGCGCGCGCCTACGTCTTCACCTTCGGCTGACCGTCACACGCGGTTCCCCGCCGGTGTCCCCTTGTCAGAGCCAAGCGAGACCCTTGGAGGCGACATGGCCGGCAACACCCGGATCCCGAAGGCAGAGCTGACCGGCATCTACGGCGCGATGGTCAAGCGGATGTCGCGCAGGATGCTCGGCGACGTGGCGGAGCCCGTCGAGGTGGCGTGGCACAACCGGAAGGTGGTGAACTTCGGCTTCACCCTCGGTCGCAAGTCACAGAAGTGGGACATGTGCGACGAGGATCTGAAGTCGTTCGCCCACATGGCGGTGGCGAGCCTGGTCGGCTGCAGCTGGTGCCTGGACCTCGGCTACTTCCAGGCCCACAACGAGGGACTCGACGAGACCAAGGCGCGCGAGGTCCCGCGGTGGCGCGAGTCCGACGTCTTCTCGCCGCTGGAGCGCGACGTCCTGGAGTACGCCGAGGCGATGTCGCAGACCCCGCCCACGGTGACCGACGAGATGTCGGCCGGGCTGCTCGACCAGCTCGGCGCGGCGGCGCTCGTGGAGCTCACCACGTTCATCGCGCTCGCGAACCTGTACACCCGCAGCAACGTCGCGCTCGGCGTCGCGTCACAGGGCTTCGCGGCGGCCTGTGAGCTGCAGCCCCTCGCCGTACCGTCGGTGGCATGACCGACGACCCGTTCGTCACCCACCGCAGCCTGCTCTTCACGGTCGCCTACGAGCTGCTCGGCTCCGCCGCGGACGCCGAGGACGTCGTCCAGGAGACCTGGCTGCGGTGGGCCGGCGTCGACCACGCCGAGGTGCGGCACCCGCGGGCCTACCTGGTCCGGATCGTCACCCGGCAGGCGCTCAACCGGCTGCGGACGCTGGCGCGGCGGCGCGAGGAGTACGTCGGGGAATGGCTGCCCGAGCCGCTGCTCACGAGTCCGGACGTGGCCGAGGACGTGGAGCTCGCCGAGAGCGTCTCGATCGCGATGCTGACCGTGCTGGAGACGCTCACGCCGGCAGAACGGGCGGTCTTCGTCCTGCGCGAGGTGTTCGACCTGCCCTACACCGACATCGCCGCCGCGGTCGACAAGACGCCCGCCGCGGTCCGGCAGATCGCTCACCGCGCCCGCGAGCACGTCGCCGCGCGGCGGCCGCGGATCGAGGTCGATCGCGCCGAGCAGCAGCAGGTGGTCGAGCGGTTCCTCGCCGCGCTGCAGACCGGTGATCTGCAGGGGCTGCTCGACGTGCTCGCACCCGACGTGGTGCTGGTCGCCGACGGCGGCGGCGAGGCGGCCGCCGCGCGGCGTCCTGTGGTGGGCGGCGACCGGGTGGCGACCCTCCTCTCCCGCTTCCAGACCGTCGCCGCTGCCGCGGTGGTCGGCACGGTGTGGCTGAACGGCGCGCCCGCCGGCCGGATCGATCGCGGCGGCGAGGTCGACACGGCGGTCAGCCTGGTGGTCGCGGGCGGCCGGATCACGCACATCTACGCGATCCGCAACCCGCACAAGCTCGCCCGGCTGGACCACGAGGCCGCGCTCAGCCGCTGACGTTCAAGGCGACTGCGGCGCCGACCAGCCCGACGGCGCGCGGGACACCAGATGCGCGGCGATCGTCGCGCCGAGGATGATCGCGAGCCCGAGCGACAGCGCCGCCGCCGTGCTGACGTTGAGGACGAGCAGCGCCCCCGCCAGTGCGCCGGCGGCGAAGGCCAGCAGCGCCAGGCCGCGGCGCAGCACGCCCGGGTCGCTCAAGCCGCCTCCGCTCTCCGTCAGCGCGCCGATGATCGTCATCGTCAGCACCACGGTCAGCAGGTCCGGCACCTTGAGGTACCGGATCGCGGCGAGCTGCGCGCCCATCGACATCGCGAGCAGCACGACCATCGCGTCGCGCGCGCCGACGGGGAGGCTGGGGCCGCTGAGCACCGCGATGAGCGTGACGATGCCGGCGAGCCAGAGCTTGAGACCCAGCACGTTGCGCAACGCCCGCCCACGGTGCGCGCCGGCCGCCCGGCATGCCCTGCCGCCCATCAGCACGCCGACCACGAACCCGCCGATCGCCAGCGCGGACGTGCCTACGGCGAAGCCCTGCGCGCCGGCCAGTGCCAGGCCGATGAACACCAGGTTGCCGGTCATCGTCGCCACGAACACGTGCCCGAGGCTGAGGATGCTGACGGCGTCGACGACGCCGGCGAGCACCGTCAGAGCCAGGAGCAGCGCGGGCAGCGGACCCTGTCGCTCGTCGCGCACGGCGCGCCGGAGCGCCCAGACGACCGACGGAGACGGCTGCAGCGGAGGTGAGCTTCCTGCCGGGCCGGACACGATGACCTCATCTTCACCGGCGCACCGGCGGCCCCCGCGTTCCGGTCAGAGGCTGGTGATGTCGTCCACCTCGAGCGCGCTGATCTTCAGGTCGTTCACCGTCAGGGCCCCGCCGGTGTCCTCGGTGCAGCGGACGGTGACGAACCCGATCGGGCCGGCGATCCCGGTCAGCGACACATGCTCGCTGCCGAAGTCGACGTTGAGCCCGAGCTGATTCGCCTCGTCCAGCGTCGTCTGCTCCAGCAGACCCTGGGTGAGCGCGCACGACGTGCGCAGTGGGAACGTCCCCGAGATGGAGAACTTCGCGATCACGAACGTGTCCGAGAGGCCGGGGCTCAGCGATCCGAGCGCGCGGCAGTCCCGGGCGGAGAACTCGTCACACGACGGCACCTCGATCGAGTCCCCGTCGACGGTGTGCACGCTGCTGATCCCGGACGGTCCGGCGGGCCCCTGCGGCCCGGCGGGCCCCTCGGCACCCTCGAGCGCGCTCTTCGCGCGGTCCGAGATGTCCTCGAGCCGGATGCCGCCGTCCTCGAGCTCGGACGTCCGGACCGCCTCGGCGCGGATCTCCGGCGAGCGGACGGCATCCCGTTCGATCTCCGGTGACCGGACCGCGTCCTTCGCGAGCTCCGGCGACCGGACCGCGTCCGCGCGGATCTCCCTCGCCCCGACGCTGTCGCGCGGGAGCGTGACCGCGGCCGTGGCGGTGCCGGCCAGGGCGACGAACAGCGCGAGGCTGGCCGTGACGTTCGCGTAGGAGAGCCGGCCGCGGAACATGGTGTCCGTACGACCGCGCGGGCGGCCGGGTATTCCCGGCGGCTCGGCGTGGGTTCAGCGCCGGACGCGATAGTGCATGTGGGTGACGCCGCCCTCCCCCTCGAGGATCCGGGTCCGCTCGAGCTCGATCTGCTCGGCGGCGAGGTGGTCGAACAGCCGGCGCCCTTGGCCGAAGAGCACCGGGACGAGATGGATCTCCAGCTCGTCGAGGACCCCCGCGGCGAGCGCGCGCTGCGCGGTGCCGGCGCCGTGGACCAGCACGTTCTTGTCGCCCGCCGCCCGCCTGGCCTCCGCCATCGCGGTCTCGACGTCGTCCACGTAGGTGACCAGCGGCCACTGCCCGAACTCGTCGTCGGGCTCATGCCGGCTCAGGATGTAGATCGGCACGCCGTCGTGATGGTCGCCGCCCCAGCCGCCGGCGGGCTCGAACGTCCCGCGGCCCGCCACGACCGCCCCGGTCGCCATGAACTCGTCGACGACCTGGCCGTTGACCCCGGGCCGACGACCCGTGCGGTCGGCGTCGCCGGCCGGCCAGACCCACTCGTGCAGGCGGGTCCCGCCGTCCCCGAGCCCGTTGCCCGGGCCCTCGTTGGGACCGGCGATGAACCCGTCCAGCGTCATCGACATGTACAGCACGGTCGCGGACACGACCTCTCCTTTCCTTGCCTGCAGCCTGAGACCGTAGGCGGGCGCGAGGCTCATCGCGCCGAAGGGCGTAGGGTGCGCCGAGCGCATGGCCGACTACGTGATCGTCGGAGCCGGCTCGGCCGGCTGCGTCCTCGCCAATCGCCTCACGGAGGATCCGTCGGTCAGCGTCGTCGTGCTCGAGGCCGGGGGGCCCGACCGCAGCCTCAACATCAAGATCCCCGCGGCGTTCGCGGAGCAGTTCCACACCAAGCTCGACTGGGACTACTACACGGAGCCGGAGCCGTACGTGGACCACCGCCGGCTCTACTGCCCGCGCGGGAAATCGCTGGGCGGCTCGAGCTCGATGAACGCGATGCTCTACGTCCGCGGCCGGCCGCTCGACTACGACCTCTGGGAGGAGCAGGGCGCCGACGGCTGGGGCTGGGCGTCCGTCCGCCCGTACTTCCTCAAGGCCGAGAACGACGAGCGCGGCGCGTCCGAGCACCACGGCGTGGGCGGTCCGGTCAACATCCAGGACCAGCGCTCGCCCCGGCGCATGAACGCCGACTTCATCCGCGCGGCCGAGGCATGCGGCATCCCGCGTTCGGCCGACTACAACAGCCCGGAGCAGGACGGCGTCGGGATGTTCCAGACCTTCCAGAAGAACGGCCGCCGCTGGAGCTGCGCCGACGCATACCTGCGTCCGGCGATGAAGCGCGACAACCTGGAGGTCATCACGCACGCGCAGGTCCAGCGGCTCGAGCTCGACGGCAAGCGGGCGACCGGCGTCGTCTACAGGCGCAAGGGCAGGGAGCGCGTCGCCCGCGCCGGCCGCGAGGTGATCCTCTCCGCGGGCGCGTTCAACTCGCCGCAGATCCTGATGCTGTCGGGCATCGGCCCGGCCGAGCACCTCGCGGGACGTCGGCGTGCCGGTCGCCCACGACCTGCCGGGCGTCGGGCAGAACCTCCAGGACCATCCGTTCATCACGATGATCTGGGAGATGTCGGACACCCACTCGCTCTACCGGGCCGACGCGCCGAGGAACCTCGCCGAATGGCTGCTGCGCCGGTCCGGTCCGCTGTCGTCCACCGTCGCCGAGTCGGTCGCGCTTCGTCCGCACCCGGCCGGGGCTGCCGGCGGCCGACATCCAGTTCCACGTCGGCGCCGCGTACTTCGAGAAGCACGGCGAGGAGGAGTACGACGGCCACTGCTTCGTGATCGCGCCGACGCTGCTGACGGCCAGGTCACGCGGCTGGGTGAAGCTGGGATCTCCGGACGCCGGCGACCCGCCGCGCATCCTCACGAACTCGCTCGAGCATCCCGACGACGTGCGGTCGATGATCGCCGGCATGCGCCTCGCGCAGAGGATCGCCGGCCACGGACCCGCTGGGGTCCAAGGTCGTCAAGGCGCTCAAGCCCGGCGACGACCTCGACTCCGACGCGGACTACCTCGACCACCTGCGCTCGCGCGTGGAGCTGATCTACCACCCCGTGGGCACGTGCCGGATCGGCAAGGACGACGACGCCGTGGTCGATCCGGAGCTGCGCGTGCGCGGGCTCGACGGGCTGCGCGTCTGCGACGCGTCCGTGTTCCCGGTCATCCCGGGTGGGAACACGAACGCGCCGGTGATCGCGGTGGCCGAGCGCGCCGCCGACCTCATCAAGGGCGGCGTCGCGCTCCAGGCGCAGGCATGACGCGGGCAGACCGCCTCAGGCGAGGACGGGCACGCCCGTCGTCACCGTCGCCACCCCGACCGGCTGGAGGGGCGCCTCGAACGTCGAGGTGATCTCGCGCTCGCAGAAGAACCCGACGACCCGCAGCGGCTCGTCGCCGGTGTTGACGACGCCGTGGGGCGCCATCGCCGGGATCACCGCGAGATCGCCCGCGCGCACGCGGCCGCGCTCGTCGCCGATCTCGGCCTCGCCCTCGCCGGCGACGATGTAGAGGATCTCCTCGGCGCTGTCGGTGTGCGTGCCCAGCCGTTCGCCCGGCGCGACCTCGAAGTAGACGACGGCGGTGTGCTCCGCGCCGGTGGCCCCGCTGATCGGGAACGTGAAGCGCACCCGCTTGCGCGGGTCGTCGTCGAGCCAGGCCTCGGTGAGCTCCAGCTCAGGAGTGGAAGCGGTCAGCATCACGACTCTCCTTTCGTCATACGACGTTGTATGATGATTGATTCGCGGCGCAGCGTACGCGCTTCCGCGCCGTCTGTCAAGATCGTCATACACACATGTCTGTCGAAAAGGGAACACGCCGCTATCAGCTCCGCAAGCGCGCCGACGCGATGCAGGACACGCGGCGACGCATCACCGAGGCCGCCGTCGAGCTGCACGGCAGCATCGGACCGGCCCGCACGACGCTCAGCGCCGTGGCCGAGCGCGCGGGCGTGCAGCGCCAGACCGTCTACCGCCACTTCCCGACCGAGGACGACCTCTTCGACGCCTGCTCGGGGCACTTCGCCGCGGCCCATCCGCTGCCGGACCTCGAGGCCTGGCGCGCGATCGCCGACCCGGCGGAACGGCTCGAGCGTCGCCCTCGACGAGCTCTACGCGTACTACGAGGGCACCGAGGCGATGTACGCCAACCTCCTGCGCGACGCGTCGCTCGTCGCGCCCGTCGCGCCCCGGCTCGCGCCGTTCCGGAGCTTCCTCGACGACGCCGCGCACGTGCTGGCCGCCGGCTGGGGCGCGCGCGGGGGCCGGCGGACGCTGATCCTCGCCGCCGCACGCCACGCCGTCGACTTCCACACCTGGCACTCGCTCGCGCGCGACGGCGGCGTGCGCCGGGCGGGCGTGGTCGAGCTCGCGTCGGCGATGGTCGCCCGCGCGGCGCGCGGCGCGGGCCGCTGACGTCCGGCCACGCCAGGGGCAGCGCGGCAGAATGCGCGGATGAGTCGACTGGCGGTGCTCGGCGGCTGCGGCGCCTGGCCGGAGCCCGGACGCGCGTGCAGCGGGTTCCTGCTCGAGCACGACGGGTTCCGCGTCGTGCTCGACCTCGGCTACGGAACCCTGCCGCGGCTGCTCGCGCTCCTGGGCTCGACCACCGCGGACGGCCTGGACGCGGTCGTCGTGACGCACGACCATCCGGATCACGTCGTCGACCTGCACGGGCTGTTCCGGGCGCGGCTGTACGACGGGCGGCAGCTGCCCCGGATCGCGCTCTTCGCGCCCGAGGCCGTGGTCGAGCGCGTCGCCGGCCTCGAGGACGCCGAGCGGTCGGCTGACCGAACGGGTCTTCGACTGGCGGCCGCTCCCCGCGGAGGGATACGACCTCGGTCCGTTCCGGCTGGAGAGCCGGCCGCTGCCCCACTACGTCCCCGAACGCCGGGGTCCGGCTCTCGACGCCGGAGCTCACCGTCGCCTACACCGGCGACACCGGCCCGGATCCCGCGCTGGCGGAGCTCGGGCGCGACGCCGACCTCTTCATCGTCGACGCGACCGACGCGCCCGGCGACCGGCCGCCGATGAACCTGACCGCCCGTGAAGCGGGCGAGGCCGCGGCCGCCGCCGGAGCGCGCCGGCTCATGCTCACGCACTTCTGGCCCGGCAACGACCGCGAGCGCGCCCGTGCGGCCGCCGCCGAGGCGTTCGCGGGCGAGATCCTGGTCGCCGACGAGGGAACGGTCGTCGAGCTGTGACGATGCCGCGCCACTAGGCTGACGGCCCCATGCGCCTGCTGCCCATCCTCACGACGGTCTGCGTCGCCGTCGCCATGCTGCTCCCGACCACCGCCGCCGCGGTGCCGGTGCCGCCCGGGGCGCGCGCCGTCGACACCTCCCACCCGGACCGCTGGGTCGGCAGCGGCACGGCGCGGAGCTGCACGTCGCGCGCGGTCGTGCGGGCGGTCGCCAAGGGCGGGATCATCCGCTTCCGCTGCGGACCCGCGCCCGGTCCGGATCGAGATGGGACAGACCGCGAAGGTCGTCAACACCAGCCGCCGCGTCGTCCTCGACGGCCGTGGCAGGGTCACGCTCAGCGGCGGCGGGCAGCGCCGGATCCTGTACCAGAACACGTGCGACCGGCAGCAGACCTGGACGACGTCCCACTGCGACGACCAGGCCACGCCGCGGCTGGTGGTGCAGAACATGCGGTTCGCGGACGGCGACGCCACCGGGGAGACCTTGGAGGGCGGCGGCGGCGGTGCGATCTTCGCGCGCGGCGGCCGGCTCAAGATCGTCTCCTCGACGTTCACGGGCAACCGCTGCGACCCGACCGGCCCCGATCTCGGCGGCGGCGCCGTGCGGGCGCTGTCGCAGCACCACGGCCGGCCGGTGTACGTCGTCGCCAGCACGTTCACCCGCGGCGTCTGCAGCAACGGCGCCGCGCTGAGCAGCATCGGCGTCTCGTGGTCGATCTTCAACAGCGTGTTCACCGGCAACCGCGCCATCGGCCGCGGCGCCAACCCGGAGCGCTCGGGCACGCCCGGCGGCGGCTCGGGCGGCGCGCTGTACGCGGACGGCAACGACTTCCGCGTGCTGCTCGCCGGCACGCGGATGCGGCGCAACCACGCGCGCGAGGGCGGCGGCGCCGTCTTCTTCGTCAGCAACGATCGCAGCGGCGTGCTGGAGATCCGCTCCTCGACCTTGCGGAACAACCCGAGCGACGGCTTCGAGACCGACCCGGGCATCTTCTTCCTCGGCCGCGATCAGACGGTCGTGGACTCGGTCGTGCGCTGAGCGGGGCGCTCAGGACGTCTTGACCAGCAGGACCGAGCAGGTCGCCTTGTGCGTGACCGTGTTCGGCACGCTGCCGAGCAGCCGTCGGTTCATCCCCACGTTGCCGACGACGAGCAGGTCGGCGTTGTGACGCGCGGCCAGGCTCACGATCACCTCCGCCGGATCGCCCTCCCGCATCGCCGAGGAGCACGCCAGCCCCTCCGCGGCGGCAGCCTCCTCGGCGTCCGCCAGGACCCGCTCCGCCTGGGTCGAGGAGTTCGACGCCCACACGCCTCCGTCCGTGGCGTTCACGCTGTAGGCGGTGAGGATCACGACCTGGGCTTCGTAGCGCTTCGCCAGGGTGAAGGCGGCGGACACGGCCTTCTGCGCCGTGTCGGAGCCGTCGGTGGCAACCGCGATGGTCTTGAGCATGGCACGAGTATCAGTGCCCGCCGCGCTGCACATCAAGCACCGCCTAGCGGATCGTCACGACGACGACGCCCGAGCGCAGCGCCGCGCGGCGGGTCACGATCAGCAGCGCGATCGCGCCGTTGGCGAGGCAGTAGTAGACGGGGTAGAGCAGCAGCGAGAGGTCCCAGGCGCCGACCGCGCCCGCGGCGAGCACGCCGCCGAGGCTCGCGAACGCGAACGTCACGAGCGTCTCCGACCCGGGATCGCGGTGCGTCTTCGGGACCATCATCCCCACGCCGATCAGGTCGGCGGCGACGACGCAGCCGGTCGCCACCAGCGGCTCGTCCGCGATCACCCAGCCGGCGACGCCGACGCCCGCCACGGCCATCATCGCCAGCTCGGTCCCGGTCAGGCCGCCCTCGCCGCGGCGGATCGAGAGCAGGAAGATCAGCGCGGTCACCACCGCCTGCACGCTCGCCATGATCAGGCTCCACGAGGCGCCGTCGGCGTACTGCGAGAGCGTGACGACGATCGCCAGCATGCCCCAGATGAGCCAGGTCCCGCGATGCGGACGGGTGGAGCCGCGCAGCGTGTCGCGGACGTACGGGATCGTGTCGGCGATCCCGATGGCGCCGGCGAGCAGGCCGAGGACGGGCGCGAGCTCGATCATCGCGCCGGCACGGGAATGGCGGGGGCCATACGACGCACTGTCGTGTGTGCCGGTTTCTGATCGCTTTCTGCGCTCGCGGGCGGGATAGGCTCGCGCCAGGATGGGCGCGCAGGTGAGGATCCTCGGCCCGATCGAGGTCGAGCTGGCGGGCGGGCGCCGAGCGGACGTGCCGCGCGGCCGCACGCTCGCGTTCCTCGCCCTCCTGCTCACCCGCCACGGCGCCGCACTGCACGTCGACCGGATCGTCGACGAGCTCTGGGAGCAGCGCGCGCCGCAGCACGCGCGCGCCGCCGTCCAGGTGCTCGCGTCGCGGCTGCGGGCGGCGGCCGGCGACGACCTCGTCGCCTACGAGGGCGGCGGCTACGCGGCGCGCCCGGCCGAGCTCGACGCCGATCGCTTCGAGGCCGCGGCGCGACGCGGGCGCGAGCAGCTCGCGCGCGGCGACCCGGCCGCGGCCGCGGCGGCGCTGTGCGGGGCGCTGGAGCTCTGGCGCGGCGCGGCGCTCGCGGACGTCGGCGACGCGCGCTTCGCCCAGCCGGAGATCGCGCGGCTGGAGGAGCTCCGCCTCGCCTGCCTCGGCGATCGCGTCGAGGCCGACCTGGCGCTCGGACCCTCCGCGGCGGTCGCCGCCGAGCTCGACGCGCTCGTGCGCGAGCACCCGCTCGACGAGCGGCTCCGCGGGCTCCAGATGACCGCGCTCTACCACGCCGGCCGCCAGGCCGACGCGCTGGCCGCCTACCGCGACGCGCGCCGGGCGCTCGTCGAGGGGCTCGGCGTCGAGCCGTCGCCGCGGCTGCGCGAGCTGGAGGCGGCGATCCTGCGCCAGGACCTCCCGGCGCACCGCGCGCCCGCCGGCCGCGGCCCGCGCCGCCGCCCGGCGCTGGGTCACCTGCGTGTTCGCCCAGACGGCCGGCCCCGCGCTCGACCCGGAGACGCTGCAGGCCGCGCTCGCGCGCTTCCACGCTGTCGCCGAGCGGACGTGCGGCCGCCACCGCGGCCGCGTCGTCGAGCTCCGCGGCGACGCGGTCGTCGCGGTGTTCGGCATCCCCGCGGCACACGAGGACGACGCGCAGCGGGCGATCGCCGCGGCGGCGGAGCTCGTGGCCTCGGCCCGCCTGCCGTTCGGGCTGGGGGTCCGCTGCGGAGCCTGCACCGGCGAGGTCCTCACGGCCGGCGACGACCACGTCGTCGGCGAGGCGATCGCCGTCGCCGAGCGGCTCGGGCGCGACGCCGGCATCGGCGAGGTCCGGCTCGCGGACGCCACCTGGCGCGTGGTCGGGCACGGCGTCCGCGCGTCCGGCCTCCCGGACGGCAGCTGGCGGCTGCGCGGGATCGACGCCGATGCGCCCGCGATCCGCCGCCGGCACGACCGGCCGCTCGTCGGCCGCGAGCGCGAGCTCGCGCTGCTGCGGGCGACGTTCGCGCGCGTCGCGAGCCGCGGCGCCCCGGAGATCCTCACCGTGCTGGGCGAGCCCGGGATCGGCAAGTCGCGGCTCGTGGCGGAGCTGGCCGGCGTGACGGGGACCGTGCTCACCGGCCACTGCCCGGCGCGCGGCCAGGGCGTGTCGCTGTGGCCGCTGCGCGAGGCGGTCGTGCAGGCGCGCGGCGACCGGACGTGGGAGGAGCTCGCGGCCGACCTCGCGATCCCGCCGGCAGCGGCCCTGCGGGTCGCGGCGGCCGTCGGCCTGGCGGACGAGGACGCCGGCGGCAGCCTCGTCTGGGCGTTCGGCCACCTGCTCGGCGCGCTCGCGCGCGAGCGGCCGCTGGTGCTCGTCGTCGACGACGCGCACCGCGCCGAGCCCGCCCTGCTCGACCTCCTCACCGCCGTGCTCGCCGCGCTCGGAGCCGTGCCCGTGCTGCTCGTCTGGGTCGCGCGCGCGGACGAGCCGGCCGCGCGTCCCGCCGGCGCGACCGAGCTGGTGCTGACCGCGCTCTCCCCCGCCGCCAGCCGGTCGCTGATCGCGAACCTCGCGGGCGCGGCCGGCGGCGAGGAGCGGATCGTGGCGGCGGCCGGCGGCAACCCCCTCTTCCTCGAGCAGCTCGTCGCCTACGTCGGCGAGCAGACCGCGCCCGGGACGCTCCCGCCCGCCCTGCACGCGCTGCTGGCGGCGCGGCTCGACGGGCTCGGTGCGACCGAGCGCGCGACGCTCGCGCTCGCCTCGGTCACCGGCGACCGCTGCGACCCGGAGGCGGTCCAGGCGCTGTCCACGGGCCTGACGCGCGCGGACGTCGAGCGGGCGTGCGGCAGGCTCGCCGAGCGCGACCTGCTGGTCGCGGTGGACGGCGGCCTGCGCTTCCGCCACACGCTGATCCGCGACGCCGCGTACGCGTCGCTCGTGAAGTCGGAGCGCGCGCGCCTGCACGAGCGCCACGCCGAGTGGCTCGACGCCCGGCCGGAGCTCACCGACGCGGACGCGAAGGTCGGCTTCCACCTCGAGGCGGCGCACCGGCTCGGGGCCGAGGTCGGCGATCCCGCGTCCGCCGCGCTCGGCGAGCGCGCCGGGCGGCGGCTGGCCGCCGCGGCCGGCGTCGCGCACCGGCGCGGCGACCTGGACGCCGAGATCGACCTGCGCGAGCGCGCGCGGGCGCTGCTCGGCGACGACGGGCCGGAGGGGGCGGCGCTGCTCCCGGACCTCGTCTCGGCGCTGCTGGAGGCGGGCGCGGCGGAGCGCGCCGAGGCGCTCGCCGAGCGCGCCGTCGCCGTCAGTCGTGCGCTCGGCCTCGACGCCGTGCACGCGCGCGCGGCGGTCGAGCACGAGCGGCTGCGGCTCTCGTGCCACCCGGAGTCGTTCGACACCCGCCGCGGGATGGCGGCCGCGTCGGCGGCCGCCGCGACGCTCCGCGACGCGGGCGACGAGCTCGGGCATGCGCGCGCCGTGTTCCTGATGTGCGACCTCGCCTGGCTGCTCGGCGACCCGGTCGGGTCCTACGAGCACGCGCTGGCGATGCTCGCCCACGCCGACCGCACCGGCAGCGACTTCGACGCGGCGACGGCGGCGATGTTCGTTGCGTGGTGCCTCCTCGAGGGGCCGTGGAGCGTGGCCGAGGCGCGCGTCCGCCACGCCGCGCTCACCGGAGCCGGCGGCCCGACGACCGCGATCGTGCTGCGCGGCGGGGGCGCGGTGCTCGCCGCGCTGGAAGGACGCCACGCCGAGGCGCGCACGGGCATGGCGGAGGCGCGCGCGGCCCTCGCCGAGCGCGGGCGCGACCGGCTCGCCACCTACCTCGCGCTGCTCGACGTGATGGTGGAGACGCTGGCGGGCGACCCGGCGGCGGCGGAGCGCGCCGTCGAGGACGCACGCGCGACCGCCCCGAGCGCCAGCGACCGCTGGCACGAGGCGATGCTGAACGTCGAGGCGGCGGTCGCCGTGGTCGAGCAGGGGCGTGACCCGACGGAGGCGCTCGCGCGCGTCGAGGCGGTGCCGGCGCCGTGCGATCTGGAATGGGTGGTGAAGCGACACCGGGTCCGCGCGGCGCTCGCGGCCCGGCGGGACGACGCGGCCACCGCGGTCGCCGAGGCGCGCGCCGCGGTCGCGGCGGCCGAGGGCGGCAGCCTCCTGCTCGCCACGGCCGCCGCGCTCGACGACCTCGCGACCGCGCTGCGGCTGGCCGGGGATCCCGCCGCGGCGAGCGCGACGCAGGCGCGTGCCACCGCCCTGCGCGCCACGAAGCGCGGCGCAGGCTGACACGACGGGTTGCCCCGGGGGCCGTCCGTCGCATAGCGTCGCCCGATGCGCGCACGGTCCCTCGTCTGCCTCCTGCTCCTCGCCTCGCTCGCAGCGACGGCACCCGCGGCGGCGGCGTCGCCGAAGATCACGTTCTACTTCGGCCTGGAACGACCGGAGGCCGCCGCGCGCGAGGCGTTCTTCGCGGTGAGCGACCCGGCCTCGCCCGCCTACCGGCGCTTCGCGTCGGCCGCGTCGGTGGGCGACCGGTTCGGCGCGAGCGCCGCGACCCGGCGGGCCTTCCGCCGCGCCGCGGAGCACCACGGACTGCGCGCCCGGGTCGACGCGACCGGCGTGTTCGCCCGCGTGACCGGGCGGGTGCGCCGGCTCGAGCGCGTCTTCGGCGTGACGATCCAGCGCCGGTTCACCAACGGACCGAACGCGCACTTCTGGCTGATCCCGCACAACGGCGCGCCGCACCTCCCGGCCGATATGGCGCCGCACGTGCGCGAGGTCGTGGCCTTCTACGAGCGCTCGGCCACGGGCGCGGCCACGGCGGCACGGGCCGCCGCACGCGAGCCGCGCAACGAGGGTCGCTGGACCGGCGGCTGCCGGAAGGCACGGGCGACGAAGGGCTACGCGTACGCGCAGGTCCGTCACGCGTACGGGCTCGACGCCGTCGGCACGGGCGCCGGCGGCTCCGTGGCGCTGCTGAACGTGGGCGAAGGGGTGCCCAGCCGCGACCAGGCGGTGTTCGCGCGCTGCTTCGGGCTGCCGCAGCTGCAGACCCGCGTGCTGAAGACCGACGGCCAGGCGCAGCGGTTCGGGCGCGGCACGTTCGAGCCGCAGGAGGATCTCGCCCTCGTCCGCGGCATGGCGCCCGGGCTCCGCTCGGTCACGTTCACGCAGGTCTGGCTCGAGTCCGACCTGTGGTTCCTGGGCCCCGCGCAGGTCTTCGCGGCCCCGCGGCTCCCCGACACGCTCTCGATGTCCTACGGCGAGTGCGAGAAGGACATCCGCGGCGCGCGCTTCGGGCCCTCCTCGCGTGCGGGCGCCCGGCTCATGGATGCGGTCCTCGTGCGGCTCGGCCTCGCCGGCGTCGGCACGTTCGCCTCGGCCGGCGACTTCGGCTCGACCTGCAACGGCCAGAGCTACCCGGGGGTGGCATGGCCCGCCTCGTCCGCCTTCCTCACCGCCGTCGGCGGCAGCCGGCTCGTGGTCGACCGCGCGAACGCGCGCACCGACGAGGTCGTCTGGAACGACCTGCGCTGGCTCTCGTCCTCCAACGGCGGCGGCGCGGGCGGCGGCGGCTTCGCGCGCAAGTCGCCGCGACCGCCCTATCAGGCCGGGCTGCGCCTGCGCGGCGACCGCCGCGCGGTGCCCGACGTCGCGGCGCACGCGTCGATGCTCCCCGGCTGGCCGGTCAACATCGAGGCGAACTGGATCACGGACGCGGGCACGAGCGCGTCCTCGCCGCTCGTCGCCGCGGCGTTCGCGGTGATCGGGGCGCGCCAGCGGGCCGCCGGGCTGCCGCCGCTCGGGCCGGTCAACGGGCTGCTCTACGCGTCGGCGCCGGCGACCCGCTACGACATCACGTCCGGGGACAACGGCTACACCCGCCGCGTCCCGGCGCACGCCGCGCGGCCGGGCTACGACCTGGCGAGCGGGCTCGGCGTGCCGGAGTTCGCCCGGCTCGCGTTCGCGATCCCGCCGCCCGGCCGCTGAGTCGGCCGGATTCGACGATCAGCAGCTGCCACGTGTGCGGGCGTGTCGATCTGCCCGGTCCCCGTTCGTGTAGAGGGTGAGCGGCCGGACAGGAGCCGGCGCCGCCCGAGACGAAGGAGCGCACCATGCAGCCCTACCTGCTGAGCATCTACCAGCCCGACGGCCCGCCCCCGCCCGACGTGGACCTCGCACGGGTCACCGAGAAGCTCGGGCGTCTGAACGCCGACATCAAGGCGGCGGGCGCGTGGGTCTTCACCGGCGGCCTGCACGCCCCGAGCACCGCGACCGTGCTGCGCGTCCGCGACGACGAGGTCCTGACCACGGACGGCCCGTACGTCGAGGGCAAGGAGCACCTGGGCGGCTTCACGATCGTCAACGCGGAGGACCTCGACGGCGCCATGCGCTGGGGCACCCGGCTCGCGGAGGCGACCGGACTGCCGATCGAGGTCCGGCCGCTCGCGCACACGGACGCCGGCTGAGCCACGGTGCCGGCGGTCACGCCCGCGGAGATCGAGGATGTGTTCCGCGCCGAGCACGGCCGCGCCGTGGCGTCGCTGGTCCGCGTCTTCGGCGACATCGACGTCGCCGAGGACGCCGTCCAGGAGGCGTTCGCGGCGGCCGTGCAGCGCTGGCCCGGCGCCGGCCTCCCGCCGAGCCCGGCCGGCTGGATCATCACCACGGCGCGCCGGAAGGCGATCGACCGGCTGCGCCGCGAGGCGTCGCGTGCGGACAAGCAGGCCCAGGCCGCGCTGGTGCACGCGCACGACGAGCCGGACGACGAGGAGGGCGCCGTGCGCGACGACCGGCTGCGGCTGATCTTCACCTGCTGCCACCCCGCGCTCGCCGCGCCCGCGCAGGTCGCGCTCACGCTGCGGCTGCTCGGCGGCCTGAGCACGGCGGAGATCGCGCGCGCGTTCCTCGTCTCCGAGGCGACGATGGCGCAGCGCCTGGTCCGCGCGAAGGGCAAGATCCGCGCCGCGCGGATCCCCTACCGCGTGCCGGAGGACGCCGACCTCCCCGACCGGCTCGCCGGCGTGCTCGGCGTCCTCTACCTGATCTTCACCGAGGGCCACACGGCCAGCGGCGGCGACCGGCTGGTGCGCGAGGACCTGTGCGCCGAGGCGATCCGGCTCGCGCGCGTGCTCGCGGCGCTGATGCCGGACGAGCCCGAGGTGCTCGGCCTGCTCGCGCTCATGCTGCTGGGCGAGTCGCGCCGCGAGGCGCGGACGACGCCGGACGGCGAGCTCGTCCTGCTCGCCGACCAGGATCGCGCGGCCTGGGACCACGAGCTGATCGCCGAGGGCCACGCGATCGTGCGGCGCTGCCTCCGCCGCGACCAGCCCGGGCCCTACCAGATCCAGGCGGCGATCCAGGCCGTCCACGCGGACGCCGCCCGTGCCGCGGACACCGACTGGCGCCAGATCGTCGCGCTCTACGACCAGCTGCTGGCGATCGCGCCGACACCGGTGGTCGCGCTGAACCGCGCCGTCGCGGTGGCGGAGGTCGACGGGCCGGCGCCGGCGCTCGCGCTCGTCGACGCGCTCGACCTCGACGAGCTCGGCCTCTTCCACGCCGTCCGCGCGGACCTGCTGCGCCGGCTCGGCCGCGACGCCGATGCGGCCGCCGCGTACGAGGCGGCGCTCGCACTGAGCGCGAACGCCGCCGAGCGGCGGTTCCTCGCCGGCCGGCGCGACGCGCTCTAGCGGACCGGCAGCGGGTGCGCCGCGAAGAAGCGCACGAAGTGCGCGGCGGCCGCGAAGCCCGCCGGGTTGTTGCGCCCGTTCGGGAACTGGTGGGTCACGCCCTCGAGCATCGTGAACTGGAGCTCGCCGGCGCCGGACCAGCGCAGCCGCGTCGCGTGCTCGAACTCCCGCACGTCCGTCGGCTCCCTGGTCAGCCCGAGCGACCGCTGCAGCGTGCCGAGCGTCCCCGCGATCGCCGGCGTGGCGAGGATCGCCGCGGGATCGAGCGGCAGCTCGCTCAGGCCGGTCTGCGCCAGCACGCGATCGTCGAGCGTGCCGAGCGTGAGCGCCATCGGGATCGGCCGGTCGGGCACGTGGACCTGCTGCAGCCCGCCCGCCGAGAACCCGGCGGCCGCGAACACGCCGGAGCGCTCGACCGCGAGCCGCGCGGTGAACTCGCCGCCGTTCGAGAACCCGGAGGCGTACACGCGCGCCTGATCGAGCGGCAGCCGGGCGCGCAGGTCCGCGAGCATCGCGTCGACGAACCCGATGTCGTCCGCCGGCGGCCGTCCGGCCGGGTCGATCAGGTCCGCCAGCCCGCCGTCGTTCCACTTCGTGACGCGGCGGCCGGACTCGAGCATCCGGTAGCGCAGGCCGGTCGGGAAGACGGCGACGAGCCCGGTCGCGTCCGCCTGCTCGCGCCAGCCCGAGATGCGCAGGAAGCGCTCGCCGTCGCCGGACGTGCCGTGGAACATGAACACGAGCGGGCGGCCGGTGGCCGGCGCGGCGCGCTCGGGCACGTAGACGATGAACTCGCGCGGGTCGCCGTCGACGTCGATCGTGCGGCAGTTCGCGCCGGGCGCATAGTCGCCGGAGCCGGTGACGCATTCGATCGGGGTCTGCGCCGTGCGCCTCGCCCGGCGCGAGCGCCAGCGCGGCGGTGACGAGGCCGGCGGCGGCGAGCGTGGCGCGCATGCCCACGGTGACCGCGCGGGCGGGTCCGGCATTCCCGCGTGCCACGCTGGACGGCGATGCGGGTCGACGTCATCAGCGCCGCCGACCCCGCGACGGTGGCCGCCGCCGCGGACGTGATCAACCGCGCCTACGCCGCCGGCGAGCGCGGGCTGTGGCGCGACGGCGTCCGGCGGATCGCGCCGGAGGCGGTCGCCGCGGCGATCGGCGCCGGCGAGCTGCTCGGCGCGACCGACGACGGGCGGCTCGCGGGCTGCGCGCGCGTGTGGCCGGTCGACGCCGCCACGTGGGAGATCGGGCTCATCTCCGTCGACCCGGACGCGTGGGGCGGCGGCGCCGGCCGGGCGCTCGTGGCGGCGGGCGAGGCACGGATGCGGGCGGCGGGCGCGACGACGGCGCAGCTGCACCTGCTCGTCCCGGCAGGACGGGCGCATCCGGAGAAGGAGCGGCTGCGCGCGTGGTACCTCCGGCTCGGCTACGCGGTCGTGCGGACCGCTCCGTTCGAGGAGGTCGCGAGCCACGGCGCGGGCGACCTCGCGACGCCGTGCGCGTTCCTCGTCTTCCGCAAGCCGCTCGCCTAGGTTCCCCCCATGCATCTCGAGCACATGGCGATCGTCGTCGACGACTACGACGCGGCGATCGCGTTCTACGTGGACGTCCTCGGCTTCGAGCTCGCCGAGGACTCGCCGGCGCAGACGAACGACGGGCGCCCGAAGCGCTGGGTCGTCGTGCGCCCGCCCGGGGCCCGCACCGGGCTGCTGCTCGCGCAGGCCGACGGCGCCGAGCAGGCGGCGGTGGTGGGGCGCCAGTTCGCGGGGCGCGTCGGGCTCTTCCTGCGCGTCGACGACTTCGACGCCGCGTACGCGCGCATGCGCGCCGCCGGCGTGCGGTTCCACGGCGAGCCGCGCTCGGAGCCGTACGGGCGGGTGGTCGTGTTCGAGGACGTGGCCGGCAACCGCTGGGACCTGCTGGGCGACTGACAGCGAATCCCCCGGATCGGGTGACGCGCCGCGACCCGGTCCGGTGGATGATGCGCCGATGAGTGCGCCCATCGTGGTCGGCTTCGATCCCCGCGCGCCGGACGAGGCCCCTGTCCGCTTCGGCCTCGCGGCCGCCCGCTTCACCGGCGCGCCGCTCGTCGTGGTCGCCGTCGAACGCGGCGGCTCGCCGCTGCACCGGCACGCGTCCGGTGAGCTCGACGACGCGCAGAGCGGCGAGGGCGGCGAGGCGCTGGAGCGCGTGCGCGCCCTCGTGGCGGACGGAGGAGAGCGTGACCGGCGACGTCCGCATCGTCGCGGACCACTCGGCCGCCCGCGGGCTGCACCGCGCGATCGAGGACGAGGGCGCCGCGCTCGTCGTGGTCGGCGCGACCTCCGCCGGGACCGCCGGCCGCGCGCTGGTCGGCAGCACCGCCGAGCGCGTCATCCACGGGTCCCCGTGCGCGGTCGCCGTGGTCCCGAACGGCTACGAGGGCGCCGGCCTGCACAGCATCGGCGTCGCGTACACGGCCTCGCCCGAGGGCGAGGAGGCGCTCAAGGCGGCGGCGGGGCTCGCCGCCCGCGCCGGCGACGCCAAGCTGCGCGTCATCACCGTGCTGCACGAGGAGGCGGGCACGCTCGCCTCGCCGCGCCGCGGCGAACGGGCCGCGGAGGTGCTGCCCGAGGAGATCGCCGCGCACCACAACCTCTCGGCGCGCGCCGCGCTCGACGACGCGCTGCGCGACGCCGGGGACGTCGAGGGCGAGACCGAGCTCGTCTACGGCGACCCGGCGGAGGCGCTGACCGGCTTCACCACGACGCTCGACCTGCTCGTCATGGGCTCGCGCGCGTACGGACCGCGCCGCGCCGTGATGCTCGGCGGGGTGTCGCGCCAGGTCACGGCCGCCGCGCGCTGCCCGGTGATCGTCCTGCCGCGCGGCGCCGAGCGCTCGCTGGGCGACCTCATGTCCGCCTAGCCGCGAGGACCGCGGCCGCTGGGCTAGCCTCGGCGGATGGACGCCGAGCGGATCCTGGCCTTCCGGCTCGCGCGGGTCGGGCTGGCGGGACGCGCGCCGGGCCGGGCTCGCCGGCGCGGTCGCGTGCCCGGCGTCCGACTTCCACCGCGACGCGGGCCTGCTGGCGGTCTCCGCGCGCCGGCGGCGGCTCACCCGCGCGGCGTACGACGAGGCGGTCGACGCCGGCGACCTGGTCGTCGCCCACGTGGTCCGCGGTGCGATCCACGTGCTCGCGCCCGATGACCTCGCGCTGTTCGGGCGCGCGCTGGTGGCCACCGACGACGACGAGCTCGCGAAGCAGATCGGCCGCCAGTTCACGCGGATCACGACCGAGCACGGCATCGCCCCGACCGCCGCGCTCGCGGAGGTGACGGCGGCGACGAAGGACGCGCTGGCCGGCGGCGCGGCGCTGGGCAAGGTCGACCTGCACCAGGCGCTGCGCGAGCGCGTGCGCCCGGAGCTGATGCCGTGGTGCAAGGGCTGCCAGAGCCACCACGTCGCGCCGATGCTGTGGCGCTACGCGACCATCGAGGCCGGCGCGCGGCTCGATGCCGAGCGCCGCTACCGGCTCACCAAGCCCGGCCGGAAGCCGGCGGCGGGCGAGGCGGTGCGGCGGTTCGTGCGCTGGTACGGGCCGGCGCGACCGGGCGGGTTCGCGGACTGGGCGGGGGTGTCGCGGCCGCACGCGGACCGGCTCTGGGGCGGGATCGAGGACGAGCTCGCCGAGGCCGGCGACGGCTGGGTGCTGCGCGGCGACGTGCGCGCGCTGGAGTCCCCGCCGGCCGCCGAGGGCGTCCACTTCATCCCGCCCGGCGACCCGTACCTGGCGAAGCCGAACCGCGCGCTGCTGGCGCCGGACGACGCGCTGCGCAAGCGCCTCTTCCGGCCGGTCGCGAGCCCCGGCGCGGTGCTGCAGGACGGCAGGCTCGTGGGCCTGTGGCGCGCCAGGTCGAAGGGCAGGGCGACCGAGGTCAGCGTCGAGAAGCTCGGGCGCGTCGCGCGCGCGGCGCTCGAGCCGGAGGCCGAGCGGATCGCCGGCGTGCACGGCGCCGGAGCGGGCCGCGCTCGTCGTCGACTAGAGCGCGGCGGCGCGGTCGAGGAGCGCGCGCCGCTCCGACGGCGCCGTGCGCGCGGGCGGCCGCCTCGCGGAAGAGGCCGGCGGCGCGCTCGCGGTCGCCGTCGCGCGCCGTGAGCTCCGCCTCGGCCGCGACGGCCAGCGGGTAGTCGTCGAGGGCGCCGCCGGCGCGGGCCGCGGCGAGCAGCGCGAGGCCGGCCGCAGGTCCGTGCGCGTAGCCGTGCGCGACGGCGCGGTTCAGCTCGATGACCGGGCTCGGGGCGATCCGGGCGAGCGCGTCGTAGCGGTCCGCGATCCGGCGCCAGTCGGTGTCCGCGGCCGACGGACGCGGTCGCGTGGCACGCGGCGATCTCCGCCTGGAGCGCGTACGGCCCGGCGTGGGCGCGGCCGGGCGAGGAGGTCGAGCGCCTCGCCGATCGCGGCGCGGTCCCAGCGCGTCCGGTCCTGGTCGCCGAGCGTCACGAGGCCGCCGTCGGCGTCGCGGCGCGCGTCGCGCCGCGAGTGCTGCAGCAGGCAGAGCGCGAGCAGCGCCGCCGCCTCGGGCTGGTCGGGCATCAGCCGCGACAGCAGCCGGGCGAGCCGGATCGCCTCGTCGGCGAACGCCGGCTCCCCGTCCGCGTTGTAGCCGTGGGTGAAGAGCAGGTAGAGGACGGCCAGGACACCCGGGAGCCGCTCGGTCAGCGCGGGCCCGGCCGGCACCCGGTAGGGGATGCCGGCGTCGGCGATCTTCGCCTTCGCGCGCGTGATCCGGCGGGTCATCGTGGACTCGCTGACGAGGAACGCGCGCGCGATGTCCGCGGTCGGGACCGCGCAGATGACCCGCAGCGTCAGCGCCACGCGCGCCTCGAGCGGCAGCGCCGGATGGCAGCAGGTGAAGATCAGCCGCAGCCGGTCGTCCACGATCTCCTCCTCGGGCTCGTCGGGTGGCGCGGCCTCCGCGAGCAGCGCGACCTCCTGCAGCTTGCGCTGCTCGACGGAGGCCCGGCGGCAGCACGTCGAGCGCGCGGTTGCGGGCGACGGTCATCAGCCACCCGCCCGGGTTCGCGGGCACGCCCGCGGCGGGCCAGCGCGCGAGCGCCGTCGCCAGCGCCTCCTGCGCGCTGTCCTCGGCCAGCGTCCAGTCGCCGGTGATCCGGATGAGCGCGGCGACGATCCGCGGGTACGCGTCGGCGGCGGCCTCGGCCGCCGCCTCCCGCGCAGCGATCGGTCACTGCTCGACGTCGGCCAGCGGGCGGATCTCCAGCCGGCCGCTCCGGGCCATCGGGTGGGCGCGTGCGACCTCGATCGCGTCGTCGAGGTTCGCGCAGTCGAGCAGGTCGAAGCCCAGGATCAGCTCCTTCGTCTCGGCGAACGGGCCGTCCGACACCAGCAGCTCACCGTTGCGGACGCGCACGGTGGTCGCGCTGGAGATCGGCGCCAGGGCGTTGCCCAGCAGCCGCCGGCCGGCGGCGTCGTTCTCCTCGACCCACGCCTCGATGTCGGGCAGCTCGGCGCCGTCGGTGTCCGGCTCGGTGTCGCTGCAGACGAACATCATGTACCTCATCGCCACGGTCTCCTTCGGATTCGCTTTCACCACTGTGACGATCGGCGGACGGCGAATCGGACAGCGCGACCGCGGAGCCCGCTAGTACGTGATCCGGTAGCGGACGTGCGTGACCGTCGGCGAGGCGTTCACCTCGACCGGCTCGAACCTCGGGTCGCCCGCGTCATCGAACAGCCGCTCGCCCGCGCCGAGCAGGACCGGCGCGACGTGGAGGCGGATCTCGTCGAGGTGGCCGGCCTTGAGGTACTGGCGCACCGTCGACGCGCCGCCGGCGATGTCGACGTTGCGGTCGCCCGCGGCCGCGCGGGCCTGCGACAGCGCCGACTCGATCCCGTCCGTGACGAAGTGGAACGTGGTGCCGCCGTCCATCTCCAGCGACGGGCGCGCGTGATGGGTGAGGACGAAGACCGGCACGTGGTACGGCGGATCCTCGCCCCACCAGCCGCGCCATTCGAGATCCGGCTCGCCGCGGTCCGGCCCGAACATGTTGCGGCCCATGATGTACGCGCCGACACCGTCGCCGAACGACGCTTGGATCGCCTTGTCCTCCGGCGACACGTCATCCCCGAAGGCCCACTCGTGCAGGCGCATGCCGCCCTGGCCGAGCGGGTCGTCGGTGCTCTGGTTCGGACCGGCGACGTAACCGTCGAGCGAGATGGAGATCTGGCAGGTGACGTTGCTCATGCCCCTCCGACCGTCGGTGACCACCGGAATCATCGCGCGTCGTGACGAACCGCCGCTTCCGTGCGACACTCGCCGCGCCGATGCCGACCCAGGACGCCACCGGCCTGCGCCGCGGACTGGCCATCGTCGAGGTGCTCGCCGAGCACGCGGCGACGGACGGCGGCCCGCTCGGCGTCGTCCGGATCGCCGAGCTCGTCGGGCGCGAGAAGAGCCAGGTGTCGCGCACGCTGCGCACGCTCGCGGAGACCGGCTTCGTCGAGCGCGACCCGGTCACGCGCGGCTACCGGATCGGCTGGCGGCTGTTCGCGCTCGCCGCGCGCGCGGGCGAGCCGCGGCTGCTCGCGCTCGCCCAGCCGGTGATGCGCGGCCTGGTCGCCGAGCTCGGGGAGACCGCGCACCTCTCCGTGCTCGACGGCGCGGAGGTGCTCACGCTGCTGAGCGAGGCGCCGCCGAGCGCGATCCGCGCGACGGGCTACAGCGGGCGCGTCGTCGCCGTCTCCTCCACGTCGGCCGGCCGCGCGCTGCTGTTCGACCACGACCGCGCCGAGTTCGACGCGCTGCTCGCGGTCACCGGGCTCGCCCGCTCCGGCCCGAACGCGCCGCGCTCCGCCGCCGACCTGTGGCGCCGGCTCGAGCGCGCGCGCGAGCTCGGCTACGCGGTCGCCGAGGAGGAGTCCGAGGTCGACCTCGTCGCGGTCGCCGCGCCGGTGCGCGACTTCCGCGGCGGCGTGGTCGCCGCGCTCAACGTCTCCGGACCGCAGTTCCGGCTCGGCGCCCGGCTCGATCGCGCCGGCGCCGCCGTCGCGGCGGCGGCCGACGGGCTGTCCGCGGCGCTCGGCGCTCCCGGCTTCACAGACGCTCTGCGTACTGCTGGTAGTGCGCCTTGATGCGCTCGTCCGTGCCCCAGTAGGCGTGCTTGGACATGTCCGGCGAGAAGCGGCTCGCCGGCGGCGTCCGGCCGAGCGCCTCGGCGACGGCGCGGATGTGGTGCGGCGCCGCGCCGCAGCAGACGCCGAGGTAGCTCACGCCCAGCGCGTGGGCGTCGCGCGCGAAGTCGCCGAGCTCGTAGCGCGTGCACGTGAACGGGTCGAGCGCGGTCGGGAACGGGCGCACCTCGCCGCCGTGCGGATCGCGCAGCGACTGCATCGAGCGCTGCTCGTCGGTCGTGCGGTACGGGACCGGCAGCGCGGCGACGTGGCAGTCCACCGCGGCGCGGACCTCCGCGAGCAGCGGCAGCATCGTCGCCGGCCCGCGCGAGCAGTTCAGCCCGACGACGTCGGCGCCGGCGTCGGCGAGCCTGCGGCAGGACTCCGCGGCGGAGTGGCCCTCGCGCGTCTCGGGCTCGTGGTGGATCGTCATCGTCATCACGGTCGGCAGCCCGGTCGCGCGCATCGCCTCGAGCGCGATCAGGGCCTCCTCGGTCCAGCTGAACGTCTCGCCGATCAGCAGGTCGGCGCCCTCGTCGGCCGCCCACGCGGCCTGCTCCTCGAACATCGCGCGGACGGTCCGGCGCGCGTCGTCCTCGGGCGCGAAGACGTTCGTGTTGCAGAGGTTGCCGGCCAGCAGCGTCCCCGTCTCGCGCGCGACCTCGGCGGCGAGCTTGAGCGCCCCGCGGTTGAGCGGCTCGAGCAGGTCCTCCTTGCCGATCAGGCGCAGCTTCTCGCGGTGCCCGTAGTACGTGAACGCCTCGACGACGTCGGAGCCCGCGTGGACGAACTCGCGGTGCAGCCCCTGCACGACCTCCGGGTGCTCGAGCACCACCTCCGGGACGAACGCGCCGGCCTGGAGGTAGCCGCGCCGCTCGCACTCGAAGAGATAGCCCTCCGCGCAGACGACGGGGCCCTGCGCGAGCCGTTCGAGGAGACCGGGAGAAGTTGACATGACGGCAACCGTACCAGCGGATGCGACAACTACAGATCCCCGCCTTCGGCGACCAGCCGGTCCAGCTCGCGCCCCAGCAGGCCGAGCCGCGCCTCCTTCACGAGCGGCATCTCGCGCCGCCGCCGCCGCACCGCCCCGAGGTCGAGGTCGGCGGTGACGAGCGCCTCCTCCCCGACCGGCGCCTCGGCCAGGCAGACGCCCCACGGGTCGTGGACGTGCGACCCGCCCCAGAAGTCCAGCCCCGGCTCGATCCCGACCCGGTTCACGAACACGACGAAGCACTCGAGCATCCGCGCGTAGAAGCGGCAGATGGCGCGCCAGTCGTCCTGGATCTCCGGCTTGCGCGCGGTGCTGCACGCGGGGACGATCAGCACGCGCGCCCCGTCCTGCACGGCCAGCGCTGGCCACCGCCGGCTGCCACGCGTCGCCGCAGATCAGCACCGCCGCGGGGCCCCACGGCGTGTCGAAGGCGCGCAGCGCGTCCCCGGGGTGAAGTGCTTGCGCTCCTCCCAGATGTCGTAGGTCGGGAGGTAGAGCTTGCGGTGCACGTGCCGCACGCGCCCCCCTTCGAGGTACGCGGCGCTGTTGTAGGTGTGGACGCGCCCCGCCTCCGCGAAGCCGATCACGCAGGCCATCCCGCCGGCCTCCGCGGCGAGCCCGGTCAGCTCGGCGTCGCCCGCGGCGCGCGACACGTCCTCGTCGACATGGCCGAGCGCGTAGCCGGTCAGGCTCAGCTCCGGGAAGACGACGAGGTCCGCGCGGGCGTCGCGCGCCCGCGCCATGACCGCGCGCGTGGACGCCAGGTTCGCCTCCACGTCGCCGAGCACGGTGTCGACCTGCGCGAGCGCGATCCGGAGGTTCTGCGTCATCGGCGGACTGTGTAGCCGGTGCGGGCACGCGCGTCCAGCGTTGGACTCTCGACAACCGTCGTTGCGCGAGCGGCGGGTCGCTTGCTACGGTCCCGCGCAGCGACGGACCGGGGGCTTCTTTGCAGGTCGTTGGCGCGGGGCAGGGCGGGATCTGATGGGCGAGCGGGAGCGTCGCCTGGACGAGATCCGCACGGAGCGCACCCCGCTCGAGAACCACCTGATCGACGAGCTCCGGTCCGGCCACATCGGCCGCCGCGAGTTCATCCGCCGCGGCACCGTCGTCGGCATGTCGGTCCCGCTGCTCGGGCTGATCGCCTCCGCCTGCGGCGTGAGCCGCGAGGAGATCGAGAAGAAGGACCCGGCGCAGACCGGCACGCCGCAGCGCGGCGGCACGATCCGCGCGGGGATCCTCCAGCCGGCCGGCGCGCTCGACCCGGTCACGGTCGCCGACCAGGGCGGGCTGGGCGTGCTCGGCCAGTCGGGCGAGTACCTGATCTGGTCGGACCGCGACCTCAAGGCGCAGCCGCGGCTGGCCGAGAGCTGGGCGCCGACCGAGGGCGGCCGCGTCTGGCGCTTCAAGATCCGCCAGGGCGTGACGTTCCACGACGGGACGCCGATGGACGCCGAGGACGTCGCCTCCACCTTCAACCGGCTCGCGGACCCGGACGCCGGCTCGAACGCGCTCTCCGTCTTCAACGGCGTGCTGTCCAAGGGCAACACGAAGGCGGTCGACGGCACCACGGTGGAGTTCCAGCTCGACGCCCCGAACGGCAACTTCCCGTTCCTGGTCAGCTCGGACAACTACAACGCGATCATCCTCCCCAAGACCTACGACGGCGACTGGGAGAAGACGTTCATCGGCACCGGCCCGTGGAAGCGCTCGGACTTCCGGCCCGGCGAGGGCGTGAGCTACGTCCCGAACCGCGAGTACTGGGACAAGGACCGGATCCCGATCAGCGACGAGTCCGAGGTCCGCTTCTACTCGAACGAGCAGTCGGAGGTCTTCGGCCTGCTCGGCAACGAGGTCGACGTGCTCGTGCAGTTCTCGGTCGCGGGCGGCAAGGCGCTGCTGACCGACCCGGACATCCGCACGATCGAGCTCAGGGCCTCGGCCCATCGCCAGGTCCACCTCAACAACTCGACCGAGCAGTTCAAGGACAAGCGCACGCGCCAGGCGATGGCGCTGCTCGTCAACCGGCGCGACCTGGTCGACGGCCTGCTCGACACGAAGTCCGACTACGGCAACGACAGCCCGTTCGCGCCGGTCTTCCCCTCGACGGCGAAGGACGTCGCCCAGCGCCAGCAGGACGTCCGCAAGGCGAAGGAGCTGCTCGCCGCCGCGGGCCAGGAGGACGGGTTCCAGGTGCAGCTCGCCGGCTGGAACGGCTTCGAGATGCCGGACCTCGCGCAGCTGATCCAGCAGAACGTGCGCCAGGCGGGGATCACGATCAACCTCAACATCACCGACTCGACCACGTACTACGGCGACGCCACGTTCGGCAACTCGCCCTGGCTCGACTCGGCGATGGGGATCACCGAGTACGGGCACCGCGGCGTGCCGAACGTGCTGCTCGGCGCGCCGCTGCTCTCGAAGGGGACCTGGAACGGCGCGCACTTCAAGAACCCGCAGTACGACAACCTCGTCAAGGACTACACCGCCGCCGTCGACCTCGGCGACCAGCGGCGCTACGCGAAGCAGATCCAGGAGCTGCTGCTCGACGAGAGCCCGATCCTCTTCACCTACTTCTACTACTACCTCACGGGCGCGAAGAGCGACATCGCCAACATCGAGGTGACGGCGATGGGCCACTTCGACCTGAGCCGCGCGGGGCGGGTGAAGTCGTAGTGGCGCGCTTCATCGGCAAGCGCATCCTGCTCAGCCTGATCACGCTGTTCCTGCTGAGCCTGATCGTGTTCATCGGCGCGCAGGTGCTGCCGGGCGACGTCGGGCGCAGCATCCTCGGGCCGCTCGCCGACCAGCGGGCCGTCGACGCGCTGAACGAGCGGCTCGGCGCGAACGAGCCGCTCATCTCGCAGTACTTCGACTGGATCGGCGGCCTGCTCACCGGCGACATGGGCACCTCGCTCGCCTTCCGCCGGCCGATCTCCGACGTCCTCGGCGACGCGCTGGTCAACTCGCTCAAGCTCGCGATCATCGCGTTCATCATCGTCGTGCCGCTGTCGATCCTCGGCGGGCGTCTACGCGGCGCTCAACGAGGGCTCCAAGCGCGACCGCTTCATCTCGCTCGGCGGCCTCTCGGCGACCGCGGTGCCCGACTTCGTCTGGGCCGTGCTGCTGATCCTGGTCTTCAGCCTCCTGCTCCCGATCTTCCCCGCCACCGCCACCGCGCCGCCGGGGTCGAACTTCTTCGACCAGGTCTACTACCTGATCCTCCCCGCGTGCTGCCTCGTCTTCGTGCTGTTCGGCTACATCGCCCGGATGGCGCGCGCGGGCACGACCGAGGCGCTCGACGCCGACTACACGCGGACGGCGATCATCAAGGGCCTGCCGCGCCGGACGGTCGTGCGCGGCCACGTGCTGCGCAACTCGCTGCTGCCGACGATCGCGGTCGTCGCCACCCAGGCGGGCTACCTGCTCGGCGGCCTGCTCGTGATCGAGACGATCTTCAACTACCAGGGGATCGGCCAGGCGCTCTACCGCGCGGCGACCCAGAAGGACTTCCCGCTGCTCGAGACGGGGGTGCTGGTCGTGGGCGTCGTCTACCTCGTCGCGACGCTGATCGCCGACATCGCCTACTCGATCCTGAACCCGCGCGTGCGACTCGGAGGTGAGCAGTGAGCACGGTCGCCGGCGCCAACACGCCCGCCGCCCCCGCCGCCCCCGTCGCCGACGAGGAGCGCAAGGCCCAGCGCGAGCGCTGGGCGCTGCTGTGGCGCTCGAAGACGTTCATCGCCGGCGTGGTGATCGTCGGCGTTCTTCGTGATCCTCGCGATCTTCGGGGAGACGCTCGCGCCCGACGACCCGTTCGCGACGAACCCGCTGAACGACCTCGCGGCGCCGTCGTGGGACCACCTGTTCGGCACCGACCGCGTCGGCCGCGACATCCTCTCGCGGGTGATGGTCGGCGCCCGCAACATCATGATCGTGGCGCCGGCGGCGACGCTGCTCGGCACGGTGCTGGGCACGATCCTCGGCCTCGTCACCGGCTACTACCGGGGCGCCGTCGACGACGTCCTGAGCCGGATCATCGACGCGTTCCTGGCCATCCCCGTGGTCATCCTCGCCATCCTGGCGATCACCGCGCTCGGCCCGTCGAACCTGACGATCATCATCGTCGTCGGCCTCGTCTTCGCCCCGGTGATCGCGCGCACCGTGCGCGCCGCGGTGCTGCAGGAGGTCGGGATGGAGTACGTCGCGGCGGCGAAGCTGCGCAACGAGCGCACGTCCTACGTCCTGTTCGCCGAGATCCTCCCGAACGTCATGGGGCCGGTGCTCGTCGAGTTCACCGTGCGGCTCGGCTACGCGATCTTCACGGTCGCGACGCTGAGCTTCCTCGGGTTCGGCATCCAGCCGCCCGCCCCCGACTGGGGCCTGCAGGTCTTCGAGCACTACGGGCTGATCAGCGGCGGCTACTGGTGGCCGGTGCTGTTCCCCGCGCTCGCCATCGCCCTCCTCGTGGTCGGCGTCAACATGATCGCCGACGGGATCGCAAAGGCCTTCGAACGATGACCACCGCACCGCCCGCCACCGCCGCCCTCGAGCTGACCGACCTCGAGGTCGCCTACCGCGTCCGCGGCGACTGGAGGCGCGTGCTGCGCGGCGTCACGCTCCAGGTCGCCGAGGGCGAGTCCTACGGGCTCGTCGGGGAGTCGGGCTGCGGCAAGTCGACCGCCGCGTTCGCCGCCCTGCGCTACCTGCCGCGCAACGGCCGCGTCAGCAGCGGCTCGATCGCCGTCGCCGGCGAGGACCTGCTCGCGATGTCCGAGGCCGACGTGCGCCGGCTGCGCGCCACGAAGGTCTCGATGGTCTACCAGAACCCGACCGCGGCGCTGAACCCGTCGCTCCGGATCGGCGACCAGGTCGCCGAGAGCTTCCTGCTCCAGGGCGTGAAGGACGACGAGGCGGACGAGCGGGCGCGGGCGATGCTCGAGAAGGTCCAGATCTCGGACCCGGACGCGCGTGATGCAGCGCTACCCGCACCAGCTCTCGGGCGGCATGAACCAGCGCGTGATCATCGCGATGGCGCTGGCCAAGGACCCGGCGCTGCTGATCCTCGACGAGCCGACGACCGGCCTCGACGCGACCGTCGAGAGCGAGGTCCTCGACCTCGTCGCGGCGCTGCGCGAGGAGTTCAAGTCGAGCGTGCTGTTCATCAGCCACAGCCTCGACGTGATCGCCCGCATGTGCGACCGGGTCGGCGTCCTCTACGCCGGCCGCGTCGTCGAGCAGGGGCCGGTCGACGAGGTCTTCAACAACCCGCGCCACCCGTACACGGTCGGCCTGCTGCGCTGCATCCCGCGCGGCGGCGCGACGAAGGCGAAGGGGAAGCTCGACACGATCCCCGGCTTCCTCCCCGGGCTCGGCGCGGAGCTGCCCGGCTGCGTGTTCGCCGACCGCTGCGCGCTGAAGCAGGACATCTGCGTCGAGAAGGAGCCCGACCTCTTCGAGCTCGGCGACGGACCACGCCAGCCGCTGCCACTTCCACGAGAAGGCGCAGGAGCTGCCGCGCGCCGAGAGCGCCGCGCCGATCAAGGCCGAGCCGGTCGGACGGCGACCGGACGCCGATCCTGCGCACGGAGAGCGTGCGCAAGACGTTCCACCAGGACGGCCACGACGTGCGCGCGGTGGAGGACCTGACGTTCGCGCTCGGCGAGGGCGAGACGCTCGGGCTCGTCGGCGAGTCCGGCAGCGGGAAGACGACGCTCGCCCGGCTCCTGCTCGGGCTGACCGAGCCCGACGAGGGCTCGGTCGTCGAGCTGAACGGGGCGCCGCTCGCGGGCAAGATCGGCAAGCGCGACCGCGAGCAGGTCAAGGACGTCCAGATCGTCTTCCAGAACCCGGACTCGGCGCTCAACCGGCGCTTCTCGATCCAGCGGATCATCGGCCGCGCGGTGACGATGCTGATGGGCGAGCAGCGGCGCGCAGATGGAGTCGCGCCTGCGCGACCTCGCCCACTCGGTGCGCTTCGACGTGCGGCTGATCCGGCAGCGCCCGTCCGAGCTCTCGGGCGGGTTGAAGCAGCGCGTGGCGATCGCGCGCGCGTTCGCCGGCGACCCGAAGGTCGTCGTCTGCGACGAGCCGACCTCCGCGCTCGACGTCTCCGTCCAGGCCGCGATCCTCAACCTGCTCGCCGAGCTGCAGGCGGAGAAGGGCGTCGCGTACCTGTTCATCTCGCACGACCTCGGCGTCGTCCGCTACCTGTCGGACCGGATCGCCGTGCTGTACCTCGGGCCGGCTGATGGAGCTCGGCGAGGCGGGCACCGTCTTCGGGCCGCCGCAGCATCCCTACACCGAGGCGCTGCTCTCGGCGGTGCCGAACGAGGACGGCACCGAGCGCCCGCGGATCCGGCTCGAGGGCGAGATCCCGAGCCACGCGGACCCGCCCTCCGGCTGCGTCTTCCACACGCGCTGCCCGCGCTACATCGGCGACAAGTGCCGGGACGAGGAGCCCGACCTCAAGGAGGTCGAGCCCGGGCACTTCTGGCGCTGCCACTACTCGGTCGAGGAGCTGCGCGAGCTGCAGAAGCAGCCGCCGGGCGAGCGCGTCGCGCGAGGAGCGGAGAGCTGAGGATCCGCGCCGCCGTCCTCGACGGGGTCGGCAGCGCGCCGGCGGTCGAGGCGCTCGAGCTGGCGCGGCCGGGGCCGGGCGAGGTGCGCGTGCGACTGCGCGCGGGCGGGATCTGCCACTCCGACCTGAACGCGATCGACGGCACCGACCCGATCCGCATGCCGGCGGTGCTCGGCCACGAGGGCGCGGGCGTCGTCGAGGAGACCGGGCCCGGCGTGGCGCTGCCCGCGCCGGGCACGCACGTGGTGCTCTCCTGGCTGCCGGCGTGCGGGCGCTGCGACGCCTGCCTGCGCGACCTGCCGCACCTGTGCGCGGCGGCGTGGGACGCGATGGCCGCCGGGGGCCTGCTCGACGGGACCTCGCGGCTCTCGCGCGCGGGCGAGACGATCTACCACTACTCGCTGCTCTCGGCGTTCGCCGACCACGCCGTCGTGCCCGCCGCCTGCTGCGTGCCGATCCCGGACGACGTGCCGTGGGAGGTGGCGGCGATGGTCGGCTGCGCGGTCACGACCGGGACCGGGCGCGGTGTGGCGCACGGCGGGCGTGCGGCCGGGCGAGCGCGTCGCCGTGCTCGGCTGCGGCGGGGTGGGGATGAGCGCCGTGCTCGGCGCGGTCGCGGTGGCCGCCGATCCCGTGATCGCGGTCGACATGTCCGACGACAAGCTCGAGGCCGCGCTCGCGCTCGGCGCCACCCACGCGGTGCGCTGGGCGGGCGACGCCGAGACGACCGCGGAGGCGATCCTCGCCGCCAGCGGCGGCGGCGTCGACTACGCGATCGAGGCGACGGGCCGGCCCGAGGCGGCGCGCTGCGCGTTCCTCTCCACGCGGGCGCGCGGCGCCGCGGTGCTCGTCGGGATCCCGCGCGCGGACGCCGAGCTGCAGCTGCCCGCGCTGTCGATCCCGCGGATGGAGCGGCGCGTGCTCGGCTCGGTCTACGGGTCCGCCCGGCCGGAGCGCGACTTCCCCGCCGTGCTCGCGCTCTACCGCCGCGGGCGGCTGCCGCTCGACCGGCTGATCACGGCCCGGCTGCCGCTCGAGGCGGTCGCGGAGGGCGTCGACCTGCTGCGCGGCGGCGCGGCGCTGAAGGTGGTGCTGGAGACATGAGCGACCTGGACGGGCGGATCGGCGAGGCGTGGGCGGGCGAGGTCCCGAACGGCAGCCACATCAACCTGGTCGTCGCGCGGCGCGGCTCGCCGACCGCGGCGGCCGCCGCGACCGTGCTCGGCTCGCCGCGGCCGGGCCACGCGCCGTTCCTCGTCTGCCCGACGGGCGGCGGCGAGATCGTCCGGCCGCCCACGATCGTGGTCAACAAGTCGACGATCGCCGACGACGGGCTCGGGCGGATCACCTGGGGCGCGGCACAGCTCGGGATCGCGCAGGGCGTGCTCGACGCGCACGCGGACGGGACGCTCGGCGCGTCCGCCGCCGACGAGCTCGTGCTGCTCGTCGCGCTCTGGGTCGACCCGGCCGCGCACGACGAGACGGCGGTGCGCGTGGCCAACCGCGCGGCGATGCACGCGGCGCTCGCCGACGCGGTCGCCCCCGCCGGCCATGGACGACCTCGTCGCGCGCCGCGAGCAGGTCGGGAACGCGTTCTACGGCGGCGACTGACCGCGATGCGGATCGCCGAGCTCGAGGTGCGGCGGTACGCGCGGTCGCTCGACCCGCCGTTCCGCGCCGCCTGGGATCCGGTGCCGCGCGACCGGGTCGAGGCGACGCTCGTGATCGTGCGCGACGACGAGGGGCGCGCGGGCTACGCGAGCGGCGGCGACGGGCTGCCCGACGCGGACGCGCTGCGCGACCTGCTGACCGGGCTCGACCCGCGCAGGACCGAGGTCGTGCGCGAGCTGTGCGAGACCGTCGACCTGCACGGCGGGCGGCCGTGGACCGCGGAGGTCGCGGTCTGGGACCTCGCGGCCCGCGCGCTCGGCGAGCCGCTGTGGCGGCTGCTCGGCGGGCGCTCGGAGCGGCTGCTCGCCTACGCGTCGAGCGGCGAGCTGGTCGAGCCGGAGGAGCGCGCGGCGCGCGTGGTCGCGCTGCGCGACGCCGGGGTGCGGGCGGTCAAGCTGCGCTTCCACCACGCGGACTGGCGCGACGACGTCGCGGTCGTCGAGGCGGTCCGCGACGCGGTCGGACGCGACGTCGAGCTGCTCGTCGACGCGAACCAGGGCTGGCGGATGGCGGGCGACCGGTCGCCGCGCTGGGACGTCGCGACCGCGGCGCAGTGCGCGCGGGCGCTCGAGCCGCTCGGCGTGTTCTGGCTCGAGGAGCCGCTCCCGACCGGCGACGTCGACGGCTACGCCGCGCTGCGCCGGCTCACCTCGCTGCGGATCGCGGCCGGGGAGATGGTGCGCACGGCCGCCGAGGCGCGCGACCTGCTGCTGCGCGGCGGCGTCGACGTGATCCAGCCGGACGTCGTGCTCGCGGGCGGGCTCGGCGGCTGCCGCCGGATCGCGGCGGTCGCCGACCTGTGCGGGCGGATGTTCTCGCCGCACACGTGGTCGAACGGGCTCGGGCTCGTGGCCAACCTGCACCTCGCGTGCGCGGTGTCGGCGTGCCCGTTCATCGAGGTCCCGCACGACCCGCCGGCGTGGACGCCCGCGCGGCGCGACTGGCTGCTGCCGGCGCCGCTGGAGATCGCCGCCGACGGGACGATCGCCCCGCCGCCCGGGCCGGGGCTCGGCGTCGAGCCGGACCTGGACGCGCTCGAGCGCTGGCGGATCGGCTGATGCGCGCGGCGGTGCTCGTCGAGGCGGGCCGCCCGCTCGAGGTCCGCGACGTCGTGCTCGACCCGCCGCGCGCCGGCGAGGTGCTGGTGCGCGTCGCCGCCGCCGGCGTCTGCCACACCGATCTGCACCTGGCCGACGGGCGGCTCGGCGAGGGGCGCTGGCCGGTCGTCCTCGGCCACGAGGGCGCGGGCACGGTGGAGGCGCTCGGACCCGGGGTCGAGGGGCTCGCCCCCGGCGACCGCGTCGCGTTCTGCTTCGTGCCGAGCTGCGGGACCTGCCGCGCCTGCGCCGCGGGCCGGGCGAACCTCTGCGAGACCGTGCTGCCGGCCGCGTGGGCGGGCACGCTGCTCGACGGCACGTCGCGGCTCCGGCTCGCCGGCGGCGCGCCGCTCATGCACTTCAACTTCGTCTCCTGCTTCGCCGAGCACTGCGTCGTCCCGGCCGCGAGCGCGGTCCCGCTGCCCGACGCGCTGCCGCTGTGGCAGGCGGCGCTCGTCGGCTGCGCGGTGGTCACCGGCGTCGGCGCCGTGCGCAACGCGGCGCGCGTCGCCCCGGGCGAGACCGTGTGCGTGATCGGCTGCGGCGGCGTCGGGCTGCAGATCGTCGCGGGAGCCGCGCTCGCCGGCGCGGGCCGGATCGTCGCCGTCGACCCCGATCCGGCGAAGCTCGCGCTGGCGACGGCGCGCGGGGCGACCGACGCGGTGCCGGCAGGCCCCGAGGCGGTGGCCGCCGTGCTCGCGCTGGTACCGGGCGGGGTCGACCACGCGTTCGAGGCGGTCGGGCAGCCGGCGACGATCCGCCAGGCCTGGGACGTGCTGCGCCCGGGCGCGACCGCGATCGTGGTCGGGATCGCGCGGCTGGGCGCCGAGGTGTCGCTGCCCGCACTCGAGCTGCTGTCCGAGAAGGGGCTGCGCGGCTCGTACTACGGCTCCGCCCATCCGGCCGAGGAGATCGGCGCGCTCGCGGGCCTGGTGGCGGCGGGCGAGCTGCCGCTCGCGGACGTCGTCTCGCACGTCACCGACCTCGAGGGGATCGAGGACGGGCTGGCCCGCCTGCGCGCGGGCGAGGGCGCGCGGACCGTCGCGATCATGGACGCCGCCGCCGCGGGACGCGACTAGGCGACCGGCGGAGGCTCGCCCGCGGCGCTCGCCGGCAGCGCCGGATCCCAGTCGCAGACCGCGCAGGCGTGCGCGAAGGCCGAGCGCGCGAAGGCCACGCCGGTGGCGTGCGGGTCGGCGCTCGCCAGTCACGTCGTCCCAGTCGAGCAGGTACTCGCCGAGCTCGCCGTCCCAGCGCGCGGCGGCGGGCTCGAGCGCGGCGCCGCCGTAGGCCGTCGGGCGCCGGGTGCGCGTAGGCGTAGAACGCGGCCTTGCCGTAGCGCGCGTCGCCCGGCCACCAGCCGACGGCGACCTCCTGCGCGTCCATCGCGTTGCGCATGATGAAGTCGTCCGACGGCGGCTGGGCGGGCTCGCCCGAGAACAGGCTCACGGCGAGGTCGAACGAGCCCCACCAGGCGTTCACCGGGGTCGAGCGGCCGCGGTACGGCGCGCGGAACGCGGCGAGGATCTGCGCCGCGCGCGACGCCGCGGCGTGGTACGCGCCGACCTGCGCCGCGTCGTAGCGTGGCGTGCTCCTCGTCGGCGTCGAGCGCGACCGTCCAGGGAACCTCCTGCGGCTGCGCGTCGAACGGGACGTCGCCGACGAGCTCGCGGACGGCCTCGAGCACGTCGCGCGTCACCGCGCCGACGGAGCGGTGGGGCGTGAGCGGGATCCGCGCGCCACGGCCGTCGACGTGGTCGACGACGGCCTCGTGCGCGTGCAGGTCGAGGATGAGGCTGAAGGCGCCCGACCCGTCGGGTGCGGGCAGCGGCAGCGTCTCCCAGCCGCGGACGGTCAGCCGCAGCGCCGCATGCTGGAGCTGCGGCTCCGGCGGCGCGAGCACCGCGGCCAGCTTCCCGAGCACCTGCGTGTGGGCGTGCAGCGTGTCGCAGGTCGCGCGCCACCCCTCGTAGTCCGGCAGCTCCATCGGCGGGACGCTAGCGCGCTGGACGCCGCGCGCTCCGCGCCGGTACCGTCGCTGACGACGCCTCTGCCGCTCCCGCCGCACATCCACCTCCTCGCCGCCGGCTGAGACGCCGCGCGCGCCGCTCTGCGCGCCCGTCCGTCTCCGCCGACCGCGCCGCACGGCGCGGTCTCCCAGCGATCAGGAGGTTCCCGTTGTCTCCGGACACCGTTGCCGTCCCCGACGACTGGTTCGTCGGCTTCCACCAGGGCCTCGCGGCCCGCTTCTGGCGCGCCGCCGGCGCCGCGATGCTCGACGCCGATCTCGCGCGCGTGCTGCGCGCGCTCGACCTGCCGCCGGGCGCGGCGGTCCTCGACGTCCCGTGCGGCGACGGGCGGATCGCGCTCGCGCTCGCCCGCGCCGGCCATCGCGTGACCGGCGTCGACATCGCGCCCGCCGAGGTCGAGCACGCGACCGCCGCCGCGGCGGCGGCGGGCGTCGACGCGCGCTTCCTCGCCGGCGACCTGCGCGCGCTGCCGGTGACGGGCCCGTTCGACGCCGTCGTCAGCTGGGGCAACAGCTTCGGCTACCTGACGCCGGAGGACAGCGCGCGGTCGCTCGCCGGGATGCGCGCCGTGCTGCGGCCCGGCGGCCGGCTCGCGCTCGAGTCGCTCAGCGTCGCCGAGACGTGGCTGCCCGGCGGCGTCGCCGAGCGCGCGGAGCACGCGTTCGGCGGCGTGCGCATGCGCGTCGTCAACCGCTACGACGCGACCGAGAGCCGCGTCGAGAGCGACGTCGCGTTCTCCGACGAGGACGGGCGCGTCGAGCGCGCCCGGATCGCGCACCGCGTCCACACGTCCGGCGAGGTCGTGCGGATGCTGCGCGCGGCCGGGTTCAGCCGACGTCGCGCTGAGCGACGGCGAGGGCCCGTTCACGCTCGGGTCGCCGCGGCTCGTGGCGGTGGCGATCGCCTAGCGGGCGACGCGCGCGGCCGGCAGTGCGAGGCGGAGCGCGGCGCGGTCGACGGCGGCGCGGACGCGCGCCGCCTCGGCCGCGATGCCGACGCCGATCAGCGCTCGGGCCTTCGGCGTCGCGGCGGACACCGAGCCCGATGCCCTCCGGCGCGTGTGCGACGACGTCGAGCAGCGCACGCGGCGTGGGTCGCCGCGGGAGCGGGACGCACGCGCCGGCGACCGGCGCGGGCGTGCCGCCGGCGCGTCCGAGCAGCACGGCGGGCGCGGCGCTGCCGATGCTGTCAGCGTGCGGACCCAGCGCTCGCAACGGCGCGGCGGTCACGAGCGCCCCGGCGGGGTCGCCGGGGAGCGCGACGTCGACGGCGACGACCGCGCCGGTCACGCGCAGCGCGGTCGGCGCGCGGTCGGGCAGCGCGTCGGCCCACGCGTCCCACGCCTCGGCGACTGCGCGCGCATCCGCGGCCGGCCAGGTCAGGGTGCCGGCGGTGAGCCAGGGCACGGGACCGAACGCCCGCGCGTAGGGCGCGACGAGCGTGGGACCGAGCGTCTGGCGGAGGACGTCGAGGTCGAGCGCGGAGGGCATGCGCCGAATCTCGCGCATCCGCGCGCTCCGCGCATCGGGGATCTCCCCAGACCTGGCGCGCGCACCTCCCGGGGGCGGCGGAGGTGGCGGCTAGTGAGAGTGGCTGCCGGCCCAGATCATCGCCGCGAAGACCGCGACGGTGAGGATCATGAGGAGGGCGGCCGCGATGTCGGGGAGCTCGAGCATGGGTCCCGATGCTGACGCCGGCTCCCTAGCGGAACCTGAGCGCCGTCCTAAGGGTTGATAATTCTCCGCAGGCAAACGGTTGCCGAAAGCGCCTCGCCCCGGTTAGGGTCGCCCGATGCCGGCTGCCTCGAACAAGAATCTCGTCCTCGCCGCCATGGTGTTCGCCGTGGCGATGACCTTCATCGACCAGACGATCGTCGCCATCGCGGTGCCCGATCTCGAACGCGACCTGTCGCTCTCGCAGACCGGCGCGCAATGGATCATCAACGGCTACCTGCTCGCGCTCGCGGCCCTGTTCGCCTTCGGCGGCCGGCTCGGCGACGTGCTCGGGCGGCGGCGGATGGTCACCATCGGCGTCATCGGGTTCGCGGCCGCCTCGGCGTGCTGCGGCCTCACTCCCACGAGCGGGATCGCCGAGGCGTGGATCGTCTTCTTCCGCGTCGTGCAGGGCGCGTTCGCGGCGCTCCTGTTCCCGGCCGCGGTCGGCATCGTCGTCGGCGCGTTCCCGGTCCGCGAGCGCGGCAAGGCGATGGCGATCTTCTTCGGGGTCACCGGCGGGCTGACCGCGCTCGGACCGCTCGCCGGCGGGTACCTGACCCAGTGGACCTGGCGCTCGATCTTCTGGATCAACATCCCGGTCGCGATCGTCGCGCTGTACCTGATCTGGCGCTCGAAGCCGGACGACACGCGGCGCCCGTCGACGCTCGACTACCGCGGCACGATCCTGATCTCCGCCGGCATGGGCCTGCTCGTGCTCGGGCTCCAGCAGTCGAGCACCTGGGGCTGGAGCTCGATCGGGACCTGGGCGTGCATCGTCGCCGGCCTGGCGCTGGGGGCGATCTTCGTGCTGTGGGAGCTGCGCGTCGACACCCCGCTGCTCGACCTCCACATCTTCAGCGACCGGGGCTTCGCGGTCGAGAACATCGTGCTCGCGACGATGTCGGTCGTCTTCGTCCCGTTCTTCTTCTTCGCGAGCGTCTACGCGCAGGCGGCGCTCGGCGAGAACGCGAGCAACGCGGGGTACTACATCCTGTACTTCTTCCTCGGGTTCGTGATCACCGCGCAGATCGGCGGCCGGATCCTCGACAAGCGCGGAGCGCGCCCGTCGGTCGTGCTCGGCTGCGCGCTCGGGGCCGTCGGCTTCTTCCTGCTCGCCGGCAAGCTCACCGACCTCTCGCTGAGCGCGCAGATCCCGTACCTGATGCTCGCGGGCGGCGGCATCGGGCTGATCCTCGGGCCGTCGAGCACCGACGCGCTCAACCGCGCGCCGAGCTCGAGCTACAGCGAGGTGACCGGGATCACGCAGACCTCGCGCAACTTCGGTGCGAGCCTCGGGCTCGCGGTGCTCGGGACGATCCTCATCAGCCGCAACGACGTCAACGTCTCCGACGCGCTGGTGCGCGCCGGCGTGCCGCGCGAGCAGGCGCACGACGTGGCGACGAACCTCGGCTCCGGCGGCGGCGGGGCGCCGGAACGCGCCTCGAAGGCGCTCGATCGACGCGGTCCAGGCCGGGTTCGCGGAGTCGGTCCAGACCGTGTTCTACGTGATGGCCGCGGTCCTGGCGGTGACGTTCGTGATCGCGCTGGTCGCGCTGCCGGGCGGCCGCGCCGAGGCGAAGGTGCCGAGCGACGAGCCGGAGCCGGACCCCGCGGCCCTGCCCGCCTAGGGGGCGCGCTCGCCGGCGCGCACCGCGACCGGCAGCCGGTTGGCCGGCGGCGCCAGCGGGCACGCCCAGCGCGGGTCGTAGGCGCAGGACGGGTTGTAGGCGACGTTGAAGTCGAGCACGAGCCGCCCGTCGCCGGCGCCCAGGTCCGCGCCCTTGACCGTGTCGAGCAGGTAGCGGCCCGCGCCGTAGGTCTCGCTCCCGCTCGTCGCATCGCCGAACGGGACGAACAGGCCGCCGCCGTACGCGTCGAGCCAGTAGAGGTCGAGCCGCAGCTCCCGGCCGCCGAGCGCGAACGACGCGGCGCCGAAGCGGACGAACGCCATCGGCTCGCCCGCGCTCGCGTCGAGCTCGAAGCGCTGCGGCTCCGCGGGCGCGACGGCGGCGGTGACGCGCGCGGCCGGGTCGTACGGGAACCACGGCACGCCGGCGTAGCCGGCGCGCTGCTCCGGCGGGAGCGGCGACTGCGGGTGCTCCCGGAAGAGCTGCGTCGCGCCCCGCGCGGAACGCGTCCACGCCCGCGCGGCCGGGCTCCGCCCGCAGCGCGGCGTAGAGCGCGAAGACGCGCCGCTTCCAGTCGAGGAGCTCGAGCTCGGCGGACACGCGGCGAGCGTACCCGGCGGAGGCGGCCTTCGAGCACGGGTACGAGCTGACGTTCCTCGCCGTCAGCGCGATCGCGCTCATCGGGCTCGCGGCCGTGACGCTGCTCGTCCGCCGGCCGCCTCCCACTCGATCGGATCCCCCGACGTCGGCACCGACGCCCCCAGGTCGGTGAGGACGGAGGCGAGCGCCTCGCGCCGGACCGCGCCGTAGCTGAGGACGTGCGCGAGGACGCCTCCGTAGGTGAACGACTGCGGCGGCTCGCAGAGGGCGTCGACGAACGCGTCGTCCCAGGCGCCGCGGTCGCGGATCCGCCGCGCGACGCGCTCGAAGCCGACGGCGGCGCGGTCGAAGCGCGGCAGCAGCGGGCCGGAGCCCGGCGCGGGCGCCGCGGTGCCGGTGATCGCCGCGACCCAGACCTCGAGCGTGAACACGAGCCGCTCGGCCATCTCCGCCGGCGCTCGCCTCCTCGCCCTCGAACCAGACCGCGACGAAGCCGGGCCGCAGCGGGCGCGCGAGGTCGGCGGCCGGGAGCGTGGCGGCGAGCTCGAGCAGCTCCCGCGTGCGGTCGAGGTGATGCCCGACGAGCCGCTCGGTGAGGTCGCGGCCGGCGGGCCGCTCGGTGCCGCCGGGGATCAGCAGCCCGCCCGGCGGGTGGAAGTGGACGCCGTTGGGCGCGTCGAGCTCGACGGGCCGGCCCGAGGCGGCGAACGCGCCCGGCGGCATCCCGTAGGCGCGCGCGAACGCGCGCGAGAACGCGGCGGCAGACGCGTACCCGGCGGCCGCGGCCGCGTCGGCGGCGGCCACGCCCCCGCTGCGCAGCTGCCACGCCGCCCGCTCGAGCAGCAGCCGGCGGCGCAGCGCGACCGGCGACTCCCCCGTCGCAGCGGCCAGCAGCCGGTCGAGGTGGTCGCGCGAGAAGTGCGCCCGGCGGGCGAGCGCGGCGCCGTCGGCGCCCGGCTCGTCGAGCGAGCCCAGCACCAGGTCGATCAGCTCGCGCAGGCGGTCGGCCACCCCGACATCTTGATCGCTTTCGACGTCCCGCTGGACGTGCGCCGCCGCGCGCGGCACGGTGGCGCCATGGCCACCTGGAACACGTTCGCGACCGAGGCGCCGGCGCTCGCGGAGACCGTCCGCGCGCGCCTCGACGCCCACGTCCACAAGACGCTCGCCACCGTCCGCGGCGACGGCTCCCCGCGCATCTCCGGCACCGAGACCGAGCTGGTCGAGGGCGACCTCTGGATCGGGTCGATGTGGCAGGCGCGCAAGGCGCTCGACCTGCGGCGCGACCCGCGCTTCGCCCTCCACAGCGGCTCCGACGACCCGCCCGGCTGGGCGGGCGACGCCAAGCTCGCCGGCGTGGCGGAGGAGATCACCGACCCGGACCGGATCCGGGCGATCAACGGCGGCAAGGGCCCGTCCGGGCCGTCGCATCTGTTCCGGCTCGACCTGCGCGAGGTCTCGACGGTCGGGCTCAACGCGGCGCGCGACAAGCTCGTCATCGACGTGTGGACGCCCGCGGCGGGCGCTGCGGCGGATCGAGCGGGCGTGAGCGAGCGGCTGCGGCGGATCGTCGACGGCCTCGGCCTCGGGCCCGGCGACCGCGTGCTCGAGATCGGCTGCGGCCACGGCGTCGCCGCGACGTACGTGTGCGAGGCGATCGGGCCGGCACGGCCGGCTCGTCGCGGTCGACCGCTCGCCGAAGATGGTCGCGGCGGCGGCGCGCCGCAACGCCGCGTTCGCGGGGATCCGGCCGAGTTCGTGACCGGCGAGCTGGAGACGCTCGACCTCGGCGAACGCCGCTTCGACGTCATCTTCGCGGTCCGCGTCGGGCTGTTCCAGCGCGAGCCTGCGCGCGCCCGCGCGCTGGCGGAGCGCTGGCTGGCGCCGGGCGGCACACTGCACGTGGTGCTCGACCGACCGATGAGTTCCTGACGCCGCGCGGCGTCTCATCCCCCATGGACGCCATCGAGCTCGAAGCCGCCGCCCGCGCGATCGTCGACGCGGGCCGCTACATGACGCTGGGCACCGCGGACGCCGACGGACGCCCGTGGGTCTCCCCGGTCTGGTACGCGCACGAGGACGCGCGGACGTTCATCTGGGTCTCCGACCCGGGCACGCGCCATTCGTTCAACATCGCCGCGCGGCCCGACGTCAGCCTCGTGATCTTCGACTCGCACGCCGAGCTCGGCGAAGGGCAGGGCGTCTACGTCCGCGCCGTCGCCGAGCAGGTCGACGGCGACGAGGCGGTGCGGGCGATCGCCGTCTTCTCCGCACAGCTCCGTCGCGCAGGGCGGCCACACCTGGTCGCCGGGCGACGTGACCGGGCCGGCGCGGCTGCGGCTCTATCGCGCGAGCGGCGATCGAGCGCGACCTCGGGCTGCTGGACGAGCGGCACCGCCTGTGAGCGCTAACCTTTCGTAAGGCACACCCCACGCCGCGAGAGGAACCGCCGTGCAGATCGAGATCTGGTCCGACATCGCCTGTCCCTGGTGCTACATCGGCAAGCGCCGCTTCGAGGCGGCGCTCGCGGGCTTCTCGCAGCGCGATCAGGTCGAGGTCACCTGGCGCTCGTTCGAGCTCGACCCCGGCGCGCCCGCCGAGCGCGCGGGCGACCTCGCCGAGCACCTGGCGGCGAAGTACGGCGCGAGCGTCGAGCAGATGCGCGCCTCGCAGGCGCAGATCACCGGGCTCGCCGCCGCCGAGGGGCTCGAGTTCCGGCTCGGCGACGCGCGCTCCGGCAACACCTTCGACGCCCACCGGCTCGTGCACCTCGGCGCCGCGCACGGGCTCCAGGACGCGGTCAAGGAGCGGCTCATGCGCGCGTACCAGGGCGAGGGCGACCTGATGAGCGACCACGCGGCGCTCGAGCGGCTCGGCGTCGAGGCCGGGCTCCCCGCGGACGAGATCCGCGACCTGCTGGCGGGCGACCGCTTCGCCGACGCGGTCCGCGACGACGAGCGGACCGCCGCGGCGCTGGGCATCTCCGCCGTCCCGTTCTTCGTCGCCGACCGGAAGTTCGGCGTCTCCGGCGCGCAGTCCCCGGAGATCCTCGCCGGCTTCCTCCAGCAGGCCTGGGAGGCGCGCCCGCAGGTCGAGGTCGTCGCGGGCGGCGAGGCCTGCGGCCCCGACGGCTGCTGAGCGGCGAACCGGGAGTAGGGTGCGCCGCATGCGCACCCTCCTCGTCGCGACCGTCCTGCTCACGCTCGGTCTGGCCGCCGCCGCGCCCGCCACGACGGGCAGCGCCGTGCGGTTCACCGGTCAAGGGGGTCGGCGACGTCCAGATCGGCGACCGGTTCCGCGCGCTGCGCGACGCCGGGCTCCTCGGACCGCTCAAGCCGGGCTGCGAGCTCGCCGGCCCGGGGCAGCGCTCGGCGAAGCTGAACGGGACGGCGAAGGGGTTCGTCGACCTCACGCGCACGACCCCGCGGCGCGTGCGCAGCATCACGCTGTCGGGCGGCGCGCGCGCCCGCGGCGTCGGGATCGGGTCGACGATCCGCCAGATCCGCGCCGCGTTCCCGGGCGCCAAGGTGGACCACCGCAGCGACGACACGCTCGGCGTGACGCTCGTCAAGGTGCCGCGCAGCAAGGGCGGACGCTTCCACTTCGGCGTCAGCACGATGACGAAGAAGACGACGGTGATCGGGATCCCCACGATCGCGTTCTGCGAATAGGGGGATGAGCCGGACCGTCACGCGTCCCGGCGCCGGCCCGCTGCTGCGCGAGTGGCGGCGGCGGCGACACCTGAGCCAGCTCGACCTCGCGCTCGAGGCGAACGTCTCGGCGCGCCACCTGAGCTTCATCGAGACCGGCCGTGCGCGGCCGAGCGCGGAGATGCTCCTGCACCTCTCCGAGCAGCTCGAGATCCCGCTGCGCGAGCGCAACGCGCTGCTGCTCGCGGCCGGTCACGCGCCCGCCTACGCGCAGCGCGAGCTCGACGCGCCCGAGCTCGGCCCGGTGCGCGACGCCCTCGACCGCGTGCTGGCGGGCCACGCGCCCAACCCGGCGCTGGTCGTCGACCGCCACTGGGGCCTGGTCGCCGCCAACGCGAGCGCCGGACCTGCTGACCGCGGGCGCCGCGCCGCACCTGCTCGAGCCGCCGGTCAACGTCCTGCGGCTCAGCCTGCACCCCGAGGGCGTCGCCCCGCGGATCGCGAACCTGCCGGAGTGGCGCGCCCATCTGCTCGACCGGCTCGGCCGCGAGGCGGTGGCCGGCGGCGACCCGGCGCTCGCCGCGCTCCACGAGGAGCTGGCGGGCTACCCGGGCGGCGGGCCCGGCGGTCGCGCCCGACCTCGAGGCGGGCGCGATCGCCGTCCCGCTGCGGATCCGCCACGGCGACGCCGAGCTCGCGTTCATCAGCACGGTCACGACGTTCGGCACGGCCGTCGACGTCACGGTCAGCGAGCTGTCGATCGAGTCGTTCTTCCCCGCCGACGCGGCGACCGCGGCCGCGGTGCGCGAGCTCGCCCGCTAGCGTTCCGCGGCGCGTGCACTACCTCGACTTCCTGAAGTCGCTCCACGGCCGGCTCGCCCCGCCGACCTACCTGGAGATCGGGATCCGCCACGGCGACAGCCTCGCGCTCGCGGACGGCGGCGCGGTCGGGATCGACCCGTTCTACGAGCTGCAGACCGAGCTGCGCGACGACGTCGAGCTGTTCCGCGAGACGAGCGACGAGTACTTCGACCGCGAGCAGCCGCTCGAGCCGCTCGGCGGCCGGCGCGTCGCGTTCTCGTTCATCGACGGGATGCACCTCGCCGAGTTCGTCGTGCGCGACTTCGCCAACGTCGAGCGGGTCGCGGACTGGACGAGCGTGATCGTGTTCGACGACATCCTCCCGCGCAGCGTCGAGGAGGCCGCGCCGCGACCGTCGCACGCGCGCCTGGACGGGCGACGTCTACAAGGCGCTCGCCGCGCTCGAGCGCCACCGGCCGGACCTCGTCTGCCTGCGCGTCGACACCGAGCCGACCGGGCTCGGCGTCGTCCTCGGGCTCGACCCGCTCGACCGCACGCTGCACGAGCACTACGACGCGATCGTCGCCGAGTCCGTCACGCCGGATCCGCAGGACGTCCCCGCGCCCGTGCTCGCGCGCGCGGGCGCCGTCGACCCGCAGCGCGTGCTCGACAGCACCGTCTGGGACCTGCTGCGGCGCGCCCGCGAGCACGGGACGTCGCGGCGGCGCGGCATCCACGCCGTGCGCCGCGCGGTCCGCAAGGACCTCGGCGTCGACGTGCCGCGCCCGCGGCTCGTCGACCTCGCCACGGCGTGAGCGACTACCGGATCGCCGTCGGCCAGCCGGTCCTGGACGACCTGCGCGCGCGGATCGCGGCCACGCGCTGGCCCCCGGCGATCGCCGGCGCGGGCTGGGATCGCGGCACCGACATCGACTACCTGCGCGCGCTCGCGGCGCGCTGGCTGGAGTACGACTGGCGCGCGCACGAGGCCGAGCTCAACGCGCTCGACCACGTGCGCGATCGAGGTCGACGGCTTCGGGCTGCACGCGATCCATCAGCGCGCGGCGGATCCCGGGAGCCGTGCCGCTGCTGCTGCTCCACGGCTGGCCCGACTCGTTCCTGCGCTACCGCCGGGTGCTCCCGCTGCTGCGCGACTTCCACGTCGTCGTGCCGTCGCTGCCCGGCTACGGGTTCTCGGACAAGCCGGCCGCGACCGGGTACTCCACCCGGCGGTTCGCCGAGCTCGTCGCGGGGCTGATGACCGCGCTCGGCCACGACCGCTTCATCGCCTCGGGCGGCGACATCGGCGGCAGCGTCGCCGACTGGCTCGCCCACCGGCACGCGGACCGGCTGCTCGGCCTGCACCTCACCGACGTGCCGTACTCGCACCTGCTCGCGGTGGACGCGCCGGACCTCACCAAGGCGGAGCGCGCCTATCTCGCGGCCGGACGCGCATGGGGGCAGCGCGAGGGCGCGTACGCGGCGATGCAGGCCACCAAGCCGATGACCGCCGCCTACGGGCTCTCCGACTCGCCGCTCGGCCTGGCCGCCTGGATCGTGGAGAAGCTGCGCGCGTGGAGCGACTGCGACGGCGACCTCGAGCGCCGCTTCACGCTCGACGACGTGCTCACCCACGTGACGCTCTACTGGGTGACGAACACGATCGGCACGTCGTTCGGCCCGTACTTCGAGCGCGAGACGCCCGGCAACGAGCGGCCCGCGATCCCGACCGCGGTGACGCTGTTCCCGCGCGACCTGATCCCCGCGCCGCGTGCGTTCGCGGACCGCATCTTCGACGTCCGGCGCTGGACCGAGCTGCCGCGCGGCGGGCACTTCGGCGCGTGGGAGGAGCCCGAGCTGTTCGCGGGCGAGCTGCGCGCGTTCGCGGCGGAGCTCTAGGCGGCCGCGCGCGGGCCGCGCGCACGCAGGCGCAGCCGGCCGAGCCCGAAGCGGAGCTTCTCGCGCGGCGTCCGCTCCGGCGGGGGCGCCGGCACCTCGCCGGCGACGAAGATCCGCCCCTCCGGCGTGACCGTGAGCTTGCACGGCTCGCGCCGGTGCTGCACGAACGAGTGCGCGCTGAAGCCGGCGAGCCAGACGACCGCGCGCAGGTCGTAGTCGCCCGGGACGAGCGGCGCGGTCCCGCCGGCCGCGATCGTCGGGGCGATCCGCCCCTCGCACCGTCGCGGTGACGCGGACGGGCTCCTCCTCGGCCGCCTCGGGCACGTTGACCGTCGCCTCGACCGGGACGATCCAGTCGGTCTCCTCGCCCTCCGGCTTCAGCAGCAGCTGCGCGCGGGCGTCCTCGAGCGCGTCGGTGACGTCGAGCTCGGCGTCCGCGAGATGGCCGGCGACCTCGTCGGGCAGCACGAGCAGGAGCCGGCCGCCGCGGCGGCGCACGCGCAGCGGCTCGCCGCCGCGCTCGCGCAGCCAGCACTCGATCTGGAGCGTCATCCAGGTCCCGTCCCCGCGCACGCGCCGCACGCGCGCGATCGAGCGCAGGTCGCGCCCGTACTCCGCCAGCGCGACCAGGCCGTCGTAGTCGTCGCGGCGCGCGAGCGCCGCGCGCAGCCGCAGCGCGGGCGCCAGCGCCGCGTCGAGCCGCTCCGGGAAGCGCTCCTCGATCAGCTCGCGGACGGCGGCGAGCACGCCGCGGCGGTGCTCCTCGTCGCGGCCGAGGAACGCGTTGCGTCCGAGCCGGCCGAGCAGCTTCCCGCGGTACCAGCGGCCGTAGAGGCTGTCGCGGAACTCGCCCGGCTCGGTGTGGGCGTCGACCACGTCGAGCACGCCGCGGACGTCGTCGAAGTACTCCGCCGGGTCCGGCGCGGCGTACGAGGCGTTCTCGTCCGAGTCCCAGCGGACCCAGTGGTAACAGGCGTAGTCGGCGAGGATCGCCATGTTCCGCGCCGCGAAGTACGCCGGGACGACGAACATGTGGTCCTCGAGCCGGCGCTTGCCCTCCGGGAAGCGGATCCCGTGCTCGTCGAGCAGCGCGCGCCGGAACAGCTTGTGCGGCGTGAGCAGGTTGAACGGCGCGGCGCGGAGCCCGAGCTCGTGGACGTTCTCGCGGAACAGGCTGCGCGGGACGGCCTTGTGGTGGCCGACGACCTTGCCGATCACGATGTCCGCCTCGTCGGCGATCGCGGTGGCGTAGAGGCGCTCGAGCGCCTCGGTGCCGAGGTAGTCGTCGTGGTCGACGAAGTAGACGAACTCGCCCTGCGCCGCGTCGAGCCCGACGTTGCGCGGGCGGCCGGGCCAGCCCGAGTTCTCGATCCGGATCGTGCGGACGTTGTCGTGCTCGGCGGCGAGCGCCGCGAGCCGCTCGCCGGTGCCGTCCGTCGAGCCGTCGTCGACGAAGATCAGCTCGTGCTCGCCCGCGGGCAGCGACTGGCCGAGCAGCGAGTCGAGCAGCGGGTCGATGCGCTCGCCGGGGTTGAAGACCGGCACGATCACGGACACCTTGGGCACGCGGCCGGGCACGATAGAGGGCGATGGCGGAGCGGCGGTGCGACATCCTGGTGGCGGGCGGCGGCCTCGGCGGCGTGGCGGCGGCGCTCGCCGCGACCGCCCGCGGGCGCTCCGTCGTGCTGTCGGAGCCGACCGACTGGCTCGGCGGGCAGCTCACGAGCCAGGCGGTCCCGCCCGACGAGCACCGCTGGATCGAGCGCTGCGGTTGCACCCGCAGCTACCGGCGGCTGCGGGACGGGATCCGCGCGCACTACCGGGCGCACATGCCGCTGACCGAGCGGGCGCGGCTGCTGCCGGAGCTCAACCCGGGCGCCTGCACCGTCTCGCGGCTCGCGCACGAGCCGCGGATCGCGCTGGCCGTGCTGCACGCGCTGCTCGCGCCCGCGCTGGCGGACGGGCGGCTGACCGTGCTGCTGCGCCACCGCCCGGTGGCCGCCGGCGTCACCGGCGACCGCGTCGACGCGGTGACGCTCGCGGGGCCCGGCGGCGAGGTCGTGGTCGCGGCGGACCACTTCCTCGACGCGACCGAGACCGGCGCGCTGCTGCCCGCGTGCGGGGCGGAGCACGTGACCGGCTCGGAGTCGCGCGACGCTGACCGGCGAGCCGCACGCCGGGCCGGTCGCGCGCCCGGACAACCTGCAGCCGGTCAGCGTCTGCTTCGCGCTCGACCACCTGCGTGGGCGAGGACCACACGATCGCGCCGCCGCCGGGCGACCCGCCGGCGTTCTCGTGGACCGCGCCCGACCCGCGGACGAACCGGCCCGTGCCGCGCCGGCTGGTCCCGAACCCGGACGAGGACCCGTACGCGATCGGCCCCGACTTCGACGACCCCGACCTCGACAAGGACCTGTGGCGGTTCCGCCGGATCGCGGCGCGCGGCCTGTTCGAGCCGGGCGCGTACCCGAGCGACATCACGCTCGTGAACTGGCCGCAGATCGACTACACGGACGCTCCGGTGCTCGACGGCTCCGACGCGGGCGCCCGCGCGCTCAGCCTCCACTTCCTGCGCTGGATGCAACGGGAGCACCCCGGGCTGCGGCTGCGCGGCGACGTCGTCGGCGACACGCCCGACGGCCTCGCGAAGGCGCCGTACGTGCGCGAGGCGCGGCGGATCGCGGCGCTGCGCACGGTGGTCGAGCAGGACATCGCGCTCGACGTGCGCGGCGCGCACGGCGCCGCGGAGGTCCCCGACGCCGTGGGGATCGGCCACTACCGGATCGACCTGCACCCGTCGACCGGCGGGGACCCCTACCTCGACATCGCCTGCTGCCCGTTCCAGCTGCCGCTCTCCGCGCTGATCCCGCAGCGGCTCGAGAACCTGATCGCCGCCGGCAAGTGCCTCGGCACCACGCACATCACCAACGGCGCGTTCCGCCTGCACCCGGTCGAGTGGAACGCCGGCGAGGCGGCCGGCCACCTCGCCGCGTTCTGCGCCGGGCGCCGGCGTCCCGCCGCGCGCGGTCGCCGAGCGGCCGGCGCTGCTCGCCCGCTTCCAGGCCGAGCTGGACGGCGCCGGGATCGAGCGCGCCTGGCCGGATGCGATCCGGCGCGGGAATACCTGACGCGCAGGCGGGCGTCGTCCCCGGAGTGCGCGTCCTCGATCACCACCCGCGGGAGTGCCGGCCACTTCGGGCCGCTGATCCCCTTCGCCCAGGCCCTGCGCGACGCCGGCGACGACGTCCTCGTGGCCACGAGCGCGCTCGACGGGCGGACCGCGTCCGCGCGCAGGGCTTCGCCGTCCGGACCTACGACGAGCCGCCGCCCGAGGCGCGCGCGCCGATCTTCGCCCGTGCGCGCGACCTCGACCACGACGCGGCGAACCGGCTCGTGCGTCACCGAGGCGTTCGTCGGCCTCGACGGCGCCGCGGCGCTCGACGACCTGTGCGCGATCGTCGCGGACTGGCAGCCCGACCTCGTGCTGTCCGAGAGCGCCGAGTTCGCCGGGCCGCTCGCCGCCGAGCGGGCCGGGGTGCCCGTCGCCGTCGTCGGCATCGGGCTCGGCGCGGTCGAGCGGAAGTTCATGCCCGTCGCGATCGCGGCGCTCGCGCCGCTGCGCGCGCGGCTGGGGCTGCCCGCCGAGCCGGAGACGCAGCCCGCCTACCTCACGCTCGCGCCGCCGCTGCTCGACGCGCCGGGCGCCCCGCACGCGCGCCGCTTCCGCGAGCGGCCGGTCCCGGTCGAGCCGCTGCCCGACTGGTGGGACGGCGACGACGCGCCGCTCGTGTACCTCACGCTCGGCACGGTCGCGCCGCAGATGGGCTTCTTCCCCGGGCTCTACCGCGCGGCGGTCGACGCGCTCGCCGCGCTGCCGGTCCGCGTGCTGGTCACCACCGGCCGGGAACACGATCCCGCCGCCCTCGGCCCGCTGCCGCGCAGCGTCCACGCGGAGCGCTGGGTCCCGCAGGCGGCGGTGATGCCGCACGCCGCGGCGATGGCCTGTCACGGCGGGTTCGGCACGGTCCGGGCCGGGCTCGCGGCGGGCGTCCCGCTCGCCGTCCTGCCGCTGTTCGCGGACCAGCCCGACAACGCCCGCCGCGTGGCCGAGCTCGGCGCCGGCGTCGCGCTCGACGACGTCGCCGGGCTGGCGCCGGCGGTCGCGGCGCTGCTCGCCGATCCCGCCTACCGCGCCGGCGCCGCGGCGGTCGCCGCCGACGTGCGCGCGCTGCCGCTCGTCGACGCGGCGGTCGCGAGCGCTTCGAACACTTGCCGACCCGGTGGTGGCGACGCAGTAGCGCGGTGCTACCTTCGGCCGCCAGATGCGGCACCGGCCGACCACCAGCGGGCTCACCCGCACGCCGTTCCCCCCGATCGCCGACTACGGCTTCCTGTCGGACTGCGAGACGACCGGGCTGATCGCCCCCGACGGGTCGGTCGAGTGGCTGTGCCTGCCGCGGATGGACTCGCCGAGCGTGTTCGGCGCGATCCTCGACCGCGACGCCGGCTACTTCCGGCTCGGGCCGACCGGCGTGAGCGTCCCCGCCGGCCGGCGCTACCTGCCCGGGCACGATGGTGCTCGAGACGAGCTGGGGCACGCGCGGCGGTTGGATGGTCGTGCGCGACGTGCTGCTGATCGGGCCGTGGCACCACGCCAACGACCGGTCGCACACGCACCGCCGCACGCCGACCGACTACGACGCCGACCACGTCCTCCTGCGCACCGTGCGGTGCGTGAACGGCGAGGTCCAGCTCGGGCTCGCCTGCGAGCCGGCGTTCGACTACGGCGTCGAGCGCGCCAACTGGGAGTACGGCGAGGACGGCTACCACGTCGCGGTGGCGCACGCGTCCGACTCGGACATCGAGCTGCGCATGACCACCGACCTGAACCTCGGGATCGAGGGGCCGCGGCTCACCGCGCGGCACCTGATCAAGGAGGGCGAGACGTGCTTCTGCGCGCTGTCGTGGAGCGAGCACCCGGCGCCGCGCACCTACGACGAGGCCTACGAGCGGCTCGTCTGGACCGCGCACCACTGGCAGCACTGGCTCGACCGCGGCGAGTTCCCCGACCACCCGTGGCGCGCCGACCTCCAGCGCTCCGCGCTGACGCTCAAGGGGCTCACCTACGCGCCGACGGGCGCGATCAGCGCGGCCTCCACCACGTCGCTGCCCGAGACGCCGGGCGGCGAGCGCAACTGGGACTACCGCTACAGCTGGATCCGCGACTCGACGTTCGCGCTCTGGGGCCTCTACACGCTCGGCTTCGACTGGGAGGCGAACGACTTCTTCTACTTCGTCGCCGACATGGCGAAGGCGGCGGACGGCGGGCTGCAGATCATGTACGGCATCGACGGCCGCGCCGGACTGCCCGAGCAGACGCTCGACCACCTGACCGGCTACGAGGGCGCGCGGCCGGTGCGCGTCGGCAACGACGCCCACTCGCAGGCCCAGCACGACGTCTGGGGCGCGGTGCTCGACTCGGTCTACCTGCACACGAAGTCGCGCGACTCGCTGCCGGAGAGCGTGTGGCCGATGCTCGTCCACCAGGTCGAGACGGCGATCGCGAACTGGCGCAACCCCGATCGCGGGATCTGGGAGGTGCGCGGCGACGCCGAAGCACTTCACGTCGTCCAAGCTGATGTGCTGGGTCGCGCTCGACCGCGGGTCGCGGCTCGCCGAGCTGCGGGAGGACTGGGACCGCGCGACCGCGTGGCGCGCGGTGGCGGACGAGATCCACGCCGACATCTGCGAGCACGCGCTCGACGAGCGCGGCGTGTTCACCCAGCACTACGACACCGAGGCGCTCGACGCGTCGGTCCTGCTGATGCCGCTCGTCCGCTTCCTCCCCGCGGACGACCAGCGGGTCCGCGCGACGGTGCTGGCGATCGCCGACGAGCTGACCGAGGACGGGCTCGTCCTGCGCTACCGCGTCGAGGAGACCGACGACGGCTTGAAGGGCGAGGAGGGCGCGTTCACGATCTGCTCGTTCTGGCTCGTCTCCGCGCTGTGCGAGATCGGCGAGATCGAGGCCGGCCGCGACCTGTGCGAGAAGCTGCTCGGCTACTCGAGCCCGCTCGGGCTGTACGCGGAGGAGATCGACCCGCGCTCGGGCCGCCACCTCGGCAACTTCCCGCAGGCGTTCACGCACCTCGCGCTGATCAACGCCGTCATGCACGTGATCCACGCCGAGGAGGACGTCGAGGCGCGCTTCTCCGCGTTCACCGCCGACCCGGCGCAGGCGGCCGAGCAGGACCCGCCGACGCCGTTCCCGATCGACTAGGCCGTCCCGCCGACGTCTGACACGTGCCGTTGACAGCCGCGCGGAGGCGCGAAAGGGTGCGTGGGTGACCAAGAGCACCGATTGGAGCGTGCGGGACCGGACGGTCTGGCACCAGATGAGCGGGCGCCCCGCGAAGGGCGCGAAGGGCCCGATGATCGTCGCCGAGGGCGACGGCGCGTGGGTGACCGATGTCGAGGGCAACCGCTACCTCGACGGCCTCAGCGGCCAGTGGTGCGTCAACGTCGGCTACGGCCGCGCGCGCCTCGCCGAGGCCGCGGCGAAGCAGCTCGAGCGGCTGGCGTTCCACCCGCTGACGCGCGGGCACCTGCCCGCGATCGAGCTCGGGGAGCGCCTGAGCGGGCTGCTCGGCGGCGACCGCGCGACGTTCTACGCGAACTCCGGCTCGGAGGCGAACGAGCTCGCGTTCAAGCTCGTGCGCCAGTACCACGGGCTGCGCGGCGAGCCGGGCCGCTTCAAGATCATCGCCCGCTACCGGGCCTACCACGGCTCGACGCTGGGCGCGCTCTCCGCGACCGGCCAGGCGATGCGGCGCACCGGCTACGAGCCGCTCGCCCCCGGCTTCCTCCACGTGCCGCCGCCGGACCCGTACCGCGACGGGATCGCCGAGGAGGACCTCGAGGCCTACGGCGAGCGCTGTGCGGCCGACCTCGAGCGCACGATCCAGTTCGAGCTGCCCGAGACCGTCGCGGCGGTGATCATGGAGCCGATCATCACCGGCGGCGGGATCCTGATCCCGCCCGACTCCTACCTGCCCGCGGTGAAGGCCGCGTGCGAGCGCCACGGCGTGCTGCTGATCTGCGACGAGGTGATCTGCGGCTTCGGGCGCACCGGCACGTGGTTCGGCCACGAGCGCGCCGGGGTGCGGCCGGACCTCGTGACGATGGCCAAGGGCATCACCGGCGCGTACTTCCCGCTCGCCGCCACGGTCGTCAGCGACGAGATCTTCGCCGCGTTCCCGGCCGATCCGGCCGACGAGGGCCGGCTGCGCCACATCAACACGTTCGGCGGGCATCCCGGCGGCTGCGCGGTCGCGCTGGAGACGCTCGCGATCATGGAGGAGGAGGGGCTGCTCGAGCGCTCGGCGAGCGCCGGCGCCGACCTCCTCGCCCGCCTCCGGGCGACGCTCGGCGACCACCCGCTGGTCGGCGACCTGCGCGGCCGCGGGCTGCTGATCGGGATCGAGCTGGTCGCCGACCAGGCGACCCGCGCGCCGGCGGCGGGCGCCGTGACCGGCGGGATCGTCAAGGCCGCCCAGCAGCGCGGGCTGCTCGTCGGGCGCAACGTCGACACGGCGGCCGGGCTCGACAACGTGATCGCGCTCGCGCCGCCGCTGTCGCTCACCGACGCGGACCTCGACCACATCGTCGACGTGCTGGGCGCCGTGTTCGCGGAGCATTCGAGCAAGGCGGTGACCTGAGCATGGCCGACAAGCTGTTCGCCGGCGGCACGGTGGTGACCGCCGAGGGCTCGTTCCGCGCCGACGTCGCGGTGACGGGCGAGACGATCGAGGCGGTCGGGCTCGACCTGCCGCGCGACGGCGCCGAGGTGATCGACGTCTCCGGCGCCCGGGTGATGCCGGGCTTCATCGACGGCCACACCCACCTCGACATGCCGTTCGGCGGCACGATGACCGCCGACGACTGGAACACCGGCAGCGCCGCCGCGCTCGCGGGCGGGACGACGACGATCGTCGACTTCTCGCTCCAGAACGTCGACGGCACGCTGACCGGCGCGGTCGAGGAGTGGCAGGGCAAGGCGGAGTCGGCCCGGATGGACTACGGCCTGCACGTCGCGATCACGAACCTGACCGAGGACGTCAAGCGCGAGCTGCCGTCGCTGCCGGCGCTCGGCGTCGCGACCGTGAAGATCTTCATGGCCTACAAGGGGACGCCGCTCTACACCGAGGACGACGACCTGTTCGAGGCGATGCAGATCGCGCGCGAGTGCGGGCTGCTCGTGCTGGTCCACGCCGAGAACGGCGACGCGATCGCGAAGCTGCAGGAGCAGGCGCTCGCGCGCGGCGACACGTCGCCGAAGTGGCACGGGCTGACGCGGCCGGAGGCCGTCGAGGCCGAGGCGACCAACCGCGCGATCCGGCTCGCCGAGGTCGCCGGCTGCCCGCTGCTCGTCGTCCACGTCTCCTGCGCCGCCTCGCTCGAGGAGATCAAGCGCGCGCACGCCCGCGGCCAGGCCGTCTACGCCGAGACCTGCCCGCAGTACCTCGTGTTCTCCGACGAGCACCTCGCGCTGCCGGACTTCGAGGGCGCGAAGTACGTGCTCTCGCCGCCGCTGCGCGACGCGTCGAACCAGCCGGCGCTGTGGAACGGCCTCCAGCGCCAGGACCTGCACATCTTCGGCTCGGACCACTGCTCGTTCAACTTCCGCGGCCAGAAGGAGCTGGGCAAGGACGACTTCACGCTGATCCCGAACGGGGCGCCCGGGCTCGAGGAGCGCGCGGCGGTGCTGTGGACGCACGGCGTCCGCGAGGGCCGCGTGTCGGAGAACCTGATGGTCGCCGTCCTGTCCACGAACCAGGCGAAGGTGCACGGGATGGCGGGGAAGAAGGGCGTCATCGCCGCCGGCGCCGACGCCGACCTCGTGATCTGGGACCCGGACCTGACGATCACCGCGACGCAGGCCAACCGCCACGGCAACGTCGACTACACGCCCTACGAGGGCATGACGTTCCACGGGGCGCCGGCGCGGGTCTACCTGCGCGGCGCGCTCGCCTACGGCGACGGCGAGGTGCACTCGCCAGCCCGGCACCGGGAAGTTCGTGCACCGCACCTTCGCCCAGCCCGCCCCGGGGCCCGCGATCCGCTGATGGCGGACGTGGACGCGGCCCGCGCCGTCGCGGGCCTGAAGGAGATCCGGCGGCTGACCGAGGACGAGGACGGCGCCCAGCGCGTCGCCTGGACCGACACCTGGATCACCGCCCGCGACTGGCTCGCGGGACAGCTCGCGGAGATCGACGGCGTGACCGTCGAGCGCGACGCGGCGGGCAACACGTGGGCGACCGCGCCCGGCGCCGACGAGCGCTTCGTGATCGTCGGCGGCCACCTCGACTCGGTCCCGAACGGCGGCTGGCTCGACGGCGCGCTCAACGTCGTCGCCGGCCTCGAGGTGCTGCGCGCGCTCGCGCCCGAGGAGCGGCCGTTCACGCTCAAGCTCGTCGACTGGGCCGACGAGGAGGGCGCGCGCTTCGGCCGCAGCCTGCTCGGCTCGAGCGCCGCCGCGGGCACGCTCGACCCCGAGGCGGTGCGCGGGCTCACCGACCGCGACGGCACCGCGCTGCCGGACGCGCTCGCCGCCCACGACGTCGACCTCGACACGATGCGCGACGCGGGCGCCGCGCTCGAGGGCGCGCTCGCCTACCTCGAGCTGCACATCGAGCAGGGCCCGGTGCTCGAGCAGCTCGACAAGCCGCTCGGCGCGGTGCTGGGCACGTTCGGCGTCCAGCGCCACAAGGTCGTCTTCACCGGCGCCCACGCCCACGCCGGCGCGAGCCCGATGCACCTGCGCAAGGACGCGTTCCTCGCCGCCGCCCGCAGCGCGCTGGCGTGGCGCGACGACGCCGCGGCGCGCGACGACGTCCGCGCCACGACCGGCGTCGTGAAGGTCACGCCGGGGATCGTGACGGCGTTCAACGGGACCTGCGAGGTCTCGCTCGACCAGCGCTCGCTCGACGCCGACGTGCTCGCCGACATGCTCGCGCCGGGCCAAGGAGGCGTCGGAGCGGATCGCCGCCGAGGAGGGCTGCACGGTCGCCTGGGAGCAGATCTGGGAGATCGAGCCGATCCTGTTCGACGACGGGCCTGATCGACCTCGCCGACGCGCGCGATCCAGGAGGTCGCCGGGACGAGCGAGCGGCTTCCGTCGGGCCCGCTGCACGACGCCGCGGAGATGGCCCGCGTCATGCCGACCGTGATGCTCTTCGTCAAGAGCCTCGGCGGCGTGAGCCACACGAAGGAGGAGGACACGCCGGACGCGGACCTGGAGCTCTCGGTCCGCGCGCTGTACGAGCTCACGCGGCGCACGCTCGCGTGGGCGGAGGATGCCGGATGAGCGCGAGCATCGCCGAGTCGCACCTCTCCAACAAGGACCTCGCGCCGACCGGGCCCGAGCGGCGCACGTGGGGGACGTACAACCTCGCGGCGCTGTGGATCGGCCTGTCGATCGTGATCACGACCTACACGCTCGCCGCGGGCCTGATCGCCGCCGGCATGACGTGGTGGCAGGGGCTGCTCACCGTCGCGCTCGGCAACCTGATCGTGCTGGTCCCGATCCTGCTGAACTCGCACCCGGGCACGAAGTACGGGATCCCGTTCCCGGTCCTCGTGCGCTCGAGCTTCGGCATCCGCGGCGCGAACGTCGCCGCGATGGCGCGCGCGCTCGTGGCCTGCGGCTGGTTCGGCATCCAGACCTGGATCGGCGCGCTCGCGCTCGACACGCTGATGACGACGCTGACGTCCGGCTGGGCCGACGTGACCGGCCACAAGGCGATCGCCTTCGCCTTCTTCTGGGTGCTCCAGGTCGCGATCATCCTGCGCGGGATCGAGGGCATCAAGCTTCCTCCAGAGCTACGCCGCGCCGATCCTCATCGGCGGCAGCGTCGGGCCTGCTGATCTGGGCGTTCGGCGCGGCCGGCAACGTGTTCTCCGCGTCGTCGCAGCTGGTCGGCGACGACGAGGACTTCTGGACGCTGTTCGGCCCCGGCCTCGCCGCGAACGTCGGCTACTGGATCACGCTGTCGATGAACATCCCGGACTTCACGCGCTACGCGAAGGACCAGCGGTCGCAGCTCGTCGGCCAGAGCATCGCGATGCCGATCACGATGACCGGCTTCTCGTTCATCGGCATCGCGGTCACGTGCGCGACCGTGATCGAGTTCGGCGAGGCGATCTGGGATCCGGTGACGCTCGTCGCGCAGCTGCTCGACGACCTGCCGATCCTGCTGATCCTCGCGATGGTCGTGATCGTGATCGCCCAGATCTCGACGAACATGGCGGCCAACGTGGTGTCGCCGTCGAACGACTTCTCGAACCTCTCGCCGCGCCAGATCTCGTTCCGCACCGGCGGGCTGATCACCGCGGTGATCGGGATCGTCTCGTTCCCGTGGAAGCTCTACGAGGACGTCGGCGCCTACATCTTCACCTGGCTCGTCGGCTACGGCAGCCTGCTGGCATCGTTCCTCGCCGTGATGGTCTTCGACTACTGGCTGCTCCGGCGCGCCCGGCTCGAGCGTCGAGGAGCTGTACCGCTACGGCCCCGGCGGCCGCTACTGGTTCACGAACGGGTTCAACTGGCGCGCGCTCGTCGCGGTCGCGATCGGCGTGATCCCGGTGCTGCCCGGGTTCATCCACGCGGCGACGACGAAGGGCGGCGTCGTCGCCGACCCGGACTTCCTCGACCAGCTGTACCGCTACGGCGTGTTCGTGGCCTTCGGGCTGTCGGCGATCTCGTACCTCGCCTTGTCGTCGGCGCGGCTGGGCGCACGCGAAGCCAGCGACAGGAGCGGCCTGATGGACTTCGGCGTCACCTTCCAGACCGACCCGCCGCAGCGGCGGGTGATCGAGCTGACCCAGCGGGCGGAGCGGCAGGGCTTCTCGCACGCGTGGACGTTCGACTCCCACATCCTCTGGGAGGAGCCGTACGTCATCTTCGCGCAGATGCTCGCGGCGACCGAGCGGATCACCGTCGGCCCGTTCGTGACCAACCCGGCCACGCGCGACCCGAGCGTCACCGCCTCGCTGTTCGCGACGCTCAACGAGGGCTTCGGCAACCGCACGATCTGCGGGATCGGGCGCGGCGACTCGGCGCGCCGGGTGCTGGGCCGCAAGCCGACGACGCTCGCCGAGACCGAGCACGCGATCCACGTGATCAAGGAGCTCGCCGAGGGCCGCGCGATCGAGACGCCGGCGGGCGAGGTGCGGATCCCGTGGGTCCAGGACGGCAAGCTCGACGTCTGGATGGCCGGCTACGGGCCGAAGGCGCTCGCGCTGGCCGGCCGCAAGGCCGACGGGTTCATCCTCCAGCTCGCCGACCCGGTGATCCTCGAGTGGACGCTCGGGCGCGTCCGCGCCGCCGCCGAGGAGGCCGGCCGCGACCCGGACTCGCTGGCCGTCTGCGTCGCCGCGCCGGCCTACGTCGGCGACGACCTCGCCCATGCGCGCGACCAGTGCCGCTGGTTCGGCGGGATGGTCGGCAACCACGTCGCCGACCTCGTCCGCCGCTACGGGGAGCACGGCGAGATACCTGAGGCGCTGACCGACTACATCCGCGCCCGCGAGGGCTACGACTACAGCCACCACGGGCGCGTCGGCAACCCGGACACGGATTTCGTCCCGGACGAGATCGTCGACCGCTTCTGCGTGCTGGGGACCGCCGAGGACCACGTCGCGAAGCTGCGCGAGCTGGAGTCGCTCGGCGTCACCCAGTTCAACATCTACCTCATGCACGACGCGCAGGAGGCGACGCTCGACGGCTACGGCGCCGACGTGATCCCGGCCTTCTAGGCCGGGACCGGCTCCGCCATCGTGTGGTGCTCGAAGTCGCGCTGGCGGATCAGCGCCAGCGACGCCACGGCCGCCGCGAACGCGAGGACCGCGCCGACGAGCAGGATGTCGTTGAGCCCGTCGACGAAGCCCTGGGCCGCCTCCGGCCCGCGGCCGGTCGACGGCGCCGCGTGCGCGAGGATCGCGCCGAGCGCGGCGACGCCGGTGGCGATCCCGACCTGGCGGAAGGTGGAGTTCACCCCCGACGCCATGCCCGCGCGGGCCGGCTCCACGACCGCGACCGCGGTCGAGGCGAGCGGCACGTTGACGAGCCCGGCGCCGATCCCGGCCACGATCAGCCCGGCGAGCAGCGTCGTCCACGACGAGTCCACCGCCAGGCCGCGCATCAGCAGCAGGCCGACGGCGATCAGCGCGAAGCCCGGCCCGATCAGCAGCCGCGTCGGCACCTTCGCCGACAGCCGCCCGGCGATCCCGGCGGTGAAGAAGATCGCCAGCGAGAGCGGCAGGAAGCGCACGCCGGTCTCGATCGCGGAGTAGCCGAGCAGGTTCTGCATGTAGATCACGAGGTACGTGAGCAGGCTGAACAGCGATGCGGAGATCGCGAACGCCGCGACCAGGCCGCCGATGAACGTCGGGACGCGGAACAGCGACAGGTCGAACATCGGCTCGCGCTGGAGCGACTCGGCGATCGCGAAGCCGAGCAGCAGGATCACCGCGGCGGCGAGCGATCCGAGCACCTGCGCGGAGCCCCAGCCCGCCTCGTTCGAGCGGATCAGCCCGAAGACGAGCAGCGCGAGGCCGGCGCTGAAGGTGACGAAGCCGATCCAGTCGAGGCGGCGTGGGTGCGGGTCCTTGGTCTCGGGCACGGCGCGCAGCGTGACGAGCAGCGCGACGATCCCGACGGGCAGGTTCACGAAGAAGATCCAGCGCCACGAGAGGCCGGTCGTGATCGCGCCGCCGAGCACCGGGCCGACGGCGACCGCGACGCCGGTGATCGCGCCGAAGACGCCGAAGGCGACGCCGCGGTCGGGCCCGCGATAGCTCGTCGAGAGCAGCGCGAGCGAGGTCGCGAACATGATCGCGCCGCCGACGCCCTGGACGACGCGGGCGAGCGCGAGCGTGGTCGGGTCGCCGGCCAGCCCGCACAGCAGCGAGCCGAGCGTGAAGACGACGATGCCGGTGGCGAAGACGATCCGGCGGCCGACGCGGTCGCCGATCGAGCCGGCGGTGAGCAGGAACGCGGCGAGCGAGAGCGCATAGGCGTCGATCACCCACTGCAGGTCGGAGAGCCCGGCGCCGAGCGAGCGCTCGATGTCGGGCAGCGCGACGTTCACGATCGTGATGTCGAGGAGCAGCATGAAGACGCCGAGGCCGACGGCCGCGAGCGTCCACCACTTACCGGTCATGGGAGAGCCTCCTGGGGAGTGAGGGCATCGCCGGACGGTATCGTCAGTAGGATTGATCGTCAATACTTTGACGATTCGTAGTGTTGACGATGTGACTATGCTGGCGGCGCACATGGAGGAATTCGGCCTCGGCGACTTCACCGGCTACCTCCTGCGCGTCGCGCACGATCACGCCCACCGCTACGCCGAGCGCGCGCTCCCCGGCGGGCCGCATCCGCGCGAGTACGCCGTGATGACCGCGCTGGCCGCGTTCGGGCCGGTCTCGCAGCAGCGGCTGGCCGACCGGATGCTCGTCAACCGCACGAGCATGGTCGCGGTCGCCGACGAGCTCGAGCGGCGCGGCTACGCCGAGCGCCGCCGCGATCCGGAGGACCGCCGCTCCTACGCGGTCCAGATCACGCCCGCGGGCCGGGACGAGCTCGCCCGCCTGCACGACGAGATCGCCGGCGTCGACCGCGCGATGACCGGTGCGCTGAGCGACGCGGAGCGCGACGCGACTGAACGAGCTGCTGCGCACGCTCGTGCTGCCGCCGTCCGGCGACACCGTGCCCGCGCCGCTGCCCGACCGCAGCGGCTTCCTGGTCTCGCGCGCCCACCTCCTCGCCCGCGAGGCGGGCAACGACGTGCTGCGGCCGTACGGGATCACCGTCCGCCACTTCGGGCTGCTCACGCTCGTCGGCGGGCGCGGGCCCAGCAGCCAGCAGGCGATCGCCCGCGCGCTGATGGTGAGCGCGACGATGGTCACCACGCTCGTCGACCACGTCGAGGCGCTCGGGCTCGCGGAGCGGCGGCGCGACCCCGGCGACCGCCGGACCTACCTGGTGACGCTGACGCCCGCCGGCCGGCGCACGCTGCAGCGCGCCACGGCCGATTTCGAGGCGCTCCAGGCGCGCTGGGCGGACACGCTGGGCGAGGACGGCGACCGCGAGCTGCGGGTGCTGCTGCGGAAGCTGATCGGCGCCTAGGTCGCGGCGGTCTTCGGGCGCCGCAGGTGGCGCACCAGCTCGATCGCGCCCGAGATCCCGATCGCGATCCCCAGGCCGAGGCCGAGGCCCTTCCACGGATCGTCCTCGAACGCCTGGCCGCCGATGTAGCCGACCAGCGTCGAGTACGTCGCCCACGTCAGCGCCGCGATCCCGTCGAAGAACGAGAACTTGCGCAGGTTGTACGCGACGGCGCCCGCCGACAGCGTGACGGCGGTGCGGGCGCCCGGGATGTAGCGGCAGACGATCAGGATCGGCCCGCCGCGCTCGTCGAGCAGCCGTTGTCCGAGTGCGAACGACTTCGCGCGCCGGCTGCCGGGCTCGGCGCGCTCCTTCATCCCCCGCCCGACCGTGCGGCCGATGAGGTAGGAGATGTGGTCGCCGACGAACGCGCCGATCGCCGCCGCGGCGATGATGCCGACCACGATCGGCTCGCCGTCCGACGCGGCGAAGACGCCCGCGCTGATCACCAGCGTCTCGCTCGGCACGATCGGGAAGAACGCGTCGATCGCCGCGAAGGCGAGGATCGCGAGGTAGACCCAGGGCGAGTCCATCGCGCCTTCGACGAGGTCCATGATCGAGTCGGCCACGACGACAGGGTGCCATGCCGGGCGCGCCGCGACCAGGGTGGCGTCCCGGTCGCGGCGGGTGCGGGCGCCCGCACCTCGAGCGGCGCCGCGCCCGCGGGGCTTGCCTTCGAGGGACCTGCGCGGATAGCGTCGCGCGATGCCGCTCTCCCGCCGTGCCTTCCTGAAGGCCACCGGCGCCGGTGCGCTCGCGCTCGGTGCCGGCTTCCCCGAGCTCGCCTTCCCCGCGCCGCTGCCCGGACGCCAGCTGCGCGCCCTCCGTTCCGCCGTGAGCGGCCGCGTCCTCGCGCCCGGCAACGCCGGCTACAGCACCGCGAAGCAGCTCTACAACCCGCGCTTCGACCGGATCAGCCCGCCGGCCGTCGTGCAGGTGGAGAACGCCGCGGACGTGCAGGCGGTCGTCAAGTGGGCGAACCGGTTCGACGTGAACCTCGTCGGCCGCGCGGGCGGCCACGCCTACAACGGCGGCTCGACGAGCCGCAGCGCGGTCGTCGTGGACACGGGCGGCCTGGACGGGATCCGGATCTCCGGCCGCAACGTGACCGCGGGGCCGGGCGTGCAGATGATCGACCTCTACGCGGCGCTGACCCGCAAGGGCCTGATCGTCCCCGCCGGGTCATGCCCGAACGTCGGGCTGGGCGGGCTCGTCCTCGGCGGCGGGATGGGGCTCGCCGGCCGCGCCCTCGGGCTCACGCTCGACGCGGTGACGGCGTTCGACGTCGTGATGGCGAACGGCAAGCGCGCGCACGTGGACGCGAACTCGGACCCGGACCTGTTCTGGGCCCTGCGCGGCGGCGGCGGCAGCTTCGCGCTGGTGACCAAGGTCTACCTGCGCGCCACCCCGCGGACGTCGGCGGCGTGGTTCAGGATCACCTATCCCGCGAGCTCGCGCGGCGCGGCGCTCGCCGCATGGGAGTCGGTCGCGCCGACGGCGCCCGACGGCCTGACCGCGATCTGCACCGTCTTCAACAGCAGCGCGAGCGCGTTCGGCCAGTACTTCGGCTCCGAGGCCTCGCTGCGGCGGATCGTCGCGCCGCTCACGCGCGTGCCGGGGGCGAGCACGCAGAGCGGCACCGCGAAGCTGATGCCGCTGCAGAAGCGCTGGGCGGGCTGCGGCGAGGGCGAGGCGATCGCGCAGTGCCGCAACAGCCCGCGGACCACGTTCGACGCCTCCTCGGTCTACATCGCCAAGTCGCTCGGCTCGAGCGGCCACGCCGCGTTCGTCCGGGCCGCGGACGCCGGCGCGACGCTGATCTGCGACGCCTACGGCGGCGCGATCTCCGACGTCTCCCCCACGGCGACGGCGTTCGCCCACCGGAACGTCCGCTTCAGCGTCCAGATCGCGTCCTTCACCTCGCTCGGCACCGCGAAGGCGATCGTGCGGCGCGCGCGCGGCCTGATCGCCCCGTTCGGCAACGGCGGCGCCTACCCGAACTACGCCGACCTCGCGCTGCGCAACCCCCAGAAGGCGTACTACGGGCAGAACCTGCCGCGACTGCGGCAGATCAAGCAGCAGGTCGACCCGGACGACCGCTTCCGCACGGCGCAGGGGATCAGCTGAACGCGCGGCGGCAGCGCAGCGTCCCGGTGGCGCCGACGACGAGCACCGCGAGCACCGCGCCGAGGTAGATCCAGGCGCCCGGCGTGTCCCAGTCCAGCGTGTCGCTGAACCGCAGGATCGCGCCGAGCTGCAGGACTCCGAGCACGACCGCCTGGTACATCGGCGGCCGCACGCGGCCCCAGTCGCGCTCGCGGCAGACGGTCAGCGCGAGCGCGCCCTGGGCGAGCACGAACGTGCCGATCGCGCGGCCGGTCAGCGGCGTGATCGTCCACGGCCACAGCGAGGCGACGTCGAGCGGCGCGATCACGAGCGCCGTGCCGAGCGCGCACAGCGCCACCCCGAACACGCCGATCGCCGCGAGCAGCGGCCGCGGCATCGGGTCCGCGCGCTCGGGCTCCGCCCCGGGCGTCCGGATCTGCCGCGTGAGCAGCAGCACGACCGCGGGCGGGAAGATCGCGTACAGCACGAGCCACGCCCACCCGGTGACCGCATCCATGTGGAAGCGGTCGATGTGCACGAGCGTGACGACGAGCAGGACGACGCCGGCGATCAGGTACGGCGCGGCGAACGCCCGGCCGCGCACCCAGTCGCGCTCCAGCGCGCAGGTGGCGGCGAGCGTGGTCGAGGCCCAGTAGCTCGCGCCGAGGAACGCGGCGGTCAGCGGCGGCTGGATCGTCCAGGCGAACAGCGTCGCGGTCTCCGACGGGAAGACGAACAGCGACAGCCCGAGCCAGAAGATGACGCTCGCGATCGCGACCAGGCCGGCGCGGACGCCCGGCGTCATCGGCCGCGTGCCCGGGTCCGCCATGGGCGCGGCGGGCATGCCGCGCTCCTGCGCCGGAACGCTCACGCCGCCGCCCTCCGTGGCCGGCTGGGGCGCCGAGGCGAGGCCGAGCCCGGGCGCCGCGATCACCGCCGCCAGCGCGTAGTAGACGAGCAGCTCGCCGGCCGCGTCCGGCCGCACGTCGCCCTGGTGGAGGAGCGGGACGAGCGCGAGCAGCAGCCCGGTCACCGGCGCCGCGAGGAACAGCGGGCGCGCGCGGCGCCAGTCGCCGTCCCACAGCGTCCAGGCGTAGGCGGCCGCGCCGGCCAGCAGCCAGACGCCGAGCAGCCGCCCGGTGAGCGGTGCGATCTCCCAGGGCCAGATCCGCGAGAACTCCGGCGGGCTGATCTCGAGCGCGATCCCGGCCGCACCCATCCCGGCGCAGGCGAGCGCGGCGGTCGCGCGCTGGACGGCGCTCAGCGGCAGCTCGACCGGGAGCCGGCCGCCGTGCCGGCGCTCCTCGCGGACGAGGACCCACGGCGCCGTCAGCACGAGCACCGCGTAGCCGCCGAGCCAGTAGGCGAGGTGGTACCAGGGGTGCGCCTTGAACGGCGTCAGGTTGAAGAACGTCATCAGCGTCGCGGCGAGCGCGAAGAACGTGATCAGGACGAAGATCGCCCGGGCGTGCGGCCAGTCGGGCTGACGCAGCGCGATCACGCCGAGCAGCACCGCGTTGGCGTACATCACCGCCAGCAGCCGCGCCCCGGCGTCGGGCAGCACGGTCCACGTGAACCAGTCCTCCGAGCCGGGCGCCAGCGTGAGGCTGAGCACGGCTCCGACCCCGTTCGCGACGAGGAACAGCTCGACGAACTTCACCCACGGATCCTGGCCCGTGGTCCACCAACGGCGTACGTCCATTGGATGTCCTGACGTCGGGGGTCCGAGTCTATTCCCGGGTTCCGGTCGAGGGATCTCCCCCGTGGTTGCAAGGGGGGTTCGACGGGAGGGTGACGACCATGCCCACGTCACTCAAGTCCACCCCCTCCGGGCCGCGCGTGCTGGACGCCGCGTCGCTCGGCGATCACCTCGACCGGCTGTTGCGCGCGGCGCTCGCCCTGACCGGCTCGCGCCCCGACGCCGAGGACCTCGTGCAGGAGGTCTGCCTGCGCGTCCTGGCCAAGCCCCGCGTCGTCCGCGGCTCCGAGATCGCCTACCTCCACGGCGTCCTCCGCAACACGTTCTTCAGCGACTACCAGCAGCGCGCCCGCCGCCGCACGGTGCCGGTCGAGCCCGAGACGCTGTCCTACGTGACGGCGGACTCGCGCTTCGATCCGGAGACCGCGACGCTCGCCCGCGAGGTCCACCGCGCGATCGGCGAGCTGCCCGGCCACTACCGCGACGCGGTCGTCGCGGTCGACGTCCTCGGGCTCGCCTACGCCGAGGCCGCCGACGCCCTGGGCGTCCCGCAGGGGACGATCATGAGCCGGCTGTACCGCGGTCGCGACGCCGTCGCCACCGCGGTGGGCGCGCTCGAGCCGGTCGCCGCCTGAGCCGCCGTAAACACGCCGTAACGGCCCCGGGTACAGTCGGCCGGTGACCGACGCCGGGCCCCAGGGCGCGCTCGTCGGCCGCCGGCGGGAGCTGGCGGCCGTCGCCGCTGCGCTCACCGGGCTCGGTCGCGACGCGCGCTTCATCGCCGTCAGCGGCGAGCCCGGCATCGGCAAGACGCGGATGCTCGAGGAGCTCGCCGACCGCGGCACCGAGCGCGGCTGCGTGGTCCTGACCGGCCGCGGCGCCGAGCTCGAGCAGGACCTGCCGTTCGGCGTCTGGGTCGACGCGCTCGACGACCACGCCGCCTGGCTCGGCCAGGACCGGCTCGAGCGGATGCTCGGCGACCGCGTCGCCGAGCTCGCGCGCGTGCTGCCGTCGGTCAGCCCGGGCGACGCGACGCCCGCGCCGGCGCTGCAGGACGAGCGCTACCGCGCGCACCGCGCCGTCCGCGCGCTGCTCGAGCAGCTCGCCGCCGCGGCGCCCGGTGGTGATCCTGCTCGACGACCTCCAGTGGGCCGACGACTCGTCGCTCGAGCTCGTCGCCCACCTGCTGCGCCGCCCGCCGCGCGCCCAGCTGCTGCTCGCCGCCGCCTACCGTGCGGGCGGGCTCGCGCCGTCCGTGCTCGCCGCGTTCGAGGCGGCCGGCCGCGACCGCCGCGTGGTCGACGTCGCGCTCGCCCCGCTGACCGCCGACGAGGCGGACGCGCTGCTCGGCGACCTCGTGCCCGCCCGGGTCCGGCCGGAGCTCTACCGGCTCAGCGGCGGCAACCCGTTCTACCTCCAGGAGCTCGCGCGCGGCGGCGCGCCGCCCGCGGCCTCCGACGCCGCGCCGGCGGACGGCGGCAGCGTCCCGGCGCCCGTGGCCGCCGCGCTCGGGCAGGAGATCGCCGCGCTCTCCGGCCCGGCGCGCGACCTGCTGCGCGGCGCGGCGGTGGCCGGCGACCCGGCGGAGCTCACGGTCGCCGAGGCGGCCGGCGGGCTCGCCGACGCCCGCACGGCGCTCGACGAGCTCGTCGCGAGCCGGCTCGTCGCGGCGGGCGCGCTGCCGCAGCGCTACCGCTTCCGGCACCCGATCGTCCGCGCCGCCGCGTACGAGTCGGCCGGCGCCGGCTGGCGGCTCGGCGCGCACGCCCGCGCCGCCGCGGCGCTCGCGGCCGCGGGCGGGAGCCCGGCCACGCGCGCGCACCACCTCGAGCGCTGTGCCGCGCCGGGCGACGACGACGCGATCGGCGTGCTCGCCGAGGCCGGACATGCGGCGGCGCCCAGCGCGCCCGGCGGAGGCGGCGCGCTGGTACGCGGCGGCGCTGCGCCTGCTCCCCGCCGAGGACGGTCGCCGGCTGGAGCTGCTCGCCCCGCTCGCCACCGCGCTCGCCTCGACCGGCCAGCTCGAGCGCGCGCTCGCCACGCTGCTCGAGGTGCTCGCGGTCGTCCCGCCCGAGTTCGCCGAGCTGCGCGCGAAGCTGGTGGCGGCGTGCGCCGGCTGCGAGAACCTGCTCGGGCGCCACGGCGACGCCCACGACCGGCTCGAGCAGCGCGCTCGCCGACCTGCCGGACGGCAACCCGGTCGCGCTGGCGATGCTCGAGGCGGAGCTCGCCGCCGACGCGCTCTACGACTCCGACTTCGAGGCGCTCGCCGCCGCGGCGACCCGCGCACGCGCCAGCGCCGACGCCGCCGGCGACCCCGGGCTCGTCGCGATGAGCGCGGCGCTCGACTGCTTCGCCCGCTACGGCCGCGGCGACATCGCGGGCGCGGAGGCGGCGCGCGCCGACGCGGCCGCCGCGCTCGACGCGATGGACGACGGCCAGCTCGCCGGCCGGCTGGAGGCGCCGTACTTCCTCGGCTTCGCCGAGTACCTGTGCGAGCGCTACGACGACGTCATCCGCCACACGGAGCGCGCGCTCGCGATCGCGCGCGCGACCGGCCAGGGCCAGTTCGTCGTCCCGATGCTCGTCGGGCTCGCGCACGCGCTCGAGTCGCGCGGGCGCGTGGCCGAGGCGCTCGACACCGTCGAGGCGGCGGTCGAGGCGGCGCGGCTGAGCGGCAACCGCCAGGTGCTCTCCTGGGCGCTCGTCGGCGAGGGCTGGATCGCCACGATGATCGGCGACCTCGTGCGCGCCGAGCGCGCGGCCGAGGAGGCCGTCGCGCTGCTCGCCGAGCTGTCGGACAGCATCCTCTCGTTCGCCACGCACGCGCTCGCCGCGCTCGTCTTCCTCGAGACCGGCGACCCGGAGCGCTGCCTGGCCGAGGCCGCGCGGGCGGGTGCGCCGGACTTCGACAGCATCGAGCCGGGCCGCGCCGCGTGGGTGCTCGCCGTGATGGCGCGGGCCGAGCTCGAGCGCGGCGACGCGGACGCCGCCCGCGCGCACGCGGAGCGCGCCCGCGCGGTGCTGGCGGACATGCCGCTCCCGCTGATGGAGTCGACGGTCGCACAGGCCGAGGCGCTGCTGGCGCTGGACGCCGGCGACGCGGCGGAGGCGGCACGGATCGCCGCCTCCGCGGCGCAGCTGGCGGACACGGTGGGCGCCGCGGGCCACGCCGCGCGGATGCGCGCGCTGCAGGGCCACGCGCTCGCCGCCGCGGGCGACCGCGACGGCGCCCGCGCGGTCCTCAAGCAGGCGGAGTCCGAGCTCGCGGCGTGCGGCGTCGACCGCCTGCGCGCCGAGGCGGCGCGCGACCTGCGCCGGCTCGGCGTGCGCGTCTCGGCGCGCCAGCGCCGGGGCGGCGGCGAGGGCCTGGAGTCGCTGTCCGGCCGCGAGCGCGAGATCGCCGAGCTCGTCGCGCTCGGCCGCACGAACCGCGAGATCGCCGGCGAGCTGTTCGTGAGCGAGAAGACCGTCGAGGGCCACCTGCGCAACGTGTTCGCCAAGCTCGACGTCTCCGCCCGCGCGGCGGTCGCCGAGGTCGTCGGCCGCTCGCGCGCCGGCGTCGCGGACTAGCGCGCCTCGACGTTGCGCGCCAGCAGCTCGTGGTACTGGCGGAAGCTGCGGGCGATGCCGCGCTTCAGGACCGGTTCCAGCAGCCGCATCGGGCCGCTCAGGTCACCCCAGGCGACGAAGTGGGCACGGGTGCCGCCCGCGCCGTCGTCCGCCAGGGTCCAGCGGCCGTCGACGGGCATCGCGCCGTCGACGATGTGCGTGGTCAGCGCCCGATCGGGCTCGAACTCGGTGAACTCGACGATCTGGTCCCAGGTGCGCGGGCCGATCTTCGTCCGCTCCTTGAGCCGGTAGCCCTGGCGCGGCGGGCCGTCGGTCAGCGGCTCGACGGACAGCTTGGTCGGCTGCCAGGACTTGAGGTTGGCGGGGTCCGTCATGTAGGCGAAGACCTCGGCCGGCGGCCTCCGCACCGTGAAGTCCTGCTCGATGCGCATGGGCCGGATCCTCTCACGCCACGTGCTCCCCACCACGCCACTCGGAGGCGAGCAGCGCGAAGATCACGCCGTCGAGCCAGCGGTCGCCCGAGCGCTCGCACTCGCGCAGCACGCCCTCGCGGGTGAACCCGAGCCGGAGCGGGACGGCCTGGCTGCGGGTGTTCTCGGGCGCGGCCTGGATCTCGATCCGGTGCAGCTTCCAGACGCCGAAGCGCGTGGTCGACGAGCGCGCGCACCGCCGCGGGTCACCAGCCCGCGCCCCTCGTGCTCCCGCGCGATCCAGTAGCCGATCTCGCTCGACCGGTTGTCCCAGTCGACCGCGCCGAACCCGAGCGCGCCGATGATCCGCCCGTCCTCGACCATCGCGACCTGGAAGCCGTTGTTCTCGGCGAGCTGCTTGCGCGTCTGCGCGATGAACGCCTTGGTGCGCTCCAGATCCTGGTCCGCGGCCCACGGCATCCACGGCAGGAGGTGCTCGCGGTTGGCGTCCACGAGCGCGTACAGCTCGTCGGCGTCGGCGGTCTCGAGGTAGCGGAGGTGGACGGTCTCGGTGAGCGCGAACTGCAGCATCGCCGCAGTGTCGCGCAGGCGGCTAGCGGTGCGCGCGCTCGGCGAGCGTGCGCAGCCAGTCCTGCGCGGAGCGCTGCCGTACGTGGTGCTCGCGGCGCCGGGCGGCGCGCTGCTGGCTCGGGGCGAGGCCGGCGCTCCAGGACGGCGGCGCGGGCTGGGCGATCGGCGGCGTACGGCGGACCGGCGGGTCCGGCGTGGCACGGTTCGGCACGGACACGGGACGGATCGTCCCCGCCGCGCCTTAGCGAATGGTCAAGCTCCGGTGAAGAACGCGCTCGACGCGCGGCGGGTCGCCGGGCAACGGCCGCTCCTCGCCGGTCGGGACGAAGCCGGCGGCGCGGTAGAGCGCCGCCGCGGCCGGGGCGCGATCGGTGACGCCCAGCTCGAGCCGCTCCGCGCCGCGTGCCGCCGCCCAGCCGGCGACCGCGTCGAGCAGCGCGCGCCCCGCGCCGGCGCCGCGCGCGGCGGGATCGACCCACATGCCCAGGACCTGCACGACGGCGCCGTCCGGCCGGCCCGCGGCCATCCCGATCCAGCGCGCGCCGTCGACGGCCACGAACGTCACGGTCTCCGCGCCGGCCGCGCGCTCCGCCCACACCGCCGGCGCGTACGCGGCCTCGCGCTCGGCCGACGACCCGAACGCCTCCGGCGCGTCGCGCAGCGCGCGCAGCCGGATCGCCCGCAGCTGCTCGCCCTCGCCGTCGACGACCCTCCGGACGCGCATCGCGCCTCGCTCAGGACGACGCGGGCGCGGGGGCCGGGCGCCCGGCCACGAGCAGCACGCCGAGCTCGGCGGCGATCATCACGAGCCGCATCGTCACCGCGGCCGCGGCCAGCTCGGCGTGCGGCATCGTCCCCGCGAGCAGCTCGACGTAGACCAGCTCGCGCACGCCGATGCCGCTCGGCGCGATCACGACGACGAGCCCGGCCGCCCACGCGAGGCACGCCGCCCCCGCGACCGCGAGCACGTCGACCGAGCCGGACACGGCGAGCTGGACCAGCACCGCGTGGACGGCATAGGCGAGGAACGCGACGCCGTAGTTGCCGAGCCCGCGCCGCGCCCGCTCCGGGGTCACCCGGACGCGGCCGCGCACCGCCCCGGCCGCGAGCAGCGGGACGACCAGCACCGGCGCGAGCGCCAGCCACCACGGGCTGATCCCGAGGCCCATGCCGAGACCGCCGATGCAGACCGCCGCGCACAGCGCCAGCACGTTCTCCCCGCCGACGGCGGCGAGCTTCTCGGCCGCGCCGCCCTGGACCGTCGCCGCGCGCGAGGCCGGCGCCCAGATCCCGCCGGGGACGAACCGCAGCGCCTGCGTCCGGCACCACAGGCTGATGTCGCGGCGCGACGTCCGCCCGCCCGCCACGATCGCCCAGCCGCGGGCCAGCAGGACCCACCAGAGCCCGGCGGCGACCAGCGCGAGCGGCAGCGGCCACCACGCGAGGTCGGCGGTGTCGACCTCGCCCGCCGCGCGGACGCCCATCACGACGACGATCGCCACGGCGGCGACGAAGCCGGCGATCCGCAGCGCGGGATAGAACGGGCGCAGCCGCTCCGCCACCGCCAGGAGCCGCCCGCGCACGCGCTCCCAGCGCGACGCGGCGGCCGGCGAGGCGCTAGCCATCGAGCCGTTCGGCCGGGATCGGCTGGGCGCGCGGCGCGCGGGCGGCGGCACGCCGCTCGCGCCACCACGTCCGCAGGATCACGCGCGCGTAGCTCAGCCCGTAGACGAGGTTGGTGCCCTTGGCGCTCTGGCCCGCCGTCCGCGCGTGCATCGTGACCGGCCGCTCCGCGACGCGGTAGCCGTGCGCGATCGCGCCCAGCAGCAGCTCGGAGCTCTGGTACTGCGGCTGGTCGAGCGTCACCCGCGCGGTGAGCTCGGCGACCATCGCGCGCAGGCCGCTCGACGTGTCGGAGACGCGGACGCCGGTGAGCAGCCGGACGAGGCCGCTGAAGACGCGGACGCCGGCGGCGCGGACGTTGTCGCTCGTCTCCGCCCGGCCGAGCACGCGCGAGCCGAGCACGAGGTCGGCCTCACCCGCGACGACGGGAGCGAGCACGGCCGGTGCGTCGGCAGGGTCCCACTGCCCGTCGGCGTCGAGCGTGACGATGTAGCGCGCGCCGTGCTCGCGCGCCAGCGCGTAGGCCGTCGCGAACGCGGCGCCCTGCCCGCGGTTGGTCGCGTGGCGCGCCACGAGCGCGCCGTGGGCGGCGGCGACCGCGGAGGTCGCGTCGCGGCTGCCGTCGTCGACCACGATCGTGTCGACGTCGAGCCCGCACCACTGCGCCGGGATCGCGTCGAGCACCGCGGCGATCGAGGCCTCCTCGTCGAGCGCCGGGATGACCGCGGCGACGGGCGCGAGGCGCAGGGCCGGATGCGCCGCGGCGAAGCCGCGGACCGCCTCCGCCGCGACCGGGTCCGCGGCCGGCATCAGGCGGGGACGCCCGGCTTCCGGTTGACCCAGCGCGACCGGCACGGGATCCGGTCGACGTCGCAGCGGTCGCGGTAGCGGACCGCGATCTCCATCACCTCGGTGAGGAGGGCGTCCTCCAGCGTGATCGGGTCGAGGCCGAGCTCGACGAGACCCTGGTGCGCGGCGGTCAGGTCGTTCTCGGCCGCCTCCTTGCGCGGGTTGTCGACCAGGTCGATCGACGCGCCGGTGATCCGGCCGACCAGCTCGGCGAGGTCGATCACGCGATGGATCTCGGTCATCTGGTTGAAGATCCGGACCCGCTCGCCCGCCTCGGGCGGATGCTCGATCGCGAGCTGGATGCAGCGCACGCTGTCCTGGAGGTGGATGAAGGCGCGCGTCTGGCCGCCGGTCCCGTGCACGGTCAGCGGGTAGCCGATGGCGGCCTGCATCAGGAAGCGGTTGAGCACCGTGCCGTAGTCGCCGTCGTAGTCGAAGCGGTTGATCAGCCGCTCGTCGCGCCGGGTCTCCTCGGTCTGCGTGCCCCACACGATCCCCTGGTGCAGGTCGGTGACGCGGACGCCGTCGTTGCGGTTGTAGAACGCCAGCAGGAGCTGGTCGAGCGTCTTCGTGACGTGGTAGACGCTGCCCGGGGACGGCGGGAAGAGGATCTCGCGCTCGACCTCGCCGCCCTCGCTGTCGTCCATGCGGACGGTCAGGTAGCCCTCGGGGATCGGCAGCCCGCCGCCGTAGCCGTAGACGCCCATCGTGCCCAGGTGGACGACGTGCGCGTCGAGCTCGGTCTCCACCAGCGCGGTGAGCAGGCTCGTCGTCGCGTTGACGTTGTTGTCGACCGTGTAGCGCTTGTGCCGCGGGCTCTTCATCGAGTACGGCGCGGCGCGCTGCTCGGCGAAGTGCACGACCGCGTCGGGCCGCAGCTCCGCGAGCAGGTCGCGCAGCATGTCGTACTCCTTGGCGACGTCGATCCGGTGGAAGCCGATCTCGCGCCCGGTCAGCTCGGTCCACGCGGCGCGGCGGACGCCGAGCGGCCGGATCGGCGTCAGCGACTCCGCCTCGAGCTCGACGTCGGCGTTCCGGCGGGCGAAGTTGTCGGCGATCACGACGTCGTGACCTGCCGCGGACAGGTGCAGCGCGGTCGGCCAGCCGCAGAAGCCGTCGCCGCCGAGGATGAGGATCGTGGCCATGGGTGCTGCACGGTATTACCCCGCATTGCGCCGGTCGAGCCGCACTGCGGATACCGTGCCGTCGCGATGCGGGTCCTCGTCACCGGCGGCTGCGGCTTCATCGGCGCGAATCTCGTGCCGCTCCTGCTGGCGCGTGGCGCCGATGTGCGGGTGCTCGACGACCTGTCGAACAGCGCGCCCGACCCGCTTCCGGACGGCGCCGAGCTGGTCGCGGGCGACGTCCGCGATCCGGACGCCGTCGCCCGGGCCGCGGCCGGCGCCGACGCGGTGATCCACCTCGCCGCGGCCGGCAACGTGGTCGAGTCGGTCGCCGACCCCGCCGCGAACTTCGACGTCAACGCGCGCGGGACGCTGACCGTGCTGCAGGGCGCGAAGGACGCCGGCGCCGGCCGCTTCGTCTTCGCGTCGACCGGCGGAGCGCTGATCGGCGACGCGCCGCCGCCCGTCGACGAGTCGAGCGTGCCGCGGCCGATCAGCCCGTACGGCGCGAGCAAGCTGGCCGGCGAGGGCTACTGCCACGCCTTCCGCGGCTCCTACGGGCTGCCGACGATCGCGCTCCGCTTCGCGAACGTCTACGGCCCGCGCTCGGCGCACAAGCGCGGTGCGGTGACGCGGTTCATCGCGGGCGCGCTGCGCGGCGAGCCGCTCGTGATCTACGGCGACGGGCGCGCGTCGCGCGACTTCCTCTACGTGGACGACATCTGCGCCGGGATCCTGGCCGCGCTCGACGCGCCGGACGCCGGGGGCGCCGTGCACCTCGCCTCCGGGCGGGAGACGACGATCGGCGAGCTCGCGCGGCTCGTGCTCGCCGCGACCGGCGCGCGCGTGCCGATCGAGCACCGCCCGGCGCGCCGCGGCGAGGTCGAGCGCAACGTCGCCAGCGCCGGGCTGGCCGAGACGGTGCTGGGCTGGCGGCCGGCGACGGGGCTGGAGGACGGGCTCGCCGCGACCGTCGAGTGGTTCCGCTCGGCGTGCTGATCCTGCTGCCGCCCTCGGAGGGGAAGACGCCGCCGCCGCGCGGGCGGCCGCTCGACCTCGGCACGCTCTCGCACCCCGAGCTCGGGCCGACGCGCGAGCGCGTGCTCGCCGCGCTGGTCGAGCTGTGCGCCGGGCCGCCCGGGCCGGCGCTCGAGGCGCTCGGGCTCTCCCCCGGCCAGGCCGGCGAGCTGGGACTGAACGCCGGGCTGATGCACGCGCGGACGGCGCCGGCCGCGCGGGTCTACACCGGCGTCCTCTACGAGCGGCTGCGGCTGCGCGAGCTGCCCAAGCGGGCGCGCGACCGCGTGCTGATCGCCAGCGCGCTGTGGGGCATGCTCCGTCCCGACGACCGGATCCCGGCGTACCGCATGGGGATCGGCGCCCGGCTGCCCGGGCTCGGCCCGCTGGCCGCGCTCTGGCGCCCGGCGCTCCAGGCGGCGCTGCCCGACGGCGGGCTGGTCGTCGACCTGCGCTCCGGTGGCTACGCGGCGGCCTGGACCCCGCGTGGCGCGGCGGTCGTCGGGGTGCGCGCGTTCACCGAGCGCGGCGGGCGCCGCACCGCGGTGAGCCACATGGTCAAGGCGACGCGCGGGGACGTCGCCCGGCTGCTGCTCGAGGCGTCGCCGCCGCCGCGCCGGCCCGAGCGGGTCGCGGAGCTGGTCGCCGCGTCCGGCCGCGAGGTCGAGTTCACCGGCGCGACCGTCGACGTGATCGAGCGCGGCTAGACGGCGCCGCGGGCCGGCATCCCCGCCCGCGCGCCCGGCGCCTCGACGGCGCGCGCCGCCGCCCGGATCGCGAACGCCACCGCGTCCTCCAGCCCGCACCCGCGCGCGAGCTCGGCGGCGAGTGCGCCGTTGAAGGCGTCGCCGGCGCCGGTCGTGTCGGCGACCCGTGCGGGCGCCGCGGCCGGCAGCCGCCGCGGCGCGGGATCGGCGAGCACGACGCCGTCGGCGCCGAGCGTGACGACGACGGGCGCCCCGGTCCGCTCCGCGAGCGCCCGCGCCGCCGCCTCGGGATCGTCCTGCGACCGCGAGCGCGGCGGCCTCGTGCGCGTTCGGCGTCAGCAGCGGCGCGCAGCCCGCCAGGTCGAGCAGCCCGTCGAGCACCGGCGCGGGGTTGACGATCACGCGCACGCCGGCGCGGCGCGCCAGCTCGACCGCCGCGCGGACGCCGGAGAACGGGATCTCGCAGCTGACGAGCACGACCTCGGCGTCGCCGAGCAACGCCGGCAGCGCGCGCTCCACCAGCGCGCCGTCGACCAGCCCGTTCGCCCCCGCGCCGACCGCGATCTGGTTCTCGCCGCGATCGTCGACCACGATCAGCGCGGCGCCCGAGGCCTCGTCCTGCGCACGGAGGATCGCGTCGAGCCCGACGCCCTCCGCGCCGAGCTCCTCGAGCAGGGTCGTGCCGAGGTCGTCGGCGCCGACGGCGCCGACGAGCGCGACGTCCGCGCCGAGCCGGGCCGCGGCGACCGCGGCGTTCGCGCCCTTGCCGCCGCCGTGGCGCTCGAGCCGCTCGCCGACGACCGTCTCGCCCGGTCCGGGGAGCGCCGGCGCGGCGACGACGAGGTCGGCGTTGATCGCGCCGATGACGATCACCTCGGGCACGCCAGGGAGAGTAATCTCGGCGACCATGCCCCCGATCACCCGCGGCTTCTTCGGCCGCCGCCCCGACGTCGATCCGGGCCGCCTCCCGCCCGGGCAGTACCTGACCCACGACTTCCCGGTCCTCTCGTACGGGCCGACGCCGCACACGCCGCTCGAGGAGTGGACGCTCACGATCGACGGGGCCGTCGACACGTCCGCCTCGTGGACCTGGGAGGAGCTGACCGCGCTCCCGGCCGAGATGGTGATGAGCGACATCCACTGCGTGACGAAGTGGTCGAAGTTCGACACGGCCTGGACGGGCGTGTCGCTCGACACGCTGCTCGACGGGATCGAGACCGAGGGCGAGTACATCGTCGCGAGCTGCGACGGCGGCTACACGACCAACCTCCCGCTCGCCGACGTGCTGGACGGCAAGGCGTGGATCGCCTACGAGTACGCCGGCGAGCCGCTCGAGCCCCAGCACGGCGGGCCGGCGCGGCTGCTCGTCCCGCACCTCTACTTCTGGAAGTCGGCCAAGTGGGTGCGCAAGATCACGCTCACCCTGTTCGACGAGCCCGGCTTCTGGGAGGTCAACGGCTACCACGACTACGGCGACCCCTGGCGCGAGCAGCGATACCAGGGCGACTGACCCCCCGCGCGCCGCTCGCGTGGCAGGTGGCGCGGGTCCGCGAGACGATCGACGAGTCGCCGAGCGCGAAGACGCTCGTGCTCGAGGTGCCCGACTGGCACGGCCACCGCGCCGGCCAGCACCTCGACGTCCGCCTGACCGCGCCCGACGGCTACCAGGCGCAGCGCTCGTACTCGCTCGCGAGCGCGCCCGAGGACCCGAGCTCCAGTCGATCACGGTCGACCGGATCGACGACGGCGAGGTCTCGCCCTACCTGACCGAGGTCGTGCAGGTCGGCGACGAGATCGAGGTGCGCGGGCCGATCGGCGGCCCGTTCACGTGGTCGGTCGCCGACGGCGGCCCGCTGCTGCTCGTCGGCGGCGGGTCGGGGCTCGTGCCGCTGATGTCGATGCTGCGCCATCGCGCGCGCAACGCGAGCGAGATCGACACCCGCGCGCTGATCTCGGTCCGGGAGCCGGCGCTGGCGCTGTACCGCGACGAGCTGCGGTCGCTGCAGCCCGCCGCGAACCTCGACGTGCGCTGGACCTACACGCGCGCGCCCGCGCCGGGCCCGCGCGACTTCAGCGGCCGCGTCAGCGCCGCGATGCTGGCCGAGCTCGGCCCGCCGCCCGACGCCGCACCGCACGTCTTCATCTGCGGCCCGACGGGCTTCGTCGAGGCGGCCTCGAACCTGCTCGTCGACGCCGGCCACGACCCGGCGCGGATCCGGACGGAGCGCTTCGGGCCCGGCCTAGCGCGGCGTCCGCGCCGCAGCTCCGCCACCCACCAGGCGAAGCCGTCCGCGTCGCGCGGCGCGTCGAGCCGCGCCATCCGCAGGTCGCCGGCGGCGAACGACTCGATCTCGGGCCGGGTGAGCGGCCACGGCGGGCCGTCGTCCGGGTCGCCCGGATGGCGCGCCGCGGCGATCACCAGCGCGGTCCCGCCGGGCGCGACGAGGCCGCCGATCGCCGCGATCGCGGCCGGCCGCGGCGCCGACGGCAGCGACTGCACGGTGCGGATCTCGACCACGAGGTCGTACGCCCCGCGCCACGCCATCGGCAGCTCGAGCAGGTCGGCCGCGCGATAGTCGACGCGCGTGTCGGGGAAGCGCTCGCGGGCGAGCCGCGCCGCCGTCGGCGAGACGTCGAAGGCGACGGTCTTGAAGCCCAGGCCGGCGATCAGCTCGGCGTCGTCGCCGAGCCCGGCGCCGACGACGATCGCGCGCCGCCCGGCGCCGCGCGGCCGGTTCGCCTCCGCCCACGCGACGAGCCAGCGGTTGGGCGCCCCGCGGTCCCACGGGACGTGGGTCTCGCCCTGCTCGGCCGCCGCGTAGAGCGGCTCGAACCAGGCAGCGGGGTCGCCGGCGTCCAGCGCCTCGCGGGCGAGGCGCCCGCCGAGCCACTCCTCGTCGTCCGCCATCTAGGCCACCGCGTCGGTCTGCAGCAGGGTCTTGCCGACGGTCGCGCGCGCCTCGATCGCCGCGTGCGCCTCGGCGGCGCAGGCGAGCGGGAAGCAGGCGCCGATCACCGGCCGCAGGCGGCCTTCGGCGGCGGCCGCCAGCGCGCGGGCGGTGAACGCCCGCGACGCGGCCGGATCGGGGCGCGAGAGCCCGATCCTCCGCACGCCGCGCGCCGTCGCCTCCTCCTCGGACACGTCGGACCAGGCGCCGCTGGCGAGGCCGTAGCTGACCATCCGGCCGCCGTCGCCGAGCAGGCCGAAGGCGGCGCGTGCGATGGCGCCGCCGACCCCGTCGAAGACGACGTCGACCGGGCCCGCGGCCCGCTCCCAGCCCGGCTCGGTGTAGTCGATCGCCGCGTCGGCGCCGAGGCTGGTGGCGAGCGCGAGCTTCCGCTCGCCGCCCGCGGCGCCGATCACGCGCGCGCCCGCCGCGCGGGCGAGCTGCACGATCAGCGTCCCGACGCCCCCGGCCGCGGCCTCGACCAGCACCCGCTCGCCGCCGCGGACGCCGGCGGCGTCGACGAGCATCGTCGCCGTCCGCCCGTCGGCCAGCAGCGCGACCGCCACGTCCAGCGCGAGCCCCTCCGGCACCGGCACGAGCGCGGCCGCGTCGACCGCCGCCCGCTCGGCGTAGCCGCCGGAGCCGCCGGTGCTCGTGACCACGCGCGTCCCGACGAGGCCGGGGTCGACGCCGTCGCCGATCGCGGCGACCGTGCCGCCGACGCCGTTGCCCGGGACCATCGGCAGCTCGGCGCGGAACGGACCCGCGCCGGTGGCGCGGAACATCGTCTCGACGAAGGTGATCCCGGCGAACGCGACGTCGACCAGCGCCTGACCGGGACCGGGCTCGGGGTCGGGCGCCTCGCCGGCGACGAGCACCTCGGGCCCCCCGAACGCCGTCAGCCAGACCACCCGCATGCAAACCCGACGTTATCGCTCCGGACATCGCGGGCGACGTGCGCGGTAGCTTTGCGCCTACGTCCGGACGTAGTAGAGCGATCAGGGGAGCGTGGGTCGTGGGCACGACAGGGGCAGGGCGCGCCGCGGGCAAGCGGTGGCGCATCGGATCTGGACTCGCGATCGCGGCGGTCGCCGTCGCCGGGACTGGTCCCGCTGGTCGGCGCCGAGGCCCACCGCGGCGCGGCGCACGGCGCCGCGGCGGCGCCGAGCGACAAGGTGCTGCTGTTCGCGGCCGACGGCATGCGCCAGGACGCGGTCGAGAAGTACGCCGCGCAGGGCCGGATGCCCGGCATGCGCGAGCTGCTGCGGCACGGCGCGAAGGCATCCGGCAACGGGCTGCTCACCCAGGCGCCGCCGAACACCGGCGCCGGCTGGCACACGCTCGCGACCGGCGCCTGGCCGGGCGTCTCGGGCGCGCTCAACAACACCTTCCACATCAACGGCCAGCCGTTCACGCAACCGCGTCGGGCGGGCTCGACCCGGGGATCCTCCAGGCCGAGTCGATCGCCCAGTCGGCGGAGCGCGACGGCAAGAAGGTCGCGCAGATCGAGTGGGCCGGCGGCCGCGGCGCCGTGATCGACGGGCCGACGATCGACTTCCGCAACTTCCGCTCGGGCCGCGGCGTGGCGACGAACTACGTCTCGCCGGCCGACTCGGCCAAGTTCGTCGCGTCGTTCGGGCTCCAGTTCGACCATCCGGACGGGTTCGCCGGCCAGCCGGCGTTCGCGGGCGCCGCGCCGGCCGCCGCGACCGGCTGGACCGACGTCCCCGAGTCGTTCAGCCCGGCACAGGAGATGCGCCTGCGCGTGCTCGACGGCGGCACCGACAAGTACGGCCTCAACGCGTACCTCTACGACAGCCGCGACGACGGCCGGACGCGCTACGACCGCGTCCTGTTCTCGACGACGAAGGACGGCGACGACAGCGTCGGCGACCTCCGCGAGGGCGAGTGGGCCGACGTCAAGGTGACCATCGACAGCAAGACGACGCCGCCCGACGCGCTCGACGGCAAGACCGGCGGCTTCCTGGTCAAGGTCGAGCGGCTCGCGGGCGACCTCTCGCAGGTCCGGCTCTTCCACACCTCGGTGACCCGCGCGATCGCGTCCTGGCCGGACTGGCCGGGCGAGCCCGGCTTCACCGGCAGCGTTCGAGGACTACATCGCGGAGGAGTTCCCGTCCTCGCAGGCCGGCGACTTCGCCGTGCTGGAGGCGGGGATCGTCAGCGAGGAGACCTACATCGAGCAGGGCGACTACTGGGAGAAGACCTACCGGCCGCTCATCAAGTACGTCCTCGACACCTACGACCCGGACCTCGCGCTCGTCGGCTACCCGGTCGCGGACGAGGTCCAGCACCAGTTCCTCGGCCTGGTCACGCCGCGGCTGCCGAACGGCGACCGCAACCCGTCCTACGACGACGTCGCGGTCGACGGGACGCGCGACGGCCGCGTGCAGGAGCGCGCGCGGTTCATCCGCGACGCATACGAGGGCGCGGACGCGACGATGCGGCTCGCCCAGAAGCACATGCGCGACCGCGACCTGACGACGTTCGCGTCGTCCGACCACGGCTTCGCGCCGCAGTTCCTCGCCATCGACGCCAGCAAGGTGCTCGTCGACCTGAAGCTGCTCTCGAAGCCGCAGACGTCCAACTGCCGCCCGGCGACCGGTGAGACGATCGGCAAGGCGAAGGCCTGCTTCGCCGGCGGCGCGCTGCAGATCTACCTCAACCAGGCCGGGCGCGACCCGGTCGACCCGACCGGCGCCCTGAAGCAGGTGCCGGCGGCCGACGCGGCCGCGACGGTCGCGCAGATCAAGGCCGCGTTCCTCGGCCCTCGAGGATCCCGAGGACTGGGACGGGGACGGGTCGCCCGAGGGCTGGGACGTGATCGACCGCGTCTTCACCAAGGCGGAGGCGCAGGAGGATCCCGAACGGCGGCGGCGGCACGGCCGACATGTCGCACCCGACGCGGACCGGCGACCTCGTGGTGTTCGCGAACCCGCCGTACCAGTTCGACGCGGCCACGCCGGGCACGCTGATCGCGCTCTCGGCGTTCTTCGGGCAGCACGGCTACGTGCCCGACACGCAGGACCTGTCGACGAACACGAACATGCGGGCGACGTTCCTCGCGGGCGGGCCGGCGATCGCGCACCGCACCGCGCGCAACGTCCGCAGCATCGACGTCGCGCCGACCGCCGCGTTCCTGCTCGGGGTCCCCGAGCCGGCGCAGGCGCAGGGCGTCGTGCGGCGCGACATCCTCAAGGCGCGCAGGAAGTACACGCCGGTCCCGATCATCGGGCTGAACGACTTCCACGGGCAGCTCGAGCAGACCACGACCACGATCGACGGGCAGACCGTCGGCGTCGGCGGCGCGTCGCAGCTGGCGACGCTGTTCGACGAGGAGGCGGACGCGCTGCCCGGACGGACCCTGCTGCTGCTCGGGCGGGGACAACGTCGGCGCATCGCCGCCGAACTCCGCGCTGCTGGACGACCGCCCGGCGATCGACGTCATGAACGCGTGGGGGCCGGACGCGTCCGCGGTCGGCAACCACGAGTTCGACTACGGCCTGCCGCGCCTGCTCGAGCACATCGAGCGCGCCGACTTCGCGTACCTGTCGGCGAACATCCTCGACGAGGACACGGGCGAGACGCCGGACTGGCTGGACGCCTCGACCGTGGTCCGCGTCAACGGCGTGCGCGTCGGCGTGATCGGCGCGACCGTGAAGACGACGCCCGAGCTGGTCAAGCGCGGGCGCCACCGAAGGACTGGAGTTCGTCGACGAGGCGGAGCGGATCGCGGCCGAGTCGCGGCGGCTGCGCCGGCGGGGCGTGAAGGTCCAGGTCGTGGTCATCCACGAGGGCGCCGTCGCCGGCGCGAACCGGATCGACGGCCAGCCCGCGGCGCCGTGGGCGGGCCCGATCATCGGGATCATGGAGGCGCTCCAGGACACGACGATCGACCTCGTCGTCGCGGGGCACACGCACCGGGCGGCGAACACCGTCGTCGGCGAGGATCCCGCTCGTCGAGGGCTTCAACGCCGGCGCGAGCTACTCGGTCGCGCAGCTCATGGTCAAGGGCGGCGACGTCGCCTGGGCCGGCACGGCGACGCGGACGGCGAAGAACCTCGGCGTGGCCTCGCGGCCGGACGTGCAGGCGATCGTCGACGCGGCGAACGCCGACACGCTGGAGGAGCGCACCGCGGTGATCGGGACGCAGCAGGGCGACATCCGGCGCGACCCGACGCGGCTGTCGGAGTCGGCGATGGGCAACCTGGTCACCGATGCGATGCTCGCGGCGTATCCGGGGGTCGAGGCGGCGCTGACGAACTCCGGCGGTCTGCGCGCCGACATCCTGTCCGAGCCGCCGACGGCCGGCGAGCAACCGGGTGAGATCACCTGGGGCGAGGTCTTCGCGGTGCTGCCGTTCGGCAACTACACCGTGATCGAGACGATCACCGGCGCGCAGCTCCGCGCGGCGCTGCTGAACGGCTTGAGCCCGGCGTGCAACACCGCAGGTCGCGACCGGACGCTTCCCGCAGGTCGCGGGCCTGACGATCGCGTACCACTGCTCCGGCACCACGCCGGTGATCGACACGCTCCTCAAGGCGCCGAGGGCGGGCCGTCACGCCGCTCGCCGACGCGGACACCGTCCGGATCGTCACCAACGACTTCATGTTCACCGGTGGCGACGGATACACGGCGCTCTCGCAGGGCACCGACGTGCTCCAGCAGCCGGACGAGCCGCTGCTCGACGTGGTGGTCGACTGGATCACCGCGAACTCGCCCGTGGCGCCGACGGTCCAGGGCCGGATCACGAGGGGCTGAGCCGCGGGGTCCCGGCGCGCCGTCGGCGCGCCGGGACCTGCGTGCGGCCTACCGGCGGCGGCGCGGGATCTCGAGCTCGGCGAGGTACTTCCGGCTCGTCCACGACGTGTTCGCGGAGCCGGCGGGGTTGCGCGGACGCGGCGCGGCGGCGTCGAGGGTCTCGTCGGCGCCGGCGTCGTCGTGCTCCACGTGGTAGACGTGGTCGCGCGGGTCCTTCAGCGCCGAGAAGATCCTCGGGAAGTCGAGGTCGCCCTTCCCGACGTCGCGCAGCCAGTACGGCCGGTTCGGCAGGTTGACGTTCGCCGGGGTCGTGCGCGGCGCCTGCGCCTGCGGCGGCGTCGCGGGCCACGGGTCGGTCCACGTGAGGTCCTTCACGTGGAAGAGCGGGAACCGCTGCGGCCCGTGCTCGCGCAGGTAGTCGTACGCGCTCTGCCCGCCCGCCTCGATCCAGGCGATGTCGAGCTCGAAGAAGACCAGCTTCGGGTCGGTCTCCGCGAGCAGCGTGTCGTAGATCGGCGTGCCCGCGTCGAGCGCGAAGTCCGTCGGGTGGTTGTGGAAGTAGAACCGCAGGCCCTGGGCGCGCGCCTCGGCGCCCCACTGGTTGAACTCGGCCGCCAGCGCGGCGTACGCCTCGTGGGTCTGGGCGGTGCCGGACGGCGGCGAGGCGAGCCCGACCCAGCGCAGGCCGAGCGCCTTGGCGTCGGCGAAGATCGTCGCCCGGTCGGTCCGCCATGCCGTGCCGCCGCCGGGGACGTGGCTGCCCTCCGGCTTCAGCCCGTACTGGTTGGCGAGCGCGCGGAACTCCGCCGCGGTCCGCCCGTCGTAGCTGCCGCCGACCTCGACGAGCGCGTAGCCGGCGTCGGCCAGCACCTCGAACGTGCCCGGCAGGTCGAGCTCGTTGTCCGCGAGCAGGTCGCGGACGGTGAACAGCTGCATCCCGATCCGGTCCTCCGGGATGTCGCCGCCGCGGCCGTGCCCATGGCCGCCGCCGTGCGCGGCCGCCGCGCCCGCGAACGGCCCCATCGCGCCTGCCGCGGCCGCGCCGCCCGCTGCGCCGATGAAGCCCCTGCGGCTGAGATTGCCCTTGCCCATGCGTCCTCCCGTTCGCTTGCTGGTCGAAATGTGTGGCGCCGGCTCAGCGGCGCACGGTGAAGTCGAGATGCCTGGTGGTCGAGCGGTTGCCGCCGGCGTCGCGGCCGGAGACGGCGATGCGGTAGCGGCCGGCCGGCAGCGCGAGCGCGATCGAGCGCGCCCCGGCGCCGAGGGAGCGCGTGCGCCGGACCGCGCGCCGGCCGGAGCGCTTCGCCGTCACGGTCACCGTCGCCCGCTCGCTCAGGCGGAACGACACGCGCAGCCCGCGCTTGCGCTTCGACACCGCGACCCGCCGGAGCCGCGGAGCGACCGTGTCGCGCGCCGCCGGCAGCGGGGCCGGCGTCGCGATCGGCGCCGGCGTCGTGCCGGGGACCGGCACGACCGGATGGCGTGGTCGGCGTGGCGGTGGGCGTCGCGCGTCGGTGTGGGCGTCGGCGTCGGCGTGGCGGCCGTCACCGTGAGCGTGCCCCGCATGTCCGCGTGCCCGCCGACCGTGCACACGTACGTGTACTCGCCGGGCGTGTCGAAGCTGTACGTCGTCGCGCCACCGGGCGAGTGGTACTCGGGTCCGAAGACCGTGCCCGACGCGCCGAACACGTAGATCGAGTGCGTGGTCGCGGCCTGGTCGAAGTTCCACTCGACGGTGCTGCCGGCAGCGACCGTGACCGCGTCCGGATCCCAGCGGTAGTCGCCCGCGTCGTCGCGCGCGTGGATGACCGCGGGGTCGTCCGCGATCGCCCCGGCCACGGCCGGGTACGCCACGGCTCCGGCGACGGCCAGCAGTCCGATGCCCCGAAGGCGCCGCTCGGGCTCTGCCTACGATCTGCGGACTTCTGACGGATCGCGGCAAACTACCGCACGTCGTACGACCGAAGTCGTCAGGCGGTGGCCGCCGGCTGCGCCGGGTCGGGCGGCGCATCGGGCAGCAGCCCGTCCGGCACGGCCACGAGCACGGCGCCGTCGGGCGGGTACGCGCGAGCGAGCTCGTCCCAGCTCTCGACCGGCGCGATCGCGACGTCGCCCGGCTCCAGCTCCGCGATCCCGTCCGGGCCGGCGGCCATCGGCTCCGGCTCGCGCGGCACGGCGGCGACCAGCTCGGCCGCCAGCGACGACGCCGCGCCCTCGGCCGGCTCGGGGGCGACCAGGCGGACGAGCCGCAGCGGCCGGTCGAGCTGCCCGCGCACGACGATCACCGGCGCCGGCAGCGTCAACGCGACGATGTCGGCCCAGCTCTGCGTCGAGTCGCGGCCGGCCTCGCCGTCGACGGCCAGGACCATCGAGGCGTCGCGGTCGCTCGCCGCGTGCAGGATCGCGCGCGCGAAGTGGTCGGTGACGCGGATCTGCGGGTCGGCGTCGATCCCGAGCCGGCGGCAGAGCGTCGCGAGCTCGCCGAGCCGGTCGCTGCGCTCGGCACCGGCCACCTCGGTCGACTGGACGAGCAGCACGTCGACGATCCCCGCCTCCTGCTCGGCGACCCGCCGCGCGAGCCGCAGCGCCACCGGCGCGGGCTCCAGCTCGGCGATCGCGACCAGCACGTGCTCGCCGATCGCGCGCGACCCCGGCGGCGGGATCTCGACCTTGACCTTGTAGTGCTCGGCGACCAGCGTCGCGACCACGACGCTGACGAAGATCAGCACGAGCACGGCGTTGACGACGGACTCGCTGAACAGCCCGATCTGGTAGCCGACGGTCGTCGAGGCGAGCGTCGCCGCGGCCTGCGGCGTGGAGAGCGCGAACATCACCCCGGCCTGCTCGCCGGACGCGCCGAGCAGCGGCCGCGAGGACTGCGCCGCGAGGAACTTGCCGCCGATGCAGGCCGCGATGAACAGCGCGGCGAGCCCGAGCGTCTCGCCCTGGATCATCACGCTCGGCTTGAGCAGCAGCCCGACCGAGACGAGGAACACCGGCACGAACAGCGCCGAGCCGAAGAAGTCGATCCGGCTCATCAGCGGGCCCTCGTTCGGCACGAGCCGGTTCATCGCCAGCCCGGCGAAGAAGGCGCCGACGATGCCCTCGATCTGGAACGTCTCGGCCACGACCGCCGCCGCCAGGAACGCGGCCACCGCGATCACGTAGCGGACGGTGCGCTCCGTCCCGAGCAGCCGGAACAGGCGCCGGACGACGATCGGCAGCAGCACGAAGCAGAACAGCCCGAGCACGGTCAGCCCGATCGCGATCTGCAGCGCGATCTCGGCGCCGCTGCCCGACCCCGACTGCGTCCCGGCGACGACGGCGAGGATCACCAGCGCGATCGTGTCGGTCAGCACCGTCGCGCCGACGGTGCTCGCCACCATCGGGTCGTTCGCCAGCCTCGCGTCGCGGATCAGCGGATAGAGCACGAGCGTGTGCGACGCGAGCAGCGACCCGAGCAGCAGCGCCGCCGCCGTCTCCCAGCCGATCGCGAACGCCGCGACGGTCCCGAACAGCATCGGGAAGCTGAACGTGAGCAGGCCGAAGGTGATCGCCGAGCGCCGGTACTGGCGCAGCAGCGCGAGGTCGAGCTCGACGCCCGCGACGAACATCAGGTACAGCAGGCCGAGCTGGCCCAGGTCCGGGATCGTGGTGCTGCCGGCGTCGAGCAGGCCGAGCCCGTTCGGCCCGATCAGGAAGCCGCCGATCAGCAGCCCGATGATCCCCGGGATCCGCAACCGCTGCACGATCGGCGGCCCGAGGATCACGACCAGGAACAGCACGAGGAACTCCCACGCGCCGCCCTTCGGCGACTCGAGGGTGATGGCGGCCAGGTTCGTCATGGGTTGTCCGTCCTGAGCAGCGGCACGCTGCCCTCGCACGTCGCTGATCGAGGCGCCGAGCGAGCGCTCGGTGATCGTGTCGACGGTGCCGTCGTTGATCATCGCGCGCATCGCGGAGCCGACCGCCTGGGTGTTGGGCGAGTCCTTCGGCAGCGCGGCGGCGATCGGCTCGGTGTCGCTGAGCTGCGCCGCCATCGAGAGGCCCGGCTCCTGCTCGACGATCGCGGCGGCCGCCGGCAGGTCGAACATCGCCACGTCGGCCTCCCCGTCGGCGACCATGCGGACCTCCTCGGCGCGGTCCTCGATCTGGACCGGCGGCGCGTCGGGCCGGATGACGTGTCGACGATGTCGACGAACGTGGTGTTCGCGCCGACCACCCAGCGCAGCTCCTGCGCCGTCTGCACGTCGGCGACCTCGCGGTCGCCCTTCACGAGCAGCGTCGGCGCCGCCTCGAGGTACGGCGTGGTGAAGTCGAGCACCTCGCGGCGCTCGTCCGTCGGCGTGATCAGCGCGAGCGCGACGTCCGCATCGCCGAGCTCGCCCGCGACGATCTTCGAGAAGTCCTCGGTCCGGACGACGACGTGGTCGACGCCGAGCCGCTTCGCGAGCTCCTGGGCCAGCTCGTACTCGGCGCCGCCGGTCGGCTTGTCCCCCTCCCCCTCCCAGAACCCCTGGGTCGGGAGCGGCTCGGTGACGACGGTGAGCGTGTTCGCCGTGTGCGGCTCGAACTCGCCGGTCGAGCTGCCCGCCGCGCATCCCGCGACGCACAGCGCCGCGAGCAGGGCGAGGGCTGTGCCGACGAGCCTCACGCGCGCACTCTACGGGGACGCGAACACGACGTGCCAGTCCTGGCGCATGCTGATCTCGGTGAACCCGGCGCCGAGGACGCGGTCGGCCCCGCCCTGGTCGTCGACCTCGCGCTCGGCGTCGTCGTGGCGGACGACGAGCCGCAGCGCCGGCCGTCCCTCGCCGCCGGCGAAGCGGAGCATCTCGAGGTCGCCGTTGGAGTTGCCGCCGGCGATCGCCGGCCGGCGCCCCGTGCGGGCCCAGATGCGGAGCGGCTTCTGCGGGCCGTCGTCGAGCGCCTCGAGCTTCGGCGTGTAGAGGATCCGGCCGTCGACGTACTCGGTCCCGAACCCGGACCCCACCACCCGCTCGCGCGGGATGCCGTAGATCATCTCCGCGGCCGGGCGCATGAAGTCGCGGTCGCCGCCCGAGACGATGAAGGTCAGGAAGCCGTGCGCCTCGAGGTAGCGCAGCAGCTCGATCATCGGGACGAACCCGCACGTCAGGTAGGGGCGGTGCAGCGTCGGGTGCTGCGCGTCGGCGAAGAACGCGAGCACCTCGGCCGCGTAGGCCTCGACCTCGACGCCCGCCGCGGTCTCCGACAGCGCGCCGATCAGGAGCCCCAGGTCGGCGTCGTCGCCCTCGTAGTGCTTGACCATCGCGCGACCGAGCCAGCCCGTGTCGTGCTCGTACGCCGCCTTGTACGGCTGGCGGCCGCGCAGCCCGGGGTCGCGCTCGGCCGCCGCCGCGAACGTGCGGACGATGAAGTCGAGCTGGACCGGCATCGGCTTCTCGGTCCACAGCGTCCCGTCGTTGTCGAACACCGCGATCCGCTCGGCGGGCGGGATGTATCCCGGGTCGCCCTCGCGCGTCGCGGCCGCGACGAACGCCTCGATCGCGCGCTTCGTCTGCGTGTCCCGCCAGGCGGGCAGTCCGTCGGTCATCGGTGGTCTCCTCTCTCGAGCGCGGCGATCGCCGCCTCGACGTCGCGGTATGCGGGCAGGGACACGTCGCCGGTCCGGTGGAGCACGTCGCGCACGCGCCCGACGTCGCCCGCGATCAGCAGCTCCACGCCGTCCGCGTGCAGGTCCGCCGCCAGGTTGGCGAGCATCTCGGCCGCGGTGACGTCGACGCCCGGGACGGTCTCGGCGTCCAGCACGACGGCGCGCTTGCCCTCGGCCTCGGCGCGGACGCGCGCGCGGATGGCGTCGGCGTTCGCGAAGAACAGGCCGCCCTCGATCCGCAGCACCGCGATCCCGTCCGGCGGCGCGTAGCCGGGATGCCGGCGCAGGTCGACGAACGGCCCGCGCCCGCGCTGCTGCCCGAGCGACGCGACGTGGGGGCGCGAGGCGCGGTAGAGCAGCAGCAGGAGCGAGACGCCGATGCCGATGAACAGGCCCGGCAGCGTGTCGAAGATCAGCACGCCGAGCATCGCGGTGATCGCGGCGAGGAAGTCCTGGCGCTGCGCGATCGCGAACCGCCCGGCGTGGCGCCCGGCGTAGATCCGGTACAGCCGCCGCAGCCCCGGGACGTCGACGAGCTCGATCACCGCCGCGATCACCACCGCGGCGAGCGTCGCCTGCGGCAGCTTCTCGAACAGCCCCGTGAGCAGCAGCAGCGTGACGACGGTGAGCACGGCGACGAACAGCCCGGAGAGCTGGGTGTGCGCGCCCGGCCGACCCGTTGACCGCGGTCTTCGAGAGCGAGCCGTTGACGACCATCCCGGAGGAGAGGCCGGACGCGAGGTTCGCGCCGCCGAGCCCGAGCAGCTCGCGGTTGACGTCGATGTCGTAGTGCTCGCGCTGCGCGTACGTCTTCGCCGCGCCGAGCCCCTCGGCGAAGCCGACGAGCATCACGCCGATCCCGCCCGCGACGAGCGAGCCGTAGTCGTGCAGGGACGCGTCGGGCAGGCCGAACGACGGGCAGCCCGCTGTCGATCGTGCCGACGATGTCGACGCCGTGGTCCTCGAGGGCGAAGACGTAGACCAGCAGGATCCCGGCCGCGACGGCGACCAGCGAGCCGGGGACCGCCGGCAGCGTGCGCCGCAGCCCGAGCACGATCGCGAGGCTCAGGAGCCCGACGACGAGCGTGAGCACGTGGATGTCGCCGAGGTCGCTGACGACGTCCCAGAGCTTCTCGAAGAAGTTGCCCGAGCCCTTGGGGATCCCGAGCAGGTCGGGGACCTGGCCGATGATGATCGTCAGCGCGAGCCCGACGATGAAGCCCTTGATCACCGGCTCGGAGATGAAGCCGGCGAGGAAGCCGAGCCGCAGCAGCCCGGCGAGCAGCGCCGCGATGCCGGTGGCGATCGCCAGCGCCGTGGTCATCGTCACGAACTTGTCGTCCGAGCGGGCGACGACGTCCGCCACGGTCGCGGCGGAGAGCGCCGCCGTGGCCGACATCGGGCCCGTGATGAGATGGCGCGAGCTGCCCAGCGCGGCGTAGAGGATCAGCGCACCCGGCGCCGCGTAGAGCCCGACGACCGGCGAGACCCCGGCGATCGACGCGTACGCGAGCGCCTCCGGGATCAGCACCGCCCAGACCGTCAGGCCCGCGATCAGGTCGCCCCGCAGCCAGGATCCCTGGTAGCCGTGGAGGGACGGGAACACCCGGCGCACGGACGGGTGGCTATCACGAAGCGCCCGCGCGAGGATCACCCGGGCCGGGTGAGCAAGGATTCCGGCCCGCGGCGGAGAATGCCGCGGACGATGACCATCGGCTTCGGACTCTTCCTGATCGCGGTCGGCGCGATCCTCAACTTCGCGGTCACCGCGACCGTCGCGGGCATCGACATCCAGACCGTCGGCGTGATCCTCATGATCGTCGGCGCGATCGCCTTCGTGATCTCGCTCGTGTTCGAGTTCAGCCGCCGCAGCGGGCAGCGGCCGCCGCCCCCGCCGCCGCCCGGGTATTGACCCGGAGGCGTATTCTCTGACCCAGGTCAGAGAATGCGCCCGTCGGCTCGCGACATCGCGCAGGTCCGCAGCTTCAACCGGCTCGTGACGAGCCAGGTCGGCGCGCTGCAGGACCGCTACCTCGACCGGCGCCCGCTCGGCGAGGCGCGCGTGCTGTTCGAGATCGGGACGCGCGGCGCGACGGCGCGCGACGTCCGCGCCCGGCTCGGCCTCGACTCCGGCTACCTGTCACGGCTGATCCGGTCGCTGGAGCGCGACGGGCTCGTGACCAGCGGGCGCGATCCCGCCGACGGCCGCGCGACCCGCCTGCGCCTCACGCCGGCGGGCGAGTCGGAGATGCGCGACCTCGACCGGATGTCCGACGCGCTCGCGGCGTCGGTGCTCGCCCCGCTCGGCGACGCCGAGCGCGAGCGCCTGCTGCGCGCGCAGGCCGAGGTCCGGCGGCTGCTCGCGGTCTCGATGGTCTCGGTGGCGGAGGAGGACCCGCGGAGCGCCGACGCGCGCTGGTGCCTCGCGCGCTACTTCGAGGAGCTCGGCGAGCGGTTCCGCGCGGGCTTCGACCCGGGTCGGACGCTGCCGGCGGACGCGGCCGACCTCGTCCCGCCCGACGGCGCGTTCGTGCTCGCGCGGATCCACGGCGAGCCGGCGGGCTGCGGCGCGCTCAAGCGACTCGACGACACGACCGGCGAGCTGATGCGGATGTGGGTCGACGGCGCACACCGCGGGCTCGGGATCGGGGCGCGGATCCTCGGCGCGCTGGAGGCGCGCGCGGCGGCGCTCGGCCGCACGCGCGTCCGGCTCTACACGAACGGCGCGCTCGCCGAGGCGCAGGCGCTGTACCGGTCGCGCGGCTATGCCGAGATCGACCGCTACAACGACGACCCCTACGCGGAGCGCTTCTTCGAGAAGCCGCTGGCGTCGCCCTAGTCGCCGCCGGCCTGGAAGCTGACCCGGAGCGCGAACACGCGGCCGGCGTTGGTCCACGCCTCGAGGCCGCCACGGGCGTCCGCGCCGCACGGTTCGAGCACGTAGCGGACGATCTCCCCGGACTCGCGGACACGGCCGACCGGCGGCCCGAACTGCAGCATTGAAGGGAGCACGGAGTGCCGCGGCCGGCTGTGTTGCGGCTCAGCCGCGCGGAGCGAGGTCAGGACGCAACGCAACGGAGCCTCCGCCGAGCGTTGCGTTGCGGCTGACTACCGCAGAGCGGGAGTGAGACGCAACGCAACGGACCCGCCGCCGTGCGTTGCGTTGCGGGTTTGTGGCGCTATGCGCACCAAGGACGCAACGCAACGCATCACGGCCCGGCCGGGAGCGGGCGGCCGCGACCGGACCCTCCCTTCAATGCCCGCCGTTGAAGTTCGAGCCCGGCGCCGACTCAAGCGCGCCACGGCGGCAGCGCGAGCAGCGCCCGCAGCTTCCCGCGCGGCGCCGGCAAACCGCGCGGCCGGCGCGCTACCCGCGCAGCAGCGCGCAGACCGCCTGTGCCTGCACCGACCGCAGCTGCTTGAGCAGCTTGCCCTCCGGGGCGGGGATGTTCAGCGTGGTCGTCACGGAGCGCTTCCCGTCCCGGCTCGCGGCGGCCCACTGCACGTAGCCGGGGAGGTTCCCGGTGTGGCCGTAGACGGTCCCGCAGCGGGTCCGGTAGCGGAAGACCGCCAGCCCGGCGGCGTTCGTCCCGGGCCCGGGCGGGCTCGACGACCCGCGGACGAACCGGAACTGCTCACGCTGCTGCGCCGCGCCGAAGAACCGCCGCGCGAGATAGGCCCGTATGAACGCGCCGAGGTCGAGCGGCGTCGAGACGATCCCCCCGGACGCCCAGGCGCCGCTCGGGCTCAGGAACGTCGTGAGCTCCTCCGGCGCCTGACCCGGCGCCGTGCCGTAGCCGTGGATGAACGGCCGCGGCAGCGAGATGCGCCGCGTCGGGAACGAGGTCTCCGACAGCCCGGCCGGCGCGAAGACGCGCCGCGACAGCAGGTCGCCGTAGCCCTCGCCGGTGACCTGCTCGGCGATCAGGCCGACGACGATGTTGTCCGTGTTCGAGTACTCGTAGCGCGAGCCGGACGGGAAGACGAGGTCGTCCCCGCGCACCCAGTCGATGATCGCCGCGGGGGTGACGAAGCCGCGCGGGTCGTCGTCAGCTGGTCGATGAAGGCCTGCGAGCGCGTGTAGTCCGGGACGCCGCTCGTGTGGTTGAGCAGCTGCCGGATCGTCACCCCGGCCCACGCGACGGGCATGCCCGGGAGCCGTGCGCCGATCGTGTCGTCGAGGCCGAGCCGCCCCTGTTGCACGAGCTGCAGCGCGATCGCGCCGCCGTACGCCTTGGAGATGCTGGCGATCCGCATGTGGTCGGTCGCGCGCGGCCGGCCGCGCCGCCGCACGTCGGACCGGCCGGCGCGCAGGACGGTCGTCCTCCCGCCGCGATGCAGGGTCGCGATCGCGCCGGGCGGCCCGCCGGGCGCGGCGACGAGCCGCTCGAGGCCGCGCAGGACCTTCGCGTCGGCGGCTGGAGCGGCCGACTGGCCGGCCGCCGGAAGCAGCAACGGCAGCGCGACGGCGGCGGTCAGGCCGAACGGCAGGCTCCTGCGGGCGATGCGGCGCATGCGATCTCCTCCGGGGCGGGACGCGACTGCGCCACCCTCCCCCATCCGGCGTGCGGGGACAAGCGCCGGAAGTTCATCCCGTCGGGGTGATGCGAGCGGCTCGCGCGCGGACGAACGTTGGCCCGACCGTGGAGCCGCTCCGATGATCCCGCTGCTGCTCGCCTTCCGCGGGCTGGCCCGGGCGGTCGCCGCCGTCTGGCGCGATCCCGAGACGCGGGCGCTGCCCCTCGTCGCGGCCGCGCTGGTGGTGACGGGCACGCTCTTCTACTGGCGGTTCGAGGACTGGACGGTCGTCGAGGCGTTCTACTTCTGCATCGTGACGCTCACGACGGTCGGCTTCGGAGACCTCTCCCCGACCACGGCCGGGACGCAGATCTTCACGGTCATCTACATCCTCACCGGATTCGGCGTGCTGGTCGCGCTGCTGACCTCGGTCGCCCAGCAGTACCTCGCGCAGAAGGCCGAGGGCGGGGGCGCACGAGCACGCCTGCGGGAACGACGCCACGGGACGGCGACGGCAGAGGACGACGGGCCGCCCGACGGCTAGCGGGCGCGACCTGCCCATTTCATCCCGTCCGTATGACGCCCTGTGGCTCCGGCCGCGCGTACGCTCGCGATGCGCAACCACGACCGAAGGAGTCCCATGTCCGACCGACCCGTGTTCCTCTATGCCGCGCTGTACGACGACATCGCGGATGCCGAGGCGGACTACGACGCGGTGTTCGACCTGCACGCCGCCGGTGCGATCGGCACCTTCGACTCGGCGGTGATCCGCAAGGACGACGACGGCAAGGTCCGCGTCACCAAGACCGAGAAGCCGACCCAGCACGGCGCCTGGACCGGCGCAGGCGTGGGCGCGCTCGTCGGCATCATCTTCCCGCCCGCGATCCTCGGCAGCGCGATCGTCGGCGCCGGCGCCGGCGGGCTCGTCGGACACCTCCGCAAGGGGATCTCGCGCGGCGACCTCAAGGATCTGGGCGACGAGCTCGAGCGCGGCAGCGCCGCGGTGATCGTGATCGGCGAGTCGAAGATCGAGGAGCAGCTCGAGAAGGCCGTCACGCGCGCGAACAAGCTGATCGAGAAGCAGATCGACGCCGACGCCGACGAGCTCGAGCGCGAGATCCAGGCCGCCGCGAAGGAAGACAAGAGCTAGGCGGCGCTAGCGCGTCGTCCGGCCGAACCGATCGCCCGCGTGCGTGGTGAGCTGCGCCAGCGTCGTGCCGATGAGCCCGCCGACGAGCACGTCGGCGGGGTAATGCACGCCGGAGTGGACGCGCGAGTAGCCGACCACCGCGGCCAGCCCGCGGAGCGGCAGCGCGACGGCCGGCGACACGTGGCCGACCCCGGTCGCGAACGCGAACGCGGCGGCGGCGTGCCCGGACGGGAACGAGCGGGACGTGGGCATCGGGACGTGGCGCGCGAGCGGCACGTCGCTCGCGTGCCGGTCGGGGCGTCGCCGGCGCGCGACCGGCTTGACGAGGGCGTTGACGATCGCCGACGTGACCGCGATCGAGGCGAGCCCGTGCGCTGCCGCCCGCCGGCCGGTCCGGCCGCCCCCGAGCGCGAGGGCCGCCGCGCACGCCATCGACAGCTTCGAGTGGTCCGCCGCGTTCGAGAGGCGCCGCATCGCGACGTCGAGCGTCGGCGTCGGCGCGCGCGCGACCGCGGCGTAGAGCGCGAGGTCGATGCGCTCGGCGTCCTCGATCCAGCGCGCCCGGCGCGGCGGGGCGGTTGCGGGTCCGCGGTCGGCCACTGCGGTGGGATCCTATGACGCGGCGCCGGATCGCGGCCGTCGTCGCGCTGGTCGCGGGCGTCGCGACCGTCGTGCTCGCCGTGGCGATCGCGGTCGACCAGTTCCCGCGCGGGCTCGTGCTGCTGGCCTGCGTGCTGGTCGCGGGCGCGTGCGCGTGGTACGGCGCGCTCCGGCGCGGCGTCCCGCGTGTGGCGGGCCTCGCCGTCGCCGCGCTCGCGCTCGCGGCCGCCGTGGTCGTGCTCGCCGCGGGCGGGACGCCGTTCGCCGATCTGCTCGTCGTCGCCGGGCTCCTGATCACGCTCGCGGCGTCGCGCGCCACGCTCGGCGTCCACGTCGACCTGCCCGGCGCGGAGCCCCCGCAGCGGCCGGTGCTGTTCTTCAACCCCAAGTCGGGCGGCGGCAAGGCGGAGCGCTTCAAGCTCGCCGACGAGGCGCGCAAGCGCGGGATCGAGCCGATCGAGCTCGGCCCGCCGGACTGGGACCTCGAGGCGCTCGTCCGCGGCGCGCTCGAGCGCGGCGCCGACGGGCTCGCGATGGCCGGCGGCGACGGCTCGCAGGCGATCGTCGCGGCGATCGCCGCCGAGCGCGGCCTGCCCTACGCGTGCATCCCCGCCGGTACGCGCAACCACTTCGCGCTCGACCTCGGCGTCGACCGCGACGACGTCGTCGGCGCGCTCGACGCGTTCGTCGACGGCGGCGAGCGGATCGTGGACCTCGCCGAGGTCAACGGCCGCGTGTTCGTCAACAACGTCTCGCTCGGCCTCTACGCCGAGGCGGTCCAGCGCGAGGGCTATCGCGACGCGAAGCTGCGCACGCTGCTCGACACCGTGCCCGACGTGCTCGGCCCGGAGGGCGGCGAGCTCGACATGCGCTGGACCGGGCCGAGCGGCCAGGTCCACCACGCCGGCGCCGCGATGCTCGTGTCCAACAACCGCTACCGGCTCGGCCGCGCCGTCGGCTCCGGCACCCGCCCGCGGATCGACGACGGCCTGCTCGGGATCACGGTCGTCGGCGCGCCGGCGGGGCGCGGCGAGGGCGGCGGCGCGCTGCAGCGCCCGTGGCGCGAGTGGTCCGCGCCGGCGTTCGACGTCGACGCGGACGGCCCGGTCCCGGCCGGCATCGACGGCGAGGCGCTGGTGCTCGACGCGCCGTTGCACTTCCGGATCCGGCCCGGCGTGCTGCACGTGCGGATCGCCCGCGCGCACCCCGGCGCCTCCCCCTCGGCCACGGCGCCCGAGGGGCTCCGGGCCAGCCTGGTCGGCATGGTGCGGATCGCCGCCGGCCGCACCCCACAACCCACCACCCCCGCAGAGGAGACCCGCACATGGACCTGATGGAGATCACCGAGAAGGAGCGCCTGCGCCGCGAGGAGGTCGCCGTCCGCCTGCACGCGCTCGCCGACGCCCTCGCCCGGCACAACGAGGTCGAGTTCGAGCGCGGCGGCCTGCGCTTCAAGGTGCACGTCCCCGACGAGGTCGACTTCAAGCTCGAGATCGAGATCGACGACGACGAGCGCGAGCTCGAGGTGGAGCTCAAGTGGTGATCGCCGGAGATCTCATGCGATCGGGATGAGGCGACCCGGCGCCGCGCGGCTCATAGTCGAGGAAATCGACGAAAGGGGACGGACGTATGCGAGGGACCGGACGAGCCGCATTCGCGGCCACGCTGCTGATCATCGTTGGGGTGCTGAACGTGATCTACGGGATCGGCGCGCTGGACAGCGCGAACATCTTCGTCGGCGAGCAGCGGTTCATCTTCACCAACCTGAACACCATGGGCTGGGTGCTGATCATCCTCGGCGTCATCCAGTTCATCGGCGGCTTCTCGCTGTTCGCGGGCAACACCTACGGCCGGGTGATCGGGATCATCGGCGCCGGGCTCGGCGCGATCGCCGCGCTGTTCTCGATCGGCGACGGCAACCCCTGGTGGTCGCTGGCCGTCTTCGCCCTGTGCATCTACATCGTCCACGGCATCTTCGTGTTCGGCGAGGACGAGCGCGCGGTCGCGCGGTGACGCTGACGCCTTCGGCTAGAGCCAGATCCGGGCGGTGAATCC
>CAVRTO010000007.1:0-10624 GCA_963724145.1 uncultured Solirubrobacteraceae bacterium
CCATGCACCAGAGCGTAGCGCAATGCTTTGGCTCCCCTAAGTAACTTCTTATCTTGAATCGTTTGCTATGGTCGCCGCATGCCGAGAACAGAGACCCACGTCGCCGCCGGATCCTCTCCCCGGCCCAGGCCGAGAAGCGCGCCGAGATCCTCGCCCTGCTCGAGCGGGCGTACTGGATGGAGATGGAGACCGTGATGTCCTACGTCGCCAATGCGGCGGGGCTGGACGGGATCCGCGCCGAGGAGGTCGCCGAGTCGCTCAGCGCGGACGTCGACGAGGAGCTCGGTCACGCGCGCAAGTTCGCGGACCGGATCAAGGAGCTCTACGGCACCCCGCCCGGGTCGCGCGGCTTCAGCGCCGAGCAGGACTCGCTCCAGCCGCCCGAGGACGCGACCGACGTCGTGACCGTGATCCGCGGCGTGATCGAGGCCGAGGCCGGCGCGATCGAGCACTACAACCGCATCATCGAGGCCTGCGACGGCGTCGACTGGGCGACGCAGGACATGGTGATCGACATCCTGCGCGACGAGGAGGGCCACCTCCGCCAGTTCGAGCGCTACCTGCGCGAGTTCGAGTAGCGACGACTAGCCGGCCGGCTCGGCCGCGCGCGCGGCGGCGGCGAGGCCGTCGAGCCCGCGCCGCAGCTGCTCGTCGTCCGGCCAGCCGAACCCGAGCCGGAAGCAGCGGCGGTCCTGCTCGAACCAGTGGCCCGGGCCGACGTACGTGCCGTGCCGGTGCAGGAGCGCGTCGTAGAAGACGTCGGGGTCGGCGCCGCGCTCCGGGCGCAGCCGCGGGAAGCAGACGACGCCGGCCTCCGGCGGGTGCCACTCGAAGTGCTCCTGCGCGGCGAACCAGTCCGCGACGATCGCCCGGCGGCGCCGGACCGCGTCGAGGATCCCGGGCAGCACGGCGTCGCGGCGCGCCAGCACGCGCGCCGCCATCGTCTCGTCGAGCAGCGAGCCGGCGATCAGGATCTGCTCGCGTGCGGCGAGGAACCGCTCCGTCAGCGCGCGGTCGCGGCAGGCGATCCAGCCGATCCGCAGGCCGGGCAGCCCGTAGGCCTTCGACAGCGACGAGACGGCGATCACGCGCTCGGACCGCGTCGCCGCCTGCGGCGCGGGCGCGTCGTAGGCGAGCTCGCGGTAGGTCTCGTCGACGAGCAGTCGCGCGGTCGGGTGGCGCTCGACGAGCGCGACGAGGTCGCCGAGGTCCATCGTCCGGCCGGTCGGGTTGTGCGGGACGCAGACGCTCACGAGCCGCGTGTCGTCGCGCAGCGCGGCCGCCACGCGGTCGGGGTCGAGCCGCCAGCCGTCCTCGAAGCGGAGGTCCAGGAACTCGGCGTCGGCCCCGATCGCGCGCGGCGTCTCCACGTTGGTCGCGTAGTTCGGCCGCACGATCAGCGCGTGGTCGCCGGGCTGCAGCAGCGAGGTGGCGACGATGAACAGCGCCGCGGCGGCGCCGGCCGTGACGAGCAGGTCGCCGGGGTCGAGCTCCGTCCCCGCGATCAGCTCGCGCAGCGCGGGCAGCCCGCGGTGGTCGCCGTACTGGAGGAGCAGGTCGCCGACGTCGCCGTCGACCCCGAGGTCGGCGAGCCGCTGGTCGCTGAACGAGCTCTCGGCGAGGTTGTTGGCGATCGTCCCGTAGCCGAGCTCCTCGGGCGACTCGACCTCGATCGGCATCCGGCGGTAGCGCACGGCGGCAGGCTACTGTCCGGCGCATGCTGAAGGACGCCGCCGTCGCCACCCGCCTCCCCGCCCAGGACCTCGATCGCGCCCGCGCCTGGTACGCCGACAAGCTCGGGCTGGAGCCGAGCGACGAGCGCGAGGGCGGACTGCTCTACCGCATGGGCCGGGGCGAGTTCGCGCTCTTCGCCTCGTCCGGCGCGGCATCGGGCGCGCACACGCAGATGGCGTTCGAGGTCGACGACATCGAGGCGGTCGTGGCCGAGCTGCGACGTCGCGGGGTCGTCCTCGAGGACGTCCGGATGCCGGGCATGCCGGTCACGGACGGGATCGCCGAGGTGCCGGGCAACTACCCGAGCAAGCACAGCACCGGCGAGCGGGCGGTCTGGTTCCGCGACTGCGAGGGCAACCTGCTCGGCCTCGGCGAGCCGATCCGCTAGCGCGCGTCACGGCCCCCATGGTGCCCGCCGCGCGAGTGCGGCACGACGCAGGCGGCCTCCGCCGTCGCGACGTTGCCGGCGACGTCGGACGCGGTCGCGCGGATCGCGTACACGCGGGCGCGCCCGCGGCGCCGCTTCTCCGCCCGCAGGTAGACGACCCCGCCCGCGATCACGACGTCGCCCACGTCGCTCCGCGCGTTGCTCGTCGCCGAGACGGAGAGGTCCGCGAGGCCCGACCGCGCGTCGCTCGCCGAGACGCCGGCGACGCGGACGAGGCGCCCGTCGGGTGGCCAGAGCGTGCAGCGCTCCGGCAGCCCGCGGATCACCGGCGCCGTCTTGTCGACGTCGATGTCGACCGTGTGGCGCAGGCCCGGGTTGCCGAACGTGTCCTGCGCCTGGTACGTCACGGTCGTGCGCCCCTCGGCGGTGACCTCGACACGCTGCTCGCTGTAGCCGTCGTGCTCCCCGGTCACCTCCCAGGCGCCGGTCTGGGCGCCGCTCATCGCCACGCGCAGCCACGCGAGGCCGCCCGCGGTCTGCAGGTGGCCGTCGCTCGCCACCACGCGGACGCCGACGTCGGTCCGGTGCCAACCCGCGGCACCGGCCGCAGGTGCGACGGCGTGCCCCGACACGGGCGCGACCGCGTCCGAGCCCGGCCGCGGCAGGTCCGAGGCGGCGCGGCTGCGGATCTTCTCCCAGTACGCCAGGTAGTCCGCGTGGACGCCGTCGTCGGCGATCCGCAACAGCAGATCGTCGCTGCGCTGCTGGTCGCCGCGCCAGTTGCTGCTGCCCGCGTACGTGAGCTTGACGCGCTCGCCGCTCGCCGCGCTGCGCGCGTCGACCAGCCAGAACTTGTCGTGCACGATGACCTGCGGCCGCGGCGCGGCCGCGCGCAGGAAGAACGGATGCACCGGGATCCCGGCGAGCAGGAGCCCGGTCATGATGTCGCCGTCGGCGTTGCTCAGCACGACCTCGACGTCGCAGCCCGCGCGCTGCAGGTCGATCAGCTTGTGCAGGATCACGATCCGCTCGGAGCGGAAGGCCATGTTCGCGGCGCGGATCGTGCCGCCGTCCGAGCAGTCGATCTCGTCCATCCGGTCGACGATCGTGTCGTCCGTGAACCGGTCGGGCTGGCGCCGCGGCGAGGGGAAGATCGCGGTGCGCCCGCCGTCGCCCCACCGGACCTCGTAGCGGTCGTCGGTCCGCACCTGCGCCTTCATGTCCATCAGGAACTCGACGTAGGCGTCGTAGAGCGCATGGTCGCCGGCGATCTCGACCATGTCGTTGTAGTAGCTCAGCTGGCTGGGCTCGAGGAAGTTCATCGACGTCTGCAGCACGACGTCCTCGCGTCCGTCGCCGAGCCGCGAGAAGACGAGGAACTTGTTGTGCTGCAGGCTCGGGGCGTCGACGTTCGTGATGCACGAGTTGAACGTGAACGCCGGACTGCCGCAGAGCACCACGCGATCGGCGCCGATGGCGGCCTGCAGGTCCTGCACGACCCGTTGCGTGCGCTCGCCGCCGTCGATGACGCCGTCGACGAGCACGCCGCGCCGGTGCGCCGCGATCAGCGCATCGGCGACCGGCCGGCGGTTGAAGTCGCGGAACGCGAAACCGACGTGCTCGCCCGGCGGCGTCGCGTCGATGAGCGCGATCGCGTGCTGCTCCAGCGCGAGGTCCGTGGCCGGGACCTCGCCCGGATCCTGGAACAGCGTGCGGTAGCGGACCTCGCCGGTGGCCGCGGCGCCGACGCCGTCCTGGGCGAGCGTGAGCGTCACGGCCAGCGCGCCGCAAGCGGCGATCCGCGCGACCGTCGTCCGCGCGATCATGGGAGCCCTCCGGGGGTAGGGACCGAGCTCCGACCCTACGCTCAGCGACTCTGAGCAGTCAAGCGCGAGCGGCGCGGCGGCGCCGAACGTCGGTCACCGGGCCGCTCCGGCGGGGTACGATCGGCCGGGTGACGGACGCGGCCCGGATCGACGCGGACCTCGTCCGGCGGCTCGTCGCGGGCCAGTTCCCGGAGTGGGCCGGCCTGCCGGTGACGCCGGTGGCGAAGGCCGGGTGGGACAACGACACCTATCGGCTCGGCGACGCGCTGTCGGTGCGGCTCCCGCGCTACGAGCGCTGGGTCGGGCAGGTCGAGCGCGAGCAGACGTGGCTGCCGCGGCTCGCGCCGCAGCTCCCGCTGGCCGTCCCCGAGCCGGTCGCGCAGGGCGAGCCCGCCGAGGGCTACCCGTATCCCTGGTCGGTCCTGCGCTGGCTCGACGGCGAGCCGGCGACGACCGCCGCCCTCCGCGACCCGCGGCGGGTCGCGCTCGACCTCGCCGCGTTCCTCGCCGCACTGCAGCGGATCGACGCCGACGGCGGCCCGCCCCCGCAGTGGAGCAACGGCTTCCGCGGCTGCGCGCTCGACGACCCGCGCGACTCGCCGGTCGTGGCGTCGCGCATCGCCGCCATGATCGCCGCGCTCGACGGTGTCGTCGACACCGCCCCGATCTCCGCCGCGTGGGAGGCCGCGCTGGCCGCCCCGCCGTGGGACGGCCCGCCGGTCTGGGTCCACGGCGACCCGGCGCCCGGCAACCTGCTGGTCCGCGACGGCCGCCTCGCCGCCGTGATCGACTTCGGCACGCTCGCCGTCGGCGATCCGGCGGTCGACCTGATCGCCGCCTGGCAGTTCGTGGCGCCGGAGGCGCGCGCGGAGTTCCGGGCGACGCTGGGCGTCGACGACGCGACCTGGGCGCGCGGCCGCGGCTGGGGTCTCGCCGCGGTCCTCCCCGCCCCGGAGGACGTCACGCGGTCACCGGCGGCCACGCGCCGGCTCGACGCGCTGCTGGCCGAGGACTAGCCGCGCGGCGCGGGCCGCGCGAGGGCGTACAACCCGCAGCCGAGCAGCACGACCAGTGCGATCGGCGTGAGCACCAGCAGCTCGAACTCCAGCCGCTCGCCCGCGAAGCCCGCCGGCAGCGACGCGTCGGGATCCGCGGCGCCGAACCCGGGCCACAGCAGGCAGAGCGCGGTGAGCGCGCACCAGCCGGTGGTCACGACCGAGATCAGCAGGGCCACCGACGTCCCGCCGGGTACGCGGAACGGGCGCGGCAGGCCGGGCTGCCGGATCCGCAGCGCGACGAAGGCCGGGAAGATCAGCAGGTACGCGAGCACGATCAGCGCGATCGCCACGGTCAGTGCGGCGGAGAAGTACTTCTGCCCGTCGCCGGAGGTGAGCGCGAGGCCCGCGACGACCGCGAGCACCGATACGCCGCCGGAGACGAGCCCCATGACCACCGGCACGCCGCTGCGCGCGGAGATCCGCCCGAGCACGGGCGGCCCGGCGCCGTCGAGGCAGGCCGCGGCCTGCGCCCGGCCTGCGCCCATGATCCACGCCGAGCCGCTCGCCAGCAGCACCCAGACGAAGAGCAGGGCGCCTGCGGCGCCGACGACCGCGCCGGCGCCGGTCAGCGTCGCGCCGCCGTCCGCGCCGACGGATCCGCCGAACACCGTGAACACGGTCGCCATCGCGTCGATCAGCCCGTGCAGCGACGTGACCGCCTCGGCCGGCAGCACGAACAGCACGGCGAGGATCGGGATCGCGTACATCAGCGTCTGGCAGACGCCCGCGCGGGCGATCGCGACCGGGATGTCGCGCCGCGGGTCGACCATCTCCTCCGCGGCGGTCGACAGGAGCTCGACGCCGATGAACGAGTAGAGCAGGACCGGCGCGATCGCGATGAACGTCCCGTAGGACGGCGCGAAGTCGCCGGCCGCGATGCCGTGGACCCCGTGCTCGGCGCCATAGACGATGACGGTGCCGGTGAACACGAGCAGCAGCGCGATCTGGCCGATGGCACCGCTCGTCGGCACCCACTTGCCGTAGCGCAACGGGATCACCGCGAAGAGCGTCGCGGCCAGCACGAACCCGATCCCGAACGCGTACGCGCCGGCCGAGCCCAGGCCGCCGAGGAAGCGCTCGACCACCGCGATCGCGACGACCGTGACCGAGCCGCCGAGCCACATCGGGGTCCCGGCCCAGTAGAGGATCGAGGTGATCGCGCCCGCGAACCGCCCGAAGGCGGTCCGCACCCAGGCGTACGCGCCGCCCTCCTCCGGGATCGCGGCACCGAGCTCCGCGCTCGCGAGCGCCGACGGCGCGAAGAAGCACAGCACCAGGACCACGAGCCACGTGAACGCCTCGGCGCCCCCGATCGCGATCGCCCCGATCGTGTCGACCACGACCATCGCGCTGATCAGGAAGAAGACCGTGTCGAGCCGGCGCAGCTCGCGGCGCAGCTTGGAGCGCTCGGCCTGCCCGGCCGGGCGGACGTCGACCGCCGTCATCGCGCCGGGGGGTGTCGCGATCGGCTCACAGCCGCGATACTCGGGATCGCCGCTGTCACGTCGCTGTCAAGGAGGCCGGTGGAGTTCAGGATCCTGGGTCCCGTCGAGGCGCTCGCCGGCGGTCACCGGGTCCGCTGCACCGGCCGGCCGCTGCGGCTGCTGGCGCTCCTGCTCATCCACCGGGGCCGCGGTGTGCCGGCCGACGCCGCGATCGAGGCGCTGTGGGGCGACGCGCTGCCGGACCACCCGGGGAACGCCCTGCAGACCGTCGTCTCACGGCTTCGCCGCACGCTCGGCGAGGACGCGGTGCAGTTCCGCGCGGACGGCTACCGCCTGGCGGACGGCGAGCTCGACGCGGAGCGGTTCGGCCGGCTGGCACGGGCCGGCCACGACGCGCTCGCCCGTGGCGAGCCGGCGGACGCCGACGCGCGGTTGGCCGAGGCACTCGCGCTCTGGCGCGGCGCGGCGCTCGAGGACGTCCGCTTCGAGCCGTTCGCCGTGGCGGTCGCCGAGCGGCTCGAGGAGGAACGGCTCGAGGCGATCGGCGCGCGGGTCGACGCCCGGCTCGACCTCGGCCGCCACCGCGAGCTGGTCCCGGAGCTGCACGCGCTCGTGGCGGAGCACCCGCTGCGCGAGTCGGTGCGCGGCCAGCTGATGCTCGCGCTCTACCGCTGCGGTCGCCAGTCCGACGCGCTCGCCGCCTACAACGAGCTTCGCGCCGCGCTCCGCGACCAGCTCGGGCTCGACCCCTCGCCCGAGCTGCGCGCGCTCGAGCGCTCGATCCTGCGCCACGAGGCCGGCGTGCCCGCACCGCGGCCGGCGCGGCGCGACGTCGTCTGCGTCAGGGTCGACGTGCGCGCGACCAGCGCCGGCGCGCCGCTCGACCCCGAGCTCCTGCGCGACGGTCATCGGGCGCTGCCACACGGCGGCGGAGGAGGTCGCCCGGCGCCACGGCCACCCGCCGCTCGAGCTGCTCGCCGACGGGGTCGCCGTCGTCTTCGGCGCCCCCGTCGCCCACGAGGACGACGCTGCGCGTGCCAGCGACGTCGCGCGCGAGCTGCTCGATGCGCTCGCCGGTCTCGCCCGCGAGCTGGAACCGGACGACGTCGATCTCGCGGTCCGCGCCGGCGTCGCGGCCGGACCCGCGCTGACCAGTCCCGGATCGCCGCCGGTCGGCGACGTCGTCGCCATCGCCGGCCGGCTCGCGCGCGCCGCCGCGGCCGGCGAGGTCGGCGTCGACGAGCGCACCCGCGCGCTGCTGGACGCCGGTCGCGGCGCGGATGCCCCGCTCATCGGCCGCGCGGCCGAGCTCGCGCGGCTGACCGCGGCGTTCGACGACGTCGCCGCAACCCGCGCGCCGCGGCTGCTCGCGGTGGTCGGCGAGCCGGGCATCGGCAAGTCCCGGCTCGCGCGCGAGCTCGCACGGTCGCTCGGCACGCGCGCCACCGTCCTGACCGGGCGCTGCCCCGCCTACGGGGAGGAGATCACGTTCTCGCCCGTGCGCGAGATGGTCCTCGCGGCTGGGCCGCTGGACGCCCTGACCGCGGGGCTCGAGGACGGCGCGATGGTGGCGGCGGCGGTCGCGGGCGCGCTCGGGCTGCGCGACGGCGCGCCCGGCGAGGCCACGCCGTGGGCGTTCCGGCGCCTCTTCGCGGCGGTCGCGAGCGAGCGGCCACTCGTGCTGGTGTTCGAGGACCTGCACTGGGCGGACCCTGCGCTGCTCGACCTCGTCGAGCAGCTCGCCGCGGGGCTCCACGCCCCGGTGCTGCTGCTCGGGCTGGCCCGGCCCGAGCTGCTCGACGCCCGCCCCGGCTGGCCCGCGGTCCGGCCGGCGGCGCTCAGCGACGTGGAGAGCCGCCGGCTGCTCGCCGCGCGCGAGCTCCCGGCCGACCGGCAGGCCGCGGTCGCGGCGCGGGCGGGCGGCAACCCGCTGTTCCTCGAGCAGCTCGCCGCCCACGTCACCGAGCGCGGCGCGCCCGGCGCGCTCCCGCCGGCGCTGCACGCGCTGCTCGCCGCGCGGCTCGACCTGCTCGACCCGGCCGACCGCGCGCTGCTCGAGGCCGCGGCGGTCGAGGGCGCGCAGTTCCACCTCGGCGGCGTGCAGACGGTCGCCGCGGACGCCGCGGCCGGCCGGCGGCTCGACGCGCTCGTCGACCGGGAGCTCCTGCTGCCGGCGGATCCGGTCGTCGCGGGGGAGCGGGCCTGGCGCTTCCGCCACGCGCTCGTGCACGACGCCGCCTACGCCGCGCTGCCGCTCGGCGCACGCGCCGAAGGTCACGAGCGGATCGCGGGCTGGCTCGCGTCCGTCGCGCCGGAGGCGGACGCCCGGATCGGCGCTCACCTCGAGCGCGCGCACGCCGCCTCGGCAGCGCTGCGGGGCGAGCGCGCGCCCGCCCTCGCCGGCCGTGCCGCGGCCCGGCTGGCCGCCGCGGCGGTCGACGCCCACCGCCGCGGGGACCTGCCGGGGGAGATCGGACTCCTGAGCCGCGCGACGGCGCTGCTCGCCGGCGACGACCGCGCCCGCGCCGAGCTCCTGCCTGCGCTCGCCGGCGCGCTGTTCGAGGCGGGCACGCTCGCCCGCGGCGAGGTGGTGGCGGAGGAGGCGCTCGCGCTCGCCGGCCGCCTCGGCCTGCCGCGCGTCCGCGCGCGCGCCGCGGTCGAGCGCGAGCGGCTGCGCGTCTTCCTCCATCCCGAGACGGTCGACCCGGAGGCCTCCCTGGCGGTGTGCCGCGACGCGGTCGCGCCGCTCGAGCGGATGGGCGACGAGCTCGGCCTCGCCCGCGCGCACTACCTCACGTGCGAGCTCGTCTGGCTGCAGGGCCGCTCCGAGTCGGGCTACCGCAGCGCGGAGCGGGTCGTGCGCCACGCCCGCCGGGCCGGCAGCGGGTTCGAGATCGACACCGGCGTGAGCTACATGGCATGGGCGATCGTCGTCAACGAGATCCCGGTGTCGGAGGGGATCCGCCGCTGCGACCGGCTCGAGCGGATGGTCGCCGGTCGGTTCGCGGCGCTGAGCGTGCGCGGCTTCCGCGCCGTGCTGGGCGCGATGGCGGGTCGCACCGCGGAGGCGCGGCGCGAGGTCGCGGCGGCGCGCGCCGGGCTGCAGGACCTCGGGCTGCGGCAGGCGTCGGTCTGGATGGCGGTCCACGACGCGCTCGCCGAGTCGCTGGCGGGCGACGCGGCCGCCGCCGAGCGAGCGCTCGAGGACGCGGAGCGGCTCGCGGACGCGATCGGCGACCGCTGGTTCCTCTCGACGATCCTCGTCGACCGCGCGCACGCGGTGCTCGCGCAGGGCGACGTGGCGCGCGCGGCCGCGGCCGTCGCGCGGATCGAGACCGTCCCGGCGCCGAACGACACCGAGTGGCGGATCAAGCGCGCCGCCGCGCGCGGCCGGCTCGCCGCGCTCGAGGGCGACGAGGCGGTCGCCCTCGCCGAGGCGGAGGCGGCGACCACCATCGCCGACGGCACCGAGATGCTCACGTTCCGCGCGGACGCGTACCGCGACCTCGCGGGTGTCGCCGAGCGGTTCGGGCGACGTCCGGACGCGGAGCGCGCGGCGCGCACGGGCGCTCGCGCTCTACGCCGCGAAGGAGAACGTGGCGGGCGCCGCACAGGTGATGCAGGCGGCGCCGAGCCCGCCCGACGGTGCATGATCCCCGGATGCCGAGCTCCCCGATGAAGGCGCTGGACCGGCTCGTGGGCGACTGGACGATCGAGGCGCAGGGCCCGGCGCTCGGCGACACGACCGTCACGGCGCGCGTCAGCTTCACCTGGGCGCTCGCCGGCACCGCCATGCTCCAGCGCGGCGAGGTGGACCACCCGCAGGCGCCGGCGACCCTCTCGGTGATCACGCCCCAGGGCGACGCCTACCTCCAGCACTACTTCGACGACCGCGGCGTCGTCCGGCTCTACCGGATGACGTTCGACGGCGCGCTCTGGACGCTCCAGCGCGACGAGCCCGACTTCTCCGAGCTGCCGTTCCACCAGCGCTTCCTCGCCACGGTCGGCGACGACCGCATCGACGGGCGCTGGGAGGCGTCGCCGGACGGCGAGGCGTGGGAGCTCGACTTCACCATGCTCCACCGCCGGGTCTGACGCCCGCGCGCGCTCAGCCACTCGCTGACCGCGTTCACATGCGCGAGGTCCGCGCTGGACGGCGACGACCCTGAGGGC
>CAVRTO010000008.1:0-27712 GCA_963724145.1 uncultured Solirubrobacteraceae bacterium
GCGGCTTCAACGGCGGCGGGACGGGTGACGCCAGGACGGCCGCGCGGCCCTGGCGGTGGCGGGGGTGGGGGCAGCGTCTGATGTGCGCACGGCCCCGTCCTCGGCCGGTCTCAGCCCGGATCCACGCCTGCTGGTCGCGGGTGGCGGCGGAGGCAGCCGGCGCACCCACGCTCATCGGTGGCGGGATCCCCGGCTACCAGGTCGGCGGTGCCGGGGGCGCAGCCGGACAGCCCGGGGCAGGGGGCCGGGACATGTGCGCGAATATCGACAACCCCGGCGGCCCCGGCGCGGGGGTGCGCCGGGCACGGCCACCGCGGGCGGCGGCGGCGGCAGAGGCGGCACCCCCGACTGCTACGGGGACGGGACCGCTGGGCAGAAGGGTGGCGACGGCGTCCTCGGTCGCGGCGGCGGCGGCAGCACCACCACGGGTGACGGCGGCGGAGGCGGCGGTGGCGGGCTGTATGGGGGCGGCCAGGGCGGCCAGGGCGTCTTCGATCCACGCGAGGGCGGCTTCGACGGAACCGGTGGCGGGGGCGGCGGGGGCTCCTCGCTGGTGCCCGCGGGCGGGTCCGTGACTTCCGAGCGCAGCCGGCGTCCCGCCCGCGGTGACGATCAGCTACACGGTCGCCGCCCGCTGTCTCGGCCGGACGGCGACGATCATCGCCCCGGCGAACGGCGGGCTCACCCGGCGGCACGCCCGGCAACGACGTGATCCTGGGCTCCAAGCGCGCCGACCGCATCGTTTCGGGCGGCGGGCGCGATCGCGTCTGCAGCCTCGGCGGCGCCGACCGGGTCAGCACCGGCGCGGGCGCAGACCTGGTCTCGGCCGGCCCCGGTGGGGATCGCGTCAGGACCGGCAGCGGGGCCGACCGCATCAGGCTCGGTCGCGGGCGCGACCGGGTGAAGAGCCGGCTCAGGTAAAGACCGGATCGCGGGCGGCCGGGGCGCCCGCGACCGTGTCGACTGCGGTCCGGTCGCGACCGCGTCCTACCCGACCGGGCCGACCGCTGCGCGCCTGCGAGCGCATCCGGCGCGGCTGACGGCCGACGCCGGCGGGCGAGCGCCACGATCCGCCGACCCCGTCCCCGCCGTGGGCGGGAACGTGGTGGGCGCGGTCGCGGCCCTGGTCAGTACCAGCGGCCCCTCGCGAAGCCGCCGAACGCGATCAGTCCGATCAGCGCGATGATCAGGCCGATCCAGAACGACCACACGATCATCAGCACGATGCCGACGATCACCAGGATCCCGCCGAGGCTGATTCCGCCCACGTTGTCCTCCGAGTCCGTCTGTTCGTTGCCGGAAGCCCGGCGTTAACGCGGTACCCCGGGCGCGTGGCCGCTATGCCTGCGCGGGCGTCAGCGCGGCGGCGACGACGCCCCCGAGCCGCTCGGCGGCGCGCTCCAGGTCGGGCGGCCCCAGATGGCTGAACGACAGCCGCAGGGTGGCCGCGCCGGCGTCGCCCACGTGGAACGGCGGCCCCGGCACGTAGGCCACGCCGGCCTCCAGCGCGGCGGGGCGCAGGGCCAGGGCGTCGAGGCCGTCCGGGAGCGTCATCCAGGTGAGGAAGCCGCCGGCCGGCTCGGTCCAGGCCACCCCCGCGGGCATGTGGCGCTCGAGCGCCGCCGACAGCGCCGCCCAGTGCGACGCGTAGAGCTGCCGCGCGGCCGGGAGGTGGCGCTCGAAGCCGCCCGCGCGGCCGTACTCCTCGACCAGCCGCTGCCCGAGGCCGCCGGCGCACTGGTCGGTGTTCTGCTTGGCCGCCACCAGCTCGGCGATCACCTCCGCCGGCCCCGCCGCCCAGCCGAGCCGCACGCCGGGGAAGAACGTCTTCGAGAACGTCCCGGCCTGGAGCACCACGTCCGGTCCGAGCGACCACAGCGCCGGCAGCGACGCGCCGTCGAACGCGAGCTCCCGGTAGGCCACGTCCTCGACGATCAGCACGCCGTGCCGCCGGCACAGCTCGACGAGCGCGCGCCGGCGCGCGAGCGGCAGCGTCCGGCCGGTCGGGTTCTGGTACTCGGGGATGACGTAGAGGAACTTCGGCCGCAGCCCGTCCGCGAGCCGCTCGGCCAGCGCCTCGACCACGAGCCCGTCCGCGTCCGTGTCCACCGGCACCGCGCGGGCCTCGGCGCCGGCGAACGCCATCAGCGCGCCGAGGTACGTCGGCTCCTCGACCGCCACGGCGTCGCCCGGGTCGATCAGCGCCTGGCAGAGCAGCGCGATGCACTCCATCCCGCCGCTGGTCACGATCAGCTCCGCGAGCTCCGGGCGCCGGCCCTGGAGCGCCGCCTGGCGCTCGACCAGGTACTCGCGCACGCTCGCGAGCCCGGCGCACGGCGTGTACTGCAGCGCGACGGCGGCATCGTCGCGCACGAGCCGCGCGGCGATCGCGTCGACCTCGTCGGTCGGGAACGTCTCCGGATTCGGGAATCCGCCGGTCATCGAGAGCACGCCCGGCGGGCTGCCGGCGAGGATCGTGGTCAGCTCGTCGCCGCCGCGCAGGCGCGTCCGGCGCGCGAAGCTCGCGGAGAAGTCAGGCATCCACCCGGAACGCCAGCGCGCTCGCCTCGCCACGGTCGAGCGCGGCGACGTGCTCGGCGTGGTTCGTCAGGTCGTGGAGCGCGTCGCCGCGCGCCTGGGCGGCGAGGATCGCGCGCTCCGCGCGGCCGATCGCCTCGCCGGTCTCCAGCGCGGCCGCGATCCGCTCCGGCGGCGCGATCAGCACGCCGTCGTCGTCGCCGAACACGATGTCGCCGGGCGCGACACGGACGCCGCCGCAGTCGATCGTCGCGCCGGACGCCGCGCGCGACAGGGTCGTGCCCGAGCGCGGGGTGGTGCCGCGCGCGAACACCGGCAGCCCGATCTCCCGCAGCCCGCGCAGGTCGCGGCACAAGCCGTCGGCGACGATCCCCGCCAGGCCGCGCCGGCGCGCCTCGGTCGCGAACAGCTCGCCGAACACCGCGACCTCGTCGCCGCCGGTGGCGATCACCAGCACGTCGCCCGGCGCCGCCTCGGCCAGCGCGCTCATGACCGGCAGGTGGTCGTCCTCGGCGACCACGGTGAACGCCGGGCCGGCCATGCGGACGCCGGGGATCATCGCGCGCACGCCGGGGTCGGCCACGGGCAGCGTCTTGTCCGCGTCCGAGAGCGCGGAGACGTCGATCGCGAGCAGCCGCTCGATCAGGTCCACATCGCGCAGCGTTGCAGATCCGCGAGCGCGACCCGGCATAGACTCCAGCCGTGCAGGAGCGCGTCCCAGCGGCGTCGGCGGCCTGGCCGCTGATCGGCCGCGACGCCGAGTTGGAGGCGATCGCCGCGGCGCGCGCCGACGCCGACGTGAGCGGCGTCGTCGTGATCGCGGACGCCGGGATCGGCAAGTCGCGGCTGGCGCGCGAGGCGTTCGCGCAGGCGGAGGCCGCCGGCGCGCCGGTCGCCTGGGTGCAGGCGACCCGCAGCGCCGCCGCCGTCCCGCTCGGCGCCCTCGCGGAGCTGATCCCCGACGACGTGCGCTCGGACGACACGCTCGAGCTGATGCGCCGCAGCACCGAGGCGCTGCGCGAGCGCGCCGGGGGGCGCCGGCTCGTGCTCGGACTCGACGACGCCCAGCGGCTCGACCCGGTCTCGGCCGCGCTCGTCCTCCACCTCGCGGTCGGCGGCGGTGCGTTCGTGCTCGCCACCGTCCGCGCCGGCGAGTCCGGCCCCGACGCCGTCACGTCGCTGTGGAAGGACGCGGGCGCCCGCCGGCTCGAGCTCGGGCCGCTCGGCGACGACGCGGTCGGCGCGCTCGTCGAGGCGGCGCTCGGGGGCCCGGTCGAGCAGGCGGCGCTGCGCTGGGTGCGGGAGACCAGCCGCGGCAACGCGCTCTTCGTCCGCGAGCTCGTCGTCGGCGCGCTGGAGAGCGGCGCGCTCGCCCGCACCGGGGATCTCTGGCGGCTCGCGGGCCGCCCGCCGGTGAGCAGCACGCTGGCCGAGCTCGTGGCGGGCCGGATGGCCGGGCTGGACGCGCGCGAGCGCGCGCCCGTCGAGCTGCTCGCGGTCGCGGAGCCGCTGCGCGTCGACGAGCTGGGCGCGCTCGGCGAACTCGATGCGCTCGTCGAGGCGGAGACCCACGGGCTCGTCGTCGTCGACGGCGACGAGGCCCGGCTCGCGCATCCGCTCTACGGCGACGCCGTGCGCGCGGAGCTGCCGGTCCTGCGCGCGCGCCAGCTGCGGATGCGCGCCGCCGGGGCGCTGCAGCTGCGCGACCCGCTCGCGCCCGGTGACGCGCTGCGCGTCGCCCGCCTCGTCCTCGACGCCGGCGGGCGGATCCCGCCCGCGCTGGTGCTCGACGCCGGCCGCGCGGCGAACCTCGCCGGCGACCCGGCGCTCGGCGCGCAGCTCGCGGAGATCGCCCGCGCGGACGGCGCCGGCCTCGAGGCGACGCTGCTGCTCGCGCGCGCCCTCACCGTCCGCCAGCGCTTCGCCGACGCCGAGGCCGTGCTCGCCGCGGACGAGGACCGCGCGCCCGGCGACCCCGTGGCGATCCTCTACGTCGAGCAGCGGATGTTCTGCCTCTACTGGGGGCTCCGGCGGCCGGACGACGCGCAGGCGCTGCTCGACCGCGCGACGACCTGGTCGGCGGACCCGGCCTGGCAGCGGCGGCTGGACCCGCTGAAGGTCGCGCTCGCCGCCCTGACCGGCAACTTCGCGGGCACGGTCGAGGCGACCGCCCGGATCCTCGCCGCGCCGGACGTCGACCCCGCGGTCCGGCGCCGCATGACGACGCTGCACGCGACCTCGCTGCTCTTCACCGGGCAGGCACGGCGGGCCGACGAGCTCGCCCGCGGGTACCGCCCGGACGTACCGCTCCCCGACCAGTTCGGCAGCCTCGCGCTCGGGACGTACCTCCTGATCGGCCTCGAGTCCGGCGAGGACTGGCCCGGGCTGGAGGCGTACATGACGCGCACGCTGCGCGACGGCGTCCGCGCCGGCGACCACGAGGCCGCCGGGCTGAGCGCGCTCGCGCTCGCCCACCTGCGCTTCCAGGAGGGCCGCTACGCGGACACCGCGCGCTGGCTCGCCGAGGCCGAGACGCAGTTCGAGCGCCAGGACGCGTTCGGCACGCTGCTGCACGTCCGGATGCTGCAGCTCGGGATCCTGCTCGGCAGCGGCGACCTGCCGGCGGTCGCACCGGCGCTCGAAGCGGTCCACGCCGTGCTCGGCGACGGCGGCCCGCTGCCGAACCAGCGGCCGTACCTGGCGCGTGCCGAGGGCTGGGCGGCGCGGGCGCGCGGCGACGACGCCGGGGCCGAGCGGTTCCTGGCGGCGGCCGGCGACCTCGACGACACGCCGCTCTACGCGGCCCAGCTCGCCTACGAGGCGCTGCGCTGCGGCTCGGCGGCGGCCGCGACCCGCGTCCAGGCGCTCGCCGCGCGCTGCGACGCACGCTCGGCCGATGCCTACGCCGCGCACGCGGCGGCGCGCGCCGCGGGCGACGGCGCCGCGCTGCTCGCGGCGTCAGGCGACCTGGAGGCGATCGGGATGCGGCGCTACGCCATGGAGGCCGCGGCGGAGGCGGCGGCGGCCTTCGTGCGCGCGGGGCGCGAGGACTCCGCCCGCCGCGCCGCGGCCCGCGCGGGCGAGCTCCACGTGGCCGGCCAGGGCAGCGACCCGCCGGTCGTCGACGGGCTCGGCGCCGCCGCGACCGCGCTCACCCGGCGCGAGGCGCAGATCGCCGCGCTGGCCGGGCGCGGGCTGAGCAACGCCGAGATCGCGGACCAGCTGGTGCTCTCGGTCCGCACGGTGGAGACGCACGTCTACCGCGCGATGCAGAAGCGCGGGGTCACGGCGCGCCACGAGCTCTGACCGTCGGCCAGCCGGCGGTCGAGCCAGTCGAAGATCGCCGTCTCGCGCGGCACGGCGCCGCCGGCGCCGAGGTCGGCCAGCGCCTTCTCGCCGGGCAGCCCCTCGTACAGCGCCTGCGACTGACCGGGCCAGCGCGTCTCGCCGTCCGCACCGGTGACGAGCAGCGGGGTCGTGATCGCCGCGGCCAGGTCGCCGAGCCGATAGTCGCGCGCGACGGCGGCGAGGCCGGCGCCGTACGGCGCGGCGCGCGCGCGGAGCGCCGCCGCCGCGGCCGGGTCGAACAGCCCGAGCAGGCGCAGCTCGCGCTCGAACGCCGCGTCCGCGCCGGTGCGGAGGAAGCCGGCCATCGGCTCCGCGAGCCGCGCCGTCCAGGCCGCGGACACGTCGACGACGCCCGGGTCGGCGACCGCGGCGACGGGCCGGCGCTCCGAGGCGAGCGCGCGCGGCACCCAGAAGCCTCCCTCTCCGACGCCGATCACCGCGATCCGCGCGCCGTCGACGTCCGTCCGGGCGATCATCGCGTCGAGCACCGGCGTCAGGACCGCGTCCCAGTCGGGTCGCAGGAGCAGTCCCTGCTCGAACCGCGCCGCCTGCTGGCCGGGGCCGTCGTAGGTCATCCAGTGGTAGCCGCGCTCGGCCGCCGCCGCGCCGCCGAGCGCCCACATCTGCGACGTCGCCTCGTCGGCCCCGTTGCTCATCACGACCAGCGGCCGCGGCTCGCCGGGCGCCGCGTCGGGTGCGGCGAAGAAGTAGCCCGGCAGCGTCGTGCCCGCGTAGGGGATCGCGAGCCGCTCGGCCGGGACCGGGAACAGGGCGGCCGCGCGGTCCCAGCACGCGCGCTGGCGCCGCCACAGCTCGAGCCGCCGGCCGGCCTCCGCCGAGCGGTCGATCAGGCGGAGCGCCGTCGCGTAGTACGTCGCCGCCCGCAGCAGGTGCGCGCGGGCGCTCACGCGGCGCCCCGCGTCCGTGGCCGCGCCGGCGGCCGCCCACGCCGCGCCGGCGGTCGCGACCCACTCGAGCACCCAGGCGTCCGCGTCGCCGTCCTCGATCCGCGCGGCGGTGGCGAGCGCCTCGCCGACGTCGGAGGCGCCGCGCCGCGCGCCGCCGAGCACGTCCGCGAACGCGCGCCGGAAGTCGTCGTCTTCGAAGGGCGTGATGGGCATGCGACGAGGATGGGCCCGCGGTCGTCGCCGTACGTCCGTATCCGACTACGGCATTTGCGCGGACGCACTACGCACGCCGCCGTGCGCACGACCGCCCGCGGGCGTAGGCTCCCGGCCATGGAGCTCTGGGACCTGCGCACGCTCGACGTCCAGCCGCGCCAGCCGCGGATCCTGCATTCCGAGCGCGGCGCCGCGCGATCGATCGCCATCGTGCTCGAGGCGGGCGAGGAGCTCGCCGAGCACCAGGTGCACGAGCGCGCCTACGTCGTCGTGGTCGAGGGCGAGGTCGAGCTCGCCGGCACGACCGGCGGGCCGGGGCTCGCCGCGGTCTTCGATCCCGGCGAGCGCCATGCCGTGCGCGCGATCAGCGACGCCCGGCTGCTGCTCGTGCTCGCGCCGTGGCCCGGCGACGGGCATCCCGGCGCGCGCGACGCCTAGAGTCCGTCGCGAGCGGCGCGCCAGCTCGACGGTCGCGGCGCGCAGCCCGCCGGCCTCCGCGCACGGCTCGGCGAAGCCGACGCGGCACGGGCCGGCGCCGCGCGGGGTCTCCACCCACAGGTCGAGCCCGTAGCGGTCCGCGCCGACGCAGACCGCCGCGGTCGCGTCGGTGAAGCCGCCGGGACCGGCCGCCATCGCGAGCAGCGCGTCGGCGTGGTCGTCGTTGAGGTGGCGGACGGCGGACGCCGCCGACCCCGCGACCGGATCCGGCTCCGCCGCGCGGTAGGCGTCCGCGCCGACCGAGTCCATCCGGGCGAAGCCGCCGACCCAGCGCACGCGCTCGACGCGGAGCACGTAGAGCGTGAAGTCGGCGAAGTCCGCGTAGCGCTCCGCGCCGGGCACCGCCGCCTGGAAGGCCGACCGCGCCGCCTCCGCGTCCGCGCCCGCAGGGCGCTCCGCCCGCCCGGCCAGCGTCACCCGGCCGGCGTCGAGCGGATCGCCGCCCGCGCTGTCCTCCGCGACGACGAGGCTCGCGCGGCCGTCGCGCGCGAGGTTGCGGCCGTGCTCGGCGAGCGTGGAGACGTGCAGCACCGGAGCGCCGTCCGGGAGCGTGCCGTAGGCGACCAGCGAGCCCCACGGGTCGCCGTCCGAGGTCAGGGTCGCCAGGAGCCCGGACGCGTGCGCCGCGACGAGCGTCCGCGCCTCCTCGGCCGGCGTGCGCACCCGCGCGGGCTCGGGCGTGCGCAACGGCTCCGTCACGGCGCGTCCTCCAGCCGGGTCAGGCCGCCGTGCGGCAGCTCCGCCTCGGGCGGGACCGGGCGCCCGTGGAGCGCCAGCGCCGCGCGGATGATCCCCGCGTGCGTGACCGCCACGGCCGGCAGCGGACCCGCGCCGATGCGGTCCAGCGCGACCCGCGTGCGCGCGGTCTGGTCGCGCGTCGACTCGCCGCCGGGGAACGCGAAGCCGGGGTCGCCGGCGCGGAACGCGGCGACGAGCGCCGGGTCCTCGCGCTCGAGGTCGGCGAGCGTGCGGCCCTCCCAGGCGCCGCGGCGCGACTCGGCCAGCTCGTCGAGGACGACGGCGTCGAGCCCGGTCGCGCCGGCCACCGCCGCGGCCGTCTCCCGCGCGCGCAGCAGCGGCGACGTGTAGAGCGCGCGCGGGGCGACCTCCGCGACCGCGCGGGCGAGCGCCGCTGCCTCCATGCGCCCGGCGCGGTCGAGCGGCGGGTCGCGGCGGCCGAGGATCCGGCCCGCCGCGTTCTCCGCCGTCCGGCCGTGCCGGGCGAGGAGGATCACTAGAACACGCGGACCGCGACCTCGGCGGGCGCGTCGAAGAGCCGGTTGAGCTCGTCGTCGAGCTTGACCAGCGTGACCGAGGCGCCGGCCATGTCGAGCGAGGTGCAGTACTCGCCGACGTAGCTGCGCGTCACGTTGAGCCCGCGCCCCTTGAGCTGGTCGTGCGCGCGCCCGTAGAGGATGTAGAGCTCGGAGATCGGCGTCCCGCCGAGCCCGTTGATCATCAGCGCGACGTCGTCGCCCGACGAGAACGGCCCGTCGGAGGCGACCGCCTCGACCAGCTCGTCGACGATCGCGTTCGCGTCGGCGAGCTTCTCGCGCCGCCGGCCCGGCTCGCCGTGGATGCCGACGCCCATCTCCATCTCGTCGTCGCCGAGCTCGAACAGCGGCGAGCCCTTCGCCGGCGGCGTGCACGACGTCAGCGCCATGCCCATCGAGCGCGTGACCGCGTTGACGCGGTTGCCGAGCTCGACGAGCGCGTCGAGCTCCGCGCCCTCCTCCGAGGCCGCTCCGACGGCCTTGATGACGAAGAAGTTGCCCGCGACCCCGCGGCGCCCGACGGTGTAGGTGGAGTCCTTCACGGCGACGTCGTCGTCGACGACGATCGTCGCGATCTTGATGTCCTCGGCCTCGGCCAGCTCGCGGCCCATGTCGAAGCTCATCTTGTCGCCGGTGTAGTTGTTGATGATGTGCAGGACGCCCTTCGGGCTGGCCAGCAGCTTCGTCGTCTCGTAGACGTAGTCCGACGGCGGGGCCGCGAACACGTCGCCCGGACACGCCGCGTCGAGCATGCCCTTGCCGACCACCATCACGTGCGCGGGCTCGTGGCCGGAGCCGGAGCCCTGGACGATCGAGACCTTGTCGTCGCGCGGGGCGTCCGTGCGCATGATCAGGTTGTAGTCGGGGACGTACTTCAGCGTGCCCGGGTTGGCGGCCTCGATGCCCTTGAGCATCTCGGGGACGAACTGCTGCGGATCGTTCACGAACTTCTTCACGTCGCTCCTCTCTCGTGGGTCCCTGCCGTGCGTCGGACCGGTCAGGTCCGTTCCAGCTCCGACTCCCGCCAGGCCCGGCTCACGGCCTCGAGCATCACCGCGACGCCGATCGCTCCCGCGTCCGGCGAATCACGGCTCCGCTCGCCCGTGTACGACGCCCGCCCGCGCTGGGCGAGCATGCCCGTCGTCGCCTCCGCGCTCTCGCGCGCGGTGGCCGCGGCCGCATCCAGCGCGGCGGCCGCGCCCTGATCGAGCGACGCCTCCAGCGTGTCGGTCGCCGGGACGAGCGCATCGAGCAGCGTCTTGTCGCCGAGGTCGGCGTTGCCGCGCTGCTTGATCCCCTCGATCGCGGCGCGGATCGCCTCGACGACCTCGGCTCCGGTCGGCTCCGGCTTGCCCGCGAGCGAGCCGCCGGCGCGCAGGAACGCGGTGCCCCAGATCGGGCCGGACGTGCCGCCGATCCGCTTGGTGAGGACGATCGCGGTCTTCTTGAGCAGCCCGCCGGCGTCGTCGTACTCCATCTCGTCCCAGCCCGAGAGCACGATCTCGAAGCCGCGCGCGAGCGAGTAGCCGAAGTCGCCGTCGCCGGCGACCGCGTCGAGCTCGCAGAAGTAGCGCTCGTTGTCGACCGCCGTCTGGCTGATCGTCCGCACGATCAGCTCGGCCCGGTCCGTCCCGCTCATACACCCTCCTCTTGCATCGGTTCTGACAGGCACGTCTCGAGGTCGGCGATCCTCACCTCGGCGCCCGGTCGCGCCGCGCTGCGGTTGGCGAGCACGCGCGCGGGCTCGCCGGGATCGCCGAGGCTCGTCACGACGAGCGCCGCCTCGGACATGTCCTCGTCCGTCGTGTAGCTGCTGACCGTGACGACGCAGCGGAGGCCGGCGCCGACCGCGGCGAGCAGCCCGTTGCGCGAGTCCTCGACCACGATCGCGTCGCCGGCGGCGACGCCGAGCTCGTCCAGCGCCAGCAGGTAGATCCCCGGGTCGGGCTTCTTGGCCGGGACGACGTCGCCGGCGAAGACGGCGAAGTTCGCCGCGACGTCGGCGCCGACGACGTGCTTGAGCACCGCGCGGACGGACTCCTCGGCGGAGGTCGACGCGACGGCGAGCGTCCAGCCGGCGGCGAGCGCCTCGTTCACGATCCGGGCGATCCCCGGGCGGCCGGCGAGCCGGCCGCTGCGGACGATCTCCTTGTAGATGGCGGTCTTGCGCTTGTGCAGGTCGAGGATCTGGTCGCGGCGCGCGTCGGCGTCGGGGAAGAGCGACGCGATCCGCTCCTTGCCGCCGCCGATCCGCAGCCGCCGGCCGTACTCGGCCTCGTCCCAGACCACGCCGAGGCCGGCCTCGGCGAACGCCTGGTTGAACGCGGGGCGGTGGCCGTCGCGCTCCGTGTCCGCGAGGACGCCGTCGCAGTCGAAGATGAGCGCGGGCAACTCAGGCGGCCGCGGAGTCGAACGCCGGCGCCTTGCCCGCCGACCCGAAGATGCGGATGTGCCGCTCCGCCATGTCCTTCACCGCGGCCCGCACGTGCTTCAGCATCGACGGCGGGTCGTGCTTCCCGGGGTTCGCGTCGAGGTACTCGCGGTGCGCTTCGACGAACGCGATCTTGAGCGCCGTCGAGATGTTGACCTTCGCGCACCCGCGCTCGATCAGGTCGGTGAACTGCCCCTCGGTCAGCCCGGTCCCGCCGTGCAGGACCATCGGGATCGGATGCAGCGCGACGATCTCGGTCACGCGCTCGGGCATCAGGTGCGGCTCGGTCGCGTAGAGCCCGTGCGCCGTGCCGATCGCCGGCGCGAAGCTGTAGATGCCGGTCGCGGCGATGAACTCGGCCGAGACCTCGGTCGGATGGACCTCGCCGCCGAACTCGGACCCGATCCCGTCCTCGACGCCGGTGACGCTCTCGATCTCGCCCTCGACCTGCGCGCCGAAGCGGTCGGCCTCGGCGACGACCTCGACCGTCTGGCGCGTGTTCTCCGCGACGTCGAGCTCGGAGCCGTCGAACAGCACGGAGTTCCAGCCCGCCTCCAGGCAGGTGGTGATCCACTCGCGGTCCGGGCAGTGGTCGAGGTGCAGCGTGACCGGGACCGGCGTCGCGTCCGCCCGGGCGCGCCACATGCTGTACAGCGGCCCGGCGCCGATCGACTTCACCGTCTTGAGCGACGTCTGGACGATCAGCGGCGCCTGCAGCTCGGTCGCCGCGGCGAGCACCGCGTCGAGCGTGAGGTCGTCGACGACGTTGATCGCCGCCACGCCGTAGCGCTCGGCGAACGCACGATCCAGGATCTCGCGCATCGGCACCACTGGCATCGCTCCGGCACCTCCCTGGTCGGGGTCGTCTCGTCCGACGCTACCAACCCGCGAGGGCGGGCATCAACAGCGGCTAGCGGTCGAGCGTGAGCAGGACCGTGTTCTCGTCGCGCGGGGGGCGGACGTAGTCGTCCTTGATCGGCGGCCGCTTCGGCAGCTCGATCGCGCCGGGCAGCACGTCCTTGTACTCGATCGAGTCGAGCAGGTGGCTGATGCAGGTCAGCCGCGCGGTCTTCTTGTCGTCCGCCTCGACCGTGTACCACGGCGCCTCGGGCGTGTGGGTGTGGAGCATCATCTCGTCCTTCGCCTTCGAGTACTCGACCCACTTGTCGCGTGACTCGAGGTCCATCGGGCTCAGCTTCCAGCGCCGCAACGGGTCCTCCGCGCGCTGCTTGAAGCGCCGCTCCTGCTCGGAGTCGGAGATCGAGAACCAGTACTTGCGCAGCATGACCCCGTCGCGCACGAGCATCCGCTCGAACTGCGGCGTCGCGCGCAGGAACTCGCGGTACTGGGCCGGCGTGCAGAAGCCCATGACGTGCTCGACGCCGGCGCGGTTGTACCAGGAGCGGTCGAAGATGACCATCTCCCCGGCGGCGGGGAGATGCGGGACGTAGCGCTGGAAGTACCACTGCGTCCGCTCGCGCTCCGTCGGCGTGCCGAGCGCCACGATCCGCGCCCAGCGCGGGTTGAGCGGCTCGACGATCCGCTTGATCGTCCCGCCCTTCCCGGCGGCGTCGCGGCCCTCGAAGATGAGCACGACCCGCTCGCCGGTCACGCGCAGCCACTCCTGCAGCTTGACCAGCTCGAGCCGCAGGCCCTCGAGCCGCTTCTCGTACTCCTTGCGGCGCATCTTGTCGCTCATGGCCCGCGACGCTACCGGAACCGCGGGCGCTAGCGTGGCCGCCGTGTCAGGGACCGCGCGCTACAAGGACGTGCTCGGCGCGCCCGACGTCGCGCCGCTGCTGCTGGCCTCGATGCTGGCGCGGCTGCCGTTCGGGATCTTCGCGCTCGCGACCGTGCTGTACCTGTCGCACGAGCGCGACTCCTACGCGGTCGCGGGCCTGGTCGACGGCGCGTTCGGGATCGGCGCCGCGCTCGGCGTCCCGGTGCAGAGCCGCTGGATGGACCGCTTCGGCCAGCGCCGGATCCTGCTCCCGCTCGCGCTGCTCGACGTCACCTGCACCGGCGTGCTGATCGCGCTGACCGAGGGCGGCGCGCCGACGGCCGCGCTCGTCGCGTGCGGGCTTGCCGGCGGCTTCTGCATCCCGAACATCGGCTCGGCGCTGCGCGCGCTGTGGCCGGAGCTGCTGCGCCGCCGCGACGAGCTGCTGTCCGCCGCCTTCGCGCTCGACAGCGTCGCGATCGAGGTGCTGTTCACGGCCGGGCCGCTGATCGCCGCGGCGATCGTCGCCGCGGTCTCGCCGATCGCCGCGCTCGCGCTCAGCGCCGCCTGCGTGCTGGCCGGCACGGCGCTGTTCGTCTCCCGCCGCCCGTCGCGCACGTGGACGCCGGACCCGCTCGCCGGCACCCACGGCGCGATCGGCGCGCTGCGCTCGAGCGGCGTCCGCACGCTCGTGCTCACCACCCTGCCGGCGGGCTTCTGCTTCGGCGTCGTGGAGATCAGCATGCCCGCGTTCGCGTCGGGGCACGGCGCGCCCGCCTGGGCCGGCGTGATCCTCTCGGTCTGGGCGGCGGCGAGCGCGGTGGGCGGGCTGCTCTACGGCAGCCGCGCGTGGCGGACGCCGCTCGGCTCGGTCTACGTGCGGCTCGCGCTCGTGCTGCCGCTCGGGTTCCTGCCGGCGCTGCTCGCCGGGTCGGTCGCGACGATGGCGCTGCTGATCATCCCCGCCGGCCTGCTGATCGCGCCGCTCGGCGCCGCCGGCAACCAGCTCGTCTCCGACCTCGCGCCGCCCGGCGCGGTGACCGAGGCGTACGCGTGGCCGGTGACCGCGCTGATCCTCGGCTTCTCGGTCGGCACGTCGCTGGGCGGGACGATCGTCGAGACGCTCGACTGGCGCGCGTGCTTCCTCGCGGCCTCGCTCGCGGCGCTGCTCGGCGGCGCGCTGGTCACGGCGCGCCGCGGGACGCTGCGCACCGACGTCACGCCGGTGTGAGCGCCGCGAGCACCGACGTCGCGCTGTCGGTGCCCGAGACGCGCACCCGCGGCAGCCGGTACGGGTCGCTCCGCGCGGTCGCGGCGCCGGGCAGCTCGCTCGTCGCGCCGCGGTAGCCGGCGGCGCGGACGGCGGTCACGACCGTGGGGTCGTACTTGCCGGCCGGATAGCAGAAGAAGTCGGCCGGGACGCCGAGCTCGCGCTCGATCCACGCGCGCGAGCGGGCCAGCTCTTCGCGCAGCGCGTCCGGCCCGAGCGTCGTCAGGTCGGGATGCGTGACGGTGTGCGAGTCGATCTCCCAGCCGTCGCGCACGAGCCGCTTCAGCCGCCACAGCGCGATCCCGCCGGCGCCGGCGTTGTCGATCTCCAGGTTCAGCACGCCGGGCCAGCCGAGCGTCTTCAGCACCGGCGCGGCCGCCGTCGAGTGCGACCGGTAACCGTCGTCGAACGAGACGACGACCGGATGCTCCGGGATCCGTGCGCCGTGCTCCCAGGCCGCGAACGCCTCGGCCAGCGTGATCCCGTGGTAGCCCGCGGTCGCGAGCGCGTGCATCTGGGCCGCGAACGCCTCCGGGGTCACCCACAGCTGCGGGTACGGCGTGCCGGGCGGCGGTGCCGCGATCACGTGGTACATGAGGATCGGGACGATCGCCCGGCGCGCCGCGGCGCCGGTCACCGTCGGCCCGAGCGGGCGCTGGACGACGTGCGTCGCGCTGGTGCTCGCCGCGCGCTGCGCGTCCGCCGCCGGCGCCGGGTCGCCGCCGCCCGCGCGGGTCAGCGCGAACGCGGCGGCGGCGCCGACCGCGACGAGGGCGAGCGCCGCCAACAGGCGCGCCGGACCACGGGAGCGCGAGCGGCGGCGCGGCTGCGGCTGCGCGCGGCGCCTGGCCCGCTCGGCGCGGCGCCGCTCGCGCTCCTCCGCGCCGGGGTCGACGCCGCTCATCGCGCCGATCGTATGGCGGCGCGCGGCGGAGCCGCAACGCCCGCGCTGCGGGAGCCGATCCTCAGCCGCTGAGGTCCTCGAAGATCCGCGTCACCACGAGCGGGTCGACCGGGTCGGTGAGCGCCGCGCCCACCGACCGGCCGTCGGGCCAGCCGGCGCGCAGCATGCGCCGGCCGGCGCCGGCGGCGTCGTACGTGGTGGACCGGAACGCCGGCTCGCCGTCCGCGACCCACAGCCAGCGGGCGGCGCCGTCGCCCTCGTAGGGCAGACCGACGCTACCGGCGTTGACGTAGCGGACGCCGGCGACCGTGCGCTCGTGCTGCTGGTGGGTGTGCCCGGCGACCACGACCGCGGCGGTCACGTCCGCGAGCGCGGCGGCGTAGCGCTCGTCCGGCGAGAGCCGCGTGAGCATCTCGTCGTCGCGGCGCGGGCTCGCGTGGCAGTAGAGGACGCCGTCGAGCTCGACGGTCAGGGGCAGCGCACCGAGCGCCCGCGCCCGCTCCGGGCCCAGCTCGGCCGCGCTGCGCCGGGCGGTCTCGGCCACGAGGTCGTCGCCGGCCGGCGGCGCCGCCACCTCGCGCTCGCCGTTGCCGCGGATCCGGTGGACCGGCACGTCGAGCGCGCCGAGCCGGTCGAGCACGGCGACCGCGAACGGGCCGGGCACCGCGTCGCCGCCGACCACCACCGCGTCGGCGCCCGCGGCGCGCGCGTCGGCGAGGACCGCGTCGAGCGCGTCCGGGTTGCCGTGGATGTCGTACAGCGCGAGGACGTCCATCGCGGCAGCGTATCGCAACCAGTGGGTTGCACATGCGGCTGTTAGGCTGCCCTAACGATGCCGGAGCGCACCCCGATCCTCACCACCGTCCAGGACGTCCGCTGGATCACGCCGCGGATGGCGCGGATCGTGCTCGGCGGCGACGCGCTCGAGGGCTTCGGCGCCGGCGCGTTCACGGACCACTACGTGAAGCTGCTCTTCCCGCCGGCCGGCGCGCCGTACGAGGCGCCGTTCGACCCGGCGGCGATCAAGGCGGAGCTCCCGCGCGAGCAGTGGCCGCGGATGCGCACGTACACCGTCCGCGACTGGGACGCCGAGCGGCGCCGGCTCACGATCGACTTCGTCGTCCACGGCGACAGCGGGCTCGCCGGCCCGTGGGCCGCGAGCGCGCGGCCGGGCGACCGCCTGCAGCTGTTCGGCCCCGGCGGCGCGTACGCGCCCGACCCCGAGGCGGACTGGCACCTGATGGTCGGCGACGCCAGCGTCCTGCCGGCGATCGCGGCGTCGCTCCCGCGCGTGCGCGCGGGCGTGCCCGTCACCGTCCTCGTCGAGGTCGACGGGCCGGAGGACGAGCTCGCGCTCGCGACGCCGGGCGACCTCGACCTGCGCTGGGTGCCGACCGGGACGCTGCTCGACGCGCTGCGCGCCCTCGAGCTCCCGGCGGGCCGCGGGCAGTGCTTCGTCCACGGCGAGGCGACCAGCGTGCGCGAGACGCGCCGGCACCTGCTCGTCGAGCGCGGGCTCGACCGTGAGGCGCTCTCGGTCTCGGGCTACTGGAAGCGCACGCGTACCGAGGAGGGCTGGCGCGAGGACAAGGCGGAGTGGCTGCGCCAGGCCGAGCTGGACACGGCCGCGGCCTGACCGCCGCGATCAGGCGATCGCGACGGCGGCCTCCGGCGTGACGTTGCGGAACGTGAATGACGCCTCGAGGTAGAGCGCGATCGCCTCGCCGTCGTGGGAGGTGTAGCCGACGGAGACGTCCTGGCCGCAGTGGAACAGGAAGTCGCCCCCGCGCAGCGTCAGCACGACCGCGCCCTCGAGCCCCGGCGTCCACACGATCGGGCCGTCGAGGATGCTCTTCAGGTGGTCGAACAGCGGGTAGCCGCCGAGCTCCCCGGTCTCGACCACGCGCGTCCACTCCTCGCGGCTGAGCGCGAGGCCGTACGGGCCCTCGAGGCCGTTGCGCTTGAGCAGGTCGACCGCGCCGGCGACCGCGCCCGGGTAGCCGCTCGCCTCGGCGGGCCGCGCGATCGGGTCGTGCGGGCACGGCGGCACGATGCCCTCGATGCCGGCGCCGGAGGAGCCGTGGAAGACGGCGGCGTTCTCCGCCTCGACGTACTTGCGGGCGGCGCGGTCGAGGTCGGCGAAGTCGACGTCCGCGGCACCGCGGTCGCCGTCGAGCAGCTCCGCGCGCGACACGCTGAACGGGACCTTGAACTCGACCACCGGCTGGATCCGGCGGCGCACCGCGGTGACGCCGTCGAGCGACACGTCGGCCCGGTCGACGCGGCCGAGCGTGACCGACGAGAACTCCCACCCGTGCGGGCCGGAGAAGTCCACGAGCCGGCGCGAGGCCATGCCGGGCGTGAGGCGGTCGCGCGCCTCCTCGTCGATCAGCTCCCAGCCGCGCTCGCTGATCGGCGCGTGCGCGCGGAGGAGATGGCTCATCGCAGGCCCCCGATCCCGAGCGAGCCGAGCATGAGCCGCGGGCCGCTGTCCGGGCCCGGGTCGTCGATCCCGGCGTTCTCCTCGGCGCCCTCGGCGTTCTCGGTGATGCTCCCGTCCTGGAACAGGATCCCCTTCGCGATCGCGGCCCACTCCGGCCGCCGGCGGAACAGGAACTCGAGGTCCATCGCGAAGTGCTTGTACTCCTCGTGGCGCGAGTCGGCGATGATCGCGCGCGCGTCCTCGTCCTGCTCGACGGCGAGGCGCTGCTCATACCAGCCGATGGCCTCGGCCTCCTCCGTGAGCGAGGCGAAGATGCGCGCCAACGTCCGGATCTCCTGGCTGAGCTCCTCGGGCGGCTCGTGGTACTGGTCGAATCCCATGCCGCCAATCTACCCCTGCCGGGCGCCCTGGGATGATCCGGCACCGGGATGCCCGTCGCAGACGACAAGCGCCTCGCCGCGGAGTACGCGGCGCTCCTGGTCGAGGACGGCATGCGGGTCGGCCTGGGCACGGGGACGACGGTCGCGCCGCTGCTCCCGGCGCTCGCCGCCCGCGGCCTGCGCCTGCGCTGCGTCGCCACCTCGCCGGCGACCGCGGACGCGGCCCGCGCGCTCGGCCTCGCCGTCGAGCCGTTCGACGCCCTCGGCGAGCTCGACATCGCGATCGACGGCGCCGACCAGATCGGCCCCGGCCCGTGGCTCGTGAAGGGCGGCGGGCGCGCGCACGTGCGCGAGAAGATCGTCGCCGCCGCCGCGGCGCGCTTCGTCGTCATCGCGCACGGGGAGAAGCGCGTCGCGCGGATCCGCCCGCCGGTCCCGATCGAGCTGCTCGCCTTCGGCTGCGCGGCGACGCTCCACCGGCTCGGGCGCGCGGAGCTGCGCGGCGGCGCGCCGAGCCCGGACGACGGGCTGATCGCCGACTGGACCGGCGCCGTCGACGACCCGGCGGAGCTTGCGGCGCGGCTCGACGCCGAGCCCGGCGTGGTGGGCCACGGCCTGTTCGGGCCGGACCTCGTCAGCGACGTGGTCGTGGCGACCGACGGCACCGTCGACCACGTCGTCGACTCGGGCTCGCGCTAGCCGCACCCGCGCCCGGAGCAGGCCGCCCGCTCGTTCCACGGGGTGGCGCGGTATTCCGCCCCGCCCATGTGCGGAATGCTGCTCATGTCCTTCCAGCCCTCCCCCAAGGAGCCCGCCATGACCACCTTCCGCCGCGTCCGCACCGCCCTCTCCGCCCTCGCCACCGAGGACCGTCCCGGCTTCAAGCGCGTCGATGCTTCCCCCGCGCGCTACGACGACGGAGCCTGGTTGACGCCGCGCCACTGAGCGCCCTCACCTGCCGGTCTTTCACGGCCGCCGGCCCCTTGCGGGCCGGCGGCCGTTCTGCTTGAGGGGACTGTGGTACGACCCCGTTCGTGCTCCGGCTCCCCGACCCGTGCCTCGTCGTGCTCGTCGGTGCGACCGCGGCCGGCAAGTCCCACTGGGCGGCGCGCTGGTTCGAGCCCGACCAGGTCGTCTCGTCCGACCGGCTGCGCGCGGTCGTCGGGCGCGGCGAGCGCGACCAGCGGGCGAGCCGCGACGCGTTCGAGGTGCTCGACCTGATCGTGGCGAAGCGGCTGCGGCGCGGGCTGACCACGGTGATCGACTCGACGGGTCTGGACGCCGGGCGCCGTGCCGCCTGGCGCGAGCTGGCGGAGGCCAACGGCGTCCCGGCGCACGCGGTGCTGTTCGACACGCCCGCCGCCGAGGTGCGCAAGCGCAACCGCGCACGCGGGTCCCCGGTCCCGCCCAAGGTCGTCGGCGCGCAGCTGCGCGAGGCGGCCGCCGCGGGCGAGCGGCTCGCGTCGGAGGGATTCGCCGGCGTCCACCCCGCCGGACCCGTCGCGCTCGTCCCGCGCACGTTCCTGACCGCCCCGGAGGCGGCCGCCCGCCAGCAGGAGGATCCGATGACGCTCGACTTCGGCCTGCAGGTCTCGCGCTTCGATTGGCCTGGCCATGCCGCGACGACCGCCGCCACGCTGAGCGACGTCGCGCGCGTGGCCGAGGAGGCCGGCTTCACCAGCCTGTGGGTGATGGACCACTTCCTGCAGATCCCGCAGATCGGGCGCGAGTGGGAGGACATGCTCGAGAGCTACACCACGCTCGGCTACCTCGCGGGCGTCACCCGGCGGCTCACGCTCGGCACGCTGGTCACCGGGATCACGTACCGCAACCTCGCCCACCTGGCGAAGATCGTGGCGACGCTCGACGTGCTGTCCGGCGGCCGCGCGGTGTGCGGCCTCGGCGCCGCGTGGTACGAGCGCGAGCACCGCCTCTACGGCTGGGAGTTCCCCTCGCGCCGGGAGCGCTACGCGCTGCTCGAGGACGCGCTGGAGCTGCTGCCGCTGATGTGGGGGCCGGGCGCGCCGCGGTTCGAGGGCCGCACGGTCACGGTCGGCGAGGCGACCTGCTACCCGCGGCCGCTGCAGGAGCGGATCCCGATCCTCGTCGGCGGCTCCGGCGAGCGCCGGACCCTGCGCCTGGTGGCGCGGCACGCCGACGCGTGCAACCTGTTCGGCGACCCGGACACGGTCCGCCACAAGCTCGCCGTGCTGCGCGAGCACTGCGCGGCGGAGCGGCGCGATCCCGCGACGATCGCGGTGACGCACCTCGCGCGGGCGCGGGTGATCCGCGACGGCGAAGCGCGCGCGGCGGACGCCGACGCGACCGTCGAGGAGCACGTCGGCCGCTACCGCGAGCTCGCCGAGGCGGGGGTGCAGACGGCGATCGTCGGCATCGGCGACGCGGCGGGTCCGGAGACGGTCGCGCGCTTCGCCGAAGTGATCGCCGCGTTCCGCCCCTGAGCCGGTGCTGCGATCCTGACGCGCCATGGCGATCTACGGAGCCGCCGGCAACAGCAGCCGCACCTACCTGCACCGCTTCCTCGCCCGCGCCGGCGAGACGGTCCGGCCGGGGCAGCGCGTGCTCGACGCGGGGTCGGGCCGCGCGCCGTACCGCAAGCTGTTCGGGCACGCCGTCTACGAGACCGCGGACTTCGTCGCCGTGAAGGGCAAGAAGTACCGCGAGCCCGACTACGTCTGCGACCTCGCGGCGATCCCCGTCGAGGACGCGCGCTTCGACCACGTGCTGCTCACGCAGGTGCTGGAGCACATCCCCGAGCCGGCGGTGGTGCTCGCCGAGCTGCACCGCGTGATGAAGCCCGGCGGCACGCTGTGGCTCACCGCGCCGCTGTTCTACGCCGAGCACGAACGGCCGTACGACTTCTTCCGCTACACCCGCTACGGCCTGCAGCACCTGCTCGAGGGCGCCGGGTTCAGCGTGCGCGAGGTCGAGTGGATGGAGGGCTACCTCGGCACGCTCAGCTATCAGGCGAAGCTGCTCAGCCGGTCGCTGCCCGCGACGCGCGCCGACTACGGCGGCGGCCTGCGCGGCACCGCGCTCGCGTGCGGCGCGAAGCTCACCCGGCGGGCCGCGCGACGCGCCGCGAACGGGCTCGCGAGCCTCGATCTCCGCTACAAGTTCGTCGGCAGCGGGCTGCCGAAGAACTACCAGGTCGTCGCGATCAAGCCGGATACGGTGTGACGATGCCGGACGCCGCGCTGCCGGAGGGCCGCTACCTGTCGTGCGCGCTCCGCATCAGCTTCGACGCGGGCGGCCAGACGCGCGCGCTGCTGATGCGCAACCGCAACCTGGTGCGGGCCGGCGTGCGGCCGGACCTGATCGTGCTCGGCGCGGCGCCCGACCACGAGCAGCGGCGCCAGGAGCTGCTCGACCGCGGCCTGCTGGTCGACGGCATCGGGATGCTCAACATCTACGACCACTACCGGGAGCACGGCTGGGGGAGCCGCGAGCCGCTCGATCGCGAGCTCGCCGACCTCGCGCCGCACCGCGTCCAGGAGGAGGAGGACGCCGCCGGGACCCCGTGGCGCGTCACGTACCGCGTGCCCGGCGAGCGCTACGCCACCTACGACTACCTGCGCCGCGACGGGACGCCGTACCTGCGGATCCCCGCGTTCGGCCTGGCCGGAGGCTCGCGCGGGCGCGGGCAGGTCCTGCACATCGATCCGCAGGGACGGATCGTGCGCGAGTACAAGGCCGCGGGCCAGTGGTTCCGGCTCTGGATCCGCGAGCTGGCCAAGGGCCACGAAGCGCACGTTCGTGTTCGTCGACTCGCGCCACGTCGTCCCGCACGTGGTCCCGGTCCGCGCGCGCGCCGTCCATGCCGTCTACGTCATGCACAACCTGCACGTGCTCAAGCCGTATCGCTGGGACTCCGAGGTCAACGTGGCCTACACCCGCGTGCTGCGCCGGGCCGAGGACATGGACGCGCTGGTGACGCTGACCGAGCGCCAGCGCGACGACATCGCCGAGCGGCGCGGGCGGACCAGCAACATGTTCGTCGTCCCGAACCCGGTCGACCTGCCGGCCCAGCCCGCTGAGCCGCCGCCGCGCGATCCGCACCGCGTGACGATCATGGCGCGGCTGGAGCCGCAGAAGCGGCTGCAGGACGCGATCGCGGCGTTCGAGCGGGTCGTGCAGGCCGTGCCCGAGGCGCGGCTCGACATCTTCGGCGAGGGCAGCCGCCGCGAGCAGCTCCAGCAGGAGATCGATCGCCTTCAGCTCGGCGGCAACGTCACGCTGCGCGGCTTCGACCCCGAGGCCCGCGAGGCCCTCTGGACGTCGAGCGCGTTCGTGCTCTCGAGCGCGTTCGAGGGGTACCCGCTGTCGACGCTGGAGAGCATGAGCCGCGGCTGCCCGGTCGTGAGCTACGACATCAAGTACGGCCCGCGCGAGCAGATCACCGACGGCATCGACGGCTTCCTCGTGCCGGCGCGGCGACGTCGACGCGCTGGCCGGCCGCCTGATCGAGCTGCTCCGCTCACCGGAGCTCGTCGCGCGGATGAGCGCCGCGGCGCGCGAGGCGGCGGCGCGCAAGGGCCCCGACGCGTTCCTGCAGGACTGGGCGCGCGTGCTCGGCCGCGTCGTCGAGCGGCGGCGCCACCGCACGCGGCTCGACGACGTCGCGCTCGAGGCGACGCAGCTGCGAACCGTGCGCGGCGGCCGGCTGCGCTTCGCCGGCGTGCTGCGCGTGCGGGCCAGGACGCGGCGGGCGCAGCTGGAGTCCGCCGCGGTCACGCTGGCGGCGATCGACGACTCGAGCGGCGCGGTCGCCGAGCTGCCGCTGAAGGTCGAGGCCGAGGACGGGACGCTGAAGCTGCAGACGCCGACCGGTCTGCTCGGCGGGCCCGCGGTGCCGGACGGCGCCCGCCTGCGCCTCCGCCTCACCTGGGAGAACTCGGCGTGGGAGACCGAGCTCAGCCCTGAGCGAACGTCGCGGCGTAGCGCCGCCACGCGTCGCGTTCCGGCGTGAGCGGCTGCTGCCACGGCTTGACCGCGTCGGCCCAGTGGAGCAGGCCGGAGCCGTCGCGCGGCGTGCGCGTGGGCACGAGCGCCCAGCGCTCCGGGACGATCGCGTGCGCCGGGCCGAACACGTAGTGCAGGACCTCGGCGTCGTCGAGCCCGAACTCCGCGACGAGCTGCAGCGCCTGCTCGGTGAACCGGTCGCGCCGCAGGCGATCGAGGTCGAGCACGAGCACGTCCGAGCCGAACGCGTCGAAGTCGAACGCGTGTCGCGCGTGCGCGGTGCGGCGCAGCGCCGACGCCGCGCGGTAGCGATCCTCGAGCCGCAGCGCCGCGGCGTGGATCACGCCGAACCCGCTCGCGTCGGCGCTGCTCGCGCGCAACGGCGCCGCGAGCGCGTGCCCCTCGAGGTCGAGGGCGGCGAGCTCGGCGACGTCGCCGGTGGCGACGGACGGCAGCGGGAGCAGGACGACGCGGTCCGCGGTCGCGAGCAGGTCCGGCAGCAGCAGCCGGATCAGGCCGACGGGATCCGGGCGCTCGCCGGTCGGCGTGCCGAGGCCGCGGCCGAGTCCCGCGCGTCGGGATCCAGGTGAACGACAGGTCCGGGAACCGCCGGGCGAGCTGCGCGTCGAGGCCGTCGGTGCCGCCGCGCGCGAGCACCCACAGGTGCAGCGGCCGCGAGGTGTGCTCGAGCAGCGACGCGATCAGCACCGACGCGCTGACCAGCCCGCCCTTCCCGAGCACGATCGCGACGTCGACGGCGTCGGCGGCGGCCTGACGGCCGTGGGAGACCGCCCCGGCCGCGATCGCCGCCGTCCTCCCGGTGATCGCCGGGTCGACCGGCACCGGCCGGCTCGCCTCGCGGTGGCGCCGCTCGGCCGCCGCCACGTCGGCGGCGTTGATCTCGCGCCACAGCGCGTAGACCTCCTCCTCGTCGCGGCCGGCGAGGATCGCGCCGAACACCCGCTCGAGCTTGTCGAGCAGGCCGTCGCGGATGGCGGCGAACGCGCCGTCGTCGATGTCGATCAGCCCGTCGAAGCGGACGTCCGAGCGGTTCTTGGGGCGGAAGTCCACGTCGACGCCGAGTGAGCGGACCGGCAGGTAGCAGTGCAGCCGCGACGTGACGACGGCCCGGTACTCGCGCCGGTAGCGCTCGAGCAGCTCCAGCGCCGCGTAGACGTTCGCGACGAACGGGCGGCGCCGGACGTCGTCGCTCGAGTGGTGGAACGTGGCGCCGCCCGGCGGCACCTCGGCGGCGGGGATGTCGACGTAGGCGACCGGCGCGTCCGCCGCCGGCGGGACGGCGAGGTCGGGGAACACCGTGTCGATCGTCGTGGTCAGGCAGCCCGAGAAGAAGGCGGGCACGCCGATCGAGAGCAGCAGGTCGACGGTCGTCCAGTCGCGGCAGCCGACCGGCCCGTAGCGCTTGAGGTAGTCGATCGCCTCCGGCGTGAGCAGCTCGCGCTTGTTGCAGTGGAACGAGACGAAGACCGGCCGCAGGTTCCGGTGCAGCGGGAAGCCGTGGCGCATCCGGAACAGCGAGTGCATGAACCAGCCGAAGCAGAGGATCCAGGTGTCCTCGGGGATCGGCTCGTAGATCGAGGCGTCGCGGTGGGCGGTGATGACCTCGACGTCCGCGGTCACGTCGTCGCGTCGCCGCTCCGGCCGGGTGCGGTCGCGGAACTGCGCCAGCAGGTCGATCAGGTCCTCGCGGCCGTGCAGCCGGACGCGGTGGTGCCGGACGAGATGGCCGAGCGCGGCGATCGTCTGGACGTGGTCGCCGATGTTCGCGGACGCCTTGGTCGCCGACGGGTGGCCGTAGTCCATCACCGCGAACGTCCGCCGCCCGCCGGGCGGCGCGGGCGCGGTCGGCGAGTCCGGGTCGGCTTCGACCCAGGGCCGCAGCCAGTCGCGCTGCAGCTCCGCTCCCCGCCACAGCGGCCGGTCCTCGCGCGCGTGCCGCTCGAAGATCGCGAACAGCTCGCGGGCGAGCTCGGACTCGCCGCGACCCCAGACCGCGACCAGCAGCTCGTGCCAGCTCTTCGCCCGCACCTCGGGCGGGTCGTCGGCGGCCAGCGCGCGGATCTCGCGCAGCGCCTCCTCGGGCGCGATCCGCAGACCGGAGCGGACGTACTCGGCCGGCGCGTGGACCGCCCAGGACGTCCTCGGCAGCCGTCGCAGCTCCTCCCACGCGAGCTCGCTGTAGCCGCGGCGGGCGGCCGCGATCCCGGCGGCCAGGTGCCCGAGCTCGGCGGTCGGCGGCTGCACGCGCAACGACTCCGCCAGCGCCACCGCGGTGTCGTGCTCCTTGGCGCCGACGAGCGATCGGACCTGGGCGACGATCGCGCGGTCCAGCCGCTCGCCGCGCGCGAGCAGACGGACGAGCGCCTCGCGATGCGGCGGCGCCTCCGGCTCGGGCGCCGGCGGCGGCGGCTCGGGGGCGGCGGCGGTCGGCCCCGGGGCCGCGGCACGCAGCGTGCGGCGCATGCGCGCGGGGAGGATGCGCCGGCCGAGGCGGCGGACGGCGCTCACGAGCGGACGACGTGCAGCTTCGACCGGCGCTCGAACCGGAACTCGTCGCGGCCCGCGAAGTACTCGTCGACGGCGACGCGGCAGCCGGACCACTGGAAGTAGTCGTCGAGCACGATCCGCCCGCCCGGGACGATGAGCGGCGCGATCCGCTCCAGGCAGGTCATCGTCGACTCGTACCAGTCACCGTCCAGGTGCGCGAGGGCGATCGGCTCGTCGAGCTCGATCGTGTCCTCGAACAGCCCCTGGACCAGCTCGACGTTGCACTCCTCGGCCGGGACGCCGAGCCGCGTGAACGACTCGGTGACCTCGCCGTACAGGTCGGCGCGATAGCCGTAGTACGTCTCCCCGCCGACGCCGCGCGCGTCGCCTGCGGCGATCGCCTCGTAGCGCCGGTGCACGTCGGGCCCGTCGCGCTCGGTCGGCGGCGGGATCATGCCGAACACGTCGTAGACCTTGAGCGGCCGCTCCGGCGCCTTCGCCGAGGCGATCACGATCGCCGAGCCGCCGCGCGCGGTGCCGGCCTCGACGAGCAGGCCCGGCAGCCGCCGGTCCTCGATCTCGACCACGGCCTGCGCGATGTCGCGCAGGTGGTCGGGCTTGAGGAACGTCAGGTGCTCGGCGCGCACGCGGGCGATCGTCTCCTCGACCTCCGGCGGCAGCGTGTACGCGCTGCGCGTCTCGCGCAGCTTGGCGCGGGCCGCCTTCAGCTTCCTGCGCGTGTCACGCAGCTCGGCCTCGAGCTCGGGCGCGAGCCACCGCGCGACCCTGCGCCGGACCCGCCGCACCGCGCTGGGACGTTGCGTGTCGGTCACGAGGCCACGAGGGTAGCGGCCGTCAGCCGACCGGCAGCTCGGCGTGGAGCGTGGTCCCGCCGCCGGCGGGGCTCGTCACGGTGAGCTCGCCGTCCAGCGCGGCGATCCGGTCGCTGAGCCCGGACAGCCCGCTCCCGCCGGCGGCGGTCGCACCGCCGCCGCCGTCGTCGGCCACGTCGACGACCAGCCGGTCGCCCGCGAGCGCGATCCGCACCTCGGCGGCGCTCGCCCGCGCGTGCTTGACCACGTTGGTGAGCGCCTCCGACACGAAGAAGTAGAGGCTGGCCTCGACCGGCTGCGGCAGCCGCCGGTCGAGCCGGTCGTCGACCGCGATCGGCAGGGGGAGCCGCGACGCGAGCGCGGCCACCGCGGTCCCGAGCCCGCGGTCGGTCAGGATCCCCGGGTGGATGCCGGCCGCGAGGTCGCGCAGGTCGGCGATGCCGGCCCGGGTCTGCTCGAGCGCGGTGCGCCGGAGCCGCGCGGCCGCGTCGGCGTTGGTCTGGCGCTCGGCGAGCTGCAGCGTCAGCACCGCGCTGACGAACTGCTGCTGCGCGCCGTCGTGCAGGTCGCGGGTGACACGCGCGCGGGCCGCGTCCGCGGCCTCGATGATGCGGCGGCGCGCGACGCGCAGCTCGTCGGCGCGCGCCTCGGCGATGTCGCGGTCGCGCGCCGCCTGCTCGGCCTCGAGCTGCTCCTCCATGTCGGTCCACGCGGTGACCGAGCCCTGTCCGTCGGGCAGGTCGAACGGCGCGGACGAGTACGCGATCCGCACGATCGAGCCGTCCTTGCGCACGAGCCAGTCCTCGCGGTCGCGCATGCTCTCGCCCGACAGCCGCGCGCGCGTGAGCGGGCAGTCCTCGGTCGGGTAGTGGCGGCCGTCGGGGTACTTGTAGTGCACCGTCTCGTGGCCCGGCCTGCCGACGAGCTCGGACGGATCCGCGTAGCCGAGCGCCGCCACCGCGGCCGGGTTGGCGTAGCGGAAGACGCCCTCGTGGTCGACCACCCAGACCGGCTGGCGGACGCGGGCGAGGATCGCGTCGCGCTGGCGCAACCCGCGCTCGGCCTCGCGCTGCGCGGTGAGGTCGATGAAGGTGACGACCACGCCGCGCCCGTCCGCGAGGTCGATCGGCACCGAGGTGTAGGAGACCGGGAAGAAGCTGCCGTCGCGGCGGATGAACCAGTCCTCGTCGCTGTGGACCGGCAACCCCGTCCGGGTCGGCTCGAGCACCTGGCACTCCGACGCCGGGTAAGGCGACCCGTCGGGATGCAGGTAATGGACCAGGTCGTGCCCGATCTGCCCGCGCAGCTCGGACTGGTCGTCGTAGCCGAGGGTCGCCACCGCGGCGGGATTGGCGAGCAGCACGCGGCCGTCGGGGTCCACGACCCAGACGGGCAGCGCGACGCAGTCCAGGATGGCCTGGAGCGAGACCTCCTCACGCACGCCGCGGATGCTACCCCGGC
>CAVRTO010000009.1:0-96598 GCA_963724145.1 uncultured Solirubrobacteraceae bacterium
GTCGGCGTCTGGCTGGTCGGCGCTCGGAGGGCACGCGACGCGACGCACGTCAGGGCCGTCCACGACGAGGCACGCAGCTCGGTCACGGTGATGCTCGAGACGCTCGCGATGCGCGACGGCTGGACCGCCCGTCATTCCGCTGCGGTCGCGCGCTATGCCAGGCTGATCGCCGCGGCAGCCGGACTGTCCGCGCGCGAACAGGAGCTCGTCCATACGGCCGGGCTCTTACATGACATCGGGAGACTCGGCTTTCCCGACCACCTACTCGGGCCCGCCCCGCCGGCCGAGGGCAACTGGAACGTGATCCGTGCCCATCCCGAGCGCGGCGCCGTACTCGTCGAGAGCGTTCCGGGGTACGCGGAGGTGGCCGAGATCGTGCGCTGCCATCACGAGCGCCCCGGACGGGCGGGGTTACCCACGACGGCTCACGGGTGCCGAGATCCCGGCGCTGGCCCGGATCATCGCCGTCGCCGAGTGCTTCGACGGGATGACCGGCGGCGACTCGTACCGCGCGCCGATGTCGTTCCATGCCGCGCTCGCGGAGCTGCGCCGTGTTGCCGGCTCGCAGCTGGACACTCGGTACGTTGAGACGTTCGCTGACGTCCTGCTGAGCGCGCACGTCGCGCTGCGCGACGACGAGGATCGCGACGTGGCTTTGCCTCAGCGCGCCTCGGCCCGGCGCGTGCGGGTCGAGCGCTCATGCCGTAGGCCCGCGACCATGCCAGACGCTCTTCGCTGCATGGCGACGCGGCCAGCCCCATGCCGGCCCGCCGCCGGTGACAGCGGGCCCGTTGCCGTTCAGCGGTAGCCCGCGCGCTCGCCTTCGGCGCGGCGCATGGCGAGCAGATTGCGGGCGCTGACCTTGGCCCAGCGCAGGCTGCGGCCGAGGTAGGCGGTCGCGTTGCCCGGGCCGGCGTCGCTCTCGGAGTTGAACCAGCCCGGGTCGGTCAGCCGGTAGCGCGTGAACCAGCGCTCGGAAGCCGAGCACCTCGGGGTCGATGTCGACAGGGGTAGCCCTTGCCGATCGAGCCCTCGCCGACGTAGACGACGTCGACGCCGCCTTGGGGCGGCGACGGCGGGGTGCCGGCCGGCGCGTTGTTGACCGGGAACCGCGGGCGGACGTGCTCCTGCGTGAAGGGGTTCGTGCCCGCGACGGGCATCGGGTTGCGGTCGGCGTCCTTGATGTGCCACGCGAGCGAGGCGGCGCCGGGCGGCGAGCCGGCCGAACCAGCCGTTCACGTCGAAGAGGCTGCCGTCGACCGGGTCCACGAAGCGCGCGCGACCTGCGAGCGTGTGCATCACGTCGGGCTCGAAGAACACGAGGCGCGGGTCGGTGTTGTCGGTGAACCAGTCGATCCGGTGCACGCGCGCGAGCTCCGGATGCGCCGGATCGTCGAAGAACCGGAACCAGTCGTGCTCGGGGTGGAAGAAGTACTTCAGGCCGGCCGCGCGCAGCGCCGCCCCGACCGTGTTCGCCTGCTGGGCGTAGCCCTGCCACGCCGCCAGCGTGCCGAGCGTCGGGTTGGCCGGGTTCCCGGCGGTCCCGATGATCCGGTGCCCGAGCGTCTCCGCGATCTGGATCTGGTTGTCGCGGTAGGTCGCGTCCACCATCGATTGCAGGCCGCCCTGGTGGCTGCCGGCCGAGACGAGACCCGCGGCGTCGAGCGCCTGGCGGATCTGCTGCGGAGTGATCGGGCCGTTGGCCCCCTGGTCGGAGCGTGAAGAACTCGAAGCCGCGGTAGCCGACGCTCGCGAGGCACTCGAAGACCGCCGCAAAGCCGCCCGGAAGCGGGGTCAGCGGCCCCAGATCGGTCGGGTCCTCGGGGAAGTCGCGGCCGCCCAGATAGCCGCTGACCGAGCGGTCCAAACGCGGAGTTGCGTCCCGCACCGACCACTGCTGCACGCCGAGCCGGTCGCGCGGAACCAGCCGCCCACCGCGGCCGTGGTCGTGATGGCCGTGGCCGTGCCCATCACCGCCACCGGAGGCCGCCGCCGGTGACGTCCCGAGCGCCGCCGCCCCGACCATTCCCGCTCCCGTGCCCGGAAACGACGGCGGCTCATACCCTGCCGACATGGACTCATCCCTCCCGTGTGAGGTGCACCCGTCGCAGACGTTACGGCCCGAAGCCATCGGCGTCCGCGCGCACACGCTCAATCGTCGCGGTTATGACGTGACGGAAGCCGGCGCGGTCATATGAGGCGGGCTCGGTCCGCGAGGAAGCCGCTGCAGAGGCCGCGACTTCGCGGTCCTTCGCAGCGGCTTGGAAGAGTGGAGACGATGGGTCACAACGGGTGCGAAGCGGCTTCGTGGCTTGAGCGCCACCTTTCTGCAGTCGTCCATACCTGGGTTTCCCCGCAGCAGCGGAGCTCCACCGGAGGGCGTCCCTTAGGCCGGGACGTCGGCAACGCCACCCTCCTCGTGACGCCGGCGCTCGCGCTCGGTAGTGCGCTCGGGCCGGTAGCCGTAGGCGGCCTCGCGGACCGCGGCGTCGCTCTCCAGCCCGGCGCCGAGGGCGCCGGCGACGGTGGCCAGCGAGCTGGCCATCCAGGTGATCCGCAGATAGGTGGCGAGGTCGGCGCGGTGGCCGATGCCCTCCGAGAGGACGTCGCGAGCGACCGCGAGCCCGGCACCGGCGAGGCCGAGGACGAACAGCGCGCCGTACAGACACGCGACGCCGATGACGAGCGTCACCGTGGTGGCCACGTTGAAGAGGATCGCCTGCTCGCGTCCGATCCCGTCCGCCGGCCGCTCCCACAGGCCGTGGGCGACGACGAGGAACACGACGATCGAGACGAGCGAGAACACGGTGAGCGCGGCGAGGTTGAGCACGCCGAGGGCATCGGCCAGGCGCCAGACGTCCGACGTGACGAGCGCGAAGACGACCGCGGCGATGGCCGCGACCAGCGCCCGTGAGAGCCGGGCGATCAGCCGCCACGGACGGTTGGCGCGCACCATCCCGGCGAGGAGGCGCAGGTTGCCGCGCAGGACGGCGGCCACGGCGCATGTCGATGCCCTCATCGTCGGGCTCGACGCGCCGCTCGGCCCGAGCGAGCTCGGCCAGCCGGCGACCCACCCGACGGCGCCCGCGCTTCGCCTCGCGTCGTCCCACCTCCAGGTTCTCGCCCATCAGGCCGTCGACGAGCCGCGCGATCGCGTCACGCGCCCGTCGTCGCAGCTGGACCGCACCGAGCGCCGGAAGCGGCAAGAGGGCGACGCCATGGGTCGCGCTGGCGTCGGCCACGACGGGCCGGCGGCCGATGCGCAGGGGAACGCGGTCAGCGCGCAAGGACGATCGCCTGATCGCGGGTCGTGAGCATCTGCACCTCCGCGGGTTGCACATGCAACAGTCTCGCACTGCGAGCGTCAGACGTCCGTGACTTTTTCCCTGCACCTGGGCATATTCCGGCCTAACCATTGTGGACTGGCTGGTCGGCCAACCGGACGGGGAGCCAACCGCACCGGCCTTCCGGAGGGCCCTCGCGGCCCGTCTGCGGCCGCTCGGCTGGTGAGGGAGGCAGGGAGGGGATGCCTCTGAAGGGTCGCGGAGCCTCAGTGGCCTCTATCGCGCCGCCGGGGGGTAGGCGGCTGAACCTCGGCAGGCTCATAAAGTTCCCTAAGCGTTGTTGGCGGATGGTCAACTGCTTATTACCATGTCGCCAACAAGGCAACGTTGGACCTGCCGTAGCAGCGCAGCCTGACCAGCCACCGCGTGCATCCCTCACGGGGTGCGCGGGTGAGTGGCCAGAGCCACTGAGCAATCCCAGCGACAACGAAAGACACCATCAATGAACATCCCCGAGCCGGTCACGACGAAGTGATGAAGCGCATCATCGTCATCGCGACGTCCGTCGCCCTCATCGCCGTGGCCGCTGTCACGGTCGTCGCCCCGGCTCAGGCGGATGCCTCAACGCGCTGCTCGGGCAGCGCCTCGTTCTATACGAACGGCGGCGACTCAGGCCTTGTCTCGAGCTACCGCGGCAATGGAATGGCCTGCTCGTCGGTGCGCTACGCCGCGCGACGCCTGGCGAATCGGATCAGCCGCCAGTGGGGCTGGCCGACCGCGAACGTCAGCTTCCACGATGGCTACGTGCGCTGGCACTGCACGCAGTACGGCTACGGCGGCTTCCGGGTCGCCTGCCACGAGTACTCGTCCGGCACCTCATTCCAGACGCGGATCGGCGTCTGGTACCACTGATGAAGCGGACCATCGCGACCCTGGCTACGACCGCGGTCGCAGCGGCCGGCATGACCGGCATCGCAGACGCGGCGCCGTGGAGCGGCATGAGCAAGGTGTGCGCCGTCAAGCGCACGGGCGTCGCCTCGATCAAGGTCGACCGCGCCAACACGAGCTGCGCGTTCGGGCGCAAGGCGGCCCACCGGCTGACGATGAACTCGGTCTGGCGCGCCGATCGCAAGGGCAACTACCTGTACCTGCGCTCGCCGAGCAGCGGCCACACGCTCAAGCTGTACGTCACCCGCTCGAACAACCACAGCTACGACCTCAACAACGGCGTCGTGTTCATCAGCATCGACATGGGCTACGTGAGCGGATGAACGGCCCCGTCCACATCGTCCTGTGGCAGAGCGAGTGCGACGCGACGCCGGTGCTGGAACCGATGACGCGCGACGAGGCGCTGGTCGAGCTGGCTTCGCTGCCGCCGAACCAGCGCCAGCAGTTCGACCTGCGGTCGATCGAGACCGGCCGGCTCGTCAGCTGGGTGATCGGGTCGAGGTCGTGAAGCGCATCAGCGCGGACGCGGCCCGCTTCGGTTCGATCTACGACGGTGACGACAGCCACCGCGCGATCACCTCCGGCAAGCCCGGAGGTTGGGTCGCGCCACTCGGCAACGGACATCGCCGACGGCGCAAGAAGTCGCCGCTGAAGAACCCGCGAAGCGCAACACCCCATGCCCGATCTGCGGGCGCAAGGTGACGCAGAACGGCCTACCGGTGCACATCAAGGCGATGCACGGGGAGGCGACCGATGCTGACGCCACGCCAGCGTGAGATCCTGGCGCTGGTCGCCCGCGGTGCCACGACCGAGCGCATCGCGAGCGAGCTGTTCGTGAGCGAGAACACGGTGCGCACGCATGTGCGCCACATCCTCGACAGCCTCGGCGCGCACAACCGCCCGCACGCAGTGGCGATCGCCTTTATGACCGGGCTCATAGAAGGCCCGCCTAGGGGCCGCAGCATGGGCGCCCCATCGCGGCGCCCGGAATGAACGCCGCAGAGGAACGCGCATCGGTAACGCCTCCCTCCGGGCCGCCTCACGAGGGCGCCTACGGGGAGCAGCGTGTGGGAAGGCATCGGCAACCACACGTACCCACCTCGAGCGCACCTGGTAGGTGTTGCTCGGCACGACGAACGGACGCCCCGTATGTGGATTGGAGCCACGTGCGGGGCGGTGGTGTTTACGGACATCACGCGGTACGGGCCGCCATGCCGCTTATCGCACCGCCGTCCCGGCCGGGACCGAGGTGCGCTAAGCGCCGCTCGCGCCCACAGGCTTAGGCGCGGGCACCGACTTGCGCCGGGGTCGCCGCCTCGGCGCGATGACCAGCGGCGGGAGCGGCACTGAGCTTGTCGGAAGTCGACAGTTGAGGAAGGTCTACCTCCAGCCAACCTGGGTCGCGACCTCCGAGTGCCTCCTTCCGCCTGCCGGCAGTAGTGGGTGCCGCCGGCAGCCCATTGCTGCTTTCCATGCCGAGCGGCGGGCCACGCTCAGCGCTCGCGATCGTCAGGAGCGTGTCATGTCCAACCCGCTGCTCGATGCCGCCGGTCGTCGCCGATCCCCGGCGACGATGCCAGGCTTCCACTCCGGCCGCGCGCCGCGCAACAAGGGCCGCCGCTATCCCGCCGATCCACCCACCGTGGAGGAGATCGTCGCCGTCATGCGCCAGGCCGGCACCACGCCCCACGGCTTGCGGATGCGCGGCCTGATCGTGGTGCTCTGGCGCGCCGGGCTGCGCATCCACGAAGCGCTCGCGCTCACCGAGGCCGACCTCGACGCCCGCCGCGGCTCGGTCCTGATCCGCCGCGGCAAGGGTGGCCGCCGCCGCGAAGTCGGCATGGACGACTGGGCCTCCTCCTTGGGTTGAGTCGGTTGGCGAAGAATCCAGGAGGCGAACGCGTGGCATGAGGGTCTGCATCGTCGGTGCCTCCGGGAAGCTCGGGAAGTACATGGTCCAGCACGCGCTGGACCGCGGGTACGAGGTGGTCGGCGTGTGCCGCGAGAAGAGCGTCGGCAAGCTCGCCGAGTTCGAGGGCCGGATCGACATCGTGCCCGGCGCAACCGACGACCGCGAGGTCATAAAGCGGGCGGTCGCGGGCTGCGATGGGGTGCTCGTCGTGCTCGTCCCGCGGGGGGTACACGGTTACGCGTCGGGAACGGCCCAGGCGGTCCCTCGACAACGCGGAGCCAGGGGCACGGCTGGTGTTCTCGTGCGGGTGGCACATCACCCGCGATGGCCAGGACGTCTATTCGTGGCGGCTCAAGACGCTCGTCAAGGTCGGCGGACGTCTCGCACGCCTCGCCCGCGTCGTCGACCTCGACAACAAGGTGGAGGCGTGCCGGCGGGTGTTCGCGAGCGACGCGCGCTGGACCGTCGTGCGTGGCAGCGACCTCGAGGAGGGCGTCAGCCAGGGCCTGCCGGTGTGGAGCCGCCACGTGGGCGACCCCGTGCTCGAGAGCAACATCACGCGCCGCGTGGACTTCGCCCTGTTCATGGTGGAGGCCCTCGAGAACGATGATCTCGTTCACGAGGCCCCCGCGATCGTCAGCCGCGAGAGCCCTTCGGCGCTCGCGCACACGGCTGCCTGAGCGCCCCTGTGCCTCTCATCCAAGACTGCCGCCTCCATGCGAGCAGCATGAGTGGCTGGCCGCGAGCGACTGTCGCTCCCGCCTGGAACCGGCAACCAACATGCTGCGACTCCCCGCGTCGTAGTCCCGACGGAGCTTCCTAACGCGGCTGGCGAAGGGGAAAGCATGGATTCCTCGGACGTCGAGACGGCCTCAGACGCGAGTGACCGCGTCCTGCGCGACTTGGAGCTGTTGGCACAACGTCTCGACGACGCCCGCGCGTCCGCCGACCCGCGCGTGTGGCGAACCCTCCGTGAAGAGCTTCGCCGGATCACCCAGGAGATCGTCACCGCAGAGCGCTAGCCAGGCGACGTGCGCGGGCGGCGAAGCCGCTCAAGTTGACGGTCAGTCGCGCGGTTCGCGCTGCAGTGTGTCGGCGAGCGCTTCGTCCGCCCGGGCGAGCGCGGCTCGAGCCTTCGCCACGTTCTCGCGCGCCGTTTCTACGTCCACCGGCACGGTGCGCTGGCGCTGGCGGTAGCGCCAGCCGCTCCCGCGTTCACGGCAGCACTTGGCAGTCACCGCGCATTCCCTGCGGCCGTGGCGGGAATCAGGCGGTCGCACCCGAGTGCGGCGCACATGAGATCGTCGCGCACGCACGCAGGATCTCATGTCGATGCGGAAGCTCACGCGAACGGAGCTTAGGGTTGCTTCTGCCTCGAACCGATAGCGAGGTCGCGAAGGCCGTACCAGTGATCTACGCTGAGCGGATGGACAGTTCCCGGGTTGCGGCGATTCCTTTCTTCGCCGACTTGCCGGACGACGAGATCGCCGCGGTCGCCGCCGTGGCGTCCGAGGCTCAGGTCCCTTCTGGGCAGGCGCTTGCAGCGGAGGGGCGGATCGGGCATTCGCTCTTCGCAATCGAGAGCGGTACCGCCGATGTCGTCAAGGCGGGCGAGACGGTCGGAACCGTCGGCCCCGGCGATGTCGTAGGCGAGATAGCCGTGTACGCCTCCCCGCCTGACCAGTTCGCGCCGCCGGAAGTGGCCGAAGGCGGCTTGCGCACCGCCTCGGTCATCGCCACGTCGCCGATGCGGGTGATCGCGCTGTACAAGCGCGACGTCTGGGAGCTGGACAAGCAAGCGCCGGGCGTGACTCAGCGCTTGCGAGCGGTGCTCGATGAGCGTCACGTGCAAGAACACTGAGCGCGCTGGACGAGGAGGACAGCTTCGTCCAGCACGAGGTCGGGGTCGTCGCATTGACCGCTACCGCTTTCGCCTGAACGGAGCAGTCGTTTCCCGCGTCCGGCGTGTCGGTGGCGGTTCGCTGATGCCATTGCCTCAAAGCAGCAGTGCGCACAGCTCGAATCTCACCGGCGGCGCGGCGGCTGCACCTCGCCCATGGGCGCAGTCTTGTGACCGCGCCCCTGTTGCCTTCGCGGGACGATGGTGGGAGTGTGGATTGTCGGCTCAGCGCACCGACTCCCGCCCGCGCGGCTCAAGGAGCTGAGATGGAGACGCCAGCGAAGAAGCGCGTTCTCGTGGTTGCCAACCGCACGGCGGCCACGCACCGACTACTCGACGAGGTCGCCCGCCGGCAGAAGACTGGGCCGTGCGAGTTCGCGCTGCTGATCCCGGACGTCAGCGACCGCAAGCACGCGGACTGGACGCTGGACAACGCCCTCCCGCTGCTTCGGCGCGCCGCCGGCGGCCCGGTGGAGGGCATCCTCGGCGGCGCCGATCCGTTCATGTCCGTGAGCGACACGGTGCGCGACGGGCACTTCGACGAAATCATCGTCTCGACGCTGCCCAAGAAGACGTCCAAGTGGCTGCGACGCGACCTGGTCCATAAGATCGAGGGCCTCGGACTCCCGGTGACAACCGTTATCCCTACGCAGAAGTCACTCCGGGACGCCGTCGAAGACAGCGATGACGTGACGCGTGGCCTCGTGCTCGGTGGGGGCGGCTGAACCTTCCGGTAGCAGCGCTCCGTTACAAAGCGAGCTGCCCGCGCCTGGCCACCGAGTGTCGCCTTCGCCTGGTTGCGGCACTGCTGCTCTTGCCTCATTGCGACAGCGCGATTCAGCGCTTGGTGTTCTTGGTGTAGGCCTCCGTTGGTGACGGAGCGTGCCTCCTGCGGCGAGACTCCGCCCCCGCTTCCGAGAGCGCCTCGTCCCACTCCCGCCGCCGCTGCCTCTTGCGCGCTTGCCGAGCTTGCGGATCGCGCCATGCCCTCCAGCGTTCTGCGATTGGCTTCAACACCGTCCCACCTCGCTCTGGGCGCCATTCATGATGTGCGGGTGCGAAGACCCTACGCCCGATCGGAGACACGTCGCAAGACCTCGGAACAAGCCTCTCGGACTTCCCTTTCGCCTGTTTGCGGCAACTGCTGCTCTTGCCTCAACGCGATAGCGACGACTTCCGAGCTCTCGGCCCTGGTCCTCGATCGCTAGCCGAGCTGCCGCCTCGACCGCGTGGAGCGCCGCACGCGCTGATCGCCGTCGGCACTGCGAAGGGCTTCAGTCGAGGGTGACCGCAGTGCACGCGGTCCGGTAGCGCACGGTCCCCGTCTCGTCCATGACCACGAAGATGACGCCGCTTACACCTTCGAAGCCCGCGACGAACTCCGGAGGAACGGGGAAGAAGCCTCGCCCGTTGCCGGCGGCGTTCGTCTCCAGCATGGTGACGAACTCCGGGAAGCCTTCGCCGCTGCAATCCGGATCGTGAAAGTAGAAGTCGCGCAGGACGGTGTAGGTCGTGAGGGGGGACGCCCCGTTCAGCACGAAGATCTCGTGCGCGTAGACCGTCGGACCCTGCGCCTTGATGTTCTCCACGAACCCCGACCGAAGCGGAGCGTCGCCGACAGGGATCAGGTCGAGGTGCTGGGAGTGGTAGACCCGGTCGGCAGAAGCGGGCGAAGGCAGCGACGCGGCGCCCACGAGCAGCCCGAATAGCGTTGCCAGCAAGCTCGCGCGGAGCGTGCGTGCAGTGAACGGAAAACGGTGCATGCGCTCACCCCTCGATCGACGACGAGACACCGTGCAGATCAGCGACGCTCGCATTCCTGGACGCGAGCGTCAAGCACGACGGCGGTGAAGCGGTACTCCCGTCATGCCGCGTGACCGTGCGCTCTCGCTCCGGACCTGCAGAAGCGCTGCGCGGGCCGCCGAACCGCATGTGACGCTTAGGCATCACCTAGGCAGGCCGTTAGGCGCCGAAGCCCTGGATGGCCGAGACCCCTCGCTTTCGTCTTCGCCTGATTGCGGCTTTGCTGCTCTTGCCTCATTGCGATAGCGCGGTTGCGCAGCTGCGCCCTCGCGCCGCGCCGCTCGTAATCGTCCGAAGCAGAAGTGCGCCGGACCGGTGGCGGGCGATGCTGGCTCTGCCTGGCAGCAGCAGTGGATGTACGGATGTGTCTGCACAGCACCCGCACGTTGAACTTGGCTGCTGCCACTGTGCCCGCGCGGTCGAGCCGTGTGCGGCTAGTGCATGATGTGCCCAGCGCCGTTGCGGTCACGGCTCAGGGGGCGAGCAACGTTCCTTGGTCGATCGCCTGTTCGTGAGAAGGGAAGCGATATGGCCACGCACACTCAGAGCGTCCTGATCAACTGGTTTGGGGTGCTCTTCGTGATCGTGAATACGTTCGGGCTGGGCCTCAGGCTCGAGGTCGGCAAGATCCTGGGACAGGCCTTTGCTCATCGGAAACTGGCCGCATGGGCGTTGGTGACCAATTTCGTCGTCATCCCGCTCCTGTTCGTCGGCTATCTGCTGACGATCGCGTCGTCCATTCCCGGAGAGATCAAGGTCGGCTTCTGTGTCGCAGCACTCTGTGCGGGGATGCCGTTCGCCCCCCTCCTCGCACGGGTGGCTAAGGCAGATGTCAGCATCTCCACCACGCTGCTGGTGGTCTTGACGGTCGCGACAATCGTCGCGCTCCCGATTGGGTTGCCCATCGCGATCGATGCGGTTGACGCGCAACTCAAGGCCTCTGCCTGGGATATCGCTTGGCCGCTGCTGCTCTTCATGCTCCTGCCGCTGAGTCTCGGGTGCGGCTTCAGGCTCTGGCGGCCCGCCCTGACGCCACCAGTGGCACGGTGGGTTGTCCGCATTGCGATTCTGTGTCTGCTGGTCAATCTCAACGTCGCGCTGGCTGCCTATTGGGATCTGTTCAAGGAGACCTGGGGCACCGAGAGCTACATCGCCGCGCTTGCAGGCCCATTCGTCGGACTCGGGTGTGGCTACCTCCTCGTCTCCGGTCTTGGGGTTAAAGACGTGGGCATCAGGCATGCGACCGAGGTAACCACTGCGGTACGCAACATCGCCCCGATGCTCCTGATGATGATCTTTCCCTTTGGAGCCGACCCGCTGGTCACGGTATCGATCACGATCCTCAACACCATCGGCATCGTGACCGTTCTCCTATTCGTCCTGATGTGGCGGCGCGCTGCTTCACCATCGGACACCGACGGCAACCAACCAGTCAGCAAGCAAAGGCCTGCGCCCCCGCCGACTTCCGCGTGACACGTGGCCCACCCGTCGTCGCGCGACTCCTGTTCTCCATGCATCTGGGCAGCCGCGATGACGGCCGACCTGCCGCCGGCCGCGCTATCGCTATCGCCTGAAAGCGATAGTGACCGGATCGCCGAACTATGCCACCGAGCGACACCGCAGACCGGCCGTGAGCAATTGCTCATTGGCCAATGCACCGGAAACTAGTAGTGGAGACGGCGGGAATTGAACCCGCGTCCGCAATCGCGTGAAAGGTGGCGTCTACGAGCATGTCCGGCGCTCTGGATCTCACCCTTCGCTCGCTACCGCCGGCGAGGTTGCAAAGGGCCAGCCTGATCAAAGGTCTCCCCGGGCAGCTCAGGCGGGCGTTCCGGGGACATTGGCCTGCTGTTGACTCCGCCGATTCCCGTCGCAGGCGCCGGGGGCGAAGGCTCAGTACCTAGTTTCGGCTAGGCAGCGAGCTGGAAGTCGTGAGACTTCGCACTTGTGTTGTTGCCGGGGTTTTACGAGGCCTCCGGCACCTCGACTCGCAACCACCCCCACGAACCGACCACGTCGAAGCCTGTCGTCCCCAGGGGTTATGTACTGCCGTCCATTCTAGACCCTCGACGCGCGCCGCGCCGGCGCGGTCGAGCGTGTGGACGGAGTGCCAGCGCTCGCCGCGGACGCCACGCCGGAGCAGGCGCTCCCAACGCGCGACCTGGCGGTCCATGCGCCGGCGGGGCAGACGGCGTCCGCGGTGGCGCTGGCCTGCCTCGGCGTCCGAACGAGGAGCGTCGAGCAGGATCAAGTGAGCTGGCCTGCCGCGCAGGGAAGCGAGCAGCGTGATCGAGCGGCGGAGCGTCCCCAGTGTCCCCCGCGTGTGAATCACGACCGGCCCGCTCCCCCGCACGGCGGCCAGGATGCGCGCGTAATGGCGCACATACGAGGCGCGCCCGCCTTCCCGACGCTGGTCGTCGGTGTCGACGATCCGCACGACCGAGGGGTTGACGGCCCTGCGGATGAGCGTCGACTTACCGGCTCCGGGAAGGCCGGCAACGACCACTACTGCGTCTTGTGGATAGGTCAGGCGCACGAGAAGCAGTCTGCGCCTGCGGGATCAGCGGGTCATATAGCGGCCCTAAGCACCGGATAAGCAGCGTTCGCCATGGGTAGCCTGCGCGGATGCCCAGCTACGACGTGGTGGTGATCGGCGCCGGACCCGGCGGCGAGGTGGCGGCGGGGCGGCTCGCGGGAGCCGGTCTGAGCGTCGCGATCGTGGAGGACCGGAAGGTCGGCGGCGAGTGCTCGTTCTGGGCCTGCATGCCGTCGAAGGGCCTGCTCCGGCCGGCCGAGGTCCTGGCGGAGGTGCGGCGCGTCCCGGGCGCGGCGGAGGCCGCGCGCGGCGAGCTCGACGTCCAGGCGGTGCTCGACCGCCGCGACGAGATCATCCACGACCTCGACGACTCCTCGATGCTCCCGTGGCTCGAGGACAAGGGGATCGACCTCCACCGCGGCTGGGGCCGGCTCGACGGCGAGAAGCGCGTCGTCGTCGGCGACACGGTGCTGGAGGCGCGCAAGGCGGTCATCCTCGCCGGCGGCACCACGCCGATGCTCCCGCCGATCGACGGCCTCCGGGAGGCCGAGCCGTGGACGAACCGCGACTCGACCACGGCCAAGCGGATCCCGGAGAGCATCGTGATCATGGGCGGCGGCGTCGTCGGCTCGGAGATGAGCCAGGCCTACGTGTCGCTCGGCGCGCGCGTGGCGCTGGTCGAGGGCGCGCGGCGGCTCCTCCCCAACGAGGAGGAGTACGCGTGCGGCGAGGTCACCGACGCGCTGGCGGAGCAGGGCGTCGACATCCGCACCGGCCGCAAGGCGACGAAGGTCGTCCGCGACGGCGGCACGGTGACCGTGAGCCTCGACGACGGCAGCGACGTCTCCGGCGAGCAGCTCCTGGTCGCGGTCGGCCGCGTCCCGCAGGTCGGCGGCCTCGGGCTCGAGACGATCGGCATGGAGCCCGAGGGCTACATCGACGTCGACGAGCACGCGCGCGTCCCCGGCCACGACTGGCTCTACGTGATCGGCGACCTCAACGGCATCGCCGCCTTCACCCACATGGCGAAGTACCAGGCCGCGATCGCGTCCGACCACCTGCTCGGGAAGGACTGGGCCGCGCCCCACGGCGCGAACGGCGAGCTCGCCCCGCGCGTGATCTTCACCGACCCGCAGGTCGCGTCGGTCGGGCACACCACGAAGACGGCCGAGAAGGCCGGCCTGAAGCCGCGCGTCGTCGACCTCGGCACCTCCGCCAACGCCGGCGGCTCGTTCTACGGCCACGACGCGCCCGGCACGACCCGGTTCCTGATCGACGAGGACCGCGGGATCATCATCGGCGCGACGTTCGTCGGATCCGAGATCGCCGACTTCCTCCACGCGGCGACGATCGCCGTCGTCGGCGAGGTCCCGCTGACGCGCCTGCGCCACGCGATCCCGTCGTTCCCCACGCGCAGCGAGATCTGGCTCTATCTCTTCAACGAACTGGGCCTGTAGGCGCCGCCCGTACGGACGCGGACGAGCAGCAGGAGGCTGATCACGGCGCCGGTGAACGCGATCCCGGCGCCGACCTCGAACGCCCGCGTGAAGCCGTCGGTCAGCGCCTGCGCATGGCCGGCGCCCGAGTCGCCGGAGACCTGGGTGGCGATCGCGGCGAGCAGCGCGAGCCCGACCGAGCCGCCCATCTGACGCGACGTGTTGACGAGCCCGGAGGCGAGCCCGGCCTCGCGGCGCTCGACGCCGGCCGTGGCGGCGATCGTCACCGGCACGAACGAGAAGCCGATCCCCGCCGCGCACAGGATCGAGGGGAGCAGCACGTCGGCGACGTAGGTGCCGTGGGCGTCGAGCCCGCTGAAGATCAGCATGCCGGTCCCGATCAGCGTCATCCCGAACGCGAGCACCGGGCCGGCGCCGAAGCGGGTGGTCAGCCGCGTCGCGACCTGCGTGCAGGCCGCGATCGTGAGCGGCATCGGCAGGAACGCGAGCCCGGCCTCGATCGGCGTGTAGCCGAGCACCTCCTGCATGTAGAGCGAGAGGAAGTACCACATGGCGAACACCGCGGCGCCGAGGCAGAAGACGACGATGTTCGCCCCGGTCAGCTCGCGCGAGCGGAAGATCCGCAGCGGCACGAGCGGGTGGCGCGCGAAGCGCCCCTCGATCAGCACGAACAACGCCAGCAGCGCGAAGCCGACGGCGAGCGTCAGGAGCGTCCGCGCCGAGCCCCAGCCGTGCGACTCGGTCTCGACGATCCCGTAGGTGACGATGACCAGGCCGATGGTCGCGCTCAGCGCGCCGGCGAGGTCGAAGTCGCGCGCCGCGCCGGTGTCGCGCCCGGCCGCGCGCACGATGCGCAGCGCGGCGAGCGCCCCGGCGATCCCGATCGGGACGTTGATGAAGAGGATCCAGCGCCAGTCGAGCGCCTGCGTGAGCAGGCCGCCGAGCAGCGCGCCCGACGCGCCGCCGATCGCCCCCATCGCGCCCCAGTAGCCGAGCGCGCGGTTGCGCTCCGCGCCCTCGGTGAACGCGTTCATGAGGATCGACAGCGAGGCCGGCGCGACGACCGCGCCGCCGAGGCCCTGCGCCGCGCGCGCGGCGACGAGCGTCAGCTCGGTCTGCGCCAGGCCGCCCGCGAGCGAGGCGAGCGCGAACAGCCCGAGCCCGGCCGCGAAGACCTCGCGCCGCCCCAGCAGGTCGGCGGCGCGGCCGCCGAGCAGCAGGAAGCCGGCGAAGGCCAGCGTGTAGCCGTTCACGACCCACGCGAGGCTCGCCGGCGTGAACCCGAGATCGGCGGCGATCGAGGGCAGCGCGACGTTCACGATCGACACGTCCAGGATCACCATGAACTGCGCGAGGCAGCAGAGTACGAGCGTCCACGCCCGTCGACGCTCGTCTGTCATCGCACCCATTAAACGACCTCGGCCGCCCGAGGGCGGCCGAAGAAGCTCGCAGCGCCCCGAGGGGCAGCCGACGAAGGCGACGCGGTGGAGAGCCGCTCGAGGTCCCTCCTGTCCGGCGCTGTGAAGCGCCTTGACTCTCTGGGCGGCGGGCCTCTCACCTCGGTGGCCTCGCTCTCTGCGACTCGTCCTCCGCGTCTGGTGAAAACGTACGCGGCGGCGCCCGGGGAGTGCAAGACCCCGGCGGACGAAGTCCCCGCAATCTGCGAGAAGATCAGATGTCGGAGAAGGTCCGCTCGACGTGGGTCGCGTCCATCCCGAGCGCGAGCAGCACGATCAGCCCGACGTAGACGATCCCCACCGCGAGCCGCGCGCGCGGCGCGACCCGGTAGTAGTCGGCGTTGCCCTCCTCGCCCTGCTTGCGCTGCTTCCAGCGCCGGTAGGTCTCGAACCCGCCGAGCAGGACGATCAGCAGCAGGATCGGGTTCGGCCAGACGAAGAACAGCGCGACGATCGCGCCGAAGCCGACGAACCACATCCACGGCGCCATCGCCGCCATCGCGCGGCCGCCGTCGAGCGGGACGACGGGCGCCAGGTTGAAGAGGTTGAGGAAGAAGCCGGTGAACGCGAGCGCGCGCCAGAAGTCGTCGTCGGTCGCGGCCGCGATCGGCAGCAGCGCGGCGGTCGCGAGCGTGCCGAGGATCGGGCCGGCGAGCCCGACGCGCGCCTCGGCGAGTGCGCTGCCGCCGAGCGAGCGCGTGCCGACCGCTGCCCCGAGGAACGGGATGAACAGCATCCCCGACGGCTTGACGCCCTCGCGCCGCAGCTGGATGTAGTGCCCCATCTCGTGGATGAACAGCAGCGCGACGAAGCCGGCGGCGAAGCTCCAGCCCCAGATCAGCGCGTAGGCCGCGACGGAGACGAGCATCGAGCCCGACGTGGTCAGCAGCTTCGCCTTCGGCAGCAGCAGCAGGAGCGCCTTGCCCCACTTCAGGATCGCGAGCAGCGCGACGAAGAGCGGCGTGCCGACGCGGCGCCAGCCGCTGCGCTGCTGCGGCGGCGGGGCGGGCGCCGGGGAGGGCACGGGCTCGTAGGCGGTGGGCGGGATCCAGCGGGTGTCCATGTGGCTTCCAGTCTGGCAGCGGACCCTCAAGATCAGCTTTTCCCGGAGGATGCGGGGAGGACATGCGGGCCGGCCTTGCACGGCGCCGGGCGCCCGACGTACGGTTCACCCAGACGCGGAGGATGAGCCGCAGAGAGCGAGGCCACCGAGGTGAGAGGCCCGCCGCCCAGAGGGTCTGGCGCTTGCGCCGGGCCGGAGGGCTCCTCAAGCGGCTCTCCACCGCGTCGCTTTCGTTAAGCCGCGCGTGGGTCGTCCGCGCGGCGCGGACGAGCGCCGCGGCTAGCGGATGCGGACGCGCTTGGTGAGGTCCGGCTTGCGCCGGTTGCCCCCGGCGTCGACCACGCGGACGCGGATCCGCGTCTTCCCGCGCTTGAGCTTCTTCGACGTGGCGCGGTAGTTCGTGCCGGCGCCGTGGACGACCTTGAGCGAGCGCGAGCGCGTCTTGGAGCACGGCCGCTTGCGCTTCCCGCAGCGCGTCCGGACGCGGCGCTCCGCCGTCACGCGGACCTTGAGCGCGCCCTGCGAGTTCGGGTCGGCCGCCGCGAGCTTGACCGTGCAGCGGCGCTTGCGGCAGCGGACCGAGCGCAGCACCGCCTTGGGCGGGACGACGTCGGCCTGCACGGCCGCGCTGACCCCGCTCCACGCGGTCGACGTCCCGCCCGCACTCGACGCGGTCACGATGCAGGAGACCGTCGCACCGCGCGCGGCGTCGGGCGGCGTGTAGGACGGCGCCGGGCCCGCCTGCAGCGCGGCACCCGTCGCCTCGTCGAGGAACGTGTAGCCGAGCGCGGCCGCGTTCGCCCAGGTCCCGGGCGCGCACGTGATCGGGCTGCCGACCACCGGCGTGTCCAGCGCATAGAGCAACGTCGGCGTCGACTGGCGCGGCGCCGCCGGCGGCGTGGCCGAGCCGTCGATGAACGCGCGGACCTCCGGCACGGTGAGGTCGGCGAAGCCGGACGGCCCGCGCCCGCAGCCCGTCGGGGGCGCGTAGCTGGCGACCCCGACCTGGACGCCGCCCGCGGTGAGCGGGCCGCCGCTGTCGGCGAAGCAGGGCGCGCTCGGCCCGGGCGCGACGCACTGGATGCTCGCGGTCGAGTTCGGGATCGCCGCCGTGCGGCACTGCACGTCGGAGATCGCGCCGAGCGTCGCGCCGTAGAGGAGGCCGTTGGGCAGCGCGCCCTCCTGCTGGGTGCCGAAGCCGCTGAACCCGAGCGCCGCGCCGGGCGCCGGGGCGCCGCCGACCGGCGCGAGCGCGATCGGCTGGATCCGCGGCCCGAACGACAGCGCCGAGCCCAGCGTCAGGACCGCGACGTCGTCGGCCTTGGACCGCTCCTCGTAGTACGGGTGGACGCGCAGCCCGGTCACGCCGAGCCTTCTGGCTGCCGGCGGGCGCCGTCGCGACGGTCAGGTTGTCGTATCCCGCCCAGACGGTGAAGTCCGACGCCGGGCGCGGCGTCGCCTGGCCCTCGGGGACGACGCAGTGCGCCGCGGTCAGCACGTGCCGCGCGTCGAGCACCGAGCCGCCGCAGGCGAGGTTGCTCCCGACCGCGACGTAGACCTGCCACGGCACGCTGGTGACCGCGATCCGCGTCCCGCCCACGATCGAGCTGTGCGCGGTCTGCGCCGCCGGCCGCGGGGACGACCGACAGCGTGGCCGCGAGCGCGGCCACCAGCACCAGCCCCGCCCGGCCGCGCATCAGCGGCGGATGGCGCGCTCCATCTCGCGCTTCATCTCGCGTTCCTTGATCGCCTGGCGCTTGTCGCCGACGTCCTTGCCGCGCGCCAGCGCGATCTCGACCTTGGCCCGCGGGCCCTTGAAGTACAGCCGGGTGGGGACGATCGTCAGCCCCTTCTCGCGCGTCTTGCCCATCAGGCGCTCGATCTCGCGCTTGTGCATCAGCAGCTTGCGCGGGCGCTCCGGCTCGTGGTTCTCGCGCGTCGCGGGGGCGTACGGCGGGATGTGCACGTTGTGCAGCCAGACCTCGCCGTTCTGGACCTGGGCGTAGCCGTCCTTCAGCTGCGCCTTGCCGCCGCGCAGCGACTTGACCTCGGTGCCGGTGAGCACGAGGCCGGCCTCCCAGCGCTCCATCAGGTGGTAGCGGTAGGCGGCCTGCTTGTTGGTGGCGACGTCGGGCATCGAGGGCTCACAACTCTACGGGGGACAGATCCGCGCGACCGCGCGGGGGATCGACCCGCTCGACCTGCACAACAACCGGATCGCCCAAACGGATCGCCTTTCCCGACTGCGATCCCACCAGCATCACCTCGAGCTCGTCGAGCTCCCACCAGTCGCCGCGGAGGCGGCGCACCGGCAGCAGCCCCTCGTGCCCGTCGCCGAAGGCCACGAACGCGCCGGCGCCGATCACCCCGATCACCTCCCCCGGCCACTCCGACTGCCAGCCGCGCTCGAACAGCTCGCGCTCGAGCAGGAAGCTGCGCGCGACGTCGTCGGCCGTGCGCTCGATCACCGCGGCGTCGCGCTCGCGCGTCGAGCACCAGTCCGCGGCGCCCTCCATCGCGGATGCCGCCGGCGGCTCCTCCCCCGCGCCGATCGCGGCCAGCAGCGCGCGGTGGCAGATCAGGTCCGGGTAGCGCCGGATCGGCGACGTGAAATGGCAGTAGCGCGGCGACTGGAGCCCGTGATGGCCGCTGTTGCGCGCCGCGTAGCGCGCCTGCTTGAGCGAGCGCAGGACGAGCGAGGTGAGCGCCTGGCGCCCGCGCCCCGTCCGCCGCACGTGCTCGTCGACGAGCCGCGACATCTCCGCGACCGCCTCGCCCGCCTGCTGCGGGGACATCGGGTCGGGCAGCGGCGGCGTCGGCACGTCGAGCGCCGCGAGCTGCGCGGCCAGGTGCTCCGCGCGCGCGGGCTCCGGCCGGTCGTGGACGCGGAACAGCGCCGGCAGCTTGCGCGTGTCGAGCAGCGTCGCGACCGCCTCGTTGGCCGCGATCATCAGGTGCTCGATCACGCGGTGCGACTCGGTCTGCTCGGACGGCGCCAGCCCGGTGACGTGACCCTCGTGCGAGAAGTCGAACTCCGGCTCGACCGACTCGACCGCGAGCGCCCCGCGCCGCTCGCGCGCGGCCTGGAGCGCGGCCGACGCCGCCCGGGCGGCCGCGAGCGGCTCCGCCCACGGCGCCTCGGCGCGCTCGGACCCGGCGAAGATCCGGTCGACGCGCGGGTAGTCGAGCCGCGCGTCCGAGCGGATCAGGCTGCGGTGGAACGCGGTCCGGACGACGCGCGCGCCGTCGAGGTCGAGCTCGACCGTCACCGCGCGGCGGTCCTGGTGCGGGACGAGCGAGCAGGCCTCGTTCGACAGCGCCTCGGGCAGCATCGGCTCGACCTTGCCGGGGACGTAGACGCTCGTCGCGCGCCGGTACGCCTCGCGGTCGACCGCCGATCCCGGCGGGACGTGGGCGGCGACGTCGGCGATGTGGACCCAGACCCGGATCAGCCCGCCCTCGAGCCGCTCCGCGCTGATCGCGTCGTCGAAGTCGCGCGCGCTCGGCGGGTCGATCGTGAACGTCGGCAGCGCGCGCAGGTCGCGGCGCGCGTCGTCGGTCGCCGCGGCGCGCTCCGCCGCGCCGCGCGCCTCGCGCTCGACCAGGGGGTCGAAGCGCCGCCGCAGCCCGCGGTCGAGCATCAGCGCCTCGAGCACGTCCCGCGCGATGTCCGGGCGCCCGATCCGCGCGACCACGCGGCCGTGGCCCGCGCGCGGGCCGCTCGGGGCGATCAGCACGAGGTCGCCCGCGCCGGCGCGCTGGCCGGACTTGGGCTTGTCCACGTTCATCCGCCGCCCGCGGGCGAAGAACGGGTCGGCGGTCAGGAAGCGGCCGCGCCGTTCGAGCACCGCGACGACGGGCGCCGCGCCGCCGCCCCGCGTCATCGCGCCTCGGACGCCACCGTGTCGAGCGCCTTGTCGAGCGCCTCGTCGTCCGGCGTGTCCGGATCGTCCTCGGCCTCGATGTCCGGCTTGATGCCGGCGCCCTGCTTGACGCCGCCGCCGCCCAGGTTGCGCCCGTCCGGCGTGAAGTACTCGCCGACGGTGATGTCGAGCGCGCCGCCGTTCTCGAGCTCGCGGACCTCCTGGAACACGCCCTTGCCGAACGTCCGCGTGCCGACGACCTCGGCGCGATCGTGGTCCTGCAGCGCGCCGGTGACGATCTCCGACGCCGACGCCGAGTCGCGGTTGACCAGCACGACGACCGGGATGTCGCCCTTGATCGCGTCGCCCGTCGCCTCGAACACGCGCTTCGGCCGGTTGCGGCCGTCGGTCGAGACGACCGTGCCCTTGTCGACGAAGATCGAGGAGATCAGGACGGCCTCGTTGAGCAGCCCGCCGCCGTTGTTGCGCAGATCGAGGACGACGCCCTTCGCGCCCTTGGCGAGCAGGTCGTCGACCGCCTTGCGCACCTCGCCGTGCGCCCCGGATGTGAAGCCCGCCAGTCGCACCCAGGCGATCTTCTCACCATCCGCGCGTCGCATCTCGGACTTCACCGACGGGACGTCGACCTTCGCGCGCTCGAGCTTCAGGTCGCGCGGCTCCCGCTTGCCGGTCACGACCGTGAGCGTGACCTCGGTGCCCGCGCGGCCCTTGATCAGCGCGGTCGCCTGCTGCGAGGTCTTCCCGGCGATCGACTCGCCGTTGACGGCGGTGATCACGTCGCCCTCGCGCAGCCCGCCGGCCTGGGCCGGGGAGTCGTCGAAGACGGTCAGGACGCGCAGCCCGCGGTCGACCTCGGCGACGTTCATGCCGACGCCCTCGAACGCGCCGTCGGTCGCCTCCTGGAACGACTTGTACTGCTTCGGGTCGAAGTAGGCGGAGAAGCGGTCGTCGAGCGACTTGACCGCGGCGCCGAGGCTCTTGTCGAGCAGCTCGTCGCGCGAGACCTTGCGGTAGTAGTTGTCGGAGATCGTGTCGATCGCCTCGTCGTAGGTCTGGCCCTGCTCGTCGCCGACGAGCACATCGCGCACCGGCCCGGGCAGGTTGCCCGGATGCCCGCCCAGCCACACGCCGAGCACGAGCACGACGAGCACCGCCGGGACGGCGATCAACGGCGTGAGCGATCGGCGGGGACGCACGCGCACCACCGTAGGACGGGGTGGTAAACGTCCCCTCTAGACGCGCAGGAAGCGCCGCAGCGACAACCCGGAGCCCAGCGCCGAGACGCCGACGGCCGACCCGAGCAGCACCGCGACCAGCAGCCCGAAGTTCATCGTGTCCGGGGCCGCGATCAGCGCGAAGTCGCTCGCGAGCGGATCGACCAGCGTCACCTTGACCACGCCGAGCAGCAGGATCGCGGTGATGCCGCCGAGCGCGCCGACGACGACGCCCTCGATCACGAACGGCCAGCGGATGAACCAGTCGGTGGCGCCGACGAGCTTCATCACCTCGACCTCGCGCCGGCGGGCGTACATCGAGAGCCGGATCGTGTTCGCCACCAGCAGCAGCGAGGCGAGCGCCAGCAGGCCCGCGAGCAGGCCCATCGTCAGCTTCACCACGCGCGTGGCGGAGAGGATCTTGTCCGTGTTCTCCTTGCGGTCCTGGACCTCGTCGATCGAGGCGTCGACCACGGTGCGCTGCCCGGACGGGGACATCGGCGAGAGCGCGTCGCGGACCTGGCCGATCGCGTCCGGGTTGACCGGCGTGACGCGCAGCAGGTCGGGCAGCGGGTTCGAGCCGAGCAGGTCGTAGAACTCGCCGCGACCGGCCTCGCGCTCGGACTTCAGCGCCTGCTGCTTGGAGATGAACTGGACGCGGCCGACGCCCGGCGTGTCGGTGCGGACGATCCGCTCGACGCGCTCGATGTCGGCCTTGGTGGCGTCGCGCTTGAAGTAGACGTCGACGAGCACCTTGGAGCGGATCTCGTTCGCGGCGCCGGTCGTGGCCTGGACGACGGGGATGAACACGCCGAGCACGAGCACCGTGACGAGCACGGTGGCGACCGCGGCGAACGACGGCACCGCGTTGCGGCGCAGCGCGCGCAGCGCCTCGCGGAGGAAGAACCCGAACCTCATCCGAGACCCTCGCCCCAGAGCGCGCCGAACTCGCCGGTCGACTGGTCGGCCGAGTAGCCGCCGATCCGCTCGTCGCGGATGATCGCGCCGCGCGAGACCTCGATCACGCGCCGGCGCATGCGGTCGACCATCGCCTTGTCGTGCGTCGCCACGACGACCGTCGTCCCGGTGCGGTTGATCCGGTAGAGCAGCTGCATGATCCCGACGGACGTCTCGGGATCGAGGTTGCCGGTCGGCTCGTCGGCGAGCAGCAGCGGCGGGTGGTTGACGAACGCGCGCGCCACGGAGACGCGCTGCTGCTCACCGCCGGAGAGCTGGTCGGGATAGTTGTGCAGCTTCAGCGAGAGGCCGGTCAGGCGCAGGATGTCCGGCACCTTCTCGCGCACCTGGCGGCGCGTGCCGCCGGTGACCTGGAGCGCGTAGGCGACGTTGTCGTGCACGGTCCGGTTCGGGAGCAGCTTGAAGTCCTGGAAGACCACCCCGAGGTTGCGCCGGTAGTACGGGATCTTGCGGTGCGTGATCTCGGAGAGGTCGCGCCCGGCGACCGCGATCGAGCCGTAGGTGGGCTCGATCTCCTTGATCAGCAGGCGCATGATCGTCGACTTGCCCGAGCCGGTCGAGCCGACGAGGAAGACGAACTCGCCGGGGTGGATCGCGAACGTCGCGTCCTCCAGGCCGATGTCGCCGCTCGGGTACTTCTTGGTGACCGAGCGGAAGTCGATGACGGCGCCGGGGACGGGGTCCCCGACCACGCGCTGGCGTGGTGCGGCAGCCTCGGCGCGGCGGCGGATGTGACGTTCGGTGGCAGCCATGGACGACCGGCAGGGTATTGGCTCCCGCCCGGCTTTCCCCTGGCTGCAAGGGGAATTGCGCGAGCGCCGGTACTGTCTCTGGCATGGCGAAGATCCACTCCTCCACCTTGCCCAACGGGCTTCCGCTGTACCGGGTCGACCTGCCGGGCACGCGCGCGGTCACCATCCTCGTCGCCTTCGAGGCCGGAGCGCGGACCGAACGCCCGGAGGAGAACGGGATGGCCCACTTCCTCGAGCACCTGGTGTTCAAGGGCGGCGAGAAGTTCTCGGACTACAAGCAGGTCAACGAGACCGCCGAGCGGATGGGCGCGATGCTCAACGCCTACACCTCGCACGACCTGGTCGCCTTCCACATCACGTGCCGCGCGGAGGTCGTCGGCGAGGCGATCGACCTGCTGACCGACTTCGTCGGGCGGCCGAAGGTCGACGCGGAGGAGCTCGACCGCGAGCGCGGGGTCGTGATCCAGGAGATCGCCCGCGCGAACGACCAGCCCTCGATGGTCGCCGAGCACCTGATCGACCGCGCCGCGTTCGGCGACCACCCGCTCGGCCGCCCCGTGCTGGGGCCGGAGGAGCACCTGCGGACGTTCACGCGCGACGCGATCCTCGCCTTCCGCCGGCGCCAGTGGGCGGGCGGCCGCGGCGGCGCGTTCCTCGTCGGCAACCTCGAGCACGTGCCGGAGAACCAGGAGCTCGTCGAGACGTTCGGGCGCTTCCCGTCGATCCAGGCCAACGGCGCGTACGAGCCGGCGCCCGCGCAGGACCCGGTGACGCTGGTCGAGGGCCGCGAGTCCAACCAGTCGCACCTGCGGCTCTCCTACCGCCCGGCGATCGACCCGCGCGACGCGCGCGAGCGGGCGGCGCTGACCGTCTACGGCACCCTGCTCGGCGGCTCGATGGGCTCGCGCCTGTTCGACGAGATCCGCGAGCGGCGCGGCCTCGCGTACTCCGTCTACTCGATCGACCACTCGTTCGCCGACGTGCCGATCCTGCAGCTGTCGGCGGGGCTCGACTCCGCGAAGTGCGTCGAGGCCTACCGCTGCATGCGCGGGATCGTCGACGACCTGCGCAAGGACGGCCCGACCGAGGAGGAGGTCGAGCGGGCCCGCGCGTACGCCGCCGGGCGGCGCGTCCTCGCGTTCGAGAACACGAACGCGGTCGCGCGCCACGCCGCGGCGCAGACGGTCGTCCACGGCCAGGAGATCGACCCCGACGTCGCGATCGCCGCGCTCGACGAGGTCAGCTTCGCCGAGGTCGCCGACGTCGCCGCGGGGATCTCGGAGGCCGCGTCGGTCGCCTGCGTCGGCCCGCACGACGTCGACGACTTCGCCGCCGTGTGAACGCCGGTTTGCGGTCCTGCGGTGGCGTGCGCGATGATCTGATGCGGGTGACCGGAGAAGGGATCGACCGCCGCGAGCTCGAGCGCTACGTGCAGCGGGTCACCGACCGGTGGCCGGCGCAGCGCGCGCTGCTCGGCGGTGCCCGCGTGGCGGACCTGAACGGCGCTCCGCCGCAGCGCGAGCGCGGGCCGGAGTTCGTCGTCGTCTTCGTCTCGGACCACTTCGACGGCGTCCCGTGGCTCGAGCGCGTCTACCAGGCGAGCTCGCTCTGGGACGCCTACGAGATGGGCGGGCAGGTCGACGTGCACTGCTACACGCCGGCCGAGTTCGAGCGCAAGCGCGAGGGGATGCGCGCGGTCCGCGACGCCGCCGAGCACGGGCTGGAGCTGCTGCCTGCCGCGACCTAGCGGTGGGGAGAACCTCACCCGGGAGCCACAGGGTCGCCGCCTGGCACGCCGGCGCTCCGGAGAGCAGGATCTGTGGCATGCCGGTCGCCCTGGAGAACTTCTCCCCCGCCCGCGCCGGGCGCGACTTCCTCTACGTCGCCGGCGGGCTGCCGCTGGGCATCGCCTGGTTCACGTTCCTCGTCACCGCGCTGTCGGTCGGGCTGAGCCTCGCGATCGTCACGATCGGGATCCCGGTGCTCGCCGTCACGCTGCTGATCTGGCGCTGGGGCGCGAACACCGAGCGCCAGCGGGCCGCGCTCGTGCTCGGGCGCGCCGATCCCGCGGCCGGCGCCGCGCGCTGCCCCGCTCGCAGCGCTGGCTCGACCGCTGGGCCGCGCGCCTGCGCGACCGCTGGACCTGGCGCGGGCTGGGCTACCTGCTGCTGCTCGGCCCGGTCGGGATCGTCAGCGGCCTGATCGTGTGCACGCTGTGGTCGGCCGCGCTCGCCGCGCTGCTCGCGCCCGTGGTCAGCGGCGGCGCCCCGGACGGATCGCCGCTCGGCGACCTGAGCGGCTGGGACGCGGCCGCCGTCGCCGCCTCCAGCGTGCTGATCGCCGCCGTCGCGCTCGCCGTGACCCGGGCGCTGGCCGTCGGCTGCGGCGCGATGGCGCACGGGCTGCTCGCCGACGAGGAGCGCGAGCAGATGACCGAGCGGATCGCGACGCTCGAGACGAGCCGCTCCGGCGCCGTCGAGTCCGCCGACGCCCGGCTGCGCCGGATCGAGCGCGACCTGCACGACGGGGCGCAGCACCGGCTCGCCTACATCGCGATGGAGCTGGGCCGGGCGCGCGCGAAGCTGCCCGAGGACCCGGCGGCCGTCGACACCCTGCTGGCCGGCGCGCACGACGAGTCCAAGCGCGCGATGCGCGAGCTGCGCGACCTCGTGCGCGGGATCCATCCCTCCGTGCTCAGCGACCGCGGGCTCGACGCCGCGCTCTCCGGCCTCGCCGAGCGCGCGAGCGTGCCGGTCGAGATCAACAGCTCCCTCGCCGAGCGGCTCCCGCCCGCGGTCGAGACCGCCGCGTACTACGTGGTCGCCGAGACGCTGACGAACGTCGGCCGCCACTCGGGCGCGAGCCGCGCGGAGGTCGACGTGCGCATCGACCACGGCCAGCTCGTGCTGACCGTCGCGGACGACGGCCACGGCGGCGCCGAGCGCCGCCCCGGCTCGGGGCTCGAGGGCCTCGCCCAGCGGGTCGAGGCGCTCGACGGCACGCTCGCGGTGACGAGCCCCGCGGGCGGGCCGACCACGATCACCGCCTGGCTGCCATGCGGGTCGTGATCGCCGAGGATCTCGTGCTGCTGCGCGAGGGGATCGCCGCGCTGCTCGCCGACCACGGCCACCAGGTCGTCGCGGCGGTCGGGGACGGCGAGGGGCTGCTCGACGCGATGGCCGAGCACGGCCCCGACCTCGCGGTCGTCGACGTGCGGATGCCGCCGACGCAGACCGACGAGGGCGTGCGCGCCGCCGTCGAGGCGCGCCGGCGCCGGCCGGACGCCGCGATCCTGATCCTCAGCCAGTACGTCGAGGAGCGCTACGCATCCGACCTGCTCTCCAGCGGCACGGTCGGCGTCGGCTACCTGCTCAAGGACCGCGTCGCCGACGTGCAGGAGTTCGTCGCGGCCGCCGAGCGCGTCGCCGCCGGCGGCACGGTGATCGACCCCGAGGTCGTCGCGCAGCTGCTCGGCCGCGGCCACGACGAGCCGCTCGACGCGCTCACCCCGCGTGAGCGCGAGGTGCTCGGGCTGATGGCCGAGGGCCACTCCAACTCCGCGATCGTGGAGCGGCTCGGCATCAGCCACAGCGCCGTCGAGAAGCACGTCCGCAAGGTGTTCACCAAGCTCGGGCTGCCCGAGACCGAGCACCACCACCGCCGCGTGCTCGCGGTCCTGACCTACCTGGGGGTGTGAGATGAGCGCGGTCGCCACCGAGCCCGTCGAGCGGCTACCGCACGCCGCGCGGCCTGCGCCGCGCGCTGCTCGCCGATCATCGCCCTGATCGCGGCGTTCACGGTCGTGCAGGGGACCGTCTCGCTGCTCGACCTCGCCGCGCGCCACACGACGACCGAGGTCGAGCAGTTCGACGGCGTCCGGTCGCTCGTGATCGACGACGCCAGCGACGTGCGGCTCACGTCCGCCCCGGCGGGCGCCCCGCTCGAGCTCGTCACGAAGCTCACCGAGGGGCTGCGCACGCCGTCGCACGACGCGCAGCGTGACCGGCGACGGGACGCTCCACCTCTCGTCCTCGTGCGGCTGGGTGTTCGGCAACTCGTGCGCGGTCGACTACGAGATCCGCGTCCCCGAGGGCACGCGCGTGCACGTCGACGCGTCGTCCGGCGACGTCCACGCCGAGGACCTCCGCTCGTCGCAGCCGGTCGTGCTCGCCGCCTCCTCCGGCGACATCGACGCGATCGGCGTGACCGCGCCGGCGCTGAGGCTGTACACGAGCTCGGGCGACATCGAGGCGAGCCGCGTGCGGGCCGGCACGGTCCGGGCCGAGGCGTCGTCCGGCGACGTGCTCCTGGCGCTCGCACGGGCGGCCGACCGCGTCGACGCGGCCGCGAGCTCGGGCGACATCCACGTCGACGTGCCCGACGCGCTCTACCGCGTCGACACGCAGGCGGGCTCCGGCGACGTGGACGAGGAGGGGCTGCGGACGCGCCGGGCGCGCCGCGGAGCATCTCCGCGACGACCGGCTCCGGCGACATCCACCTCCAGACGCGCTAGGGCGATCTCGTCGGGTGCGCGAGCGCCAGCGCGGTGATTCCGCCGAGCGCTGCGAGGTACTCGCGATCGGCGGCGGAGAGCGCCCGTTCGTCGGCGAAGGAGACGCCCAGCACGCCGAGCCGCGTGTCGCCTGCGGCCAGCGGCAGCACGGCGACGGAGCCGATGTCCGGCATGGCGTCCAGCAGCTCGGCGAACCGGTCGCGCACGTCCGCCCGGGTGGTCAGGAAGTCGGGCTTGCCGGTCCGGACGACCTCCGCAGGTGGGAGGTGCGCCGCAAGCGGCACGTCGGACTGCTGCGCCGCTTCCGCGGACTCCGCGCCGCTCGCCGCCGCCGTGCACAGGGTCTCGCCCGATTCGTCGACCATCGACAGCCAGACGGCGTTGGCATCGAAGCGCTCGACGATCCGGCTGACCTCGTCGACCGCATCGCCGGCGTCCTGCGCCGGCGCCAACGCGGAGCTGAGCGCGGTGAGCGTCCGTAGGCGCACCTGATCCCGAGCCAGCTGCCGCGTCGCTGCCAGCAGCTGCAGCTCCGCCATCACTCCCGCAGCCAGATCGGTGAGCAGCGCGACGTCGTCCTGGCTCCACGAGCGCGGCTCGAAGTCGATCGCGCACAGGGTCCCGATCGGCTCGGCGTCAGCCGCGCGGAGCGGCACGCCGGCGTAGGCGACCACGCCGAACTGCTCGACGGCCGGGTTGAGGGCCAACACCGGATCGACGCGCGCGTCCTCCAGCACGTAGGCCTGCTCGACGCTGAGGGCGAAGGGGCAGAACCCGGCCGTGAGCGGCATCCCGCTCATCGAGGCCCACGGCTCCGGCCCGCCGCAGCCCACGAACCGCTGCCGGTCGGCGCCGACGAGGTTGACCAGCGCCACCGGCACGTCGAGGACGCGGCACGCCACGCTCGCTATCCGGTCGAGCGCCTCCGCCGAGGACTCCGCGTTCGTGGCCAGGTCGGCCAGCGCCCGCAACCTGCTCGGCCGGCGCACCACCTCCGACGCTTCCGCGCCTGATTCGCGCGTCAGACACGCGTGCCAGCGTAGCGCTCCGGGCGCGGTCACGAGCCCGGGCGGACCGCGCGGGCGATCCTGTAGAAGCTCGGAACGCGTGCGCCGGACAGGCCATAGAGGGCGAGCGCCTCGGGCGTCGCGAGGTCGTCGGCGAGGGTCCAGCCGCGGACGGCGAGGTACCGGACGAGGTCGTCCGGCGTGAAGCCGAAGACGAACGGCTCCCCGGCCCGCTCGACGGAGCGGACCCACGCGTCGGCGTGCGGGAAACTCCCGGGTCCGCTCGATGAGGTCACGGTTCACGTAGGTGAAGCACCAGCTCGCTGCCGGGCCCGGCGACGTCGCTGGTCCAGCGGACGGTCGCGTCGACGGCCTCCGGCGTGAGGTAGCTGGCCACGCCCTCCCAGATCGTGAACGTCCGCCGCCCGGCCCGAAGGCCGGCCGTGGCGACCGCGGGCGCCAGCGGGCTCGCGGTCGAAGTCGACGGCGACGAAGGTCACGTGCGGCGGCAGCGCGCCGAACCGGTCGCTCGAGGACGCGGCGCTTGACCGACTGCGTGTCGGGGTGATCGACCTCGAAGACCCGCACGCCGCGCAGCTCCGGCATCCGGTAGGCACGACAGTCGTAGCCCGCCCCGAGGATCACCACCTGTTCGGTGCCGGCCGCCACCGCGGCGCGCAACGCGTCGTCGATGTAGCGCGTCCGCGCGACGGCTGAGGCACGAGGACCCGGGATCCGGCGGTCGAGCAACCATGGGATCGCCCGACCCACCGCGGGCAACGCCGCGGCGGCGACCGCCGCACGCAACGGGCGGTCGAGGAACGCGTCGGCGACCGGGTCGACGAACAACCGCTCCGCCACCGGCCGCCGCGACTCCAGGGCACGGAAGAACGCCATGTACTGCGCCGTGCGGCTCTGCCGGCCGGCGATCACCAGTGACAGGCTGCCACAGACCGCCGAGCTCGCTGCCCGTCGCAGGCCGGCGCTTGCGTCCGTCAACTACAATGTGATGACAGGGTTGTTTCCCGCTCCTGCGAAGCGACTTCGCGCAGAGCACCGCCCGGCCTCGCGCCGACCGGCGATCTCCACGGACAGTTTCGTCCTCAGCGACGGAAGAGCCGTCCTCCGATGAGTCACGGACCGTCCAGCACGGCCCGGCTCGGGAAGAGCGCCGACGATGCACACCACACTCCGATCCGGGCCGCCGCCCTCACGCGGCGGCCACGCGCGCGGCAGCTTCCGCTCCGACGCGTCAGCGGCGCATCGCGAGCCGTGAGGCGGGGACGATGACGACGCAGACGATCACCCTCCGGGTGGACGCCGCCGAGTACCGCGAACTCGCCGGCCGCGCCGAGCGCGACAAGGTGACCCTCTCCGACTACATCCGCGTACGGCTCGGGCTGCCCGGCCAAGGACCCCAGGACGACGACGGCGAGGCCGGCACCGTCGGCGACACCGCCATCGAGGCCCGGCTCGCCGACCACGACCGGCGGCTGCACGCGCTCGAAGCCGACCGCGACCCGGTCACGGCGACCTGATGGAGGCGATGGACGACGCGGCGATCCGCGACCTCGTGATCCGCCTTTCCCGCCCGCACCGCTCCGGCGGAAAGGTCATCGAGCGGGCGGCGATCCTCGCCGAAGGGGCGGCAGCCGCAGGCGTCGTCGACTGGATCCTCAGCCGATCCGGCGAGCCCGAGACGGCCGTGGCGGGGCGTACGAGCGGGCTGCATGGCGGACGCCTCGCCGGCGCGGGCCGCAGCAGCGCCGCTCCGCTCCGCTACGTGCTTCCCGCCGGCGCGCTCGACTGAAGGTCCCGCGCAGGCTAGGTGGGCTCGCGCAGCGAGCCGATGCCCAGCGAGGACGAGGCGGGCGGCGGCGCGCCGTCCGCCGTCGCGGAGGTCGCGTCGGGCGGCGCCTCCGCCAGCGTGTCGAGCATGGCCGCGGTCGGCACGAAGAACGTCGTCCCGGTGATCGCGGTCGAGAAGTCCAGCAGCCGGTCGTAGGCGCCGGGCGGCGCCCCGACGAACATCCGCTCGAGCATCTGCTCGATCACCCAGAGCCGGCCGGCGTAGCCGATGAAGTACGTGCCGAACTCGCCCGCCCCGGGGCGGCCGAACGGCATGTTGTCGCGGAGGATGTCCAGCTCGCCCCCGGCGCCGTCGTCGATCGTCGTCAGCGACTTGTGGGACTTGCGCGGCGCGTCGTCGTCGTCGAGCTCGACGTTGTCGAGCTTGGTCCGGCCGATGATCGCCTCCTGCTCCTCGGTCGACATCGCGGCCCAGCCCGCCATGTCGTGCAGGTACTTCTGGACCACCACGTAGCTGCCGCCGGCGAAGTCCGGGTCGGCGTCGTCGCCGATCAGGGCGGCGTCGGGCAGCTCGGCGCCGGCCGGATTGGCCGTGCCGTCGACGAAGCCGAGCAGGTCGCGCGCGTCGAAGTAGCGGAAGCCGGTCGTCTCGTCGACGACGCGCGCCGCGTCGCCGATCACGTCGAGCAGCTGGCGCTCGAGCTCGAACGTCATGTCCTCGCGCTCGGCGCGCAGGTGGAAGAGCAGGTCGCCCGGCGTCGACGGCGCGGTGTGCACCGGCCCGCGGACCGCGGCGAACGGGCGCAGCTCGGCCGGCCGGCGCTCCGGCGAGAGGCGATCCCACAACGCGGAGCCGATCCCCACGACGCACGACAGCCGCCCGCCCAGGTCCCGGAAGCCGACGTTCTTGACGAGGTCGGCGACCGACCCGAGCACGTCGCGGATGCCCGGCCAGCGCCGCGTCACCCTCCCCCGCCGCCAGCACGAGGAAGACCGCCGAGCGCGAGAGCGGCGCCTCCACGCTCTGCGCGTCGATCGGGACGCGCTCCCACGCTCCGTGCTCCATGGCCCCGATGTTCGCACGCCCGGGGAGGGCGCGGGTCAGTCAGCGGGCGCCGCGGGGAGCGGACGCCCGAGGAACGCCTCGAGCGCCACCCACGCCGCCTCGTGCGCGAGCGGCCCGAGCCGCAGGATCGCGCCCCCGGACGGGCCCTCCTGCACCCGCGCGGCGAGGTTGAGCTGCGCGAGCCGCGCGGCCTGGTACTCGGCGCGCTGCGCGCCCGTGTCGCCCTCGTAGTGCGCGTCCAGGCCGAACCGGCCGCCCTCCACCGGCCAGACCGAGAGCTGATCGGGCGCCCACGTGGGGCCGGTCTCCGCCGGCAGCGCCGTGTAGCCGACCAGGTCGGTTCGGCGTCGCGCTCGTGGATGTTCCGTCGCGCGGACCAGGCGCGGTCCGGTGCCGGCCGGGGCTCTGGTGTCTTGCGGCGGATCGGGCTCTCGGCGTCGGCGACGCGGCATGTCCGCCCACGGTAGCTTCCGGGAGCCCGGAACGAGATGAGCCCTTCCAGATACAGCACGGTCGACGACTACCTGGCCTCCCTGGCGCCCACGCAGGCGAGGACGCTGCGATCCGTGATCGACTTCATCCTCGGCGAGTTCCCCGAGCTCGAGCCCAAGATCGCCTGGAACGTGCCGCAGATCCAGCGCGACGGCGAGTACGTGTTCGGCGTCTCCTCCCTGAAGGACCATCTCGACCTCGCACCGTGGAGCGCGGACGTGATCGACGACTTCCGGGGCAGGCTGGAGGACGAGGGGTACGTGGTCCGGAAGAACCTGTTCCAGGTGCCGGACGACTGGGAGCTCGACCGGGCGCTGGTGCGGGACCTGGTCCGGGCGAGGCTCGCCGAGCTCGACGGGACCCGCCCCGCGAGCGAGTTGAGAGACTGCGGCGCATGGGACTCATCCAGGCGCTCGACTTCATCGGCATCCCCTCACGCGACCCCGACCGCGCACGCAGCTTCTACCGCGACACCCTCGGCATGCGCCCCGACGAGCACGCGGACTACGAGCAATGGGCGGGCGACACCTGCTTCGGCGTCTGGCAGCCCGAGAAGGTCGGGATGCAGTTCGTCGCCCAGACCGGCAACCCGCTGCCGCTGCGCGTCGAGGACGTCCACGCGGCGCGCGCCGAGCTGGAGTCCAAGGGCGTGACGTTCTTCGGCGACACGCTCGACACCGGCGTCTGCCACATGGCGATCTTCGCCGACCCCGACGGCAACCAGCTCATGCTGCACCACCGCTACGCGCCGTACCCCGACGCGTAGTCGACGCCGCTACGGTGCGATCGCCACCATGCGCTCGATCGGCACGCGGGCGCGCTCGGCGATCGCGTCCGGCACCTTGACGACCGGCTTGCCCTCGCGCAGCGCGTCGCGCAGCTTCGGCAGCGTGATCATCTTCATGTAGCGGCAGCTCGCCGCCTCGTTGGCGGCGACGAAGTCGACGTCCGGGGCGGCCATCTGCAGCGGGTGCAGCATCCCGACCTCGGTCGCCATGATCGCGGTCGTGCCGGGCACGGCGGTCTTCGCGTACTCCATCATCCCGCCGGTCGAGAGCATGTGCACGCCCTCGGGGTCGACGTCGCCCGCGGCGACGTACTCCATCACCGAGGTCGAGCAGCCGCACTCGGGGTGGATGAGGAAGTCGGCGCCCGGGTGCGCGGCGCGCATGTCGGAGATGTCGCGCGGGCGGATGCCGGCGTGGACGTGGCACTCGCCGTCCCAGACGTGCATCGGCCGGCCGGTGACCTTCTCGACGTAGGCGCCGAGGAACATGTCGGGCCCGAAGAGGATCTCGGTGTCCGCGCCGTGCTCGCGGTAGATGTGCTCGACGACGCTGACCGCGTTCGACGAGGTCACGCAGTAGTCGGTCTCCGCCTTCACCTCGGCGGTCGTGTTGACGTACATCACGACGACCGCGCCCGGGTGCTTGGCCTTCCAGGCCCGCAGCTGCTCGGCGGTGATGCTGTCGGCGAGCGAGCAGCCCGCGTCGAGGTCGGGCAGCAGCACGGTCTTCTCGGGCGAGAGGATCGACGCCGTCTCGGCCATGAAGTGGACGCCGCAGAACGCGATGACCTCCTCGCCGGCCGCCGCGGCGCGGATCGAGAGCCCGAGCGAGTCGCCGACGTAGTCGGCCACGTCCTGGACCTCGGGCAGCTGGTAGTTGTGGGCCAGGATCACGGCGCCGCGCTCGCGGGCGAGCGCGCGGACCTCGGCCTGCATGGCGGGGATGTTGTCGAGCTGGAGCAGTGTCATGGCGTGATCTCGAGGAGGAGGGAGAGGTCGAGATTGGGCGCCGAATGCGTCAGCGCACCCATCGAGACGTAGTGTAGACCCTTTATGGTCGCATAGACTACAACTGTGTCCGGCGTCACCCCGCCGGACGCCTCGAGCTCGGCGCGGCCGCCGACCTGCGCGACCGCATCGGCGACCTCGGCGGGGGTCATGTTGTCGAGCAGGAGCCGCGGCGCGCCGGCCGCGAGCGCCTCGTCGATCTCGGCGGCGTCGCGGACCTCGACCGCGAGCGGGAGGTCCGGCCGCGCGGCGCGGGCGCGCCGCACGGCTTCCCCGACCCCGCCCGCGAGCGCGGCGTGGTTCTCCTTGATCAGGACGAAGTCGTAGAGGCCGGCGCGGTGGTTGGTCCCGCCGCCGTCGGCCACGGCCCGCTTCTCCAGCGCGCGCAGGCCCGGCGTGGTCTTGCGCGTGTCCAGCAGCGTCGCGGTGCCGCCCGCGTCGCGGATCGCGCGGACGGTGCGCGCCGTCAGCGTGGCGATGCCGGAGAGCCGGCCGAGGAAGTTGAGCGCCGTGCGCTCGGCGGTGAGCAGGGCGCCGGCGCTGCCGGTGACGCGCAGCACGGGCGCCGGCGGCTCGCGCCACTCCGCCTCCGGCCCGAGCCGCTCGATCGCCGCGTCCGGGTCGAGCCGGCGGAAGACCGCCTCGGCGACGCCGAGCCCGGAGATGACGCCGGGCGCCTTCTGGGTGATCGTCGCCACCCCGCGCGCCGCCGGGTCGACCGTCGCGGCGACGGTCACGTCGCCGTCGCCGACGTCCTCGGCCAGAGCGGCGTCGATCAGGGCCGTCGTGCTGTCGAGCGCGATATTGGTCACGCCGACAAGATTAGCGATCGCCGCCGCGCTCCAGCCCCGCCAGCGCCGAGGCGCCGGCGAACTGCGTGCGCCCGCGGCGGTGCACGCGGAGGTGCAGCTCGCCCGCGAGGTGGTGCTGGGAGCGGTCCACCGCTCGGCGCTCCGACGGCACCGGGACGGTCAGCGCGTGCGCGGTGGCGGGATCGGCCGCGCCCTCGATCTCGACGCGGCGGCCGGCCGCGCGGGCGCGCAGCCGCCAGGACCCGGTGCCGAGCTCGACCGCACCGGTCGGGCGGCAGCGCAGCACGGTGCCGTCCAGCCGCACGACGACCGCGGTCGCGTCGACCGTCGCCGGCCCGAGCCCGACCGGGCCGCCGGCGAAGGCGACGGAGACGTCGTCGCCGAAGTCGTGCGCCTGACCCCACCACCACCGGTCCGGGAACCCGCCGCCCCAGTTCTTCTCCGCGTAGGCGCCGGCGCCGTCGAGCGTGAAGGCGTCGCCGCCCGCGACCACGCTCCCGCGCACCTCGGCGGCGAACAGGTGCGGATGCCAGTACTGGGTCAGCCCGGGCAGCGCGTGCGCGCCGCCGAGCCCGCCGTACGCGCGCTTCGGCCAGGCCAGCGGGGCGCGCAGCGCCGCATCGAGCCGGCAGTCCGGCCCGAGATCGAGCGCCACGTGGTCGGGCCCGGCGCTGAACGCGGCCCCGGCGCGCACGCCGTAGCCGCCCGCGTCGGCCGCGGCGTCCTGCAGCGCCGCCCAGCGGAAGAACCCGCCCGGGTGGACGGCCAGTCCGACGAACGCCCAGCGCTCCCCGGCCGACGACCGGTTGACGCCGCACATGACGATCGCCACCCGCCCGGTCGCGGCATGCGTGAAGCGCCAGAAGTAGCCCTCCATGGCGACGCCGTGGTAGCGGCGCGGGTCGAACCACGGCGGGTCGGCGCCCGCGCGGCGGTAGCGGCTGATCGGGATGGCGAACGCGCGCACGCGACCTGCTCTACGGCTCCCGCGCCCGCCCGGATCGCGCCTAGGGGACCCGGAGCACGCAGATCGTGCGGAACTCCGGGTCGCTCGCGCCGTGCAGCCGCGCCCCGGACGCCTTGAGCTCGCGCAGGTAGGCGACGAGCTCCGTGGTGATCCGCTCGCCGGGCAGCAGCGCCGGGATGCCGGGCGGATAGCCCGCGATCGCCTCCGCCGAGACGCGGCCGACCGCGTCGTCGACCGCGATCGCCTCGGCGTCGCCGAGGAACGCCTCGCGCGGCGCGACGACCACCTCGTTCTCCAGCGCGCCGGGCGCGCGGACGAGCGCGGCCGCGTCGCCGGGGCGGCTGATCCGGCTCACCACCGCCTCGAAGTCGTGGGCGAAGCGCTCGAGGTCCTCCGGCGGCTGGCCGAGGCCGAGGATCAGGACCAGCGTCGCGTGCGTCGCCAGCTCGACGTGGATGTCGAACTGGTCGCGCAGCGACGCGGCGACCTCGTAGCCGGTGCAGCCGGTCCCGCGCACGTCGATGACGATCCGCATCGGGTCCCAGCCCGCCACGCCCGGCCGGCCGACGAACTCGTCGCCGATCACGCGCACGCCGGGCACCGCGTCGATCGCCGCGCGCGCCCGGTCGCCGGCGGCCATCGTCCGGTCGAGCAGCGCCTCGCCGTGGATCGCGAGCTGGCGCCGCGCGGCGTCGAGCGACGCCATCAGCAGCGCCGAGGGCGACGTCGAGCGCGTCAGCCGGACCATCCGCGCGACCTGGCCGGGGTCGATCCGCCCGGTCGGGGCGACGTGCAGCATCGCCGACTGGGTGAGCGAGCCGACGATCTTGTGCGTCGAGGTCAGCACCGCGTCGGCGCCCAGCGCGAGCGCGCTCTCCGGCACGTCCGGGTGGAAGCCGAAGTGCGGCCCCCAGGCCTGGTCGACGACGAGCGGCACGCCGGCGTCATGGCAGATCTCGGCGCACGCGGCGACGTCGGCCGCCATGCCGTAGTAGGTCGGCGAGACGATGAACACCGCGCGCGGGCCGTCCGCGGCCGCGATCCCCTCGGCGAGCGACTCCGGCGCGACGCCGTGCGCCATCCCCAGCCCGTGCTCGTACTCCGGCGCCACGTAGGTCGGGATGCCGCCGGAGAGCACGAGCCCGTCGACGACGCTCGCGTGCGAGTTGCGCTGGACGACGACGTGCGCGCCGAGCGGGGCGAGCGCGAGCGCCGAGCGCGTGGTTGCCCTGGCTGGCGCCGTTGGTCAGGAACCACGAGCGCGCCGCGCCGTGCGCCTCGGCCGCGAGCGCCTCGGCCCGCTGGTACGGCGTCGGCGAGGGCCCGAGGTCGATCCCCTGGATGTCGGCCGGCACGTCGACCATCAGCGCGGACCAGCCGATCGCGCTCCGCAGCCCCGGGTCGGCGCCGGCGCCGCCCTTGTGGCCGGGCACGTGGAAGCGCGTCGGCCCGCGGAACGCGTAGCCCCAGACCGCGTCGAGGTAGGGCGCGGTCGGCTGCTCCGGGTGGACGAGGCCCGTCCGCTGCTCGTCGGCGAGGGTCACCGGCTACTCCGGCGTCGCGCTGGCCAGCAGGTAGGCGTGGACGAAGCCGTCGAGATCGCCGTCGAGCACGCCGTTCGCGTTGCCGGCCTCGAAGTCGGTCCGGTGGTCCTTGACCATCGTGTACGGGTGCAGGACGTAGGAGCGGATCTGCGAGCCGAAGTTGACGTCCTGCGCCTCGCCGCGCTCGCGCGCGATCTCCTCCTTGCGCTCGCGCTCCTCCCGCTCGACGAGCTTGGCGCGCAGCATCGCCATCGCCGTGGCGCGGTTCGAGGACTGCGAGCGCTCGTTCTGGCACTGGACGACGATGCCGGTCGGCTTGTGCGTGATGCGGACGGCCGAGTCGGTCTTGTTCACGTGCTGGCCGCCGGCGCCGGAGGCGCGGTAGGTGTCGATCTGGAGGTCGTCGTCCTCGATCTCGATCTCGCCGGCCTCCTCGACCACGGGCGCGACCTCGACGCCGGCGAACGACGTCTGGCGCCGGTGGGCGGAGTCGAACGGCGACAGGCGGACGAGCCGGTGGACGCCCTTCTCCGCGCCGTAGAGGCCGTAGGCGTTCTCGCCCGCGACGCGGAACGTCGCCGACTTGATGCCGGCCTCCTCCCCCGGGCTCGCCTCGAGCAGCTCGACCTTGAAGCCGCGCCGCTCGGCCCAGCGCATCTCCATCCGCAGGACCATCTCCGCCCAGTCCTGGGCGTCGGTCCCGCCCGCGCCCGCGTTGACCGTGACGAGCGCGTCGCCCGCGTCGTACGGGCCGGTGAACAGGCGCTGCTCCTCGAGCACCGCGAGCCGCTCCTCGATCGAGTCCAGCGTCTCCTCGAGCTCGGCCGTCCAGCTCCGGGTCCTCCTCCGCCAGCTCGACGAGCCCGTCGAGGTCGGCGGTGTCGGACTCGAGCGCGCCGAACGTCTCGAGCCGGCGCTGGACGCGCGCGTACTCGGCGTTCACCTTCGCGGCGGCCTCCGGGTCGTCCCAGAAGCCGCTCTCGCCCATCCGGGCCTCGAGCGCGGCGGCGCGCTCACGCAGTCCCGCCGGGTCAAAGATAGTCCGAGAGCAGGGACATCTGCTCGCGGATGGCGGCGAGGCGCTGAGGGGTGGTGAGGGTCTGCGGGCTCGCCATCGTGCGCTGAGTCTAGTGCGGTGGGCGCGCACCACCGCCGGATGGGCGAGGCCGCGGGGCGGAGCGAGCGCCCTCGCGGCGGTCGAGCCGCTTCGCCGTTCGGACCGATACGGTCGCGCCGAGCAGCATGCGATCCGACCTCCAGCGCGTCGGTCCCCCGGCGGTCGTGACCGCCGCGGTCGTGCTGTGCTCGGTCACCGTCGCGGTCACGCTGTCCGGCGAGGCGGCCTGGGCCGAGGCGGCGGCGCGGGCGCTGATGGTCGGCGCGCCGCTCGGGGTCGGCGCGTACGCGCTGCGGCGCCCGCCGTTCGCGCGCTTCGGCGTGCTGCTGGTCGCGGCGGGCTTCGCCTGGTTCCTCACCACGCTCGCGGGGTCGGACGACCCGCTCGTGTACAGCATCGGCCGCGTCGCGGGCTGGCTCGGCGAGCCGCTGCTGGTCGCGCTGATGCTCGCCTTCCCGACGGGCCGGCTCGAGACGCGCGCCGACCGGCTGCTCGTCGGGATCCTCGTCGTGCTCGTGGCGACGCTCTACCTGCCGACGGCGCTGCTCGTCGAGCAGTACCCCGTCCCGGTGCCGTGGACGTCGTGCGACGCCGCCTGCCCCCACAACGCGCTGATGGTCGCGAGCACCGAGCCGGCGGTGATCGAGGACCTCATCCGGCCGCTGCGCGAGCTGCTGACCGTGGTCGTGCTGACCGCGGTGACCGTGCGGCTCGCGCTCCGGCTGCACGCCGCGACGCGGCTCCGGCGGCGCGTGCTCGCGCCGGTGCTCGCGGTCGCGTGCCTGCACTACGGCGTCTACGCGATCGCGCTGGTGCTGCGGCGCGCCGGGGCCGACGGCGAGGCGCTCGAGGTCGTGGCCTGGGGCATCGCGCTCACCTTCCCGCTGACCGCCTTCGCGTTCCTCGTCGGGCTCGCCCGCTGGTGGGTGTTCATCGCGGTCTCGACGCGGCGGCTCGCCGGGCAGCTGCGCGCGCACCCGACCCCGCACGACCTGCGCGGCGCCCTGGCCACGGCGTTCGACGACCCCGGCCTGCAGGTCCTCTACTGGATCGAGAACAGCCGTGGGCGCTGGGCCGACGAGGCCGGGCGCCGGGCGGAGCCGCCCGCCCCCGGCAGCGGGCGCTGCCTCACCGAGGTGCGCGACGGCGACCGGCTCGTCGCAGGGATCGTCCACGACGAGGCGCTGCGCGACGACCGCGCGTTCATCGACAGCGCGACGTCGTACGCGCTGATCGCGCTCGACAACCAGCGCCTCACGGCGCAGGCCACGGCACTGCTGGGCGAGGTGCGCCGCTCGCGCGCCCGGATCCAGGCGGCGGCGGACGAGGAGCGCCGCCGGATCGAGCGCGACCTCCACGACGGCGCGCAGCAGCGGCTCGTCGCGCTGCGGATCAAGCTCGAGCTGGCCGCCGAGCGCGCCGGCGAGGACGGCGACGGCGCAGCGTCGCTGCGGGCGCTCGGCGCCGACGTCGACGAGGCGCTGGAGGAGGTCCGCTCGCTCGCGCGCGGGATCTACCCGGCGCCGCTGGCCGACCGCGGCCTGGTCGAGGGGCTGCGCGCCGCGGCGATGAGCTGCGCGCTGCCGGCGACCGTGCTCGCCGCCGGGGTCGACCGCTACCCGCGCGCGATCGAGAGCGCGGCGTACTTCTGCTGTCTCGAGGCGCTCCAGAACGCGGCCAAGCACGCGACGGGAGCGACCGCGGCGGTGATCGACCTGTCCGACGACGGCGACCTGCGGTTCGAGGTGCGCGACGACGGCGCCGGCTTCGATCCCGCGCTGGTGAACGGGGGCGTCGGCTTCACGAGCATGCGCGACCGCCTCGCGGCCGTCGGCGGCGAGGTGGCGATCGAGTCGCGGCCCGGGCACGGGACGCGGGTCACCGCGCGGATCCCGCTGAACGGCGGCCTCTGAGCGTCAGCCGGCCGGTTCGCCGGTGGCGCGCCGGCAGCGCCACACCGGCGTCGCCTCGCTCATGCCCTTGAGCCGCTTCGCCCCGGCCGGCGACCAGGCGAAGGCCGCGTCGTCCGCGGCGTGGTCGTGGACCGCGGAGTCGGTGAGCAGCGAGCCGGGCCGGGCGCGCTCGGCCAGCCGCGCCGCGAGGTTGACCGGGCCGCCGTAGTAGTCGCCCCAGCGCCGCATCGCGGTGCCGTGGGCGGCGCCCGCGTGGACGTCGGGGAAGCTCTCCCCCTCCCCGGCCGCCGCCTCCATCAGCCCGAGCGCCGCGTCGAGCAGCGGCGGCGGCTCGGGCGCGACGAACATCACCGCGTCGCCGAGCGTCTTCACGAGCCGGACCGGCGGCTCGGCGACGTCGGCGGCGAGCGCGGCGAGCCGCGTCGCGATCGCGCCCAGGTCGGCCGCCGGCACGCCCTCGCCGAGCCGCGTGAAGCCGACGAGGTCGCAGAAGCCGACGCTGATCTCGATCACGTCGGAGCGCCGCCCGGAGGCGAGCTCCTCGGCGTCGATGATCTGCTGGCGCAGGTTCTCGCGCGTGTGGAGCCGGTAGAGGACGCCGAGCAGCTCCGCGGCCGGCGGCGTGAGCTCGCGCGTGGCGGCGGCCAGCCGCAGCGCGTAGCCCAGCTCGGTGTCGCCCTTCTGCGGGATCGAGGCGTTCGCGATCGTGCCCGCCGCAGCGGCGGCGTGCGAGGTCGCCTCGCCGAACACGCGCGCGGCCTCGATCAGCCCCTCGACCGGCAGCCCGGCGTCGAGGAAGCGGGCGATGATCTGCGCGCCCGCGACGTCCAGCGGCCCGAGCGCCGGGACGTCGGCGGGCGGGAGCGCGAGGCCCGACGCGCGGCGGACGGCCTCGAGCATCGCGAGGTCGAGGCCCGCCTCCTCCGCGAGGGCGCGCGGCGTGATCTGCCCGTCGGCGCCGAGCGCGCGCTCGGCGGGCAGCAGCGCCAGCCGGCCCTCGGCGACGGCGGTCCGCAGCTCCTCGATCCCGGCCCCGTCCTCGTGCAGCGCCTGCAGCAGCGCGAGCCGCGACGCGCGCGCGTCCTCGTCGAGGCCGTCGAGCAGCCCGAGCGCCGCGAAGTCCGGCTCGGTCACGCGGGAACGGCGGCCGCCACCGGCGCGACCGCGACCGGGATGCCGTTCAGGACCGCGTTGCCGCTGATCGCGTCGACGAGGCCCTCGTCGGCGAGGACGTTGGCGTTGACCCCCGCGTGCGCGGACGCCACGCCGAGCCGCGCGCCGGGCGCGTCGTGGCCCCAGCCGTGCGGGAGCGAGACCACGCCGGGCATGACGGCGTCGGTCACCTCGACGGTCGCCTCGAGCGCGCCGGCGCGGTTCTCGACCCGCGCCGCGCCGCCGTCGGCGAGCCCGAGCCGCTCCGCGTCGTCGGGGTGGACCTGCAGCGTGCAGCGCTCCGGCCCGCTGACGAGCAGCTCGAGGTTGTGCATCCACGAGTTGTTCGAGCGCAGCTGGCGGCGCCCGACGAGCACGAGCCCGCCGTCCGCCGGGCGGTCGAGCGCGGCGCGCAGCCGCGCGACGTCGGCGACGATCGGCTCGGGCGCGAGCTCGATCCGGCCGCTCGGGGTCCGCAGGGCGTCCGGCAGCCGCGGCTCGAGCGCGCCGAGGTCGAGGCCGTGCGGCGCCGCCTCGAGGTCGGCGAGCGTGAGGTCGTACGGCCCGGCGCGCAGCAGCAGGTCGAGCAGCCGCTCCGGGCCGCGCCGCGGCTCGACCTCGGCGAGCAGCGCGTCGGGGTCGCGCGCCGTGCAGCGGGGAGTGCTCGTCGGCCGCCTCGCGCCGGATCAGCTCGGACGCCACGAAGCGGTCGAACGGCTCGACGTCGGCGGGCGCCGGCTGCCCGGCGGCGACCGCGGCGAGCCGCAGCAGCGTCATCCACTCGTCGGGCACCGTGGCCTCGACCACCGGCGGCGAGAAGTTCGCCACGTTGCGGACGGCGAGCTGGTAGAGCGCGAGGTCGTAGTGCGAGCGCTCGAGCGGCGACGGCGCGGGCAGGATGACGTCGGCGTGACGGGTCGTCTCGTTGACGTAGATGTCGACGCAGACGAGCAGGTCGAGCCCCTCGAGCGCGCGCTCCATCCGGCCCGAGTTCGGCATCGAGCGGGCGGGGTTGCCGGCGAGCGTGATCAGCGCGCGCAGCTGCCCCTCGCCGGGCGTCTCGATCTCCTCCGCGAGCGCCGCGGCCGGCAGCTCGCCGAGCGACTCGGGGAGGCCGCGGACGCGGGTCCGGCGCCGCGCGAGCTGCGTCGCCCGGCCGCGCCCGGGGGCGCCGGACGAGTTGCGCTGCCCGGCGGCGGCGCGGGTGAACATCGCGCCGCCGGGCCGGTCCAGGTTGCCGGTCAGCACGTTGAGCACGTCGACGAGCCAGGAGGCGAGCGTCCCGAACTCCTGCGTCGTGGTGCCGATCCGGCCGTAGACCGCAGCCGACCCGGCCGCTGCGAGCTCGCGCGCCATCCGGCGGATCGCGTCGGCCGGGATCCCGGTGACCGGCGCGACGGCCTCCGGCGTGAACGGCTGCGCCAGCTCCTCGACGGCTGCGATCCCGTCGGTCAGCTCCGCCAGCCGGCCGGGTGCGGCCAGGCCCTCCTCGAACAGGACGTGGACGAGCGCGAACAGGAGCTGGGCGTCGGTCCCCGGGCGGATCGGGTGGTGCTCGTCGGCGACCTCGGCGGTGCGGCTGCGGCGCGGGTCGACGACGACCAGCTTCCCGCCGCGCGCCTGCAGCGCCCTCAACCGCCCGCGCATGTCGGGCGCGGTCATCAGCGAGCCGTTGGAGGCCAGCGGGTTGGCGCCCAGCATCAGCAGGTGCATCGTGCGGTCGACGTCGGGGATCGGCACCGAGAGGGGCGTCCCGAACATCAGCGCGCAGGCGATCTCCTTCGGCCGCTGGTCGACCGTGCTGGCCGAGAAGACGCTGTGGGTGCCGAGCGCCTTGATCACGACGCGGCCGTAGAGCAGCGCCGCGAGCCCGTGGGCGGCGGGGTTGCCGATGTAGACGCCGACGGCGTCGCGGCCGTGCTCGGCGGCGATCCGCGGCAGGCGGTCGCCGATCAGCGCCCACGCCTCCTCCCAGCTCGCGGGCGCGAGCTCGCCGTCCGCGCCGCGGACCAGCGGGGTCCGGAGCCGGTCGGGGTCCTCGTGCAGGTCCTTGAGCGCCACGCCCTTCGGGCAGAGGAAGCCGCGCGAGAACACGTCGTCGCCGTCGCCGCGGACCTTGACGACCTCATCGCCGCGCAGGGTGACCTCCAGGCCGCAGGTCGCCTCGCAGAACGGACACGTCCGGAACGCGGTGCGCTCCATCAGCGGCAGCCTACCCGTCAGGCCCGGATGACCGGGGCGACGCACCGGGTCCGCGCGGCCTCGTAGGCGGCGAGGATGATCCCGAGCGCCTCGATCCCCTCGTGCTCGGTGTGCAGCGGCCGGCGCCCGTGCGCGAGGCAGTCGGCGAAGTGGCCGATCTCGGCGGCGAACTGGTCGACCGGATCGAACGTCCGCGTCGTCGTCGTCCCCGCCGCGCACGGCGACGGTCAGCGCGGTCCCGTCGCTGTGGAGCGCGCCGCGCTCGCCGACCGCCGAGAAGCGCTCGGTCACGGGCGCCGGGTCGTAGGCCCAGCTCGTGGCCATCTGCCCCACCACCCCGTTGTCGAAGCGGACGAGCACCTGCGCGGAGTCCTCGCCCTCCATGAACGCGAGCCGGTGCGTCGAGAGCAGCGCGGTGACCTCGGCGGGCGCGCCGCCGGCCAGGTGCAGCAGCAGGTAGGTCGGGTGGTAGCCGGTGTCGATCAGCTCGCCCCCGCCGCTCGTCGCCGCGCTCGCGCGCCAGCCCATGTTCGCGGGGTCGAAGCCGTTGAAGAAGCTGTCGGTCGTGCGGACCTCGTAGACGCGGCCGATCGTGCCGGCCTCGAGCACCGCCTTCGCCTCGGCGACGGCGGGGAGGAAGAGCTGGTTGTGGGCGCACATGAGCGTGATCCCCGACGCGGCGATGGCGTCGCGCACCTCGGCCGCCTCCGCCGCGGTCAGGCAGAGCGGCTTCTCGCACAGGACGTGCCGCCCGGCTGCGGCCGCGGCGACGACGGCGTCGCGGTGCAGGTGATGCGGCAGGCAGACGTCGACCGCGTCGACGTCCGCCTCGGCGATCAGCGTGCGGAAGTCGTCGTAGGCGGTGGCGCCGAGCTGCTGCGCGCGGCGCTCGCCGGTCGCCGGGTCGGCGACCGCGGTGACGCCGATCCGGGCGGCGTGCGCGCGCGTAGCCGCGCAGGTGCTCGTCCGCGATCCCGCCGCCGCCGAGCAGGCCGACGCGGATCACGGCGCGACCGCGCGGCCCGACGCCGCCGACGCGTTGGCCGCCACGACCAGGCGCGTCAGCTCGACCGCCCGCTCGAGGTTGTCGTCCGCGCGGGTCCCCTCCCGGATGTGGCCGACCCAGCGCGAGAACGCGTCGTCGGCGTCGCCCGGCACGGGCCGCGTGCTCCAGGCCTCGCCGTCGAAGACCCGCAGGACGCCGGGCGGCTCCACGTAGTGCAGGACGCCGCCGGTCCCGTGCAGCTCGATCGCGTACGGGTCGGCGCTGACGAAGCCGGTCTCGATCACGCCGATGCGCCCGTCGGCGTAGCCGGCGGTGACGACGGCGTGGTCCTCGACCGGGCGGCCGGTGACCGTGCCGTACGTCGCGGCGACCGTCTCGGGGCGCGCGCCGAGCCAGCGCTGGATCAGGTAGACCGGGTGGCAGCCGAGGTCGGTCAGGGCGCCGCCGATCGCGTCCCGGGGGTCGAAGAACCGCTCCGGCAGCCAGCCCGCGACCGCGCCGTCGTGGGACAGCCGGACGCGGCCGTAGGTGAGCGTGCCGATGGCGCCGGCGGCGAGCAGCTCGTCGATCGCGAGCGTGACGCCGTGGTGCAGCCGCGGCAGGTTGACGACGAGCGCGGCGCCGGCGGCGTCGGCCGCGGCGACGAGCGCCTCGCAATCCGCGACGGTCGGCGCGAGCAGCTTCTCGGTGAAGACGTGCCGCCCGGCGGCGAGCGCGGCGCCGATCACCTCGCGGTGGGCGCGCGTCGCGGTCGTCACCGTCACCGCGTCGACGTCGTCGCGGGCGAGCAGCGCGCCGAGGTCGCCGGCGAACTCGATCCCGTAGCGGTCGGCGCCCGCGCGGCCGCGCTCCTCGTCGTCGTCCCAGACGGCGACGAGCTCCGTCTCCGGATGCGCCGCCGCGAGGTCCGCGTAGTCCGCGGCGTGGACGTGCCAGAAGCCGAGGACCGCGACGCGGACCGGCCGGCCCGCTATGCGCCGTGGCACTTCTTGTACTTCTTGCCCGACCCGCACCAGCACGGGTCGTTGCGGCCGAGCTGCTCATGCTCGTCCACGCGGCGCTGCTCGACGACGGTCGGCGCGGCGTGGGGCTCGTCGGCCTCGACGCCGTAGCCCTCGCCGCCGTAGGCGCTCGGCTGCTCTTCCTCGGTCCCGCCGGAGTAGTTCAGCGTCGCCGTGCCCGCCTGCTGCTGCTGTTGCTGGAGCGGCGCGTCGCCGTTCTGGCCCTCGACCTCGACCTGGACGTTGTAGACCATCCGGGCGAAGTCCGACCAGATGCTGTGCATCAGGTCCTCGAACAGGCCGAAGCCCTCGTTCTTGTACGCGACGAGCGGGTCGATCTGGGCGAAGCCGCGGAGGTGGATGCCCTCGCGCAGGTAGTCCATGTCGTAGAGGTGCTCGCGCCAGCGCTGGTCGATGGTCTGGAGCAGCAGGAAGCGCTCGAGCGCGCGCATGAGCTCCTCGCCCAGCTCCTCCTCGCGCTCGTCGTAGAGCTTCAGCGCGTCGTCGACGAGCAGCTGCTTGAGCTGCTCGCGGTCGAGGCCCTCGCGGTCGAGCTCCTCGATCTCGAAGTCCACGTGGTAGACCTGGTCGAGCTGGACCCAGAGGCCCTCGAGATCCCACTCCTCGACGTAGTCGCCGGGGGTGTACTCGTCGACCATCCGGCCGATGACCTGGGAGACCTGCTCGCGCGCGGTCCCGCCCATGTCCTGGCCCTCGAGCACGCGATCGCGGTACTGGTAGACGATCTCGCGCTGCTGGTTCATCACGTCGTCGTACTCGAGGACGCGCTTGCGGATGAGGAAGTTCTGCTCCTCGACCTTGCGCTGGGCGCTCTCGATCTGCTTCGAGAGCATCTTCGCCTCGATCGGCTCCTCCTCGCCCTCCTCGCTGACCGGCCCGAGCCGGTCGAGGATGCGGTAGATCCGGTCGCCCGCGAACAGGCGGACGAGATCGTCCTCGGCGGAGAGGAAGAAGCGCGACTCGCCGGGGTCGCCCTGGCGGCCGGAGCGGCCGCGGAGCTGGTTGTCGATCCGGCGCGACTCGTGGCGCTCGGTGCCGACGATGAACAGGCCGCCCGACTCGAGGACCTTCTCGCGGTCCTCCTCGACGCGCGCCTCGATCGTCGGGAGCACGTCCTTGTAGCGCTCCTCGTAGTCCGGGTCGCCGGGGCGCAGCCCGAGCTTCGCGAGCTCGAGCTCCGTCAGGTGCTCGGCGTTGCCGCCGAGCTTGATGTCGACGCCGCGGCCCGCCATGTTCGTCGCGATCGTGACCGCGCCGGAGCGGCCGGCCTCGGCGACGATCTCGCCCTCGCGCTGGGCGAACTCGGGCTTCGCGTTGAGCACGGTGTGCGGGACGCCGCGCTTGGCCAGCTCGGCGCCGAGGTGCTCGGAGACCTCGACCGAGATCGTGCCGACGAGGACCGGCTGGCCCTTCTCGTGGCGCTCGGCGATCTCGCGGATGACCGCCGCCCACTTGCCCGGCTTGGTCTTGAAGACCTGGTCGTTGCGATCGGCGCGGACCATCGGCTGGTTCGTCGGGATCTGCACGACCGGCAGCTTGTAGATCTTCATGAACTCGTTCGCCTCGGTGATGGCCGTGCCGGTCATCCCCGCGAGCTTGTCGTACATGCGGAAGTAGTTCTGCAGCGTGATCGTGGCGAGGGTCTGGTTCTCCTCCTGGACCCGGACGCCCTCCTTCGCCTCGACCGCCTGGTGCAGGCCCTCCGACCAGCGCCGGCCGTCGAGGATCCGGCCGGTGAACTCGTCGATGATCTTCACCTCGCCGTCGACCACGGCGTAGTCGACGTCGCGCTTGTAGAGCGACTCGGCCTTGAGCGACTGGATCAGGTGGTTGACCAGCGGGCCGTTCTCGGCCTTGTAGAGGTTGTCGATGCCGAGGAAGCGCTCGGCCTTCTCGACGCCGGGCTCGGTGACCGAGACGGTCTTGTGCTTCTCGTCGAACTCGTAGTCGAAGTCGGCGACGAACTCCTTCTTCGTGCGCGGGTCCATCCCCTCCGGCCGCTTGCCGGAGCTCATCTGGCGGGCGAGCTTGGCGAACCGGACGTAGAAGTCGGCGGCCTGCTCGGGCGCGCCGGAGATGATCAGCGGCGTCCGCGCCTCGTCGATCAGGATGTTGTCGACCTCGTCGACGATCCCGTAGTGGTGCATGCCGACCGGCTTGCCGTCCTCGTCGATCCGGCCGCCGTGCTGGACCTTCTCCTCCAGCGACGTGGCCATGTTGTCGCGCAGGTAGTCGAACCCGAACTCGGAGTTGGTGCCGTACGTGATGTCGGCGGCGTAGGCGGCGCGCTTCTCCTCGTAGGGCTGCATGTTCTGCAGCACGCCGACGGTGAGGCCGAGGCCGGTGTAGAGCGGGGCCATCCAGGCCGCGTCGCGGCGGGCGAGGTAGTCGTTGACCGTGATGAGGTGGACGCCCTTGCCGGCGAGCGCGTTGAGCGCGACGGCCAGCGTGGCGGTCAGCGTCTTGCCCTCGCCGGTCTTCATCTCCGCGATCGCGCCGGAGTGCAGCACCATGCCGCCGATCATCTGGACGTCGAAGTGGCGCATGCCGAGCGTGCGGCGCGAGGTCTCGCGCACGACGGCGAAGGTCTCGGGCAGGAGCTCGTCCAGCGACTCGCCGTCGCGGGCGCGCTCGCGCAGGCTGTCGGCCTGGGCGCGGAGCTCCTCGTCGTCGAGGAGCTCGAGCTCGGGCTCCCAGGTGTTGATGCGTTCGACGCGCTTGGCGTACTGCCTGAACTGCTTGCCCTCTCCCAGCCGGAGGGCGCGGTCGAGGATCGTCATGGGTCAGAGGATAGAGGCCGGACGGCGGCGGCAACGGACGATGCAGCGGCCCCGCCGCACGGTCCCGGCGCGCGTCCTCGACGTCCGCCCTACCAGGCCTGTGCGGCCTCGCTCCGGTCCTCCTCGGCCACGCCGGGCGGGGGCGCCGCGGCGGCCCGCTGCTCGCGGCGGCGGCGGCGCTTGTCGCGGTGCTTCTTCACCGACCGCGCCAGCTCGTCCGCGACGAGGTTGACCGAGTGCTTGAGGTCGCGGCTGGCCTCGCAGGCGCGCAGCGTGACGCCCTTCAGGCGGAGCGTCGCCTCGGCGACCTGCGAATCCGGGTTGGCCGGGTTGCGCTCCTCGAACACCTCGACCTGCAGGACCGCCAGCTCGCTGACCTGCTTGCCCACCTTGTCGAAGCGGCGCGTCACGTACTCGCGCAGCTCGTCGGAGACCGGAACGTTGCGACCCTTGACCTCGATCTGCATGGAGGGGAGCTCCTCTCGTCGAGCAGGTGATCGGATCAATCGGATCGTAGGCCACTGGGGCGCCGTTGTGAACCGGCTGCGGCAGGTTCGGCCGGTCGGCGCCACGGACGTGGTGGTGCGTGGGAGGCGGGGATCGACGACACGGCGTCGTTCGGGCGGTCCCCGGAGTGCCGCTGCGGGTCGGGCGAACGGCGGGCATCGAGGGAGGCACGGATTGCCGCGACCACAACGCCGACAGCGGGGCGCCGGCGCGGGGTCTGTCGGCGTTGTGGTCGCCCTACGACACCAACGCCGCCCGACCGCCGCGCGGGGCGGCGCTGTCGGCGTTCGTGTCGCTGCCGCAGAACGTCGACATTCCGCTCGGCCGCCGCGCGTGAGCGACGTTCTGCGCCGTCAGGGCGCACAACGTCGACCTCGCGCGAACTCTGCGCAGCGGATCGACGTTCTGCGCCTCGCACGACGCTGCCACCCGCGAGCGACGCCCGGCGCCGCGCATGCAGCCGGCCGATCCTCTCTCCTCAATGCCGCAGTTCACCCGCACCCTCACCCCGCCCGCAGCGTCCGCGCATACGTCACCGCCACCACCACCCCCGCTCCCGCGCCCCGCAGCGCCACCGCACAGGCGTCGAGCGTCGCCCCCGTCGTGTGCACGTCGTCCACCAGCAGCACCCGACCCGCGACCGGCCCGACCGCCTCGACCACGATCCGCCCCTCCGCACGCCGCTCCGCGCGCCCCGCGCGCGCCTGCCGCCCCGCGCGGTCGCGCCGCACGAGCACCGGCGCGAGCGGCAGCCCCAGCCGCGTCGCCACCTCGCCCGCCAGCGCCCCCGCCGGGTCGAAGCCGCGCCTGCGCCGCCGCGTGCGCTGCGGCGGCACCGGCACCACGACGCCCCCGCGCAGCGCGTCCGGGCAGCGTCGCCGTCATCTGCGCCGCCATCAGCCCCGCGGCGGGCAGCGCGCCGTGCCACTTCAGCGCGCCGACGAGCGCCCGCGCCGCGCCGTCGTACGCCATCGGCGACCACGCGCGGGCGAACGCCGCGCCCGCGGCCGGGCAGCGCTCGCGCCGGTGCGACGGCAGCCCGCAGCGGTCGCAGCGCGCGCCCGCGCAGCCACGGCAGCGCCGCCAGGCAGCCGCCGCAGACGAGCTGATCGGCGCGGCCGAGCGGCTCGCGGCAGGCGAGGCAGGCCGGCGGCGCGACGATCGCGAGCAGCTCCGCGAGCCCGCGCCGCGTCACGGCGGATCGTGCGACACGGCGTCGGGGGCGGACATCGGACCACCATCGCGTGGAGGGCCGCACGGATCAGCATCGGAACGTCACAATCCCGTGCCGTGTCCCTGGACACTTCGTGGACCTTCGCCCCGATCGTGCTCATCGCGCTCGTGGGCTACCTCGGTGTCTACGTCGCGCGCTGGCGCACGGCGCGGCGCGAGGGCGGCGCGCGCGCCGCGTCCGGCTGGCGGCTCGCGTCCTGGTGCGGCGGGATCGCCGCGCTGTTCATCGCGCTCGTCTCGCCCGTCGACGTGCTCGGCGAGCAGCTCGCCTCGATGCACATGGTCCAGCACCTGCTGATCGCCGACGTCGCCGCGATCCTGCTCACGCTGGGGCTGACGCGCCACATCCTCCGCCCCGCGACGCGGAGGATCCACCGGATCGAGCGCGCCGCCGGCCCGTTCGGCTCACCCTGGTTCGCCGTCGTCGCCTACGTCGGCGCGATGTGGCTCTGGCACATCCCGTCCCTCTACGACGCCGCGCTGAACCACTCCGGCGTCCACACCCTCGAGCACCTCAGCTTCGCCGCCGCCGGGCTCCTCTACTGGTGGTTCCTGCTCAGCCCGATCCGCTCGCGCCAGCGCCTGAGCGGCATGGGCCCCGTCGCCTACATGGCCTCGACGAAGCTGCTCGTCGGGTTCCTCGGGATCCTGCTCGCCTTCAGCCCCGAGCTGCTCTACAGCGCGTACGACCACGACCGGCACCCGCTGGGGGATGTCGGCGCTCGACGACCAGCACGTCGCCGGCCTGATCATGGCGCTGGAGCAGTCGATCGTGATGGGCGTCGCGCTCGCCTGGCTGTTCGTGCGGATGCTGAGCGAGTCGGACGAGGAGGACGAGCGGCTCGAGCGCTACTCGGCCTGAAGGACCTCGCCGTCGGCCACCGCGCGCGGCCCGGAGACGGAGACGTCGCCGCGCACGACCACGTCGCGCCCGAACGTCACGTCGCCCTCGACCGCGAGGCGCTCCGCGTCGACCAGCGACGGCGCCCCCGCCGGGAACCGGGCGTCGAAGTCGCCCAGCAGCTTGAACTCGTCGTCGGAGAGCTCGACCAGCGGCGGCGCCGACCGCGACGGCGCCAGCTCGATCGCGGCGTGCTCGCCGAGCCGGTAGGCGTCGGACCGCAGCACCAGCAGGTCGCTCGTCTTCTTCACCGGCACGAACCGCGCGCGCGGCACGCGGATCGCCTGCGCGCCGTCGAACACGCCGATCGCCGCGCCCATCGCCGTCTCGAGCTGGTAGACGGCGGGCGACGACTTGTCCGCGGGGTCGACCGTCTTCTCGTTGACGATCATCGGCAGCCCCAGCACGCCGTCGCGCTCGCGCAGCAGCGCGTCGAGCGCCCGCAGGTCGACCCACAGGTTGTTGACGTGGAAGTACGGATGCCGGTCGACGTCGGTGAACGCGTCCATGTCGGCGTCGGACGTCTGGGCGGTCTCGCGCAGGATCAGCCCGCCGGTCGCCTTCAACCGCGCGACGTGGCCGCCCTTGCGGTCCGCCGGCGTCCGCTCGGTCACCTCGGCGACGTAGGGCAGCCCCTCGGACGCGACCCAGGCGAGGATCCGCGGATCCAGCACCGCCCCGAGGTTGTCCGCGTTGGACATGAACGCGTAGCGGTAGCCGCGCTCCAGCAGCGTCGCGAGCATGCCCGAGGTGAGCAGCGCCGGGTAGATGTCGCCGTGCCCCGGCGGGCACCACTCCAGCGACGGATCCGCAGGCCACTCCGCCGGTGCCAGGCCGTCGACGAGCAGCTTCGGCTCCTTGTGCTGGACGAAGTCGAACGGGACGTCGGACGCCAGCCCCTCGTAGCCCTCGAGCAGCGCGAGCGAGTCGTCGCGCGTGTGGAACGAGTCCATCAGCACGAGCGGGAGCCGGGCGCCGCTCGCCGCGCGCAGCGACAGCACCTGGCGCGCGATCACGTCGAGGAACGCGAGCCCCTCCTTCACCTCGAGCAGCGACTTCGCGCGGCTCATCCCCATCGACGTGCCGAGCCCGCCGTTGAGCTTGATCACGACCGCCTCGTCGAGCGGGGCGTCCGCGTCGGGGAGCGCCTCGGCGTCGGGCAGGTCGCGGACCGGGTCGATCTCGTCCTCGCCGATCAGCCCGGACTCGCCCGCCTCGAGCTGCTCGTAGTAGTGCGCGAAGGTGGCGATCGCCGGGTCCGGGACCGCGTCCCGGCGCATCTTCTCCTCGGCGGCCCGCAGCCCCTCCTCGCTCACGGCGCCGATCCTAGCCAGCCGCGCAGGTAGTCCGTCTGCTCGGGGGTCAGCGTGTCGATCTCGACCCCGAGCGACGCGAGCTTGAGCCGCGCGATCTCGCGATCGAGCGCCTCCGGCACCGGGTGGACGCCCGGCCCGAGCGACGACGACACGAGGTGCTCGACGGCGAGCACCTGGTTCGCGAACGACATGTCCATCACCGCGGCGGGGTGGCCCTGGCCGGCGGCCAGGTTGACCACGCGCCCGGAGGCGAGCAGGTTCAGGCGGCGGTCGCCGAGCGCGTACTGGGTGACGAGCGGGAGCACCTCCTCGGGCGGCCCGTCCGCGATCGCGGCGAGCGCGGAGAGATCGATCTCGACGTCGAAGTGGCCCGCGTTGGCGAGCACCGCGCCGTCCTTCATGACCGCGAAGTGCGGCGGCGCTGAGCACGTCGCGCGACCCGGTCACCGTGACGAAGATGTCGCCGCGCTCGGCGGCGACGAGCGCCGGCATGACCTCGAAGCCCTCCATCCTGGCCTCGAGCGCGCGCATCGGGTCGATCTCGCAGAGGATCACCTGGGCGCCGGCGCCGCGGGCGCGCAGCGCGACGCCGCGGCCCGTCCAGCCGTAGCCGAGGACGACGAGCGTCTTCCCGGCCAGCAGCAGGTTCGTCGCGCGCAGGATGCCGTCGAGCGTCGACTGGCCGGTGCCGTAGTGGTCGTTGAAGAGGCGCTCGGTGCGCGCCTCGTTGACCGCGATCACGGGGCAGGCGAGCCGTCCCTCGGCCTCCAGCGCGCGGAGCCGGAGCAGGCCGGTCGTCGTCTCCTCCGTCCCCCCGATCAGGCCGCCGAGCAGCTCGGGCCGCGCCGCGTGCAGCACGGTGAGCAGGTCGGCGCCGTCGTCGAGCGTCACCTGCGGCGCGCCGTCGACGACGGCCACGACGCCCTGGGCGTAGGCGTCGGCGTCCTCGCCGCGCCGCCCGTAGGCCGCGCAGCCGTCGGCCGCGAGCGCGGCCACGACCTCGTCCTGCGTCGTGAGGGGATTGGCCGCCGCGAGGGCGACCTCGGCCCCGCCGGCGGCGAGCGCGCGGACGAGGCAGCCGGTCTCCGCCGTCACGTGGAGGCAGGCGCCGACCCGCAGGCCCGCGAGCGGCTGCTCCTGCGCGAGCCGCTCGCGGATCGACCGCAGGACGGGCATCTGCCCGTCCGCCCACGCGATGCGCGCCCGGCCGGCCTCGGCCAGGCGCGCGTCGGGGATGGCCGGCCTAGTAGCGATAGTGGTCCGGCTTGTACGGGCCCTCGACGGGCACGCCGATGTAGGCGGCCTGGTCCGGGCGCAGCTCGGTGAGCTGCGCGCCGAGCGCGCCCAGGTGGAGCCGGGCGACCTTCTCGTCGAGGTGCTTGGGGAGCACGTAGACCTGCTTCTCGTACTCGCCCTCCTTCGTGAACAGCTCGATCTGGGCGATCGTCTGGTTCGAGAAGGACGACGACATGACGAAGCTCGGGTGGCCGGTCGCGTTGCCGAGGTTCAGCAGGCGGCCCTCCGACAGGACGAGGATCGCGTGGCCGTCGGGGAAGACCCACTTGTCGACCTGCGGCTTGATGTTGACGCGCTCGACGCCGCGGACCTTGGCGAGGCCGGCCATGTCGATCTCGTTGTCGAAGTGGCCGATGTTGCCGACGATCGCCTGGTGCTTCATCCGGCCCATGTCGTCGGCCGTGATGATGTTGTAGTTGCCCGTGGCGGTGATGAAGATGTCGGCGGTGTCGACGACGTCCTCGAGCCGGACGACCTGGTAGCCCTCCATCGCCGCCTGGAGCGCGCAGATCGGGTCGACCTCGGTGACGAGGACGCGGGCGCCCTGGCCGCGGAGCGAGACCGCGCAGCCCTTGCCGACGTCGCCGTAGCCGAGGATCACCGCGGTCTTGCCGGCGATCATCACGTCGGTGCCGCGGTTGATGCCGTCGATCAGCGAGTGGCGGCAGCCGTAGAGGTTGTCGAACTTCGACTTCGTGACGGAGTCGTTCACGTTGATCGCCGGGAACAGGAGCTGGCCCTGCTCGGCGAGCTGGTACAGGCGGTGGACGCCCGTGGTCGTCTCCTCGGTCACGCCCTTGATCTCGGCCGCGACGCGGGTCCAGCGCTGCGGGTCCTCCTCGAGCGTGCGGTTGAGCGTCTCGAGGATGATCCGGAACTCGTCGTTGTCGGCGGAGTCGGGCGACGGCGCGGCGCCGGCGGCCTCGAACTCGACGCCCTTGTGGACGAGCAGCGTGGCGTCGCCGCCGTCGTCGAGGATCATGTTCGGGCCACCCTCCGGCCAGTTCAGCGCCTGCTCGGTGCACCACCAGTACTCCTCCAGCGTCTCGCCCTTCCAGGCGAACACGGGGATGCCGGCGGCGGCGATCGCGGCGGCGGCGTGGTCCTGCGTGGAGAAGATGTTGCACGAGCACCAGCGGACGTCGGCGCCGAGCGCGACGAGCGTCTCGATCAGGACGGCGGTCTGGACCGTCATGTGCAGCGAGCCGGTGATGCGGGCGCCCTTGAGCGGCTGGGAAGGACCGAACTCCTCGCGCAGCGCCATCAGGCCGGGCATCTCGTGCTCGGCGAGCTCGATCTCCTTGCGGCCGAAGTCGGCGAGGCCGATGTCGGCCACCTTGTAGTCGCTCGTGGTCGTCGTCATGCGGTCTCCATCAGGGTCGTGGGTCGGGGCGCCGCCGCGGCGGCGGCGAGCAGCTTCGAGTGCTTCTCCTGCTCCCAGCGCAGCCAGTCCGGCGCCGGGACGTGCTCGGGACGCCGCGCCGTCGCCGCCAGCCAGGTGTCGACGGCGGTGCGGAGGCCCTCGTCGGCGCGCAGGCGCTGGGCGAAGGCGACGTCGGACAGCCCGATCTCGTGCTGCTCGAGGAGCTCGCGCAGCGTGCGGAGCCGCTGCAGCTCGGCGGGGCCGTAGAGCCGGTAGCCGGCGCCGGAGCGCTCGGGCTCGACGAGCCCGACGCGCTCGACGTAGCGCAGCATGCGCGGCGACCAACCGGTCGTCTGGGCGGCCTCGTGGATCGTCAGGGCGTCCATCTGCCGCCCAGCGTAGCGCACCCTGACACACTTGTGTCAAGGTTGGGCTGGCAGGATGCCGCCATGCCCACCGGTGCCGAGGTCATCGTCGCGCAACTCGAGGACGCCGGCGTCGAGGTGTGCTTCGGCCTGCCCGGGGTCCACAACCTCGCGCTGTGGGAGGCGCTGCGCGCGTCGCCGATCCGGCTGGTCGGCGTGCGCCACGAGCAGGCGGCCGCGTACGCCGCGGACGGGTACGCCCGCGCGACCGGGCGGCTCGGCGTCGCGCTGACGACGACCGGCCCGGGTGCCGCCAACACGCTCGGCGCGGTCGGCGAGGCGTGGGCGTCGCGCTCGCCGATCCTCGTGATCGCGACCGACATCCCGACGACGCTGCGGCGCCCGGGGTCTACCGCGGCGTCCTGCACGAGACTGCGGGCCAGGCCGACAGTTCTTCGAGCCGCTGACACGACTCGTCGACGTGGTCGTCGGCGCGCGGCACCTGAGCTGCGGCATGCCGCCGGCGTTGCGTCACGCCGAGCGGGAACGGGCCGGTGTACCTGGAGGTGCCGACCGACCTGCTGTACGCGGAGTGTCCGAGGACGACGGCGCGTGGGCCGGGGCCGCCGCCGGAGCGCCGGAGGCCGAGCGCCGCCGACGACGCGTACGCGCTGATCGACGCGGCCGAGCCGGATCCTGATCTGGGCGGGCGCCGGGGCGCGCGACCGCGCGGACGAGGTCGTCGCGCTCGCGGAGCGCCTCGACCGCGCCGGTGCTGACCACGTTCGGCGCGCGCGGGGTGATCCCGCCCGAGCACCCGTGCTGCGTCGGCATGCCGCCGCACGTCGAGCCCGCCGGCCGGCTCTGGGACGAGGCCGACCTCGTCATCGCGTTCGGGTCCGACCTCGACGGCATGAACACCCAGAACTGGCTCCAGCCGCAGCCCCCGCACATCGTCGCGGTCAACCTCGACGGCGCGGACGCGAGCAAGAACTACGCGGTCGACGCGGTCGTCGTCGCGCTCGACCCGAGCCGGCTGCGGCAGCGCGACGACGACGTCGCCGCCCGTCTGCCGCGCGGTCCGCGCCGAGGCGTGCCACGACCTCGACGGCCGCGCCCTGCGCTTCCTCGACGCGATCTCCTACGCGGTCCCGGACGAGGCGAACCTCGTCTGCGACATGTGCATCCCCGGCTACTGGATCTCCGGGTTCCACGGCTTCCACGCCCCGCGCAAGCTGCAGTACCCGATGGGCTGGGGGACGCTCGGCTTCGCGTTCCCGGCCGCGCTCGGCGCCTCGCTCGCCGGCACCGGCCCGACGGTGTCGATCTCCGGCGACGGCGGCTTCCTGTTCGCCTGCGGCGAGCTCGCCACGATGGCCCAGGAGCAGCTCCCGTTCACCGCGGTGATCGTCGACGACGGCGGCTACGGGATGCTGCGCTACGACCAGCAGCTCGCGGGCGAGGCGTCCTACGGGGTCGACCTCGCCACGCCGGACTTCGCCGCGCTCGCCGAGTCGTTCGGGGTGCGCGGCGCAGACCGTCGAGGGACTCGACGACGCGTTCGGCGTGGCGCTCGCCGAGCACGTCGCGGGCGGCGGCCCGAGCGTGCTGGTGGCGAAGGCGGAGGCGCTCGTGCCGCCGCCCACGACCTCGCCCAACTGGTACCGCAAGCGCGAGCTAGAGCGCGCCGCCGGTGAGCGCGTCCATCGCGCGCTCGACCGCGTCCAGCCTCGTCTCGACCACCGCGAGCCGGGCCGACGGCAGCCAGAACAGCACGCGGTCGACGCCGGCCGCCGCCAGCCGCTCGAGCTCGGCGGGATCGGCAGGGACGCCCATCACCACGACCGGGACGCGGCGCCCGGCGCGCTCGCGCAGCTCGGCGATCCGCGCCGCGTCGGCGTCGCGGTGGTTCGGCATCCACGCGTCGCCGTACTCGAGCACGCGGTCGAGCACGGTCGGGCCGCCGCCGCCGACGTAGACCGGCGGGTGCGGCACCTGCAGCGGCTTCGGGTCGCACCAGATGCGGTCGAAGGACACGAAGTCGCCGTGGAACGTCGCCTCGTGGTTGGCCCAGATCTCCTTGATCGCCAGGACGCGCTCGCGCATCAGCCGCATCCGCGTGCGCGGGTTCGTCCCGTGGTTGACCATCTCCTCGCGGTTCCAGCCCGCGCCGACGCCGAAGTCCACCCGCCCGCCGGAGAGGTGGTCGAGGCTGGCGACCTCCTTCGCCGTGATGATCGGGTCGCGCTCGGTCACCAGGCAGATGCCGCTCCCGACCCGCAGCGACGACGTCGCCGCCAGCGACATCGCCATCGCGACGAACAGGTCATACGTGTGCGCGTACTTGCGCGGCAGCGGCGGGGCGCCCTCGCGCCCGCTCCACGGCGTCTCCCGGCTCGCGGGGATGTGCGTGTGCTCGGCGAACATCAGCCAGCGGTGGCCGCGGGCCTCGACGAGCCGCGCGAGCTCGCCGGGCGGGACCGCGTCGTGGGTGGGGAAGTAGGCGACACCTGCGTCCATGAGAGCCTCCGTTACGTGGTCACCGCGGTCCGGGCACGCCGCGGAACGCGAACGGGAGCGGCTCCCGTCCCGGCTGGATGACGACGCACTCGCCGCTCGCGTCGCCGGCGAACAGACTCGACCACGGCGGCGGCGACCGCCTCGGGCGCGATCAGGTCGAGCCCGGCCGGCCAGCAGCGCGTCGCGGATGTCCGCGATGATCGCGGTCTCCGCGAACCCGGGGCAGACCGCGTTGATCCGGATCCCCGCCTCGGCGAGGCCGGGCGCCAGCGAGCGCACCAGGCCCACGACGGCGTGCTTGTTGGCCGCGTAGAGCGGGTCGTACGGGACGCCGGTCAGGCCCGCGAGCGACGCGGTGGCCACGATCGCGCCGCCGTCCCGCAGCACGGGCAGGGCGGCGTGGACGCCGAACACGACCCCGTCGAGGTTCGCGCCCATCGCGCGCCGGTAGCGGGCGAGGTCGAAGTCGTCGCCGACGCCGCAGCCGGTCGCGACGCCCGCGTTGAGGTGGACGAGGTCGAGCCCGCCGCACGCGCTCGGCGGCGAACGCGACCATCGCGCGGTCCGCCTCGAGGTCGGCGACGTCGCAGGCGTACGCGTGGCCGCCGGTGTCCGCCGCGACGGCGCGCGCGCCCGCCGCGTCGAGGTCGGCCGCGACGACGACCGCGCCCTCGGCGGCGAGCGCCAGCGCGGTCGCGCGGCCGATCCCGGCCGCGGCGCCCGTGACCAGCGCGGCCTTTCCGTCGAGGCGCCCCATCGCGGCGCGACGCTACCAGCGCGGTAGCGTGTCGCGGCGCATGCCCACCGTGCTCGCCCTGTACGCCGGCCGCGCCGGGACGCTCGAGACGCCGGACGGCACGATCGCCACCGCGATCGCGAAGTCGCCGGTCGCGGGCCGGGTCCACGTCACGGCGCTCGGGCCTGCCCGGCGACGAGCAGGTCCACCCCACCCACGGCGGCCCCGACCGCGCCGTCTGCGTCTACCCGCGCGAGCACTACGCGCGCTGGGACGCCCGCGTCGCGCCGGCGTTCGGCGAGAACGTCACCTCCGCGGGCGTGCTCGAGGAGACGACCCGGATCGGCGACGTGTGGCGGATCGGCGGGGCGCTGCTGCAGGTCTCCCAGCCGCGCTCCCCGTGCGCGAAGGTGGCCGCGCGGCTCGGCATCCCCGACCTCGTCATGCGGGCGCGCCGCAGCCGGACCACCGGCCTGCACCTCCGCGTGCTCGAGCCGGGCGAGCTCGGCGCCGGCGACGCGATCGAGCTCGTCGAGCCCGCCGCGCACGGCGTCACCGTCGCCCAGGCCGTCGCGGCGCGGTTCGACCCGGCGCCGGATCCCCGCCTCGTCCGCGCGGTGCTCGACCTGCCCGAGCTGGCGCTCGAGTGGCGCGCGAAGACCGCGCCCCGGCTCGCCGCCGCCGAGGCCGCCTAGTCGGGCAGGCGGAAGTCCGGCTGGGCCTCGATCTCCACGAGGTCCATCTGCGCCTTCTGCAGCTTCCCGGCGTAGTCCCAGTTCATCGACTGCCAGCGCGTGAACTGGTCGAGCACCCAGATGCCGGACTGGCGCGAGCCGTTGCCCGACTTCCCGTTGCCGCCGAACGGCAGGTGCGCCTCGGCGCCCGACGTCGAGTTGTTGATCGACACCATGCCCGCGCTGATCCGCTCGCGGAACCGGAACGCGTGCGTCGGCGAGGTCGTGTAGATCGCGGCCGAGAGCCCGTAGCCGTGGCCGTTGGCCAGCTCCATCGCCTCGTCGAAGGTCGAGAACCGCGCGACGCCGACGAGCGGCCCGAACGTCTCGGTCCCGTAGATGTCGTCCTCGGCGGTCACGCCGGTCACGAACGTCGGGTGGTAGAAGATCCCGGCCTCGGGGTCGCCGACGAAGCCGTCACGCGGGTTGTCCGCCGTGATCCGCCCCCGCGCCGACGAGCCGTACGCCGTGTGGTGCGGCTTCACGAGCTCGAGCCACTCCTCGAAGCGGTCGGCGAAGCGCTGGTGCAGCATCGGCCCGTAGAGCACGTCCGCGGTCGGGTCGCCGACGGGCGAGGTGCGCAGCCGCTCGTCGAGCCGCCGGACGAACTCGTCGTGGACCGACTCGTGGACGATCGCCGTCCCGAGCGACGTGCAGCGCTGACCGGCGGTGCCGAAGCCCGCGAACAGCGCGCCCTCGACGGCCAGGTCGAGGTCGGCGTCGTCCATCACGACCATCGGGTTCTTGCCGCCCAGCTCGAGGCACGGCGACTGCAGGTGCCGCCCGCACAGCGCGCCGATCTCGGCGCCGACGGCGCTCGACCCGGTGAACCCGACCTTGTCGACGAGCCGCTCGTCGAGCGCCCGCTCGAGCCCGGCGAACGTCTGCGCGCCGTCGGCGAGGACGAGGTTGAGCACGCCCGCGGGGACGCCGCCCGCGTGGAAGATCTCGGTCATCGCGGTCGCGATCGCCGACGCGTACTCGGCCGGCTTCCACACGACCGCGTTCCCGCACAGGATCGCCGGCACGAGGTACCACGACGGCACCGCGCCGGGGAAGTTGCCCGCGGTGATGATCGCCGCGACGCCGACCGGCATCCGGAACGTGAAGAGCTGCTTGTCCGGCATCTCGGACGGCACGGTCTGCCCGTACAGGCGCCGGCCCTCGCCGAGGAAGAAGTCGCAGGTGTCGATGATCTCCTGCACCTCGCCGAGCGCCTCGGGATAGGGCTTGCCGATCTCGCGCGTGACGAGGCGCGAGAGCGCCTCCTTGTTGGCCTCGAACAGCCGCCCGACCTCGGCGATCACGCGCCCGCGCGCGGGCGCCGGCACCGCCGCCCACTCGCGCTGGGCCGCGCGCGCGACGCGGCACGCGTCCTCGAAGCCCTGCGCGTCGGCGAGCAGGACGTCGGCGACGACGTCGGAGAGCTGCGCGGGGTTGGTCGACTCGAGGCGGCCGCCGGGCGCGTCGGTGCGCGCGACGCCATCGACGATCGACGCGGCGGTACGGGTTGCGGTGGCGGTGTCGGACATGGCGTCCACCCTAGCCGGAGGCGATAATCGCGGGATGGAAGCGCCGCATCGTTCGCTGTGGCTGCGCGAGGCCCTGGGCGACGCGCCGCCCGAGCCGCCGCTCGAGGGCGCCGCGCAGGCCGACGTCGCGATCCTCGGCGGCGGCTTCGTCGGGCTGTGGACGGCGATCGAGCTCAAGCGGCGCGATCCCGCCTGTGACGTCGTCGTGCTCGAGCGCGACGTCTGCGGCGGCGGCGCCTCGGGCCGCAACGGCGGCATGGTGCTGTCGTGGTGGCCGAAGCTGTCGAGCCTCGTCGCGCGCTGCGGGGCGGAGGAGGCGGTCCGGCTGGGCCGCGCGTCCGCGGCCGCCGTCGACGCGATCGGCGCCTTCTGCGACGAGCACGGGATCGCGGCCGACTACCGCCGCGGCGGCTTCCTGTGGACCGCGACGACGCCGGCGCACGTCGGCGCCTGGGACGGCGTCCTGGCCGCGTGCGAGGCGCACGGGGTCGACGCGTTCGAGCGGCTGGGCCCCGAGGAGGTCGCGCGCCGCTCCGGCTCGCCGGCGCACCTCGCCGGCGTGTTCGACCCGGTCGCCGCGACCGTCCAGCCGGCGAAGCTGGCGCGCGGGCTGCGGCGCGTCGCGCTCGGCCTCGGCGTGCGGATCCACGAGGCCACGCCGGCGCTGCGGTTCACGCGCGAGCGCCCGCTGCGCGTCGACACGCCGCGCGGCTCGGTGCGCGCGGAGAAGCTCGTGATCGCCATGAACGCGTGGGCGGCCGAGCTGCCCGAGCTGCGCCGCGCGCTCGTGGTCGTCTCGAGCGACATCGTGGCCACCGCGCCGATCCCGGACCGGCTGGCCGAGATCGGCTGGACCGGCGGCGAGGGCATCACCGACTCGCACATGATGGTCGCGTACTACCGGACGACGGCGGACGGGCGGATCGCGTTCGGCAAGGGCACCGCGTCGGTCACGTTCCGCGGCCGCGTCGGCACGGCGTTCGACCGCAGCGACGCGCGGGCGGCGATGACCGCGGCGGACCTCCGCCGCTACTACCCGATGCTCGCCGACGTCCCGCTCGAGCAGGCCTGGGGCGGCCCGATCGACCGGACGCCGACCAGCCTCCCGATGCTCGGGCACCTCGGCGGGCGCGACCACCTCGTCTACGGGATCGGCTGGAGCGGCAACGGCGTCGGGCCGAGCCACGTCGGCGGGAAGGTGCTCGCGGGGCTCGTGCTCGGCGACCCCGAGGCGCGCGCCTGCGGCCTCGTCGACCAGGAGCCGGACCCGTTCGTGCCCGAGCCGGCGCGCTACCTGGGCGCGCAGGTCGTGCGCGCCGCGGTGATCCGCAAGGAGCGCGCCGAGGCCGCGAACCGGCCGCCGCGCAAGCTCGCCGTCAGGGTCGCGGCGCTCGCCCCGGCCGGGCTGGAGGACAAGGGATGAGCGCGGCTACCGGCTGCCGCTCGGCGAGTAGGCGGCGAGCCGCCGCTTGAGCATGTCGATCGCCTGGACGTTCACCGGGTCGACCCCGCGCAGCACGGCGAGGTAGAGCGAGACGAGGTCGCCGAGCAGCACGAGCGACACGAGCCGCTCGAGGCGGGAGTCGCCGCGCGGCGTGACGCGCTCCACGACCGCCGCGCCGTCGGCGGCGATCTCGGCGGTGACCTCCATCCGGCGGAACGCGCGCTCGTCGCCGTCCGGGTCGTCGAGGAAGACCGCGCCGAGGCGGCCGTCCGCGCCGCCCCAGCCGACGACCTCGTTGTGGTCGTGCTCGGGGAGCTTGCTCGCGAACGCGGGCAGCTCGGCGTTCTCGTTGACCTGCGTCTTCCAGCGGTACGCGACCGACGCGGTCAGGCCGGCGCCGACGAAGACCGGGATCGTGCCGTGCAGCGCGCGGGCGATCCGCTTCGCGTCGCCGGCCTCGTCGCCGTCCGGGCCCCACTCGACCGCCAGGTCCGGCGGCCAGCGCGGCCGCGCGCTCGATCTCGTCGCGCACCGACGGCGCCGCGCCGCACAGGGCGGCCGCCTCGAGCGCGGTGACGAGCGAGTAGCCGACCGCCGCACGCGGCTGGAAGCCGCCCGGGAGCGGGATCACCGGGACGCCGTCCTCCCGCGCGCGCTCGGCGAGCGCGCCGCCGGTCGTGGCCACGAGCCGCGGCGCCCCCGCGGCCTTGGCCGCGTCGTAGGTCGCGAGCGTCTCCTCGGTCGCGCCGGAGTAGCTCGCGCAGAGCACGAGCGTCTCGCGCCCGATCCAGGCCGGGATGTCGTAGCCCATCGCGAGCGCGATCGGCCGCCGCAGCCGCGGCGCGAGCGCGCCCGCGGCGAGCCGCCCGCCGACCGACGAGCCGCCCATCCCCGCGACGATCAGGCCGCCGTGGGCGTCGACCGGGGCGAGGTTGGCGGAGTCGACGCGCCAGACCGCGTCGCGCAGGTGCTCGGAGAGCCCCTGCGTCTCGGCGAACTGCCCGGTGGTGTCGACCGCCCGGCAGGCGGCCGCGTCGAGCGCGGTCATCAGAACTGGATCCCGCCGTCGGGGATGGTCACGCCGGGGAACAGGCGCGCCCCGTTCGTGACGACGTTGCCGGCGCCCACGGTCACGCCCTCGCCGAGCACGGCGAGGCCCTCGATGTGGGTGTGGTCGCCGACGTGCGCGCCGGCCGCGACGATGCAGCCGCGCAGCGTGCAGTTCGCGCCGATCCGCGCGCCGCGCAGGACGACGGCGCGCTCGATCGTCGTGCCCGCGCCCACGTGGACGCCGGCCTCGAGGACCACGCGGCCGCCGATCCGCGCGTCGGCGCCGATCCGGCAGTCGCCCTCGACCAGCGCCGACGGGATGATCCGGCCCGCGTTCTCGGTGCGCGGGCCGACGACGAGGTAGCCGTCGCCCATCCGCTCGCCGACCGCGGTCCGCACCGCGCCCTCGAGGATGTCGTACGTGCCCTGGAGATAGCGGGCGGGGGTGCCGATGTCGAGCCAGTAGCCCTCGCCGACGTAGCCGTACAGCCCCTCGCCGACGAGCCGCGGGAACACGTCGCGCTCGATCGAGGCCGGCTCGCCGGGCGCGAGCAGCTCGAGCACCGAGCGGTCCAGCACGTAGATGCCGGCCGAGATGTTGGACGTGTCGATCTCGTCCGGCGCGGGCTTCTCGACGAAGCCGGTGACCGCGCCGTCGGCGGTGGTCCGGACCAGCCCGTACGCGGACGGGTCCTCGACCGGCGTGAGCGCGAGCGTCGCGCGCGCCGCGCGCGCCTCGTGCAGCGCGAGCTGCGCGGTCACATCGAGGTCGGTGAGGACGTCGCCGTTGAGCATCAGGAACCGCTCGTCGAGCCACTCCTCCGCGAACTTCAGCGCCCCGCCGGTGCCGAGCGGCTGCGGCTCCTCGACGTAGCGCAGGCGGATCCCGTAGGCGCTCCCGTCGCCGAGCACGTTGCGGACGCCCGCGGCGAGGAAGCCGCACGACATGATCACGTCGTCGACGCCGTGGCCGCGCAGCCAGTCCAGCATGAAGGCGATGAACGGCCGGTCGACGAGCGGGACGACCGGCTTCGGCACCGTCGAGGTCAGCGGCCGCAGCCGCGTCCCCTCGCCGCCGGCGAGGATCAGCGCCTGCATCAGGCCGCCCCGTTGGCCGACGGGCGGCCGATCGCCTCGTAGACCAGGCCCGCCGCGCGCACGGCCTCCGGGTCGAGGAAGTTGCGCCCGTCGACGAACAGCGTCCCGCGCATCGACCCGGCCACCGCGCCCAGGTCGAGCGCCTTGAACTCGGGCCACTCGGTCACCAGCACGACCGCGTCGGCGCCGGCGACGGCCTCGGCCGCGCTCGGCGAGAACTCGACGCCGCGGATCAGCTTGCGCGCCTCGGCCTCGGCCACCGGGTCGTACGCGCGCACGCGCGCGCCCGCGCCCTGCAGCCGCGACGAGAGCACGAGCGAGGACGCCTCGCGCATGTCGTCGGTGTTCGGCTTGAACGCGAGCCCGAGCAGCGCGATCTCCTTGCCGACGAGCGCGCCGAGGTGCTTCTGCAGCTTCGCGATCACGCGCCGCTTCTGCAGCTCGTTGACCTCGATCACCGCGTTGAGGAGCTGGAAGTGGTAGCCCGAGTTGCCGGCGAGCTGCTTGAGCGCGGTGACGTCCTTCGGGAAGCACGAGCCGCCGAAGCCGATCCCGGCCTGGAGGAACTTCGGCCCGATCCGGTCGTCGAGGCCCATCCCGCGGGCGACCTCGACCACGTCGGCCCCGGTCTCCTCGCAGACGTTGGCGATCTCGTTGATGAACGAGATCTTCGTGGCCAGGAACGCGTTCGACGCGAGCTTGACCATCTCGGCCGACTTGATGTCGGTGCGGACCACCGGCGCGTCGAGCGGCGCGTAGAGCGCCTCGACCGCCTCGCCGGCCCAGTCGCCGCGGTCGCCGATCACGACGCGGTCGGGCTCGAGGAAGTCGCGCACCGCGCTGCCCTCCTTGAGGAACTCGGGGCACGAGACGTAGCGGAACCCGCCCTTGCCCTGCTCGGCGAACGCGCGCTCGATGCTCTCGCCGGTCCCGACCGGCACCGTCGACTTCATGACCAGCGCGTGGCGGTCGGACGAGGGCATCGCGTCGACGACGGCGTGGACGGCCGAGAGGTCGGCGTCGCCCGAGTAGGTCGGCGGCGTGCCGACGGCGACGAACAGCAGCCGCGCGTGCTCGAGCGCGGGCGCCAGGTCGGTCGAGAAGTGCAGCCGCTCGCGATGCTCGGCGATCAGCTCCTCCAGCCCCGGCTCCCAGATCGGGACCCGGCCCTCCTGCAGGCCGCGGACCTTCTCCGCGTCGATGTCGACGCAGTAGACGTCGGAGCCGAGCGCGGCGAAGCCCGCGGCCGTGACGAGGCCGACGTAGCCCGTGCCGATCACGCCGATCGGCTCGCGTGAGGACGAGGAGCCGCTCATGGGAGGCGGGTGAGTCTATTAACCGCCGAGCCGCTTCAGCGACGCGGCGATGCCGACCATCTGGTCGGAGCTCAGCGACTGGGTGAGCGTGTTCGACACCCAGTAGACGGCCTTCCGCGTCCGCCAGGCCACGAGCCGCACCCGGCTGCCGTCCTTGTAGACCATCAGCTTGCGGCCGTTGCGCACGATCGTCGTGTGCGGGTCGTCGAGGATCGGCGGGTAGCGCCAGGTCGTGCCCTGGATGCCGTAGTACTCGCCGACGACGCCCTTGGCCAGCACGAGCCGGTACGCGTCGTGCTTCTTGCGCCGCTCGTCGCGGATCGTGTACGTGCGCGGCTCGGTGCCCTGGTACGCGGCGTTGGTCGTGCGCAGCGTCGGGAAGTAGAACGGGAAGTCGATCTTGCGCGCCGGCCAGGATCGCCTGGTTCTCGCCCTCGGACGCCGCCTGCTCGAGCCCGGAGATGTCCGCCGGCTTGTTCTTGCGCTGCTTCGCCCGCTGCTTCGACGCCTTGACGTCGGCGGCCGTCGGCTCGGTCGCCTCGCGCGGCGTCGCCGACCCCTTCGCGTTCATGAACTCCTCGACGCTCTTGCGGATCATGTCCGGCGACGCCTCGAGGTTGATGTGGTCGGGCGCGTCGACGACGCGGAAGCGGACCTCGCGGACCGGGTTGCTCGCCGTGAAGAGGACGGTCTTCGCGAACTTGAAGACCTCCTGCGTCGAGTCGAGCGACTTGTCGCGGTCGAAGTAGCGCCCGAACACCCGCGCGAGCTTCTTCAGGTTGCCGATCGAGATGCCGCCCTCCATCAGCTCCTTCGTCCCCTTCGCGTTGCGCACCTGGCGCAGGAAGTCCTGCTGGCGCGCGGCGCGGACGAGGTCGTTGTCGCCGTGGCGGTAGCGGACGTAGGACAGCGCGTCGGCGCCGCAGAGCTTCTGGTAGCCCGGGTCGATGTCGATCACCGCGTAGCCGCCGGGGCCGCCCTGGTCGTTGAAGTAGTCGCGGTCGATGTCGGCGTAGACGCAGCCGACGTAGTCGATCGCGCGCCGGAAGCCGCTGAAGTCGACCGTGACCACGTGGTTGATCGGGAACGGCTCGCCGTCGACCGAGAGCAGGTTCTTGACCGTGCGGACCGCGCCGCGCTCGCCGGCGGTCTCGTACGCGGCGTTGATCTTGACCTGGTTGCCGACGCCCGGGATGTCGACGAGCAGGTCGCGCGGGATCGACATCATCGCGATGACCTCCTTGTCCGGGTCGAGCCGGACGAGGATCATCGTGTCCGAGCGCGGCTTGTTGCCGGCCTTGCGGTCGCCGTAGCGGATGTCGGAGCCGAGGATCATCAGCGTCTGCGCCTTGCCGGCGTCGGCGCGGTCGATCTCGGGGATCTCGATCGGCGCCCGGCCCTCGGAGCGCAGGATGTCGAGCACGTCGTTGACCTGCAGCAGCACGGTCGCGGAGACCGCGCCCGCGGTCGCGAGGCAGATCAGCACGCCGGCGAGCAGCGCGCGCAGGACGAGCCCGCGGCCGACGCGCGGCGGCGGCGCCTCGTCGTCGTCCGGCAGACCGGGTGCGGCGCGTCGCTCACGCCAGCCCTCCGTCGACCACGCTGAGCCCCTCGGGCCGCCCGAGCGCGGACGGCAGGCCGAGCACGAAGTCCCGCAGCGCCTGGCGGTAGCGCGCGAGCGAGGCGATCGACACCCACTCCTCCGGGCCGTGGTGGCCGGCGCCGGAGGGGCCGAACTCGACCGCCGGGATCCCGGCGTTGAGGAACGAGATCGCGTCCGAGGCGCCGTCGCGGCCGACGCTCATCGACTCGCCCTGGGTGAGCCGCCCGACCGCGGCGACGAGCGCGATCACGTAGGGGTTGGAGCGCGAGACGTACGCGGGCACGCGCGTGAAGGTCTTGACCACCTCGATGTCCGGGATCGTCCGGATCTGCTCGAGGATGTCGCCGGGGTCCTGGTTGGGGAGGTAGCGGATGTCGACGACCATGGTGCAGAGATCGGGCACCTTGTTCAGCGCGTCGCCGCCCTGGATCCGCCCGAGGTTGACCGACGGCCGGTCGAACAGCTCGGACGACTCGCGCGAGAACGGCAACGACTCGATTCGGCGGAACACGTCGATCGCCTTCAGGACGGCGTTGTCGCCCAGCCACGGCGTGGACCCGTGCGCCGCGCGCCCGTGGACGTTGAGCCGGAACGCGAGGACGCCCTTGGCCTGGACGCCGACGTGCAGGCCGGTCGGCTCGCCGGTGATCGCGAAGTCGCCCGTGAAGCCGCCGCGGACGACCTCGTCGGTCGAGCGCGTGTCGATGTCCTCGGACTCCTCGTCGGGCACGCAGACGAAGCGCACCCGCACCGCGTCCTGCTCGGCGAGGTCGCGGACCGCGCACATCATCGCCGCCAGGCCGCCCTTCATGTCGTAGGCGCCGCGCCCGTACAGGCGGTCGCCCTCGATCCGCGGCGTGAACTGCTCCGCGCGGCCGGGCACGACGTCGAGGTGCCCGTGGAGGATCACCGTCGGTCCCTGACGCGGCCCGATGTCGGCCGACAGCACCGGCAGCTCGCCGAAGACGCCGTCGTGGACCTCGATCTCGCGCGCCTCCAGCCAGCCCTTGATGAAGCCCGCGCAGGCGCGGATGCCATCCGGCTTGGAGGTGTCGTACGTGATCAGCCGCTCGGCCAGCGCGCGCTCGTCCACCCGCAGCAGGGTAGCCGCCGCCGCGGCCGCCACCCCGGTGGCGGCCGCTCGGACCGGCGGATCGTCAGCTTCCGCCGGCCAGCCTGGAGAACGCCTCGTAGCGGCGCTTCTCGCGCTCGGCCTGGCGCCGCTCCTCGGAGTCCTCCTCCGCGCGCTCGAGCGTCTGCTCGGCCTCGCGCAGGCGGTCGCTGACCAGGCTCGCGTCGAGCTCGTCGATCGGGAGCGCCTCGTCGACGAGGACGAGCGCGTGGGTGCCCTCCATCTGGAGGAAGCCCTCGCCCTGCGCGAACCGGATCACCTCGGACTCGGACCGGTGGAGCCGCAGCTCGGTCGGGTCCAGGATCGCCAGCAGCGGCTGGTGGTTGGCCAGGATGCCGATGCTGCCCACGCTCGTGCGCGTGGACACCATCTCGACCTCGTCGTTGAAGACCTCGCCCTCGGGGGTGAGGACCTCGACGGTGAACGGGGTCCGGGCCATCTTCAGTCCTTCTTCGCGGCCTCGACGACGTCGTCGATCGAGCCCTTGAGGAAGAACGCCGACTCCGGCAGGTCGTCGTGCTTGCCGTCGAGCACCTCGCGGAACGAGCGCACGGTCTCGCCGATCGGCACGTACTGGCCGGGCGTGCCGGTGAACTGCTCGGCGACCGAGAACGGCTGCGACAGGAAGCGCTCGATCTTGCGCGCGCGCTGCACGAGCTGGCGGTCCTCGTCGGAGAGCTCGTCGATGCCGAGGATCGCGATGATGTCCTGCAGCTCGCGGTAGCGCTGCAGCACGCCCTTGACCTCGTTGGCGACGTTGAAGTGCTCCTCGCCGAGGATCTCGGGCTTGAGGATCGTCGACGTCGAGTCGAGCGGGTCGACCGCCGGGTAGATGCCCTTCTCGGAGATCGCGCGCGACAGGGTCGTCGTCGCGTTGAGGTGCGCGAACACCGAGGCCGGCGCCGGGTCGGTGAGGTCGTCCGCCGGGACGTAGATCGCCTGGATCGACGTGACCGAGCCCTTGCGGGTCGACGTGATCCGCTCCTGCAGCTGGCCCATCTCGGACTCGAGCGTCGGCTGGTAGCCGACCTGGGACGGCATCCGGCCCAGGAGCGCCGAGACCTCGGAGCCCGCCTGGACGAAGCGGAAGATGTTGTCGATGAACAGCAGCACGTCCTGGCCCTCGACGTCGCGGAAGTACTCCGCCATCGTCAGGCCGGACAGCGCGACGCGCATGCGCGCCCCGGGCGGCTCGTTCATCTGGCCGAAGCAGAGCATGGTCTTGTCGATCACGCCCGACTCGGTCATCTCGAGCCAGAGGTCGTTGCCCTCGCGCGAGCGCTCGCCCACGCCGCAGAACGCCGACAGGCCGCCGTGCTCCTTGGCGAGGTTGTGGATCAGCTCCTGGATGATCACGGTCTTGCCGACGCCGGCGCCGCCGAACAGGCCGACCTTGCCGCCCTTGGCGTACGGCGCGAGCAGGTCGACGACCTTGATGCCGGTCTCGAACATCTCGGTCGTCGGGGTGAGGTTCTCGACCGTCGGCGCGTCGCGGTGGATCGGCCAGCGCTCCTCGACCTCGATCGGCTCGCCCTCGTCGATGACGTCGCCGAGCACGTTGAAGATGCGCCCGAGCGTGACGTTGCCGACCGGCACCGTGATCGGGCCGCCGGTGTCGACGACCTCCATCCCGCGCGCGAGGCCGTCGGTCACGTCCAGCGCGACCGCGCGGACGCGGTCGTCGCCGAGGTGCTGCTGGACCTCGCAGACGAGGTAGTCGCCCTCGCCCGGGCTGTCGCCGAGCTCCTCGAGGTTGGCCTCGTTGCGCTTGATCGTGATCGCGTTGTTGATCTCGGGCAGCTCGTCGGGGAAGACGGCCTCGATGACGACGCCCTGGATCTCCTCGATCCGGCCGACGTTGCCCGCGCGTGCCCTCCTCGCTCGTTCTGCTCAGCGGTGCTGGCTTCCATTTCTCTCCTTAGACGAGGCTCTCTGCCCCGGCAACGACTTCCATGATCTCCTGCGTGATGTCCGCCTGGCGCTGGCGGTTCATCTGCAGGGTGTACGACTCGATGAGCTCGCCCGCGTTCTCGGACGCGTTGCGCATCGCGGTCATGCGCGCGCCGTGCTCGGACGCGGTCGACTCGAGCAGCGCGCGGAAGATCGAGATCTCGACGTAGACCGGGATCAGCCGCTCGAGGATGTCGACCGGGTCGGGCTCGTACTCGACGAGCGCGTCCCGCTGGTGGTCCTCCTGACGGTGCTCCTCGTCCTCGTCCCACGGGCCGCGCTCGAGGATCGTCGCCTGCTGCAGCGGCAGCAGCGTCTCGCGCGTGACCCGCTGCTGCAGCGGCGAGATGTAGCTGTTGTAGAAGACGTCGACCTGGTCGACGTCGCCGTCGACGTAGGCGGTGATCAGGTCCGCCGCGATCTCGCGCGCGTTGGCATAGGACGGGCGGTCGGTGAACCCGACGTAGGCGCCGGCCGGCGTCCGCTTGCGGAAGGTCAGCGACCCCACGCCGCGGCGGCCGGAGGCGGAGAACACCGCGCCCTTGCCCGTCGCGCTCGAGCTCGGCGGCGGCGCTGACGCCCGCGCGGATGATCTGGCCGTTGAACGCGCCGGCCAGCCCGCGGTCGCTCGTCACGAGCATCAGCCCGACGTTCTGCACGTTCTCGTGCTCGTCGAGGATCGGCAGGCTCGGCAGGTGCTCCGCGGCCTGGGCCGCGTGCCGCGTCATCCGCCGGATCGCCGACGCGTACGGGCGCAGCGACTCGATGCGCTGCTCCGCGCGCCGCAGCCGGGCGGCGGAGATCATCTCCATCGCCCGGGTGATCTTCTGGACGTTCTTGACCGACGCGACGCGGCCCTTGAGCTCCTTGTCGGCCATGGCCTACGCGGCGGCGCCCGCCGTCTCCTCCTGCTCCTCGCTCGCCTCGGCGCTCGCCGCCCTCCTCGTCGTCGGACGACGCCTTCCTGCGGTCGTCGACGTCGACGTCCTCGTCGACCGGCTTGCCCTCCTCGTCGAGGTCGTAGCCGAAGTCGTCGGCGAACTCGGAGACGATCTCCTTGACCTTGGCCTGCGTCTCGTCGGACCAGTCGCCGCCGCTGATCTTCTCCAGCGTGTCGGCGGCCTCGGCGCGCAGCCGGTCCACGAGCTGCTGGTTGAAGTCCGGCACGCGGTCGACGGCGACGCGGTCGATGTAGCCGTTGGTGGCCGCGTAGATGATCACGACCTGCTCCGCGGCGGGGATCGGCTGGTGCTCGCCCTGGTTGAGCGTGGCGACCAGGCGGTTGCCGCGCGCGAGCGTGCGCTGGGTGTCCTCGTCGAGGTCGGAGCCGAACGAGGCGAACGCCTCGAGGTCGCGGAACTGGGACAGCTCGCCCTTCATCCGGCCCGCGACCTTGCGCATCGGGTTGATCTGCGCCGAGCCGCCGACGCGCGACACCGAGATGCCGACGTTGATCGCCGGCCGCACGCCCGAGTAGAAGAGCTTCGGCTCGAGGAAGATCTGCCCGTCGGTGATCGAGATCACGTTCGTCGGGATGTAGGCCGACACGTCGCCGGCCTGCGTCTCGATGATCGGCAGCGAGGTGAGCGAGCCGCCGCCGAGATCGTCGGACAGCTTGCAGGCGCGCTCGAGCAGGCGGCTGTGCAGGTAGAAGACGTCGCCCGGGTACGCCTCGCGGCCCGGCGGGCGGCGCAGCAGCAGCGACATCTGGCGATACGCGTACGCGTGCTTGGTCAGGTCGTCGTAGACCGTCAGCGCGTGCTTGCCCTGGTGCAGGAAGTACTCGCCGATCGCCGCGCCCGCGTACGGGGCGAGGAACTTGATCGGGGCGGCCTCGTCGGCGGCCGCGGCGATGATGATCGTGCTGTCCATCGCGCCGGCCTCTTCGAGCGTCTGCGCGACGCCCACGACGGTCGCCATCCGCTGCCCGATCGCGACGTAGATCGAGATGACGCCGGAGTCCTTGTTGTTGATGATCGTGTCGATCGCGATCGCCGTCTTGCCGGTCTGGCGGTCGCCGATGATCAGCTCGCGCTGGCCGCGGCCGATCGGGATCATCGCGTCGATCGCCTTGATGCCGGTCTGGAGCGGCTCCTTCACCGGCTGGCGCTGGACCACGCCCGGAGCCTTGACCTCGGCGGGCCGGGACTCCTCCAGGTTGATGTCGCCCTTGCCGTCGAGCGGGCGCCCGAGCGGGTCGATGATGCGGCCGAGCAGGGCGTCGCCGACGGGGACCTCGAGCAGGCGGTTCGTCCGCTTGACCGTGTCGCCCTCCTTGACGTGGCCCCACGGCCCGAAGAGCACGGCGCCGACGTTGTCGGACTCGAGGTTGAGCGCGAGGCCGGTGACGTCGTGCGGCAGGTCGAGCATCTCGAACGACATGCAGTTGTCGAGGCCGTGGATGCGCGCGATGCCGTCGGCCACCGACAGGACCGTGCCGACCTCGGTGAGGTCCGCCTGGCCGGCGTCGAGGCCTTCGATGCGGCTCTTGAGGATGGACGTGATCTCGTCAGGCTTGATCTGCATGGTGGCTTCCGTTGGCTCCTTGATGTCGCGCCGGCTACGCCCGGACGACCTGCTTGCGAAGGGTGTCGAGGCGGTTGCGGATGGAGGCGTCGAGCACCTGGTTGCCGACGCGGACGACGATGCCGCCGATGATGCCCGGCTCCACCGTCGACGAGAGGTCGATCTTGCGCCCGGTCTGCTCGGCGATCCGGTCGCCGATGCTCTCGACGGTGCTCGCGTCGAGCTCGACCGCCGAGATGATCGAGACCGGCAGGCGCTTGTTGAGGTCCTCCCAGAGGCGGTCGTACTCGCGCCGGATGCGGAAGATCACCGGCATCCGGTGGTTCTCCAGCAGCAGCTCGAGGAAGTTGAGGAAGAACGGCTCCGCCCCGTCGACCATCTTGTGCAGGCCGTCCTTCTTCTCCTGCGTCGAGAAGTACGGCGAGAAGAAGAACACCTGCAGCTCGTGGTCGGCGTCCAGCGCGTCCGCGAACTGGCCGAGCTGGTCCCGGATCACGTCGAGGTGATCGGAGTCCTGCGCGGCCTCGAACAGCGAGCGGCCGTAGACGTCGGCGATCCCCTCCACGGCCCTAGCGCCCCTCGTCCTTGGCCAGGGTGGCGAAGTCGAGCTCGGCCACGGCCTCCTCGACGAGCCGGCGCTGGTCCTCGCCGGTGAGCGTCTTCCGCGTCACCTTCTCGGTCGCCATGATCGTCAGGTCGGCCACCTCGGTGCGGATCTCCTGGATCGCGCGCCGGGTCTCCGTCTCGATGTCGCGGCGGGCCTGCTGGAGCAGCTCCTCGCGGCGCTCGCGCCCCTGCGTGGCGAGGTCGGCCTCGACCTGCTCGCCGGCCTTGCGCGCGCGGGCGACGATGTCGTCGGCCTGCTGGCGCGCGGCGGTGAGGCGCTCGCGGTACTCCGCCAGCAGCTCGTCGGCCTCCTTGCGCGTCTTCTCGGCGGTGTCGATCGAGTCCTCGATCGCCTTCTGGCGCCGGTCGAGCGCCTCCGCGATCCGCGGGAACGCGAGCTTCTTGAGGATGTAGAGGCACACCCCGAAGAGGACGAGCGTCCACACCATCAGCCCGATGCCCGGGCTGACGAGGAAGCTGCCCCCCGAATCCTCGCCACCGGCCTCGGTGGCGAAGACGAGCGTGCCTGTCACGGTCGCGAGCATCGGTCTCCTAGAGGAAGAACGCGATCAGGCCCGCGACGAGGCCGTAGAAGAAGCACGCCTCGGTCAGTGCGAAGCCGAGCCACTGGATGCCGGTGATCTCGTCGCGCATCTCGGGCTGGCGCGTGACGGACTCGATCACCTTGCCGAAGATGATGCCGATGCCGACGCCGGCGCCCACGGCACCGAGGCCGCCGCCCACGCCGAGGGCGATCGCCTTGCCCGCGTCCGCGCCATCCTCGGCGGCGGCGAAGATGAAGGTGAGGAACGTTGCGAGCACTGAGGGGACTCCTTTTGGGCTAGTGGGACTCGGCGACCGCGCCGCCGAGGTAGATGGCAGTCAGGGTGGCGAAGATGAACGCCTGCAGCGTCGCGACGAGGCCGACCTCGAAGAGGAAGATCGCGATGCCGAACGGGATGATCACGACGCCGAGCGCCTCGATCCCCAGCAGCACCGCCAGCCCGCCCGTCATGAACAGGATGATCAGGTGGCCGGCGAGGATGTTGGCGAAGAGACGAACGGAGAGCGAGATCAGGCGCATGAAGTTCGAGAGCACCTCGAGCGCGAAGATCGGGACGACGGCGAAGCCGCTGATCCCCGCGGGGATCAGGCTCTTCAGGTAGCCGCCGACGCCCTTGGCCCGGATGCCCTCGACGTTGTAGGCGATGAACACCACGAGCGCGAGCGCGAGCGGGATCGAGAGGTTGGCGGTCGCGGCGTAGAGCGCGAAGCTGGGGATCTCGACGCCGAACACGTCGACCATGTGCTCCGTGTTCGTCGGCAGCGGGATGTAGCCGATCAGGTTCGAGAACCAGATGAACAGGAACAGCGTGCCGATGAACGGGAACCACTTGCGGGCCATCTTGTCGTCCATGTTCCCGCCGGTGATGTTGTCCCGCATGGCGGTGTAGAGCCACTCGACGGCGGTCTGGACGCGGTTCGGGCGCGCCTTCATCCGCTTCGAGATCCACAGCATCGAGCCGATCGTCAGGAGCGTCGCGAGGACGAGGTAGAGGACCGCCTTGTTGATGCTGAAGGGGCCGAGGTCGACCCAGTCGTCGAGCTTGAACTCGTTCTGCGGCTTGAACCCCTCGTTGTCGAGTCGCGACCACCCGAAGATCCCGATCGTCAGGACGATCAGGAAGAGGTAGATGCCGCCCACGACGAGGGCGATGCGCTTGCCGGTGCTCATGGGTGGCGGGGGTTCCTCTCCAACGGACGGAGCAGCAGGGACGTGGCCAGGTGGACGGTGTACGCGGCGAGGCAGACGACCGCGGCGGTGAACCCGTCTTCCCGTTCGGCGCCCAGGCCTACCGCGAGGACGCCGATCCCGATCAGCCAGACGCGGCCGATCATCGAGCTCACCTTGATGCCGACGGCGCGCCGCGGATCCGAGCGGCGGGCGACGCCGTCGAGCCACGCCTCGAGCAGGCGCTGGGCGATCCAGACGCCGGCGCCGACGACGTAGCCGAGCACCGGGCCGCCGAGCAGGATCACGAACGGCGCGGCCAGCACGACGAGCACGACGTCCAGGTAGCGCAGGGGCGCGAGGGGGTCGGCGGTGCTCACGGCGTTGGGCATGGGTTCGGACATGGGAAGGCTGGGCCTGCCTGGCGGGCACGCTCCGCGTGCCCGGTGCGCCGCGGACTCTAGGACAGATGGCCGGGCCGCGCAGGGGCGCGCAGTCTAGCGACGCCCGGGACTTTGTAACAACATTGTGCGACCCGCCTCTAGCGCACGAGTCCAAATGGCGCCTCAAGAGTCCGCTGCCGGACTACTACGGAGCGTCGTCCGGTCAGTCCGGATCGACCCGCAGCGAGCCGATCTGCTCCTCGCTGTGGTGGAACTCGATCTCGAAGATGCCGGTGATGGTGGCCGGGAACGAGACGTTGATCGTCTCGCCCGCCGGGACCTCCTCCTCGATGTCGTAGCCGTGGACGTGGATCTCCTCGTCCTCGTCGGCGGTGACGCGGAAGCGCACCGTCTGCCCCTCCTTGACCTCGATCTCGGTGACCTTGCCGGCCTGCAGCAGCGGCGGCTGCGGCTTGGGCGTCGCCGTCGGGGTCGGGGTCGGGGTCGGCGTCTCGGTCGCGTCGGCGCCGGGCGCCGCGGTCGCGGTGGCGGTGGCGGTGGGCGTCGCGGCGGCCTCCTGCTCGTCGTCGCTCCCGCCGCCGGCCACGAGCAGCACGACGATCGCCACGACGGCGATCAGGGCGGCGATCCCGAGGAACGTGAGACGCTGGCTCCGTGACACGGGAGGCAATCTAGCCAGTGCGATGTTGAGGCGCGGCGAAGACCTGGTCGTCGGCCAGCCCGCCCATGCGTGGGTCTCCGGGCAGCTCGCGCGCGCGTGGGGGAACACGGCGTTCCCCGCGCCGGCGCCGCGCGAGCCGTTCTGCCTCGCCGCCGAGCAGCACGACGTCGGCTGGGCGGATGCGGACCTCGCGCCGCTGCTCGACGACGACGGGCTGCCGCGCAGCTTCCTCGCCTACCCGCGCGCGGAGCACGTGGCGATCTGGCGCGGCGCCGCGCGGCGGCTGCTCGCGCAGTCGCGCTACGCCGCCCTGCTGGTGTCGCTGCACGGGACCTCGCTCTACGAGCGGATCGACCCGGACGCGTACCCGGACGCACGTCGCTGCGGCGATCCGCGACGTACGTCGCGGGCGAGCACGCGCTCCAGGCGTCGCTGTCCGCCGGGCTCGACGCCGCCGAGGTCGACCGCAACCGGCGGCTGCTGCTGGCGCTCGACCGGTTCTCGCTCGCGCTCTGCCACGGCCGGGCGCACCACGCTCGAGGAGCTGGGCGCGCCGATCGCGGTCGCGCCCGCCGCCGAGGGCGGGAGCGGCGGGGCGGCGCGCGACGACCACGCGGTGCCGCCGGGGACGGCGACCGAGCGCTGGACGGTCGCGCCGTGGCCGTTCGCGGCCGAGCGGGTGGTCGTCGGCTGCGAGGCGCGCCGCCTCGCGGGTCGCGCTTCACGGACGCCGGCGCCGCGCGGGCGGCGCTCGCGGCGGCGCCGTGGGTGCCGCTGCGCTGGGAGCTCAGGGCAGGTTGATGCCGACGCCCTCGAGGATGCCGCGCGTCGAGCGCGGATCGACGCCGTACTTCGCCTGGTAGGCGCGGGCGTCGCGCTCGTCGGCCAGCGCGAGGACGAGCTCCTCGCGCGAGGAGCCGAAGCGGCACGCGGCGCCGTCGAGCAGCTCGAGCGCGCGGTCCTGGAGGAAGCCGGTGATCCCGCCGGTGTCGGGCAGCGCGCGGTCCTTGCACGGGTCCGCGATCACCACCGGCTCCGGCTCGACCTGCGGCTGCACGATCGCGTGGAAGACCGGCAGCGCGAGCGCGGCGGCCGCGACCGCGCCGGTGACGGCGAGCGCGCGCGGGCGCCGCGGGAGCACCGCGACGGCGCCGAGCAGGGCCAGCGCCCCGGTGATCAGGAAGGCGGTCGAGAACGCGTCGTCGATCGCCGCCGACGAGCACGTCGTCGGCGCGCTCGGTCAGCTTCGCGAACTCCGCCTTGTCCTCGGGGTCGTCGGCGAAGCGGTGCGCCTGGCCCTGGAGCGCGCGCTCGAGCCCGTCGCGCGCGTCGGTCGGGTCCAGGTCGGCGACGAGCGGGCCCGCCATCTCGATCTTGTCGAGCGGCGGGAGCCGCGCGTCGAGCACCAGCGCGGCGCCCTTCTCGCGGACGTCGCTGACGGTCGAGTCGAGCTGGCCGGCGGCGATCGGGGCGAGGATCAGCAGCGCGATCGTGATGCCCGCGTGGCGGAACGAGAGCAGCCGGGCCGCCTGCCCCGCCGTCTTCTCCGGGCAGCAGCTCGCCCGCCAGCGCGGGCAGCGCCATGCCCATGCCGGCGCCGGCGAGGATCTGCGGCAGGATGATCCAGGCGACCTGCGCGTCCGGCAGCCACGCGAGCGCGAGCACGCCGCCGCCGACGAGCGCGCAGCCGGCGCTCGCGCGGGTCGCCGCGGCGCCGGGGATCCGCTCGCCGGCGACCGCCGCCACGGGGAGCACCGAGACCGCGAGCGCGGCCGTGAGCGGGTCGAGCGACCAGCCGGAGACGAGCAGCAGCACGAGCAGGAACAGCACGCCGGTGAGCGCGGCCGAGAGCGCGGCGAGCGCGACCCACGCCCCGGGGCGGCCGAAGACGACGGCGGCGTCCGCGCGCGTGGCGCGCGCCTCCTCCTCGCGGGCGACCTCCGCCTCGGCGGCGGCGGCCGCCTCGCCGGCCCAGAGCGCGCCTCCGCGGGCGCGTCTCCGCCGGCGCGGTCGCCGCGGGCGCGGGCTCGGGCCCCGCCGCGGCGTCGCGGTCGCCGCGAGGCGCGGGACCGCCGCCCAGGCCGCGGCGGCCGCCGCCGCGACGAGCCCGACCGGGACCTGGAACTCGAAGATCGCGCGCCAGTCGAACACCTGCGTCAGCGCGCCGCCGAGCGCCGGGCCGACCGCGGTGCCGAAGACGGCGGCGGCGATCCACAGCCGGCCGCCGCGCAGCAGCGCGAAGCCGCCGACGAGCGCCGCCGCCGCGCCGAGCGCCTGCAGCGTGCGGAAGACGAGCATCGAGGTGAGCGTGTCCGCGGCCGCGCAGAACCCGCCCGCGACCGCGAAGACCGCGAAGCCGATCGCGCAGAGCACCGGATCGGACACGGCGCGGCGCGCGAGCGCCGCGAGCGGCAGGGCGAGCGCCAGCGCGAGCGTGTAGACGCCGATCACCGCGGCGACGCCCTCGACGCCCGTGTCGAGGTCGATCAGCAGCTCGGGCAGCGCGAGCGTGACGATCGAGGCGTCGGCGAGGGCGACGCCGATGCCGATCGCGATGAGCACCCGGAGGGTTCGCATGGACGGCACATCCTCCCCTGTCGCGCGGTCGCCGCGCGAGAGGCGCTACGGGAGCGCCCAGCTCGGCTCGCGGAACCGGAACGGCTCGCCGGCGCGCCAGGCCTCGAGCGCGGCGTGCGGAGCGCCCCGCCGCCGGACCCGCTCGAGCACGCCGCGCGGGGGCCGGCCGGCCTCCGCGGTCGGCGAGGCCGGGACGTCGACGGCCCCGAGCGGGTCGACGAGGTAGGGCGACGCCGCGCGCTCGCCGAACAGGACGACGTTGTCCGTTCCCGGCAGCGCCGCGCTCGGGACGATCGCGCCCGGCGCGCCCGCGGCCCGGAGCCGGTCGGCGAGCCGGTGGCACGCGCGCAGGTCGTCCGAGACGAGGTCGCCCGGCCGCAGCCCGTGCGCCGGCCGCCTCGGCGAAGCCGATCCGCGGCAGGCCGTCGAGCGCCAGCCGCAGCGCCCACGTCCGGTGCCGCACGAGCGCGAGCTGCTCGGGCGTGCGCAGGTCGCTCGCGCGCAGGAACTCCGCCCACGGCCCGAGCGGGTGCAGGCAGAGGTACTGGGTCGGGACCTCCTCGGTGGCGCGGTGGAAGCGCCCGGCGACGCGGCTCGGCTCGGTCCGGAGCGGCCGCCGCCACGATGCGAGCCGGAACGCGGTGACCGGCGCCGCCGTCACGCGAAGGACGTGCTCCGCGTCGCGCCGGCGGCGAGCACGAGCTCGGGCAGCCGGACCGGGTCGCCGAGCAGCTCGCGCGGCGTCGCGCCGCGCGAGCTCGGGCCGCGGCCAGTCGAACCACGCGAGCACGCCCGCGGGCGTGAAGGCGTGGCGGAGCTGCGCGGCGATCCGCGCGACGGCCCGCACGCGGCGCGCCTCCTCGCCCTCCGGCTGCGTCCGCTCGCGCGCGGAGATCCAGCGCTGGAACCGGCGCAGGTCGATCCCGAGCAGCGCCGCGAGGTCGCGCTGCGGGACCTCGAGCGTGTCGGCGAGCCAGCGCGCGAGCTCCTTCGGCGTGCGCGCGTCGCCGACCGCCTCGGCCTCGGCGAGCGCCGCGAGCGCGTGGCTCAGCCGCTCGAGCGCGATCCGCAGCGCGTCGCGCTCGCCGTCGTCGGCCGCCGCGCGCGCGTCGAGCACCGCGCGGTGGACGAGCAGCGCGAGGTAGGGGTCGGCGGCGGTCCAGCGGTCGAGCGGCGTGGCGCGCACCGCGCTCGCCACGCCGGCCACCGCCTCCCCCATGCCGGCGCGCAGCGCGGGCACGGCCGCCAGCTCGTCGTTGAGCGCATCGATCGCGGCCGCCGCGGCCGCCGGATCGGCCAGGTCGAGCACCGTTGTCGTCGCCATGACGTCATTGTACGTCACGCGGACGACACCGCTTTCGAGTGCGACGATCCGGGCCAGGCAACCAGGGAGGCAGACCGATGGCGTTCAGGAACGCGACGGCGGAGTGGAAGGGCGATTTCGAGAGCGGGGGCGGCAGCTTCGAGGGCGCCTCGGGCAAGCTCGGCGGCGACTACTCGGCCGGGTCGCGGTTCGGCGACAGCCGGCGGCACCAACCCCGAGGAGCTCGTCGCCGCGGCGCACGCGAGCTGCTTCTCGATGGCGCTCTCGCTCGCCCTCGGCCAGGGCGGCAACCCGCCCGACTCGATCCGGACCGAGGCCAGGGTGCAGCTCCTCAAGGAGGGCGAGGGCTTCGCGATCAAGAAGATCGACCTCGTGACGGTCGGCCGCGTGCCCGGGATCGACGACGCCGCGTTCCAGGAGACCGCCCAGGCCGCCAAGGCGGGCTGCCCGATCTCGCTGGCGCTCGGCGCCGTGCCCGAGATCACGCTCGACGCGACGCTCGAGGCCGGCTAGTCCACGAGGCGCGCGGGGTCGATCGGCTCGGCCGGCCCCGCGATCGCCCGGGTGATCACCCACAGCACGACGCCGAGCGCGATCAGGGCCGCCCCGAGGAGCAGGTCCTTCGGCTCCTCGACGGCCTTCTGGACGATCAGCCCGGCGCAGGCGATCGCGCCCAGGATCGGGAGGACCGTCGGCGCGCGCCAGTGGTCGTGGTCCACCGGGTCGCGGCGCAGGACGAGCACGGCGACGTTGACCCCGACGAACACGAACAGCAGCAGCAGGACCGTCGTGTCCGCGAGCGTCTCGAGGTCGCCCACGACGACCAGGAGGAAGGCGAGCACGGCGACGAAGATGATCGCGATCCACGGCGTGCGGGTCGTCCGGTGCACGCGCCCCAGCGCGCTCGGGACGATCCCCTGCGACGCCATCCCGTAGATCAGGCGCGAGGCCATGATCATGTTGATCAGCGCGCCGTTCGTGAGCGCGAACAGCGCGATCGCCGAGAAGACCTTCGTGTTGATCGCGAGCGGCCCGAGCTGGACGACCTCGAGGAGCGGGCCGTCGGACTCCGAGAGCGTGTCGACCGGGACCGCCATGCCGGCGATCAGCGTGACGAGGATGTACACGGCCAGCGCGATCCCGAGCCCGATGAACAGCGCGGGCGGGAAGATCCGGCTCGGCTCCTTCGTCTCCTCGGCCACGTTGACCGAGTCCTCGAAGCCGATCAGCGCGAAGAACGCGAGCGAGGCGCCGGAGAGGATCGCGAGCGGCACCGCCTCGCCGGCCTTGAACTCGAGCGCGCGCCCGGGATCGCCGCCGCCGTCGAGCAGGAACGCGAGCCCGATCGCGGTGACGAGCAGCAGCCCGGTCAGCTCGATCGCGGTGAGCCCGAGGTTGAGCGTGACCGACTCCTTGATCCCGCGGAAGTTGATCAGCGACAGCACGCCGATGAACAGCGCGCCGACGAGGACGTTCGGCAGCGTCACGAACTCCGACAGGTAGTCGCCGCCGAACGCCGTCGCGAGCGTCGCCGCCGACGCGACGCCGGAGCACATGACGGCGAACGCGACGAGGAAGGTGAGGAACGGCCGCTTGAACGCCTTCTGGGTGTAGAGCGCGGCGCCGGCCGCCTGCGGGTACTTCGTCACGAGCTCCGCGTAGGCCGTCGCGGTGAACGCCGCGAGGATGCCGGCGGCGAGGAACGACGTCCACACGGCGCCGCCGACCTTGCCCGCCACCTCGCCCACGAGCGCGTAGATGCCGGCGCCCAGCACGTCGCCGATCACGAAGACGGTGAGCATCGTCCGCGTGATCGCGGGCTTGAGCGGGGTGGCGTCCCGCGCGGGAGCTCCGGCGGTCGCGCTTGCGGTGGTCATGGACGCCCCCTACCCAACTACGGCGAGTAGGGAGCATCGCGCGGTCCGTTAGGTGAGGAAGGTGTCCTCGTTCGAGTACGCCGGCGAGCAGCAGCAGAGCAGGACGAGCGGCGCGGAGCCGTCGTTGACGAGCTGGTGCTCGGTGCCCGGCGGGATCACCACCATGTCGCCCGCGCGGACCGCCGCCTCCTCGCCGGCCATCCGCATCCGGCCCTCGCCGGACGTGAAGAGGTAGATCTCCTCGGAGACGCGGTGATAGTGGGCCTCGGTCTCGGCGCCGGGCGGCACGGTCGCCTGCGCGAGGGACTGGTTGGCCGCGTTGCCGGTGGGGATCCCGGCCAGCTCGCGGATCTCGGAGCCGTCGAGGGTGATGAACGGCTCGCGTTGCTCGAGTCGGGCGATGTCCATACGTAACGTCGCCGAAGGCAAGCGCGAGGAACGAGCGGCTTGCCTGGCAGGCGAAAGCCTAATCGACGGAGCGCCACGACGTGTCGAGAGAGCGAGGCGAACGGGGAGGACGGCCGGCCGGCGCCGCCGTGGGGAGCGGCGGCGCCGGCGTGTGCGAACCGGCCGGGAGAGTGCACGGCCCGCTCCGGGGGAAGCGGGCGGGCCGTGCGCGGGGACTACGCCACCGCCTTGCGTGCCGACTCGGCATCGAGCCGGCGGGCCAGCCGCGCGACCTCGCGGGCGACGGCTTGGCGCCAGGGCGGTGGGTGCTGACGGCGGCGCCGTGAGGCGACGCTCTGCGCGTGCCGGATGCGGTCAGCAGACTCGGCACGGTACAGCTCGAAATGCAGGTTGGAATGCATTGCTCAGACTCCTTGAGTGGAGAGGGTATGTGATTGATGAGCGCCGCCCGCGAACGCCGTCGGCGAAGACGGCTGGGAGCGCGACCGCCGGCAACGGCGAACGCGGGCGGCCCGGAAGCCCGAAGCGCTACTCGGGGATGTCAGCCGGAACGGCTAACGAGAGACGCGCGGGAGGGCGAGCAGGCCGTCACGAACGGCGAAACGCGCGGACCAGGTGGGGTTCCCGGTCATGTGGCACGTAATGGTCGTCATGGGTATCTGCTCACCTCCTACTACGGTCGCGGTCTCGGTGCGGTCGTAGCAAGGTACCAGCCGATCCGCGAGCAAAGCAAGCGGATCCGGGTTCGAATCCGTCCGGCGCGAATGCTCAGGAGTGCGGGTCGAGCTCCCGGAACTCGCCGGTCTCCAGCTCGCGCTGGACCTCGCTGTCGATCTCGTGCTCGGACGTCTCCGGGTCCTGGCGGCGCAGCTGCCAGGCGCGCACGCGGCGCAGCTTCAGGATCTCCAGCACCACGACCAGGTACACCGAGGCGGCGATCGCGACGACGAAGCACACGCCCATCAGCAGCGTCCAGCCGACGTGCAGATGGCCGCCGTCGTCCGAGTACGGGATGAAGCGCAGCGCGACCGCGAGCCCCGCCATCGTGAACGTCCACGCGTACAGGTAGAGGACGGTCCGCCGCTGCGAGAACCCGAGCCGGTTGAGCCGGTGGTGGAAGTGGTTCGTGTCCGCGCGGTACACGGGCCGGCCGTACTTGATCCGCTTCGCGACGACGAAGCCGGTGTCGAGGAACGGCACGGCCAGGACCACCAGCGGCACGATCAGCGCGATCACGGCGTTCGTCTTCAGCGACCCCTCGACGATCACGCCGCCGAGCAGCAACCCGAGCAGCAGCGCGCCGCAGTCGCCCATGAAGACCGCCGCGGGGTGGAAGTTGTGGACGAGGAAGCCGACCGCCGCGCCCGTCGTGATCGCGGCGAGCACCCCGGCGGCGTCCTTGCCGAGGTCGAAGGCGATGATCGCGAACGCGCCGGCGGAGATCGCGCACACGCCGGCGGCGAGCCCGTCGATCCCGTCGGAGAAGTTGACGATGTTCATCAGCCCGACGAGCCCGATCAGCGTGAGCACGTCGCCCGCCTCGTTGAACTCGACGCGCCCGACGAACGGCAGCGTGACGATGTCCATCGTCACGCCGGAGAGGACGAGGATCAGCGCCGCCGCGATCTGACCGGCGAGCTTCGGCCCGGCGCCGAGCGCGCGCCAGTCGTCGATCGCCCCGACCGCGGTGATCAGCGCCGCGCCGCCGAGGATGCCCTTGATCGGCGTCGTGAGCGGGACGAACAGCAGCGCCGCCGCGATCACGGCGCCGAAGATCGCCAGGCCGCCGAGCAGCGGCGTGGCGTCGCGCGCGAGGCCGCGCTCGGTCATCGCATCGACCGCGCCGACGCGGCGCGCGAACCTGGCCACGAGCGGCGTGAGCAGCGCGGCCACGACCAGCGCGACGAGGAACCCGAGCAGGGCGTCGTCCTTCACGAGCCCAGAGGATCGCAGGACGCGCGGCGCGCGCCCAGTGGCGTGCGCCTAGACCGCGGCGGGAGCGCCCAGCTGGGCGTACAGCGGATAGCGGTCGGCGATCGCCGTGACGCGCTCCGCCAGCTCCGCCTTCGCGGCGTCGAACCCGGGCTGCAGCGCGGTGGCGATGATCCGCCCGATCTCGGTGTAGTCGTCGGCCTGGAGGCCGCGCGTGGCGAGCGCGGAGGCGCCGACCCGGAGGCCGGACGAGACCGCCGGCGGCCGCGGGTCGAACGGCACCGCGTTGCGGTTCACGGTGATCCCGATCGCGTGCAGCCGGTCCTCGGCCTGCATCCCGTCGAGCTCGGAGTCGCGCAGGTCGACGAGCACGAGGTGGACGTCGGTCCCGCCGGTCAGCACGTTCACGCCGGCGCCGGCCTCGAGCAGCTCGGCGGCGACCGCCCTGGCGCCCTCGACGGTGCGCTCCTGGCGCTCGCGGAACGTGTCGGTGGCGGCGATCCTGAAGGCGACGGCCTTGCCCGCGATCACGTGCTCGAGCGGGCCGCCCTGCTGGCCGGGGAAGACGGCCGAGTTGACCTTCTTCGTGTACTCCTCGCGGCAGAGGATCAGGCCGCCGCGCGCGCCGCCCAGCGTCTTGTGGACGGTGCTCGTGACGACGTCGGCGTACGGCACGGGATTCGGGTGCGCCCCGGCGGCGACGAGCCCGGCGAAGTGGGCCATGTCGACCATCAGGTAGGCGCCGACCTCGTCGGCGATCGCCCGGAAGCGCTCGAAGTCGAGCACCCGCGGATAGGCCGACCAGCCGGCGAGCAGCAGCTTCGGGCGCCGCTCCTTCGCGATCCGCTCGACCTCGTCCATGTCGATCAGGTAGGTGTCCGGCGAGACCTCGTACGGCGCGATGTCGTACAGCCGCCCGGACACGTTGATCTTCATGCCGTGGCTGAGATGGCCGCCATGCGCCAGCGCGAGCCCCATGATCGTGTCGCCGGGCTCGAGCAGGGCGTGGTAGACGGCGGCGTTCGCCTGCGCACCGGCATGCGGCTGGACGTTCGCGTGCTCGGCCCCGAACAGCGCCTTCGCGCGGTCGATCGCGAGCTGCTCGATCACGTCGACGTACTCGCAGCCGCCGTAGTAGCGCTTGCCGGGATAGCCCTCGGCGTACTTGTTCGTGAGCACGCTGCCCTGGGTCTCCAGGATCGCCTGCGGCACGAAGTTCTCGGACGCGATCATCTCGAGCGTGCGCTGCTGGCGCTCGATCTCGTGACCGATCGCCTCGGCGACCTCCGGGTCGACGTCGGCAAGCGGGCGATCGAAGTAGTCGGCGGAGAGCTCGGTCATGATCCGAGGACCGTAGCAACCGCCCGGGCGTCCACGGCGCCGGTCCGGGGCAGCGTCCAGGTGCCTTCCGCCTCGTACGCGCGCAGGTCGATCACGGTCGACGGCGTGCCCGGCAGCTCGCCGCCGTCGAGCACGAGGTCGGCGCCGTCGCGGATGCCGGCGGGCACGTCGGCCAGCCGGCGCGCGTCGGCGCCGCCGGAGCGGTTCGCCGAGCTCTGCAGGACGGGCACGGACGACGCCGCGCAGCAGCGGGACGTCGGGGACGCGGAGCCCGAGCGTCGCCGGATCCGGGCCGCACGCGAGCGGCCAGCGGCCGCGCGGGTTGGGCGAGCAGCAGCGTCACGCCGCCCGGCAGCAGCCGCTCCGCCGCCGCGCGGGTGCGCGGCGGGAGCTCGGGCAGCGCCGCCAGCGCGGCGGCGCGGTCGAAGAACATGACGGCGGCCGGCTTGTCCGGCGGCCTGCCCTTGAGCGCGTACAGCCGCGCGACCGCCTCCGCGGATCCGGGGTCGCAGGCGAGGCCGTAGACCGTGTCGGCGGGGAAGACCGCGACGCCGCCGGCGGCGAGCGTGCGCGTCAGGCGCGCGCCCGCGTCCGCGCCGCCGGGCCCCGTCACGGGCGGCGCCCGACCACGACGCGGTCGAGGCCGGCGAGATCCTGCTCGACGTGCACGTCCGGGAAGCCCGACGCGCGCATCAGCGCGCTGACCGCGTCCGCCTGCGTCGACCCGATCTCGAGCGCGACGAGCCGCGCGTCGGTCGCCCCCACGGCGGGCACGAGCCGGCGGATCACCTCGAGGCCCTCCGGGCCCGCGCGCAGCGCGAGCGCGGGCTCGAACCCGACGATCTCGGGCGCGAGCCGCGCGCCGTCCTCGACGTACGGCGGGTTCGAGACGACCGCGTCGAGCGCGCCGCCGACGTCGGCGAGCAGGTCGCCGAGGTGGAAGTCCACGTCGAGCTCGCAGCCGCGCGGCGTTCTCGCGCGCGACGTCCAGCGCGTCCGCCGACGCGTCGGTGGCGACGACGTCGAGGTCGGGCCGCTCGGTCTTGAGCGCGAGCGCGATCGCGCCGGAGCCCGTGCCGACGTCGCACACGCGCGCGCCCGACGGCAGCCCGAGCACCGCCTCGACGAGGTGCTCGGTCTCGGGCCGCGGGATCAGCACGCGCGGGTCGACCCCGAGCATGATCGAGCGGAAGCCCTTGCAGCCGAGGATGTAGGCGACCGGCTCGCGATCGCGCCGGCGGGCCGCGAAGTCCATGAACAGCCGCGCCGCGACCGGCTCGAGCAGCCGCCCCGGGTCGGCGACGATCACCGCGCGGTCGACGCCCATCGCCGCCGCGAGCAGCAGCTCGGCGTCGAGCCGCGGCGTCTCGACACCCGAGGCCTCGAGCGCGATCACGGCCGAGTCGAGCGCATCGCGGACCGACGTCTGGGCGAGCGGGCGGCGCATCGCGCGCCTAGCCTACGCCTGCGGGCGCTGCCGTTCCTCGCGTGCGCGCTCGCGGTCCTCGCTCAGCCCGACCTCGAGGAACACGAAGACGACCGCGAGGGTCGCCCCGACGCCGCCGACCACCACGCCGGCGATGTCGACCCAGCCGTCGCCGACGGCGGCCAGCAGCGCGCCGATCACGAACAGCGCACCGGCGAGCGCGAAGCGCAGCCGCGCGGCCCGGCGCCAGTCGTGCTCAGGCGGCTGCGGCATCGAGCCGGCGGCGCTTCTCGTCGTCCTGGAGCGCGGCGGTCATGTCGTCGAGCTCCCCGGCGAGCAGCTGGTCGAGGTTGTGGACCGTGAGCTTGATCCGGTGGTCGGTGACCCGGCGCTCGGGGAAGTTGTAGGTGCGGATCTTCTCCGCCCGCTCGCCGGTGCCGACCTGCGCCGAGCGCGCGGCGGCGAGCTCGGCCTGCTGCTCGGCGAGCTTGGCCTCGTAGAGCCGCGCGCGGAGGACCTTCATCGCGCGCTCGCGGTTCTGGAGCTGCGACTTCTCGTCCTGCATCGAGACCACGATGCCGGTCGGCTTGTGGGTGATCCGCACGGCGGAGTCGGTCGTGTTGACCGACTGCCCGCCCGGCCCCGAGGAGCGGTAGACGTCGATCTCGAGGTCGTTCGGGTCGACCTGGATGTCGACCTCCTCGGCCTCGGGCAGCACGGCGACGGTCGCCGTCGACGTGTGGATCCGCCCCTGCGACTCGGTCTCGGGCACGCGCTGGACGCGGTGCGTCCCGCCCTCGAACTTGAAGACGGAGTAGGCGCCGTCGCCGCGGACCTCGAAGGTGTAGGAGCCGTCGGACGCGGCCAGCGTCTCGGTCTTGAACCCGCGCCGCTCGGCGTAGCGGGTGAACATGCGGTAGAGGTCGCCGGCCCACAGGCCCGCCTCCTCGCCGCCGGCGCCGCCGCGGATCTCGACGATCACGTTCTTGTCGTCGGCCGGGTCGCGCTCGACCATCGCCAGCCGGATCTCCTCCTCCAGCTCGGCGCTGCGGGCACGGGCCGACTCGAGCAGCTCGCGCAGCTCGGCATCGTCGGCCTCGGCCAGCAGCTCCTGCGCGCCCGCGGCGTCGTCCTGCGCACGCCGCCACTCCTCCGCGAGCTTCGCGGCGGGGGCGAGCTGGTTGAAGAGGCGGCCTGCCTCGGCGAAGCGATGGCGGTCCCCGATCACCTCGGGATCCGCCATCTGCGCCTGCACGTCGGCATGGCGAGCCTCGATCTGCTCGACGAGCGACTCGATCATGCCCGGAGGGGTCTACTTCTGGCGCTTGGCAGCGCGGCGCTTGAAGCGCTCCACGCGGCCGCCCGTGTCGACCAGCTTCTGACGGCCGGTGTAGAACGGGTGGCAGTTGGAGCAGATCTCCACGCGGATCTCGGGCGTGGTCGAGCGCGTCGTGAACTCGTTGCCGCACGTGCAGCGCACGTGGGCCTCGACGTACTCGGGATGGATGTCGGTCTTCATGGTCCTTCCAGTGTAGAGCGGCCTTCCACCCCTTCATACCCCCGGGCGGTACCGCACGACGACGACCAGCGCGTCGTCCGCCGGCTTGCCGTGCTCGGCGAGGATCCGGTCGGCGATCTGCTGCGCGCCGCCGCCGGGCGCGAGCGCCTCGGCGAAGCCCGAGCCGACGCCGTCGGTCGCCAGCACGAGCAGGTCGCCCGGCTCGAGCGCCGCGCTCGTGACCCGGACGGAGGGCAGGTTGTAGCCGACGACGCCGCCACGGGTGAACGCGCCCTCGGTCGGCGCGCTACGGGCCTGCGGCCGCGTGGACGAGCCGGCCCTCGACGTTGCCGACCCCGGTCCAGCTCATCCGGCCGCCGGCGAGGTCGAACCAGGCCAGCGTCATCACCACGCCGCGCGTCAGCCGCAGCGCGGCGTGGCAGGCCTCGATCAGGTCCTCGGGCTCGTCGTCGCGGCGCTCGGCCAGCACGTCGGCGGCGATCGCCGCGGCGTCGGCCGCCTTCTCGCCGTGCCCGAGCCCGTCGATCGCGGCGACGAGCGCGCCGCCGGCGAACTCGGCGAGCACCGCGCGGTCGCCCGAGCGCGCCTGGCCGGGCAGCGGCCGCTCGGCGATCCCGAGCTCGAGCTCGGCGGGCCAGGACGGATCGTGGCGGTCAGGCACGGGTCCACTTGACGAGCCGGATCGTGGTGCCCACGCCCGGCGTCGTCTCGAGCTGGAAGTCGTCGACGAGGCGGCGCGTGCCCGGAAGCCCGAGGCCGAGGCCGTTGCCCGTCGTGTAGCCGTCCTGCATCGCCCGTTCGACGTCCTCGATCCCCGGCCCCGCGTCGCTGGCCACGACCTCGACGCCGTGGCTGCCCGGGCGCTCCACCACCCGCAGCGTGACCTCGCCCTCGCCCGCGTAGGTGGTGATGTTGCGGGCGATCTCGGAGATCGCCGTCGCCAGCAGCGTCAGGTCCGTGCTGCCGAACCCGAGCGAGGCGCCCAGCGTCCGCGCCTCCTGCCGGGCCGTGACGACGTCCGCGTCCGTGCGGATCGCGACCCGGATCTCATCCACCACCGGCGTCCGGCTCCCCGTCGAGCTGCTGCTGGAGGAAGGCGAGGCCCTCCTCGAGGTCGAGGGCGGTGTGCACGTCCTCGAAGTTCATCCCGAGCTGGACCATCGCGAAGGCGACCTCGGGCTGGATCCCGACGATCACCGTCTGGGCGCCGCGCAGCCGCGTCATGTGGGCGATGCTGCGCAGCGAGCGCGAGACGAACGAGTCCATGACGTCGAGCGCGGTGACGTCGACGACGATCCCGCGCGAGCGGTAGCGCCCGACCTGCACCATCACGTCGTCCTGCAGCCGCAGCACGTCGGTGTCGGTCAGGGCGGCCTGGATCGACGCGATCAGGAACGGCCCCTGCTTGAGGATCGGGACGGCCATCCCGCGCGCGTCAGCGGACCTCGACCTGCGACGCCTCGATCCCGCTGGTCACCTCGTAGCCGAGCAGCCGCTCGGCCTCCTCGATGCCGCCCTGGAGATCGCCGACCGCGTTGACCTTGGAGAGGTCGACGCCGACGGTCACCAGCGTCTGGGCGATCTCCGACGAGAGCCCGGTGATGATCACGCTGGCGCCCATCAGGCGCGAGGCCTCGACGGTCTGGACGAGGTGGTTCGCCACCGTCGAGTCGATCGTCGGGACGCCGGTGATGTCGATCACGACGACCTTCGCGCGGTTCGCGCGGATCCCGCGCAGCAGCTGCTCGGTGAGCTGGCGGGCGCGTTGCGAGTCGAGCACGCCGATGATCGGGAGGATCAGCAGCCGCTCGCGGACCTGGAGGACCGGGGTGGAGAGCTCGCGGATCGCCTCCTGCTGCTGGCGGATCACGCGCTCGCGCTCCTGCACGAAGTTGATCGCCACCGTGTTGGCGATCCGGTTCGCGGCGGGCTCGTAGACGTCGAGGACGCGGTTGAAGTCCTCGGGATAGCGCAGGAACAGCGAGCGGGCGAGCACGTCGCGGAGCAGCAGCACGATGCCGAGCACCTCGTCGGTCTCGACCCCGCGCGGGATGATCCGCTCGGACAGGTTGCGGGCGTAGTCCTGGAGCGCCTCGACCGAGCCGGTCTCGAGCACCTCGACGTAGTTGTCGTAGACCGAGGTCGCCTCGGAGAAGATCTCCTCCGGCGTCAGCGCCGTGAGCAGCTGCGCCTCGGTGATCCGCCGCGCCCACTCCTCGCGCAGGTCGGTGCGGTTCTCGCGCAGGTGCGCGACGAGCTCGCGGAGCAGTACGGCGCTGTTGTCGGGCGCCGGGACGCCCTCCTCGCTCTCGTTATCGGCCATCCGTGTCCTCCGTAGGTCGTGGCGCGCCCGGGAGTGTGCCAGGAACGGGCGTCGCGTGGTGCCGGGCCGAGCACCACGATCGCGATGTCGTCGCGCGGCCGCCCGTCCGGCGGCCGCGAGCACCGCGTCCTGGATGTGCTCGGCGACCGACTCGGCGTGCTCGCCGGCGCAGCGGCCGAGCAGCGCCGCGAGGTCGCGGTGGCCGAACAGCTCCTCGCGCCCGGCCCGCACCTCGGTGACGCCGTCCGTGTAGAGGACGATCAGCTCGCCGGGGGCGAGCTCGACGGTCACGTCGGTCAGCACCGGCTCGATCTCGGCGCCGAGCAGCGTCCCGAGCCGGCCGACCGGCTCGACCGCGCCGGATGCGCGCAGCACGAGCGGCAGCGGGTGCCCGCCGCAGGAGAGCGTCACCCGGGCGCCGCCCGCGTGCAGCTGGAGGTCGCAGAAGGCGACGGTGCAGAAGCGGCCGTCGTCGCGCGCCTCGCTCAGCGCGCGGTGCAGGTGGGCGAGGACGGCGGACGGCCGCGCCTCGTACTCGGCCGCCGCGCGCAGCGTGTGGCGCGCGAGCGCGGTGACCGACGCCGCCTCGGGCCCCTTGCCGCAGACGTCGCCGATCAGCGCGGCGACCCGGCCGTCGCCGGCGCGAGAACACGTCGTAGAAGTCGCCGCCGACCTCGATCCCCTCGCCGGCCGCGATGAAGCGCACGGCGACGGCGAGGCCGGGCACCGCCGGGATGCCCGGCGGCAGCAGCGAGCGCTGCAGCACCTGGGCGATGTGGCGCTCGCGCGAGTAGGCCTGCGACTTCGCGATCGCGACGGAGGCGAGCTGGCCGAGCTGCGCGAGGATCGCCTCGTCGCGCGGCGTGAACGCACGGTCCGGGTCGTCGGAGACCTCGAGCGCGCCGAGCGGGCGGCCGGCGCTGCGCAGCATCACGCCGATCGGCGACGCCGTCGGGCTCGAGCACCGGCCCCGTCGCGGGCACCGCGGCGCTGATCGCCCGGGCATAGGGGTCGCCGGCGAGACCGGTGATCGTGGCCCGGCGCGCGGCGAGCACGCGCTGCGCGGCCTCGACGGTGAGCTGGAGCACCTCCTCGGTGCTCATCGCGGCGTTGATCTTCACCGACGCCTCGGCGAGCGCCCGGAGCTGGGTGACGTGCTCGTGCTCGAGCCGCGCGACCTCCTGCACCTCGTGATAGCCGCGGTGGGTGATCTCGAAGACCGACAGCGCCTCGCCGAAGAACGTCCCCGCCGCCTCGAGCAGCTCGGCGCGGCGGACGGGGTCGTCGACGTCGCGCACGGCGGCCTGCGTGCAGCGGTGGTGCTCCTCGGCGAGCTCGAGCAGGCTCGCCTGGGTGCTCACGGCCTCGCGCCCGAGCGCGTACGCCGTGCCGAGCTCCTGCTCGTCGCGCCGCGCGAGCCAGGCGCGGAACGCGTCGCGGTAGCGGTCGCGGAGCGCGTCCGGTGGCGCGGGGGCTGAGGCCGGCTCCGCCATGCGACGGGAGCTTATGCCCTGGCCGGTGCGGGTTCCACGGGGCGCTGGAGGCCGGGGACCCCTCCCCGGCCTCCGTGTCCCGACTCCCTTCAGAGGGGGCACAGCGCCCGCGAACCACGAGGCGGGTCCGTGGCCGCACACCACTGACGCGCCGGGCGGGCGCAGGTTGGCCGCTCGCGCCGTCCAAAAGCGTCCAGACCACTCAACTTCCCGGTGCCAAGCGCCGAAATGAGGCGGTACATGCGCTTCTCCAGAGCGCAGGGCGTCACCCGCGCCCGGGCCGTTCCCTTGCGGCCGGAGCTCTCCGCCGAACACGGCGTGACCCTCATCGAGACGCTGATCAGCGCCGTCATCCTGGTGATCGTGCTGTTCGCGGTGCTCGCGTCGCTCGACGCCGCCTCGCACACGACCGCGGTCAACCGCTCCCGCACCGTCGCGGCCGGTCTCGCGGAGCAGGAGCTGGAGCGGCTGCGCGCCCTGCCCGCCACGACGCTCGCGAGCTACTCGAAGGCGACCCGGACCGTCACCGTCGGCAAGAGCGACTACCAGATCACGTCCGACGCCGAGTGGGTCCACGACGCTTCCGGCGCCGCGCTCAGCTGCGACTCCGACGGCAAGCAGGCCGACTACATCCGGATCACCTCGGACGTGCGCTCGAGCGTCGTCGGGAAGAACGTGAAGCCGGTGACGATGACGAGCCTCGTGGCCCCGCGCGTCGGCTCGTTCGGCGCGAACCAGGGCACGCTCGCCGTCCAGCTCAAGAACGAGCTCGACGCGCCGATCGCGAACATGCCGGTGAACATCGCGGGCCCCGTCAACCAGGTCGACGCCACGAACGCGCTCGGCTGCGCGGTCTTCGGCCACATCGCCGCCGGCGCCTACAACGTCACCGTCAGCCAGCCGGGCTGGGTCGACGTCAGCGGCAACCAGACGCTGACGAAGACCGCGCAGGTCACCGCCGGCACGAAGCAGACGGTGCCGCTCCAGTACGCGCAGGCCGCCTCGGTCACGGTCACCTTCGACACCGAGGTCAAGGGCAGCAAGAAGAACGCGACGTCGCCGGCGCTGACCGCGGCGAACACGGCGCTCCCGACCGGCACCCGGGTCTTCAAGCCCGCCGGTGCGCAGAGCGCGATCACGGCCACCGGCCTGTTCCCGTTCCCGGACGGCTACACGTTCTACAGCGGGAGCTGCGCGGGCGCGTCGCCCGACACGGCGGTGCCCGACTACTTCGACACGTACCCCGGCTTCCTCAAGGTGGCCGGCGGCGGGACCGGCGCGGTGAAGGTGCGCGAGCCCGCGTTCAACCTGCGGATCACGCGCGGGCCGAACCAGAACAGCGCGGCGCCGCTCAAGGAGGCGTACGTGATCCTGACGCCGACCGACCCGGGCTGCGTCGACCGCTACATCTTCGACGGGGTCAACTCCGACGGGACCCTGCCCGAGCCCGGGCTGCCGTTCGGGACCTACACGGTCTGCGCCGACGACCGCAACAAGGTCACCGGCACGGCCAACCGGCGCTTCGCGAAGATGGACCTCGTCGTCTCGCACGACCCGGCGGGGCTCGGCTTCGAGACGAACGGCGACCCGAAGGTCAAGCTCTGGGTCAACCCGAACAACACCACCAGGGGCTACTGCACGTGAGCCGCGTGCGCCGCCCGGACGGGTTCACGCTGGTCGAGATGCTGGTGGCGACGATGGTGCTGTCGGTCGTCGTGGTGTGCGCCGTCACGATGATCCAGGTCGTGATGCGCCAGGGGCGCGGCGTGATCGAGCGCACCGACTCCGCGCAGCGCGGCCGGCTCGTGCTCGACCAGATCACGCGCGAGATCCGCTCCCAGGTCTGCCTGAACGAGACGACCAAGGGCCTGATCGCGGCCTCGCCGACCGAGCTGACGTTCTACGCCGACCTCGGCGACGGCGTCCAGCTGCCGCGCAAGCGCGTCGTGCGCTACGACGCCGCGACGCGGCAGATCGTCGAGCTCGTCTACGTGCCGACCGCCGGTCCGGCGCCTATCCGACCAACCCGACGACCACGCGGACGCTGCTCCAGAACGTGGTCCCGGCGGTCGACGAGTCGAAGCCCGGGCCGCCGCCGACCGCCCTGCCGTTCTTCGCCTACTACGCCTACCCCGACCCGCTCCCGGCGGCACCGCAGCCCGACGCGCCGCTCACCGGCACGCTCGGCGCCACGAGCCTCGCGCGCGTCGCCAGGGTCGACGTGGCCTTCGGCGTGCGCCCCGCGGCGGCGCGCGACGACCAGTTCGTCACCCCGCTGCAGGACGCGGTCGTCCTGCGCAACGCCGACCCCAACGCGACGAAGCCGGATCCCACATGCCGATGAAGACCCGTTCCCACCTCGCGTCCGAGCAGGGCGTCGCCATGCTCCTGGTGCTGATGGCGCTCGCCGCGGGCACGCTGCTCGCGACGGTCGCGCTGTCGTCCGCCGGCGCGGACCTGCCGTTCGCCAAGGCGTCGCAGGACCGCAAGCAGGCCTACGCGGCCGCCGAGGCCGGGCTGGAGTACTACATGTTCCAGCTCAGCCAGGACAACGACTACTGGACGCACTGCGACTCCGTCGCCGGCCCGAGCCCGACCGAGACGACGCCCGGTCAACCAGCAGTGGGTCAAGAAGAGCCCCGACGAGCCCGATCCGCGGCGCTGGCGGACGATGTCCGACGGCAAGTCCAAGTACACGATCGAGCTGCTGCCGGCGAAGGGCGAGAAGTGCGTCGCCGGCTCGACCGCCCACGAGGCGATGCTCAACGGCGCGTCCGGCACGTTCCGGATCCGCGCGACCGGGCGCGCCGGCAAGGTCACGCGGACGGTCGTGACGACGCTGCGCCGGCGCTCGTTCCTGGACTACATCTACTTCACCGACTACGAGACCCGCGACCCGGCGCAGTACCCGGACAGCCGCCGACGCCGCCTGGGCCGCGCAGAACTGCGCCAAGCCGCGCGCGAGCCGCCCCGCCGACTGCGTGCCGATCCAGTTCATCGACAACGACGAGATCAACGGGCCGTTCCACACGAACGACAACATCCTCACCTGCGGCTCGCCCAAGTTCGGCCGCACCAAGGACGACATGGTCGAGTCCGGCAACGGCTGGGTGAAGGCCTCGGGCTGCTCGGGCTCCCCCGACTTCCAGGGGACGTACGTGTCGGCCGCCGACCCGCTCACGGTGCCGCCGACGAACGCCGGCCTCGCCGCCGTCGCCGACCCCGCGTACACCTACACGGGCAAGACGACGATCAAGCTCAACGGCGCGACGATGAACGTCACGAACGGCTCGACCACGAAGACCGTCCCGTTCCCGCCGAACGGCGTCATCTACGTCAACAACGGCGCCTGCACCGGCACCAAGACGCCGCTGCTGCAGCGCTACGACGACCCCGTCGGCTGCGCCGTCGTCTACCTGAGCGGCACCTACTCGCGCAGCCTGACGATCGGCAGCGCCAACGACATCGTGGTCACCGGCGACGTGCGCAAGGACGCGAGCTCGGACGTCGTGCTCGGGCTGATCGCCAACAACAACGTGCGCGTGTACCACCCGGTCACCCGCTCGAACTGGAGCGATCCGGACTCCTGCACGAACGCGACCGGGACGCTCCAGAACGTGACGATCGACGCGGCGATCCTCGCGCTCACGCACTCGTTCGTGGTCGACAACTTCCGCTGCGGCGCCGGCCTCGGGAAGCTCAACGTCACCGGCGCGATCGCGCAGAAGTTCCGCGGCGCGGTCGGCACGAGCAACGGGCCCACCGGCTACACGAAGAACTACGTCTACGACGACCGGCTCAAGTACCGCTCGCCGCCGTACTTCCTCGATCCGGTCCAGGCCTCCTGGAAGGTCAACCGGATCAACGAGCAGGTCCCGGCGATCCGCTAGGACGAGCAGGCCGCGGCGAGGACGTTGTCGTCCTCGTCGCGCTCGTCGATCGCGGCGCCGGCGTCGGCGGTGGCCAGC
>CAVRTO010000010.1:0-61890 GCA_963724145.1 uncultured Solirubrobacteraceae bacterium
GAACGCGTTCACGCCGGTCAGCTCGGCCGACACCGTCCACAGCCGGGCGGCCGCCTCGGGGTCGGTCGCGTACGGCGCGCACCCCGGTGGTCGCATCGTCGTCGGTCGTCGGCGCCGCGATGTCGCAGTCCTCGCAGTAGACGCCGCCCATGCCCGCGAGCTGGGGCGAGGTCGCGCACCACGTCGCGGTCGCCGCGCCCTCCTCGGTCGTCTTGAAGCGGTGCAGCGGGCGGCCGTCCGCGTCGACCCAGCCGAGCGCGACCATCTCCTCGCGCGGCAGGTGGCGCTGGAGCGGGGTGAGGATCCCGCCCGGGTTGACCGCGAAGGCGCGCACGCCGGCGTCCTGCCCGAGCGCGTCGAGCTGGACGGCGAACAGCACGTTGGCGGTCTTCGCCTGGCCGTAGGCCGCCCACTTGTCGTAGCCGGACTCGAACATGAGGTCGTCGAAGCGGATCGCGCTGCGCCGGTGGCCGGCGGAGGAGAGCGCGACCACGCGCGCGCCGCCGTCGGCGGCGAGCAGCGGCCAGAGCCGGTTCGCGAGCGCGAAGTGGCCGAGGTGGTTGGTGGCGAACTGCGCCTCCCAGCCGGGCCCGACGCGCGTCTCCGGGCACGCCATGATCGCCGCGTCGTTGATCAGGATCGCGATGCTGCGGCCGGCGTCGAGGATGCGGTCCGCGCACGCGTGGACGCTGTCGAGGTCGCCGAGGTCGAGCGCGGACACCTCGACGCCGTCGATCCCGGCGAGCGCCGCCTCGGCGACCGCGGGCCGCCGCGCCGGGACGATGACCTGCGCGCCCGCGCCGGCGATCGCGCGGACGGTCTCGAGCCCGATGCCGGAGTAGCCCCCGGTGACGACGGCGAGCCGCCCGGAGAGGTCGATGCCGTCGATCACCTCGGCGGCCGTGCTGCGCTCGCCGAAGCCGGACGGGATGGGATGCTGGGGAGTGACCATGACCCGAGCGTAGATCCTCGACCGCGCTCGAAGTCAAGGGGGGAGCGGTGCTCAGTCGGCGGCGATCGTCGCGTCGCGGCCGGACTGCTTGGCCGCGGCGAGCGCGCCCTCGGCGCGCAGCACGAGCAGCTCGACGGGCTCCTCCCCGTCCCAGCGCGCGACCCCTGCCGAGGCCGTCTGGGCGCGCGGCGTCGTCGCGCGGACGCGGTCGAGCACGTCGATCGCCGCGGACAGGTCGCAGCCGGGCAGCACGAGCGCGAAGCGCCCGCCGCCGATCCGCGCCAGCAGGTCGACCTCGCGCAGCTCGTTGCGCCACAGCGAGGCCGCCTCCTTGATCAGCCGGTCGCCCTCGCGCTCGCCGCTGACGAGGTTGAAGGCGCCGAGGTGGTCGAGGTCGAGCAGCGCGAGCGCACGGGCAGGTCGGTGCGGCGCGCGCGGGCCAGCTCGCGCGGGAGCTCCTCCGAGAGCATCCGCCGGCTCGCCACGCCGGTGAGGTCGTCGGTCAGCGCGAGCGCGTCCATCCGGGTGCGCAGCGACGCGTGCTCGATCGCCACCGCGGCCTGGGCGGCGAGCAGCCGCAGCATCTCCGCGGCCCCCTCGGGCAGGCCCTCGAGCGGGAGCGTCCAGATCACGATCAGCACGCCCGCGACCGCGCCGTCGCGCAGGACCGGCTCGAACAGCGCCGAGCGCGCGGACGTCGCGTCGACGAGCGGGGCGGCGAGCGCGGGATCCTGGCGGGCGTCGGCGACGAAGTGGCTCTCGCGCGCGGTGAACGCGCGGCCGCTCGACTCCGGCCGGGGATGGATCGTCACCGGCGGCAGCTCGACGCCGCTCATCGCGGTCGACACGAACTCGCGCCCGGACGGCTCGAGCAGGAAGGCGACCGGCGCGCCCGCCACCTCGCAGGCGGCGCGGCAGACGGCGCGGCGCGCGTCCTCGCCGCCGGCCAGCACCCGCACGACCCGGCCGATCGCGCCCATCCCGCGCGCGTGGTCGCGCAGCGTGTCGTTCATGCGCTTGAGGTCGCGCTCGTTCGACTCGCGCTCGAGCTCGTAGGCGAGCACGTGCGCGAGCATGGTGAACAGCTGCTCGTCGTCGGGCCGGAACGCCCGGGCGTGGTGGAGCGGGCGACCAGCGCGCCGACGACGGCGCCGTCGGAGAGCTCGAGCGGCACGCCGAGGTAGGAGCCGCCGCCGGGCAGCTCGGGGCTGCAGCGCGGGGCGCGCCCCTCGATCATCGCGAGGTCGTGCGACTCGCCGAGCGGCGTGGCGAGGTTGGAGCGCAGGCCGAACGCGGCGCCGTTGCGGGTGTCGACGATCCGGTGCACCGCGTGCGTGCGGTCGAGGTGCGCGAGGTAGAGCGTCGCGTCGGGGAGCAGGCGCTCGAGCAGGTCGAGCACGGCGCGGGTGGCGTCCGCGAACGATCGGTAGGACGCCGCGGAGGCGACTGCCGCGGCCTTGATCGCTCCGACGTCCACCTCCTCATCATCGTCGCCCGCGGCGCGCAGCTGAACCCCTCGTCCGTAGGATCATCCGTCCAGATGCGGCTCGCCACGTTCCTCGCCCCCGGCGGCGACACCCCGACCGCCGGCGAGGTCCGCGGCGACGAGGTGGTCGCGTTCGCGTCCGGCAGCGTGCGCGACCGGCTCGCCTCGGGCGACCGGACCCCGGCCGGCGGCGCGGCGTATCCGCTCGCCGAGGTGACGCTGCTCGCGCCCGTCCCGCGCCCGCGGGCGATCTTCGGCATCGGGCTCAACTACCTCGCGCACGCCCGCGAGACCGGGCAGGAGCCGCCGCCGGCGCCGATCGTCTTCATGAAGCTGCCGACGTCGAGCGTCGGTCCCGCCGGCCCGGTGCGCTGCCCCGCGGTCGTGCGCCGGCTCGACTACGAGGTCGAGCTCGCGCTCGTGATGGGCGCGGGGAACGCGATCGCCGGCTACGCCGTCGCCGACGACGTCTCGGCGCGCGACCTGCAGAAGCGCGAGCCGCAGTGGACGCGCGCGAAGGGCGCCGACACGTTCTGCCCGTGGGGCCCGTGGATCACCACCGCCGACGCGGTGCCGGACGCCGGCGACCTGCGGCTCACCTGCCACGTCAACGGCGAGCTGCGCCAGGACTCGCGCACGTCCGACCTGATCTTCGGCCCGCGGGCGCTCGTCGACTTCATCGCCGAGGCGATCACGCTCGAGCCGGGCGACCTGATCCTCACCGGCACGCCGTCGGGCGTCGGGCAGGCGATGGACCCGCCGCGGTTCCTGGCGTCAGGCGATGTGGTGCGCTGCGAGATCGAGGGGCTCGGGGCGATCGAGCACCCGATCGCCTAGTGCGGACTCGAGCACCCGGTCGATCAGCCCGTACTCGACGGCCTGCTCGGCGGTGAAGAAGCGGTCGCGCTCCATGTCGACATGGACGCGCTCCTCGGTCTGGCCGGTGTGCTTCGCGTAGATCTCGTCCACCCGCTTGCGCGTCTTGAGCACCTCGCGCGCGTGGATCTCGATGTCGCTCGACTGGCCCTCGAACCCGGATGACGGCTGGTGGATGAGCTGGCGCGAGTTCGGCAGCGCCATCCGCTTGCCGGGCGTCCCGCCGGTCAGCAGCAGCGAGCCCATCGACATCGCGATCCCGACGCAGATCGTCGCCACGTCCGGCTTGATGAACTGCATCGTGTCGTACACCGCGAGCCCGGCGTAGATCGAGCCGCCCGGCGAGTTGATGTAGATCGAGATGTCCTTGTCCGGGTCCTGCGACTCGAGGTGCAGGAGCTGCGCGACGACGAGGTTGGCGATCATGTCGTCGATCGGCGAGCCGAGGAAGATGATCCGCTCGTTGAGCAGGCGCGAGTAGATGTCGAACTCGCGCTCGCCGCGGGCCGTGCGCTCGATGACCATCGGGACCAGGGGCATGGCGGAGTTAGATAGCAGGCTCAGGCGGCCGTGCGCGGCGTGGGCCGGCGCAGCCGGCCGAGCATCCGCTCGGTGCGCCGCGCGACGCGGCCGCGGTCCATCCGCAGCGTGTCGGCGACGTCCGCCGCCGGGGTGCCGTCGACGAGCATCGCGAGCAGCGCCAGGTCGTCGGGCTCGACGCTGTGCGCGGCGGCGTCGAGCTGCGCGCGCGTGAGCGGCGGGAGGGCCGAGGCGCCGCGCGCGACGCGCCGGATCGCCTCGAACAGCTCGTACGGCGGGGCGGCCTTGTCGACGATCCCGTCGGCGCCGGCCACGCGGGCGAGCACCTGGACCTCGTCGCCGGCGGAGGCCGTGTAGAGGATCACGCGCAGGTCGGCGCGCTCGGCCTTGAGCCGGCGGCACAGCGCGATGCCGTCGCCGTCGCGCAGCTGGTGGTCGAGCAGCACGACGTCGGCGCGCTCGCGCGCGAGCAGGTCCGGGGCGTCCGAGGCGCCCGCCGCGGCGCCGACCGGGACGATGCCCGGCTCGGACAGCAGCAGCATCCCGAGTCCGGCGCGCACCGCGGGCTGGGAGTCGATGATCGCGACGCGCGTCACGGAGCGAACCCTCCCAAGCGCGGCTCAACCCGATCTAAACGGAGGCGGGGAATCGCTAACGTCGGGCGGCGTGCCGTCCCCTCCCGCCCTGGAGCTCACCGGGCTCACCAAGCGCTACGACGATGGGTTCCTGGCCCTGGACGCGGTCGACCTGGCGATCGCCGACGGCGCGTTCTTCGGCCTGCTCGGGCCGAACGGCGCCGGCAAGACGACGCTGATCAGCGCCGTCTGCAACCTCATCCGGGTGACGGACGGGGAGGCGCGGATCTTCGGCCACCCGCACGCGGCGCACGCGGCGCGGCGGCTGATCGGGCTCGCCGAGCAGGACGTCAACCTCGACCGCTTCCTCGACGTCGAGGAGACGCTGCTCTACCACGGCGGCTACTACGGCATGGATCGCGCGCACGCGCGAGCGCGCGCGGGGGAGATGATGGACGTGTTCGACCTGCGCGCGAAGGCGAGCACGCGCGCGCCGCGGCTCTCGGGCGGCATGCGGCGCCGGCTGCTGCTCGCCCGGGCGCTGATGCACGAGCCGCGGCTGGTGATCCTCGACGAGCCGACCGCCGGCGTCGACTTCGAGCTGCGGCTCGAGCTGTGGCGCTACATCCGCCGCCTGCACGGCGAGGGGACGACGATCCTCCTCACCACGCACTACCTCGAGGAGGCCGAGGCGCTGTGTGAGGACATCGCGCTGATCCGCGACGGCCGGGTGATCGCGCGCGACAGCGCGGACGGGCTGCGCGCGAGCTACGACGCCGGCTCGCTCGCCGACGTCTACGTCAAGGCGATGGGCAGCTGACCACGGCGGTCCACGCCCGCGGCCGCCCCGCGGCGGTCGGGATGGTGCTCGCCGCGGCGGTCTCGTTGCAGGTCGGCGCGGCGTTCGCGGTCACGCTGTTCGACGACCTCGGCCCCGCGGGCGCGGCGTTCCTGCGGCTCGCGCTCGCCGCGATCGTGCTGTGGATCGTCTGGCGCCCGTCGCTCGACGGCGACCTGCGGCTGGCGGGGCTGTTCGGCGTCGCGCTGGGCTGCATGAACTGGTCGATCTACGAGTCGATGGACCGGATCCCGCTCGGCGCCGCGGTGACGATCGAGTTCGCCGGGCCGCTGCTCGTCGCCGTGATCGGGTCGCGGCGGCCGCTCGACGGGCTCTGGATCGTCCTCGCGGCGGCGGGGATCCTGCTGCTCGCCGACCCGGGCGGCGGCTCGATGGACACGCTCGGCGTCGTCTTCGCGCTCATCGCCGCGGGCTGCTGGATGGCCTACATCTGGCTCTCGAAGCGGGTCGGCCAGGCGTTCCCGGGCGGCTCGGGGCTGGCGCTCGCGATGGCGGTCGGCGCGCTGGTCGTGCTGCCCGCGGGCGTGATCCAGGGCGGCTCGGCGCTGCTGGAGCCCGAGCTGCTCGGCTCGGCGCTGGTCGTCGCGGTCGCCTCGTCGGTGCTGCCGTACTCGCTCGAGCTCGAGGCGCTGCGGCGGCTCCCGGCCGCGGTCTTCGGGGTGCTGATGTCGCTCGAGCCGGCCGTCGCCGCGCTCGCCGGCTTCGCGGTGCTGGGGCAGGACCTCGGGCCGCGCGAGCTCGTCGCGATCGCCATGGTCGTCGTCGCGAGCGCCGGCGCGGCTAGCCTCGGTGGGCAGCGATGACGACCTGGATCGCCACCCACCGCGGCCTGCGCGCGCTCGCCGCGCGCGAGACGGCGCGCGTGCTCAAGCTGTGGACGCAGACGATCGCGGCGCCGATCCTCTCGAGCGCGCTGTTCATCCTCGTCTTCGGGCTCTCGCTCGGCGACCGGATCAAGGCGATCGACGGCTTCCCGTACGACCAGTACATCGTCCCCGGGCTGATCGCGATGGCGATGGCCCAGGCCGCGTACGCGAACAACTCGGCGAGCGTCTTCCAGGCGCGCTTCGACCGCTACATCAACGACGTCCTCGCGTCGCCGATGCGCGCGTGGGAGATCAACCTCGGGCTCAACGTGGGCGGCGCCGTGCGCTCGCTCGCGATCGGCGCCGGGCTGTTCGCGGTCGCGGTCCCGCTGACGGGCGTGCCGGTGCGCGACCCGCTCGTGCTGATCGCGGCGGTCGCGCTGCTGCTGACGATCTTCTGCTCGTTCGGCGTGATCGTCGGGATCCACGCCGAGTCGTGGGACCAGTCCGCGTTCGTGACGAACCTGGTGATCCTGCCGGCCTCGTTCCTGGGCGGCGTCTTCTACTCGGTCAGCCGCCTGCCGTCGCCGTGGCAGGAGATCTCGCACCTCAACCCGCTCTACTACCTGATCGACGCCGTGCGGCACGGCTTCCTCGGGTCGAGCGACGTGTCGCCCGCGATCTCGCTCGGCGTCGCGGCGGTGCTGGCCGCGGGCTGCGTGGCGTGGAGCGCGCGCCTGTTCGCGACCGGCCGGCGGCTGAAGCCCTAGGCGTCCAGCCAGTCGCGCATCGCGACGTGGTGCGTCGAGTGCTCGCCGGAGCGGAGCTCGTGGCGCAGCTCGCCGAGCAGCCCGTGGCGGTCGGCGACGACGTTGTGCTGGTGGATCGTCTCCAGGTTCTCCTGGCGGGCGGAGACGAACGAGTCGTCGCCGAGCTCCGGCATGCCGTCGACGACGCCGCGGATCATCTCGCGCACGCAGTCCTCGACGAACCGCGGGCGGCGGTGCGCCTTCTCGACGACCGCGCCCTCGTCGGAGCGCTTCATCAGCTCGTAGATCTCCGACGACATCGAGTCCTCGACGATCGTCAGCAGCCGCTTCGCGTCGATGTCGGTCTCGCAGCCGACGGGGCAGCCGACGTGCAGCGTGCCGATCCCGCGCTGGTTGTGGGTCGCGACGGGGACGGCGGCGAAGATCCGCTCGATCTCGTCCTCGCCGAACCCGTCGGCGAGCAGGCGCTCGCGCGAGGAGGCCTGGACGAGCGTCTGCGCGCACGGGCACGCGGTGATGCCCTGCGCGGTGACGCCGATCAGCCGCTTCGTGCCGGCCTCGCCGGCCACGGCGATGCCGTGCAGCGTGTAGATCTCCTGGGTGGGGATGCCGCTGTGCGGCGCCGGCCGCTGCTCGGGGTAGCGCGCCTCGAGGTGGACCTCGGCGCGCCGGGCGCCCTGGCGGTCGCGGACCTTCTCGGCGATGTGCTGGGCCAGCGTCTCGGCGCGGAGCGCGCTCTCGCCGAGGATGACCTCGCCGATCGCGTCGTTCACGACCTCTTCGAAGCGCGACATGTGCGCGCCCTTCTGGCGCGGGCCCAGATCGACGAAGCAATCGAGCTTCGCGGAGTACAAAGTCTCGTGTCCGCCTGCGTCGATCCGTATGACCTTCTCGACGTTCGTCACGCCTACGCGCGAGAGCGAGACGTGGAGCGTGGGGACCTGGTTCTGGACGTCTTCGAGGGTTACGGCCATGGAATGCACGATAGGCGATCGTCGTCTTCACCCCTGAGGGGCACGAAGTTCAGCCCCGCGCGGTGCTTCCGATTCGGAACTCTTGTGCTACAAGTCACGTTCGAAGGATGTAACAGGCGGGGTCGGCCCCGGAGGGGCCGGCTGGTTTTTCGGCTCAAGGACTGAGATTGAGCACTAAGACTGAAGTGCTGTTGACGGAGGATGCGTCGATCACGGAGATCGACGAACTTCGCCCGCTCATCGCCGAAGGGCAGGAGCGCGGGTTCCTCACGTTCAACCAGATCGCGTCCTCGCTGGAGGAGATCGAGGTCACCAAGGAACAGGTGACCGAGCTCCATGCGTACCTCGAGGACCAGGGAATCGACGTCGTCGGCGAGGACGGCAAGCCCGCCATCTCCGAGAACGGCCGCTTCGAGCGTGCCGAGCCGGCGCCCGACAAGCAGGAGGCGCCGCGCAAGCCGGCCGTCGACCTGACCGTCGAGCCGAGCCTCGACTCGCTGCGGCTCTACCTGCGCTCGATCGGGCGCGTCCAGCTGCTCAACGCCGAGCGCGAGGTCGAGCTCGCGAAGCGGATCGAGCGCGGCGACCTGTACGCGAAGCAGGAGATGGTCGAGGCCAACCTGCGCCTCGTCGTCTCGATCGCGAAGGGCTATCTCGGCCGCGGCCTCTCGTTCCTGGACCTGATCCAGGAGGGCTCGCTCGGGCTCATCCGCGCGGTCGAGAAGTTCGACTACCGGCGCGGCTACAAGTTCTCCACGTACGCGACCTGGTGGATCCGCCAGGCGGTCACGCGCGCGATCGCGGACAAGGGGCGGACGATCCGCATCCCCGTCCACATGGTCGAGAAGCTCAACAAGGTCGTCCACGTGGAGCGCCAGCTCGTGCAGTCGCTCGGCCGCGAGGCGACGCCCGAGGAGATCGCGGCGGAGCTCGAGTGCACCGTCCGCGAGGTGCGCGACATCCAGCGGATGGCGCAGCAGCCGGTCTCGCTCGAGAAGCCGATCGGCGAGGAGGAGGAGTCCGAGCTCGGCGACTTCGTCGAGGACGAGGCGGCCGTCTCCCCGTTCGAGCAGGCGTCCGAGAACCTCCGGCGCGAGAACGTGCGCCGCGCGCTCGACGCGCTCCCGCAGCGCGAGCGCGAGGTGATCGAGATGCGGTTCGGCCTGACGGGCTCGCGTCCGTACACGCTCGAAGAGGTCGGCCGGGCGTTCAACGTGACGCGCGAGCGCATCCGCCAGATCGAGAACCACACGCTCAAGAAGCTCGAGTCGCTGCCCGAGGCGCAGCGCCTCCGCGACACCGGCTGAGGGCGGTTCGCCGGCGCCGCCGAGGCGGCGCCGGTCGCTAGACTGCTCGCCGTTCCCGGTGGGATTCCCGAGCGGTCAAAGGGGACGGGCTGTAAACCCGTTGGCTCAGCCTTCGCAGGTTCGAATCCTGCTCCCACCATCTTCGAGCCCGCGGTCTCGGCACGCCGCTCGAAGCGTCCGAGTGGCTACCTGATCAGCCGCGGCTCGCGGCGATCAGCCCGGCCGACCATCCCGGCGCGCGGCCGTGCCGGGGTGCGGCGATCGCGGCGGCGTCGTGCCCGCTGCTCGCCAGCAGCCAGGCGACGATCGAGTTGGAGTTCCACATCTCGCCGGTGCCGAGCTCGTCACGTCCCCACGTCGCCGTGGGCACGCGCGCGACGAGGTCGAGCAGCCGGCGCGCCCGGGCGGCGTCGCTCGGCACGCGGACCGGGCTGTCGACGGCTTCGGCGGCGTCGGGGATCACGCCGTCGGCCCAGCAGCGCACCTCGTAGCGGAACAGCCGCCAGCGTCCCAGCCGGCGCGCGCCGACCGGGCCGCCGCAGACCACGCCGCGCTCGCGCGATCCCATGCCCCAGGCAGGCGCCTGCTCGATCACGTGGGGGCGACCGTCCAGGCGCACCTCGAGCGCTGCGTGGTACAGGTCCGCGACGGGGCGTCGCTGCAGCAGGGCGCTCACGGCCTCGAACACCCGGCCGTTCCAGCGCACGACATGCCCGCCCGCCCCGAGCGGCAGCCAGAGCAGATCGACGCGCGCGGGCACGGCCTCGGTGGCGGTCGACGCGGTCATGCGACATCGGCAGCGCGCCGGCCGTGGCCGGCGGCATCGCAGGCGGGCCTCGCGCACGAGGCTCCGGCGCCCTCAGGCGAGCAGGCGATGAGCATCAACATCGATGCATGACTCGACCGTAGTGCTCCTACGATCCGCGCGCAAGCGCACGACCGCCGGCATCGTGGTCGATCCACGTCCAGGTCGCGAACACCGCGCGCGCGTGCTCGACGAGTCGCGCCTCGCGGTCCCGCGCCTTGCACAGCACGCCGGCGACGAACAGCCAGCCGTCGTGCGCGAAGTGCCAGTCGATCAGCGCGGTGTCCGAGAACTGGAGGCGGTTGCGCCATGCCGGTCCGCCGGCGACCCGGTCGGCAGCAGGATCGTCGGCCTGCCATCCGCGCTGCAGGAACCGCAGCACGCTGTCGCGCGCGCTTGCGTGCGGCTCGCCGCGTTCGTCCTCGGGGCCGAGGCACACGCCGCCGAAGCTGCTGCCACGCCGGCTGAGCAGGAACCTGAAGTCCGACCGGCTCCCGTCCGGACCGAGCGGCCAGGGCGGATGGATGGACGGCTGCGGGGCGAGCAGCCGCTCCCCCGGTCGGCCCGCGGGGCCGGCGGGGATCTCGATCACATGCTTGAGCTTCACCGTTGCGCGGTGCGCCATCGACGACCGGCGCACGTGACGGTCATCGGCAGCGGTCGGTTGCGCCTCAAGTGCGGGACTCCCCGTTCGAGGGAAGCGTGCGATCCTCGAGGACGGCATGACCGACCTCGATCGAGGACGGCGTCAGCCCGCCAGCGGCAGCTGCACGGCCAGGAGGGTGCCCCGGCCCCGTGGGCTGTCGATCGCGAGCCGTCCGCCGAGTGCGGCCACGCGGTCCCCGACCCCCAGCAGCCCGTGACCCTCCGGATCGGCGCCCCCGATGCCGTCGTCGTGCACTTCGAGACGCAGCGTCTCGCCGTCGACCGCGGCGGACACCCGGACCCGCGTCGCCTGCGCGTGCTTGACCACGTTGGTCAGCGCCTCGGCCACGATGAGGTACGCGCTCGCCTGGATCTCCGCGGGCAACCGCTCCCGCGTCACGTCCACGTCGACGGGAACGTCGAGCCGCGAGGCGACGCTCTCGACGCCGGCCCGGAGACCGCCGTGCGTCAGGACCGCCGGGAGGATCCCGTGGGCCAGCTCGCGCAGCTCGGCGTTGCCCTGCTCGGCGTGCTCGAGCGCCTCGGCGAGGAGCGACGGCAGACGGTCCGCGTCCATGCCGAGCGCTCGTTGCGCGAGCCTCAGCGTGATGACCGTGTGGACCAGACGCTGCTGCGCCCCGTCGTGGAGGTCGCGCACGACCCGACGGCGCGCGTCGTCCCCCGCGGTGAGCACGCGGGCGCGGGACGCGGTGAGCTGATCGCGGCTGTCGGCGTTCGCGATGGCCGTGCCGAGCAGCTCCGCGAACTTCGCCAGGCGCTCCTCGGCGTCCGCGGGCGGCAGGTCCTGGCCCTCCCAGCTCGCGGTGATCACGCCCCAGAGCCGCCCGTCGACCGTGATCGGCGCGCCGACCGTGGCGTTGACGTTCGACCGGCGCGCGATCCGGGCGATGGCGCCGCCGTCGTCACCGTAGAGGTTGAGTCGCGCGGAGCGACCGGTCCGCAGGACGCGGGCGGTGATGCTGTCGCCGTCGAGCGGCAGCCGCATGCCGGCCCGGACGAGCGCGGGATCCTGCCCATGATGCGCGACGATCGTGATCTCGTCGGCGCTCTCGGCGCGCATCATGCCCACCTGTGCCGCTCCCAGGAGCCCGGCCACCTCGAGGATCTCGGCCTTGAACACCTCGAGCGGGGCCGCCGCTTCGGCGACGAGGGTCGCCACCCGGCGCAGCGCCGCCTGCTCGTCGGCCAGTCGTCGCAGCTCCGCACGCGCCTCCGCGTTGCCGATGGCCGTGGCGACGAGCTCCGCGAACTGCGAGATGCGCTGCTCGGTGTCGGACGGGAACGGCTCGGACTCGTACTTGGCGACCACCATCGCACCCCAGAGGCGGCCCTCCACCAGGATCGGGCAGCCGACGGCCGACCGGATCCCGTGCCGCGCGGAGCGTTCGGCGATGGCGCCCGCAGCGGTCGAGTAGTCGTCCACGCGGACCGGCCGCCGCTCGCGGAACACGCCCGCCGCGGCGCCGCTGCCGTCGAGGGGCAGCCGGAGGTCGATGCGGATGCCGTCGGCGGGCTGCTCTCCCCACACCGCGACCACCGTCCCCGTCGCATCGGGCTCGAAACGGAAGATCGCTGCGTCGAGCGCGGTCCCGAGGGTGTTCGCCGCCTCCTCGGCGACCTTGGCGAACAGCTCCGCCGCCGGTGCCTCCTCCGCGACGAGCGTCGCGACGCGCCGCAGCGCGGCCTGCTCCTCCGCGAGGCGGGCGAGCTCGGTGCGCGCCTCGGCGTTGGCGATCGCGGTGCCGACCAGATCGGTGAACTGCTCGAGTCGCCGCTCGGCATCCCGTTCCAGCGGGCCGCCGTGCAGCGACGCCGCGACCATCGCGCCCCAGAGCCGCCCCGCGACCACGACGGGGCTGCCGACCGCCGACCGGGTCTGCAGCCGATGCGCGTGATCGGCGATCGGACCGGATGCGGCGCGGGCGAAGTCGTCCATCCGCGCCGTCCTGCCGGTTCGCGCGATCTGCGTGATGACGTTCTTCCCGCCCACGGGAAGCACGGCGCCGACCCGGAGCACCTCGTCGAGCCGGCCCCAGCCGGCGACGACGGTGGCGGTCTGGTCGTCCTCGAAGCGGACCAGCCCGGTCGAGCCGGCGCCGAGGAGTCGTCCGAGCTCACCGACCACCGCGTCGAAGACCTCGCCCGGGGGCGCGCCACGGGCCACGAGCGTCGCGACGCGCCGCAGCGCTGCCTGCTCCTCCGCGAGCTGGGAGAGCTGCTCGCGGTTCGCGCTGCTGGCGATCGCCGTCGCGACCAGCTCGGTGATCTCCGCGAGGTGTTCCTCGACGCGGTCGGGCAACGGCGTGCCCTTCGCCATCTCGAGGCTCATGTGGCCCCACGTCTCGCCGTCGACGACGATCGGCGCCCCGGCGGCCGAGCCGACCCCCGCACCGAGGCCCGCGTCCGCCAGGTCGCCCGCGAGCGACCCCTCGACATCCTCGATCCGGATCAGCTCGCCGGCTCGCATCCGCTCCGCAAGCTCGGCGAGCGAGGGATCGTCCCACGGCCAGTTGGAACCGGCGGGGAACGGATTCGGCCCGCCGCCCCACGTGCCCACGACCGTCACGCTCCCGTCACGCTCCCAGCGGAAGATCTGGACCATGAGCGGCCGCAGCATCTGCCCCACCTCGCGCGCGATCGCGGCGAACACGTCCGCTGATCGCGCCCCGGTGGCGACGAGCGCCGCGACGCGCCGGAGCGACTCCTGCTGCTCTGCGAGCGTCGCGGAGCGCACCCCGACGAACGGGAGCTCCGATCCAGGCACGTCCGCAGTGTAAACCGGTCAGGGATATCCGGCGCCCTCGGCCGGGGTGCCCGGCGGCACCGCGCGGCGGTCCCGGGCAGCCGGCTCCGGCGGATGCGCATCGTCGCGGAGCTCGCCCTCGAGCGAGATCCGCGGGAGGACCCGGTCGAGCCAGGCGGGCAGCGTCCACGCGCGGTCGCCGAGCAGCGTCATCACGGCCGGGGCGATGACCATGCGCACCACGAGCACGTCGATCAGGATCGCGGCGGCGAGCCCGAGGCCGATCGTCTTGACGACCACGTCGGGGTCGGTGACGAAGCCGAGGAACACGCTGGTCATGATCACGCCCGCGGCGAGGATGACCTTGCCGACGCGCGACATCGCGCGCACCACGCTCTCCGCCGGCTGCGCGCCGCGCACGTACTCCTCGCGGATGCGCGACTGGAGGAAGACGTTGTAGTCCATCGAGAGCCCGAACAGGATCGCGAACATGAACAGCGGGACGAACGACACGATCGGCACCTCGCCGTCCACGCCCAGCAGGCCGGCGCCGACGCCGTCCTGGAACACGAGCACGACGACGCCGTAGGCCGCGGCGATCGAGAGCAGGTTGAACGCGGCGGAGACGAGCGGCACCCAGAGCGAGCGGAACACGGCCATCAGGAGCAGCACGCTCAGCCCGACCACCATGGCGATGAAGATCGGCAGCCGGCCGGCGATCTTGTCGGCCAGGTCCTGCAGCGTCGCGGTGGCGCCGCCGACGTAGACGTCGACCTGCGAGCCGCGCGTGGCGCCCGGGAGCACGTCGTCGCGCAGCCGGTCGACGAGATCGGTGGTCCGCTCGTCCTGGGGCGAGCTCTTCGGGATCACGGTGAGGATGGCCGCGTCGCCGTTCGGCGAGGGCTGCGGGGGCGAGACGGCGGCGACGCCCGGGTCCCCCGCCACGGCCGTGCGGACGCGATCGAGCGTCGGCTCGCCCGCACCGTCGGCCGGGGTGGTGGCGGCCAGGACGAGCGGCCCGTTGAAGCCGGGGCCGAACCCCTCCGCGAGCCGGTCGTAGGCGACGCGGGTGGTCGAGCCGGCCCGGTCGTTGCCGTCGTCGGGCTGGCCGAGGCGCAGCGACGCGAACGGCACGGCGAGCAGGACCAGGACCAGCGTGCCCGTGACGGCGGCCGCGAGCGGCCGGCGCGTGATCATCCCGGCCCAGCGGGCGAAGCGCGCCGACGGCTCGACGTGCTCCGGCCGCTTCGGCCGCAGCCGCCGCGCGAAGGCGCCCATCAGCGTGGGCAGCACGGTGATCGCGCCGACCGCGACCGTGGCGATGATGATCGCCGAGCCCACGCCCATCTGGCCGACGAACGGGATGCCGGTGGCGAGCAGGCCCGCGACCGCCACCACGACGATCGCTCCCGCGGCCACCACGGAGGTGCCCGCGGTGGCGTTGGCCACCCTGGCGGCATGGGGGACGGAGTCACCGCTCGGCCAGCTGCTCGCGGTAGCGCCCGACGATCAGCAGCGCGTAGTCGATGCCCGCGCCGAGCCCGAGCATGATCCCGAGCGTCGGGGCGAAGCTGGGGAAGTCGGCGAACGCGCTGGCGAAGCGGAGCAGCAGCAGGCCGCCGGCGAGCGCGACGAGCGACGGAGATCAGCGTCAGGGCCATCGCGGCGGCCGAGCGGAACACGAGCGTGAGCACGATGATCGCCACCGCGACCCCGATCAGCTCGCCCACCGGCGCGGTGCTCTGCTCCGCCTGGTCGACGACGGCGCCGTTGCGGGAGACCTCGACGCCGGCGCCGGTCGCGAGATCGGACGCCTGCGCGAGCCGCTCGCCCGGCTCCTTGCCGAGCGCGGAGGCGGTGTCGTCGTACTGGACCGGCACGAACGCGATCCGGCCGTCCGCGGAGAGCTGACCGCTGCCCTTCGCGAACGGCTCCGGCGCGCCGGTGACGTGCGGCTGGGTGCTGATCGCCTTCACGGTCCGCTCGATCGCGGCCCGCCGCTCCGGCTCGCGCAGCGTGCCCGACTCGACGGCGAAGACGACGTTCGCGGTGTCGCCGGACGCCGCCGGGAACCGGTGGTCGAGCACGTCCATCGCGCGCTGCGACTCCGTGCCGGGGGTCTTGAAGTCGTCGACGAACGAACCGCCGGCGAGCCCGGACGCCAGCCCGAGCGCGGCGAGCACCACCGCCAGGATCGCCAGTGCGCGCTTCCAGTGTCCTGCCGCCCAGGCGGCCATGGTGCCGAGGAGTTGAGCCATGGGTCGCAGGTAAGCACAGTCTCTGCGAGTTTGCAACCAATGCAGATTTGCGACGGATGTATTCGTGCACGTCCTGCATCCTCGCTACGATGGGCACATGCCGGAGGGGCTGCGGGAACGCAAGAAGCAGCGCACGCGCGAGCAGATCGTCGAAGCGGCGATGCGGCTCTTCGCCGAGCGCGGCTACCACGCGACGACGATCGCCGACATCGCGCAGGCCGCCGACGTCGCGCCGCGCACGTTCTTCTCGTACTTCCCGTCGAAGGAGGCCGTGGTCTTCCACAACGTCGACGGCGACCTCGACGGCCTGGCGAGCACGCTGCGCGAGCGCTTGCCCGGCGAGACCGCGTTCGACGCGCTCCGGCGCTGGATCGACCTGAAGTTCGACGACTGGCAGGCCGACAAGGACGACGCGCTGCTGCGCAAGCGGCTGTGCCGCGAGGACGAAGGGCTGGCCAACTTCGAGGGCGGGATGATGGCCCGGGTCCAGGAGCTGCTGCTCGAGGCGATCGCCGAGGATCTCGACGAGCCGCCGAGCGCGCTCCGCCCGCGCCTCGTCGCGGCCGCCGCGATGGCGGCGCTGAGCTCGCTCGGGAGCGGCTTCGACCAGCAGACCGCGGAGGACGCCCCGATCGGCAAGGCCGAGGCGCTCGCCGTCCTCGACGACGCGATCCTCTTCCTCAGCAGCGGCGTCGGCGGCCTCCAGGAGAAGTGACCCGGCGCTAGACGTGCGGGTCGAGCAGGGTCTGCCCGACGTAGCCGCCGGGCGGCGCGCCGGGCGGGACCGCCCACACGCCCGAGCCGACGTGCTTGAGGTACTCGGTCAGCGCGTCGTGCGCGCCCAGCCGCCGCTGGATCCGGACGAACGCGGCCGGATCGCGCTGGTAGGAGAGGAAGAAGAGGCCGGCGTCGAGCTCGCCGAGCTCGGCGTCGAGGCCGTCGGTGAACGAGTAGCCGCGCCGGAGGAGCGCCGTGCCGCCGTTCAGCGTCCGGCGCCGCGAGCCGCACGTGGCTGGCCGGCGGGAGGCGACCGCGGGTCGAACCGCGCGAACTCGTCGCGCGCGCCGAGCGGCGCGCCCGAGTCCTTGTGGCGGCCGATCGTCCGCTCCTGCTCGCCGAGGGCGGCGCGGTCCCACGCCTCGATCAGCATCCGGATCCGGCGCGCGACGAGGTACGTCCCGTGCCGCAGCCACGCCGGCTCGCCGGCGCGGTCGCCGGCCACCCAGACGTGCGCGGCGAGCGCGGCGGCGTCCTCGGCCTTGAGGTTCGCCGTCCCGTCCTTGAAGCCCATGAGGTTGCGCGGGGTGGCCTGCGCCCGGCTCGTGGACGACGTCCGGCCGAACCCGAGCTGCGACCAGCGCACGGTGACGACGCCGCGCCCGATCCGGGCCAGGTTGCGGACCGCGTGGAAGGCGACCTGCGGGTCGTCCGCGCACGCCTGGACGCAGAGGTCGCCGCCGCTGCGCGCCGGGTCGAGCTCGTCGCCGGGCAGCGGCGGGAGCGGCGCCAGCGCCGGCGGCCGGTGGGCGGCGAGACCGAAGCGCCCGTCGAACAGCGCCGGCCCGAACCCGAACGTCACCGTGAGCCGCGCGGGCGGCCAGGCCGATCGTCTCGCCCGTGTCCTCCGGCGGGGCGAGCGGTCCCGGACGCGCCGCCCAGCGGCCGGCCGCGCGTCATCGTCGCCGCGGCCGCCGACCAGGCGCGCATCAGCTCGCGCAGGTCGCGCGCCCCCGTGCCCGCGGCGAGGTCGAAGGCGGCGAAGTGCAGCCGATCCTGCGCGGGCGTGGCGATCCCCGCCTGCGTGGCGCCGTGGAACGGGACGACCTGGTCGTCGCCGGCCGGCGGCGCGGCGTCGTGGCCGAGCGCGTAGCCCGATCCGCCGGCGGCGACGGCGACCCCGCCGGCGCCCAGCGTGGCGAGCAGCTGGCGGCGCGTCAGCGCCATCGCGCTAGCCCGTGAGCGCGCGGGCGGGCGCCTGCGAGAGCGGCTCCGCCAGCGCGTCGATGACCTGCGCGAGACGCCGCACGTCGGGACGCGTCAGCTCCGTGTAGGGCTCGAAGCCGCCGCCGGCGGCCCGGTGCGGGCGCAGCGCCGCCTCGACGCCGCCGAAGCGCTGCTCGATCTCGCCGGCGAGCGGGCGGTCGCGGGCGTCGAGCGCGGGGCGGATCGCGTCGAACGCCGCGCGCGCCCCCGTCACGTTCGCCTGGAAGTCGAGCAGGTCGAGGTGCGAGTAGCGCTCCTCCTCGCCGGTGATCTTCGACTTGGCGACCTCCCCGAGCAGCTCGTTGGCGCCGTTGCCGATCTGGGCGGGCTCCAGCTTCACCGTCCGCACGAGCCGGCGCAGGCGGCGCGTGTCGGCGTCGAGCTTGGCCGCGAGCGCCCGGGTTCCCGCGGTGGTGTCCTGCACCCAGAGCCGGCGCTCGATCGGGTGGAAGCCCGTCCAGTGCGCACGCGGCACGTCGTTCGCGCGGGCGTCGATCTGCGGGTCGAGGTCGCCGAAGCTCTCGGCGACCGGCTCGATCCGCTCGTACGGCGCGCGGGCGGCCGCGTAGGCGCGGCGGGCCGCGGCGACGTCGCCGCCGGCGAGCGCCGCGTCGAGCGCCCGGGTGCGCCGGACGAGCGTCGCCGTCTGGCGCTCGAGGAAGGCGCGGTAGCCGTGCGACGCCCGCCGCCAGCGCCGGTGCCTCCGGTGCGCGGCACGCGCACCGGTCACGACGAGCCGGCCGTCGCCGTCCGGACAGTGCAGCGTGTACTCGCCCGGCTGGAGCGTGAGCGAGAAGCGCCCGGTGATCCCCGCGGCGACGCCCTCCGCCTCGGCGAGCACGCGGCCGCCGCGGACGACCTCGTACTCCGAGCCGCCGCTGCCGCCGGTGACGACGAACGTCGCGGGGCCGGAGGGCAGCCGCAGGGTCGCGGGCGAGCAGCCGGCGTCCGTGATCCCGACGTCGACGGTCCGCGCCCCGGGCGTCGCCGCGGTGCTCGCGGGCGCGCCGCCGCCGAGCGTCCCGGCGACGAGGACGACCGGCGCCGCGACCACCGCCGCGCCGGCGAACGACGCGCGGGTGCCCGCGCGGAGCTGCTGCGGCGCGAGCAGGATGAACAGCATCGGCACGGCGTAGATCAGCCAGCCGGCGACCTCGATCACCGTCGGCTGCGCCTGGATGCCGAGGATGCCGGTGATCAGCGACTCCCACACCGTGCCCGGGCGGACGACGGCGCTGAGGTCCAGCGCCTGCGCCTGGCCGCCGGTGACCCAGCCGGCCTCGGCCGCGCTGTGCAGCGCCGACGCGACGAGCCCGGCGGCGACGATCACCAGCACGACGCCGGTGGCGCGGAAGAAGCGCGACAGGTTGATGTGCACGCCGCCGCGGTAGATCCCGTACCCGAGCGCGATCGCGACCGCGAGCCCGAGCACCACGCCGAGGCCGGCCGCCGTGGTGTCGGTCGCGTCGTTGAACGCCGCGAGCAGGAAGACGGACGTCTCGAAGCCCTCGCGCAGGACGGCGAAGCACGCCATCCCGACGAGCGCCCACATCGACCCGGTCTCGAGCGCGCCCGGCGGCCTGCGACTGCAGCTGGCCGCGCAGGTCGCGCGAGTGGTTCGTCATCCAGACGATCATGTACGTGACCATCGCGACGGCGACCAGCGCGACGATCGTCTCGAGCCCCTCCTGCGCGCGGTGCGGGAGCTGGTCGTCGACGACGCGGAGCACGACCGCGACGCCGACGCACAGGACGACGGCCAGCGCCACGCCCGCCCACATCGCCCGGAGCCCGTCGGTCCGGCCCGAGCGGCGCAGGAAGGCGGCGATGATCCCGACGATCAGCGACGCCTCGAGGCCCTCGCGCAGGGCGATGACGAAGGTGGTCAGCATGCTCGGCCGGCGGCCATGACTTAGGCCAACCTAACAGGCCCGAGAGCGCTGCAAATCACCGACATTTCGTAGTTGGCATCCGTCCTAGTAAACTGATTCAATAGAGTTTATGTTCTTTGTGCAGGTGCTCGATCCCGACCTCGGCTGCGCCGCCTACGTCCTCGGCGACGCCGGTGCCGCCGTCGCGGTCGACCCGGGCCTCGACACCGGGCGCCTGATCGCCGCGGCGGCGGCCCATGGCGCGGTGATCACGACGATCGCCGAGACCCACGTGCACGCCGACCACGTGTCCGGCCGCGCGCTGCTGGCGGCCGCGACCGGCGCCGCCGTGCGCGTCCCCGCCGGCGCCGGCGTCGACCCCGCGGCCGGCCGGCCGCTGCGGCCCGGGGACGTGCTCGAGGCCGGCGCCGTGCGGCTCGAGGCACTCGCCGCCCCCGGGCATCGTCCCGAGCATCTCGCGCTGCTCGTGACCGATTGGGGCCGGTCGCGCGGGCCGTGCCTGCTGCTGACCGGCGACTCGATCCTCGTCGGCGACCTCGCGCGGCCGGACCTGGCGGTCGACGGCCGCGACGGCGCGCGCCGGCTGCACGCGACCGTGCGCCGGCTCGCCGGCCTGCCGGGCGACCTCGAGCTCTGGCCCGGCCACACGGGCGGGTCGCTGTGCGGCGGCGCCGGGCTCGAGCCGCGGACGAGCTCGACGCTCGGCTACGAGCGCCGCGCGAACCCGCTGCTCACGCTGCCCTCGGCGGAGGTGTTCGCCGACCGGCTGCTCGCCTCGCTCCCCGCGCGGCCGCCGAACGTCGCACACGTCGTCGCGCGCAATCGCTCGCGCGCGCCCGCTCGGCGGGTCGCCATGCGCCCGCTCGGCGCGCGGGAGGTGGCCGCGCTCGTCGCCGCCGGCGCGGTGGTGGTCGACGGCCGGACCGCAGAGGCGTTCGACGCCGCGCATCTTCCCGGCTCGCTCAACCTCCCGCTCGCCGGGCGCGGCGTCGGCACGCGGGCCGCGTGGGCGCTCGCGCCCGACGCCGAGCTGGTGGTCGCCGCCGCGGACGCCGCGGCGGGGGTCGAGCTCGCCCGCCGGCTGCGGGCCGTCGGGCTCGACGCGATCGCCGGCGTGGCGGACGCGGAGGCGCGCACCGCGCTCCCGCAGGCGGCCGTCGCGCCGATCGACGTCGCCGACCTCGCGGCGCGGCTCGGGGACCTGACGCTCGTGGACGTGCGCGACGACGCCGAGTGGCAGGCCGGGCACGTCCCCGGCTCGATCCACCTGCCGCTCGCCCGGCTGCGCGAGGCCGAGCTGCCGGCCGGGCCGCTCGCCGTCGCCTGCGCCGCGGGCAACCGGGCCGCGTTCGCCGCGAGCTGGCTGCGCAGCGCCGGCCACGACGCGAGGCGGGTCTCGGGCGGCGGGATCCCCGACCTGCCGCGCCACGGCGTCGGGTTCGCGCGCCGCTCCGAGCGGCCGCTCGCCGCGCTGCGCTGATGGCCCGTCGCCCCGACCTGCGGACGGTGGCGCAGACGCGGACCGCCGCGGGCGCGACGCGCGCGCTCGTCCACGGCGACCCCCGGGGCGCACGCCCGCCCGGTCGTCGCGCTCATCGGCACCTGTGCGCTCGCCGACGCCTTCGGCGACCGGCTGTGCGGGTGCGCCGCGCGGCGCGGCGTCGCGCTGGCGCGGATCGCCGCCGCGGGCGCGGGCGTGCGTGGTCGAGTTCGACCCGCGCACGCCGCCGGAGCGGCTGTGCGGCCGCGACGTCGTCCCGGACCCGCGCGTGGTCGCCACGCTGCTGCGCCTGATCGGCGTCCGCGCGCTCCGGCTCGACGACGATCCGCACGGGCTCGCGACGGCGCTCGACGACCTCGGGCTCGACGTGCGCGAGCCGGTGCTCGCCTGACTCAGCGCGCGGGGACGAGCTGTCCCGGGCGGCGCGGCGGCGGCGCGCACCGCGCGCGCCAGGCTCTCCACGTCGTAGGCGCCCTGGTGGCGCCGGCCGTTGACGAAGAACGTCGGGGTGCCCGAGACGCCGCTCGCGTCGGCGCTGCGCACGTCGTCCGCCACGCGCCCGGCGAAGCGCCGCCGCCGGAGGTCGTCGCCGAAGCGGTCGAGGTCGAGCCCGAGATCGCTCGCGGCCCGGTAGAGGTCGGGCGGCGCGAGGCCGTCCTGGCTGAGGAGGCGGTCGTGCATCTCCCAGTAGCGCCCCTGGTCGGCGGCCGCCTCCGCCGCCTCGGCGGCCATCTGCGCGTTCGGGTGCACGTCGGCGAGCGGGAGGTTGCGGAACACGTAGCGCAGATCGTCGCCGAGCTTCGCGCGCAGCTTCTCGATGATCACCCCGGCCTCGACGCAGTACGGGCACTCGAAGTCGCCGTACTCGACGAGCGTGACCGGCGCGTCGACCGGGCCGCGGATGTGGTCGCGCTCCGGGTCGACGTCGTCGGCGAGGTCGATGATCGTGTCGGCGGTGGCGCCGAGCTGGCGGGCGCGCACGTCCTGCGGGAGGAGCCGCATGACGCGGGTGACCAGGAAGGCGACGCAGGGGGAGATGATCGCCGTCGCGAGCACGCCGATCTTCGCCTCCTCCAGCAGCCGCCCCTCGAACGCGAGCGTCGCCACGAGCAGCGAGACCGTGAAGCCGATGCCCGCGGTCGCGGCGCCGGCCGCGAGCGCGGGGAACGTGACCGTGAGCCGCGTGCCGCCGAACATCCGGCGCGTGCCGAGCCAGGCCGCGCCGAGGATGCCCGCGGGCTTGCCGATCACGTAGGCGGCCACGATCCCGATCGTCACCGGCGAGGTCGCCGCCGCGGAGATCAGGTCGCCGTCGATCGCGATCCCGGCGTTCGCGAGCGCGAACAGCGGCACGATCACCAGGCTCGTCCACGGGTGCAGCCGGAACTGCAGCCGCTCGTTCGGCGAGATCGCCGAGGTGAGGCTGGCGCGCGCGGTGTAGGCGAGCTCGGGCGTCGGCTGCTCGCGGAACGAGCGCGCCAGCTCGGTGCTGCGCTCGAGGTCGTCGCGCGACGGCGGATAGGCGCTCGTCACCAGCCCGATCGCGAGGCCGGCGATCACCGCGTCGATCCCGGACTCGAACATCGCGACCCAGATGCCGAAGCCGACCAGCACCGCCGCAGGCCCGCGCCAGGGGCCCGCGAAGCGCAGCCCGACCAGCACGCCGAACAGGCCCAGCGCGACGGCGAGGGCGACGAGCGAGACCTCCTCCGTGTAGGCGATCGCGATGATCAGCAGCGCGACGAGGTCGTCGATGACGACCATCGTGAGGAGGAAGACGCGCAGCCGGATCGCCCGCCCGCGCGAGATCAGCGCGAGCACGCCGAGCGCCAGCGCGGTGTCGGTCGAGACGGCCGCGCCCCAGCCGGAGGCGCCCTCGCCGCCGGCGTTGATCGCGAGGTAGATCGCGGCGGCGGCGACCATCCCGCCCAGGCCGCACAGCACGGGGACCGCGACGCGCGAGCGCTCGCGCAGCTCCCCGACGTCGAGCTCGCGCTTGGCCTCGAGCCCGACGACGAGGAAGAACAGCGTCATCAGCCCCTCGTTGACCCAGCCGCGCAGGTCGGTCGCGAACTCGTGGTCGCCGAGCGAGATCGCGAGCTTGGTCTCCCACAGCGACGTGTAGGAGTCGGGGGCGACGTTCGCCCACGCGAGCGCCACGAGCGCCGCGACGACGAGCGCGGCGGCGCCGCCGGACTCGGCGGCGAGATAGCCGCGCACGGGCGCGGCGAGGTTCCGCACCCAGGCGGTGCGGCCCTCGCCGGAAGAGCTGGAGGCGGACGCGCTGATCCCGGCATCTTTACGGTTGGGCGTCGCGGACCGCCCTGATCCCCGTCCCCGCAGCCCACCACGGGGTGCGGCCGATCACGCCGTCGGGCCGGACGAGGATCGCCGCGCCGCCGCCCGCGCCGATGGCGCGGGCGGCGATCGGGTCCACGCGCCGGACCGCGACGGGGACGCGGCCGGCGGGCGGCGGCTCCGGGCGGTCGTGCGCCGCGAACAGCGGTGAACCCGGTCCCGAGCAGGTCGAGCGTCGAGCGCCCGTCCGCGGTCCAGACGTGGGGGATCCGTCCCCCCAGGTCCGCGTGGACCTCCTGCTCCGGCGCGCGACGCGAGCCGCGCGGGTCGGCCGAGCGGACCGCAGCGTGCTCGGCGACCGGGCGGCGCTCGGCCTCGTAGCTGTCGAGCAGCGCGTCGCCGGCCCAGCCGCGCACGACCCAGGCCAGCTTCCAGCCGAGGTCGAAGCCGTCGTGCAGCGCGAGGTTCAGGCCGGTCCCGCCGCGCGGCGTCACCCGGTGGGCCGCGTCGCCGGCGAGGAGGACCGGGCCGGCGCGGAACCGCTCCGCGAGCTGGGCCGCGGACGAGAAGCGGCGCGACCGCTCGACCCGCACCGGCAGGCCGGGCACGCCGGCCGCGAGCCGGACGAGCTCGGCGATCGGGCGGTCCCCGCCGTCGGACGCGAACAGCCAGCGATCGGACGCGCCGGTCGGCAGCAGGACGCTCGGCGCCTCGCGCCGGGTCAGCGAGTAGAGGAGGTGGCGGTGCGGGCCGACGACGTCCCAGAGCGGCGCGCGGATCAGCGTCGTCTCGCCCACCAGCACGTCGTCGGCGCCGCTGCATCGCGATGCCGGCCGCGCGGCGCAACCGTGCTCCGCGCGCCGTCGGCCGCGACGACGTAGCGCGCCTCGACCGTGCGCTCCGTCCCCGTGCGCACGTCGCGCAGCGTGGCGCGGGTGCCGCGCAGCCCGGTGACCTCGGTGCCGAGCAGCACGCGGTCCGCGGGGAGCTGCGCCAGCAGCAGCGGCTCGACGTCGTCCTGCGCGACGCAGGCCGGCTCGACCGGGCTCAGCACGCGGCTCTGCGCGCGGCTCGGGTAGCCGACGCCGATCGCGTCGCCCGCCGCGGCGGTCGCGAGCGTCTCGGCCTCGAGCATCGTGAAGTCGACCTCGGCGCTGCGCTCGCGCACGGCTTCCTCCAGCCCCCAGCCGCGCATCAGCTCCATCGAGCGGAGGCTGAGCACGGTGGCGCGCGGGTGCGAGGACAGGACGCTGCGGCGCTCGACGAGCAGCGCCGGGACGTCGTGGCGCGCGAGCTCGACCGCGGCCGCGAGGCCTGCCGGGCCGGCGCCGGCGATCAGGACGGGGGTCTCCATGGCCGCCATCGTGGACGCGCGGCGCGCGCGGCGCATGAGCAATCGCCTACTCAACCGGCGCGCGGTCGATCAGACTCCGCGCATGCGGTGGCCGCTCGCAGGGCGCGGAGCCGAGCTCGCGTTCGTCGCCGAGGCGCTGGCGGGCGGCTCGGCCGGCGGCGTCGTGGTGACCGGCCCGGCCGGCGTCGGCAAGACCCGGCTCGCCGCCGCGGCCGCGGAGCGCGCGGACGCCGAGGTGGCGTGGGTGCGCGCGACGCGTTCCGCGGCCTCGCTCCCGCTCGGCGCGTTCGCCCCGCTGCTGCCGGCGGCGGCGCTGCCCGGAGGCGCCGAGCGGCTCGCGCACGCACGCGACGCGCTGGCCAGCGCGCGGCCGGGCGCCGGCTGGTCCTGTGCGTCGACGACGGGCAGCTGCTCGACGGCGCCTCGGCCGCGCTCGTCCACCAGCTCGTGGCTGCCGGCGAGGCGTTCGCGCTCGTCACCGTGCGGGAGGGGGCGCCGGTGCCGGACGCCGTGCGCGCGCTGTGGAAGGACGAGCTGTGCGCCGTGCTCGAGCTGGGCCCGCTGGCACGCGACGACGTCGAGGCGCTGCTCGCCGCGGGCCTCGGCGCCCCGGTCGCCGGCGCGACCTCCAGTGCGATCTGGGAGCTGACGCGCGGCAACGCCCTGTTCGTCCGCGAGCTCGCGCGCCACGGGGTCGACCGCGGGCTGCTCGCCGAGGACGGCGGCGTCTGGCGCTGGCGCGGCCCGCTCGAGGCCGGGACGCGGCTCGCCCAGCTCGTCGACCTGCGGACCGGGGACGTCGGCGCCGCCGCACGCGAGCAGCTGGAGTGCGCTCGCCGTGGCCGCGCCGCTCGAGCTGGACCTGCTCGGCGACGTCGCGGAGCTCGAGCGCGCGGAGCTCGTGGTCCGCCGGACCGCGGGGCGGCGGCGGTTCGCGGACCTGGCGCATCCGCTCCACGGCGAGGCGGTGCGCGCGCGGCTCACGCCGTCACGGCTCGACGCGATCCGGACGCGGCTGGCCGGACGCGGTCGCGGCGAGCGGCGCACGGCGGGGCGGCGACCTGCTGCGCGTGGCGACGTGGCGGCTCGACGCGGGCGCCGCCGGGGACGCCGCGCTGCTCACGCGCGCGGCGGGCGCGGCGCTGGCGGTGCCCGACCCCGCGCTGGCCGAGCGGCTCGCGCGCGCCGCGGTGCAGGCGGACCCGGCGTTCGACGCCCGGCTCGCACTGGCCCGCGCGCTCGCCGCGACCGGCGACGGCGCGGGCGCCGAGCAGCTGCTCGCCGCGCTCCCGCCGGAGGCGCCCGACGACGCTGCGCGAGCCGCGATCGCGGTGGCCCGCGCGCGCAACCTGTTCTGGACGCTCGACCGCGCGGCCGACGCCGACGCGGTTCTGCAGGCGGCCGCCGCGGAGCTGCGCGAGCCGGCCGTCCGCCACGAGCTCGCGGCGCAGCGGGTGCGGCTCACGGCGGCGGACGGGCGCCCGGCCGCGGCGCTGGCCGCCGCCCGGCCGCTGCTCGGCGACGCGGCGGTCGACGAGCGCGTGCGGACCACCGTCGCGCTCGGCGCGGTCGAGGCGCTGCTCTCGTCCGGGCGCGCCGGCCGAGGCGGGCGCGCTGGCCGGGGAATGGCTGGCGGTCGCGCGGCGCCGCCACGACGATCTGCCCCACGCCGAGGCGGTGCTGCTCGGGATGCGCGCGCTGGCCCTGCGCCTGGCCGGACGGCTGGCCGAGGCCACGACGGAGTCCGCGCACGCGTACGAGCTGCTGCGCGGCCGGCGGTCGGCGCCCGCGATCGCCGTCGAGGCGAACATGCTCGGCCTCACCTGGCTCGCGCGCGGCCGCGTCGCGACGGCGCTGCGGCTCTGCCGCGAGAGCGCCGCGCTGCTGCGCGACGGCGACGCCGTCGGGCATGCTCGCGTTCGCGCTCGCCGGCGTCGCCCAGGCCGCGGCGCAGGCGGGCGACGCCGCGCGCGGCGCGCGCCGCGGTCGCGGAGCTGGACCGGACGCCGCTCGGGCACAAGGGCTTCGCCGCCGAGCTCGGGCTGGCGCACGCCTGGAGCGCGGCGGCGTCCGGCGAGCTCTCGCGCGCGCGGGCGCTCGCCCGGGACGCCGCCGACGCCGCGCGGGCGCGCGGGCAGGACGCCTACGCCGTCTGGGCGCTGCACGCGCTCTGCCGGCTCGGCGACGCGGCGGCCGCCGCGCCCGGCCTCGCGGAGCTCGCCGAGCGGGTCGACGGCCCGTACGCCGGGCTCGCCGCCGCCCACGCCGCGACGCTCGTCTCCGGCGACGGCGCCGCGCTGCTCGCGGCGGCGGAGCGCTTCGCGGAGCACGATGCGCTGCTCGTCGCGGTCGAGGCGGCGGAGGCCGCGGCGGCGCGGCATCGCGACGCCGGCCGCCGGTCGAGCGCGCGCGCCGCCGCCGCGCGCGCCGGGCTCTGGCTCACGCACTGCGAGGGCGCCAGGCCGCCGACGCTCGCCGGCGCGCCGGAGGCCGCCGGCCTCACCGCGCGCGAGCGCGAGATCGCGCTGCTCGCCGCCGGCGGTTCGAGCAGCCGCGAGATCGCCGCGCGCCTCGTCGTCTCCGTGCGCACCGTCGACAACCACCTCCAGAACGCGTACCGCAAGCTCGGCGTGACGCGCCGCCAGGACCTCCCGCAGGCGCTCGACTAGCGCGGGTCAGCCGGGGATCTCGGCGGCCGCGCGGAGGCCGCTGCGCAGCGCGCCCTCCATCAGCCCGCTCAGCGGCCCGGCGGTGTGCTCGCCGGCGAAGTGGAGCGTGCCGACCGGCCGCGCGAGCGCCTCGTCGTCGCCCGGCTGCTCGTGCAGGCCGTCGGCGCGGTAGGCGCCGCGCGTCCACTCGTCGTCGCTCCACGTCGTCAGGACGGCGCCGGCGACGATCGAGCTCGAGGTCGGGCCGCAGCGCGACGACGCGCTCGAGCCACGCGTCCGCGGCCGGCGTCGACGCCGAGCCCGTCGAGCGCGCGCGGCGATCCGGCGAAGCAGTTGAGCACCGGCGCGACGACGGCATCGCGCTCGGTCGCCGTCCAGCACCAGTAGCGGTCGGGGACGCTCATGACCGCGCTCGTCGGCGGCGGCGCGGCGAGCGGGACGTGCAGCTTGGCGGCGTGGCCGAACTCGATCCGGTCGAGCGCGTCGCGCTTCCAGCCCGGGAGCCCCGGCGTGATCGGCAGCGCGCGGGTCAGCGGGAGCGGGAGCGTCACGATCACGTGCTCGGCGGGCAGGTCGCCGGCGTCGGTCCGCACGACGCCGTCGTCGATCGCGCGCGACGGCGTCCGCAGCCGGACGCGCTCGCCGAGCCCGTCGGCCATGGCGAGCGCGAGGCCCTGGTTCCCGCCGGCGATCCGGTGGCTGGGCAGCGGGTCGAACGCGGCGACGTGCTCGAGCACGCTCGGATCGAGCCGCTCGCCGCCCTGCGCGCACGAGATCTCGACGCGCGCGAGCACGGCGTCGGCGACGCCGGGATCCAGCCCGAGGCTGCCGACGAGGTCGGCGACCGAGCCGCCCCCGCCGGCGGCGGCGCCGGCGACCGCGCGGCCCGCGGCCTGGAGATCGGCGGCGTCGGCGTCGACGCCGCGCGGCTCGCGCACGTAGTAGCTCATGCCGGTGTCGGCGAGCGGTCGAGGCCGAGCCGGTCCGCCAGCCGGCGCAGCTCGGTGTAGCCGTCGAGCACGAACTCGGCGCCGTGCTCGATCACCGCGCTGCCGCCGCCCGGGACGTCGATGCGCTCCGACCACACCCGCCCGCCGACGCGGTCGCGCGCCTCGAGCACGAGCACGTCGTGGCCGCGGTCCGCCAGCTCGGACGCGGCGGCGAGCCCCGCGAAGCCCGCGCCGATGACGACGATCCGGCTCACCGGCGGCATGCTCGCAGCTGCGGCCGCCCGTCGGCTCCGGTCAGAGTTCGGTCGTCCGGTGGCGGACTTCGGATCGTCCACCGGCGGAACGGGGTAGCGGCGGCCCCGACGGAAGCGAGGTGGCCGCCGCGGCGGCCCACGAAGGAGGGGTCATGCGAAAGCTCGCGACGATGCTGGGGCTGCTCGGGATGGCGGCGCTGCTGCTCGCGCCGGGCGGCCGGCGCACAGCCCGCGCACAAGGGCAAGCACCGCGGCCACCACGGCTACGCACGGGAAGAAGGCGAAGTGCGGGCGGACGGACCGCCAGGGCTACGTGTCGATCTTCGACGGCACCCGCAGGTGCTTCGAGCAGTGGCGCTACGCCGGCGGCTCGCAGGTCACGCTCGAGCGCGACGGCACGCTGAAGGCCCAGCCCGGGCCGCCGAACCTCGGCGTCCTCTGGTACGCGGCGCGGCCGTACGGCGACTTCTCGCTCAAGCTGCAGTTCCGCGACGACTCGCCGATCGCCGGCCAGCGCGCGAACAGCGGCGTGCAGGTCCGCTTCCCGGCGCCGCGCCCGCCGGTCCCCGGCTGCCCGATGACGTTCAACGGCTCCCCGCAGACCGAGAACCCGGCGGGGTGGATCGCGGTCAACTGCGGCCATGAGATCCAGATCAACGACTCGCCCGACGGCCCGCCGAACGATCCGCGCAAGACCGGCTCGATCTACGGGTTCGCGGACCTGAACGCGACGCAGGCGCGGGTGACGCCGGCCGGCACCTGGAACGACCTGGAGATCCGGGTCGTGGGCCAGCACTACACGGTGATCCGCAACGGCGTCGTCATCAACGAGTACGAGAACCTGCCCGGCGTCCCGTTCCCGGGCCGGCCGAACGACCCCGACTCGAGCTCGCGCGGGCTGGTCGGCTACCTCGGCCTGCAGGCGCACGGCGCGCCGCAGGACGTCGTCTCGTTCCGCGACATCAAGGTCCTCGACCTGTCGGACCAGGACTGACGCTCAGCCGAGCCTCAGCGCCATCCCGATCGACCCCGGGGCGGTCTCGGCGAAGCCGTGCCGCGCGTAGAGCCGCCGCCCCGGGGGATCGGCGAGCAGGTTGACCGTCGCCCCCGGCGGCGCGGCGGCGCGGATCCGGTCGAGCAGCGCGGTCAGGACGGCATCCCCGATCCCGCGGCGCTGGTGGTCGGGGAGCACGGCCATGTCGACGACGTGGAAGTACCAGCCGCCGTCGCCGAGCACGCGCCCCATCCCGACCGTCGCGCCGCTCCCCGCGTGGACGACATGGCACGCCGCCCAGCTGCCCGGCAGTGCCGCGCGCGCCTGCGCCGGGCGTCTTGGGCGACAGCCCGGAGCGGGCGCGCAGGGCCAGGTACGCGTCGACGTCCGGCGGCCCGTCGACGAGGCGGTAGCCGCCCGGCGTCATTCGGCCGCTGCCCGCCCGCGGCTGACGAGCCGCTCCACGTCCGCGTCGCTCGACACGCGCGACGTCAGCGCGGCGCACGCGCCGATCCAGACCGCGAGCAGCCAGAGGTACTGGTGCGGCGACAGCACCGGCTCGAGCCGCGCGAGGAAGAACGTCGCGACGAGGACGAGCGCGCGGAGCAGCCCGGAGATCCGGCCCGAGCTGTGGAGGAACGCCCGCGTGCCCGCCATGTAGAGGCCGGCGCCGACGCAGGCGAGCCAGTAGGCGATCGCCGGCGGGTCCTCCTCGAGCAGGAGCCCGACGCCGGCCGCGGTGATCAGCAGGGCGAACGACGGCAGCATGTGCCCGACCGCGAAGATCGCGCGCGCCATCGTGGTCGAGCCGCCCGACAGCTCGAGCACCTTGAGGTTCAGCTCGACGGCGGAGTCGAAGTACAGCCACCACAGCGACGCGGCGAGCACCATCGCCGCGACCAGGGCGAACCAGCCGGACACGGAGGCGACGTGGCCGTCGACCGACGCCTGCCCCGCCTCGACGACGACCTCGCCGAGCAGGATGATCAGGAACAGGCCGAACCGCTCGGCGAAGTGGTGCGGATCCAGCGCCTCGTCCGGGTCGCTCGGCCGGAACGCGGCGAGCGAGCGCTCGCGCTTCATCCGGCGCGCCGCGCCACGGTCCTCGGCGAGCATCGCGCCGGACTCCGTGAAGATCGCGATCGCCCAGAGCACGTAGCGGAACGGCTCCGGCACCCAGATCGACACGAGGAACAGCACCGCCGAGAAGAGGCACGCGCGGGTGATCTGCCGCGTCAGCGGCTTCTCGTCGGCGAGGCCGTGCGCCGTGGCGATCACGAGGCGCGTCGCGGCGAGGCTGAGCGCGAACACGGTGCTGTCGCCGACGGAGGCCGGCTCGATCGCGACCGCCGCGACGCCCGCCGGGATGCTCGCGGCGAGGAACAGGACGCGCTGGCGGCGCTCGTCCGCGCCGTAGCGGTTGTAGAGCACCGCGAACCCGACCCAGGTCCACCAGAGCGTGAAGAACAGCCCGAGGGCGATCCAGACGCTGTGCATCTCCGGCTCGGCGACGATCAGGTGCGCGATCTGGGCGACCGCGAGCACGAAGACCAGGTCGAGGTAGAGCTCGACCCAGGAGACGCGCTTGCCCTCTTCCATCCGCGGCATCCTGCCGGAACCGGCGCGGCTAGGCTGCGGCGCATGTCGATCGTGATCATCGGGGCCGGGCCGAACCTCGGCATGGCCGTCGCCCGGCGCTTCGGGCGCGAGGGGCTCGCCGTCGGGCTCGTGTCCCGCACGCAGGCCAAGCTGGACGGCCTCGCCGCCGAGCTCGAGGGGGAGGGGATCACCGCCGCGGGCGCCGCGGCCGACATCCGCGACCCGGACGCGCTCGCCGCCGCGATCGCGTCGCTGGCCGGCCGGCTCGGCGACGTCGAGGTGCTCGAGTACTCGCCGCTGCCGGCGAGCGAGTTCATGCAGCCGATCCTCGAGACGACCGTGGACGACGTCCGCGGGCCGCTGGCGTTCAGCGTCCTCGGCGCGGTCGCCGCGACGCGCGCCGTGCTCGGCCCGATGCGCGCGGCCGGGCGCGGCACGATCCTCTACACGACCGGCGGCGCGGCCGTGAACCCCAACCCGCTGCGCGCGGGCGTCGGGATCTCGTTCGCCGGCGAGGTCGCCTACGCGCGGATGCTCCACGACGAGCTCGCCGAGCAGGGGATCCACGTCGCGCACACCGCGATCGCCGGGCGGATCGGGCCGGGCTGCGACCACGAGCCGGCGGAGGTCGCGGACGTCCTCTGGTCGCACCACACGGTGCGCGACGGGTTCCAGACGCTGATCGGGTTCGCGGACTAGCGCCGCGACCAGGGCGTGACCGGGCGCTCGCGCCGCTCGCCGTCGATCACCACGTCGGCGCGCTCGTTGAAGAACGCGATCCGGCCCGTGACCTCCGCCGCCTCGCGCAGCGGCTCGGGGTAGTACCAGGCGACGTCGTCGTCGGTCGCCGTCGAGAGGTACGAGGCCTGACCCTTGTAGGCGCATGCGGTGCGCGTGTCGCTCGGCGCGAGCAGGTCCGTGCGGACGTCCTCGCGCGGCAGGTAGCAGCGGACCGGCAGCGGCGGCTCGAACAGCAGGCACGGCCGCGTGGACTCGGCCAGCGTCACGCCGTCGAGCTCGACCAGCACGTGGCGCGAGCTGTGGACGATGTCGATCCGGTGGAACGGGTCGCGCGGGTGCGCGACGTTGCGCTCGTCCTCCTCGTACCAGGCGTCGAACGCCTCGAACTCGAGCAGCACGTAGCCGTCGAGCGCCGGGTCGGACGGGCGGAACGCCGCCGCCTCCGCGCCGCCGGCGCGCGCGGTCAGCGGCTGCCCGGTGGTGGTGTGGACGGCGAACGGGATGCTCGGGTCGAGCACGGGCCGGTCGCCGAGCTGCGGCGCGCCCATGGCGGGGATGCCGGCGGGCTCGTCGATCCGGTCGCTCGGAGGGGACCAGCTCGGCGGCGACGTCGGCGGCCGGGACGGCGTAGGTGGGGACGACGCGCTTGGGCTCCCAGACGAGCAGCGCGCTCGTGCTGTCGACGACGGTGATCCCGCCGAGCGTGCCGCGGATCCGCTTCTCGGTCGGCTCGTGGCGCAGGGCGCCGAGCTCGCCCATCATGAGGTCGCGCAGTCGGGTGCTCATGGAGCCAGCCTCCCACGCCGGCGCGCGCGCGTCACGCGGCCTGGAACGCGAACGTGCCGCGCAGCGCCTCCGGCAGCCCCTCGCAGTGCGCCTCGAACGTCACGCGCACGCGTCCGGAGCCCGCCGTCGGGGTCGTAGGCCAGCGCCTCGACGGTGAACGCGCCGGTGAACGTGCCACAGCCGCGGCCGTAGCCGGCGAAGCTCTGCGAGCCCTGGCCGGGGCTGGCGTAGGTGCCCGACGCGCAGCGGGGTCCCGTCGAGCGTCGCGAACGATCCGGACCAGCTGTCGGCGTCGCGCGTCTGGATCGTGAACTGGATGATGTCGCCCGCCGCGAAGACGTCCACGCGGATCGGCTCGCCGTACGCCGACCCGTGGTGCCAGGTGAGGCCCTGCCCGAGGTACTCGCCGGGGTCGCTCGTCATGTCGAACGACCACGGTCCCGGCGTGGCGGGCCGCCGGAACGTGGGGTCGGGCGGAGGCGTCGTGCCGCCGGGCGGGGGCGGCGTGGCGGGCGGGGGCGGCGTCCCGGGCGGGTCGCCGTCCGCCCACGCCGTCCAGGCGCGGCGGCGGGTGTCGCAGCGGGCGATGACGCGGCCGCCGCGGCGCGTGCGCACGGTGGCGCGGAGCCGGAGCCGCCCGGCGGCCGTCGCGCCCGTGAAGCGGCCGCGGAACCGGACGCGGTAGCGCACGTACGCGTCGGCGTAGCGGACCGCGTAGCGCTCGCGGCGGTCGAACGCGCCGGCGGCCCCGATCCGCGTCGGCGGGGTGAGGTTCGTCATCCGCTGCGGCCGGCCGCGATCGCAGCGGGCGGCGACCGCCCAGCGCGCCGCGACACGGCTCCCGTCGGGGCTGACCCGCAGCACCGTGGAGCCGGGCCGGCGCCCGGCCGCGAGTCGCGGGCCGCCGCCGTAGTACGCCGTCCCGGCGCCGGGCCGCGACGGCGCGCCCGCGGGCGCGGCGCCGAGCCGGGCGATGAAGGCGCGGGGAGCCCGGCCGCGGCACGCCGTGCCGTTGCGCCGCGCGGCGATCCGGACGCTGCCGGTCGCGCGCCGCCCGTCGGCGCGCGCCTCCGCCGTCCACGCGAAGCGCACGCGCCGGCCGGCGAACGGGGCGCGCGCGACGCCGTTCGCCGTGAGCGCGGCGCCATCCCAGCGCAGGGTGCGCGCGACGCGGACCTGCGTCGTCGCGCGGCCGCAGCGCAGCGTCGTGTCGAACGCGAAGGCGACCCGGCCGCCGGCGAGCGGCTCGAGCGTGACGCCGACCGTGGGCGAGTACGCCCGGCCGGTCACCGCGGCCTCGGGCAGGCTGCCGCCGGCGTATGACGGCCCCGCGATCGCGTCGGGGGCGGCGGTGAGCGCGGCGATGGTGACGAGGAGCCCGCCGGACGCCCGGACGGCGAGGGACATGCCCGCGCCCTACCCGATGACGCCGGCCGGGAGGCGGCGTCCGGTTCGCGGCGTCCGCGACCGGCCGCCGCCCGCGGTGATCGATGAGCATGCCGACAGCTCGTAGTAACGGTCACGAACTCGCGGTTTGTCAGCTTTTGTCGCGGGTAGTGCAGAACTCGACCCGGACTTGGTTGAGCCCTGGGAGCGAGGCGGGCGCACGGCGGCGCATGCCGGCGCCGGAGACCAACGGGATGGGAGGATCGATGACGGAACCTCTCCGCCGCGGACGGCTCGTCCGCGGGCTTCTTGCCGCCGCGATGGCGGTCTGTATATGCGCGGGCGTCGCCGGCACGGCGAGCGCGGCAGCGCCGGAATGCGCCGGCAGGGGCGTTCCGACCAGCAAGATCTCGGTCCAGCTGTGGACGTTCGCGGAGTACATCGGGTTCGGGACCGATGCGGCGACGATCGAGCGGACGCGGACGGTGTTCCAGCGGCTCAGCGACATGGGCTACCGCAACGTGGAGCCGTTCACGTTGAGCGGCCTGTCCGCAGAGGACTACCGCGCGCTGCTCGACGAGTACGGCCTGAAGGCGTCCGCGCGGCACGTCGAACGTCGGCACGCCGGAGAGCCCTGTCGACTTCGACCAGATCCTGGCCGAGAACAAGACGCTCGGGATCAAGTTCTTCGGCTCGGGCTCCACCCCGATCTTCCCGCCGATCTACACCACCGAGGCGCAGTGGGTCGCGTACGCCGAGTACCTGAACGAACTCGGCGCGCGCGCCCGCCAGGCCGGGCAGACGCTGATGGTGCACAACCATGACATCGAGTTCGAGGTTTCCTTCGGCGACCAGACGGTGTACGACATCCTGATGGCGAACACCGATCCGAAGAACGTCGTCTTCCAGCTCGACCTGTACTGGGCGGCCAACGGCGGCGGCATCGGGAACCCGCTCGAGGTGATCGAGCGCTACGGCAACCGGATCAAGCTGTTCCACGTCAAGGACATGGCGGCCGGGCCGTTCCCGGGCCGGATCGAGATCGTCGGCGAGGGGATCATCGACTTCCCGGCGATCTTCGCCGCGGCCGGCGGCAGCACGAAGTACTACGTCGTCGAGCACGACCCGCGCTTCGGCGACCCCACGTTCGACCCGTTCGAGGCGGCCGAGAAGGGCTTCGACTATCTCGACTGCGTGACGTTCTGAGCGCGTGTGGCGGGAGGGCCTCCCAAGACGGGATGCCCTCCCCGCCGCGCGCCACCCAACTCAATGAGCACAACCCTGGGAGGAGACAGCGTGCGAACCGCGCGAACACTCATTGCCGTCGCCAGCGTGCTGGCGCTTTGGGCCTGCCCGTCGGTCGCTGCGGCTCAGGCGCCGCCGCCCGACTCGCAGTTCCAGAAGGTCGTCATCGACGACTCGCCTGGCGAGCCGATGGACCTGGCCGTGCTGCCGGACGGCCGCGTGCTGCACGTCACGCGCCAGGGCCATGTTTGGCTGCACGATCCGGACACCGGCCTGAAGACGCTCGCCGCTCAGCTTGACGTGTACCAGCACGACGAGGAGGGGCTGCAGAACATCGCGCTCGACCCCAACTTCGAGAAGAACGGGTGGATCTACCTGTACTACTCGCCGCCCCTGAACACGCCCGTCGACGACCCGTCGACGCCTACGGTCAACGAGGGTGATGCGCCCGAGTTCGGGACGGCGGCGGACTTCGCCCCGTTCAAGGGCGTCATCCGCCTCTCGCGCTTCCAGTGGGACGAGCGCACGGACACGATCGACCTCGGCTCGGAGGAGCAGATCCTCGACGTGCCGGTCGACCGCGGCATCTGCTGCCACGTCGGCGGGGACATCGTCTTCGACGGCGACGGCAACCTGCTACCTCTCGACCGGGGACGACACCAACCCGTTCCAGTCGGACGGGTACAACCCGATCGACGAGCGCGTGGGCCGCAACCCGGCGTTCGACGCACAGCGGACGGCGGCGAACACGAACGACCTGCGCGGCAAGATCCTGCGGATCACGCCGACGGAGGGCGGCGGCTACACGATCCCAGACGGCAACCTCTTCGCGGACGACGACCCGCTGACGCGCCCGGAGATCTACCTGATGGGCCTCCGGAACCCGTTCCGGATCGAGTACAACCTCGAAGAGGGCGAGCTCTACGTGGCCGACTACTCCCCGGACGCCCAGACCGCGAATCCGCTGCGCGGGCCGGCCGGCCAGGGCAAGTGGTTCATCGCCACCGAGCCCGGCAACTACGGCTGGCCGTACTGCGCGACGGCCGAGCTGCCGTACATCGACTACGACTTCGCCACGGGCATGTCGGGTGCGCCGTTCGACTGCGACAACCCGGTCAACGAGTCACCGCACAACACCGGGCTCACCGATCTGCCGCCGGTCACGCAGCCGCAGGTCTGGTACAGCTACGGGCTGTCGGCGGAGTTCCCGGAGCTCGAGACCGGCGGCATCGGCCCGATGGCCGGCCCGGCGTACCAGTTCGACCGCAAGACGACGAACGGCCGCAACCCGACCGCGTGGCCGGCGTACTACGACAACGTCCCGCTCTTCTACGAGTGGACGCGCGACTACATCAAGGAGTTCCGGCTCGATGCGAGCCGGACCGATGTGGCCGATATCAACGACGTGCTCGCATCGTTCGACCTCCAGAACCCGATGGACATCGAGTTCGGGCCGAACGGGTCGCTGTACGTGCTCAACTACGGCAACGGGTTCTTTGGCCAGAACCAGCCCGGCGCCGAGCTCGTCCGGATCGACTACCTGGGTGCCGCAGGCAACTTCGCTCCGACCGTGAGCATCGAGGCCGACACCACGAACGGGCTCGCTCCGCTCACGGTCAGCTTCACGAGTGACGTGAGCGACCCCGAGAACCAGAAGCTCCGCTACGAGTGGGACTTCAACGCGGACGGCAAGGTCGACTCGCGCGCGCCCAACCCGACCTACACGTTCACCGAGAACGGCGTGTTCAACGCGGCGCTCAAGGTGACCGACCAGGGTGGGCGCTCCGGGAGCGACTACGTCACGATCATCGTCGGCAACACGCCACCGGTCGTGGAGTTCATCACTCCGCAGGACGGCGACTCGTTTGCCTTCGGCGACGCGGTGCCGTTCGAGGTCAGCGTGACGGACGACCAGCCGGTCGACTGCTCGCGCGTGCAGGTGACCTACATCCTGGGTCACGACACGCACGGCCACCCGCTGACGACGGCGTTCGGCTGCACCGGCACGATCCAGACCACGGCCGGCGGCCATGACCCCGGCGCGAACCTCAGCGGCGTCTTCGTCGCCGAGTACACCGACGACCCGGGCGACGGCCTGCCGCCGCTCACGGGCAGCGACGAGGTGGTGCTCGTGCCGACCCCGTAGCGATGCTCATACGGGGGCGCCGCCGCGGCGGCGCCCCCGCGACCCACAGCGTCGCCTGAAACACCCGGCCGCGGCGGCGGGATCGCGGCGAGTGTAGGCGCACCGGCGGGCGGCCCGGAGGCCGCCCGCCCGGGCGGTGGAGGTCCGGCTAGCCCTTGCGTGCCGCGCTGGTCGTGGCGCCGGCGTCGCCGCGGTTCACGCGCTGACCGCGGTCGACGATGACCGAAGTCGAGCGTCAGCTGGCGCACAGCAGACGTGCATCGACTACCTCGGCCCGAAGGGCAACCGCACGCCCACCGTCACGGTGGCGGCCGACGACGTCGAGGGCGCCGCGCCGCTGACGGTTCAGTTCACGAGCACGGTCGCCGACCCGGAGGGCCGCAGGCTCAAGTACGCGTGGGACTTCGACGCGGACGGCGACGTGGATTCGCGCGCGCCGAACCCGTCCCACACGTTCACCGAGGAGGGCGTGTATCGCGCCACCCTGCAGGTGACCGACCAGGCCGGTCGTACCGTCTCGGACTACGTGGAGATCACCGTCGGCCAGCGGCCGACGGTCGACCTCACCGTCACGACCGATGCGAACGGGTTCCAGTTCGGTGACACGGTGCAGTACACCGTCGCCGTGACCGACGACGACCCGGTCGACTGCAGCAAGGTGTCGGTGACCTACATCCTCGGTCACGACACGCACGGGCATCCGCTGTCCACGGCCTTCGGGTGCTCCGGCTCCATCACGACGAGCGTCGCGGGCGGTCACGACCCGGCGACGGACGACCTGAACGCCGTGTTCTCGGCGTCCTACACCGACGCGGGCAGCGGCAACCTGCCGCCGCTCACCGGCACGGACCAGGTCGTCATCGAGCCCGTCGCGCCGTAAGCACGCATCGACGAGGGGCGCCGCGCGGCGGCGCCCCTCGTCACGACGTGCTGACCCTGCTCCGAGGCGGCGTCCGGTTCGCCCGGCTACTTCGTGTGGCCGCGCGCGAGGCCGCGCGCCTGCGACGGATCCGCGGCGGGAGTCGCGGGCGCGGCGGCGGGCGGCGCTGCCGCCGGTGTCACGCGGCCTGCTTCTTCGCCTGCCCTGGCGCCGAGGCGGCGGGTGTCTGCGGCTTCGCCTGCGCCGGCGGCACGGCGGGCGCGGCCGGCGGCTTCGCCTGTCCCGGCGGCACGGCGGGCGCCTGCTGGTTCGCCTGGCCGGGCGCGGTCTTGACCTTCGGCTCCTTCGCCTGGCCCGGCGGCGTCTGCGTCTGCCCCGGCGGCGTCTTCGTCTGGCCCGGCGGCGTCTTGCCCTGCGGCTGCTTCGCCTGGCCGGGCGGCGTCTTCGCCTGCCCCGGCGCGGTCTCGCGGCCGGGGTTCCCGGTGTGGCCGGCGGGCGTCGCCGGGCGCCGCTCCGCCTTGCCCGGGACCTCCGCCGGGCGTCGGTCCGGCGCCCGGCCGCGGCGGCGGTCGGGCGCCTTCGCCGCGTGGTCGCCAGGCTCGCCCGGCCGTGCCGGGCCGTGCTTGCGCCGCTGCGCGAGGGCGCGCTCCACGGCCGTGAACGCCACCCCCGGATCCGCGGACCGCGGGGCGGGCGGCGCGACACGCGCGACCGCCGGCCGGTCGCCGCCGCCCGGGTTCAACTCGGTGAGGCCGAGCGCACCGCCGCCCGCGGCGGCGCCGCCGACGGCCGCGATCGTGAGCAGCTTCGCCGCGACGGAACCGGCGGAGAGCGCCCCGGCGCCCGCGGCGCCCGCGCCCACCGCGCCGGCGCCCGCCGCTGCGGCAGCGCCGCCGACGATCGCCTCGTGCAGGCCCACGCTCGGGACGACGGGCAGCACGATGGCCAGCGCCGCCCGCTGCGCGCGGACCTGCTCCGAGAACTCGCGGCAGCCCTCGCACTGCGTCAGGTGATCGCGCAGATGCCGGCGCCGCAGCCCCGCGCCGGTGGCGACGCTGAGCTCCTCGCGGATCGAGCGGCACGGGAGCGAGCGCGCGTGGGACGCGGCGGCGAGCGCCTCGCGCGCCTGGAAGACGAGCGCCTTGACCTTCCCCTGCCGCACGCCGATCACCCGCGCCACCTCGACATGCGTGAGCTCGCCGAGCTCGGCGAGCAGCAGTGCCGCGCGCTGGTCGTCCGGCAGCCGGCGCAGGTCGGCGACCAGCGCGCGCAGCTCCTCGCGCTGCTCGACCTCGGCGGCGAGCCCGTCCGTCGACACGCACTCGTCCCCGCCGAGCGCGACCTCGTCGCGGCGCGCGCGCAGGACGGAGACGCAGCGGTTGCGGGCGACCGTGTAGAGCCAGGCGCGGACGGCCTTCGGGACCTTTCCGGCGCGGAACGCGCGGTCGGCGGCGAGGAACGTGTGCTGGACGACGTCCTCGGCGTCGTGCATCCGCCCGAGCATGTGGCGCGCGAAGGCGAGCAGCGGCTGGTGATGGCGCTGGTAGAGCGCGTCGAACGCGGCCGTGTCGCCACGGCCCGCGGCGTGCGCGAGCTGCTCGTCGCTGCTGTGCCCACGACCCTGAGACGCGGAAGCGGGCCGCGGGTTGGCTGCGTGGCCTTCCTTCCAACCCGGTGCGGCGATCTGCGTCTCAGGCATCGTCACGTTCATCGGCATCTTGCATGTTCCCGAGGAGGGACCCCCCTATGCGCAGACACATCATCACGGCCACAGTCGCGGTGCTGCTGGCCGCGGCGCCGGCCGCCGCGGCGCAGGCCCCGTCCTCCGCTGACACGGCGAAGTCCGCCTGCCAGGCCGAGAAGCACGACATGGGCACGCAGGTGTTCAAGAAGACCTATGCCGCCAAGAGCACCGCGAAGGCGATGGCCGCCTGCGTCGCGAAGGCCGAGCCCGCCGCCGAGGAGGCCGCGAAGAACGCCGCGAAGGCGTGCAAGGACGAGCGGGCCGCCGACGCCGACGCGTTCGCCGAGAAGTACGGCAGCAACAAGAACAAGCGCAACGCCTACGGCAAGTGCGTCTCGCAGAAGGTCCAGGAGACCACCGACGAGACGACCGAGGAGCGCGTCAACGCGGCCCAGACCTGCAAGGCGCAGCGCAAGGACGACAAGGCCGGGTTCGAGGCCGAGTGGGGCACGAAGCGCAACGCGTTCGGCAAGTGCGTTTCGGCGACCGCGAAGGCGTGAGCGAGCCGGACCTGGCGGCGCTCGCGGCCGCCGCCGCGAGCGCGGACGACCCGCGCGCGGCGCTCCGGCGCATCGCGGCGCTCCGCCAGGCCCTCGACGCGCTCGAGCGCGCGCAGGTCGCCCGCGCGCTCGGGGACGGCGCGTCGTTCGCGGCGGTCGGCCGCGAGCTGGGGATCTCGCGGCAGGCGGTCCACCGCCGGTTCGCCGATCTGGTTCCCGCCGAGCACGAGGCACCTGCGTCCGAGGCGGTCGCGCCGGCCGACGGGCCGCTGCCCGGCGACGGGCTCAGCCTGACACCGGAGGCGCGGGTCGTGCTCCGGCTTGCGAGCGCGGAGGCCCGGGCGGCGGGCGACCCGGCGGTCGGCGGCGAGCACGTGCTGCTCGCGCTGCTGCGCCCGGGTGCGGCGCTCCCCGTGCTGGAGGCCGCCGGCCTGACGCTGGCGAAGGCCCGGACCCAGGTCCAGGCCGCCGCGACCGGGTCGCGCGTGTTCTCGCGCGAGGACGACCGCCCGGACCCGCATCAGCTGCTCGCCGCGGCCGCGCACGAGGCGCGCGCCCGCGGCACGACGCGCGTGACGCCCGAGCTGCTGCTGCGCACGGCGCTGGCGGACGGCGACTCGGCCGCCGTCCGCACGCTGCGCGCGCTGGGCGCGGACCCCGATGCGGTGATCGCCCGGCTGGCGGGCGTGCCGGATCGAAGCCCCGCGCCGGCCTGATCAGGCCTTGGCGCCGATCCGGTGCAGCGCAAGCGGGTCGGCCGCGGCGGTTTCGGGTAGTGCACCGCAGACAGCTTCAGAAAGAGGACAGATGGCTGACACCGATCCGAAGGCCCCGAGTGCGAAGAAGCGCTCTGGGACGACCGCCTCGAAGCCGAGAGGGACCACGGGCAGGAGCAGGCCGAAGAGCGCGAGCACGCGCGGCAGCAAGTCCGCGACCGCGCGCAGCGGCACGGGGGCGTCGCGCACGACGAGCCGCTCGAGCGCCGCGAAGAAGCCGGCGTCGCCGAACGGCCGCACGAAGTCGACGTCCGCGAAGTCCTCGAGCAGCCGCGCGAAGTCACGGCCGGACGGCGCCAAGCGGAGTGCCGTCGCGCGCCGGTCGCCCGCCCCGGCACGGCCGGACAGCAACGGCAACGGGCACGGGGTCGTCGGGTCCGCCAAGCAGGTCGCGCACAAGGCGAAGGTGCCGGCGATCGCCATCGGCGCGGCAGCCGCCGGCATGGCGGGCGGGATCGCGCTCGGGAGCCGTGCGCGCCCCAGGACCGTGCTCGGCGTCTCGCTGCCGAAGCACCGCCCGAGCGTCGACGCCAAGTCGCTCGCGAAGTCGGTCGGCAAGGTCGGCGCGAACTTCGTCAAGACGTCGAAGACGGTCTCGAAGGAGCGCGCCGGCGACCAGGCGAAGCGGATCGGCCGGATCCGCAAGTGATCGCATGGCCTCCGACTCCGTAGACCCCGCCACGCGGACGCACTGAGCGGGTGCCGGAGGACTTCTTCGGCGAGCCGGTCGCCGCGCGCTACGACGCGGCGGCCGCGGAGATGTTCGACGCGGCGGTCGTCGGACCCGCCGTCGACCTCCTCGCCGGGCTCGCCGGCGACGGCCGTGCGCTCGAGCTCGGGATCGGCACCGGGCGGATCGCACTCCCGCTCGCCGGCCGCGGCGTGCCCGTCGCCGGGATCGACCTGTCGGAGGCGATGATCGCGCGGCTGCGGGAGAAGCCGGGCGCGGAGGCGATCGAGGCCGTGGTCGGCGACTTCGCCACCACGACGGTCCCCGGGACGTTCGCCGTCGCGTACCTCGTCTTCAACACGATCTCGAACCTGACCACCCAGGACGAGCAGGTCGCCTGCTTCGCCAACGCTGCGGCGCACCTCGCGCCGGGCGGGACGTTCGTGATCGAGGTCGGCGTCCCCGACCTCCAGCGGCTCCCGCCGGGCGAGACCGTCCATCCGTTCCTCGTGACCGAGGACCGGCTCGGCTTCGACGAGTACGACGTCGCGAGCCAGGGCCTCGTGTCGCACCACTTCGAGACGATCGACGGCGCGCTGCGGCGGCGCTCGATCCCGTTCCGCTACACGTGGCCGGCCGAGCTGGACCTGATGGCGCGGCTCGCCGGGATGCGGCTGCGCGACCGCTGGGCCGACTGGGACCGCACGCCGTTCACGAGCGACAGCCGCAAGCACGTCTCCGTCTGGGAGAAGGCCTAGCGGCGGGCGTCGAGCGCGGCGAAGCGCGCGGCGAACGCCGCCGTCGCCTCGTCCGGCGTCCACGCGCGCAGCTCCAGGTCGAGCGGCTCGACGCCGTCGAGCTCGGGCCAGTGCCACGCCTCGCTGCTGAACGCGCGCCGCTCGGTCGCGAGCAGCGCGCGGTCGGCGCGCTTGATCTCCGGCACGCCCGCCCGGATCCGGAAGCGGTCGCGGAGCGCCTGCTCGAGCTGCGCCTCCGCCTCCCGGAACGCCGCGCCGAGCGGGCTCCGGTGCTTGAGCGGATGCGGCATGTCGCCCAGGTACGCCTCGGTCGCGTCGTGCATCAGGGCCGCGAAGGAGTCCTCGGCGTCGCCGCCGCGCGCCTCGACCAGCTCGGACACGATCACCGAGTGCTGGGCGACGGAGTAGAAGACGCGGCAGTGGCCGCCGAAGCGGCACTGGTTGCCGAGCGCGCGGGCGATGTCGTGCGCGTCGAGCTGCTCCGGGTCCGGGTCGAACGGGTTCACCCAGCGTCCGGAGACGGTCTGGAGGTAGGGGCCGGGAGCGGGCGGGGCGTGCATGCCGGACATCGTAGGTCAATCGTATGACAACCGTCAGGCGACCGGCTCGGCGAGCTCGACGCGGGCCTCCGACCGGCGGCGCGCCGGCCGGAGCATCGTCGCGACGCCGATCGCCGCCGCGAGCGCTGCGGCCGCCGCGCAGATCAGCGCGGTGTGCATGCCGCTCACGAACGCCGTCTCGGCGTGGCCGGCGATCCGCGGGCCGAGCTGCTCGGCGAGCGCGATCGACTCGCGGGCGCGCTCGGCGACCGGCGAGGCGACCCCGGACAGGTCCAGATGGCTGCGGTAGACGCTGGCCAGGACGCTGCCGACGACCGCGATCCCGACGGCGCCGCCGACCTCGCGCGAGAGGTCGTTGAGCGCGGAGCCGACGCCCTGCTGCTGCGGCGGCAGCGCCTCGGTGATCGCGGCGGTGGCCGGCGTCATCGCGGCGCCCATGCCGGCGCCCAGGATCAGGAGCCCGGCGAGCATCAGCGGGTACGGGCTGGAGGCATCCAGCTGCGCGAGGACCACGAGCCCCGCGGCGACGAGCGCGAGGCCGGAGGCGCAGACGGTGCGGGCGCCGGCCTTCGCCACCAGCGTCGGCGCGAGGCGCGCGGTCGGCATCATCGCCGCGGCCATCGGCAGCACGCTCACCGCGGCCACCAGCGGCGAGTCGTTCCGCACGAGCTGGAGGTACTGCAGGATCACGAAGGTGAAGCCGAAGAACGCGAAGAACTGCGCGAAGATCGAGATGCTGCCGGCGGCGAGCGTCTTGTTGCGGAAGATGCGCGGGTCCAGCAGCGGGTGCTCCTTGCGCAGCTCGACGAGGACGAAGACGACGCCGGCGACGATCGCGAGGGCGAAGCCGAGCAGCGTGCGGGCGCCCAGCCAGCCCTGGTCGGGCGCCTCGATGATCGAGTAGACGAGCGCGACGAGCCCGACGACGGAGATGGCCGCGCCGGCGAAGTCGATCCGCGGGGCGTCCGGGTCAGCCGACTCGGGGACGAAGCGGAGCGTGGCGATCAGGGCGATCGCGGCCAGGACGACGTTGAGGCCGAACACGGACTGCCAGTGGAACCACTCGAGCAGCACGCCCGAGCTGAGCAGGCCGAGCACGGCGCTGCCGCCGGCCACCGCGGCCCACACGCTGACGGCGCGGGTCCGCCGCTCGGGCGGGAACGTGCCGGTGATGGTGGAGAGCGTGGCCGGCATGACGAGCGAGGCGCCGAGCCCGAGGATCCCGCGCAGCACGATCAGCTCGCCGGCCGATCCGGCCAGCATGGCGAGGGCGGAGCCGGCCCCGAAGATGCTGAGGCCCGCGATCAGCGCGGTGCGGCGGCCATAGCGGTCGCCGAAGGCGCCGGAGAGGAGCAGCAGCGAGGCGAAGACGAGTGAATAGGCGTCGATGATCCACGACAGCTGCGTCTGGCTGGCGTGGGTGTCGCGTGCGATGTCCGGCAGCGCGACGTTGAGCGACGCCATCGCGGCGACGACGGTGGCGAGCGCGAGGCACACCACCGCTGTGATGATCGTGTGGTTCGAACTGCCGGCTCGGCTGCGCATCTCGGTTCACCTCAGGGACGGAGTCGGGGAGTGGGCGCAGCCTCCCACCGGCCCGGTGCGCGGTCGTCAGTAGCGCACCACGGCATTGCGCGGAGCCCGACTACGTACGTACCGCGGGGCGCCGATACGCAGAGGGCCCGCCGGAGCGGGCCCTCGTGAGCGTGACGGGAGCGTGCCGGCTAGGCCGGGGCGCCCTCGAGCGTCCGCGGCTCGCTGTCGCTCGCGGAGATCTCGATCCGGCGCGGCTTGCGCTGCTCGGGCTTCGGGATCCGGACCTCGAGCACGCCGCGGTCGAAGGCGGCGGAGACGGCCTCGGGGTCGACGCCGCGTGGCAGCGTCAGCGAGCGCGAGAAGCTGCCGAACTGGCGCTCGACGCGATGGAAGCCCTCGCCGTCGGTCTCGCGCTCGGACTTGCGCTCCCCGGACACGGTCAGGACGTTGTCCTCGAGCTCGATCTTGACGTCGGACTCGTCGATGCCGGGCAGGTCGGCGCGGAGCACGAACTGCTCGCCGGTCTCGAGCAGGTCCATCGCGGGCGCCCAGCGGCGGGCGCGCGCGGCGGATGGGTCGAACGCCGTGTTGAACAGCCGGTTCATCTCGGACTGGAGGGAGCTGAGCTCACGGAACGGCTCCCAGCGGACGATGGTCACGAACCTCACCCCCTGTGGTGATCGGTTGCGGATATCAACTGCGGCCGATTATAAGATCTCAGTCGCGGTCTATCAAGTTTGCGACGCGAGCCCGCGCCGGGGTAGCATCCGCGGCGTGCGTGAGGAGGTCTCGCTGCAGGCCATCCTGGACTGCGTCGCGCTGCCCGTCTGGGTCGTGGACCCCGACGGCCGCGTGCTGCTGGCCAATCCCGCTGCGGTGGCGACCCTCGGCTACGACGACCAGTCCGAGCTGCGCGGGCAGATCGGGCACGACCTGGTCCACTACCTGCACCCCGACGGGTCGCCGTACCCGGCGTCGGAGTGCCAGGTGCTCGAGCCGACCCGGACGGGGACGCCGGTCCACAGCGACGAGGACTGGTTCATCCGCCGCGACGGCAGCTTCTTCCCGGTCTCCTACACCTCGGTGCCGATCGACCTCGCGGACGGGCGCGGCGTGGTCGTCACCTTCATCGACCTCACCGCGCAGCGCGAGGCCGAGCGCGGGCTGCGCCAGCGCGACGCGATCCTCGCCCGCGTCCGCCAGCCGGTCTGGGTGGTCGACCACGAAGGCGTCTTCCGCTACGCCAACCCGGCCGCGGTGGCGGCGCTCGGCTACGCGGATCCGTCCGAGCTCGTGGGCAGGCCGGGCCACGAGACGGTGCACTACAAGTACCCCGACGGCCGCCACTACCCGACCGAGGACTGCCCGCTCACGCGCGCGCGGCTGTCGGGCGAGAGCATGCGCGACCGCGAGGACTGGCTCGTGCGCAAGGACGGCTCGATCGTGCGGATCGCGTACTCGTCCGCGCCGTTCGACCTGCCCGACGGGCAGGGCTCGGTCACCGCGTGGACCGACATGGAGGAGCAGCTCGAGGCCGAGCAGGCGGCGCGCGACCGCGACATCGCCGAGGCACGCGCCGACGAGCTGCGCGTCGCGCGCCGCCGCATCATCGAGGCCGCGGACGCGGCCCGCGCGCGCGTCACCCGCGACCTGCACGACGGCGCGCAGCAGCAGTTCGTCAGCGCGGTGCTGACGCTGCAGCTCGCCGAGCGCCAGACCAACGCCGACGCGGCCGCGCGGCTCCGGCGCACCGCGCTCGAGCAGACCCGGGCCGGCATCGCCGACCTGCGCGACCTCGCGGCCGGCATCCACCCGGGGATCCTGACGGACCGCGGGCTCGGGACCGCGGTGGCCGCGCTCGCGTCGCGGCTCCCGCTGCCGATCGCGGTCGACGACCGGCTCGACCGGCGGCTGCCGCCGCCGGTCGAGGCCAGCCTCTACTTCTTCGTCTCGGAGGCGCTCACCAACGTGGTCAAGCACGCGCGGGCGAGCGCCGCCGAGGTGCGGATCGAGCTCGCGGGCGAGCGGCTGGTCGTCGACGTGGCCGACGACGGCGGCGGCGGCGCGACGGCCGCCGGCGGGAGCGGGCTGTCCGGGCTCAGCGACCGGATCGCCGCGCTGGACGGCGAGCTCACCGTGACGAGCCCGGCCGGCGGCGGGACCACGCTGCACGCCGAGCTGCCGGTCGGCTGACGGCCGCTACCCTCGTGGCCTCGTGACCGACACGCAACGTCCCAGCGCGGTGCGGCGCGTCCGGCGCAGGGTCGCACGGTGGCTCGCGCCCGAGCTCGAGGCCGAGCTGCGTGACACGCGCAGGAAGCTGAAGGCGGCCCGCGCCAAGCTGCGCGAGACGCGCGGCGCGTACACGCTGCCGCCGGAGGTCGAGGAGACGATCGCCCGCGTGCGCGCCGAGCACCTGACGTTCCTCAAGCCCGACCACCTGCGCGACATCGCGCAGGCCGTGGTCGAGATCGAGGACCGGCGGCTGCCGGGCCTGCTGGTCGAGGCCGGCACGGCGCGCGGCGGCTCGGCGATCGTGATCGCCGCGGCGAAGGCGCCGGAGCGGCCGCTCAAGGTCTACGACGTGTTCGGCATGATCCCGCCGCCGACCGAGCGCGACGGGCCCGACGTGCACCGGCGCTACGAGGCGATCGCCGCCGGCGACGCGCGCGGCGTCGGCGGGGAGACGTACTACGGCTATCGCGCCGACCTGTACGGCGAGGTCACCGAGTCGTTCACGCGGCTCGGCGTCCCGGCCGAGGAGTGCAACGTCGAGCTGGTCCAGGGGCTGTTCGAGGACACGATCGAGCTCGACGAGCCGATCGCCCTGGCCCACCTCGACGGTGACTGGTACGAGTCGACGATGACCTGCCTGGAGCGGATCGCGCCGCTCATCGTCCCGGGCGGGCGGATCGTGCTCGACGACTACTTCCAGTGGTCCGGCTGCCGCGTCGCCGTCGACGAGTACTTCGCGGGCCGCGACGAGTTCCGGTTCGAGCGCCGGTCGAAGCTGCACGTCGTCCGCTCGTGAGCGCCGTCCGCCGCCTCGGCCGGCGCATCCTCCCCGCGCGCATGCGCCGCACGCTGCGTGCCGCGGCCCCCGGGCCGACCGCCGCCGCCCCTGAGCCGGCGCCGCCGGCGCCCGAGCCGGAGGCGCCGCCGCATCGCGAGGCGCTCGTCCGTCTGCTCGCGCGCGGCGAGCGGCTGGACCGCGCGATCGTCGCCCAGGTCCGATCGCTCGTCGGTGCGAAGGAGCACGACACCGCGGTGGCGCTGGCGGAGTCGTTGCGCGTGCAGCCGCCGACCGCCGAGCTCGGGCATCTGGCCGCCGGGATCGCGGCCGCCCGCCGCGGCTACAGCGAGCTCGCGTGGGAGGAGCTGCGGCGGCTGCCGAGGACGTCCTGGGCGGTCCACGCGCCGGCCGAGTACGTCCGCTCCGGTCTGCGGATCGCGCCCGAGGAGGCGCTGCGCGAGATCCGCGCGCTGGCCGCCGACGACCCGCCCGAGGTGCGGGCGAAGAGCTGGCACGAGCTGCTGGTCGCGGTCTGGGGTCGCGGCGAGTCCGAGCTCGCCCGCGAGCTGTTCGCCATCTTCGAGCGGCACGCGCGCGAGGACCGGCCGCTGTGGCGCGGAGCGGAGCTGCAGCGCGACTGGCTGCGGCCCTGGGTCGACGCCGACCCGGACTCGCCGACCGCGCCGGCGCCGCCCGGCGGGCGGCGGACGTTCGCGGTGATGGACTACGGCCACCCGTCGGCGACCAAGGCGTCGGCGAACATCGGCGACCACGTCCAGACGATCGCCGCGCTCGGCCATCTCGTCCGGCACCACCGCGTCCGGCTGCACGGCCGCGAGGACCTGATCGACCTGCTGGCGCAGTTCCGCGACCGCACCCGGCCGGAGCGGCGACGCGACGACGTGACCGCGGACGTCGAGGTGATCACCGCCCACCGCGACGCCTCGATCTACGAGCCGATCCCCGAGGACACCTGGATCCTCTGCTTCGGCTGGTTCATGCACTCGCTGTTCCGGATGCGCCACGGGTTCCCGCTGCACCGCAACCTGCGGCCGGTCTTCGTCTCGTTCCACTGCAACAAGCGCGAGCTGCTCACGCCGGAGGCGATCGACTACCTCAAGCGCTACGGGCCGGTCGGGTGCCGCGACTGGACGACCGTCGACCTGCTGCTCTCGATCGGCGTGCCCGCCTTCTTCTCCGGCTGCCTGACCACGACGATCGACACGGTGTTCCCCGACCTCGCCGTCCCGCCGGCGGCGGACGCGCCGGTCGCCTACGTCGACGTGCCCGCCGCCGACGTGCCGCCGGGCGGCGCCACGTTCCACCACTCGAGCGACGACGTCCGGCGCCGCCCGTTCGTCGCGAACGTCTACGCGGCGCTGGAGCTGCTCGAGCGCTACCGGCGCGAGTACCGGGCCGTCGTCACGTCGCGGCTGCACTGCTACCTGCCGGTCCGCTCACTCGGCGTCGACGTGGACTTCCGCCCCAAGAACCGCTCGGACGTCCGCTTCGACGGGCTGATCGACATCGACGACGCCGCGTTCGCCGCCATCCGCGACGGCCTGCTCGACAAGCTCGAGCGGGTGTTCGGCGCGATCCTCGCCGGCCGCGACGAGGAGGAGGTCTACGCGCTGTGGCGCGAGATCACCGCCGCCGACGTGGCGGCGGCCGAGCGGCGCCACCGCGAGGCGAGCCGGCCGGTGCCCGTCGACCCGGCGATCACCGGGAGGACCGCGGCGATCGCGGCCGGGGCGGTCTCCCGCGGCCGTCAGCCCGCCGCCGACGCCGTCGACGTCGCGATCGTGCTCGGGAAGGGCGGGCTGGTCAGCGCGTCGGTGCTGATCGCGTCGCTGCTCGAGCACACCTCGCGGCCGCTGCACCTGTGGGTGCTCGCGCGCGGCGGCACCGACGGCCTCGACGCGCAGCTCGCCCGGCGGTTCCCGGACCTGTCGTTCACCTGGATCCCGACGCGCGGGACTCGGCCGCGGCCTCGGCACGCCGACCGGCGAGCGCCCGGATCCCGCCGGCCTGATCCGGCTGCTGCTGCCGGACCTGCTCGCGACCGCGGACCGCGTCGTCCTGCTCCCGCTGCCGTCCGTCGCCACCGGCGACGTCGCCGAGCTCGCCGCCCTCGACCTCGAGGGGCACGCGCTCGCGGCGCCGTTGCGCGCGAGCAGCGCCGACGCGAGCGGGTTCGGCGTGATCCACGCCGCGGCGCTGCGGCTCGAGGATCGCTACCGCGCGGCGTCAGCGCTGCGCCGCACCGCGCACGCGCGACACGCGTTCGACTTCGACGCGTTCGGCTCGGACGTGCTCGTGCTCGACCTCGATCGCCTGCGGCGCGACGGGTTCACCGAGCAGGCGCTGCAGCTCGTCGCGGAGTTCGGGCTCGACGACGCCGAGGTCCTGCACTACGTGTTCGGCCCGGCGCACGCGATCGTCCCGGAGCGCTGGGCGCTCGTGCCCACGCGCACGCCGCGCGACGGCTCCGGTCTGCTCCACTGGGCCGACGCGGTCAAGCCGTGGCAGCAGCCGCTCACGCCGGAACGCGACGCGTGGCGGCGCTACGCGGCGACGTTCGCTCAGGGCTGAGCTCGGTCTCCCACGCCGAGTTCTCCCAGGTGAGGCGGAGGCGCAGGCGGGTGCCGTCCGGCACCGCGGGCCCGCCGAGCAGACCGGTCGGCGTCTGCAGCTTGAGCGTCCCGTCCTCGGCCTCGACCTTCAGCGGCAACTCGGCGACCGCGCCGCTCGCGTCGTCGATCGCCGCCAGCGTGACCGCGGCGGACTCCAGCTTCGCCCGCCGCGTCCTGGCCCGCACGCGCAGCACGCCGGCGAAGCGCAGCCGGCGGCCGCGCACGGTTCGCAGCTGCGTCGCCTCGAGCGCGACGTCGTCGAGCCGCGTGCGGTGGCGCCGCCGCTCGACGACGCGGCCGAGCACGCGCGCCCAGTCCTGCAGGAACGCGTCGGGGCCCTTGCGCGCCGCCGCCTCGCGCGCCGCGGCGCTCATCCGCGCGACGAGCTCCGGTGAGCGGAGCAGCTCGATCAGGCGGCCGGCCAGCGCGTCGACGTCGCCGCGCCGGGACGAGGAAGCCGTCGATGCCGTCGGTGATCTGCTCGCGCGGGCCGTACTTGATGTCGTAGCTCACGACCGGGCAGCCGCGGCTCATGCTCTCCAGCGTCGACAGCGGGTACCCCTCGAACGCGCTCGAGAGCACGAACGCGCTCGACGTCCAGAGGGCCTCGCGGGCCTCGGGGTCGAAGCCGCGCAGCGTGACGTTGCCGCCGAGCTGAAGGCGATCGATCTCCTGCTGGAGCTGCTCGCGGCGGCTGCCCTCGCCGAAGATGTCGAGCCGCGCCTCGGGCACGGCCTGCACGACCCGCTCGAACGCCGCGATCGCGTCCTGCAGCCGCTTCTGCGGCTCCAGCCGCGCCATGATCGTCACGCGGTGCGGATCGCGCGGCGGCGGCTCAGCGGGCTGGGCCGGCAGGTCGACCGGGTTCGGGACGACGAACATGTTGCTGGTCCGCCCGCGCCGCTCGGCGATGTCGTCGCGCTGGCGCTCGGTCAGCGTCACCAGCGCGTCCATGTCCGCGGCCCGGCGCAGCACGCGGGTGTAGGCCACGTTGACCTCGGAGTCCCAGCGATACGGCTTGAGCACGTGCAGGTTGTGCATGACGTAGACGGCATGGACGTCGCGCGCGCGGACCGGGACCACATGCGGCACGACGTGGCGCGAGTCGACGAACACGAACGTGCGCTCGTGGCCCTTGGCCAGCTCGCGGATCCAGAGCCGGAACCACTGGCCGGCGGACTTGTACTCGCGCACGATCCGCCCCTGCGGATCGATGTGCAGGACCTCGCCGCGCCCGCGCGAGCCGCCGGCCAGGCCGAACGCGGGGATCCGCAGGTACGGCGTCCCGTCGGTGCGCAGGTAGTCGTAGGTGGCGTAGCGATCGCCGGGCGCGCGGTACGTGACGCGCCACGGAGTCCCGGCGGCGTCCTCCTCCTCGCGGATGCGGTGCGGCGCGAGGTCGGGGAGCTCGCGATCGAGCGGCTCCCGGGCTCCCCATCCGTGCTCCCGGTAGTGGTCGTAGATGTTGAGCATCCCGATGCCGTCGACGAGCAGGCCGCGCTCGAGCAGCTCCCGGCGCCGCTGCTCGTGGTCGGGCGCCGCGCCGAGCACGATCAGGTCCGGCCGCACGCCCGCCCGCACGAGGTTGCGGTTGCGCATCAGCAGCGCACGCGTCTGGCCGCCCGCGTCGAAGCTGATGCGGAGCGCGCACGACAGGTAGCGGCCCTCCGGCAGCGCGGCGTCCGGCATCGTCACACCGTATCCGGCTTGACCGCGACGACCTGGTAGTTCTTCGGCAGCCCGCTGGCGACGAACTTGTAGCGGAGATCGAGGCTCGCGAGCCCGTTCGCGGCGCGTCGCGCGGCCCGCCTGGTGAGCTTCGCGCCGCACGCGAGCGCCGTGCCGCGCAGGCCGCCGCCGTAGTCGGCGCGCGTCGCCGGGAGCGACCGGCTGAGCAGCTTCGCCTGATAGCTCAGCGTGCCGAGGTAGCCCTCCATCCACTCGACCTCGCGCACGGCGAACCCGGCGCCCTCGAGCAGGTGCTGCAGGCCGTAGCGGGTGTAGCGGAAGAAGTCGTAGGGCCGTTCGTGCTCGGCGTAGAACAGCGGCGCGGTGAGCCACAGCGTGCCGCCGGGCTTCATCACGCGATGCAGCTCGGCGAGCACGACCGCGGGCTCGGGGATGTGCTCCAGCACCTGCGTCAGCAGCACGTGGTCGAAGCGCGCGTCCTCGACGGGGATCGCCGCGAGGTCGCAGACGTAGTCGGGCTCGCGGTACTTCTTGCCCTTGACGGCGACGAAGTCCGCGGTCTCGTAGGCGGCGTGCCCGAACAGCTTGCGATACGGCGCGCGACCCGACCCCGCGTCGAGCACGCGCTGCCCCGGCCGGACCGTCTCGCCGGCGCGGGCGAGGAAGCGGTGCAGGTACGTGCGGCTGCTGTTGCCGGCAGCTCCGTAGATCGCCATGGCGCGTCAGGATCGCAGCACCGGCTCAGGCGCGGAACGCGGCGATCACGTCGGCGAAGCGCGCGACGGTCTCCGGACCGGTCGCGTCGCCGATGCCGACGATCGCCGTCTGCACCCCCGCCTCGGCGAGCTCGCGGTAGCGGCCGACGTGCTCCTCCACGGTCGCGTCGGCGCCCGCCTCGCGCGCCTCGCCGTCGCCGATCACCCGCGCCCGCGCGAGGTGCGTCACCGCGATCGTCTCGGGATCGCGCCGCTCCGCCGCGCAGTGCTCGCGCAGCACGGCGAGCTTGTGGCGGATCGTGTCCGGGTCGCCGAACAGGTTGCACGCGTCGGCGTGCCGCGCCACCAGCCGCAGCGTCCGGCGCTCGCCGGAGCCGCCGACGAGGATCGGGATCCGCTCCTGCAGCGGCCGCGGATAGCAGATCGCCTCGTCGACCGTGACCGTGCGGCCCTCGAACCGCGGCGCGCCCGGCCCCCACATCAGCGGCAGCAGCTCGAGCGCGTCCTCGAGCAGCGCGTAGCGCTCCCGGCGCGGGGGGAAGTCCCAGCCGTAGAGGCGGTGCTCGCGTTCCGACCAGGCGGCTCCGAGGCCGCAGACCGCGCGACCGCCGGACAGCACGTCGAGCGTCGCGACGATCTTCGCCAGGTGGGCGAGGTTGCGGTAGGTGATCCCGGTGACCAGCGTGCCGAGCGTGAGCCGCCCGGTGACGCCCGCGAGGTAGCCGAGCGTGGTGTAGCTCTCGAGCATGTCCTCCCACTCGCGCCCGATCTGCGGGATCTGCAGGAAGTGGTCCATCACCCACAGGCTCGTGAAGCCGGCCTCCTCGGCGGCGCGCGCGACCTCGGCTCAGCGTGGCGGCGGTCGTCGCGGGATGGCCGGGCCAGTCGAAGCGCGAGACCTGCAGCCCGAACTCGAGCGTCATCGGATCCTCCTGCTGGCGGGCGGCCGCCTCCGGGGCGGTCAGGAACGTGCGCGGGACCAGCGCGACCGGTTCGGCGGCGTGGACGCCGGCGAACCCCTCGGACGCGAGCCGCTCCCCCGCGGCGGCCGCCTCGCGCAACTGCGCGCCGACGACCTTGGGCGGGACCGGGGACCCGCGCGCGCGGTTGCGCTTGCGCACCTCGGCGGCGGGCGTGTCGAACAGCACCGCGTGGGCGGGGACGCCGTGGGCCTCCGCCAGCTCGCGCCAGGCGGCACGACGGCCGGCGTCCAGCCCCGTCGAGTCGATCACCGTCGTCAGCCGGCGCCGCAGCCGCTTCGCCACGATCAGGTCGAGCACCTCGAACGCGTCGCGGCTCGCCCGCTGGTCGCGTTCGCCGCGCCCGACGACCGCGCGCAGCCGGTCGGACGACACGACCTGGTCGGGCTCGAACCAGCGCGCCGCCCAGTGGGACTTGCCGGCCGCGGTCGCGCCGACGAGGACGACGAGGCACGGGTCGGGGAGCCGGAGCACGGACGGGGTCGTACCACAGTCCCTTCACGCGAACGGCCGCCGGCCCGCAAGGGGCCGGCGGCCGTGAAGACCGCGGGGGAGGGGCGCTCAGTGGCGCGGGGTCAACCAGGCGCCGTCGTCGTAGCGCGCGGGGGAAGCATCGACGCGCTTGAAGCCGGGACGGTCCTCGGTGGCGAGGGAAGAAAGGGCGCTGCGGAAGCGGCGGAGGGTGGTCATGGCGGGCTCCTTGGGGAAGCTTTGAAGGACACAAGCAGCATTCCGCACGTGGGCCGCGCGCAATACGGGGTCAGCCCGTGAACGGGCCACCGGTCTGCCCCGCCCGCGGGTGCGGCTAGCGCGAGCCCGAGTCGACGACGTGGTCGACGGTGCCGTCGGTGGCGACGACGACGTCGCTGACGAGATCCGGCCCGAACAGGCCGTGCCCCACCACGCCGGGCTCGGCGTCGAGCCGCGCCGCGAGCTCCGCCGGGTCGTCGACCGCGCCGGTCCAGTCGGCGATCAGCCCGTCGTCGGGGCTCGGCGCGCCGCCGCGGAGCTCGGCGCGGCCGAGCCGCTGCAGCGTCGCCGCGCGGCCGAAGGCGAGCAGCTCGATCGGGACCGGCGGGCGGATCCGCGCGACGCGCTTCTCCCCGTGCGCGATGACGACGAACCGCGCCGCGGCGGCGGCGACGATCTTCTCGCGCACGTGCGCGCGCCCGCCGCCCTTCACGAGCCACGGGCCGGGGCCGATCTGGTCGGCGCCGTCGATCGCGATGTCGAGCTCGCCGAGCGTGTCGAACGGCTCGACGGCGAGGCCGAGCGCGCGGGCCGCGTCCGCGGTCGCGGGCGAGGTGGCGACGCAGCGCAGGCGCAGGCCGCGCGCGGCGAGCGCCGGGAGCAGCGGCGCGACCGTCGTCCCTGTGCCGAGGCCGACCCGCATCCCGTCCTCGACCAGGCGCGCGGCGTACTCCGCGGCGAGGCGCTTGTCGTCTGCGACCGGCATCCGGGGTCGGATCATCCCAGGACGCCCGGCAGGGGTAGATTGGCGCCATGGGATTCGACCAGTACCACGAGCCGCCCGAGGAGCTCAGCCAGGAGATCCGGACCTTGGCGCGGATCTTCGCCTCGCTGACGGAGGAGGCCGAGGCCATCGGCTGGTATGAGCAGCGCCTCGCCGTCGAGCAGGACGAGGACGCCCGCGCGATCATCGCCGACTCGCGCCACGAGGAGTACAAGCACTTCGCGATGGACCTCGAGTTCCTGTTCCGCCGGCGGCCCGAGTGGGCCGCGATCGCGAAGGGGATCCTGTTCCAGGACGGGAGCATCACCGAGAACGCCGAGGGCGCCGAGGAGAACGCCGGGATCGACGATCCCGGCCCGGACACCGGCCCGCGGCTCCTGGTCGGCTCGCTCGGGATCGGGGGCCTGCGATGAACCATCTCCTGCGCTCCCACGCGCCGATCAGCGAGCGCGGCTGGGAGCTGATCGACGAGGAGGCGCGCGACCGCCTCACGCCCGGCATGGCCTCGCGCCGGCTCGTGGACTTCTCCGGCCCGCACGGGTGGGAGTTCTCGTCGGTCACGCTCGGCCGCGTCGACCGGGCCGACGTGTCGCTCGACGGCGTCACCGCGGTGCGCCGCCGGATCCAGCCGGTGGTCGAGTTCAAGGTCCCGTTCAGCGTGTCGCGCGCGGAGCTGCTCGACGGCGACCGCGGCGCCGACGACGTCGACTTCGCCGACCTCGACCGCGCCGCCCGCAAGTTCGTCGAGGCGGAGAACGCCGCCGTCTTCCACGGCTCGTCCGGCGCCGGCATCGAGGGCATCGTGCCGCCGTGCCCGCACGACCCGATCGCGCGGCCCGGCGAGGCGAGCGGCTATCCGGGCGCGGTCGCGAGCGCGGTCGACCTGCTCAAGCGCAACGGCCTCGAGGGCCCGTACGGCCTCGCGCTCAGCCGCGAGGAGTGGACGCGCGTGGTCGAGACCGGGGAGCTCGGCGGCTACCCGCTGTTCGACCACCTCAAGAGCATCCTCGACGGCCCGATCGTCTGGACGCCGGGGCTCGAGGGGGCGGTCGTGCTGACGCTGCGCGGCGGCGACTTCCTGTTCCACTGCGGGCAGGACGTCTCCGTCGGCTACACGTCGCACGACGGCGACGAGGTCGCGCTCTACCTCGAGGCGTCGTTCACGTTCCGCAACGTCACGCCGGAGGCCGCCGTCGCGATCGCCTGATCGCGGCGGTCAGGCCGCGGCCGTGTCGAGCTCGGCCTGGCGGAGCCACTCCGCCTTGTCCTCGCGCCAGCCCTCCTCGGTGCGGGTGCGCTTCCAGTAGCCCGAGACCGAGAGCGCCTCGCGGTCGAGGCCGCGCTCGACGAGCAGGTGGCGGCGCGCCTCGCGCACGCTGGTCGCCTCGCCGTGGACGAAGCACTGCCCGCGGCCGGCCGGCAGCTCGAGCGCGCGCAGCGCGTCGAGCAGCGTCCCGGTCGGCACCCAGCGCAGGTCGAGGTCGCCCGGCGTCGCGAGCTCGAGCTCGTCCTCCGGCCCGTCGATCTCGGCGAGGACGGTGACGGGCACGCCCGTGCGCACGCGCGCGAGCGACGCCGCGATCGCGGGCAGCACGCTCGCGTCGCCGACCATCAGGTGCCAGTCCGCCCCGGGGTCGGGCGCGTACGCGCCGCCGGGGCCGAACAGCTGCAGCGCGGTCGCCCGGCCGCGCGTTCGCGGCCCACGGGCCGGCGAGGCCGCTGGCGCCGTGGACGACGAAGTCGATCGTGAGCCGGCGCCGCTCCGCGTCCCAGTCGCGGACGGTGTAGGTGCGCATCCGCGGCCACTGCTCGCGCGGGAGCTCCGCCTTGATCGCCGCCGGGTCGAACGGCGCCTCATACGGCGCGCCCGCCGGCGGGAAGAGCAGCTTCACGTAGTGGTCGGTGAACGCGCCGGCGCCGAAGCCCTCGAGCGCGTCGCCGCCGAGCACGATCCGCGCCATCCGCGGCGTGATCCAGCTGACGTCCTGGACGGTGGTGAGGATCGGGGTTCGCTCCGGCATCGTTAGGGCAGCCTAACAGCCACATATGCAACCGAACGGTTGCGGTAGGCTGCCGCGATGGACGTCCTCGCGCTGTACGACATCCACGGCAACCCCGATGCGCTCGACGCGGTGCTCGCCGACCCGCGCGCCGCGGGCGCCGACGCGGTGGTGGTCGGCGGCGACGCGGTGCCGGGCCCGTTCGCGGCCGCCGTGCTCGACCGGCTCGACGCGCTCGCCGTGCCGGTCCACCGGATCCGCGGCAACGGCGAGCGTGAGGTCGCCGAACCGCCGGCCGGCGACGACCTCGTGGCCGAGACCGCCCGCCGCAGCGCGGCCGAGCTGGGGCCGGAGCGGGCGCGGGCGCTCGGCGCGCTGCCGCTGACCCTCGAGCTCGACGGCGTCCTCTACTGCCACGCGAGCCCGCGCCGCGACGACGAGATGCTCACGCGGCTCTCGCCGGACGAGCGCTACGCCGCCGCGCTCGCGGACGTGACGACGGCGGTCGTGGTCGCCGGCCACACGCACCAGCAGCACGAGCGGACGGTGGCCGGCGTCCGCTACGTCAACGCCGGCAGCGTCGGCCTTCCCTACGAGGGCGACGGCGCCGCCCGCTGGCTGTGGGTCGCGGACGGGGAGCCGGCGTTCCGGTCCACGACGTACGACGCCGCCGGCGCCGGCCGGCGCATGCTGCGCGCCGGCTGGCCCGACGGCCGGTCGGTGAGCGGGGCGCTCACCGACCCGGTCGACCCGCTCGTGGTGACGCGGATCTTCGAGGACCTCAGCGGCTGAGCGCCGGCGGCCGGAGCGCGCGGGCCACTCCGCCGCGCACGGCCATACGATCGCCGCGATGAGCGGCGTCGACCCCGGCGCGGAGGACCGCGAGCGGCGCCGCGCCGAGCGGGCCCGGCGCCGCGCGCAGCCGCCGCCGCGCCGCCGGTCGCGCTCCCACGGTCCGGCGCGCATGCTCGCGGCGCTCGCGCTGGTCGCGGTCGGCGCCGCCGCCGCGTTCGCGCTGACCCGCACGGGCGGCGGGGACCCGTCGCCGGACGCGCACGCGCAGCGCGGCGGGAGCACCAGCGCGACGCACGTCGGCGCAGCGCCCGCTCGGCCCGACGGTGACCGGCGCCGCGGCGCGCCGGGCGATCGTCCCGATCCTCATGTACCACGTGATCGCGGCGCCGCCGCCCGGCACGCCGTACCCGCAGCTGTGGGTGACGCCGGAGGCGTTCGCCGCGCAGATGCACGCGCTCGCGACCGCGGGCTACCACGGGATCACGCTGGCGGAGGCGTTCGCGGCCTGGGAGCACGGCGCGCGGATCCCGGAGCATCCGGTCGTCGTCTCGTTCGACGACGGCTACCGCTCGCACTCGACCGCGGCCGCGCCGGTGCTCAAGACGCTCGGCTGGCCCGGCGTGCTCAACCTGGAGATCGACAACGCCGGCGCCGGCGGGATCGCGCTGTGGCGGCTCAAGCGGCTCGTGCGCGACGGCTGGGAGATCGACTCGCACACGGTCACGCATCCCGACCTGACGTCGCTCGGGCCGGACGCGCTGCGCGAAGAGCTGGCCCGCTCGCGCGCGTGGATCGAGCGCGAGCTCGGCGTCCCGGCGGACTTCTTCTGCTATCCGGCCGGGAAGTACGACCCGACCGTCGTGACCGCCGTCCGCGCCGCCGGCTACCGCGGCGCGACGAGCGAGCTGCCCGGCGCCGCGACCGCGCGGAGCGACCCGTACCTGCTGCCGCGCGTCCGCGTCTCGGGCACCGACAGCGCGACGTCGGTGCTCGCCGCGCTCACACCGGCGTGACGTCGGTGCGGAGCGTCCCGCGGCGCGCCACGACCAGCGCGCCGCCGAGCAGCGCCGCCATCGAGGCCGCGAGGAAGCACGCGCGCCAGTCCAGCGTCTCGACGATCGTCCCGCCCAGCGACGTCCCGACCGAGAACCCGAGGATCAGCGCGGTCACCGGCCACGCGTACGCCTCGGTCACCGCGCCGGGCGGCGCGAGGTCGGAGACGAGCTGGTTGCCGGCGGCGCCGAGCGGTGCGATCAGCAGGCCGGCGGGGATGATCAGCAGCGCCATCGTCGCGACCGACCCGGCGAGCAGCGCCGGCAGGAACCCGAGCGGCAGCACGAGCGCGAGCCGCACGTAGAGCGAGCCGAGCGGCGTCCGCCACGCGCGGCTGCCGTAGAGCAGCCCGCCCACCGCGCTCGCCGCCGCCCAGACCGAGAGGATCACGCCGGCCCAGGCGGGCGCGCCGTGCCCCGACGCGAACGCGGGCATGCTGATCTCCACGACGCCGAAGCAGAAGCCCGCCGGCAGGGTGGTGAGCACGAGCGTGCGGACGCCGCTCGAGCGCAGCGCCCCCATCGCGCCGTGGGTGCCGGCGAGCGGGTCCGGCGTCCACGTGCGCGACGGGCGGCGGGAGACGAACAGCGCCGTGCCGGTCAGCACGCAGGCGGCGCTGAGCGCGAGCGCGGCGATCGGCGAGACCGCGGCCACGATCGCCGCGGCGATCAGCGGCCCGGCCGTGAACAGCACCTCGATCGCGACGCTGTCGAGCGCGAAGGCGGCGGACAGCAGCTCGTCGCGGCGGCGCAGCAGCTCCGGCCACAGCGCGCGCAGCGCCGAGCCGATGTTCGGGATGCAGAAGCCGCCGGCAAGCCCGCACGCGACGAGCGCGGCCGTCGGCGCGCCGCCCTCGGTCAGCGCGATCAGCACGCCGGTGCAGGTGACGTCGAGCAGCGCGAGCGGGAGCAGGATCCGGCGCTGGCCGAAGCGGTCCATCCAGCGGCTCTGCACCGGGACGCCGAGCGCGGCGCCGATCCCGAACGCGCCGTCGACCAGGCCCGCGACCGCGTAGGAGTCGCGCTCGTGCGACAGGTACAGCACGGTCGCGAGCGCGAAGATCCCGAACGGCAGCCGCGCCAGCATCGAGGCCAGCAGCAGGGGCGCGACGTCGGGCGCGCCGAGCACGTCCTTGTAGCGCGCGGTCCCTGACACGGCGGCCACGCTAGCGCCCGCGGTTCCGGTAGCGTCGCGGGCCATGAGCGACAAGATGCGCCGCAAGGAGTACGAGAAGCGGCTCGAGGGCCTGCGGCTCGAGCTGGTCAAGCTGCAGGAGTGGCTGCGCGTGACCGGCGAGCGCGTCGTGCTCATCTTCGAGGGCCGCGACGCCGCCGGGAAGGGCGGGACGATCAAGCGGATCGTCGAGCCGCTCAACCCGCGCTGGGCGCGGATCGTGGCGCTCGGCACGCCGACGGAGCGCGAGCGGACGCAGTGGTACTTCCAGCGCTACGTCCCGCATCTCCCCGCCGCCGGGGAGATGGTCATCTTCGACCGCTCCTGGTACAACCGCGCCGGCGTCGAGCACGTCATGGGCTTCTGCACGCCGGCCCAGTACCGCGAGTTCCTGCGCGCGACGCCGCAGTTCGAGCGGATGCTCGTGCGCGACGGGGTCATGCTGCGCAAGTACTGGTTCTCGATCTCCGACTCCGAGCAGGAGCGGCGCTTCAAGCGGCGCGCGGAGGACCCGTTGCGGCGCTGGAAGCTGAGCCCGATGGACCTCGAGTCACGCGACAAGTGGGTCGAGTACTCGAAGGCGAAGGACGAGATGATGCTCCACACCCACACGCCCGAGGCGCCGTGGTACACGGTCGAGGCGGACGACAAGAAGACCGCGCGGCTGACCTGCATCAGCCACCTGCTCGACTCGATCGAGTACAAGGACGTGCTGCCCGGCGCGATCGAGCTACCGAAGCGGCCGCCGATCAAGGACGACTACGTCCGCCCCCCGCGCGACGAGAACACGGTCCTGCTCACGCTCGACCGCTAGCCGCTGTTGATGCCCGCGCCTCGCGGGTTGGTAGCGTCGGAGAAGAGACGGGTCACAAGCCCGACCAGGGAGGTGCCGGAGCGATGCCAGTGGTGCCGATGCGCGAGATCCTGGATCGTGCGTTCGCCGAGCGCTACGGCGTGGCGGCGATCAACGTCGTCGACGACCTCACGCTCGACGCGGTGCTCGCCGCGGCGACCGAGCTGCAGGCGCCGCTGATCGTCCAGACGTCGCTCAAGACGGTGAAGTCGATCGGCGCCGGGCCGCTGTACAGCATGTGGCGCGCCCGGGCGGACGCGACGCCGGTCCCGGTCACGCTGCACCTCGACCACTGCCCGGACCGCGAGTGGATCACCACCTGCCTGGAGGCGGGCTGGAACTCCGTGCTGTTCGACGGCTCCGAGCTCGACGTCGCGGAGAACACGCGCCAGACGGTCGAGGTCGTCGCCGAGGCCGACCGCTTCGGCGCGCAGGTCGAGGGCGAGATCGAGAGCGTCACCGGCGTCGAGGACGGGATCGGGTCCGAGTTCGGCGGCGAGGTCCATCCGACCGAGGTCTCGGCCGAGTTCATCGCCGCGACCGGCATCTACAGCTTCGCGCCGGCGATCGGGACGGCGCACGGGCTCTACGCGACCGAGCCGCATCTGATGCCCGAGCGCGTGACCGAGATCGTCGCGCTGCATCCGATCCCGATGGTCCTGCACGGCGGGA
>CAVRTO010000011.1:0-292536 GCA_963724145.1 uncultured Solirubrobacteraceae bacterium
GGACCGATCCACGCGGCGCGAATCGATTCAGCTCCCGCAGCGCAAGTTCAGCCGGTCGGTGGCGCCGTGGCACCAGCGTGTTCGACACCGTCGATCAACTCCCGGAGTGCGGTGACGTGCGTGCTGAGTGCCCTCCGGCCGTGCGCGGTGAGGGAGATCCAGGTCGTGCGGCGTCCCTGGTGGACGCCCTTGCGGCGCTTCACGTAGCCGGCGCGCTCGAGGGCGGTGACGTGCTTCGAGAGCACGGAATCGCTGACTTGCAGCGCGTCACGGATCGTCGCGAACTCGGCCTCGGAGACGGCGGTGAGCGTCGTGACGAGCTTGAGGCGGGCGGGTGGGAGGAGGTGCGCGTCGAGGTCGTCCATCAGGCGCCGGTCAACAGCAGAGCGAGTCCCGCGAGTGCGGCGGTGCCGCCGAGGGCCAGCCATGCCGCGGATTCGCCGCGCGCGCGGGCCATCGGCTGCGCTCGGTACCCGCGGAGCCACCGGAGTCCGCTCAGCGCGTACGCGGCGCCGCCGCCGAGCGCGCACAGCGGCACCAGCCACCACTGCTCCGCCAGCGCCGCCCAGGTCGCCGCGCCGATCGCGATCGCGTACGAGGTCGACGCGGCGGTTCCGGTGCCGAGCACGACCCGGCTGGCGAATCCGCCGAGCCAGATGCCGTTGCGGCGCCGGAACCGGGCGAGCTGGACGGCGGCCACGGCGGCGAAGAACCCCAGGCCCGCCACCAGCACCCAGACGGGGCCGTCTCCGAGGCCGACCGCGGTCGTCGCGATCTGCACGGCGATCGCGATGAGCATCGAGGTGAAGAACCACGAGGGGGTGGCCACGCCGCCGGCGATCGCGGCACGTGACGCCTCGGCGTCGCGCAGCGCGGCGGCGGCTTCCGGTCGGCTGGGCTTGCTTTCCATGTCGGAAAGCGTAATCCGGACTTTCCAGATTGGCAAGTGTGTGGCGGCCGTCGGCCTCAGCGGGATGCCCGCGATCTCACTCCCAGAAGTGCGGATGCCGTTCGCTGTCGGGGCCGTCCGGCTTGCGCCCGCCGATGCAGATCACGTCCATCCCGTCCGGGCCGGCCTCGAACGAGCGGATCACGGCCGGCGCCACGCGCAGCACATCCCAGGTGCCGATCTCGATGATCTCGTCGTCGAGCTTGGCCCGCCCGGAGCCCGCGACGACGACGTAGACCTCTTCCTGCTCGTGGTGCCGGTGACCCCACGGCATGCGAGCGCCCGGCTCGTAGGTGAAGCGGCTGACGCCGATCTCGCGCGACTCGATCGCGGTCCGCGCGAACCGCCACTGCATCGGCACGTCGGGCGGGCTCACGTCGCGCAGCGCGCCGAAGTTCTTCCTCGTCCAGTCAGGCATACGACCGTCAGCGTATGAGCGGGACGGCGCGAGGCGGAAGACCCGGCGCCGCCGGCGAGGTGGTTCGGCAATCTGTCGGCATGGCGCCCTTCACGTTCGATGCTCTCGCGGTTCCGATCGTCCAGGCTCCGATGGCCGGGGGTGCGTCGACGCCCGCGCTCGCCGCGGCCGTGTCGGGCGCGGGCGGCCTCGGCTTCCTCGCCGCCGGCTACAAGCCGCTCGACGTGGTGCGGACGGAGCTCGAGCAGCTGCGGGCGCTGTTGCCGGACACGGTCCCGTTCGGGATCAACGTCTTCGCACCGCCCGGGCATGGCGCGGGCACCGGGGACGTCGCGGCCTACGCCGACACGCTCCGGGGCGAGGCCGAGCGCGGCGACGCCGCGCTGGGGGTCCCGCGCTGGGACGACGACCGCTACGCCGAGAAGCTGGACCTGCTCCGCGAAGCGCGAGTCCCGGTCGTCTCGTTCACCTTCGGATGTCCCCCGGCGGAGGACGTGGAACGACTGCAGCGGGCGGGCGCGGCCGTCTGGGTGACGGTGACGACGCCCGACGAGGCCGACGCCGCGTCCGCGGCGGGCGCCGATGCGGTGATCGTCCAGGGCGTCGAGGCCGGCGGGCACCGCGGGGGCTTCGACGACGGGGCGCCCGGCGAGCTCGGGCTGCTCGCCCTGCTGCAGCTGGTCCGCGCCACCGTCGGCGATCGGTTCCCGCTGGTGGCCACCGGCGGCATCGTGACCGGCCATGCCGTCGCGGCGGTTCTTGCGTCCGGCGCCGTGGCCGCGCAACTCGGCACCGCGTTCATGCTCTGCCCCGAAGCGGAGACGGCGCCCGCGCACCGCGACGCGATCGGCGCCGGCCGAGCGCCGACCGCGCTGACGCGGGCGTTCACCGGCCGCACCGCGCGGGGCATCGTCAACCGCTTCCTGCGTGAGCACTCGGCGGACGCCCCGAGCGCCTATCCGGAGGTCCACCACCTGACGGCGCCGGTCCGTGCGGCGGCGCGGCGACGCAACGACGCCGACGGCTTCCACCTCTTCGCGGGTCAGGCCTACAACCTCGCGGAACCGGTGCCCGCGGCCCAGCTCGTCGCGCGGCTCGCCGAGGAGGCACGCACCGCGCTCGGCGCCGCGGCGCTTCGCCTCGACGGCGCCGGCTGACCGCGTGGCACCGGATCAGGTCAGAGAGCCGACGCCGGGCCGCCCGGCGCGGCGCGTTCACAAGTTGGTGACGCCCGCGCCGCGCGCCGGGCGCAGGCTGCCGGGATGCCCGCCTCCCGTCTGAACCGTCGCGACTTCCTCGCCGCCGGCGCCGCCGGCGGCGCCGCGCTCGCGGTGCTCCCGCGCCGTGCACCGGCCCTCATCCGCTCGCGGCCGACGCTCACGCACGGCATCCAGAGCGGCGACGTGACGAACCGCTCGGCGGTGGTGTGGGCGCGCGCCGACCGGCCGAGCCGGATGCGCGTCGAGGTCGCCCGGACGCCCCGGTTCCGCGACGTCCGGCTGATCGACGGGCCGGTGCTCACGCCCGACACCGACTTCACCGGCAAGGTGCGGCTCGATGCCCTGCAGTCCGGGCGCGAGACGTTCTACCGCGTCACGCTCGAGGACCTCGACGACCCGGGGCTGCGCGGGCGGCCGGAGGTCGGGTCGTTCCGCACGGCGCCGCTCGGGCGCCGTGACGTGTCGTTCACGTGGAGCGGCGACCTGGCCGGCCAGGGGTGGGGGATCAACCCCGACCTCGGCGGCTACCGGATCTTCTCGGAGATCGAGGCGCTCGAGCCCGACTTCTTCCTGTGCAGCGGGGACCACGTGTACGCCGACGGCCCACTGACGGTCACCGCGCCGCTGCCCGGCGGGCGCACGTGGCGCAACATCGTCACCGAGGAGAAGGCGAAGGTCGCCGAGACGCTCGACGAGTTCCGCGGCCAGTACGCCTACAACCTGCTCGACGACAACCTGCGCGCGTTCGCCGCCGCCGTCCCGCAGATCAACCAGTGGGACGACCACGAGACCCGCAACAACTGGTTCCCCGGTCAGACGCTGACCGACGAGCGCTACACCGAGCGCAACATCGACGTGCTCGCCGGGCGCGCCAAGCAGGCGTTCTTCGAGTGGCTGCCGATCGAGCCCCAACCGGTCGACGAGGAGGGTCGGATCTACCGCCGGATCTCGCACGGGCCGATGCTCGACCTGTTCGTCCTCGACATGCGGACCTACAAGGATCCGAACGACGACAACCGCTACGCCGACCCGCAGCGCGGGCTGCTCGGCGCGCGCCAGCGCGCGTGGCTCAAGCGCGAGCTCGCCGCCTCCACCGCGACCTGGAAGGTCATCGCCAACGACCTCCCGCTCGGCCTCGTCGTCCCCGACGGCGCCGCGTTCGAAGGCGTCGCCCAGGGCGACGCCGGCGCGCCGCTCGGGCGCGAGCTCGAGTTCGCGGACGTGCTCTCGTTCGCGCACCGGCGCGGCGTCGAGGGCATCGTCCTCCTGACCGCCGACGTCCACTACACCGCCGCCCACCACTACGACCCCGCGCGCGCCGCCGTCGCGGACTTCACTCCCTTCTGGGAGTTCGTCTCCGGACCACTCAACGCGGGCGCGTTCGGCCCCAACGCCCTCGACGCCACCTTCGGCCCGGAGGCGGTGTTCGTCAAGGCGCCGCCGGTCGCCAACACCTCCCCCGCCGACGGGTACCAGTTCTTCGGTCACGTCGCGATCGACGGCGGCACGCGGGTCATGACGGTCACGCTGCGCGACCTCGACGGCACGATCCTCTTCACCCAGGAGCTCGAGCCGCCGCGCCGGCGGCACTGACGCGCTTGCGCCGGGAAGACGGCCCACCCCGGCCGTCCGCCCGACATAGGCTCTCGGCATGGCCGGCCTCGTCGCCACCGCCGTGTTCTGCCTGCTGCTGCTCCTGCTGCTCGCCGACCCGGTGCCCGCGCCGGCGAGGACGGTCGCGATGGGCATCGGGGAGCAGGATCCGAGCATGTTCACCGACCGCCGCTGGCGGCGGCTCGGTCTCCCACATGCCCGCTACCTCGCCGCATGGGACGCGCTGGAGCATCGCCGCCAGCGTGCGGAGCTCGACGCCTGGATGGCCGCCGCGCGCGCCGCGGGAGCGCGCGTGACGCTGAGCTTCAAGCACTCGCATCGCGCTCGCCGGGACATGCGCGAGTTCCCGACGAGGGCGCAGTTCCGCGCGGCCGTCCTCGGCTTCCGTCGCCGCTATCCCGATGTCCGCGACTTCATCGTCTGGAACGAGGCGAACCATCCGCTCTCGTTGAGCTCGCAGCGGCCGGGGCGCGTGGCGAGGCTGTTCGACGTCGCCGTCCGCACCTGCGCCGGTTGCCGGGTGGTCGGCGCCGACGTGCTCGACATCGGCGGGATGACGGCGTGGGTGCGCGCCTTCCTCCGCCACGCCAGGGCGCGGCCGCGGATCTGGGGGCTGCACAACTACGTCGACGTCAGGAACCGCCGGAGCACCGGCACGCTCGCCCTGCTGGCGGCCACGCGCGGCAAGATCTGGTTCACCGAGACCGGCGGATGGATCCTCCGGCGCAAGTACGAGGACGGAGAGATCGCGCGGGAGTTCCGGTCCTCGCCGCGCGAGGCGGCGGCCGGGACGCGGCACGCGCTGCGCCTGGCATGCCTGAGCCGGCGCATCCAACGCGTGTATCTCTACAACTGGCAGGCGCCGAGGAACGCGCCGCGGTACAGGACGACGTGGGACTCGGGCCTGATCGGCCCATACGGTCGGCCGCGCCCGGCCTACGAGCTGCTGCTGCGCCACGTGCGGCGGACCGGTGCGCCCGTCGTGCGCTGCCGCGACGGCGTGATGTCACGCGCATCGATGACGGAGGCGGCCGACTGACCGCGCCGCGGCCCGGCTACCCCAGGAGCCGGACCGCCCCGCGCGCGAGGAAGAACAGCGCGGCGCCGGTCAGCAGGACGACCGAGGCGTCGCGACCGTAACGCTCGGTCCAGTCGCCGACGGCGGCCAGCACGCGGTGGCCGGTGACCGGCGCCGCGCGGGTCAGGACGACCGGCGCCCACGCCGGGATGCCCGCGAGCGCGACCAGCAGCACGATGAGCACGAGCCGGCCGGCGAGCGCGCCCTCCGCGCTGGAGATCTCCTTCGCGGCCGGCACGACCAGCGCCAGCGTCGTGAAGTTCGTCGCCATCGAGAAGACGCCGAAGGGCAGCGCGGCGCGGCCGGAGAGCGAGCGGTGCTCGCGGTGCGTGTCCCGCGACGGGTGCCGGCGCCCGAGCGCGACGACGACGCCGGCGACGGCGAGCAGCACGCCGCCGACGACCAGGTCGAGCGTCGCGTCGAGCTGCGGCTCCGTCGGCAGCGAGATCGCCTGGCCGAACAGCACGATCCCGCCGACGATGACGAGCAGCGTCCCGAGCACGCCTGCGGCGTAGAACGTGCCCGTCCGGATGCCGCCGGCGCCGGCGAGCAGCACCGTCTGCTCGGCCAGCATCACGGGGCTGAGCGCGCCGCCGAGGCCGAGCGGGAGCACGAGTGCGAGCGCGGCCAGCACGGTTGGGCAACATACCGCTGCCCTGGCCGCGCGAGTGGCGGCTCAGCAGCCCATGTGGCGGATCGGGTCGCAGATCCCGCCGTCGCGCATGATGATCCCCTGCGACGTGCCGACGGGGTTCGCTGCGGGCACATAGGGGGACGGCGAGGTGGGAGCGGGGGTCGCCGCGGCGGCCGGCCCGCACAGGGCCAGCGCGGCGAGGACGGCTGCCGCCGGCGCGGCCAGGAGGGCGCGGACGGGAACGGGACGGGCACGGCGGACGTCGGTCTGCATCGGGGGGTCTCCCTTGGTGCGGCGGATGGCAGTGCTTCTCACGCGCTATGACACCCGGCGCGGCGCGGCATTCCAGGCCCCCATAGCGCGGAGATCGGTGAACCCGGCGGCTCGACGCCGCGGTCAGGCGGCCGCGCCCGCGACCTGCGCGACGCGCTCGAGCGCGACCGCGTGCCCGACGCGCGACCCGGTCCCGATCGCGTTGGCCACCGAGCGCGAATGCGCCGTCGCCGCATCCCCGGCGGCGAAGACGCCCGGGACGCTCGTGCGCCCGTCGGCGTCGGTGAGCAGCGTGCCGGCCGCGGTGACCTCGCAGCCGAGCGCCGCGGGGAGCCCGTTCGGCTGGTCCCGCCGCGTGTTCACGAACAGCGCTTCACGCCGCTCGGCGCGGCCGTGCGCGAACTCGATCCGGCCGAGCTGGCCATCGTCCCCGGCAAGCCGGGTGATCGGCTCCGTCCGGACGCGCACGCCGGCGGCCGCCAGCAGCTCGCCGCCAGGGTCGGGCGCGCCGTCCGTGCACAGCACGACATCGTCGGTCCATCCCGCGAGCACGAGCGCCGAGCGCACGGCGGCCGGGCCGCTGCCGTGGAACGCCAACGGCCGGTCGCGCACCTCCCAGCCGTCGCAGAACGCGCAGTGGAAGACGGACCGTCCCCAGAGCGCCTCGATGCCGGGAAGCGGCGGCGGGTCGTAGCGCAGGCCGTGGGCCAGCACGATCGCATGGGCACGCACCGGCGGCCCGTCCGTCGGCCACACGACGAACGCGTCCCGGATCCGCTCGGAGTCCTGGACGGCGCCATGCCGGAGCTCGACGTTCGCATGCTGCTCGAGCTGGCGCCGCCCGCTGTCCCGCAGGTCGGCGGGCTTCACGCGGTCGTGCCCGAGCAGTCCGCCGACGCCCTGGGAGACGGCGTTCGCCGGCCGGTCGTCGTCCACCACGAGCACCCGCTTCCTCGCCCGGCCGAGCACGAGCGCCGCGCTCAGGCCCGCGGGCCCGCCGCCGACGATCACGGCGTCGTACGGTGCGCTGCGCCAAGCATCAAGGGGACGAAGCCGGTCGGTCATCACACATCAGACGCCGCAACCCCCGGATTCATCCCCCTGCCGGGAGATCCGGGGGTTAGCCGCACCTCGACCAGCGCGCCCGAGCGGCGTCGGCGGCGGGGCCGGGACGTCACATCAGCTGCACGAGGCAGGCCCCGAGCACCACGGCGTCGCCCGGAACGACGGGCTCGGCGCGTTCGACCGGCCTTCCATCCACCCACGTCCCGTTGCTCGATCCCAGGTCGCGGACGTACCAGCCGTCCGCCGTTCGCCGAAGCGCCGCGTGCGACCGCGAGACGGTGGCATGCCTGAGCACGACATCGCAGGACCGGCTCCGGCCGAGCACCACCGCGCGAGCTCCGACCAGCTCGAGCGGCAGGCGAACCCCTTCCGTGGGAACCGGGAGCGGCGGGGCACGACGGCCGACCCGCCATTGCTTGAAGCGACCGGCGATGCCGACCGCGGGCAGGTCCGCCGTCAGCCCGGCGAGCTGCTCGACGTGCTTCGCGCGATACACGTCCCCGAGTCGGCGCTCGAAGGTGTCGAAGCTCAGATACCCCTCGTCACAGCGCCGCCGCAGCAGGTCTGCGGCACGCTCGCGCGCTCGTTCCGACGCCCGCATGCCTGCATCCTGCAACATCGGCGCGCGCCGGTCCAGCGAGCCGGCATCGGCCTACGGGACTCGGACCGGGGTGCTCGCGAGCAAGGCTGCGCCCATGCCCGCGAACGCCGCGGCGCGAACGCCGGCCGCGATCAGCTGAACGCCCTCGCCGGCGCCCTGGGTCGCGGCGACGAGGACCACGCCGAGGGCCAGCAGCCAGCCGGTCCACGCCGGCAGCACGGCAGCTCGCACGACGGCCACGCCGAAGCCGATCCCGCTGACGACCATCAGGATCCCCGGGACGGTCAGCCAGAGCCCGAGGTCGTCGCTCAACGTGTCGTAGTCGGGTGAGCTGTCCACGAGCGCGTAGATCACCGTTCCCGTGAAGGCCACGTAGACGAGCGCATACACCACGGCGCTCCACAGCCCGAGGCGCCCGATGCGCGGCAGCTGGCAGCGGTACAGACCCCAGACGAAGAACGGGACCGCCGCCTCGGCGATCAGCGTCAGGACCAGCTGCCAGTCGGAGAATCCCCCCTGCGCCGCCTCGACGACGTCGCTGGCGAAGTAGAGCACCGAGAAGAACAGCGCGGCAGCACCGGTCACCGTCGCCAGGTCGCGGTCACGCGGCACGGCGACAACCTATCCGCAGCCGCCGGACGGCGTGGTCCAGCCCGGTGCGGGCCGGACCACGCCTGCCCGTCAGCCTGCCGTGACGGCGTCGGAGAAGAACCGGTAGGACCCGACCACGGTCCCCGGCCCGACGACCGGCGGCTCGGCGTACCACCCGGGAAGGCGGTCGTAGAACTCCTGCGCCTCCGGCAGGCCGGGGAGCGGGTTCTCCACGCCGTCCTCGAGCTCCAGCAGGGCCAGGAACGTCACGCCGTCGCCGAGCTTGACCGACGCGTAGCGGATTCCCTCGAGCCCTTCGCGCTCGATCGCCGCGAACATCCGCTTCACCGCCGCCTCGGCCTCCGCGACGTGCTCTTCCTTCAGCGTGGCTCGCACCGTGAGTACGTTCATCGAACGTCACTCCTTTCAGGTCGTTTCAAGACACCTGACCGGGCGCGGCGCCGCGCTGTGACACCTCGCAGCTGGCCGTGCGGGGGCGGCCGACGTCAGACGGTGGCGTCGAGCCCGAGCCGGTGCGCGACGCCCGCGGCCTCGGTCCGCGAGCGCACGTCGAGCTTGGCGAGGATCCGCGACACGTGGACGCTCGCGGTCTTCTCGGCCATGTAGAGCTGGCGGCCGATCTCGCGGTTCGTCGCGCCGGCGGCGACCAGCGCGAGCACCTGGCGCTCGCGCGGCGTGAGGCCGAACGGATCCTCGTCCTCGGTGTCGTCGGTGCCCTCCGCGCCCGCGCTGCCGTCGCCGGCCAGCCGTAGCCGCGCACGCGCCGCGAGGCTCTGGACCTCGCCCTCGAGCCATGCGGCGCCGAGCCGCTCGGCGGTCTCGACGGCCTCCGACGCCGGCGCGGCCGCGGCCTCGCGGTCGCCCTCGGCGACGAGCGCCTCGGCCTGGCGCCAGCGCGCGCCCGCCGCGAGGTAGGGCCGGTCGAGCGCCGCCCAGCTCGCCGCCGCCGCGTCCCAGCGCGCCGCCTGGTCGGAGCCGACGGCGCGGCAGTGGTCGGCCTCGGCATGGGCGAGGTAGGCGAGCTCGAGCGCCCCGCCGTCCTCCGCGCACGCGCGCACCCGCGCCACCAGGAGGTCGGCGTGCGTGACCGCGAGGTCGGCCGCGGCCACGTCGCCGACGTCGCGCGCCTGCTGCGCCGCGGTCGCCTCGGCCGCGAGCCCGGCGGTGCTGACCATCGCCATGCGCAGCGCGTCGTCGGAGCAGAACTCGATCCGGTCGAGCGCCTCGTCGACCGCCGCGCGCGCGGCCGCGGTGTCGCCGGCGCGCGCCGCGAGCTCCGTCTGGAGCGCGCCGAGCACGCCCAGGTACTGCGGCTCGCGCGAGTCGACGGCGACCTCGGCGGCACGGGCGAGCTGCGCCCGCGCCTCCTCGCACTCGTCGCGCGCGAGCGCCAGCTCGGCCCGCCGCAGCGCGACCTCCAGCTCCCAGTTGCCGCCGGTCAGCCGCCGCCGCGCGACCTCGGCGAGCGCGGCGTCCGCCGCCTCCCAGTCGCCCGAGTCGAACGACTGCTGCGCGATCAGCAGCGACAGCCAGCCCTGTCGCGTCGGCAGCGAGGCGAGCTCGGCGTGGCCGGCGCGGGCCACGTCGAGCGCCTCCGCCGTCCGGCCCGCCAGGTGCAGCGCGTCGCTCATGTTCACCGAGGTGGAGGCGATGTCCTGCAGGTGCCCGCGCTCGCGCGCCATCGCGAGCGCGCGGCCCAGCGTCTCGGCGCCCTCGTCGACCGCGCCGATCGCCATCTGCGAGACGCCGAGCGCGTTGAGCGCGCCGATCTCGTCGACGAAGTAGCCGTCCGGGTCGGTCAGCGCCGCGTGCTCCTCCAGCGCGCGGCGCGCCTCGCGCACGGCGCGGTGGTAGCGCGACTGCAGCGTCAGCGTCTTCGCGTGACGGGCGAGCAGCCCGGCGCGCTGCGGCGACGGCTCGTCCTCGGCCACCAGCGCGAGCCCCTGCTCGAGCTCCTCCATCGCCTCGTCCTGGCGCAGCAGCGTCCACAGCGACCGGTGCAGGAGCCCGTGGATCCAGGCCACGCGGCGCGGGGCCTGCTCGGGGTCGACGAGCTTCAGCGCGCGCCGCGCGAGCGTGACCGCGCGGCCCGGGTCGTCCGCGTAGACGTGGCAGCCGGCGGCGCGCTCGAGCAGGTCGACCTGGTCGCTGCCGGTCAGCCCGGCCGCGTCCGGCACGCGGTCCCACAGCTCGAGCGCGCGCTCGAACAGCGTCGCCCCCTCGCCGAAGGCCTGGACGTCCATCGCCGCCATGCCCGCGCGCACGGCGGCGGCCAGCGCCGCCGGCTGGTCGCCGGCGGCCAGATAGTGGTGGGCGATCGCCGCGGCGCGCTGGGCGCCGGTCTCCGGGCCGTCGGATCCCGACAGCGCGGCCGCGAGCGCCCGGTGCAGCTCGGCGCGCTCGCCGGGCAGCAGGTCGTCGTGGACGGCCTCGGCCATCAGCGCGTGGCGCAGCGTGTAGCGCTCGCCGTGGAGCACGACGATGTGCGCCGCCATCGCCTCGCGCAGCCCGTCGCGGAGCGCCCGCCGGTCGAGCCCGCTGACCTCGGCGAGCAGCGCGTCGTCGAGCACGCCGCCGGCGGAGAGCACCCGGACGACCTCCTGCGCGTCGTCGCCGAGCCGGTCGATCCGCAGCGCGAGCGCGGCCGCGAGGCTCGGCGGGAGCGAGCCGCGCCCGTCGGTCCCGGCGGCCAGCAGCTCCTCGGTGAACAGCGGGTTGCCCTCGCTGCGCGCGTACAGCCGCTCGACGAGCGCCGCGTCGGGCGCGGCGCCGAGGATGTCGCCGAGCTGCTCGGCGAGCTCGTCGCGGCTGAGCCCCGCGAGGTCGATCCGCACTGCGCGGACCCGCTCCAGCTCCGCGAGCAGCGGCCGCAGCGGGTGCCGCCGGTGCAGCTCGTCCGGCCGGTAGGTCGCGACGATCAGCAGCGGCTCGGTCGAGAGCGTCGCGGCGAGGAAGCGGAGGAACGCGCGCGTCGACGCGTCGGCCCAGTGGAGGTCCTCGATCACCAGCAGCACCGGGGTCTCGCGCGCGAGCCCGTCGAGCACCGCGAGCAGCGCCTCGAAGACGCGCGCCTGGTCGCCCGCGCCGCGCTCGTGCCCGCGGACCGTGGCGGCGAGCCCGGGCAGCAGCGTGGCCAGCTCGGCGCGGATGTCGTCCGGCAGCGCGTCGAGCACCGGGTCGGCATCGCGCACCAGCGGGCGCAGCGCGGTCACCAGCGGGGCGTAGGCCAGCTCGCCCTCGCCGAGCTCGACGCACTCGCCGCTCAGCACGCGCGTGCCGTCGGCGGTCGCGCGCGTCTCGAGCTCGGCGACGAGCCGGCTCTTGCCGACGCCCGACTCGCCGACCACGAAGGCGAGCGACGGCTGCCCGCCCGCCGCGTCGGCGAGCGCGGCCTGGAGCTGCGCGAGCTCCAGCGCGCGGCCCACGATCCGTTGCGAGGTGACGCCGGTGGCCATCACGACGGAGGATCGCAGAGCGCGCGGGCGGCGCCCGGCGTCAGGCGGCGGCGCGCGGCCGCCGGTGCTCGGCGGCCTGGACGATCCGCAGGACCTCGCTGACGCTGTCCGTCACGAGCAGCGTGTCGACGTCGGCGGGGACGATGTTGCCGGCCCGCGCGACGGTCTGGCGGAGCCAGCCCACGAGCCCCTCCCAGTAGGCGGAGCCGAACAGGACGATCGGGAAGTGCCGGATCTTGCCGGTCTGGCGCAGGGTCGCGGCCTCGAACAGCTCGTCGAGCGTGCCGAACCCGCCGGGGAAGACGACGAACGCGCTCGCGTAGCGGACGAACATCACCTTGCGCGCGAAGAAGTAGTGGAAGCTGAGGCCGATGTCGACGAAGTGGTTCTCGAACTGCTCGTGCGGCAGCTCGATGTCGAGGCCGATCGAGATCGCGCCGGCCTCGCGCGCGCCGTGGTTGCCGGCCTCCATGATCCCCGGGCCGCCGCCGGTGATGATCGAGAAGCCCGCGCGCCCGAGCACGGCGGCGGTCTCGCGCGCCTTCGCGTACATCGGGTCGGTCCGCGCCGTGCGGGCCGAGCCGAAGATCGAGACCGCCGGCCCGATGTGCGAGAGCGCCGCGAATCCCTGCCGCAGCTCCTCCTGGATCCGCCGCGTGCGGGCCTCGTCGTCGAGCTGGGAGACGATCGCCGCGGTGTCGGCCTCCAGCAGCTCCTCGTCGGCGGACGTCGGCGGGCGCGGGTGCGTCCGGCGATACTCCTCCTCGTCCGCGGGGGTCCAGCCGTCGCCATCCATGGGCATCAAGGGTATTGCGCGCTCAGCCGCGCCGGTCGGCGAGCACGTGGGCGCCGATCCCGCCGGCGAGCGGCCGGCGGCGGTGAGCAGGGGGAGCGCGGAGCATGCGGGGACGCGCGAGCGTACCCGAGCCCGCGGCGCGGGTGCTAGTGGATGCCCTTCAGGTCGACGACGAAGACCAGCGTCTCGCCCGGGCCGATGTCCGGGCTCGGGCTCTGGTCGCCGTAGGCGAGCTCGCTCGGGATGACGAGCAGCCGGCGGCCGCCCTCCTTCATGCCGGCGACGCCCTGGTCCCAGCCCGGGATGACCTGGCCGGCGCCGAGCGGGAACGTGAACGGCTGGGTCCCGCGGTCCCACGAGGCGTCGAACTGCTTGCCCGTCGACCACGAGTTGCCGACGTACTGGACGTCGACGATGTCGCCCTTCTTCGCGGCCTTGCCCTTGCCCTTGACGATGTCGGCCGTCTCGAGCTCGGCCGGCGGGTCGCCCGACGGCGTCGCGATCGCGGGCTTCTCGGTGAGGTCGGTGCTGACGTCCTTCGCGAGGTCGGCGGCGGTCGTCGCCGCGGGCGGGGCGGTCGCCGCCGGGGTCGCGCTCTGCTCGTCCGAGCCGTCGCCGCAGGCGGCGGCACCGACGGCGAGGAGGCAGCAGGCGAGGAGGATCGGCAGACGTCGCATGCGCGGCCAGGGTAGAAGGTTCAAGCCGCGGTCCCGCGCGGACGATATGCACTCCGATGGCCGTATCGACGGGGTCCCGGCATGCCGACACCTCCGCGCTGGAGGCGTTGGTCAACGCCGCGGCGGGGATCCTCGCGGCGGATTCGCTCTCCGACACGCTCGGGCGCATCGCGCACCACCTCGGCGTGCTGCTCGACTTCGACGAGATCACGCTCTACGAGGTCGATCGCACCGCCGGGATGCTGCGCCCCGTGTTCGCGCTCGGCGCCTACGCGGACGAGGTGATGGCCGACGCGTTCCCGATCGGCGAGGGCGTCACCGGCTGGGTGGTCGCCAACCGCCGCACGCGCAACGTCGAGCGCGCCGACCACGATCCGATCGTCGCCGTCGTCGAGGGGACCGAGCTCGAGCCGGAGTCGCTCGTCTCCGTGCCGCTGATCGTCGGCGACCGCGTCGTCGCCGTGCTCAACGTCTACCGGCTCGGCGTCGGCCGCGCGTTCACCGAGGCCGAGGTCGAGCAGGTCGAGCAGTTCGCCACGATGGCGGCGCTCGCCTTCGACTCGGCGCGGCGGCGCGAGACGCTGCGCGAGCAGGCCCGCTCCGACGGCCTGACCGGATTGCTCAACCACCGCGCCTGCCACGAGCGGCTGGGGGAGGAGGTCGCGCGCGCCACGGCCGCGGACCGGCCGCTGAGCGTGGTCGTCGTCGACCTCGACCACTTCAAGACCGTCAACGACGCGTTCGGCCACGCCGAGGGCGACAAGGTGCTCGTCGCGGCGGCGGACCGGCTGCGCTCGATCGTGCGCGAGGACGACGTCGTCGCCCGGCTCGGCGGCGAGGAGTTCGCGCTGATCCTCCCGGGCGTCGACGGCGACCACGCCGGCGAGGCCGCCGAGCGCGCCCGCGCCGCGATCGCCACCGTCGAGGTCGGCGGCCGCCCGCTGTCGTGCTCGGCCGGCGTCGCCTCGTTCCCCGCCGACGCCGGCGAGGCCGGCCGCCTGCTCGAGCTGGCCGACGGCGCGATGTACTGGGCCAAGCGCTCGGGCCGCGACCAGAGCCGCCGCTACGACCGCCGGCTCGCGGGCGATCTGTCGGGCGACGGGCAGCGCGCCGAGGTCGAGGCGCTGCTCGCGAACGAGGGATCGATCGTCCCCGTCTTCCAGCCCGTGCTCGAGCTCGCCACCGGCCGCGTCGCCGGCTACGAGGCGCTCGCGCGGATGCCCGACGGACCGTTCCGGCCGCCCGACCAGTGGTTCGCACAGGCCCACCGCGCCGGTCTCGGCGCAGCGCTGGAGGCGGCCGCTCTGCGTGCCGCGTTCCGCGCCGGCGGGCGGCCGGAACGCACCTTCCTCGCGCTCAACGTGAGTCCCGGCGCGCTGCTCTCGCCCGAGGTCCGCGACGCGCTCCCCGACGACCTGAGCGGGATCGTGATCGAGCTGACCGAGCACGAGCTGTTCTCGGCCGACGCGTCGCTCGACCGCGAGATCGGCCGGCTGCGCGCCCGCGGCGCGCGGATCGCGCTCGACGACGCGGGCAACGGCTACGCCGGGCTCCAGCAGATCATCCGCATCGCCCCCGACGTGCTCAAGCTCGACCGCTCGCTCGTGGACGGGATCCACGACGACCCGCACCGCTTCGCGCTGCTCGAGGCGCTGATCTCGTTCGCGTCGACCACGCGCGCGGCGATCTGCGCGGAGGGTGTCGAGGCGCTCGAGGACCTCGCGGTGCTCGCGGGCCTCGACGTGACCTACGCGCAGGGCTGGGCGCTCGCGCGGCCCGACGCGCCGTGGGCGGTGCTCTCACCGGGCGCCGCGGCGGCCGCCTCCGCGGATCTGCGGCGCGGCCTGCGCGTCGCGCGCGAGACGAGCGAGGAGCGCGCGCCGACGCTCGGCGACGTGATCGCGCTGCTCGCGGGCGTGAGCTGCGTCGACGACATCCGCGCGGTGGCGGAGATGATCCCCGCGGTGCTCGGCGGCGACGACGCGGCGGTCTCGCGCGTCGTGCCCGGCGAGGACTGCGTCGAGGACATCAGCCGCCACGGCTGGTCGCAGCCGGGCCAGCGCTACGCGCTCGCGGACTACCCGTCGACCGCCTACGTCCTGAGCACCCGGATCGCCGGGCAGGTCCTGACCGGCGACCCCGCCTCCGACCCCGCCGAGGTGGCGGTGCTCGAGCAGGCCGGCTTCCAGGCCGTGCTGCTCGTCCCGCTCGTGTTCGGCGGGCAGGACGTCGGGCTGCTCGAGCTCTACCGCCGCCACGCGATCCCCTGGAGCACGCGCGAGATCGAGCGCGCCCAGCTGCTGGCCCATCAGCTCGGGGCCGTGCTCGATCTGCTGGCCCGTAACGCCTGAGCCGCCACACTGGTCGCCGCGATGGCGATCCTGGTCGACGAGCTGCGCGAGTACCCGGACGTGGCGCTGCCGTTCACGACCTGGTGCCACATGGCCACCGACGGCGAGCTCGACGAGCTGCACGCGTTCGCCGCGCGGCTCGGGCTCCGGCGGCGCTGGTTCCAGCGCGATCACTACGACCTCCCGCCGCACGGGCGCCGCGCCGCGGTCGCGCTGGGCGCGGAGGAGGTCGGGACCGGCGAGCTGCTGCGCCGGATGACCGGGCCGCGCGGTGACCGGGCGCGGCGGCGCGCGCTCGCACCGGCCGGCGTCGCGTGGCTGCGCGGCGACGACGGCCCCGCGGTACTGCGCTATCCGGCGGGCGCCCTCGTCGCGATCGGGGGGCCGCCCGGCGCCGGCAAGTCGACGCTCGCCGCGCGCGTGGTCGACGCCGGGCGGGTGCCGGTGCTCGACCCCGACGACCTGCGCGACGGCCGCGACTGGCCCGCCGCGCTCGCGGCCTGGCGGTCGGCGCTCGCCGCCGCGCTCGACGCGGGCGGCGCGGTGGCCGTGACGACCGCGCTGCGCGAGGGGCATCGGCTCGGGCTGGCGAAGACCGCCGCGGCGGCGGGGGCGCCCGCGCACCTGATCCTGCTCGACGCCGACCCCGGGACCTGCCGGGCAGGGCGCGCCGCGCAGGGCGCGCCGCGGATCTCCGACGGGCTGTTCGAGCACCTGCTGGCGGAGTGGGCCGCCTATCGCCGCGCGCTGGGGGAGCTCGGCGATCCGGCACCGTTCGCCTCGATCACCGTGCTCGACCGGCCGGCTGCCGACCGCGTGCGCCGCATCGCTATCTCACCCTCTGGTCGAGGGTGAGAGAGGAGCCGGAGAGGGGACTCGAACCCCTGCGCTCTCGCTTACAAGGCGAGTGCTCTACCAACTGAGCTACTCCGGCACGCGCAGCCCGGAGTCTAGGGCGGGCCCGGCGGCGCCGATACCCGCGGCATGACGCGCGCGCACGCGAGGACGCCGCTCTGGGTCAAGGCCGGCGCGGCCGCGGCGCTGCTCGCCGCTGCTCGCGTGGTGGGGCGCGACGTGGCACGACACGCGCGCCAACGAGCGCCGGCTCGGCGCGATCGCCTCGCAGATCGCCGGGCGCACGGTCGCGGTCCACTGCCCCGGGCCGGTCGGCCGGCTGATCGGGTGGGACATCGTCGAGGGCAGCGTCCGCTTCGCCGCCGACGGCACGCCGGACGACGAGACGAAGCTCCGGGAGACGGCGTGCGCCGAGCTCGACGCGCTGGCCGAGGGCCGCCGCGGCGCGGAGCTCGCCTGCACCGAGCGGGCGGGGATCGCCTGCGGCCGGCACGGGCGCGCGACCGCGATGGCGGTCGACGTGCTCGCCCACGAGTCCTGGCACCTGCGCGGGGTGATCGACGAGGGCGAGACCGAGTGCCGCTCGCTGCAGACGATGGCGTGGACCGCCGCGCAGCTCGGCGCGACGCCCGCCCAGGGCGCGGCGCTGGCGCGCGCGCAGCTCGAGGGCGGCTACCTCGACCTGCCCGAGCGCTACCGCGACCCGCGCTGCGCCGACGGCGGGCCGCTCGACCTGCGGCCGGACGACCCGGCGTTCCCCTGAGTCACTCGTGGACCGCGCCGCCGGCGCGGCCCGCGCGGATCTCCTCGCGCCACCACGCGACGGTGTCGGCCAGCGTCCGCTCGAGCGGGAGCTCGGGCGCCCACCCGGTCGCGTCGTGCAGCAGCGCGGCGCTCCCGCGGACCTCCATCACCTCGTGCGCGCGCACGAGCGACGGGTCGACGACGTGGTCGATGACGGCGCCGGTCGCGCGGCCGAGCCCGTCGAGCAGCTCGCGCGCCGACGCGGTCCGCCCCGAGCACACGTTGACGGCGCCGCAGATGCCGGCCTCCGCGATCAGCCGGTAGGCGCGCACCACGTCGCGCACATCCGTGTAGTCGCGGCGTGCGTCGGGGTTGCCGGTGGCGACGCGCACGGTCGCGTCGCCGGCCTCGAGCCCGGCGGCCACCTGGCGCGCGAACGAGGCGAGCGCGTAGAGCGGCGGCTGCCCCGGCCCGGCGTGGTTGAAGGCGCGCGGCCGCGCGACCCGGAGCCCGTGCGCGTCGGCGTAGAAGCCGGCGAGCAGGTCGCCGGCCGCCTTCGAGACCGCGTACGGGTTCTGCGGCCGCAGCGGCGCGGTCTCGTCGACCGGCAGCGACGCCGGCGGGCCGTAGACCTCGCCGGAGGAGACGGCGACGACCATCGCCTCGGGCGCCTCCACCCGGACCGCCTCCAGCACGTTCAGGTCGATCGCGCCGTTGTCGGCCAGCGTGGCGGCCGGATCGCCCCACGAGCGGCCGACGTGGGCCAGCGCCGCCAGGTGGAAGACGACCGCGGGCGCGGCGCCGGCGATCGCCGCGCGCGTCGCGGCGGCGTTGCGCAGGTCGACCCCGGCACTGCGCGACAGGGCGACGACGTCGTCCCCGGCGGCGCTGCACGCGGCGGCCAGGTGCGCGCCCGCGAAGCCCGACGCGCCGGTGATGACGACGCGCCGGCTCAGGCGGCCGGTCCCGGCGCGACGAGGTGCTCGGCTGAGCCGTGGCCGTTCGAGGCCGCGACGTCGTCGTCGACCGCGGCCGGCTCCTCGTCCGGCGGGTTGAGCCGGCGCTCGAGCTCGCCCAGGACGAGCCCGAACAGCACGTGGCGCCAGGTCGACTGCGCGAACGCGCGGCCCGAGCCCCACAGCTGCGGCAGGTCGGCCGGGTGGACGCGCGGGAGGACCGCGGTCCCCGGCCACGTGGCGAGGTGCTCGGCCAGCCCGGCGAGCGGCCCGCGCAGTACCGTCGGGACCGGCAGCGACGGGGCGACGTTCGCGTAGGCGGCCCCGAACAGGGCGCCGTTGGCGAGGTGCAGCGCGATCCCGGCGGGCTGCCAGCCGCCGCCCTTCGGAACCAGCCAGCGACCGAGCAGCTCGGTGTCGTCGTAGGGGTGTCCGAAGACGCGCCGGTCGAGCGGTTGCTGGGCCGCCCAGACCCCCGCGGCGGCCGCGCCGGCGAGCGCGCCGCGCAGGGTTCGGGTGGCCATCGACATGGGGCGGACTGTAACGAGCCGGGCCCTGCCGGGTACCCCTGACGTGACCGGCGAACCCGCCTCCGGCGCCGCCCTGGACGGCTTCCACAGCCGCACGCGCGTACGCGGGGTGAACCCGATCGTCTACTGGCTGGCGCGCGCGGTGCTGCAGCCGTTCTTCCACCTCTACTTCCGCCTGTCGCGGATCGGACGCGAGCACGTGCCGACGGACGGCCCGGTCATCTACTGCGCCAACCACCGCTCGTTCCTCGACCCGTTCGTGATCGGGACGATCGCGCGGCGGCCGATGTACTACGTCGCCAAGTCCGAGCTCTTCCGCTACCGGATCGTCGCGTGGTTCCTGAGCGCGCTCGGCGCGTTCCCGGTCAACCGCGGCCAGGGCGACCAGGACTTCCTCGAGACCGCGAAGGCGATCCTCGCGCGCGGCGACTCCGTGCTCATGTTCGCCGAGGGGACCCGGATCCGGCCCGGCGCGCTCGGGCGCCCCAAGCGCGGCGTCGGGCGGCTCGCGCTCGAGACCGGCGTCCCGGTGGTGCCCGTGGCGATCATCGGCACCGAGCGCGTGCGCAAGGGCATCCTCGTCCGCCCGCACAAGGTGCGCGTCCGGATCGGCAGCCCGCTGCGCTTCCCGCGCGTCGCGCACGCCTCGCCGCAGCTCGCCGCCGCGGTCACCGACCGGATCTGGCCCAACGTGATGCTGCAGTGGGAGTGGCTCGGCGGCCTGCCGCCGCTCCGCCGCGCCGCGGTGATCGGCGACGGCCCGTGGGCCACGGCGGTCAGCGCGATGCTCGGCCGCGCCGGGCTGGAGGTCGACCACGGCCCCGGGCTCGAGCTCTCGCGCCACGACCTCGTCTGCTTCGCCACGCCCGCCGACCGGCTGCCCGCCGCGGTCGCCGAGCACGGCGCCCGGATCCCCAGCCGCGCCGGCGTGCTCGTCCTCGCGCGCGGGATGGTGCCGCCGCTGGGCACGCTGCCCGCCGCCTACGTGGCCGAGCGGACGCCCGCGTGGGCGACCGGCGTGCTCTCCGGCCCGCCCGATCCCGCCGCCGGCGGCTCCTACGTGGTGGCCGCCGCCGACCCGGCCTTCCGGCGCCAGGTCGCGGACGCCCTCTCCGCGGCGCGCTTCGACGTCACCGCCACCGCCGACGTGACCGGCGTCGAGCTCGCCGGCTGCGCCACCGGCGCCGCCGCCCTGGCCGCCGCGGTCGCCGGCCCGCAGCTCGCCGGCAGCGCGGCCGGCAAGGTCTTCGCCGAGGTCGAGCGCTACGCGCGGACCGCGGGCGCGGAGCCCGGCACGTTCGCCGGCCTCGCGGGCGCCGGCGACCTCGTCGCCACCGTCCTCGGGCGCTCCACGGGCGCCGACACGCAGCTCCAGATCCCGCTCCTGGCCGAACAGGTCCGCACCGCCGGCGTCGAGGCCCCGGTGCTGGCCGGGCTCGCGGACGTCGTGACCGGCCGCGCCGGCGCCGAGCGCTGGGTCGCATCGCTGACCGTCCCGCGTCCCGCCCAGGCCCGTCCCGCGCACGCCCGGGTCGCCTGAGGGAATAGCCTTGTCGGTAACGCATGGCCGCGACGGAACCGACCGACAAGGCCTCGCTCGACGAGGCCTTCTCGCAGCTCTACCGCGCGCATCTGCGCGACGTGTACTCGTACTCGTACTACCGCGTCGGCAACCACCACGACGCGGAGGACCTCACGGAGCAGACGTTCCTGCAGGCCTACCGTCACTTCGAGCGTGCCCAGCGCGAGTCGGAGGGCCGGCCGCTGCGACCGTGGCTGATCCGGATCGCCCACAACCTGGCGGCGAACTACTACCGCGACCGCTCGCGCCGCCCCCAGACGCCGATCGACGACGCCGGCCCGCTCTCCGCGCCGCACACGACCGAGGCGCTCGTGGAGGACCGCGACGACCTCAAGCGGATCCTGACCGGCGTCCAGAAGCTGCCGGACGACCGCCGCGAGGCGCTGATCATGCGCTTCGCGCTGGGGATGGACAACCGCGAGATCGCGCGCGCGCTCGGGCGCACGGACGGCGCCACGAAGGTGCTGCTGCATCGCGCCATCCGGCAGCTCGAGGAGATCGTGAAGCAGGACGAGGGTACGACTGAGCCATGAGCGACCAACCCGCCGAATTCGAGCTGAAGCTCAAGCGGGCGCTCTCGCCCGTCGATCCGCCGCGCGAGCTGGAGGCGCGGCTGGAGCGGACGCTCGGCTCGCTCGTCGACATGGCCGCCGAGGAGCTCGAGGCGTGGGAGCTCTCGACGTTCCGCGACCCGCGCAACTGGAGCCGCATCGCGCGGCCGGTCGCCGCGGCGGCGATCGGCTCGAGTGCGGCGGTCGGGCTCGTGCTCATCCGGACCCAGCGCAAGCGGCATCGCCGGCGCAACGAGGCGGCATCCGCCGTCGATCTCGTCGGGCGCACCGTGCGCGATCTCGCGCGCGAAGCCCGGCGCGTTGCCGACGACGTGTTCTGATCCGGGAACGGGCGATGGCGCGTAGGAACGAGCCGACGATGCCCGATGATCTCCGCGCCCTGGCCGACGAGGACCTGATGCAGTTCATGCGCCGCGGCGAGGCGCGCGCGTTCGAGGTGCTCTACGAGCGCCACAGCCAGGCGGCCTTCTCGCTCGCCTACCGGATGGCCGGCTCGCGCGGGCTCGCGGAGGACGTCGTGCAGGAGGCGTTCGTGAGCCTGTGGCGCTCCGGCGCGCGCTACGAGCGCGCCCGCGGCTCGGTCCGCACCTGGGTGCTGGGGATCGTGCACCACCGCGCGATCGACGCGCTGCGCCGCTCCCAGGTCCACGAGAAGCGGCGCACGAGCGACGAGGGCCTCGAGGAGAAGCTGGAGACCGGCGAGCGGACCGACGCGCAGGCGGCGCGCCACGAGGAGGCCGACACGCTGCGCGGCGCGCTCGAGCAGCTCCCGGCCGAGCAGAGCCGGGTGATCGAGCTCGCGTACTTCGGCGGCTTCACGCACACGGAGATCGCCACCATGCTGGAGATGCCCGTCGGCACCGTGAAGGGGCGGATGCGACTCGGCCTCGAGAAGATGCGCCACGCGCTCGGCGCGGGGCAGGTGAGCCTGGGATGACGCGCTTCGGGCCCGATCACGAGCGCTGGGCCGACTCGGTCGGCTCGTACCTGCTCGGCGCGATGCCGGACGACGAGCTCGGCGGCTTCGAGGCGCACCTGTCCGAGTGCCCGGCGTGCCGCGACGAGGTGGACCGCCTCCGCGTGGCCGCGGACGCGCTGCCGGTCTCCGTGCCGCTCGTCGCACCGCCGCCCGAGCTGAAGGACCGGATCATGACCGTCGTCGAGGCCGAGGCCGAGCTGCTCGCCTCCGCCGGTCCGGCGGCGCGGCCCGCCCGGCCGGAGCGGCCCGCGCGCGAGCGCCGCAGCTGGTTCGGCTGGCTGTCGCGCCCGGCCGTCGCGCTCGCCTGCGCGCTCGTGCTGCTGGTCGGCGGCGGCGTGATCGGCGGGCTGATCGCCGGCGGCGGCGAGGAGACGCGCACGCTCTCCGCCCAGACCGCGCCGGAGGGCGCCACGGTCGACCTGAAGATCGGCGACGAGGGCGCCACCCTGGTCGCGACCGGCATGCCGGCGCCGCCCGAGGGCCGCGTCTACCAGGTGTGGACGCTCAAGCCGGGCGGGAAGCCGGTCCCGACGAGCGCGCTGTGGACGCCGCGCGCCGACGGATCGGCCGACGTCGCCGTCCCGGGCTCGCTCGACGGGGTCCAGTCCGTGCTCGTCTCGGCCGAGCCGCCGGGCGGCTCGCCGGCGCCGACGACCACCCCGGTCATCGACGCGCCGACCAGTTGATCTGACGCACAGATCCGGCTGCTAGGTTCGCCGCCCTGATGGCCACCTGCTACCGCCACCCGGACCGCGAGACGGGCGTCTCCTGCTCGAACTGCGGCAAGCCGATCTGCCCGGACTGCATGACCGCGACGCCGGTCGGGATGCGCTGCCCGGACTGCGCCGGCAAGACCCAGCGCGTGCAGTCGATGCGCTCGCTGGCCGTCGACCCGATCGTCACCTACGTGCTGATCGCGATCAACGTGCTGATGTTCCTCGGCGCGGGCGCGGGCGGCTCGATCCTCACGGGCGGCGGGAGCGGCGGCTCGCGCGTGTTCAACGACTTCGCGCTGTGGGGGCCGGCGATCGACCTCGGCCACGACTACTGGCGGCTGATCACCTCGGGCTTCCTGCACTCCGGGATCCTCCACATCGCCTTCAACATGTACATCCTCTGGTGGGTCGGGCAGATGCTCGAGCCGGCGCTCGGGCACGTGCGCTTCACCGCGCTCTACTTCGCCTCGCTGCTCGCCGGGGCGTTCGGCGCCCTGCTGTTCTCGCCGAACGCGGTCACGGTCGGCGCCTCGGGCGCGGTCTTCGGCCTGATGGGCGCGGCGTTCGTGCTCCAGCGGGCGCGCGGGATCGACACGATGGCGTCGGGGATCGGGCCGATCATCATCCTGAACCTGGTGCTCAGCTTCGTGATCCCGAACGTCTCGATCGGCGGGCACATCGGCGGGCTGGTCGGCGGGGTGATCTGCGCGTTCGCGATGGAGCGGTTCAGCGGCCGCGGCCGCGCGGTCGCCTACTCGGTCGCGGCCTGCGTGGTCGTCGGGCTCGTCGCGGCGGTCGCCGGGATCGCCGTCTCCGGGCGCAACTCGCCGTTCACGGGCTAGGCTCCCGCGCGCCATGCCGGACGACCTGGTCGCCGTCGTCGAGATCCCCAAGGGGAGCTCGAACAAGTACGAGTGGGATCCCGAGCTGGGGGCGATCAAGCTCGACCGGCTCCTGTTCTCCTCGCTCGGCTACCCGACCGACTACGGCTTCTTCCGCGACACGCTCGCGGCCGACGGCGATCCGCTCGACGCGATGATCGCCGTCTCCGAGCCGACGTTCCCGGGCTGCCTGATCGAGGTCAAGCCGGTCGCGCTGTTCCGGATGCGCGACCAGAAGGCGGAGGACAACAAGATCCTCTGCGTCCCGCACACCGACCCGAACTGGTCGCACATCGAGCGGCTCGACGACCTGCCGATGTCGCTGCGCGACGAGATCTCGCACTTCTTCTCGATCTACAAGACGCCCGAGTGGAAGGTCGTCAAGGTCGACGGCTGGTACCCGCGCGAGGACGCGCTGGAGTCGATCGAGCGGGCCCGTCGAGCGCTGGCGCGCGACGCAGGCGGGCTAGAGGCCGAAGACCGCGCGCGCGTTCGCGCCGAGGAACGCGTCGGCCGCGGCCGGCTCGAGCCCCAGGTCGCCGAGATGCTCGAGCGCGCGCTGCGGCGCGATCATCGGCCAGTTCGTGCCGAACAGGACCTTGCGGCCGCCGTCGGCGCGCAGGTAGCGGACCAGCTCGGGCGGGTAGCGCCGCGCGGTGTAGGCCGAGGTGTCGATGTAGACGTTGGGGTACTTGCGCGCGAGCGCGACCATCTCCTCCGTCCACGGGTAGCCGATGTGGCCGCCGACGATCGTCAGGTCGGGGAAGTCGAGCGCGACGTCGTCGAGGTAGGGGATCGGGCGGCCGGTCTCGGAGCTGCGCAGCGGCCCGGTGTGGCCGACCTGGGTGCAGAACGGGACGCCGAGCTCCACGCACTCGGCGAACAGCGGGTAGTAGCGGCGGTCGTTCGGCGGCCAGCCCCACAGCCAGGGGACGACCCGCAGGCCCTTGAAGCCCAGCCCGGTGACGCAGCGGCGCAGCTCGCGCACGGCGCGGACCGGGTCGCGGAGGTCGACCGACGCGAGGCCCGCGAGGCGGTCGGGCGCCTGCGCGACCCAGCCGGCGACCTCGTCGTTGGAGATCAGGTCGCCGTCGGGGCCGGTCCAGGCGCTGATCAGGCCGCGGTCGACGCCGCCCGCGTCCATCGCCTCGAGCGTGACCGCGAGCGGGATCTCCCCGCGCGGCGGCTCCTGGCCCGTCCAGCGCATGAGCGGGGCGAGCATCGGGTGGCGGAACAGCCGCTCGGTGGGGTGCTGCATCCAGGCGTCGACGACCATCGGCGCGTCAGAGGTACAGCTCGCGCACCGCGCCGGGCGCCTCGGGCACCAGGTCGGGGTGGAGGATGTGGGCCATCAGCTCGAGCCCGTCGACCAGGCGCGGGCCCGGGCGCGAGAAGTAGGCGGAGGCGTCGACCGCGACGACCCGCCTGGCACCGACCTCGGCGAGCTCGTCGGCGTAGGTCTCGGCCTCCTCGAGCGCGCGCTCGGCGTCGTAGCCGCACGGCATGCAGACCACGACGTCCGGCCGCGCCTCCGCGATCTCCTCCCACGTCCGCGTCTCGGAGTGCTCGCCGGGCAGGCCGAAGAGGTCGATCCCGCCGGCGTACTCGATCAGCTGCGGCGTCCAGTGCCCGGCCACGAAGACCGGATCGAGCCACTCGAGCGCGGCGACGGAGACCGGCGCCGCGTCGCGCACCGCGAGCCGCACGCGGTCGATCCGGGCCGCCGCGTCGGCGATCAGGTCGACGCCCGCGTCCTTCGCGTCGGTCGCCTGCGCCAGCGTGCGGACGTCGCCCAGCACCTCGCCGAGCGTGCTCGGGTCGAGCGAGATCACCTCGGGCGCGGGATCCATCCGCTCGGCGATCGCGCGGACGTCGTCGTAGGACACGGCGCAGACCGCGCACAGCGCCTGCGTGACGATCAGCTCGGGCGCGAGCGACTGCAGCATGTGCTCGTCGAGCTCGTAGATCGAGCGGCCCTGCTCGGTGAGCTCGCGCACGGCGCGGTCGATCTCGTCCGCCGGCAGCCCCGGCCCGATCAGATCGCGGGTGATCTTGGGTAGGTCGAGCGCCTCCGGTGGGTAGTCGCACTCGTGGGTGACGGCGGTGACCTCGTCGCCCACGCCGAGCGCGAAGAGGAGCTCGGTGGCCGACGGAACCAGTGACACGATGCGCACCCGACAAGTATGGAGGCACGGATGAGCCGGTGGTCCCAGCGCCCCGACGCGCTCGAGCGGGACTTCGCGTTCGACGACTTCGCGGGCGCGATCGCGTTCGTGAACCGCGTGGCGGACGTCGCCGAGGAGGCGGACCACCACCCGGACATCCTCGTCCACGGCTGGAACAAGGTCCGGCTGACGCTGACCACGCACGACAGCGGCGGCCTGAGCGAGAAGGACCATGACGCTCGCGCGGCGGATCGACGGCGTCACCGGCGGGTAAGCCCGCTGCAGTGTTCGCCCTGCCGCTTGCTACATTCGCTGCGTCGCCCTGATGAACGACGACGACTCCTCCCGAAGTAGCGGCGCGCCGTCCCGGCGCAGCCGCCGCACCGCATGACCACGGCGCTCCTCCTGATCGCCGTCCTGGTGCTGGTGCTCCTCAACGGCTTCTTCGTGGCCGCGGAGTTCGCGTTCGTGCGCGCGCGCAGCGGCTACCTCGAGAAGGACGCGATCGCCGGCCGCAAGGGCGCCGCCCAGGCGGTGGCGATCATGGACGACCTCTCGCGCTACCTGTCGTCCTGCCAGCTCGGCATCACGCTGACCTCGCTCGGCATCGGCTTCCTCGGCGAGCCGGCGATCGCCTCGATCTTCGAGAGCATCATCGGCGAGAGCGTCTCGCACAACCTGTCGCTGGCGATCTCGCTCGCGCTCGCGTACCTGATCTCGACGTCGCTGCACATCACGATCGGCGAGCAGGTCCCGAAGATCTACTCGATCCAGCGCTCGGAGCGCGTGGCGCGCTTCGTGGCGCGGCCGCTCGTACATCTTCACGCGCGTCTTCCACCCGTTCATCTCGCTGCTGAACTGGACGTCGAACGCGATCCTGCGGCTGATCGGCGTCAGGACCGCCGGCGCGCTCGAGGAGGGGGAGACGCCGGAGGAGCTCAAGGTGCTGATCCAGCAGTCGCTCACCGGCGGCAAGCTCGACGCGGGCGAGGCCGGGATGCTGACCGGCGTCTTCCACCTGCACGAGCAGGAGGCGCGCCAGATCATGACGCCGGCGCCGGCGATCGTCACGGTCGACCTGTCCGAGGACGTCGAGACCGCGCTGCGGCGCTGCGTCTCCTCCGGCCACACCCGGCTCGTCGTCACCGAGGACGACAACCACGACCGCGTCAAGGGGATCGTCCACGCGAACGCGCTCGCCCAGCTGCTCCTGACCGACGGCACCGGCGCGACGATCGAGGGGCTCGTGCGCGAGGCGCCGATCGTGCCGGAGACCAAGGCGCTCGACGACCTGCTGGCCGACCTCCAGCGCGAGCGCTCCTCGCTCGCGATCGTGATCGACGAGTACGGCCGGACGGCCGGCATCGTCACCGTCGAGGACATCATCGAGGAGGTCGTCGGCGAGATCGACGACGAGACCGACCCGCTCGGCGGGGCGGTCCGGCGGCTCGGCAACGGCGACTGGTTCGTGCGCGGGCACGTGGCGATCGCCGACCTCGCCGACTACGGGCTCGAGCTGCCGGTCGACTCCGACGCCTACAACTCCGTCGGCGGCTTCGTGTTCGGCGAGTTGGGGCGGTTGCCCAAACGCGGCGACACGATCCGCCACAACGGCTACTCGATCCGCGTCGAATCGGTGCGCGAGAACCGGATCGAGGCGGTCCGGATCCGCGAGCGCCCTGCGCCCGCCGCCGCGTCGCAAGCGGACTGATCGCGTGTTCAGTAGCGGCACGCGAATTCGTCCGCGCGGCGGCCTAACAGCGGTAGCGAAAAACTACCTGAGTGACGGATTGCACAAACGGGCAACCTGCGCTACCTTGCCCGCCACACCGACGAGACCGCTTCGGCGGTTGAGGAGGAGAGAGGGAGATCCTGGGGAGGATCGACCGAGAGAAACACATAAGGCCGCCGGACTCAGGGGAGCGAGTCCGGCGGCCTTAGTGTTTCTGGAGGAGGGGTTGCGATGAGGGGTACGTTCGTCGCAGTGGGCATGCTCCCAACGTCACCTCAATCTGCCCTAAACATTCCGAGGCCGTTCTCAATGAACGGCCCGGGCGCCGCTCCTCAGTACGCGTAGAAGCCGCGCCCGGCCTTCTTGCCGAGGTCGCCGGCGGCGATCATCGCCTCGACGCGCGCGGGCACCGGGCACCCGATCGAGCGGGCGATCGCGGCCGACACGTCGAGCCCGACGTAGTCGAGCAGCGCGAGCGGGCCCATCGGGTGGCCCGCGCCCATCCGCATGCAGTCGTCGACCGCCTGCGGCTCCAGCCCGGTCTCGTCGAGCAGCCGCCACGGCGTCGAAGAGGAACGGGAAGAGCAGCCGGTTGACGACGAAGCCGGGCGTGTCGGGGACCTCGACGGCGACCTTGCCGAGCGCCGCGCACAGCGCGCGGGCGCGGTCGCGGGTCTCGGCGTCCGCGGCGGCGGGGAAGACGAGCTCGACCAGGTCCATCTTCGCGACGGGGTTGAACACGTGCAGCCCGACGAAGCGGCCGGGCCGGCCCGTCGCCTCGGCGAGCGCGCTCACCGACAGCGCCGACGTCGTCGTCGCGAGGATCGTCCCGTTCGTCGCGGCGCCGCCCAGCCGGCGCAGCAGCGCGAGCTTGGCGTCATGCTCCTCGGCGATGGCCTCGACCACGAACGTCGCATCGAGCAGGGAGTCGAGGTCGTCGGAGACCGATACGTTGCCGGCGCCCAGGCCCCCGCGCTTCTCGATCAGGCGCTCGACCTTCGCGGTCGCGGCGTCAGGGCGGCGCGCCCAGAGCACGACCTGGCCGTGCTCGGCGGCGACGCAGGCGAGGCCGGAGGCGATGGCGCCTCCACCGGCGATGCCGATCCTTTCTGACACTGTGTCGATCTCCCGGTTGACTGACGAGTCAACGCCTACACTAATCAGCCCTACCTTGAGCATGCGGAGGTTCCCCGAGCAATGGATTCCGGTCGTGAAGTCGTCATCGTCGAAGCCGTCCGCACGCCGGTCGGGCGCGGCCATCGCGAGAAGGGCTACTACAAGGACACGCACCCGAACGAGCTGCTCGGGAAGACGTTCACGGAGGTGATCGACCGCGCCGGGATCGATCCCGGCGCCGTCGAGGACGTGATCGGCGGCTGCGTCCAGCAGTACGGCGAGCAGATGTTCAACGTCACGCGCAACGCGTGGCTGCAGGCCGGGCTGCCGGTCGAGACGCCGGCGACGACCGTCGACCGCCAGTGCGGCTCGGCCCAGCAGGCGGTCAACTTCGGCGCGGCGCTGATCGCCGCGGGCGTCCACGACGTCGTGATCGGCGGCGGCGTCGAGCACATGGGGCACATCCCGATGGGGATCGGCTTCAAGTGGGTCGACGACGTCGGCACGCCGTACCCGCCGGAGATCATGGCCCGCTACGACCTCGTCCCGCAGGGGCTGTCGGCCGAGATGATCGCCGACCAGTGGGAGATCCCGCGCGCGGAGATGGACGAGCTGGCGGTCCGCTCGCACCAGCTCGCGGCGCGCGCGACCGAGGAGGGGCGCTTCGAGCGCGAGATCGTGCCCTTCCAGGTCAACGGCGACACCCACGTGGCCGACCAGGGGATCCGGCCCGACACGAGCCTCGAGGCGCTCGCCGGCCTCAAGCCGGCGTTCAAGCCGGACGGCAAGATCACCGCCGGCAACTCGTCGCAGATCTCCGACGGCGCCGCCGCGGTGCTGCTGATGTCGGCCGACAAGGCGAAGGAGCTGGGGCTGAAGCCGCGCGCGCGGATCGTCGACCAGACGACGGTCGGGGTGGACCCGGTGATCATGCTCACCGGCCCGATCCCGGCGACGCGCAAGCTGCTCGAGCGCAACGGGATGACGATCGACGACATCGACCTGTTCGAGGTCAACGAGGCGTTCGCGCCGGTCGTCCTGGCCTGGAAGCGCGAGCTGCGGCCCGACATGGACCGCGTCAACGTCAACGGCGGCGCGATGGCGCTCGGGCACCCGCTCGGGTCGACCGGCGCGCGGCTGCTGACCACGCTGCTGCACGAGCTCGAGCGCTCCGACAAGGAGACCGGCATGGTGACGATGTGCTGCGGCGGCGGCCTCGGCACCGGCACCATCATCCAGCGCGTCTGATCCGTCCGGCGCGGCGGGGCGGCCAGGCCGCCCCGCGCGCTGCGCGCGGCCGGCGATCCGTCCGGAATCCCTGCAGGCGGCCGCGGGGAACCGTAGAATCGCGCGGATATGAGCGAGCTCTACGGAACGTCGTATCGCGAGGAAGCGCGGCCCGCCGCGATCAGCGCGACCAAGCTGCTGGGCCAGGTCATGTTCCTCGTCGCCATCGCGCTGGCGTTCGCCGCGCTCGGGACGTGGCTCGGGCGCGATCTCGCGGTCGGCACCGCCCGGATCCTCTCCTTCGCCGGGTTCGGGATGCTGCTGGTCTCGTCGTTCGCCGGCGAGCGGTTCCGGATCGGCTCGTTCGCGATGTTCTGGCTGTTCGCGACCGCGCTGGTGATCGGGCTCGGGCTCGGGCCGGTGATCGCCTACTTCGCGACCGTCCAGACCTCGGCGCTCACGCAGGCCTTCGCGGGCACCGCCGCGACCGTCGCGGGCGCGGGCGCGCTCGGGTTCTTCATGTCGAAGGACCTCGCGCCGTGGATGCGGCCGCTGTCGCTGGTCGTCTTCGCCGCGTGCTGCGGCACGGTCGTCGTCACGCTGATCGCCGGCTCCATCAGCCCCTGGATCAGCGCGGGCATCTACCTGCTGTCGGCGGCGCTGATCGTGGTCGACTTCAACTACATCCGCAAGCACGGGACCGAGGCGGACGCGGTCTGGCTCGCGACCGGCATCTTCGTCTCGGTCGTGAACATCTTCGTCTCGCTGCTGAACATCTTCTCCCGTTGATGGACACGCCGCTCGCCCTCGACCTCGCCACGCCCGACGACCTCGACGCCCGCCGCGAGGCGGAGAAGCGCGGGGATCCGTTCCTGCTGCTGCGCGACGACGGCGGCGCGCAGCTGATCGTCGAGCTGGACGACGCCGCGGGCTCGGTGACGATCGGCCGCCGCACCGAGGCCGACGTCCCGCTCGGCTGGGATCCGGAGGTCTCGCGGCTGCACGCCGAGCTCGAGTTCAAGGCGGGCGAGTGGACGCTCTGCGACGACGGCTTCTCGCAGAACGGGACCTACGTGAACGGGCTGCGGATCCACGGCCGCCGGCGGCTGATGGACGGCGACCTGATGCGGATCGGCCAGACCTCGATCGCGTTCTGCGACCCGGGCGCGAGCGGGCTCGGGGTGACGCTCGCGCCGGGCGAGCTCGGGATCGCGCCGAAGTTCTCCGAGCAGCAGCAGCGGATCCTGCGCGCGCTCTGCCGGCCGCTGATGGGCGACGGCGAGGGCCTGAACGCCGGCGAGCGACGCCGAGATCGCGAAGGCGACCGGGATCGAGGAGGCGATCGTCACGACCGAGCTCGATCACCTCGGCCGCTCGTTCGGCCTCGCCGACATGCCGCAGCCGGAGCAGCGGGCCGAGGTCGCGCTGCTCGCGCTGCGCTCCGGCCTCGTCAAGGCCGACGACGGCACCGTGGCGCCGGCGACATCAACGGCGCGCCGAGACGGCACCGTCGCGACGACGCGACGGCTGCGGATCTCGGGGTCGCAGTTGGTGTCGCGCTACGACATCAACGCCGCCCGCCGGCGTGGAACGCGGTGGCTGTCGCGCGTTGATGTCGTCCGGCGTCAGGCGCGGCCGGCTTCGAGCCGGGCGACCAGCTCGTCGAGCTTGAGCTCCTCGAGGCCACGCCCGACCGCCTCGAGCTCGCCCGCGCAGAACTCGACCAGCTTGCGGCCCTCCTGGCACAGCTCGAGCGTCTCGCGCAGGCCGGCCTCGCCGGAGTCGAGCCGGCGGATGATCTCCTCGATCCGCGCGCAGGCGGTCTCGTAGGTCAGGGTGATCTCGCTCATGGCCAGCCCGGACAGGCTAGGACCCGCGCCCGACGGATCCGGATCGGTCGGGTCGGGCGGACGGGCAGCAGCGCCGTCGGCGAGGCGGAGCACCAGGCGGGCGCGCGCTCGGGCCTCGGCGACGCTCGCCAGCGGCGTGCCGTGCTCGTCCTCGACGAGGGCGTAGCCGCGCTCGAGGGTGCGCTGCGGGTCGTGCGCGTCGAGCGCGAGCCGGAGCCGCTCGAGCGTCTCCGCGCGGCGCGCGAGCGCGACGGCGCGGCCGTGGTCGAGCGCGGCGGCGTCGGCGTGCGCGCGGGTCGCCCCGCGCGCGAGGCCGAGCTGCGCGGCGGCCGACCGTCGCTCGAGCACGGCCGCGCCGCCGGCCACCGTCCGGTGCTGCGGCGGCGAGGCCGCGGCGGGCGCTGGCGCGGAGCTCGCGCAGGTGCTGATGCAGCCGGGTGCGGTGGCGTGCGACGTGCGAGGCCGGCGCGCGCGAGAGCCGGGCGAGCGTGCGCGCGCGCTCGACGATCGCGCGCCGGCCCTGCTGCTCGAGCCGGGCCGCGAGGCCGTGGAGCTGCGCGCGGGCGGCGACGCAGTCGACCGGGACGGCGGCCTCGGCCGCGTGGGTCGGCGTCGAGCACGAGACCGCGGCGACGTCGTCGATCAGCGTCCGGTCGGTGTGGTGGCCGACGGAGGCGATGACGGGCACGCGCAGCATCGCCACGGTCCGGCACAGCGTCTCGTCGCAGAAGGCGAACAGGTCGGCGAGCGAGCCGCCGCCGCGCGCGACGATGATCGCGTCGACCTCCTCGCAGGCCGCCAGGTCCTGCAGCGCGCGGGTGACCGCGGGAGCCGCGCGGCGGTCCTGGACCGGCGCGAACGCCCACACGACCCGCCCGGCCCAGCCGCGCCGGCGCAGCCCGGCCAGCACGTCGTCGCGCGCCTTGCCGCCCTCGCCGGTCACGACCCCGATGCAGCGCGGGAGCGCGGCGCGCGGGAGCCGCTTCTGCGGCTCGAACAGCCCCTCGGCGTGGAGCGCGCGGCGCAGCCGGTCGAGCTGCGCGAGCAGGTCGCCCTCGCCGGCGACCCGCACGTCGGTGACGGTGAAGGAGAAGGCCGGCGACGCCGCGCGCGAGCCCGGGTAGAAGTCGCAGCCGCCCGCGGCCACGACGCGCATGCCGTCGGCGAGCGGCGCCGCGAGCCGGTCGAAGTCCTCGCGCCACATCGAGCACGGCAGCGCCCCGCGCGCGTCGCGCAGCTCGAACCACACCCGCGCGCGCCCCGCCCGCAGGTTGAACACCTCGCCGAAGATCTGCACGCGCGCGAGCGCGCGCAGCCGGTCGCGCAACCGGTCGGCGTACTGGCCGACCGGCCACGGTCCGGTGAGGCTCGAGCCCGGGTATGCCGTCGGGCCGCGCGGTGCCGGCTGGGTCCTCGGGATGCATGGCCGCCGACCGTACCGCGCGCGCCGGGCGGATCCGGCCGGTGTGGCACGCTTGGTGCAGATGCGTCGCGATCTCGGCACGTTCCTCGCCTGGGCGCTGCGCGCCCAGCGCGGGCGCGGTCCGCAGGCCGAGTTCGCGCGCCAGGTCGTCCTCGCGGTCCTGATCGCCCAGCTCGTCGCCGCCGGCCAGCACGACCAGCCGCCGCACGCCTCCCGGCGCGCCCCGCGCCAGACGCGCGCCCGGGGCGGGCGGATCGCCTACCGCGAGGCGCTCGCCGGCCGCCGCCCGCGCGGCTGAGCCGTCCGGACCGGGCCGCGCGGCGCTAGCCGTGGGTCGGGCCGTCGGCGAAGTGGGACGTCTCGTCCTCGCCGAGGCTGGGCAGCGGGCGCTGCCCGTCCTGCTCCTGCTGCCCGCGGATCTCGCCGGCGAACGCGAGCCGCTCGAGCCGCGCGATCTCGCGCTCGCCCTCGAGCCGGGCCGGGTCGCCGGGCGGCAGCGGGGCGATCAGCTTGCGGATCCGGTTGCGCAGCTGGAGCGCGAAGTGCGGCGTCGAGGCGCCCATGAGCTGGCGCACGTCCTCGACGGTCACGGTGTGCTCCGGGCGGAGGCGCGCGGGCTGCTCGGCTTCGGCCATGGCGCGGGAGTCTACGAGCCCTTGCCGCGGTCCACGGACTGGATCTCGAGCAGCGAGTCGATCCGCGCCTGGACGTCGACGGAGATCGCGTTCTCGTCGCCGATCATCCAGCCGTGGTTGTAGACGCCGCGGACCGGGTCCTTGTCGTAGCCGGGCTGGATGTCGAGCAGGTAGTCCTGGAGCGGCGCGGGCAGCGCGTTCCCCTCGGTGAGCAGCAGCTGCGGGCCGTAGGTGCCGGACGCCGAGAGCGGCGCGGCGGACGCGGCGTCGAGCGGCCGCTGGGTGTTGAGGAAGACGAGGCCGTGGCCGGGGTCGACGACGTTCCAGAGGTCCGGCTCGCGGGCGAAGGCGATCGCGTTGGCGACCGGGTCCGCGCCGCTCACGCGCTTGACCTGGCCGAGCTCGCCGAGCTGCTTCTCGACCCGCGCCGAGACCGCCGCCTCCGGGCCGAGCACGTAGATCTGCGGCCGCTTGTGCGCGGTGATCGCCGCGCGCGTCGACGGCGGGATCGCGTCGCGCGTGACCCACAGCACCGGCTGGCCGGACTTCGCGGCCCAGCCGGCGGCCGGCATCGCGTAGCCCGGCTGCTCCGCCGAGGCGACGATGACGGCGCCGGTCGGCTTCCCGGCCGCCGCGGTCTGCAGCCGGTCGATCGCCTGCGCGAGCGCGGCGTAGTCCGCGCCCTCGACGGACGTCGCGCGGTAGCCCTCGGCGTCGGCGGCCTGGCCGACGCGGATGATCTGGGCGTTCCCGGCCTGCTTCGCCCCGGTCGGGATCAGCCGCCCGAGCGCCTGCTCGGTCGCGGGCGGGAGCGACCCGCCGTCGGAGAACAGCATCGGCGCGCGCAGCGGCGGCGCCATCAGCTGCGCGGTCGAGACCGCCACCCGCCAGTCGCTCGAGTCGACGAGCGCGACCGCCTCCGGGCGGGTGTCCTCGTCGCGCGACGGATAGACCGCCTGGGCGACCGCCGCGGCGTCGGCGATCGGGATCGGCGCCGCCGACCCGCGTCGTGTTGCGGGTGGCGAAGGCGGGGAAGCCGAGATCGGTCGCGGCCTGCTCGTCGCCGCCGCCCTGACCCAGCGCCGGCGCCTGATCGCCCTCGCCGGGCGTCGGCGCCGCGTCGCCGGAGGAGTCGCCTCCGCCGCCGCAGCCTGCAAGCACGAGTGCAATGACGGCGAGCAAGCTCGCCGCTCTCAGCGGGGGGCGCACGGCCAGAACGCTAGCGGCAAGCTGGACTTCCGCCCAAAATCAAGCCCCACTTGAGAAAAAAACCGCAAATTCGACAAAACTTGCCGCTTGCGTTCGCCGTCGGACCTTGTACAGTGCCCGGCCAAGCCGAACCCCCGGATGGATCCCGGGGGACGGGGGAACCAATTTGTTGGGGCTAACCGCGACCTGAGCGTCGCGGGGCGCAGGCTCTTTCAGCGCCAGCCCGTCAGCTAACCCCGCAGGCCGACGAAAGAGGCTTATGTCGTTGTCACTGCGGGGCGTCGCCCCCATCTTCATCGTGCTGTTGTGCGTCATCGTCCCGAGCGGGGCGTATGCGCAGTCGCCCGCCACGGGCGGCGCCGCCTATGAAGAGGAGCCCCCGCCGCCGGCCATGCTGCAGCCCGGGCTGTGGAGCGGCCAGGAAGTGCCCGGCACCAAGGCCAAGCTGCTCCCGGACGGCACCGCCGCCGCTCCGGCCGACGCGCCCGACCAGGTCAAGCAGGCGATCTGGGCCGCGAACTCGCTCCAGGACCTGCCCTACCTCTACGGCGGCGGGCACAACCTGAAGTTCAACGTCGCCAAGGGCGCCGACTGCTCCGGCACCGTCTCGTTCGCCCTCCACGGCGGCGACCTGCTGGACACGCCGCTCGACTCCGGCTCGTTCATGAAGTGGGGCGAGCGGGGCAAGGGCGCCTGGATCACCGTCTACACGAACCCCGGCCACGCCTACGCCGTGATCGCCGGGCTCCGGCTCGACACGAGCGTCGCCGGCATGTCGCGCACGCGGAAGACGAAGGCCGCCGTCAAGGCGTTCGAGTCCGGCCCGCGCTGGCGCCCGATGCCGCGCTCCGGGCGCGGGTTCGTGAAGCGCCACCCCACGTCCTTCTAACGGCCGGCGCGGAGGTCGTGCAGCTGCCCGCCGCTCGGCGGGCGGCTCGCTGACGTCAGCTGCACGCCGAGCACCGGCGACGATCTCCGCGGGTCGCCGCCCACCGGCGAATCGAGGCGGGTACGCTTGATGCAGACCCCGACCCGGAGGTAGCCGTGCCCGGACTGGGCGGACGCATGTCCACCGTCATCAAGGCGAAGATCAACAAGATGCTCGACAAGGCGGAGGATCCGTCCGAGACGCTCGAGTACTCCTATGCCAAGCAGATGGAGCTGCTCCAGAACGTCAAGAAGGGGATCGCCGACGTCGTCACCGCGAAGAAGCGGCTCCAGCTCCAGCAGCAGAAGCTCGAGCAGCAGGTCGTCAAGCTCGACACCCAGGCGCGCCAGGCGCTCTCCCAGGGTCGCGAGGACCTCGCGCGCACCGCGCTCGAGCGCAAGCAGTTCGCGCAGACCGAGCTCCAGACCCTCGACCAGCAGGTCGTCGAGCTCGAGCAGCAGCAGCAGGGGCTGATCGACAAGGAGCAGAAGCTCCGCACGAAGCTCGAGCAGTTCCGCACCAAGAAGGAGGTCATCAAGGCCCAGTACTCGGCGGCCGAGGCGCAGGTGAAGATCTCCGAGGCCGCCACCGGCGTGGGCGAGGAGATGGCCGACGTCGGGCTGGCGATGCAGCGTGCGGTCGACAAGACCGAGGGCATGCGCGCCCGCGCGAGCGCGATGGACGAGCTCGAGGCCGCCGGCGCCTTCGACGACAACCTGACGCTCACCGAGGGTCAGGACGACATCGACCGCCAGCTCTCCGAGCTCACCTCGGGCAGCCAGGTCGACGACGACCTCGCCAAGATGAAGGCCGAGCTGGGCCAGGGCAGCGCGCCGTCGCCCGCCCTCGAGGAGGGCGCGCCGGCCGCCGACCAGCCGCAGCAGAGCCAGGGCGGCCAGGCGTGATCGTCCGGATCGCGACGGAGGACCAGTACCGCCTGCCGGACGAGGACGCCGAGCGCCTCAACGCGCTCGACAACGACGCGGTCGCGGCGGTCGAGGCCGACGACGAGGACCGCTTCCACGCGATCTTCGAGGAGATGCTCCAGCTCGTCCGCACCGACGGCCACCGCCTCGGCGACGACGAGCTGGAGGAGTCCGACGTGATCATCCCGCCGCCGGACCTCTCGTTCTCCGAGGCCCACCACGAGTTCAACGGCGAGGGCCTGATCCCGGACTAGGACGCTCCGCGGGTCATCCGGACCGCGTTCTGATGGCGACGCCGGACATCCGTGTCCGGTCGAGACCGCCTGTCGGCTAGATCGGGATGCCCCAGAGCGGGAACCAGCGCTCGAGCTCCGGCTCGATCGGCAGCTCGTGGCCGATCTGGGCCTTGAGGCGCAGCTCCCGCTCGGAGTCGCGGCGCTGGTCGCCGCCGGCGGGGACGAACGGGTAGTACGACCCGCGCTTGTAGTTGTAGATCCAGTAGACGGGGTTGTCGTGCGCGTCGCGGAACGCGAACACCGCGCACAGGATGCGCTCGCCGTAGCCGCCGTCCTGGAGCGCCTGGGAGACGACGTTGATGCCGACCACCAGGTCCTCGAACTCCTCGTCGGACAGGACCATCCAGCGGTAGCCGAAGTCGTCGTCGGTCCGGTCCACGCCGGTGCCGGTGTCCTCGCCGGTCCCGCGCAGGACCTCCTCCATGTCGGAGACGATCGACGAGAAGTCGGCCGTCGCGAGCGGCTGGAAGACGATCGCCGCCTTGCCCGACGACTTGAGCTCGAGCGTCATCTCGAGGCTCACGGCCGCCGTCGACATGGCGAACAGCCGGCTCTCCGCCGGCTGCTTGACCTTCCGCCTGCCGGTGAGGATGTCGAACAGGCCCATCAGGCGGCGACGCCCTGCAGCTGGCGCTCCAGCCGCTCGAGCGCCGCGATCCGCTTCTCCATCGGCGGATGTGTCGAGAAGAGGCTGCCGATCGCCTTGCCGGCGCCGGGCGGGAAGATGTAGAACGCCGCGAGCTCGCTACTGGGCGCGCAGGTCCTTCTGCGGGATCCGGTCCATGCCGCTCGAGATCCGCGTCAGCGCCGAGGCCAGCGCGCTCGGGCGCCCGGTGATCAGCGCCGCGCCGCGGTCGGCCGCGTACTCGCGGTAGCGCGACAGCGCCTGCATGAGGAAGAACGAGACGACGTACACGGCGATCGAGACGAGGAACAGGACCATCGCGCTCGGGTTGTCGTCGTCGTCGCTCATGCCGCCGCCGAACAGGAAGCCGAACTGGACGATGTAGGCGGCGATCGTCGCGAAGAAGGCGGCGAGCGTCATCACGATCACGTCGCGGTTGGCGACGTGCGTCAGCTCGTGGGCCATGACGCCCTCGAGCTCGGCGGGGGAGAGCAGCTCCATGATCCCGGTGGTCGCGCAGACCGTCGCGTTCTTCGGCGAGCGGCCGAGCGCGAACGCGTTCGGCATCCGCGTGTCGGCGACGGCGACCTTCGGCTTCGGCAGGTCGGCCTGGACGCACAGCCGGTCGATCATCGCGTGCAGCTCGGGCGCCTCCGCGGGCGTCACCTCGCGGGCGCCCATCGCCCGCAGCGCGAGCTTGTCCGAGCCGAAGAGCTGGAAGATCGCGAGACCGCCCGCGATCAGCGCCACCAGGATCCCGCTGGCGCCCGCGGCGAGCAGCGCCACGATCAGCACCACGTAGACGAGGCCGAGCAGGAAGATGGTGAAGGTCATCCGGAGCTGGAGCCCGGTGTCCTTCCCGAATGAGGTGGGTCGCGCCATGGTCCGCATCATTCTGGCACCGACCGGGTGTCGTTGAGCGAGGTTTTAGGAGTCCCTGACGTGCAGGGTTCCTTGCAGTTCGGCCGCGGCAGGGGATCTTGCGCGCCGAGCGGGGGAGGCCGCCCTAGCATCTCGCGCCGGATGACCCGCCTGCGTCTGCTCGCGGCCGCACTCGCGACCCCGCTCGTCCTGTGGCTCTTCGTGCCCGTCCTGTCGGACGGCCAGTCGATCGGCACCAAGATCGAGCGCAAGCAGTCCCAGATCCAGGAGAAGAAGCAGCAGGAGGGGGTCCTGACCTCGACGATCCAGGGCTACTCGCAGCGCATCGGCGCGCTCCAGGGCGACATCGACACGCTGACCACGCGCCAGGTGCGGGTCGAGACCGACCTCGCCGCGAAGCGCGAGGAGCTCCAGAAGCTGCAGGACGAGCTGCGGCGCGAGCGGATCCGGCTGACCCAGCTGCGCGCCCGGCTCGCCGAGTCGCGGGCGGTGCTCAGCGACCGGCTCGTCGCGCTCTACAAGGCGGACAAGCCCGACGTCGTCACGGTGATCCTCGAGTCCGACGGCTTCGCCGACCTGCTCGAGCGCGCGGAGTTCATGGAGCGCGTCTCCGACCAGGACGGGCGGATCATCAACGACGTCCGCGAGGCGAAGCAGGAGTCGGTCGCGGCGGAGAAGCGGCTCGACGGGCTCGAGGCCAGGCAGAGCGAGGTCACCGCGATCGTGGCGAAGCGCGCCGCGGAGATCCGCGAGATCAAGGACGGCCTCGTCAGCCGCCAGAACGGGCTGCAGGAGGTGCGCGCGGACAAGCACCAGACGCTCGTCTCCGTCCGCTCCGACCGCCACGAGCTCGAGACCAACCTGGCCTCGCTCGAGAAGGAGCAGGCGAAGATCGCCGCGCGGCTCGCCGGCGTCAACGTCCAGCCCGCCGGCTCCGTGCGGCACGGCTCGGGCCGCTTCATCTGGCCGGTCAACGGCACGTTCACCTCGCCGTTCGGCTACCGCTGGGGGCGGCTCCACGCCGGCATCGACATCGCCGTTCCCGAGGGCACCCCGATCCGCGCCGCCGACGGCGGCACCGTCGCGATCGCCGGCTGGACCGGCGGCTACGGCAACTACACCTGCATCAACCACGGCGGCGGCGTCTCCACGTGCTACGGCCACCAGTCGCGGATCGCGGTCTCGGTCGGCCAGAGCGTCAGCCAGGGCCAGGTCATCGGCTACTCCGGCAACACCGGCAACTCGACCGGCCCGCACCTCCACTTCGAGGTCCGGATCGGCGGCAATCCGGTCGACCCGATGGGGTACCTCTAGCCGCGCCGTACCCTCTAGGGAATGCAGCCTGAGATCCACCTCGGCCCGCTGACCCTGCAGAGCTTCGGGCTGATGATGGGGCTGGGCTTCGTCGTCGCGGGGCTGCTCACCGCCAAGCGCCTGAAGGAGATCGGGCGCCCGCCCGACTGGGCCTACGAGATGGTCTTCGCCGCGCTGATCGGCGGCATCGTCGGCGCCCGGCTGTGGTCGATCGTCGAGAACTGGGACGACGCGAAGAACGACCTCGTCGGCTCGATCTTCTCCGGCACCGGGCTGGTCTTCTACGGCGGGCTGCTGGGCGGCGCGATCGCGGTGCTCGGCTGGGCGAAGTGGCGCGGGACGCTCGACGCGATGCTCGTCGACTCCGTCGCGCCCGGCCTGGCGGCCGCGTACGCGATCGGCCGGATCGGCTGCCAGCTCGCCGGCGACGGCGACTACGGCAAGCCGTGGGACGGGCCGTGGGCGATGGCCTACCCCGACGGCACCGTGCCGACGACCGAGACGGTCCATCCGACCCCGGTGTACGAGACGCTCGCGATGGGCGGCGTCGCCTGGTACCTGTGGCACATACGCGATCGCGTGCGCCCGGGCGGGCTGTTCGCGCTCTACCTCGTGCTGGCGGGCGCCGAGCGCTTCCTCGTCGAGTTCCTGCGCCGCAACGACCGCGTCGTGGCGGGGCTCACCGTGCCGCAGCTGGTCGCGCTCGGGATGATGCTCGGCGGCGGCGCCTGGCTGTTGTACCTGCGCAGCAGCAGCGTGCCGGCGCCGGCGCGCTCCTGAGTCCCCCGCGCGGCCCGGTGCGTCATGCTTCCGCACCGATCATGGCCGTGACCAGCCCGTCCGTGTACCCCGAGGCCGCCTCCGTGCAGGACGGGCGGCTGCTGATCGGCGGCTGCGACGCCGCCGGGCTCGCGCGCGACTTCGGCACGCCGGCCTACGTCATGGCGGAGGACGACCTGCGCGCCCGGGCGCGGGCGTTCCGCGGCGCGCTGGCCGCCCACCACGACGGCCCCGGCGAGGTGATCTTCGCGTCGAAGGCGTGTCCCGTCACCGCGGTCCTGCGCGTGTTCGCGGAGGAGGGGCTGGGCTGCGACGTGGCCTCGGGCGGTGAGCTGCACCTGGCGCTCAAGGCCGGGTTCGAGCCCGCCCGGCTGTACCTGCACGGCAACGCGAAGGGCGAGGACGAGCTGGCCGCCGCGATCGCGGCCGGCGTCGGGACCGTGGTGGTCGACAACCTCGAGGACGTCGCCAAGCTGGCGCGCGTGCTGCCGCGCGGGCGCCCGCCAGGCCGTGCTGCTGCGCGTGCGGCCGGGGATCGACGCCGACACGCACGCCGCGATCCTCACCGGCCACGCCGAGTCGAAGTTCGGGCTGGACCCGCGCGAGGCGCGCGCGCTCGCCGACGACCCGCCCGCGCACCTCGACGTCCGCGGGTTCCACTTCCACCTCGGCTCGCAGCTCAACGATCCGACGCCCTACCGCGCCGCGGTCTCGGTGCTGGCGGGGCTCGGGCGACGCGCCGTCTACAGCCTCGGCGGCGGGTACGCGGTCGCCTACACCGCCGACGACCGGCCGCCCGCGATCGAGGAGGCGGTCGCGGCCGTGGTCGAGGCCGCGCACGACCTGCTCGGCCCCGGCCGCGAGCTCGTGCTCGAGCCGGGCCGCGCGCTGGTCGCCAACGCCGGCGTGACGCTCTACACCGTCGAGTCCGTCAAGCGGCTGCCGGGCGGGGCGCGGCTCGTCGCCGTCGACGGCGGGATGTCCGACAACCCGCGCCCGATGCTCTACGACGCCGTCTACGAGGCGAGCGTCGCCGACCGCTTCGGCGCGCCGGGCGAGCCCGCCACGGTGGTCGGCAAGCACTGCGAGTCCGGCGACGTGCTGATCCGGCGGACGCGGCTGCCCGAGGTCGATCCCGGCGACGTCCTCGTCACGCCGGTCACCGGCGCCTACGGCCACGCGATGGCGTCGAACTACAACGGCGTCCGGCGGCCGCCGGTCGTCTTCTGCGCCGGCGGCGAGGCGCGCGCCGTCGTGCGCCGCGAGACCTACGAGGACCTCGGTGCCCGCGACCTTTAGGGTCGGCCTCCTCGGCCACGGGACGGTCGGCTCCGCGTTCGCGGAGCTGCTGGCCGAGCGCGCGGACGCGGTCGCCGCGGTCACCGGCATGCGCCCGGAGCTCACGGGCGTCCTCACCCGCTCGCGCGGCGACTTCGAGGCGATCCTCGACGGGTCGGACCTGATCGTCGAGGTGATCGGCGGGGTCGAGCCGGCGCGCGACTACGTGCTGCGGGCGATGCGCGCCGGCAAGCACGTGGTCTCCGCCAACAAGCTGCTGCTCTCCCAGTACGGGGAGGAGCTCTGGGCGTGCGCGCGGGAGCACGGCGTCCAGCTGCGCTTCGAGGCGGCGGTCGCGGGCGTCGTGCCGGTCATCCGCGTCCTCCAGGAGTCGCTCGCCGCGGCGCACGTCGAGCGGATCCACGGGATCGTCAACGGGACGACCAACTTCATCCTCAGCGAGATGGCGCGGTCCGGGATGAGCTACGAGCAGGCGCTCGCGCTGGCGCAGGAGCTCGGCTACGCCGAGGCCGACCCGACCGCCGACGTCAGCGGGCTCGACGCCGCGGCCAAGATGGCGATCCTCGCCCGGCTCGCGTTCGACACCCCGGTCCATCTCGACCAGGTCCGCTACGAGGGGATCGAGCACCTCACCCAGGACGACATCGCCTACGCGCAGCAGCTCGGCCTCGGGCTGAAGCTGATCGGGACCGCCGAGCGCGTCGACGGCGGCCTCAGCGTGCGCGTCCATCCCGCGTTCCTCTACGGCGGCCATCCGCTCGCGTCGGTCAACGGGCCGTTCAACGCGGTCACCGTCGAGTCGGACGCGATCACCGAGATCACGATGTCGGGCCCGGGGGCCGGCGGGCCGCAGACCGCCTCGGCGGTGCTCGGCGACGTGATCAGCGCGATGATCCCGCCCGCGACGACGCCGGAGACCACCCAGTCGCTGCCGATCGTCAACGACGTCGAGAACGCGTTCTACCTGCACATGGAGGTCGACGACCGGCCCGGCGTGCTCGCCCAGGTGGCGGAGCTGCTCGGCATGCAGGGCGCGTCGATCAAGTCGGTCGTCCAGCGCGGGCTCGGCGACAACGCCTCGCTCGTGATGGTCCTCCATCCGCTGCTGGAGTCGCGCTTCTACGGCGCGGTGCAGCTGATCGGGCGGCTCGACTTCATCCGCTCCGCCCCGCGCGCGATCCGCGTGATCGAGGAGGAGTTCACGTAGATGGTCGGGCTGATCGAGCGCTATCGCGACCGGCTGCCGTTCGAACCCACCGACCCCGTCGTCTCGCTCCAGGAGGGCTCGACGCCGCTCGTGCTCGCCGAGCGGGTCTCCGAGCGGGTCGGGGCCGAGGTCTGGCTCAAGCTCGAGGGCGCCAACCCGACCGGCTCGTTCAAGGACCGCGGGATGACGTGCGCGGTCTCCGCCGCCGTGCGGGAGGGCGCCCAGGCGGTGATCTGCGCCTCGACCGGCAACACCGCGGCGAGCGCCGCCGCCTACGCCGCGCGGGCCGGGCTGACCGGCGCGGTGATCGTGCCCGAGGGCAAGATCGCCACCGGCAAGCTCGCCCAGGCGCTGATGCACGGCGCCCGGGTGGTCGCGCTGCGGGGGAACTTCGACGAGGCGCTGGCGCTGGTGCGCGAGCTGGCCCGGCGCCATCCGATCGCGCTGGTCAACTCGGTCAACCCGTTCCGGCTCGAGGGGCAGAAGACGGCGGCCTTCGAGCTCGTCGACGACCTCGGGCTCGAGCTCGACGCGCTCTGCATCCCGGTCGGCAACGCCGGCAACATCACCGCCTACTGGAAGGGCTTCGAGGAGGCCGGCGCGAGCCCGCGGATGCTCGGCTGGCAGGCCGAGGGCGCCGCGCCGCTGGTCCACGGCGCGCCGGTCGAGCACCCCGAGACGGTCGCCAGCGCGATCCGGATCGGCAACCCGGCGCGCTGGGAGGAGGCGATGGGCGCGATGTCGGCCTCGCACGGCGCGATCCGGGCGGTCAGCGACGCCGAGATCCTCGACGCGTACCGCTTCCTGGCCGCGCACGAGGGCGTGTTCTGCGAGCCGGCCTCGGCCGCGGGCGTGGCCGGGCTGCTCAAGCACGGGGCCGAGGGCGCGCGGCGGGTCGCGTGCGTGCTGACCGGGCACGGGCTGAAGGACCCGCAGACCGCGCTCGGCAACGCCGGCTCGGTCGTGCCGTGCGAGCCGGAGCTCGCCGCCGTCGAGCACGCCGTGCTGGGGTGAGCGAAGCGGTGACGAGGCCGCAGGCCGAGGCAAGACGGCTCGTCCGGGTCCCGGCCTCGTCGGCCAACCTCGGGCCCGGCTTCGACGTGCTGGCCTGCGCGCTCGGGCTCCACGTCGAGCTCGAGGTGGTCGAGACCGGCACGTTCGGCGTCGTGACCGACCTGCCGATCGCCACCGACCGGCGCAACCTCGCCGTGCGGGCGTTCGAGACGCTCGCCCCGGTCGACGGGATCGAGTTCCGGATCCGCTCGGACGTGCCGCTGTCGGGCGGCCTGGGCACGAGCGCGGCGGCGATCGTGGCCGGGCTCGTCGCCGCCGACTCGCTCTACGAGCTCGACGCCGACGTGCTCGGCCACGCGATCGCGCTCGAGGGCCATCCGGACAACGTCGCCGCCGCGCTGCTCGGCGGGTTCGTGCTGTGCGCGGACGGCCGCGCCGAGCGCTTCGACGTCCCCGCCGGGCTCGAGGCCGTCGTCGTCGTCCCGGACGAGCCGGTGCGGACCGCCGCCGCGCGGGCCGCGCTCCCGCCCGAGGTGCCGATGGCGGACGCCGTCTTCAACGTCGCCCACGCCGGGCTGCTGCTGCTCGGGCTCCAGCGCGGCGACTGGGACCTCGTCGCCCGCGGGCTGGCGGACCGGCTCCACCAGCCGCGCCGCGAGCACCTCTACCCGCGCTCGATGGCGCTCGTCCGCCGCGCGCCGGAGCTGGGCGCGCTCGGCGCGACGATCAGCGGCGCGGGCCCGACCGTGCTCGTCTGGTGCGCGTACGAGGCGACGGGCGCGGTCGTCGAGCGGCTCACGGACGAGTGCGCGGGCTGGGCCGCGGTCCGCCACGTGGCGTTCGAGCCGCGCGGCGCCGACGTCGTCTCGCTCTGAAGCCCGGATCCGGGCTAGGCCGCGTCGAGCAGCGGCGTCAGCTTGCGCCGCCAGCCGTTCAGGCCCGTGCGCGCGAGCACCTCGCCGGCGAGCTCGAGGTAGTCGCGGCCGAGATCCGGCCGCGTGTCGAGGATCGAGCGGCCCGAGCCGGCCGACTCCGCGTAGGCGATCGAGGAGCGGATGACCGTCTCGAAGACCTTGTCGCCGAAGTGCTCCTTGAGCGCGTCGTAGGCCTCGCGCGAGTGCACCGTGCGCATGTCGGCGATGTTCATCAGCACGCCGAGGAACTCGAGGTCCTCGTTGTAGAAGTCCTTCGCCTGGTCGACCACCTCGAGCGCCCCGCTCACGCCCTGCAGCGCGAAGTACTGCGCCTCGGAGGAGATCATCGCCCAGTCGGCGGCGACGAGCCCGTTGATCGTCAGCAGGCCGAGCGCCGGCGGGCAGTCGATCAGGATGATGTCGTGCTGCTTGCGCGCGTCCTTGAGCGCCTTGCGCAGGACGAGCTCGCGGCCGATCTTCCCGCTCAGCCCGCGCTCCACCTCGGCCAGGATCGGCGTCGCGGGGATGATCCCGTCGTGCGTCGCCGCCTTGGCCTTGGCGTCGCCGGAGAGCAGGTCGGCGACCGTCGGGGTCGCGTCCGCGGGCACGTCGAAGTAGTCCGACAGGTTGCCCTGCGGATCGAGGTCCACGCAGAGGACGTCGAGCCCGATCCGGCGGAAGACGTCGGCCAGCGTGCGGACCGCGGTGGTCTTGCCCGTGCCGCCCTTGAGCGACAGGACCGCGATGGTCTCGGCCATGGGGCACGAGACTAGCGGGCGCCGGGCGGCGCCCGCAGACCCGCGGGTGTGCCTACTCGGCGACGGTGGCCGGAGGCGCCTCGGGCAACGGCGCGCCGGGCACGCCGGTGTCCATGAAGTGGATCGTGTGGCGCCCGACGACGATCTCGTCGCCGTCGACGAGCGGCGACCACTCGACCCGCCGGCCGTTGACGTAGACGCCGTTGAGCGAGCGGTCGTCGAGCACGCGTACCCCGTCCGCCTGGGCGACGATCAGGGCATGACGGCGCGACACGGTGGCGTCGTCGAAGCGGACGTCGGCGGCCAGCGAGCGGCCGATCCGGGTCCATTCGCGCGCGACCGCGATGACCACGCGGCGGCTGCCGTCCTCGTAGGCCAGGTACTTCCCGGGTGCTTCCAGGGCCGAGCGCGCCTCGTCGATCCAGTCCGCGTGCGCAGGGGCGACCGGCTCCGTGGCGGACGTGAGAGGGACGGCGCCCTCGCCGGCGACCGGCAAGGTTCCCGTCGCCTCGATATCGGCTGGCGATCGTGGGTCCATGTACGTCTCTCCTTTGGCACGGGTGGCGCGTGCCGGTGGTGCGACCCTTCCCTCCATCGGGGATTGTACGGAAACGGTCAATGGGGCCGGCACCCGGTCCCGCCGGGGAAGGCATCCTGTGCCCTGCGTCGAAGCAGTGCAAACCATGCCGACGCTCACGCTCCGCCGGTCCCACGCCCGCTCGCGGCCCAAGCTGGAGGACGCGCTGCTGCGCCGGAGCCTCGGCGAGCACGAGGCGCATCGCCACCGCTGCGTGCACTGCGACCGGACCCCGCTCACGGGCGAGGCGGTGCACGTGTACGCGACCGTCTCCGGCGAGCGGCTGGTGTGCGATCTCTGCCGTCCGCTGCGGCGCGAGGCGCCGCTGCGATCCGAGCTGATGCACGCGCCTGAGCACGAGCGCGCGGTGCGCGTCCAGGCGCGCCGCAGCGCAGCCTGATCGCGGGACGTTCCACTAGGCTTCCGGGCCCCGTGGACACCGTCACGCTGGACATCACGATCGACCGCCCCCGCGAGGAGGTCTTCGCCTACCTGTCGGACGTGGCGAACCACCCGGAGTTCTCGGATCACTACCTCACGGACTGGCACCTCACGCGCGAGGACTCCGAGGGCCGCGGCGCGGGCGCGCGCTACAAGCAGGACGGCCGCTTCGACCGCTTCGGCTACTACGACCTCAGCCTGGCGGAGCTCGAGGCGCCGTGGCGGATCATCGCCGTCGGCCGCGGCGGCAAGTACAACCGGATCAAGACGTTCCACCAGTGGACGCTCGAGCCGGACGCCGCCGGGACGCGGCTGGAGTACGTCTACGAGACCGAGCCGCCGCTGCCGACGGACCGGCTCGTGGAGAAGCTGAGCGGCCGCCACCGCTGGTTCAAGCGCAACGCGGGGAAGGCCCTGCGGCGCATGCGCAGCATCCTCGAGGAGAACCGCGATCGCGGCGCGCGGGCGACCGTCGCCGGATTAGACTGACCGCCGCCGCATGCGCCGTCTCGCCCGCATCACGCTCCTCGCCGTCTGCGCGCTCGCCGCGCTGGTCGCGGCCGGCTGCAACAAGGAGGAGCAGGTCCATCTGGCCGCGACCGAGGGCATCTACGTCACGGTCGACGACCTCAAGTACCAGATCCAGATCTCGCGCATCCTCAACCCGGCGGCGCCCGACGACGAGGCGTATCTGAACGGGCTCCCCACGAGCGAGACGCTCCAGCCCGACGAGGTCTGGTACGGGATCTTCATGCGGGTCGAGAACGACACCGACGAGCCGCACGAGATGGCGTCGCAGATGACCATCACCGACACGCAGGGCAACACGTTCGAGCCGATCCAGCTCGACCCGGCGATCAGCGAGTTCGGCTACCAGCCGACCGAGCTCGGGCCCAACTCGCTCTACCCGCCGCTCGACACGCCCGCGTCCGACAACACGATCCGCGGCGGCCTGGTGCTCTTCAAGGTGAAGACCGAGTCGCTCTACAACCGCCCGCTGGTGCTCCACATCGAGAGCCCGAGCGGCGGCCAGGGCGCCGAGATCGACATCGACGTCTGACGACCTAGAGCGCTGCTTCGAGCACGGCGCGCGCGACCGGCGCGGCCGTGTCGCCGCCGGCGCCCGCGCCGACGAGCATGACCGCGACCGCGACCTTCGGCTTGCGCATCGGCGCGTAGGCCGCGAACCAGGCGTTCGTGTCGGCCGCGGGGTCCGCCGGCGCCGGGCTGGCGGGGTCCGGATCGGTGTTCGTCGTGTCGCGCAGCTCCGCGGTGCCGGTCTTGCCGGCCACGCGGACGCCGGGGATGTCCGCCGCGACGCCGGTGCCCGAGGTCACGACGGCGCGCATGTACTTCCCGACCGTCCGCGCCACGCCCTCGGGCGCCATCCGCGTCCGCTTCGCCGCGGCGCCCTTGCGCAGCGTCGGCACCACGCCCATCCCCTTCTCGGCGATCGCGCCCGCCACCCCGGCGAACAGGAGCGGCGTGGCGAGGACCTTGCCCTGGCCGATCGCCGTCGAGCCGAGCGCGAGGTCGTCGCCGATCTGGGACGCGGCGGGGATCGTCGAGCGGGCCGCGCCCGCCAGCGCGGGCTCCTGGTTGAAGCCGTACTGCTCGGCGGTCTTGACCAGCCTCTGGGCCCCGATCTCCGCGCCCATCGGCGCGAAGACCGAGTTGCAGGAGTGCGCGAAGGCGGTCTTGAGCGAGCCGCCGCAGGACTCGCCGTTGGCGTTCTCGAGCCGCACGCCCTCCAGGGTCGCGGCGGTCTCGACCGGGTACTCGTTCGACGGCTTCGCGTCGCCCGACTCCAGCCCCGCGGTGAGCGTGACGATCTTGAACACGGACCCCGGCGGCTGCGGCGCCGAGTACGCGATCCCGGCGAGCGCGAGCACCTCGCCGTCGTTCGGCCGGATCACCGCGACGCCGCCGAGCCGACCCGCGAGCGCGGTGACGGCGGCGCGCTGGACGTCGGGGTCGATCGTCGTCCGGACGGCGTGGCCCGCCTCGGGCTGCACGTTCGCGAGCACCCGGTCGCCCGCGAGCAGGCGGCCGCCGGCCGTCCCGGCGAGCTCGGCGTCGAACTGTCGCTCGAGCCCGGTCAGGCCGACGGGGGCGCCGTCGGGGACGCCGCGGCGCTCGAGCTCGGCGGCGCGCTCGGGCGGCGCGGGGCCGACGCGTCCGGCGATCTCCGCCGCGAGCGGGCCGAGGTCGGAGAGCCGGTCCTCGCCCTCGGCGAGCGGCGTGCCGTCGCGCGCGAGGATCGCGGCGCGCGGCGGCAGCTCGGTCCGGCGGCTCAGCCGCTCGCCGCGGCGCAGGCCGGGCTGGACGAGGTTGCGCTGCCAGGCGATCGCGGCGCCGTCGTCCTGCTCGACGACCGGCAGGGCGAGCTGCCCGCGCAGCGTGCCGAAGATCCGCGTCCGCATCGCCACGGGCACGCTCACGCTGCCGTCGACGGGCTCGGCCGCCTTCCCGGCGACCACGCGGTCCAGCGTGCTCGTCCTGGCGGCGTCGCGGTAGGCGGCGGCGAAGCGCTCCAGCGGGACGCGCTGCTGCGCCTCCGGCGTCAGCAGCGCGTGCATGGCCGCGTAGTCGCCGCGGCTCCAGGCGTCGGCGAAGCGCTGGGCGACGTCCTGGCGCGGGTCCTTGCTGCCGGCGCCGACCGCGATCCCGACGGCGAACGCGGCCACCGCGGCGAGCACGAGCGGTGCGAACCGGGACGCCATGCGACGACGCCGGCCGGGACGGCGGCGGGGCGGGGGAGGGGCGGGGGACCGGGGAGCCGAGCGTGTGGGCGTGGCCATGCTCGCCGCACATTGTGACGCGCGCGTCGTACGTACCGGCAAAGTTCTGACAACCGGGTCCGAACCGGGCGCGATCGGCACCTCGATACGCTCGGTCGGTTGACGGGCGTCGACTGGATCATCGTCGGGCTGGTTCTGCTGCTGGCGCTCTTCGGGTGGGCCCAGGGCTTCGTGTCCGGCGTGCTCGCGTTCGCCGGGCTCGCGCTCGGCGCGTGGATCGGGACGCGGGTCGGGCCGCTCGTCCTGTCCGAGGGCGAGCACTCGCCGTGGGCGCCCGCGTTCGGCCTGATCGGCGCGCTGCTCGTCGGCGCGATGCTGGCCGCGCTGTTCGAGGCGTTCGGGACGCCGGTCCGGCGCGGGTTGCGGCGGATCCCCGGCTTCGGCGCCGCGGACGGGGTCCTCGGCGCCGTCCTGGTCGCGTGCGCGGGACTCGGCGTCGTCTGGATCCTCGGCGCGCTCGCGATCCAGAACGGCAGCTACCGGATCCGGATGGAGGTCCAGCGCTCCGCGATCCTCCAGCGGCTCAACACCGTCCTGCCGCCGTCCGGCCCGCTGCTGAACTCGCTGCGCCGGCTCGATCCGTTCCCGCGGATCGAGGGACCCGAGGCCGGCGTCGCGCCGCCGCGAGCGGGCATCGCGCGCGATCCCGACGTCCAGGAGGCGGCCGCGGGCGTGGTGAAGGTGCTCGGCAGCGCCTGCGGGCTCGGCGTGGCCGGCTCCGGCTGGGTCGCCGCACCGGGCCTGGTGGTCACGAACGCGCACGTCGTGGCCGGTGAGCGCGACACCACGGTCCTGCTCGGCGGCCGCGAGCCGGGGCGGGCCGCGCAGGCGGTGTTCTTCGACCCGCGCAACGACATCGCGATCCTGCGCGTCCCGGGGCTCGAGGCCGACCCGCTCCCGATCGCCGGCAACACGGAGTCCGGCACCTCGGCCGCGATCCTCGGCTTCCCGCTCAACGGGCCGTTCGACGTCCGGCCCGGGCGCGTGGGGACGACGCGCCGGGTGACCTCCTCCGACGCGTACGGCCGCGGTCCGGTCGACCGCTCGATGACCGCGCTGCGCGGGCTCGTCCGGCCCGGGAACTCGGGCGGGCCGATGGTCGACGGGGAGGGCCGGGTGGTCACGACGGTGTTCGCGGCGACCACCCGCGGGCCGCGCGGCGGGTACGGCGTTCCCAACGCGATCGTCAAGCGCGCGCTGCAGGACACGGGGAGCCCGGTCTCGACGGGGCCGTGCGCGGGGTAGCTAACCTGCGGCGGCTATGGGCAAGACCCTCGTCATCGCAGAGAAGCCGTCCGTCGGCCGCGACCTGTCGCGCGTGCTCCCGGGCACGTTCCAGAAGCACGAGGGGTACCTGGAGTCCGACGACCACATCATGACGTGGGCCGTCGGGCACCTCGTCCAGCTGGCCGAGCCCGACGAGTACGACCCCAAGTACAAGAAGTGGCGGATGGCGGACCTGCCGATCGTGCCGGACGAGTTCCGGCTGGTCGTGCGCGACGAGCGCTCGAAGAAGCAGATGAGCGTCATCACCAAGCTGCTCAGGCGCGCCGACGTCGACCGCGTGGTGAACGCCTGCGACGCGGGGCGCGAGGGCGAGCTGATCTTCGCCTGGACGTTCGAGAAGGCCGGCGCGGACAAGCCGGTCGACCGGCTGTGGCTGTCCTCGATGACCACGGCGGCGATCCGCTCGGCGCTCGGCGACCTGCACCCCGCGTCCGACTACGCGCGGCTGGAGGAGGCGGCGCGGTCGCGCTCCGAGGCCGACTGGATCGTGGGCATGAACGCGACGCGGGCGGCGACGATCCGGCTGCGCTCGTCGTTCGACGGCGCGGTCTCGCTGGGCCGGGTCCAGACCCCGACGCTGGCGCTGATCGCGCGCCGCGAGGAGGAGATCCGCGCGTTCAAGCCGGAGGCCTACTGGCTCGTCGACGCGCGCTTCGAGCCCACCGACGGCGAGCCCGGCCGCGCGTACGCCGGCCGCTTCCACGCCGGCGCGCAGCCGCGCCTGAAGACCGCGGCCGAGGCGGAGGCGATCGTCAGCCGCCGTCCGCGGCCAGGCGGGCACGATCACGAAGCTCGAGAAGACGACGAAGAAGGAGCGCGCGCCGCTCCTCTACGACCTGACCACGCTCCAGCGCGAGGCGAACAACCGCTTCGGCTTCTCCGCCCGGCGCACGCTCGCCGCCGCCCAGCGGCTCTACGAGGAGCACAAGGCGCTCACGTACCCGCGGACGAACTCGCGCTTCCTGACCGGCGACATGGCCGGCGAGATCAAGCCGACCGCGGAGCTCGTCGGGCACAACAAGGAGTACGCGCGCGGCGCCGCCTACGTCACCGGGCTCGACACGCTCCCGCTCGGGCCGCGTGATCAACGACGCGAAGGTCACCGACCACCACGCGATCATCCCGACGAAGGCCGAGCACCGCGATCGACAAGATGTCCGACGACGACCGGCGCATCTACGACATGGTCGCGCGCCGCTTCCTCGCCGATCTTCCACCCCGAGGCCGTGTTCGAGAACACGCGGCTCGAGACGACCGTGGCCGAGCACGTGTTCCGCACCCGCGGGCGCGTCCTGGTCGTGCCGGGCTGGCGCGGGGTGTACGGCGAGGGCTTCGAGGACCGCTCGCGCTCCGACGAGGACGAGGGCGACGACCAGACGCTGCCGAAGGTCGAGCAGGGCGAGGCGACGCGGACGCTCGAGGTCGGCTCCGAGGAGAAGGAGACCAAGCCGCCGCGGCGCTACTCCGACGCGTCGCTGCTGGCGGCGATGGAGACCGCGGGCAAGCTCGTGGACGACGACGAGCTGCGCGAGGCGATGAAGGACTCGGGGATCGGCACGCCGGCCACGCGGGCCGCCATCATCGAGCGGCTGATCGACGTCGCCTACGTCGAGCGCGACGGGCGCGCGCTCGTCTGCACCGAGAAGGGCCTGAACGTGGTCCGGCTGCTCGACGGGCACCCGCTGACCTCGCCCGGGCTGACCGGCGAGTGGGAGCACCGGCTCGGGCGGATGGAGACCGGCGCGGAGACGCGCGAGAAGTTCATGCACGACATCGCGGACTTCGCGCGCGGGACCGTCGGCGAGCTCGACGCGAAGCTCAAGGAGGTCCGGATCCCGCGGGCCAACCTCGGGCCGTGCCCCGTCTGCGGCCAGGACATCGTCGAGAACCGCAAGGGCTTCTCGTGCTGGTCGCGCGAGGATCCGGGCTGCGGGTTCGTGATCTGGAAGAGCAAGGCCGGCAAGACGCTGCCGCATGGCGGTCGCGAAGGAGCTGATCGCCACGGGGCGGACCGCGCGCCCGGTCACCGGCTTCAAGGGCCGCTCGGGGAAGTCGTTCCGGGCGCGGCTCGCGCTGCAGCAGGCCGAGGACGGCAAGTGGCGCGTCGAGTTCGACGAGCCGTGGGCGCGCTCCGGCGCGCGGCCGCCGGAGTCGGACGACCCGGCGGCGGGCGGCGGCGGCGACGCCGAGACGCCCGCGACGGCGGCGGCGGTCGAAGCGGCCTAGGCGGCGCGCTCGCGCGGGTGCGCCGGGCGGACCGGCGTGGCGGCGTCGCGCGGCGGGCGGTTGCGCAGCGCGGCCCACAGCTCGCGCAGCGCGCGCATCAGCAACGTGCCGGCGCGGACCTGGGGCTCGCGCAGGACGGCGGGGATCGCCGGCGTGGCCGGGCCCTGGGACGCCGTCCACGTGACGTAGAGCTCGGCGCTGTCGACCAGCTCCGCGATCAGGCCGGCCAGGATCAGGTCGGCTTCGTCGTGCTGCGCGGGCAGGTACAGCTGGGCGGCCATCGTGGCTCCTCCGTGGACAGGGCTCCAGCACGGATAACGGCACATCCCGTGCGTCGCTTGAGTGCCGATTGTCACGAATCTGCGCAAAGAGCGGAAGTTTTCTGCGGACGGCCGTGCCGGGACGAACTTCGGGCATTGAGGGGAGGGTCGGACGGGGCGGTCGTCCGCGGGCGCAGAACGTCGACATCGCGCGCGCTCTCCGCCTCCGCTCGACGTTCGGCGGCTATGCGGCGCACAACGTCGATCGCGCGGCGGATCGGCGCGTGATCTCGACGTTATCCACCGTATGCGTGCAAAACGTCGAGCGCGCTCGCGATCGGCCCGCGATATCGACGTTGTGCGGCCTCGCGGCACTCCGTCCTTCCCCTCGATGCCAGAAGTTCGTCCCGGCGCCACAAAGACCGTCCGCCACGCGCGCCACCCTGGAAGCCCGTGCCGCTGACGCTCATCACCGGGCCCGCCAACGCCGCCAAGGTCGGCGCCGTCCTCGAGCGCCTGCGCGCCGCGCGCCCGCGCGACCCGCTGCTGGTGGTCCCCACCGCGGCCGACGTCTCCCACTACCAGCGCGAGCTCGCGAGCTCGAACATCGTCTTCGGCGCGGAGGTGCTCACCTTCGCGCGCCTGATCCGCGAGATCGCGCGCCGCACGAAGCTGCGCGCGCGGCCGCTCGGGTGGACCGCGCGCGACCGCGTCGTCCGCGCGGCGGTCGCCGGCGTCCCGCTGCGGGAGCTGGCCGCGTCCGCCGGCACGCCCGGGTTCGCCGACGCGGCGGGGCGGCTGTTCGCCGAGCTCGAGCGCGGCCGCGTCGAGCCGGCGCGGTTCACCGCGGCGCTGCGCACCTGGGCGGCCGGCGGCTCGCGCTCGGCGTACGCCGGCGAGCTCGGCGCGCTCTACTCGGCCTACCGCCGCACGCTCGAGGAGCTCGGCCGCCCGTCGCTCGAGGGCTACGCCTGGGCGGCGCTCGACGCGCTGCGCGCCGACCCGGCGGTCTGGGCGCGGCGCCCGGTGTTCCTGTACGGATTCGACGACCTCACGCCGACCGAGCGCGACGCCGTCGAGACGCTGAGCGGGCACGCCGAGGCCGACGTCTGCCTCGCGCTGCCCTACGAGCCGGGCCGGGTCGCGTTCGCCGGCCGCGCCGCGACCGTCGAGGAGCTGCGGCCGGTCGCCGCCGAGGTCGTCCACCTGCCGGAGCGCTCCGAGCACTACGCCCCGAGCGCCCGCCGCGCGCTGCACCACCTCGAGCGCTCGCTGTTCGAGCCGGCGCCCGACCGGCGCCCGCCGAACGGCGCCGTGCGGCTGCTCGAGGCCGGCGGCGAGCGCGCGGAGGCCGAGCTCGTCGGCGCCGAGGTGCTCGAGCTGATGCGGCAGGGCATCGCCGCGCCGGACATCGCGGTGCTGCTGCGCGGCGACGCGGGCGTGACCGCGCTGTTCGCCCAGGTCCTGGCCGGCTACGGGATCCCGGTGAGCCACGACCGGCGCGTCCCGCTCGGCCGCACGCGGCTCGGCGCGGGCGTCCTCGCGGGGGCGAGGGCGGCGCTCGAGCGCGGCACCGCCGCCGAGCTGCTGACCTGGCTCCGCACGCCCGGCAGGCTGCCCGACCCCGAGCCCGCCGACCGGCTGGAGGCGCACGTCCGCCGCAACGGGATCACGCAGCGCGCGGGTCGCCCGCGAGGTGTGGGAGACGCGGCTCGGGCAGCCGGAGCTGACCGCGCTCGACCGGCTCGCCGCGGCCGCCGGCGAGGGCGCCGAGGCGCTGCTCGCCGCGATCGAGGCGGAGGCGCAGGCGATCTGGACGGCGCCGCACCGGCGCCGCGCCGAGGTGCTCGCCCCGGAGGACCTGGCCGACGCGCGGGTGGCGCGCGACCTGCGCTCCGCCTGCTCCGAGCTGCGCGGGCTGGCCGCCGCCGACCCCGACCTGCTCGGGCCGCCGGGCGACGTGATCGACGGGCTCGCGCCGGTGCGGGTGCGCGAGCCGTCCGCGCTGTCGGGCAGCGAGCCCGGCGTGCTGCTCGCCGATCCGCTCGCGATCCGCGCGCGGCGGTTCCGCGCGGTGTTCGTCTGCGGGCTGCAGGACGGCGAGGTGCCGCGCCGCCCCGAGCCGGAGCCGTTCCTGTCGGACGACGATCGCCGCGCGCTCGCCGTCGCCACCGGCCTGCGGCTGCCGCCGCACGAGGACGTGCTCGACCGCGAGCGGTCGCTGTTCTACGCCGCGGTGTCGCGCCCCGAGGACGTGCTCTTCCTCTCCTGGCGCTCGTCGGACGAGGAGGGCAACCCGGCCGCGCCGTCCGTCTTCGTCGACGACGTGCGGGCGCTGTTCGACGACTCGCTCTGGGAGCAGCGCGGGACGCGGCTGCTCGCCGACGTGACCTGGACGCCGCGCGACGCGCCGACGCCGCACGAGCTGCGGCGCGCCTACGCCGCGGCGCGCAGCGAGCCGGATCCCGACCCGCTCGGCGCGCCCGAGACCGAGGCGCTGCTGGCGATCCTCGCGGCGCGCGACACCGAGCCGGCGCGCGGGCTGGAGGCGTTCGCGGCCTGCGGCGTCCGCTGGCTGATCGAGCAGTTCCTCCACCCGGAGCGGATCGAGCCCGATCCCGAGCCGATGCAGCGCGGCTCGCTCGCGCACGCCGTGCTCGAGCGGACGCTCGCGCTGCTGCGCGAGCGCACCGGCTCGGCCGCGATCGTCCCCGAGCGGCTGGACGACGCGCTCGCGGCGCTGCGGGACGCGCTCGACGAGCGCATCGGCGGCCGCGGCCGCGCGCGGCGCCGTGCGCTGCTGCGCGGGCTCGAGGCCGACCTGGAGCGCTACCTGCGCACGGAGGCCGAGCACGGCGCCGGCTACGAGCCGGAGGCGCTGGAGTGGTCGTTCGGCCGCCCCGAGGACCCGCACGGGCCGCTCCCGCTCGGCGCGGGCGCCGGCGCGGTGACCGGCCGGGTCGACCGGATCGACCGCGGCCCGGGCGGCGCCGCGATCGTGCGCGACTACAAGGGCCGCACGGCGGTCGGCGGCGCGAAGTGGGAGGACGACCTGCAGCTGCAGGTGCCGCTCTACCTGCTCGCCGTGCGCGAGCTGCTCGGGCGCGAGCCGGTCGCCGGGCTCTACCAGCCGCTCGCCGGCCGCAAGCTCGACGCCCGCGGCCTCGTCCGCGACGACGTCCCCGGCGACTACGTCCGCACCGACAAGGTCGACGCCGCCGGCTTCGACGACGCGCTCGAGGCCGTCCGCGCGCTCGCGGCGCGGACCGCCGCCGAGCTGCACGCCGGGCGGATCCGGCCGTGTCCCGGAGCGCTGCTCGAACCGCGGCTGCCGGTATCCCGCGATCTGCCGCGCGGGCGAGCCGCGCAACGAGCCGCCGGCATGAGGGGCACGCCCGAGCAGCGCGCGGCGATCGCCGATCGCGAGGGGTCGTCGCTGCTGGCGGCGGGGGCCGGCTCCGGCAAGACCGCGGTGATGGTCGAGCGGTTCGCGGAGGCGGTGCTCGAGGACGGCGTCGCCGTCGGCGCGATCCTGACGCTGACCTTCACCGAGAAGGCGGCCGCCGAGCTGCGCGAGCGGATCCGGCGCCGCTTCGCCGAGCTGGGCGAGATGGAGCACGTGCGCGCGGTCGACGCCGCCTGGATCGGGACGATCCACGGCTTCTGCGCCCGGGTCCTGCGCAGCCGCCCGCTGGCCGCGGGGCTCGACCCGCGCTTCGGCGTGCTCGACGAGGCCGCCCAGCGGCGGCTCGCCGCGGAGGCGTTCGAGGCGGCGCTGGAGACGTGGATCGCGCGCCAGGGCAACCCGGCCGTCGACCTCGCCGCGGCCTACGGCCGCGAGCTGGAGCCGATGGTCACCGGCGCGCACGCCACGCTCCGCAGCCGCGGGGCGGCCCATCCGCGGCTGCCCGTGCCGCCGCCCCAGCCGCCGCCCGACCCCGCGCCGCTGGCCACGGCCGCCGCGGTGGCCGCCGCCGCGCTCGCGACCGCCGGGGCCGGCGTCCGCGTCGGCCAGGCGCGCGACGGCGCTGGAGGCCGCCGAGCGGATCGCGACCGCCGGCGGTGAGCCGCCGCTGCCCGGTGCGCTCGACGCGGCGAAGCTCGGCAGCGGCGCGAAGGCGCTCGAGGATCCCGCCTGCGGCGCCTACCGCGAGGTCTGGGCCGCGTACCGCGAGGCGTGCGCGTCGTACCACGCGCAGCCCGCGCTCGCCCTGCTCGACGCGCTGCTCGACGCGTTCGGCACGGCGTACGCGGCGGCCAAGGCGGCGCGCGCCGCGGTCGACTTCGACGATCTCGAGCTGCGCGTCCGCGACCTGCTCGCGGATCCCGCCCAGCGCACCCGCTGGGCCGAGCGCTTCGCGCTGATCATGGTCGACGAGTTCCAGGACACGAACCGGCTCCAGCTCGACGTGCTCGAGGCGCTGGAGCGCGACAACCTGTTCGCGGTCGGCGACGAGGCGCAGTCGATCTACGGCTTCCGCCACGCGGACGTGCGCATCTTCCGGGCGCGGCGCGCCGCGCTCGACGCGTCACGCGTGCGCAGCCTCACCGTCAACTTCAGGTCGAGACAAGAGATCCTGGCGGTGGTCAACGCCGCGATCGGGCCGCTGCTCGGCAGCGGCTTCACGCCGCTCGTCCCGGGCCGCGCGCCGGAGGTGCTGCGGCTGTTCGAGCCCGACCCGCCCGGCCCGCCGGCGGTCGAGCTGCTGGCCGTCGAGACCGCCGGCTGGGACCAGCGCGCGGCCGACCTCGGGCTCGGCACGCTCGCCGCGCAGCCATGGCGCCGCGCGGAGGCCCGCGCGGTCGCAGCCCGGCTGCGCGAGGAGGTCGACGCCGGCCGCCCGCAGCGCGACGTCGTCGTGCTCGTCCGCGCGACGAGCTCGCTGCGGCTCTACGAGCAGGCGCTGGAGGAGGAGGGCCTGAGCACCTACGTGGTCGGCGGCCGCGGCTACTGGGCGCAGGAGCAGGTCCGCGACGGCATCGCCTACCTGTCGCTGCTCGCCAACCCGCACGAGGAGGGCGCGCTCTACGCGGTGCTGTCATCGCCGTTCTGCGGCGTCGGCACCGATGCGCTCGCGCTGCTGGCCGACGCGGCCCGCCGCGAGGGCGAGCGCGCGTGGCCCGCGCTGCGGCGCGCGGTCGCCGAGCGCCCGCCGTGGTTCGAGGCGCTGCCCGGGGACGCGGCGGCCCGGCTCGCCGGCTTCGCCCGCTTCGCGGCGGGCGAGCGGCTGCGCGGCGAGCGGCTGCCGGTCGAGGTGCTGCTCGAGCGCGCGATCGCCCACACCGGCTACGACCTCGCGATCCTCGCCCGCGCCGGCGGCGACCGCCGGCTCGCGAACCTGCGCAAGCTGATGCGGCTCGCGCGCGAGTACGAGCGCGCGGAGGGCCGCGACCTGCGCGGCTTCCTCGGCTACGCCGTCGGCCAGGATCTCGCCGAGGCGCGCGAGGGGGAGGCGGCGCTCGAGTCCGAAGGCCTCGACGCCGTGCGGCTGATGACGATCCACCGCGCCAAGGGGCTCGAGTTCCCGGTCGTCTGCGTGGCCGACCTCGGGCGCACCGGCGCGCTGGGCCGCGACCGGCTGCTGATCGGCGAGGACGGCGACGCCGGGCTGCGGCTGCTCACGCTCGCCGGCGGGGAGCCGGTGCCGGCGCTCGGGTGGGAGCGGATCGCCGCCGCGCTGGCCGAGGCCGAGGCGGCCGAGGAGCGGCGCCTGCTCTACGTCGCCGCCACCCGCGCGGAGGAGCGGCTGATCCTCTCGGGCGGCATCGACACCGCGAAGTGGCCCGTCCCGCGCGGCGGCGCGCCGCCGATCGACTGGCTCGCGCCCGCCCTGCTCGGCGGCAGCGGGCCGATCCCGGCCGACGCGACGGTCCCGTGCGGCGACGGGGCGGTCGCCGTCCGGCTGCTCGCGGCCGAGGACGGCATCCCCGCGCCCGCCCCGCGCGAGCGTCGCAGCTCGCCGGGCACCGCGCTGCCCGCCGAGCCGAAGGTGATCCCGGTGCCCGCGCGCCCCGCGCCGGCCCAGCGCCGGCTCTCGTACTCGTCGCTCACCGACTACGCCCGCTGCGGCTACCGCTTCTACCTCACGCGCGAGCTCGGGCTGCCGCGCGTCACCCCGCCGGGCGAGATCGTGCCCGCCGCCGACGAGCCTGCGGACGCCGAGCCCGACGTCCGAGGCGGTCACCGGCGAGCCGCCGCCGCTCGACAAGCTCGTCCGCGGCTCGCTCGTCCACGCGCTGCTCGAGGACCTCGACTTCGCCCGCCCGGAGCCGCCCGACGACGCCACGGTGCTCGCGCTCGGCGAGCGCGCCGGGCTCGAGCTCGCGCCGGCGCACGTCGCCGACGTCCAGGAGCAGGTCGCGGCCTTCGCCGCCTCGCCGCTGTGCGCCCGGCTGGCCGCCGCGACCGACGTCCGCCGCGAGGCCGGCTTCGTCTACGCGCTCGAGCCCGGCGGCGGCGGGCCGCTGCTGAGCGGCTACCTCGACGTCCTCGCGCGCGAGCCGGACGGCGGCGTCCTGATCGTCGACTACAAGACCGACAAGCTCGGCGAGGAGGAGACCCCGGCCGAGCTGATCGACCGCTCCTACGCCACCCAGCGCCGCGTCTACGCGCTCGCCGCGCTGCAGGACGGCGCGCCGCGCGTCGAGGTCGCCTACGCGCTGCTCGAGCGCCCCGCCGAGCCCGTCCTCGCCGCGTTCGGACCGCACGACGCGCCCGCGCTCGCGGACGCGCTGCTCGCGCTCGCCGAGGGCGTGCTCGCCGAGCGCTGGCCGGTCGCCGAGATCCCGCACCGCGAGCTGTGCGGCGAGTGCCCGGGCCGGGCGTCGCTGTGCTCGTGGCCGGAGCGGATGACGCTGCGGACGCCCGAGGAGGCCTACGAGTCGGCCGGCACCTTGGCCGGCAGCGGCGGGCCGTCGTAGCCCTCCGGCAGCTCCGGCGACCGGCGCAGGTCGATCACCGCGTTCAGCTCCGCGCCGAACAGCAGCACGACGTTCGCCAGCCAGAGCCAGATCAGCAGGATCACCGCGCCGGCGAACGCGCCGTAGGTCGCCGAGTACGACGAGAAGTTCGAGACGTAGAAGAAGAACGCGCCCGAGGCGACGATCGTCACCAGGACGCCGAAGATCGGCGCCCGGGGTGAGCCAGCGGAAGCGCGGCACGTCGACGTTGGGGGCGGCGTAGTAGAGGATCGCGTAGATCGTCATCACCCCGAGCAGCGCCAGCGGCCAGCGCACGATCGACCAGACGGTCCCGAACTCGGAGCCGAGGCCGATCGCGTCGAAGATGTCGGTCGCGAGGCCGCCGCCGAGGAACAGCAGCACGAACGTCACCAGCGCCATCGCCAGCACGACCAGCGTCCAGCCGACGTTGTGCGCCTTGCGGCGGACGAACCCGCGGCCCTCCTCGACGCGCCAGATCTTGTTGAGCGCGCGCCCGGCGGCCGCGAACGCGCCCGACGCGCCGTTGAGCGAGATCACCAGGCCGATCACGAACGCGCCGACCGCGGTGCCGCGCTGCGACTGCGCCGACTCGAGCGCGGCTGGTCACCGAGTTCACCGTCGACTCGGGCGCGCCGGCGTCCGTGAGTACGGTCCGCGGCGTCGTTGATGAGCCCCTGCTGGCCGAAGATGCCGAGCGCGGCCACCGCGAACAGCAGCGCCGGGAACAGCGACAGCAGCGAGTAGTACGTGAGCGCGGCCGCGTTGTCCGTGATCTGGTCGTCCTGGAAGCGCTTGAAGGCGGCCTTCAGGTCGCCCAGCCTGAATGCGCTGCCCTGACGCCGTTCGGACATGGTCCAGGTGCTACCCGGGCCGCCCGCGGCCAATCGCGGCCGGGCGCTCAGTCGCTCTTCGGCAGCAGCGCATGACCCTCGGTCACGGACAGCGCCACGTCGACCACGCGGCGGCTCTGGCTGCGGGCGTGGTCGCGCATCAGGTCGAACGCATCGCGCTCGTCCACGCCGTGGCGCTCCATCAGGATCCCCTTCGCCCGCTCGATCACGGCGCGGCGCTCGAGCGCGGACTCGAGCTGGCCGACCTTCTCCTCCAGCCGCTCGGTCTCCTCGTAGCGCCGCAGCGCGACCTCGATCGCACCCTGGACGGACTCCGGCGCCGTCGACTCGATCCAGGCGGAGATGCCGCGCTCGGCCGCGCGGGCGACGAACTCCACGTCGCCGTCGCGCGTCTGCGCGATCACCGGGCCGGACGCGTACTCCACGCTCTCCGCGATCAGCGCGAGCGCGTGCTCGTCGTCCTGGTGGACGACGACGATCGCCAGATCGGGGTCCTCGGTCGAGATCAGCTCGACCGCCTCGGAGACCGAGACGACGTAGGGCGCGACCTCGTGGCCGAGCCCCTCGAGCACGTCGGCGAGCGAGTGGAGCGCGTCCTTGTCCTCGTCGGCGATCAGCACGCGGAGGTGCCGCGTCTCGCTCATCTTGGTCATGTCACGGACGCAGTAGAATGTGGCGCAGTCGAGCCCAGCCACCCGCTCGACCCCATCCCGCGCCCCAACGCCCCGGCGCGCACAAGCCGAACGAGCTGCGTGACCATGGGCGTGGAGAGCATCGAGAATCGTTACGAGGACAGTCGCCGGAACGGCGGTGTCCCACAATACCCCGCGGCAGGAGACCGGGCGACGCGCGCGGACGAGGACCGCCGGCTGCTGGTGCGCTACCACCGCGAGGGGGACGCTGCCGCGCGCGAGGCGCTCGTCGAGCGGTTCCTCCCGCTGGCACGCCAGCTCGCCCGCCGCTACCAGCGCGGCGGCGAGCAGCTCGACGACCTCGTCCAGGTCGCGTCGCTCGGGCTGCTGAAGGCGATCGATCGCTTCGACCCGGCCCGTGAGACGGCGTTCTCGTCGTTCGCGGTGCCGACGATCCTCGGCGAGATCAAGCGCCACTTCCGCGACAAGGGCTGGGCGGTCCGCGTCCCGCGCGACCTCCAGGAGCTGTCGGTCAAGGTCGACCGGGTCGCGGACGAGATGGCGCGCGAGCTGGGCCGTGCGCCCACGCCGGCGGAGATCGCCGAGCGCACCGGGAGCTCGCTCGAGCAGGTGCTCGAGGCGCGCGAGGCGTCCGGCGCCTACCGTGCGGTCTCGCTCGACCGGCCGCGCACGGACGACGAGGACGACGGGGACTCCTACGCCGACGCCGTCGGCGCCGACGACCCCGGCTATCGCGTCGCCGAGGCGGCCGCGACCGTCGACCGCCTGATGCGCGTGCTCACCGACCGCGAGCGCGAGGTCCTGCGGCTCCGGTTCGAGGAGGACCTGACCCAGTCGGAGATCGGCACCCGCGTCGGCGTCTCGCAGATGCACGTCTCGCGACTCATCCGCCAGTCGATCGCGCGCCTGCGCGACGAGGCGGAGCTGCCCTAGCCCGGCTAGCGCCAGCGCCGGCGGGCCGCCGCCCCAGCGCCGCCGGTGGCGCCGCTTGCCGCGCCGGCGCCGCTCGACGCCCTGCAGGCGGTCGATCACCTCGCCGCTCCACTCGTGCGTGCGCAGCAGCTCGTAGCGCGCGCCGACGAACCGCATGTACGCGTCGCCCTCGCTCTCCGCGGAGCGGATGAAGCCGCCGGCCCGCAGCGCGTCCACCACGGGCACGAACTCCTCCTCGAACCAGAGCCGCGCCACCTCCTCGCGGTCCATGTACTCGCGCCGCTCCTGCGTGACGCGGAAGCCCCAGGCCTCGACGTTCTCGGCGAGCCGGCCCCAGTCCCAGGGGTCCGTCGGCCGGACGCGGGCGTGCTGCTCGCGGTCGAGCGGCACGCGCTCGCCGAACAGCCGCTCGTGGTCCTTGAGCGGGAGGTCGGCCAGCCGCAGCGCCTCGCCGGTCCCGATCCGGGTGCGCACGTCGGTCACGTAGGCGTCGATGTCCTCGCGCCCGAGCGACTTGGCGACCGACACGCGGTGGTGGCCGTCGCGGACGAAGTGCAGGTCGCCGATCCGGAAGACGGAGATCGGCGGGAACGCCTCGCCGCGGCGCTGGGCGGCGGCGATCCGCTGCCAGCGGCCGCGGACGCGCGGCGTGGTGGGGCGGAAGCCGCGATCGAAGTCGCGCGTGCGGTCGACGGTGCCGACGACGGAGTCGAGCGGGATCGTCTGCAGCCCGAGCTGCGTCTCGCCGACCATCCCGAGCGCGTCGACGACCTCGTCGAACGGGAGGATCAGCCCGACGTCGTCGGGCTCCCGCCGCAGCCGCCGGCCGAGGTCGGCCAGGATCTGCGAGCGCCGGGCCCGGGTGAAGTCGTCCTGCGCGTCCGCGCCGGGGAAGCCGGTGCCGCCGTCCACCCCGTGAAGGCTACGCGGCCTCGGTCTCCTCGCTCAGCGCGGCCTCGGCGGAGTCGACGATCGTGAAGACCGAGTCCAGGCCCGTGATGCGGAAGGTCTTGACGATCGGCTCCGTGGTGCAGGCCACGATCAGCCGCCCGCCGCGCGACTTCAGCCGCCGGTGGGCGCCGATCAGCGCCCCGAGGCTCGACGAGTCGATGAACGTGGTCTCGGTCAGGTCGACGATCACGAGGTCGACGCCCGCCGCGATCGGCGCCATCACGCGCTGCTTGAACTCCGGCGCGGTGAAGAGGTCGACCTCGCCGCTGACCGCGACGACGTGCGCCTTGCCGCCGTCGACGCGGCGATCCTCGATCGCGAACTCGATCGGCCATCGTCAGGGGGTTCCGTCGTACGCGAGCCGCACGTGGAGGAACTCCTGCCCGTCCCGCGTCTCGATGTCGAGGCCGTCGGCGAGCTGCTCGATCACGTTCCCGACGCCCGGCACGGCGGCGTCGACGACGAGCGCGCGGCCGCCGCCGCTGCGGAGCGGCCCGACCCTGAGCTCGAGCGACCGCGAGCCGGAGCTGAGCTCGACGTCGACGGTCGTGTCCGTCACGTGCGAGGGCGCACGCGCGGCGACCAGGTCGGCGACCAGGACGGCGTCGTCGAGCCGGTCGAGCGGCAGGTCGGCGCGGGCGGCGAACATCCCCACGACGCGGCGGAGCACAGGCCCGACGAGCGGGCCTGCGGCGATCGACACCTGCGTCGGGGGCTCGCTCACGCCATGCCCATGCTAGGGGTCCGGCGCCGGAAGCTCATCACCAGCCGGCTGCCCGCGTGATCCGAGCGCTCGACCTCGAAGGAATGCGTGAGGGCCTCGATCAGCGCCAGCCCCAGGCCGGGCCCGGCGGTGTCGGGGCTCGGGTCGAGCCCGCGCCCCTCATCGGTGACGACCACCTCGAGCAGCTCGCCCCGCGGTCGCACGACCACGTCGATCGTCCCCTCCCTGCCGCCGTACGCGTGCCGGACGACGTTCGTGCACGCCTCGGTGACGGCGAGCCGCATGTCGTCGACGACGGCGCGATCGAGGTTCAGGGCCTCGGCGAGCGCGCCGAGCACGTGGCGGACCACCGCGACGTTCTCGGCGCGTGCGGGCAGGGTCAGGCGGATGTCGGTGTCCCGGGGCGGGACGGAGGAGCTCGGGGAGGGCATGGCTCCCGATGCTGTACCCGGGCATTTGGAGGGGCTAACGCGCTGGAAGCATGGTTTTCGACCCTTGCAAGCGAGCGGTCATGGGGCCGACCATCACGCTCACTGGACTTGCCGCCTCACCGATTCGTATCCTCATGCACCGCATGGACGATGCGAGGGAACAGCCGCGCGTGGACGCTCACGGGATCCGCCCCCCGGACGCCTACGCGATCGAGTTGCGCGAGGCCGCCGACGGCGTCGCGCTCGTCGTGCTCGAGGGCGAGCTGGACCTCGCCGCCGTGCCGGAGCTGCGCGAGCGGCTCGCGGAGGCCGGCGGCGCCGGCCCGCGCGGGGTGGTGCTCGACATGGCCGAGGTGACCTTCGTCGACTCGTCCGCGCTGCGCGAGCTGCTGCGGGCCCACTCCGCGGTCCGCGACGCCGGCGCCGAGCTCGTGCTCGCGGGCGTCGGCCCTGCGGTCGCCCGCCTGTTCGAGCTGACCCGCACGACCGGGATGCTGGCGCTGACGCCGACCGTCGAGCAGGCGCTCAAGCGGCTCGGCGCGCGGCCCTGAGCTCCTCGAGCTCCTCGCCGGCCCGCGCCTGGTCGCCCTGCGCGGCGTTCGTCTTCGCGCAGAGCAGCGAGAACCCGGTCTGGAGGAGGTCGTTGCCGGCCGAGGCGGCGAGCACCGCGGTCACGGCCCGGCCGGCCGGCGGCGCGTGCAGCCGCAGCGCGACGAGCGCGAGGGCGCCCCACGCGCCGGTGCAGCGCGTGCAGTTGAGCAGCTCGCCGACGGCGTAGCGCAGCCGCCGGCCGCGCGGCCGCTTGGCGCCCTGCCGCTCCTCGAGGAACGGCTCGCGCAGCCATGACTCCGCCTTCTCGTGCACGACGAGCTTCGACAGCGCGAAGGTCGCCGCCGCGAGCGGGACGAGCTCGGCGCGCTCGAGCGGCTCGCGTCCGCGCGCGATCGCGGCGACGCCCGCGAGCAACCCGCCGTAGACCGCGGTCAGCGCCGCGTAGTCGAGCGCCTCGGTCGGCGTCTCCGAGACCGGCCTCACGGACTCAGATCGGCAGCGGGTTGGGGTCGGGCGGCAGCGGCTGCGGGTCGGGCCCGGGCGTGGGCGGCGCCGGGTCGGGACCCGGGTCGGGCCCGGGGATGGGCGGCAGCGGGTGAGGAGTCATCGCACGGGTGGACTACCCCCGCGTCCGGCCCCGAAACGAGCCGAGGCGCCCGGTCGGGCGCCTCGGCCATGAGGAGGAGGGTGTGCGTCATTCCGGGTGGTGGAGGGCGCCCGGGCACTGACGACGCGACGTGGCACTAATCCCCTGCACAGTCGCACGCCAAACACGAGAACGCAAGCTCTCCTCAATCTGGGCTCAACAGGCGCGTGGCCGCTAGGCGTCGCGGTCGCGATCCGGCGGCGTGCCGGTGCGGATCCGCTGCTCGCCCTCGGCCTCGCCGGTGCGGGCGACGTCCGGCTGGTCCGGCTCGATCCGCCGGAACCCGGTCCGCTCCGGGTCGTCGGCCGTCTCGCCCTCCGGGGTCTGCTCGCCGGCGTGCTGTGTCGTGTCGCCGAGCGGAGTGTCGTCCGCGCCGATCCCGGGTGCGCCCTCCCGCGGCGTGTCGGCCGCGGGGCTGCTCTTGCGGGTCGCATTGAGGACCATGAAGATCACGAATCCGGCGACGATGAGGACGACGACGACGCCGACGATCGCGTAAGCCATGCGGGGCGGCTACCCCTGGCCGTCAGCGGACAAACGAGGCGGCCCGCCCGCGTTTGCCGGGCCGCTTCCGGGTCAACCCCAACAGTGAGGACCCTCCGATCCGAAAGGAGCGACATGGCTGACATCCAGGGCAAGACCGTCGCGTTCCTGGCCACCGACGGCGTGGAGCAGGTCGAGCTGACCGACCCGTGGAAGGCGGTCGAGGAGGCCGGCGGCACCCCCGAGCTGATCTCGCTCGAGGACGGCGTCGTCCAGGGCTTCAACCATCTCGACAAGGCCGACACGTTCAGCGTCGACCGCACCGCGCGAGGAGGCGGACGCCTCGGAGTACGACGCGCTCGTGCTGCCGGGCGGCGTCGCGAACCCGGACGCGCTGCGCACCGATCCGGACGCGGTCGCCTTCGTGCGCGCCTTCTTCGACCAGGGCAAGCCGGTGGCGGCGATCTGCCACGCGCCGTGGACCCTGATCGACGCCGAGGTCGTGCGCGGGCGCACGCTGACCTCCTGGCCGTCGCTGCAGACCGACCTCCGCAACGCCGGGGCGACCTGGGTCGACGAGGAGGTCCACGTCGACCAGGGCCTCGTCACCTCGCGCCGGCCGGACGACCTGCCGGCGTTCTGCGCCAAGCTCGTCGAGGAGATCGCCGAGGGCGTCCACGAGGGCCAGCGCACGGGCGCGCGCGCCTGAGCCCGGGGGCGGCCGGCGGCGGGGCCTCGCGCCCCGTCGCCGCGCCGCGCTCCTCGTGGGCGGAGTCGCCGACTGCTAAACATCAGTTCGGTGACCGCCCCGACACGGCCGCCCACGCCACGAGTGCAGCCCACCCCCCACGAGAGCCCGAGCGGCGCCGCGCCCGAGGACGTCCCCGTCTCGCGCGCCGCGGAGGATCGGCGGCTCCTCATCCGCTACCACCGCCACGGCGACGAGGCCGCCCGCGAGGCGCTCGTCGAGCGACTGCTCCCGCTCGCGCGCCGGATGGCCCGCCGCTACCGGCGCTCCGACGAGCCGCTCGACGACCTCGTCCAGGTCGCGACGCTCGGCCTGATCAAGGCGATCGACCGCTTCGACCCGGCGCGCGAGACCGCCTTCTCCTCCTACGCGGTCCCGACGATGCTCGGCGAGCTCAAGCGCTACTTCCGCGACAACGGCTGGGCGGTGCACGTCCCGCGCGGGATGCAGGAGCGCGTGATGCAGGTCGACAACGCGGTCAAGGACCTGTCGCGCCGGATGGGCCGTTCGCCGTCGGCTGCCGAGGTCGCCGAGACGCTCCAGCTGAGCGTGGAGCAGGTGCTCGAGGCGATGGAGGCGGCCGGCGCCTACGACGCCGTCTCGCTCGAGTCGTACCGCTTCGGCGACGAGGGCGACGGCGAGACGTACGCCGAGTCGATCGGCGTCGAGGACGGGCGCTTCGAGCTCGTCGAGTACGGCGCCACGATCGCGCCGACCCTCGCGGCGCTGCCGCCGCGCGACCGGATCGTGCTCCACCTGCGCTTCGTCGAGGATCTGACCCAGGCCGAGATCGCCGAACGCGTCGGCGTCTCGCAGATGCACGTGTCGCGGCTCATCCGGCGGGCGCTGGAGCGCCTGCGGACGGTCGCCGAGCACAGCGGCTGACGCGTCGGCGTCGTGACCGGCGCCGTTTCCCGCGCGCGCCCTCCCGGTACGACCCACGTATGGGAATCACCGACAAGATCAGCGGCAAGGTCAAGCAGGCCGTGGGCGACGCGACCGACAACCCGGACACGCGCCGCGAGGGCGAGCTCGAGGAGCGCAAGGCCGAGGCGAAGGACGAGCGCGCCCGCGCCGAGGAGCGCGTCGAGAACCTCGAAGAGCGCACCTGAGCATGAGCAGCGAGCCGTTCGACCAGCCCGATTCCGGCTATCCGGAGGAGGGCCCGCCGGGCGCCGCGCCCGACGACGCGTCCGAAGGCGACGAGTCGGCGGTGCGCGAGCAGTCCCGCACGGGCGGCGAGCCGCCCGGCAGCGAGGACGACAAGGCCACCGGCAACCCCAACACCTGACAGCGAGCGGCCCGCCCCCGGCGGGCCGTTTCGCGTCTAGCCCCGCGCCCGCAGCGCGAGCACGGCGATGTCGTCGCGCGGCGGCGCGGGCTCGCCGCGGAGCGCGGCCGCGACCAGCCCGTCGGCCAGCGCCTGCGCCGAGCCGTCCGGGAGCGCGCCGAGGACCGCGTGCAGGTCGTCCGGGTCGAGCATGTGCTCGGGCGCCCGCGCCTCGGTCACGCCGTCCGTGTAGAGCAGCAGCGTGTCGCCCGCACCCATCTCCGCCATGCGGTCCTCGATCGCCGGATCGGCGACGAGGCCGAGCAGCGTGCCCGGGGCGCCGAGGTCCTCGACCTCGCCGCCTGCGCGCCGCAGCAGGGCGGGCGGGTGGCCGCCGCACGCCACCGCGAGCCGGATCCGCGGGCGCGACGTGTCGATGTGCACGCAGGCGATGGTGCAGAAGCGGCCGTCGCGGTCCTGGCGCAGCATCGCGTCGTTGAGCCAGCGCAGGATCGCGCCCGGCGAGCGCCGCCGCACCGCCGCGCGTCCGGATCGTGTAGCGGGCCAGCGCGGTCACGGCCGCGGCCTCGGCGCCCTTGCCGCAGACGTCGCCGATGACCGCGATCCACTCGTCCTCGGCGACGGTGAAGAGGTCGTAGAAGTCGCCGCCGACGCCGTGCCGTCGCCGGCCGGGCGGTAGACGGCGCCGGCGTCGAGGCCGGTGATCTCCGGCAGCACCGGCGGCAGCAGCGAGTTCTGCAGCGTGCGCGCGATCGCCGAGCGCTGGCGGTACTGCTGCGCGCTGTCGATCGCGACGGCCGCCCGTCGCCCGAGCTCCTCGAGGACCCCCAGCTGCTCGGCGCCCAGGACGCGGCCGGACGTCGTGATCACCAGCGTCATGGCGCCCAGCGGCCGCCCGCGGACGGACAGCGGCACGTTCGCCGAGCTGCGCACGCCGAGCTGCGTGACCAGCTCGCGGTGGCGCGGATCGACCGCGGCGCGCCGCAGGTGGGTCTCGTCGACGTGCGGATGGAGCTCGCTGCGGCCCGTGCGCGCGACCGCCGCCGGGCCCTCGGTGCCGGACACGTCGACGAGCAGGCCCTCCATGTCGCGGGCGAGCCCCGCGAGCGCCGGGTCGGCGTGGGCGACCGCCATGCGCTCGAGGCCGCGCTCGCCGATGACGTCGACCATGCACCAGTCGGCGAGCTCGGGCACGGCGAGCGACGCGACGTGGCGGAGCGTCTCCTCGTAGTCCAGCGACCCGGCCAGCGACCGGCTGGCTTCGGCCAGCAGCCGCAGCGTCGCCTCGACCTGCTTGAGGTCGGTGACGTCCTCGACGACGTTGATCGCCCGCGTCACCCGGCCGGCCGCGTCGCGCACCGGCTGTGCCTTCACGCGCATCCAGCGGGACGCACCGGTGGCGCGGACGCGGTAGCGCAGCGTCATCGGCTCGGGCGTCTCGCCCGCGAGCGCGCGCCGTCCCGGCAGGCGCTCGGCGGGGACCGGGCTCCCGTCCTCGGACAGGATCTCGAGCCGTGCGGCGATGTCGCGCGGGTTCGCGGCGAGGAGCGCCGCGCGGTCGGGGTAGCCGGACGGGATGCCGAGCAGCCGGACGGCGGCGTCGTTGACGTAGACGAGCGTGCCGTCGGGGTCCTGGGCGAGCACGGCGTCCGCGACGCCGGCCAGGATCGCCTCGAGCTCGCGCCCGAGCCGCTCGCGCTCGTCGCGCTGCGAGCCGGGCTCGGCGCGCTCGTCCAGCGTGAGCACCGCGATCGGCGCCGCGCCGCCGGGCGGCTCGAAGCGCCCGCCCGACGCGGCCAGCATGCGCGGGCCGCGCGCGGTGTCGAGCGGGAACGGCGCGCCGCCGACCGCTGCGCCCGCGGCCACGCGCGCGTAGACGTCGCGCTCCTCCGCGACGGGGAACGCGCCGCCGGCCAGCCGGTGCGCCGCGTGGTTGGCGAACGCGACCCGCGCGGTCGCCGGGTCGATCAGCAACAGCGGGGTCGGCAGGAGGTCGAGCAGCGGCCCGTAGCGGCCGCCGCTCGTCGTGGTGTCGGTCGCCGCCTCGATCGACCGGTCCCCTAGGCCAGGCCCTCGGCCTCGTACTCGCGCAGGTAGCCCTCGAACAGGCGGCGGTGGCCCTCCTCGTCGTGGAGGATCGCGATCACCATGTCCTGCGTCACGAAGTCGATGCCGTCGGTGAACTCGACGATGCGGTTGTAGTGCTCGATCGCGCCCGTCTCGGCCTCGATCACGCCCTTGATGACGTGCACGATGTCGGTCTGGTGCTCGGGCGGCTGCAGATAGCTGCTGCTCGGGCGGTGAAGTCCAGCGAGCCGGGGACGACGCCGTAGAGCTCCTTGATGCGGTTGGCGAACTGCTGCGCGTGGCCGAGCTCCTCCTGGATGTCGGCCTGGAGCGACTCGATGATCTCCTGGGCGCGGACCCCATCGGGGTTGATCGAGTTCGTGATGTAGCTGATCACGGTCTCGATCTCCATCCAGTAGGCCTTCTTGAGCATCTCGATGAGCTCCTCGCGCTTCTCCGCGCGGTCGTCGGAGAGGATGCCCTCGGAGGCGCTGCGAACTGCCATGACGGTCTCCTTGCGTCGGGGAACGGGTGCTCCGGTCTTACCCACTCCAGCGCGCCCGACGCAAGGCCGGGCGCGGGTCGGCGCGGCTCAGCTCGCGCCGGCGGTGGCGCCGGCGCGGGTGAAGCGCCGCGCGGGGCGCAGGAGATCGCCGACGCGCGCGTTGCGCACGCCGCCGCGCTCCAGCGTCGAGGCGTCCGGCGGGTCGCCGCGGAGCAGCCACGATCCGTCGCTGCGGCGCACCAGCTCGTCGCGCTCGGCGAGCTCGGAGAGCGCCGTCGAGACGGTCGGCCGGCGGGCGCCGACGAGCTGCCCGAGGATCCGGTGGGTCAGCGCGAGCGGGATCACGACGCCGTCGCCGCCGACGCGGCCCCAGCGCTCGGCGAGATGCCAGAACAGCGCCTTCAGTCGCCGGTCGACGCGCGTGAGCTGCGAGATCGCCTGCGTCGTCGCGAGCCGCAGCGACCGCTCGCTGAGGCGGTCGAACAGCGCCGCGGTGACCTCCGGGTACTGCGACGCCTCGGCGGCGAAGCGGCGGTCGAGCACCGCGAGGGTCGCGGGCGAGAGCACGCTCCACTCGGCGGTGACCGGCAGCAGCTCGCTCTTCGAGGCGGCCTGCCACGGCCGGAGCAGGTCGCCCGGGCCGAGCAGCTCCGCGCTCACGTGGTCGGCCACGATCAGCTCGCGGGCGAGCACGCCCTCGAGCACGAGCAGCCCGATGTGGTCGGCGCTCGCGCCCGACAGGCGCGACACGTCCCACGGGCCGACGCCGAGGCGGTGGGTGCTCACCAGGAGCCGGCGCTCCGCCTCGGCCCGGCGCGACTCTGCGAGCAGCGCGGCGAGATCGGGGTCGGCCTTGAGCAGCGGTATCTGTTCGGTCCTCATGCGTCAGGTCCGTGTCTGGGGGACAGGATCCGCGGAGCGCCGATGGCGCGTTCGGCCTCGGCTCCGCTGTTGGTCACTACGACGTACCCGCCCGGACGGCAAGTGATGCGCTCGGCCCGGTCAATCCACGAACCCGGCGCGGTCGACGCGCTTGTGGTACCGCTCGCCGAGCCTTGCCGCCGGCGACCGCCGCGAGTACGGTCGCGACGATGCTGACGGCCAGCGTGAGCGCTCCGCCGCTCGCGAACGACTCGCCGTCGGCGACGCGGGAAGGACGGCAGGTTGAGCTGCTCGAGCACGTTGTACTCGTCGCCGAGGATGACCGCGGCGAGCGCCAGCGCGACCATCACGACGAGGCCGATCGCCCACGTGCCCAGGCCCTGGCGGCCGCCGTCGAAGCGCGACATCCGGCCGGCGACGTACCCGCCGGTGGCGTACGCGACGACGAGCACGGCGAGCAGCGCGATGCCGCCGCCGAGCGTGAGCTCGTCCTGGCCGGCGGTGGTGACGTCGGACTCGGTCACGCCGATCGCGGCGCCGGCGGCGACGAGGATCGAGCTCAGGAGCGCAGCGACGCCGATCGCGACGAGCCAGCCGAAGAAGCTGGCGCCCCAGTTGAGGCCGCCGAACGCGTCGCGCTGGCGCTCGCGCGCGACCGCCAGCGCGGCCGGCGTGGCCGTTGTCGCGGGCTCCGCGGGGCGTTCGTCGACGAACGTCGCGTCGTCGCGCTCCCGCGTGGCCTCGATGCGCTCCTCGTCGCGCTCGTCGTGCGCCGGCAGGGTCTCCGTGGTCTCCGCGGGCTCCCGCTCGGCCGTCGCCACCGTGCCGTCCGCGCGGCCCGTGTCGCGGTCGTCCTCGGTCCGCTTGAATCGTTCGAGCATGGTCGTTCCCCCTCGATGGTCAAGACGAGGCATTCCACGTGCGCCAACCCGCCAAACCGGCGGACACGGCGGCGTTTACGGCTCTCCCGTAGCGGAGACGAGGTTCTGAGGCATGGCCTTGCCCGGCAGCGATGCGCTCGCAGGACCCCTCGCCGCGCTCGTCGACCGTGGTGAGCAGAACGGGTGCGTGAACCTGTCGGAGCTGGACGAGCTCGTGCAGGCGCTCGAGCTCGACGACGCCGATCTCACGCCGCTCTACGAGGCGCTCGACAAGCGCGGCGTGGAGCTGCGCGACGACTGCAGCCGCGAGAATCCCCAGTCGCCGCTCGACGACCTGCAGCTCGCGAGCGCGACGACCGACGCGCTGCAGCTGTTCCTGAACGAGATCGGCCGCCACCGGCTCCTCCGGCCGGCCGAGGAGATCGAGCTGGCGAAGCGGATCGAGCGCGGCGACCTCGCGGCGAAGGACCGCATGATCAACGCGAACCTGCGGCTCGTCGTCTCGATCGCGAAGAAGTACCAGGGCTCCGACCTCACGCTGCTCGACCTGATCCAGGAGGGCATCCTCGGGCTGATCCGCGCGGTGGAGAAGTTCGACTGGCGCAAGGGCTACCGGTTCTCGACGTACGCGACGTGGTGGATCCGCCAGGCGGTCGAGCGCGGGATGGACGCGAAGGCGCGCACGATCAAGCTCCCGATCAACCTGGTCCGCAACCAGCGCAAGCTCGCGCGCGCCGAGAACACGCTCGCGCTCAAGCTCGATCGCGCCCCGACCGACGCCGAGCTGGCGGCGGAGGCGCAGATCGCGGTCGCGGACCTGCACGCGCTGCGCGACGCGGCGCGGGCGGTGACCTCGCTCGACCGCCCGCTCGGCGAGGGCGAGGACGCCGCGTTCGGCGACCTGCTGCCCTCGGACGAGCCGGCGCCCGAGGACGAGGTCCACATCTCGCTGCGCGCCGAGGCGCTGCAGCACGCGTTGCACGAGCTGCCGGACCGCGAGCGCCAGGTCGTGCAGCTCCGCTACGGGATCGCCGGCAGCGAGCCGACGCCGCTGCGCGAGATCGGCCGCATGCTCGGGATCACGCCGGAGCGCGTGCGCCAGATCGAGTCGCGCGCGCTCGGCCGCCTCGGCCGGATGCGCGAGCTCGACGCGCTGCGCGAGGCCGCCTAGGCGCCCGAACACCGAGGCGGCCTGGGGCTGGCCGGCGCGGCGGCACACCTCGGCGAGCAGCGGGCGCGCCCGCGCCGGGTCGGCGGGCAGCGCGTCGAGCGCCGCGGCCGCCTCGCTGAGGTCGGCGAGGTCGACGCGCGTGCGCTCGAGGCACAGCCGCCCGAGCCAGCGGATCGCCGCGCGCTCGTACTGGCCGGGGTCGGCGCGCTGGATCACCAGCAGCATCGCGGCCGCCTCCGCCACCCCGATCCGCGGCAGCTCGGCGGCCGCGGTCCGGACGAGGGTCATGTTGCCCGTGGCGAGGGCGCGCTGGAAGCGCGCATAGGGTGATCCGGATGAGGTCATATGCGAACATATGTTCGCAGACCGCGCAAGGCGTTCCGCAGCTTCGTGGACCACACTGACCGAGCGATGACGACACGAACCGGAGACGCGCGGGCCCTCGTCCGCGGCGCTGATCGCGATCGGCGCCGCGGCCGTCGCCGCGGGCGCGCTCGTCGATGCTTCGTCGTCGCTCGCCAGCGACCACCGCGAGCCCGCCGTCGTGTGGGCGGTGTTCGGGCCGCTCGTCGGCTGGAGCTTCATCGCGGCAGGGTCGGCTACGCGTGGCGGATCCGGCCGCAGTACCGCACGGGCGAGCTGATGATCGTGCTCGGCTTCGCGTGGTTCCTGTTCACGCTCGACGGGGCGAACGACCCCACCGCCTACACGCTCGCGCGGGTCCTCGGCGGGCTGTGGGGGAGCGTGTTCCTGCACCTCGGCCTGAGCTTCCCGACCGGGCGGCTGACCGAGCGCGCGGACCGCATGCTCGTGCTGGCCGGGTACGTCATCTTCCCGTTCGCGGGCATCCCGCAGCTGCTGTTCGCCGGCCCCGCCGACCTCGGCTGCGGCGACTGCCCCGCCAACGTCCTGCTGATCGATCGCAACGCCGGCCTCGCCGACGCCGGGCTCGTGTTCGGGACCGCGCTCTACCTCGGGCTGTTCGTCGCGGTCCTGCACCGCGCGATCGGGCGCTGGCGGCGCTCCGGCCCGTTCGTGCGGCTCCAGCTGACCCCGGTCTACCTGTGCTCGCTGCTCACCTTCCTGCTCGTCACGATCGCCCGCGCCGGCGGCGGCGACGCGGTCTGGTGGGCCGCGTTCATCGCCACCGCGCTGATGCCGTTCGCGTTCCTCGGCGGGCTGCTGCGCAGCCAGGTGTTCGAGCTCGACGAGCAGCTGCAGGCGCGGCTCGACGACCTGCGCGCGTCGCGCGCCCGGCTGGTCCACGCCGGCGACGCCGAGCGCCGGCGGCTCGAGCGCGACCTGCACGACGGCGCGCAGTCGCGGCTCGTCGCGCTCTCGCTGCTGCTGCGCGCCGCGCGCAAGCGGGCCGACGGCGACGCGGACCTCGCCGGGCTGCTCGACCAGGCGCAGGACGAGCTGCAGACCAGCCTGGCCGAGCTGCGCGAGCTGGCGCGCGGGATCCATCCGGCGGTGCTCAGCCGCCACGGGCTCGCGCCGGCGCTCGACGGGCTCGCCGCGCGGGCGCCGGTGCCGGTCACGCTCGAGGCCGGCGACGCCGACCGGCTGCCCGCGCCGGTCGAGAGCGCCGCGTACTTCGTCGTCGCCGAGGCGCTCGTCAACGTGGCCAAGTACGCCGGGGCGACGCAGGCGTCCGTGCGCGTCGCCCGCGCGGGCGACCGCCTGACCGTCGACGTGGCCGACGACGGCGTCGGCGGCGCCGACGCCGAGCGCGGCTCCGGCCTGCGCGGGCTGGCCGACCGCGTCGCGGCCCTCGACGGGACGCTGACGGTCGACAGCCCGGTCGGCGGCGGGACGCGCCTGCGCGCCGAGCTCCCGCTCTGACGCGTCAGCGGCCGCGCTCGCGGTAGACCCGGCGCTGCTCGCGGTGGATCCGCTTCGTCTCGCGCTGGCGGTCCGAGCGCGCCCGCTCGTCGCGCCGGCTCTCGAGCCACGCCTCCTCGCGCGCCAGCTTCTCCAGCCCGGCGAGCCGGTCGGCGGGCAGCCGCCCGTCGGCGATCGCCGCGGCGACCGCGCAGCCCGGCTCGCCGTGGTGCGAGCAGTCGCGGAAGCGGCACTGCGCCGCCAGCGCGTCGACGTCGGCGAACACGGTGCGCAGGCCCGCGGCCTGCTCCCACACGCGCGGCAGCCGGAGGCCGGGCGTGTCGATCAGCAGCGCGCCGTCGCCGATCGCCACGAGCTCGCGGTGCGTCGTCGCGTGGCGCCCGCGGTCGTCGCTCCCGCGGACCGGGAGCGTCGGCCGCGCCGCGCCGGTCAGCCGGTTGAGCAGCGTGGTCTTGCCGACACCGGACGAGCCGAGCATGACCGCGGTCCGGCCGGGCGTCAGCCAGGCGCGCAGCGCGTCGACGCCGGTGCCGTCGACGGCGCTCAGCGCCACGACGGGCACCGTGCCGCCCAGCGCCGCGCGGACGTCGAGCACCGCGCCGGCGGGGTCGTCGCTCAGGTCGGCCTTGGAGAGGACGACCACCGACTCGGCCTCCGCGTCGGCGGCGAGCGTGAGGAAGCGCTCGATCCGGCGCAGGTTGAAGTCGCGGTTGAGCGACCCGACGACGAGCGCGAGGTCGACGTTCGCGGCGAGCACCTGCGGCTCGGCGCGGCCGTCGCCCGCCGCACGCGCGATCCCGCCGCGGCGCGGCAGCAGCGCGTGCACGACGCCGGTGGCCGCGTCCGCCGCGACCCAGTCGCCGACCGCGGGCAGGTCGGCGGCCGTCGCGGCGCCGTGGGTCAGCCGGCCGGACGGCGCGCCGGCGAGCGGGCCGTCCGCGGTCGCGAGGTCGAGCCGCCCGCGGTGCACGGCGGCCACGCGGGCCGGGATCAGGTCAGGCCGCGCCAGCGCCGCGAACGCGGCGTCGAGGCGCGGGGTCCAGCCGAGGGCGGCGAGGCCGCCATGTACGTCGGAAGGCAAGGTGGGGTCTCCATCGTGCGAAGGGGATGCGGAGGCGCGCGCGTCAGCGGCGCGCGCACGGGCACGGAGCGTCCGGCGGCGCTAGCGGCGGCCGGCGGGCCGAGCGGCAGGCTCGGCGGAGCTGTGGGAGCGGTGGAGCTGCAGAGGCGTTCGCGCTCCAGGGTACGGGCGCCGCGCGCCGCGCGCAACTCAGGGCGTGGTGGTGCCGCGCGCCGCTTCCGGGTCCCAGCGGCCGTCCTTGCCGACGCCGCCCTGGACCGGGCGCTCCTGGGCGGGATCGCCGTCCCGGCTGTAGCGGAAGGTCATCCGCACCTCGGTGCCCTGGCCGCGCTCGCCGCGCAGCTCGAAGGCGTCCGACAGCGCGGCGATCAGCGGCAGCCCGAGCCCGAGCGCCGGCACGTCGTCGCTGCGCGGCGCGTCGCGGTCGATCCCGCTGCCCTGGTCGCGGACCACGATCGTCAGCCCGGACTCGTCGACGAGCATCTCGACGTCGAGGTTGCCCTCGCGCTCGCCGTAGGCGTGCACGACGACGTTCGTGCACGCCTCCGAGACCGCCATCTTCATGTCGGCGAGCACCGCCGGATCGAAGTCGAGCGCGTCGGCGAGGCCGGCGAGCGCCTGCCGGACGACCGCCACGCCCTCCGCCCGGGCAGGCAGCGAGAGGCGGACGTCCGGTGCCGGGCTCATTCCCCGGCGCCGTTCCCGACCGCGCGCACCGCGTCGATCGCGGCGTCGCGGCCGTTGACCACCGGGAGCACGGGCACGAGCCCGGTGACGTCGAGGATCCGCTGGACGCCCGGCTCGACCGACTCGCCGACGCAGACGACGAAGCCCTGCTCCGCCTCGAGCGCGCGCCGGCGCGCGTCGAGCAGCGCGCCGAGCACGGAGGAGTCGACGAACGTGGCGGTGGTGAGGTCGATCACGACGCCGCCGCCACGGGCCAGCGCCTCGTCGAGGCGCTCGCGCAGGGTGGGGGCGGTGTAGATGTCGTGCTCGCCTTCGACCACGACGACGACCACATCCTCGGCCGCATCGTCGAGCACGATCGGGTTTGCGTCCATGTGGGGCCGAACGATACCCGTACGCGCGACCGCCGTAACCGCGCGAGCGCGCCATCCGCCATGATCCGGCGGATGGCCGATCGGCTCGAGCGCTACCGGTCCAAGCGCGACGTCGCCACGACGCCGGAGCCGGCCGGCGACGCGACGCCGGCGGCGGGCGCGGACGCGGCGCCCCGGTTCGTCGTCCAGGAGCACCACGCGCGCCGCCTGCACTGGGATCTGCGGCTCGAGCACGAGGGCACGCTCGCGTCGTGGGCGGTGCCGCGCGGGATCCCGCCCGGGCCGGAGCGCAACCACCTCGCGGTCCGCACCGAGGACCACCCGCTCGAGTACCTCGACTTCCACGGCGAGATCCCCGCCGGCCAGTACGGCGCGGGCACGATGGCGATCTGGGACCGGGGGACGTACGAGCAGCACAAGTTCCGCGAGGACGAGGTGATGATCACCTTCCACGGCGAGCGGCTGCAAGGCAAGTACGTCTTGTTCCGCACGCGCGGCGACGACTGGATGATCCACCGGATGGACCCGCCGGACGACCCGGACCGCGAGCCGATGCCCGAGCGGCTCGAGCCGATGCTCGCCCGGACCGGCGAGCTGCCGCCGGACGACGGCCGCTGGGCGTTCGAGATCAAGTGGGACGGGGTGCGCGCGATCGCGTTCGTGCAGGGCGGCCGGCTGATCCTGCACGCGCGCAGCGGCAACGACATCTCGGCGCGCTACCCCGAGCTGCGCCCGATCGCGGAGGCGCTCGCGGGCCGCGAGGTCGTGCTCGACGGCGAGGTCGTGGCGTTCGACGGCGGCCGGCCGAGCTTCCAGAAGCTCCAGGGGCGGATGCACCTGACCGGCGACGCGCAGATCCGGCGGCTCGCCCGCGACGCGCCGGTCCACTACATCGTCTTCGACCTGCTCTACCTCGACGGGCGCTCGCTCTGCGACCTGCCCTACGAGGAGCGCCGCGCCCGGCTCGCCGAGCTGGAGCTGGAGGGGCCGACGTGGCAGGCGCCGGCGCACCACGTCGGCGACGGCGCCGCGCTGCGCGACCTGACCCGCGCGCAGGGGCTCGAGGGGGTCGTGGCCAAGCGGCTCGACAGCCCGTACCTCCCGGGCCGCCGCACGTCGGGCTGGGTGAAGGTCAAGAACGTCACCAGCACCGACGTCGTGATCGGCGGCTGGCTGCCGGGCGACGGCGGACGGGCGGGCCGGCTCGGCTCGCTCGTGATCGGGATCCCCGACGACGACGGCGTCCTGCGCTACGCCGGCCGCGTCGGGACCGGCTTCACGCAGGCCGAGCTGATCCGGCTCGGCGCCGAGCTCGAGCCGCTGGCGACCGACGCGTCGCCGTTCGAGGGCCGCCAGCCGCCCAAGCTGACGCGGTTCGTCGAGCCGCGGCTCGTCGCGCGGGTCGACTTCAGCGAGCGGACCAGCGCCGGGACGCTGCGCCAGCCGTCCTACAAGGGGACCCGCGACGACGTGGCGCCCGAGGACGTCCGGTTCGGGTAACCGGGACTCATGACCACCATGACACCCACCCGCACCCTCGGCGACACCGAGGTCTTCCCGATCGGCCTGGGCGAGATGCCGCTCAGCATCAAGGGGCGGCCCGACGAGGCGCAGGCGATCCGCACGATCCACGCCGCGATCGACGCCGGCGTGAACCTGATCGACACCGCCGACGCGTACGCGTTCGACGGCGACGACACCGGCCACGGCGAGCGGCTCGTCGCGAAGGCCCTGAAGGGCCGCGACGGCGTGCTCGTCGCGACGAAGGGCGGCCACACCCGCGAGGGCCAGGCCTGGAACCTCGACGGCCGGCCGGAGCACATCCGCGCGGCCTGCGAGGCCTCGCTGCGCGCGCTCGAGACCGACGTGATCGATCTCTACCAGTTCCACCGGCCCGACCCGGACGTCCCGTACGCCGAGTCGATCGGCGCGTTCCGGGACCTCCAGGCGGAGGGGAAGGTGCGCTGGGTCGGCATCTCCAACGCGAACGTCGAGCAGCTCGAGGAGGCGCGCTCGATCGTCGAGATCGTCGCGCTGCAGAACCAGCTCGCGCTGAACTTCACGTCGCCGATCACCAAGGGCGAGGTGGCGGCCGCGGCCGACGCCGGGATCGCGTTCCTGCCCTGGTCGCCGCTCGGCGGCATCGGCAGGGCGGACGGCACGGGCACGGTCGAGCCGGTCGCCGCCGCGGCGGAGGCGCACGGCGTCTCGCCGCAGCAGGTCGCGCTCGCCTGGCTGCTGGCGCTCAGCCCGACGATGATCCCGATCCCCGGCTCGTCGCGGCCGGAGACGATCGCCGACTCCGCGCACGCGGTCGAGCTCGTGCTGAGCGACGACGAGCGCGACGCGATCTCGCACGCGGTGGGCGTCTGAGCGGCTACGCCGTCCGCTTCCCGCCGCAGGCGGACGGCGACGCCGCCGGCGAGCGGATCGAGGTCGCGTGGGACGACGGCCGCACGGAGACGCTGCGGATCCAGGACTACCCCCGCGTGTTCGCGATCCCCGGCCTCTACGAGGAGGTCGTCCAGCGGCGGCTCGGGTGCCGGACGCCCGAGCGCGTCGCGGCGCTGCTGGCCGGCGCGGCCGGCGCCGCCGCGCTGCGCGTGCTCGACGCCGGCGCCGGGAACGGCGTCTCGGGCGACGCGCTCGCCGCGGCCGGGCTGGACCCGGTCGTCGGGCTCGACCTCGAGCCCGCCGCCCGGGACGCCGCCCTGCGCGACCGCCCCGGCCGCTACGGCGCGTACCTGGTCGCGGACCTCGCCGCCCTCGCGCCGGCGGAGGAGGCCGCGATCCGCGCCGCGCGGCCGCAGGCGCTCGCCTGCGTCGGCTCGGTCGGCGGGGGCCACCTCCCGCCCTCGGCGGTCCTCGCCGGGTTGCAGCTGCTCGAGCCGCCCGCGCTGCTCGCATACGCGTTCGACGTCGGGCGCGGACCCGACCCGCTGCGGGACGCCCTCGCCGGCGTGCCCGAGCTCGCGCGCGAGCGCTACGTGCACCGCCGGACGGTCACCGGCGGCGAGCGGGTGTGGGAAGCCGTAGTGACGCAAGCGGGCCTGCGCGCATTGCCGAAATCCGGGTGATGGTCACAATGGAGTGATGCCAAGGTCGATGTGGAGCGGAGCGATCTCGTTCGGGCTGGTCAACGTGCCCGTGAAGCTGTACTCCGCCGTGAGCCGCAAGACGGTGCGGTTCCACCAGCTGAACAAGGACACCGGGACGCGGATCGCGCAGAAGCGCGTCGACGCCCAGAGCGGCGAGGAGGTTCCGTACGAGAACCTCGTCAAGGGCTACGAGCTGACGAAGGAGCGCTACGTCGTCATCACGCCCGAGGAGCTCGAGGCGCTCGATCCCGAGAAGAGCCGGACGATCGACATCGAGGACTTCGTCGACCTCGCCGACATCGACCCCGTCTACTACGACCATCCCTACTACCTGATCCCGGACAAGGGCTCCGCGAAGGCCTACGGGCTGCTGCTGAGCGCGATGGAGGAGTCCGGCAAGGTGGCGATCGCGCGCGTCGTCCTGCGGTCGAAGGAGCAGCTGGTCGCGATCCGGCCCGCGCCCGGCAACGTGCTGATGATGGAGACGATGATCTTCGCCGACGAGGTCGTCCCGCCCGACCAGATCGACGACCTGCCCGAGGCCGGCGACCTCAAGGCCTCCGAGCGCGAGCTGAAGATGGCCCAGCAGCTGATCGACTCGCTGTCCTCGGACTTCGAGCCCGGGCAAGTACCGCGACGAGTACCGCGAGAAGGTGCTCGAGCTGATCGAGCGCAAGGCGGCCGGCGAGGAGATCGCCGTCCAGCCCGAGGCGCCGCAGCCGGCCAAGGTCCCGGACCTGATGGCGGCGCTCGAGGCGAGCCTCGCCGCGGTCAAGGGCGACGACGCGGGCGCGCCAAGAAGCCCGCCGGGAAGTCGTCGCGCAAGAAGGAGCCGGCCGCGTCCTAGGCGGCGCGGTCGAGCTCGAACCAGACGCGCGTCAGCGCATTGCGCTCGACGCCCCAGCGGTCCGACAGCTCGCGCACGAGGTAGAGGCCCCAGCCGGATGGGTGGTCGGGAGTCCGGATAACGGCTCGGCGGGCGCGAAGCCGGGGCCGGGGTCGCTGACCTCGATCCGCAGCGCGCGGTCGCTCGCCTCGACCGACAGCGTGATCGTGTCCCCGTCGTCGAGGCCGGCGTGGCGGATCGCGTTGGTCACCAGCTCGGAGACGAGCAGCTCGGCGTCCTGCAGCCGCCGCCGCGGGAGGTGGTCGGCCAGGTCGCCCAGCGCCCGGCGCGCCGCGGCGGGCGAGTCGGGGTCGTGGGCGAGATCGACCCGGTACCTCACGCCGGCGCCTCCGGCGGGGCCACGAACGTGAGCCGCTCGCGCATCCGGGTGACGTCGAACACGCGCATCACCGGCTCAGGCCCCGGCCACGAGGGCGAGGCTGCCGCCGGCGCGCTCCGCCTCGAGCGCTGCCACCACGATCGCGCGCAGACCGGTCGAGTCCATGAACTGGAGCCCGCGCAGGTCGAGCACGACGGCGCCCGCCGCGCCGCCGTCGAGCTCGTGCTCGAGCGCGGCGGCGCCTGCGAGATCGAGCTCGCCCGTGAGCGTGACGACGGTCGTCGCGCCCGTCCGTGACGTGTCCAGCGCCAGCTTCGCCACGATGCAAGCCTAAAGCCCGCCGCGTCAGGGAAGAATCGGCGCGATGGCCCGACTCCGCCGCGTCGACTGCTCCGGTCCCGGGATCCGCCGCCGGCGCCGCGGGCGCGGGTTCAGCTACGTGGACGCCGACGGCGTCCGCGTCGACGAGCCCGAGGTGCTCGCGCGGATCGCCGAGCTCGCGATCCCGCCGGCGTGGGAGGAGGTGTGGATCTGCCCGTATCCGCACGGGCATCTTCAAGCAACGGGCACGGACGCCGCCGGGCGCAAGCAGTACCGATACCACGATGCGTGGCGTACGCGGCGCGATGCGGAGAAGTTCGACGACATGGTCGCGTTCGCCCACGCGCTGCCCGATCTGCGCGCCCGCGTCGAGGCCGACCTCGGCGACTGCGACGCTCTCGACCGCTCCTGCGTGCTCGCCGCCGCGGTGCGGCTGCTCGAGATCGGCTTCTTCCGGGTCGGGTCGGAGGAGTACGCCGCGGAGAACGCGTCGTACGGGCTCGCGACGATGCGCAAGGAGCACGTCACGATCGAGGACGACGGGTTGATGGTGTTCGACTACCCGGCCAAGAGCGGGCAGCGGCGCCACCAGGGGATCGCCGACGAGCAGCTGGCGCCGATCGTCGCGGCGCTGCGCCGGCGCCGCTATGGCGGCCCGGAGCTGCTCGCGTACAAGGCGGGCGGCCGCTGGCGCGACGTCCGCTCCGAGGACATCAACGAGTACCTCAAGGACGCGACCGGCGGCGACTTCTCCGCGAAGGACTTCCGCACCTGGAACGCGACCGCGCTCGCGGCGGTGGCACTCGCCGTGTCGGGCGCGTCGGCGACGACCAGGACGGCCCGCAAGCGCGCGATCAACCGCGCGGTCAAGGAGGTGGCCAGGTACCTCGGCAACACGCCCGCGGTCTGCCGCGCGTCCTACATCGACCCGCGCGTGTTCGACGCCTTCGACGCCGGGCTGACCATCCGGCCCGCGCTCGAGCGCGTCGCGCAGGAGGTCGAGCCGGGCGAGCTGCCGATCCACCAGCCCGAGCTCGAGGCCGCCGTGCTGGACCTGATCGACGAGCGCGCCTCCTCCGGCGCGATCGAGCGGCTGGCCGCCTAGCGCGGCGCGAGCAGGCGCCGCATCGACGGCCCGGCCGTGATGCCGTGGACGACGATCGAGAGCAGGACGCACCCGATCACGGTCCACACCACGAGGTCGCGCTCGCCGGCCGCGAGCACGTCGGCCTCGACCGCGACCGCGATGTAGAACAGCGAACCGACGCCGCGCACGCCGAACCAGGCGACGAACGACTTCTCCGACGGGCGGTCGAGCCTGCTGCCCGCGAGCGCGGCGAGGCAGGCCAGCGGCCGGACCGCCACGAGCACCAGGGCCGCGAGCAGCCAGCCCTCCCAGCCGGGCGTCCCGAGCCCGCCGAAGCTGAGCATCGATCCGAGCAGCAGCACGACGGCGAGCTCGAGCAGCTTCTCGCTCAGCTCCGCGCCCTCGTGCACGCGCGCGTTGACCTCGTGGTCGTGCTCGTAGCGGCGGAACGCGAGCCCGCCGGCGAACGCGGCCAGGAAGCCGTACGCGCCGGCGACCTCGGCGAGCCCGTAGATCACCAGCACCGTGGCGATCGCGTGGTAGCCGTCGAGGGCCGGCGCCAGCAGGTCGGCGTCGCGCAGCCGCTTCACGCTCCAGGCCGCCGCGAGGCCGGTCGCGGCGCCGATCGCCACGCCGACGACGATCCCGTAGACGACGTCGGCGGCGAGCCACTCGCCGATCCAGCCGCTTCCACCCTCGCCGATCATGAACAGCGCCGCCAGCACGAACGGGAACGCGAGCCCGTCGTTGAGCCCCGCCTCGGACGTGAGCGCGAAGTTCGGCTCGTGCTCGTCCTCGTCGCCCGGCGGGCCGACGCCGATGTCGCCGGCGAGCACCGGGTCGGTGGGGGCGATGCAGGCGCCGAGCAGCAGCGCGGCGCCGGCCGAGAGCCCCAGCAGCTGCGAGCCGAGCAGCGCGATCAGCCCGATCGTGATCGGCATCGCGATCAGCAGCAGCCGGGCGGTCGTGCCCCAGGCGCGCCGGGTCAGCTCGCGGTCGAGCTTCAGCCCCGCGCTGAACAGCGCCATGATCACGGCGATCTCGGTCAGGTGGTCGAGCAGCGTCGCGTTGTCCACCGGGTCGACCCAGTCGATCCCGGCGAGGCTGATCACGACCGCCGCGGCGGCGCCCAGGCCGAGGTAGATCAGGCTCGCCGAGAAGGCGCGCTCGCGCTGGTGCGACAGCGCGCCGACCGCGGCGAAGACCGCGACGCCGATGAACAGCAGGCCGATCGCATACGCGTCGGCGAAGTGGAAGCCGGTGTCCGCGCCCGGCAACTAGTCGGTCTCTGGGCCGCCCGGATCGGGCGACGGGATCTCCGGCCCGTCGGGGGCGGGCGGCAGCGGATCGTCGGGCTCGGGGGCGTCCGGACCCTCGGGGATCTCGGGCGTGCCGGGCGTGTCCGGGACGGGATCGGCGGGGACCGTCGGCGTCTCGGGGACGACCGGGCCGACCGGGTCGGACGGCTGCGGGATCTCGAGCGTCGGGTGCATGCTCCCGCCCTACCCGGCGGGGCGCGCGCGGCAACCATCGGATCGGTAGCGTGAGGGACCGTGCCGCCGGCCAAGCGCATGGAGGTCGAGGTCGAGGGGCGGACGCTCTCGCTCTCCAACCTCGACAAGGTCTTCTATCCGCGCAGCGGCTTCACCAAGGGCGCGGTCATCGACTACTACACGCGGATCGCGCCGGTCCTGCTGCCGCACCTGCGCGACCGCCACCTCACGCTCAAGCGCTACCCGAACGGCGTCGAGGGCGAGTTCTTCTACGAGAAGCAGTGCCCGGGGCACCGGCCGGACTGGGTCCGGACGATCGGGGTCTGGTCGCGCCACAACGGACGCGAGATCGACTACTGCGTCGCCGACGACCTGGCCACGGTCGTCTGGCTCGCGAACCTCGCCGACCTCGAGCTGCACACCCCGCTCGCGTACGGGCGCACGCCGAAGGAGCCGACGATGCTCGCCTTCGACCTCGACCCGGGGCCGCCGGCGACGATCGTCGAGTGCGCGGAGGTCGCGGTCGCCCTGCGCGAGGCGTTCGACCACTTCGGCCTGCTGGCGTTCCCGAAGACGTCGGGATCCAAGGGCATGCAGGTCTACGTGCCGCTGAACACGCCCGGCACGACCTACCAGGTCACGAAGACGTTCGCCCAGGGCGTGGCGCAGGTGCTCGAGCGGCGGATGCCGGCGCTCGTCGTCTCGGAGATGCGCCGCGACCGCCGCGCCGGCAAGGTCTTCATCGACTGGAGCCAGAACGACGAGCACAAGACGACGGTGTGCGTCTACTCGCTGCGCGCCCGCGAGCGGCCGACGGTCTCGACGCCGGTCACGTGGGACGAGGTCGAGGGCCTCCTGCGCACGCGCGACCCGGACGACCTGACGTTCACGTCCGCGGAGGTGCTCGCGCGGGTCGAGGAGCACGGCGACTGCTTCGCGCCGGTGCTCGAGCTCCAGCAGACGCTGCCGGGCTGACCGCCGCGGTCAGCCGGTGAGCGCGACCCAGTCCTCGCGCGCGCCGAGCTGGGCGAGCACGGCGGCGAGCTGGAACGTGCCGCGCGCGAGCCAGACGTCGGCCGGATCGGGCGATCCCGCCGCGAGCAGCGCGAACGCCGCGGGGAGCTCGTCGAGCGCCCGCGCGCCGATCTCCCCCGCCGCGCGTCCGTCGAGCCGTGCGGGCCCGGCGACGAGCGGTCCGAGCACCTCGCGGACGAGGGCGTGCGCCTCGGCGGCCTGCGCCGGGCCCGGCAGCAGTCCGAGCCGGCCGCCGGACGAGCGCCACGAACGGCGCGGGATCCGGGTCGCGGACCGCGCCGGGGAGCGCGAGCAGCGCGTCCAGCCGATCGCGGTCGCCGGCCACCGCGCTGCCGGTCCCGAGCAGGCCGACGGCGCCGTCCGGCAGGAGCAGCACGTGGTTCGGGCGCGGGTCGATCAGGATCAGCCCCGCGCGCGCGGCGGTGACGTGCGCCGCCACGAGCGCCCGTGCCGTCGCGTCCGGGTCCGCGGCCGGCTGCTGCGCGAGCGACGGACCGTCGAGCCAGTCCGACACGCAGACCGCCGCCGCCGCGAGCTCGCCGTACGCGGCCGGCACGACGACGCCCTCCACGCGCGCCAGCGCGCGGCGCACGGCGCGCTGCTGCGCGGCCTCGTGCTCCAGGTCGAGCTCGTCGAGCGCCTGCTCGCGGATCTGCGTCAGCAGGCGGCCGGTGTCGAGCCGCGGGACGACGGCGCCGAGCGGCGGGCGGAGCCCGTCGAGCAGCGCCAGGTCGGCGCGGACCGCGGCGTCGAGGCCGGGCCGGCGGACCTTGACCGCGACCGGTGCGCCGTCGAGCTCGCCGCGGTGGACCTGCGCGAGCGGCGTGACGGCCGCCGGCGCCTCGAGGTCCAGCTCGTCGAGCACGCGCGCCGGCGCGCGCCCCCACGCGTCGCGCAGCGTCCGCTCGACGCGCTTGGGCGGGAGCGGGACGCTCGCCTCCTCGCGGGCGCGCGCCAGCCGCGCCTCGAGCGGTTGCAGCGGCGGCGGCAGCCGTCCCGGCGCGACGATGCCCGCTGCGCGCCCGAGCGCCACGCGGCCGTTCGAGGAGCGCTCCAGCAGCGTCCCGCCGACGTCGAGCAGCGCGCGCAGCGCGGGCGGGAGATCGGACGGCATGCGCGGGCGAAGATAGACCAGTCGCCGCGCGGGACGGGATCATCGGTCGCATGGCCGGCTCGTGGCCTGCGTCCAACCGCTGACACTCCGCGCACCGGTCACGTCCTGGTCACACGAGGCCACACCCCCGTCTGCATGGTGCGCGGATCGGAACCGCGATCGATCGGGAAGGCCCGCAATGGCGACGTCGCAGCACGAGCTTCCGCAGGACGAGACGAGCGGCCTGTCGCGCCGGTCGATGCTGGGCCGTTCGGCGGCCGGCCTCGGCATCGCGCTGACGGGCAGCCTCAACGGGCTGTTCGGCTCCGACGCGCTGGGCCACGGCGTGCGGCAGCGGCCGCCCGCGATCGGTTACGGGCCGCTCGTGGACGACCCGGCAGGACTGCTGGCGCTGCCCGAGGGGTTCAGCTATTCGATCGTCGCCCAGAGCGGGGTCACGACGCTCGAGACCGGCGAGCCGACGCCGTCGGATCCCGACGGGACGGCGAGCTTCCCGGGGCGGCGCGGCGGCAGCGTCCTGGTCAACAACCACGAGGTGGGCGGCGGCGAGGCCCACCCGGTCCCGCACGTCGAGGGATTCGTCTACGACCCGGCGGCGGGCGGCGGCACCACGACGATCGAGGTCGACCGCGACGGCGAGCGGATCCGCCAGTACGTCAGCCTCGCCGGCACGCAGAACAACTGCGCCGGCGGGCGGTCGCCGTGGGGCACCTGGCTCACCTGCGAGGAGTCCGAGGGGCTGACCGGCCAGACCAAGCCGCACGGCTACGTCTTCGAGGTCGACCCGTACGACCAGGACGCCAATCGCGACCCCAAGCCGATCAAGGCGCTCGGCCGCTACGCCCACGAGGCGCTCGTCGTCGACCCGGGCACCGGCCGGATCTACCTCACCGAGGACGCCGGCAACCCGAACGGCCTGCTCTACCGCTTCACGCCGCCCGACCGCAGCACACCGCTCCGGAAGGGGTCGCTGCGGCGGCTCGCCGACGACGCGGGGACGCTCGAGGCGCTCAAGGCGAGCACGCGCCGCGGCGCCCACGTGCCGGACCTGTCGGTCGCCACCCAGCACGGCACGACCTACAACGCCGAATGGGTGACGGTCCCGGACCGCGACGCCAGGACGGTGTCGACGCGGAAGCAGTTCACCGACGACCAGATCACGCGCAGCCGCAAGCTCGAAGGCATGTGGTGGGGCGACGGCGGCGCCTACTTCGTCTGCTCCTACGCGCGCTTCGCGGACGGGAGCGCCGCGCAGCACGACGGGCAGGTGTGGTTCCTGGACCCGGACGAGGACACGATCGAGCTCAAGCTGCACTTCGTCTACACCCCGCGCGACCAGGACAACGATCCCGACGGCCCGGACAACATCACCGTGTCCGCGTACGGCGGGCTGATGATCGCCGAGGACGGCGAGGGCAAGCAGCACCTGGTCGGCTCCACCGACGACGGCGAGACGTTCCTGTTCGCCCGCAACGACGATCCCGACAGCGCGGAGTTCACCGGGCCGCATCGTTCTCGGCTCGGACATCGACAACGTCACCGGCTCCTGATCGCGTGAACGTCGAGGAGCCGCCTGGTCTACGAGTTCCGGCAGCGGATCGGGCATGGCGCTGCTGTTCAAGAAGCACCGCTCGGGCTGCTGACACGCCGCGCGGCCCGGACTAGGGTCGCGAGCATGGAGACCATCAACGGCTGCACGCTCATCCACTCGGCCCGGGAGCCGGAGCCCGTCGAGTTCGGTCCGGCGGAGATCGGCGACGCCTACCGGGTGCTCGTCGGGTCGCATCCCGGCCGGCCAGCCGGCACCGCCGTTCCATCGGCATCCGCACACCGACGAGGCGTTCCACGTCGCGGACGGCGAATGCACGTTCCTGCTCGGCGACCGCGAGGTCGTGGCCACGGCGGGGACTTCGTGTTCGTCCCGCGGGGGACGACGCACACCGCCTGGAACTCCGGCGAGCGCGATCTGATCGGGTTGATCGTGATCTCCCCCGGCGGCGCGGAGCACGTCTTCGAGCCCGTCGCGCCGGCGTAGCGCGGGCTCAGCGGGCGCTCGCCTGCTCGCGGAACCGGCGATCGAGGTTGGCGAGCGTCTCGCGCATGCTGCGCGCGATCGCCCTGCGCACGATCACCTGGTCGAAGGCGCGCCGCCATCCGCCCCGCGGGGTGTACTCGACCGCGATGCGGTAGTGCAGCTCGTCGCCGATCTGCTCGAAGTGCCGCCAGTGGCGCGCCGCGGGCAGGCCGCGCTGGGTGCTGGTGTACTCGACCAGCCGCGGCGGCTCGAACCGCACCAGCGTCATCTGCAGCTCGACCTCGCGACCGGCCAGCCGCAGGATCAGCGCGGCGCGATCACCCGGCTCGCGCCAGCGGCCGGCGTCGACGATCCGGACCAGCCGCGGCCAGAACTCGGGCCAGTGGCGCGGATCGGTGATGTAGGCGAACCCGTCCTCCGCCGGCACGGGGAAGCGCTGCGCCAGCTCGAGATGCACGGGGGCGGCTTCACGTCCCATCGCCTACGGGACGCCGCCCGGGCCGTCCCGCATTCCCGGCCGACGACCGGCTGTAGTCAACGTCGGTTGACGCGCGCGAAGCACGCCCCATCAAGGCATCTCGAGCGGTCGAGGATCGTTTCCTTACCGACCCCCTGACGCCCCCTTGCGCCGCGAGACATACTCGCCGCTTCATCCGGGTCGGGGAGGGGACGATGGTCGTTGGTGTGGTCCGCGTCGTCGCGGCGTTCGCGGCGGTGCTCGTGTTGCTGCTCGTGCAGGCGTCCGGCGCGAGCGCCGCGACCTTCGAGCGCTTGTCGGTGTCCTCCGGCGGCGCGCAGGGCGACGGCGGGAGCTACGCGCCGTCGACGTCCGCGGACGGGCGCTTCACGGCATTCGTCTCGAACGCGTCGAACCTCGTCGCCGGGGACACGAACGGCCGCTGCGACACGTTCGTCCGCGACGCGCAGTCGGGGACGACGGAGCGCGTGTCGCTGCGGTCCGGCGGCGGGCAGAGCGAGGACGGCTTCCAGTGCGCGTCGCCCGCGATCTCCGGGGACGGCCGGCTCGTCGCCTTCGGCTCGGACGCCGCCGACCTCGTCGCGGGCGACGCCAACGGCTTCGTCGACGTGTTCGTCCGCGACCGCGCGGCCGGGACGACCCGGCGGGTGAGCGTCGCCACGGACGGCTCGGAGGGCGACTCCAACAGCTTCGATCCGGCGATCTCGGCGGACGGCCGGGTGGTCGCGTTCTTCTCCGGCGCATCGAACTTCGTGCCCGGGCGGTCGGTGCTCCGACGCGGGCGTCTACGCCCACGACCTGGACAGCGGCGCCACCGAATGGCTGTCGGTCCACTTCGACGGCGGGTCGGTCCAGACGGGTCCGAGCTACCGGCCCTCGGTGTCGGCCGACGGCCGCTTCGTCGCGTTCGCGTCGGCGAGCGACGAGCTCGTCGCGGGGGACACGAACATCAGCGAGGACGCGTTCGTGCGCGACCGCGAGCTCGACACGACCACGCGGGTCTCCGTGCGCTCCGACGGCGGTCAGATCGAGGAGCCGCGGCGGCGCGCGGACGACACGGCGATCTCGGCCGACGGGCGCTACGTGGTGTTCACCTCCGACGCCCGCGACCTCGTGCCGGGCGTCTCCGGATCCGTCCTGCAGGTCTTCGTCCACGACCAGGAGAGCGGGACCACGAGCGTCGCGTCGGTCGACGCCGCGGGCGCGGCCGGCTGCGGCGACGACAGCTACGGCCCGTCGATCAGCGGCGACGGCCGCCTGGTCGCGTTCCACACCGGCGCGAACAACCTCTACCCCGGGCACGTCTTCGGCGCGATCGACGTCGTCGTGCGCGACACGGTCGCCCAGACGACGCGGGCGATGACCATCGGGCAGGGAGGGGACGACTTCAGTCTCTTCCCGTCGATCAGCGCCGACGGCGCCTGGGTCGCCTTCGGGTCCACGATGCCGTCGCTGGTCGACGGCGACACGAACGGCGCGATCGACGTGTTCCGGCGACCGGTCGCCGGCGGGGACGACACGGCGCCGGTGCTGCGGCTGCCGGACGACGTCGTCGCCGACGCGACCTCGCCGTCCGGCGCGGCGGTCGAGTATGAGGTCACGGCCACCGACGAGACGGACCCCGCGCCGGCGGTGAGCTGCGACCCGGCATCCGGCGCGACGTTCGCGATCGGCGACACGACGGTGGACTGCTCGGCGACGGACGCCGCGGGGAACCGGGCGACCGGCACGTTCGTGGTCCACGTCCGCGGCGCCGACGAGCAGCTCGACGCGCTGCGCGCGCGGCTCGCCGCGGCCGCGGACGTGCCCCGTGACCGTGCGCCAGAGCCTGCGGCTCGAAGCTGGCGACGGTGGCGTCGTCGCTCGCCGCCGGGGCGACCGACGACGCGTGCAGCGAGCTGCGCGCGTTCGTCGCGGCGGTCGAGCGGCAGGGCGCCCGGCTCCCGGCCGCGACGGCCGCGGAGCTGATCGCGGGGGCGAACCGGATCCGGGCCGTGATCGGCTGCTGAGCCGCCCGGCGCCGCGGCGCGCCCGACTGGAAGCCGCGGCGCCGGGTATGCCCCGGAGCGTGGGAATGCGGGCGCACGCGGAGCGGGGCGCGACCGGGGTGGTCAAGCGGACGCTCGTGGCGTTCTACGACGACCAGATGACCCACCACGCCGCGGCGCTGACGTACTACGGGCTGATGTCGCTGTTCCCCGCCGTCCTGCTCGGGCTCTCGCTGCTCGGGCTGATCGGGCAGTACCCGGAGACGTACGACGCGATCATCGGCTACCTCCACGAGGTCGCGCCGGACTCGCTGGTGACCGCGCTCGACCGGTCGCTCGAGCAGGCGCTGCAGCACAAGGGCACGGCGGCGACCGCGCTCGTCATCAGCGTCGTGATCGCGTTCTACGGCACGACCGGGGTGCTCGAGGCGTGCCGGCGGGCGCTCAACGTCGTCTTCGAGGTCGACGGCGGACGCAGCTTCTTCCGCCGCAAGCTCATCGACGTCGGCTCGACGATCGTACTGCTCGCGCTCGGCCTCGTGACGGGGATCCTCGTCTTCGTCGGCGGCGGCTTCGCGGAGGACCTGCTCGGCTTCATCGGGCTCGGGCCGGAGGCGGCGGACGTCTGGGCTATCGTCCGCTGGCCCGGCGGCGCTGCTGAGCGCGATGCTCGGCTTCTCGTTCATCTACTACATCACCCCCGACGTCGAGCAGCGGGCATGGCACTGGGTCACGCCGGGCGCGGCCGCCGGCGTGCTGCTGTGGCTCGCCGCGTCGTGGGGCTTCTCGACCTACATCTCGAGCGTCGCGGACGTCGGCGCCGTCTACGGCGCGTTCGCGGGCGCGATCGTGCTCGTGGGGTGGATCTGGCTGACCAACATCGCGCTGCTGTTCGGCGCCGAGCTCAACGCGGAGATCGAGCGCGAGAAGGAGCTGCGCGAGGGCATCCCGCCGCGCGAGACGCTCAACCGCCCCGCCCGCCAGGCGTGAGCCGGGCCGCGCGGCGCCGCGCGACGTAGCGGCGCTTCTTCGCCTCGGTCCCGCAGTCGGCCATCGAGCACCAGCGCCGCGTCGTCCCGCGCGAGTGGTCGAGGAAGAGCCAGCAGCAGCCGGCGCAGACGTGCAGGCGGGCGAGCTCCTCCGCGTCGGCGAGCAGGTCCGTGGCGGCGAGCGCGAGCCGGTGCACGGGCGTCGCCGCGTCCCCGGCCGGGAACGTCCAGCCGGCGCCCGGGACGAGCGTCCCCGCGGCGAGCGCCGCGCGCGCGGCGGCCTCGACGGCGGCGCGCGGGCCGGCCGGCGGCGGTTCGCCCGCCAGCTGCGCGCGGAGCAGCGCGTCGAGCGCGTCGCGGAGGCGGCGCGCGGCCGCCAGCGCGTCCGGGGGCGGGCGGCGCGTCGCCGAGGCCCACGCGCCGCGCGAACGTGACGAGGTCGGCCGGGCCGGCCAGCACGTCGTGCTCGGGCGGCTCGCCGACCTGGCCGTAGATCGTGTTGACGAGGTCGAGCGCGGGGTGCCCGCCGTCGAGCCGCATCGTCGCCGCGGTGGGTGGTCGTGTTTCCACCATATGCCCGTTTGAGGGTAACAATTGCCGGGGACGGTCGTCGCATGCCCGTCGCCCTGCCCTGCGTCGCGCAGTTCGTGATCGTCCTCGACGTCACGATCGTCGCCATCGCGCTGCCGGCCATGCAGGCCGACCTCGGCCTCTCGACGACCGCGCTCGGCTGGGTGCTGACGGCGTACACGCTGGTCTTCGGCGGCTGCCTGCTCGCCGCCGGGCGGCTGGCGGACCGGATCGGGCGCCGGCGCGCGTTCGGCGCCGGCCTGCTGCTGTTCGCCGCCGCGTCGCTGGCCTGCGGGCTCGCGCCGGGCGGCGCCGCGCTGCTCGCCGCACGGGCGGTCCAGGGGCTCGGCGCCGCGCTCGTCTCGCCCGCCGCGCTCGCGCTGGTCACGGCCGCCCGGCCGGACGGCCCCGCGCGGGCACGGGCGCTCGGCTGGTGGACGGCGGCCGCGGCCGGCGGCGGCGCCGGCGGGTGGGTGCTCGGCGGCGTCCTGACCGGGGTCGCTCGGCTGGCGCTGGGTCTTCCTCGTCAACGTGCCGCTGTGCGTCGCCGCCGCGCTGCTCGCGCCGCGGGCGCTGCGCGAATCGCGCGACCCGTCCGCGCCCCGGGCCGACGCGGCGGGTGCGCTGCTCGTCACGCTCGGCCTGACCGCGCTGCTGCTCACGTTCACGCTCGCCGAGTCGAGCGGGCCGCGCGCCGGTGCGACGCTCGCGGCGCTCGGGACGGCGGCGGTGGCGCTCGCCGTCCTGTGGCGCGCCGAGGCGCGCGCGCCGGACCCGCTGCTGGACCGGGCGCTGCTGCGACGGCCGGGCGTGGCGACGCCGAACCTGGTCGCGCTGGCCCTGACCGCGACCACCACGCCGCCGATGTGGCTCTGCACGCTGCACGCCCAGCAGGTGCTCGGGCTCTCGCCGGCCGCCGCGGGACTGCTCTTCCCGCCGTTCAACCTCGCCGTCGTGGCCGGCTCGCTGCTCGGCCCGCGCGTGGTCGCCGCGGCCGGCGCGCGCGCCACGATGGCCGGCGGCCTGGCCGGCGTCGCCGGCGGCGCGCTCGCCCTGCTCGCGATTGCCCCGGGCACGGCGGCGCTGCCCTCGCTCGCGGGCGGCTTCGTGCTGCTCGGCGCCGGGCTCGGCCTCGCGTCGGTCGCGTCGACGCTGCGCGGGACCGAGGCGCTCGACGGCGCCCACCAGGGCTTCGCCTCCGGCCTGCTCGCGACGAGCGCCCAGCTCGGCACCGCGCTCGGGCTCGCGATCGTCGTCCCGGTCACGGCCGCGCGGACGGCCGCGCTGGGCGGCGGCCGCGCCGCCGAGGTGTCTGGCTACGAGCTCGGCTTCCTGCTCGCCGCCGCGCTCGCCGGCGCCGCCGCCCTCGCGGTGGCGGCCGGCGGCGTCGGCGCGCGCCGGCGCGTCGCTAGCCCTCGAGGACGTTGATGTAGGTCGTCTTGAGCTGCGTGTAGTTCTCGAGCGCGTGCAGCGACTTGTCGCGCCCGATGCCCGACTGCTTGTAGCCGCCGAACGGGAGCGAGTTGTCGCCCCAGTCGTAGCAGTTGATGCACACCGTCCCGGCGCGGATCGAGCGCGCGAAGCGGTGGGCCTTGTTGATGTCGCGCGTCCAGACGGCGGAGGAGAGGCCGTAGACCGTGTCGTTGGCGATCCGCACGCCGTCGGCCTCGGAGCCGAACGGGATCGCGGTGACGACGGGGCCGAAGATCTCCTCCTGCGCGATCCGCATGTCGTTGCGCGCGCCGGCGAAGATCGTCGGCTCGACGTAGAAGCCGCCGGTCTCCTCGCGCGCGCGGCCGCCGCCCAGCCGCAGCTCGGCGCCCTCGGAGGCGCCGGTGCCGATGTAGCCGAGCACGCGGTCCATCTGCGTCTCGTCGACCATCGAGCCCATCCGCGTGGCCGGGTCGAGCGGGTCGCCCGGCTGCCACTTCGCCGGCCTCGGCGGCGAGCTTCTCGAGCACCTCGTCGGCGATCGACTCCTGCAGCAGCAGCCGCGAGCCCGCGCTGCAGACCTGGCCCGAGTTGCCGAAGATGCCCTCGGCCGCCTGGGCCACCGCGAGCTCGACGTCCGGCACGTCGTCGAACACCACGTTGGGCGACTTGCCGCCGCACTCGAGCTGGACGCTCTTCATGTTCGACTCGCCGGCGTAGACGAGGAACAGCTTCCCGACCTCGCTCGAGCCGGTGAAGGCGAGCTTGTCGACGTCCATGTGGCGGCCGAGCGCCTGGCCGGCGGTCTCGCCGAAGCCGGGGAGGACGTTGAGCACGCCGTCGGGCACGCCCGCCTCCGCGGCCAGCTCGGCGAGCGCGAGCGGGACGATCGGCGACTGCTCGGCGGGCTTGAGGACGATCGAGTTGCCGGTCGCCAGCGCCGGGCCCAGCTTCCAGGTCGGCATCAGGATCGGGTAGTTCCACGGCACCACGAGCCCGACCACGCCGATCGCCTCGCGCGTGACGAACGTGAACGCCGACGGCCCGGTCGGCCCGACCTCGCCGTAGACCTTGTCGACCGCCTCGGCGAAGTAGCGGAAGTACGCCGCCGCGCCGTCGACCTCGCCCTGCGCGCCGCTGATCGGCTTGCCCATGTCGAGCGTGATCATCAGCGCGAGCCGGTCGCGGTCGCGCTCGATCAGGTCGGCCAGGCGCAGGAGGACGGTGCGGCGCTCGCGCGGGGCGAGCCGCGACCACGTGCCGGACTCGAAGGTGCGCCGGGCGACCGCCACCGCGCGGTCGACGTCCTCGCCGTCGCACGCCGCGACGTCGAACAGCGTCTCGCCGGAGACCGGGCTCACGCACGCGAAGGTCGCGCCCGAGGCGGCGTCGACGAAGGCGCCGTCGATGAACGCCTGACGGCGGAACCGGCTGGTGTCTGGGAGCGTGCGGCTCCCGGGTGCGGTGGTGGCCATGCCGGCCATGATGACGCGCCGGGTCCGGACCCGCGCCCGGAGCGGACTGGTAGCGTCGCCGGCCGTGTCCTCCCCAGACAGCAATCCCCATCACGAGAAGCGCTGGCTGATCCTCGGCGTCGTCGCGATCGCCCAGCTCATGGTCGTGCTCGACTCGACGATCGTGAACATCGCGCTGCCGAGCGCCCAGGAGGACCTCGGGTTCGACGACGACCTGCGCCAGTGGGTGATCACGGCCTACGCGCTGGCGTTCGGCTCGCTGCTGCTCGTCGGCGGCCGGCTCGGCGACCTGTTCGGGCGCAAGTGGGCGTTCATCGGCGGCCTGATCGGGTTCGCCGTCGCCTCGGCGATCGGCGGCGCCGCCGGCTCGTTCGCGGTGCTCGTCGCCGCGCGGGCGGCGCAGGGCGCGTTCGGGGCGCTGCTCGCGCCCGCCGCGCTGGCGCTGCTCTCGACGATCTTCGTCGACGCGGGCGAGCGCGGGAAGGCGTTCGGCATCTACGGCGCGATCGCGGGCGGCGGCGCGGCGGTCGGGCTCCTGCTCGGCGGGATCCTCACCGAGTGGCTGACGTGGCGCTGGTGCCTGTACGTCAACCTGCTGTTCGCGCTCCCGACCGCCGTCGCGGCGCTGCGGCTGCTGGTCAACCAGGCGCTGGCGGACCGGCCCCCGATCGACTGGCTCGGCACGGTGACCGCGACCGCGGGCCTGTTCGCGCTCGTCTACGGCTTCTCGAACTCCGAGACGAACTCGTGGGGCCATCCGGTCACGATCTTCATGCTCGCCGCCGCGGTCGTGCTGCTGACCGCGTTCGCGGTCATCGAGGCGCGGGTCGCGCACCCGCTGCTCCCGCTGCGGGTGGTCACCGACCGGACGCGCGGCGGGTCGTTCCTGGCGATCGGGATCTCGGGCATCGCGCTGTTCGCCGTCTTCCTCTTCCTGACCTACTACCTCCAGCAGACGAAGGGCTTCTCGCCGATCGAGACGGGCCTCGCGTTCCTGCCGATGACCGCCGCGATCATGATCACCGCGACGTCGGTGAACATCCGCTTCCTCAACCGCGTCGGCCCGCGCCCGCTGCTGATCCTCGGCATGGTGCTGGGGGCGGTCGCGATGGTCTGGCTCGCCCAGATCTCGCCGACCTCGAGCTACGTCGGCCACGTCATGCCCGCGCTGATCATCATGGGCATCGGGCTGGGGAACATCTTCGCGCCGGGGTTCGCGACCGCGACGTACGGCGTCGCCCCGGAGGACAGCGGCGTGGCGTCCGCGATGGTCAACACGATGCAGCAGGTCGGCGGCTCGATCGGCACCGCGCTGCTGAGCTCGATCTTCGCCAGCGCGGTCGACCGCGTACGCGAGCGGCAAGCCGCGCACGCCGGCCGTGGCGGCCGAGGCCGCGGTGCACGGCTACACGGTCGCGTTCTGGGTCGCGGCCGGCGTGTTCGCCTTCGGCGCCGTGGTCGTCGCGGTGATCATGCCCTCGATCAAGATCCAGCAGCCGGCGGGCGAGCCCGCCGTCGCCCACTAGCGCCGCACGGCCTCGTAGTCCTCCCGGGTGTGGAGGCGGTCTGCCGCGGCTCGCTCAGGAGGCGCGGATACGCGACCGCCCGGCGGCCTCTGACAGACCGCCGGGCGTCCGTACTCGTCGCGGAGCACCGCCTGAACGGCGGGCGTGCTCGGGTGGGTGCGTGCGGTTGCCGGTCACTTCCCGCAGCGCTGTCCCCGTGAACGGCCCACAGACAGGCCCGTCCGGAGGGATGCTTCGTCAGCGCTTCATGTGCACGAGGACGTGAATCCGCGGCGCTGTGTTGGCGCTATGATAACAAGCTCTTGACGGATCGCCAACAACCCGAGGACAACTTATGACCCTGCCGAAGTACAGCCGCCTCGACCCCGGGCAGCGGCGCGACCAGATCCTCGACGCCGCCGGCGCGCTGCTCGCCGAACGCCCCTACGACGAGGTCTCGATCGAGGACGTCGCGAGCGCCGCCGGCGTCACCCGCGGGCTCGTGCACCACTACTTCGGCGGCCGCGACGAGCTCTACGTCGCGCTGCTCAGGCGGCTCGGCAACCAGCGCGAGGACGAACTGCGGCTGCCCGTGGGCAGCAGCGCCCGTGCGCGCGTGGCCGACACCGTGTCGCGCTGGCTCGACTGGACCGAGGCGAACCGCACGATCTGGCTCGCCACCAGCGCGCACGGCGAGGACGTCACCGACGCCGACGTCGCCGAACTGCTGGGCCGCGCCGTCGCGCTGCTCACCATCTTTCACCCCGACCTCGCCGCAGACTCCCCGCGACTGCGTCACGCGCTCGAGTGCTGGACCGCGCTGAACCGCGCCGCGACACGACGCTGGCTGCACGGGGAGGCGACCCGCGACGCGACACACGAGCTGCTCGCCTCGACGCTCGAACACGTCCTGCGCACCTTCGGCGCTCCCCCCCCGCCACGCCGGCTGACGAGACCAAGGCAACAGAACGATGAGCCACGGCGCGTTCCGTGGTTGACGGCCGTTCCTCTGCCCCGGAGCGGCCGTCAACACTCCGGGCGAAGCATCCGGACCCGACGCGCGACACCGCGCCTACACGTCGACCGGCCCGGTAGGACTGGGATCCCGGAGCACGGCCTCGTAGTCCTCCCACGTGTCGACGTCGCGCGGGATCGGGCCCGGCACCGGCACGTCGGCGACCGCGTCGCCGTAGCGGTCCATCAGCTTCCAGACGCCCTTGTCGCCGTGCAGCGACGCGAGCTCGCCGAAGACGCCGCGCGCGAACGCGAGCGGGTGCCCGCGGCCGTCGTCGTAGCGGCACGCCGCGAGCGGCGCGTCGCCGCGGCCGGCGACCAGCGCGGCGACGGTCGCCGCGGTCACGCCGGGCTGGTCGCCGAGCAGCAGCACGAGCACGTCGCAGGCCGGGCTCGACCGCGCCGAGCGCGGCGGCGATCGAGGAGGAGCAGCCCTCGCCGAACGCGCGGTTCTCGACCACGTCGGCGCCGGTCAGGTCGACCTGCCCGCGCACGCCCTCGGCGCCGCCGCCGACCACGCAGACGAGCTGGTCGAACGCGCACGCGCGCGCCGTGTCGAGGACGTGGCCGAGCAGCGTCCCGCCGCGGTAGGGCAGCAGCTGCTTGGGCTGCCCGAGCCGGCGCGAGCCGCCCGCCGCGAGGACGAGCCCCGCGACCCGCTCGTCAGCGCGCGGCGGCATGCTCGGCCGCGAACCGCTCGCGGCATCCCTCGCAGCAGAAGTAGAAGCGCTCGCCGCCGAGGTCGAGGTGCACCGAGGCGTCGCTGACCGCGACCTCCATCCCGCAGACCGGGTCGATCGCCACCGCGAGCGCCGGCGCCGGCGCGGTCTCCGGCGGGTGCGCCGTGCGCTCGGCCACCAGCTCGGCGAGGATCGAGATCGCCACGTCGCTCGGCGCCCGCGCGCCGATGTCGAGCCCGGCGGGCGTGTGGACCAGCGCCCGCAGCGCGTCCGGCACGTCGAGCGAGTCGCGCACCGCGGCGCCGCGCGCCGTGCTGGCCACGAGCCCGACGTAGCCGACGCCCGCCTCCAGCGCCGCCGCGAGCGCCGCCTCCTCGTCGCTGCCGTGCGACGCGACGATCAGCGCCGCGTCCGACGCGACCGGCGCGACGTCGCCCGCCGCGCTGCGCGCGACGTCGTAGCCGGCGGCGCGCGCGACCTCCTCGACCGCGCGCGCGATCGGCGTGTCGCCCACCACGACGACGCGCGGCGCGGCGAGCTGCGGGTCGAGGAAGATCTCCAGCGAGCCGCCGCTGAGGCACGGGTTGTGGGCCACGATCACCCCGTCGTGCGTGCACGGCTCGCCGTCGCCCGGCGGCGTCCCCGGCTCGAGCCGCAGCAGCACCGCGTCGCCGGTCTCCAGCACGCGCGCGGCGTGCAGCCGCACCGACGCCTGGGCGCAGACGCCGCCGACGAACCCGTCGATCGTCCCGTCCTCGAGCACCAGCGCCGCGTCGCCCGGCCGGACGCTCGTCGGCTTCGCCGCGCGCACCACGGTCGCGGTCACGAACGGCGTCCGCGCGGAACGCAGCTCCTCCATCCGTCGCATCAGCTCGCCCTTGATCATCCGGCCGGCCTCCCTTCCCGCATCATCGCCTCCCACACCCGCGAGGGCGTGCACGGCATGTCCACGTGCCGGACGCCGAGGGGCGCCAGCGCGTCGCAGATCGCGTTGACGATCGCCGGCGGCGACCCGACGGTCGCCGACTCGCCGATCCCCTTCGCGCCGAGCGGGTGGTGCGGCGACGGGGTGACGGTGAAGTCCGTCTCCCAGTCGGGCACCTCGACCGCGGTCGGGATCAGGTAGTCCATCAGCGACCCGCCGAGGCAGTTGCCCTGCTCGTCGAAGGCGATCGTCTCCATCAGCGCCATCCCGACGCCGTCGGTCAGCCCGCCGTGGATCTGCCCCTCGACGATCATCGGGTTGATCCGCGTGCCGCAGTCGTCGACCGCGACGAACCGGCGGACGGTCACCGCGGCGGTGCCCGGGTCGACGTCGACGACGCAGACGTAGGCGCCGAACGGGAACGTCAGGTTCGGCGGGTCGTAGACCGCCTCGGCGTCGAGACCCGCCTCGACGCCGTCGGGCAGGTCGATCGGGCCGCGCGCGGCGCGCGCGATCTCGGGGATCGTGACGCCCTGCTCGGGGTCGCCCACGACGGCCCAGCGGGCCGGCGGGCCCGTGCTCCCACACGAGGTCCTCCGGCGCGACCTCGAGCATCGCGGAGGCGACGATCCGCGCGCGCTCGCGCACCTTGCGGGCGGCCAGCGCGGTCGCCGCGCCGCTCACCGGGGTGGAGCGCGACCCGTAGGTGCCGAGCCCGTACGGCGTCGCGTCGGTGTCGCCGTGCACGACCTCGACGTCCTCGGGCGGGATCCCGAGCTCGTGCGCGACGATCTGGGCGAACGTCGTCTCGTGGCCCTGGCCCTGCGTCTGGACGCTGATCCCGAGCTGCGCGGTCCCGGTGGGGGAGACGCGCAGCGCGGCGCCGTCGTTCATCGCGAGCCCGACCATGTCCATGTGGCGGCGCGGGCCGGCGCCGACCGCCTCGGTGAAGAACGACACGCCGATCCCCATCAGCTCGCCGCGGGCCCGCTTCTCGGCCTGCTCCTGCCGCAGCTCGTCGTAGCCCGCGCGCTCGAGCGCCATCCGCAGCGCGCGCTCGTAGTCGCCGGAGTCGTAGGTCCAGCCGGTCTTGCTCACGTACGGGAACTGGTCCGGGCGCAGGAGGTTCGCGAGCCGCAGCGCGACCGGGTCGATCCCCAGCTCGCGCGCCAGGCAGTCGACCGTGCGCTCGACCAGGTAGACCGCCTCGGCGATCCGGAACGAGCACGCGTACGCGACGCCGCCGGGCGCCTTGTTCGTGTACGCGCCGGTGACGCGGCAGTGCGCCGCGGCGACGTCGTAGGAGCCCGTGAAGACGCTGAAGAACCCGGCCGGGTAGGCGGTCGGCTGCGCGGTGGCGTTGAACGCCCCGTGGTCGGCGATCACGTCGACGGAGACGGCGAGGATCTTCCCCTCGCGCGTGGCGGCGATCCGGCCGTGCATCGCGTAGTCGCGCGCGAACCCGGTCGACATCAGGTTCTCCGAGCGGTCCTCCATCCACTTCACCGGCCGGCCGAGCAGCATCGTCGCGGCCATCGCGCAGACGTAGCCGGGGTAGACCGGGACCTTGTTGCCGAAGCCGCCGCCGACGTCCGGCGAGATGACGCGGATCTTGTGCTCCGGCAGGCCGGTGACGAGCGCGTAGAGCGTCCGGTGCGCGTGCGGCGCCTGCGTCGTGCACCAGACCGTGAGCTTGCCGTCGACGCGGTCGAAGTCGGCGATCGCGCCGCACGTCTCCATCGGCGCCGGGTGCGAGCGCGGGAAGACCATCGCCTGCTCGACGACGACGTCGGCGCCCGCGAACGCGGCCTCGGTCGCCGCCGCGTCGCCGGACTCCCAGTCGAAGATGTGGTTGTCGGCGCGGCCGGCGTGGTCGTCGCGGATCACCGGCGCGTCCGGCTCGAGCGCGGCGCGGGCGTCGACCACGACCGGCAGCGGCTCGTACTCGACGTCGATCAGCTCGAGCGCGTCGCGCGCGGAGTAGCGGTCGTCGGCGATCACGAACGCGACCTCCTGCCCCTGGAAGCGCACCTTGTCGGTGGCGAGCACCGCCTGCGTGTCGGCCGACAGCGTCGGCATCCAGGCCATGCCCCGCGCCTCGAGGTCGGCGCCGGTGAGCACCGCGTGCACCTTCGGGTGGTGCAGCGCGGCCGAGGTGTCGATCGAGACGATCCGCGCGTGCGCGAGCGGGCTGCGCAGGACGGCGCCGTGGAGCATCCCGGTCAGCGCCACGTCGTCGACGTAGCGGCCGCGGCCGCGGATGAAGCGCGCGTCCTCCTTGCGGCGCAGCGGGCCGAACCCGATCGGGCGCTCGCTCACGTCTCGCCCTTCGCGTCGAGCGACCGCGACGTTGACCGTCCGGCAGCGGCCGCAGCGGACGCGGACGCGCTTGGTCATCTGCTCCATCCCCATGCCGCTGGCGAGCACGTTGCCGCACTCGACGCAGACGTAGTCCGACGGGCCGTTGCCGCGGAACACCGGACGGTCCGGGTCGTCCTGGAGCGCGGTCGCGCCGTCGGGCGGGACCTCGCCCGGGCGCGTGCGCCGCATGACGACCCGCGGACCGCTCCACTAGATCGCCGCCAGCTTCTGCGTGAAGTCCTTGATCAGCGCGTCGAGCACCGTGCTCACGACGCCCTCGCCCATCGACGCGGCCTTGCCGCTGATCTGCGCCGCGGTGTGGATCGTGCCGCCGCCGTCGTTCAGCGCGAACGTGACGTCGGCGTTCGCGTAGCCCGATCCCCCGGTGTCGCGCGACTTGATCCGCAGCACCGCGGTGTGCGCCGCGTCGTCGCGCTCTGCGACGTCGACCGTCCCCTTGAACGTCATCGACATCGCGCCCATCTTGACCTTGATCTCGGCCTTGGCCTGCTCGGGGCTCGTGCGCTCGAGCACCTTGCCGCCCTCGACGCACGGGATCACGCGCTCGAGGTCGAGGATCGCGTCCCAGTTGTAGTCGGTGGGCTTGCCGGTCTCGAAGCTGTGGTCGAGCTCAACCATCGTCGGACTCCTTCGGGAGGGTGGCGTCGATCGCGACGTCGACCTGGTCGGCGACCTTGAGGGTGCCGAACAGCGCCGAGTACGGGGTGATGCGCCAGGCGGACTGCTTGACGGTGGCGCGGCCGGTGAGGTGGCCGGCGTCGAGCTCGAGCCCGAACGCGATCGGCCCGCGGACGCCGAGGAGGTCGAGCTCGCCCTCGACGTCGAGGCCGCCGTCGCGCGGGGTGACGCGGCTGGAGGTGAAGGCGATCGTGCCGTCCTTGAGGACCTCGTCGCGGATCGTCTGCGCGATCCCGCGCTTCTCGTCGTCGCCGAGCGGGGTCACCCCGCCGCTGCCGCCCTCGACGCGCAGCGACGCCGGGTCGGCGGTCAGCGCGACCGCGTCGTCGGCGAACGTCGCCTCCCAGCGGGTGACCTCGAGGTCGAGGTCGTGGCCGACCTTGGCGATCGCGCCGGCGCGGCCGGTGTGGACCGTGAGCCGGCCGTGCTCGGGCCCGAGCCGGATCATCCCTCGTCCCGGTAGACGGTCTGCGCGTCGAGCCCGCCCTCGACGCCCGGCGGCAGCGCCCCGGTGCCGTGCGCGTAGAGCGCGAGCTCGGCGATCGTCTGCGCGCCGGCGTCGCCGACGAACGCGCCGTCGTCCCAGTGCAGCCCGTCGGCCGGCGTCTCGAGCGCGGCGCCCGCGAGCAGCTGCGCCTTGGCGCGGATCTTCTCCGCCGCGCCGGCGATCGCGCCCGCGGTGGCGCCGGACGGGCTCGTGTTGAAGCCGTGCCCGCTGGCCGAAGCGGTTCTCGTCGGCCGGGACGACCTTGACGTCGAGCGGCGGGACGCCGAGCGCGTCGCCGACCAGCTCGGCGTAGCGCGCCTCGTTGCCGTCGGCCTCGGTGGTGAGGCTGAGGACCATCTTCCCGGTCGGGTGGACCCGGAGGAACACGGCTCGGTACGCCTCGTCAGCCATGGCTGGGACTCCTCTCGTCGTCGGTGGCCTGCTCGCGCTCGAGCCGCATCCGCTCGCGATGCGCGGTCAGCGCGTTGTGGTCCTCGCGATCGCAGAACGCGGGCTGCGGGCCGCCGGCCGGGTGCGGGGGCACGGCGGGGCGGTCGCAGCCGGGGTAGATGCAGGTCTTCATCGCTCCCATCCCGGGGTCGTCCGGCCGCGGCTCGGGCCGTAGCCGCTCGGCATCGCGACCGAGCTGCCGGCCACCGGCGTGGCGCTCGCCCACGGCTCCTCGGGCTCCGGCTCCGGCGCGGGCGGGACCGGCGCGGGCGCGCCGCGCTCGGCGGCGATCGCGTCGGCGACCTCGCCGAGCGCGTCGAGGCTGTGGCCGCTCACGAGCGCGTCGACGTGCGGCAGCGCGGCCGCCATCCCGCCGGCGCGCGGCGCGAACCCGGCGGCGCTCACCCGCGGGTTGACCCACACGATCCGGTAGGCGAGCCGGGCGAGCCGCTCCATCTCGCGCCCGACGAGCACGGGCTCGCCGCGCTCCCAGCCGTCGGAGAGGATCACCACGACCGCGCCGCGCGCCATCCCGCGGCGCCCGTGGCGGTCGTTGAACGTGCGCAGCGCGTCGCCGATCCGGGTGCCGCTCGACCAGTCGGGCGCGGCCGCCGCGGCACGCTGGAGCGCGCGCTCCGGGTTGCGCGTGGCGAGCGCGCGCGTGACGCGCGTGAGCCGCGTGGCGAACACGAACGCCTCCGTGCCCGGGCCTGCGCTCGTCGCGCACGTGAGCAGCTGCAGGTATGCGCGCGCGTAGGGCTCCATCGAGCCCGAGATGTCGCACAGCAGGACGAGCCGGCGGCGGACGACGCGGCGGCGCCGGTACGCGAGCCGGATCGGGTCGCCGCCGGTCCGCAGGCTGCCGCGCAGCGTGCGCCGCAGGTCGACGTGCTCGCCGCGGCGGTGGCGCTCGGCGCGCCGCGTCCGCCGCATCGGCGCCGCGAGCCGCAGCCGCGTCATCAGGCGCTGGAGCGCGAGCAGCTCGCCCGGCTCGAGCGCGTCGAAGCGCTTGCCGCGAAGCCGCTCCTCGTCGCTCGCCGCCACGGGGACGGGGAGCTCGCCGGTCGCCGCACCGCGCTCGCCGGACGCGATCGCCGCGGTCGCGGCGCCGCGCGGGCGGCGCGGCGCCCCCGGCGGACCGGCTCTCCGCCCGCCGCTCGTCGGGCGGGGCGGGCGTGCGGCGGCGCTCGTCCTCCGGCGCCGCCTCGGGCTCGATCACCCGCGACCCGAACACCTCGGCGAACACGGCGTCGAAGGCACGCACCTGCGCGGGGTCGGAGACGAGCGTCGCGCGCGCCGTCCAGTACAGCCGCCGGCGGGCGACCGGCCGCACCAGGTCGAGCGCCTGGGCGAACCGCGCCGAGCGCTCCGGCGTCACCGGGACGCCGGCCGCGTGCAGCCGCCGCGCGAAGCCGGCGACGACCGCCGGCAGGTCGAGCTCGACGGTCTCGACCTTCACCCGCCGCTCCCGACGAGCTGGTCGAGGCCGGCGGCGCGGACCGCGTCCTGGTCCTCGCCGTACTTGAGCACGGAGCCGAGCGTGCGGTCGATCGCGGCCGCGTCGAGCGTCTCCACCCCGAGCAGCTCGAGCGCGGCGAGCCAGTCGATCGCCTCCGCGATCCCGGGCGGCTTCTGCACGTCGCCCGCGCGCATCCGCGCGACCGCGGTCACGACCTGGACGGCGAGCGACTCCGACGTGCCCCTGACGCGCCGGCGGACGATCTCGACCTCGCGCTCGGGCGACGGGTAGTCGATCCACTCGTACAGGCAGCGGCGCTTGACGGCGTCGTGCAGGTCGCGCGTGCGGTTCGAGGTGAGGACGATCACCGGCGGGTGCGTCGCGCGCACCGTGCCCAGCTCGGGGATCGTCACCGCGGCCTCGCCGAGCAGCTCGAGCAGGAACGCCTCGAAGTCGTCGTCGGCGCGGTCGATCTCGTCGATCAGCAGGACCGCCGGGCGCGGCCCCGGATGCTCGAGCGCCCGCAGCAGCGGCCGCCGGATCAGGTAGTCCGGGCCGAACAGGTCGTCCTCGGACAGCGCCGTCCGGTTCGCGTCGGCGAGCCGGATGCTCAGCAGCTGGCGCGGATAGTTCCACTCGTAGAGCGCCTCCGCCGCGTCGATCCCGTCGTAGCACTGGAGCCGGATCAGCGGCGTGTCGAGCACGGCGGCGAGCGCCTTGCCCGCCTCCGTCTTGCCGACGCCCGCCTCGCCCTCGAGCAGCAGCGGCTGGGGGAGGCGGAGGCTCAGGAACAGCGCCGTCGCCAGGCCCTCGTCCACGAGATAGTCGACGCCGGCGAGCCGCTGCGCCAGCGTCTCGACGTCCGGCGCGAGATGCCGCAGCTCCCCCGCCGCCTCACCGGTGGTCTCACGCGGGCTCACTGCGGCGGCTCGGGGCGCCCCTGCATCGCGGCCCAGACCCGCGCCGGGGTGCAGGGCATGTCGATGTGCGTGACGCCGTGGCTCGCGTGCAGCGCGTCGATGACGGCGTTGACGATCGCGGGCGGCGACCCGACGTTCGGCGACTCGCCGACCCCCTTCGCGCCGAGCGGGTGGTGCGGGCACGGCGTGACCGTCGCGCCGAGCTCGAAGTCCGGGCACTCGAGCGCGGTCGGGATCAGGTAGTCCATGAACGAGCTGTTGAGGCAGTTGCCGTCGGCGTCGAACGAGATGACCTCCATCAGGGCGATGCCGACGCCCTCCGCGAGCCCGCCGTGGATCTGCCCGTCGACGATCATCGGGTTGATCCGGACGCCGCAGTCGTCGACCGCGATGAAGCGGCGGACGCGGACCTCGGCGGTCTCCGGGTCGATGTCGACGACCGCGATGTAGGCGCCGTAGGGATAGGTCAGGTTCGGCGGGTCGTAGATGACCTGCGCGTCGAGCCCGCCCTCCATGCCCTCCGGCATCGGCTCGCCGCTGTACGCGCGGACGGCGATGTCCTCGATCAGCGCGCCCTGCTCCGGGTCGCCCTTGACGTACCAGCGGCCCTTCTCCCAGGCGAGGTCCTCGGGCCGCGCCTCGAGCATCGTCGCCGCGATCAGCCGCGCCTTGTCGCGGACCTTGCGCGAGACGACCGCGACCGCCGCGCCGGAGACCGGGGTGGAGCGGCTGCCGTACGTGCCGAGGCCGTAGGGCGACTTGTCGGTGTCGCCGTGGCGGACGTCGACGTCCTCGGGCGGGATCCCGAGCTCCTCGGCGACGATCTGCGCGAACGTCGTCTCGTGGCCCTGGCCCTGGGTCTGCGCGCTGAGGCTGACCACGGCCTTGCCGGACGGGTGGACGCGCAGGTCGGCGCCGTCGTTCATCGACAGCCCGAGGATGTCCATGTGCTTGCGCGGCCCGGCGCCGACGCCCTCGGTGAAGAACGAGACGCCGATCCCCATCAGCTCGCCGCGGGCGCGCTTCTCCGCCTGCTCGCGGCGGAGGTCGTCGTAGCCCGCGATCTCCATCGCGACCTTCATCGTCTCGGCGTAGTTGCCGGAGTCGTAGGTCCAGCCGGTCGTCGTCTCGTACGGGAACTGCTCGGGCGCGATGAAGCTGCGCATGCGCAGGTCGATCGGGTCCTCGCCCAGCTCCAGCGCGAGCGCGTCGACCATCCGCTCCACGAGGTAGACCGCCTCGGTGATGCGGAACGAGCAGCGGTACGCCACGCCGCCGGGCGCCTTGTTCGTGTAGACGGCCTTGACCTTCACGTGCGACGCCTGCAGGTCGTAGGAGCCGCAGCAGATGTGGAAGAAGCCGGCCGGGAACTTGGTCGGCTGCGCGGTGCTGTCGAACGCGCCGTGGTCCGCGGTGACGTCGACGCGCAGCCCGGTGATGCGCCCGTCCTTCGCGCACATCTCGGCCTTCATCAGGTAGTCGCGGGCGAACCCCGTCGACATCAGGTTCTCCGAGCGGTCCTCGATCCACTTGATCGGCGCGCCGGCGACGATCGAGCCGGCGATCGCGCACACGTAGCCGGGATAGACCGGCACCTTGTTGCCGAAGCCGCCGCCGATGTCGTTGCACATGATCCGGATCATGTGCTCGGCGAGCCCGGCGACGTGCGCGTAGACCGTCCGGTGGGCGTGCGGCGCCTGGTTGCCGTTGTAGATGTCGAGCTGCCCCGTCTCGGGGTTGAAGTCCGCGATGATCCCGCACGTCTCGAGCGGGGCCGGATGGCAGCGCGGGTAGATGATGTCGCGGGTGACGACCGTGTCGGCCTCGGCGAACGCGCGGTCGGTCGCCGCCTCGTCGCCGGCCTCCCACGTCGGGCTGGCCAGGTTGTCGGTCTGGCCGTCCTTGTCGTCGCGGATCAGCGGCGCGTCGTCGTCGAGCGCCTTGCGGGCGTTGACGACGGCGGGCAGCGGCTCGTAGTCGACGTCGATCAGCTGGAGCGCGTCGCGCGCCGAGTACTCGTCGGTGGCGATGACGAACGCGACCTCCTGGCCCTGGAAGCGGACCTTGTCGCCCGCCAGCACGGCCTGGGTGTCGTAGGAGATCGTCGGCATCCAGGCGAGCCCGAGCGTCTCGAGGTCCTTCGCGGTGATGACCGCGGCGACGTTCGGGTGCGCGAGCGCCTCGGTCGTGTCGATCGCGTTGATCCGCGCGTGGGCGAACGGGCTGCGCAGGACCGCGCCGTGGAGCATGCCGGGCAGCCGGATGTCGTCGAGGTACGTGCCCTTGCCGCGGATGAAGCGCGCGTCCTCCTTGCGCTTCAGCCGGCCGAAGCCGATCGGGCGTTCCTGCGGGTCGGCGATCGCCATGCTCACGCCTCCTGTCGGGTCGCGGCCTCGTGCTCCGCGGCCCAGCGGACCGCGGCGACGATGTTCTTGTAGCCCGTGCAGCGGCAGATGCCGCCCGAGATCGCGGTGCGGATCTCCTGCTCGGTCGGGTCGGGGTTCTCGTCGAGCAGCGCACGCGCCGTCATCAGCATCCCCGGCGTGCAGAAGCCGCACTGCAGCGCGTGCAGCTCGTGGAAGCCCTGCTGGACCGGGTCGAGCTCGCCGTCGGTCTCGAGCGACTCGACGGTGCGGATCTCGTGGCCCACGCACATCGCGGCGAGCGTCGTGCACGACTTGACCGGCTTGCCGTCCATGAGGACGACGCACGCGCCGCAGTTCGACGTGTCGCAGCCCCAGTGGGTGCCGGTCAGGCCCTCCGTGTCGCGGATGAAGTGGACGAGCAGCGTCCGCGGCTCGACGTCGCGCGAGACGGCCTCGCCGTTGATGGTGATGGTCACCTGCATCGATCAGGCCTCCTGCTGGAGCGCGCGCGCCGTCGCCCGGCGCAGGGCACGTTTGGTGAGCACGCCCGCGAGGTGGCGCTTGTAGTCGACGGGACCGCGCGTGTCCGCGATCGGGGAGCAGTCCTCGGCCGCGATCGCGGCCGCCTGCTCGATCAGGTCGTCGGACGGGACGGAGCCGCGGAGCAGCTCCTCGGCGCGCGTCGGCTCGATCGTGACCGGCCCGACGGCGGACAGCCCGATCCCGGCGTCGGCGATCGTGTCGCCCTCCATCCAGACCGCCGCCGAGGCGGCCGCGATGGCCCAGTCGCCCGCGCGCCGCTCCACCTTCTCGTGCGCGCTGCCGGCGCCCGGCTTCAGCGGGAGCCGGATCTCGGTGACGAGCTCGTCGCCGCCGACCACGGTCATCCACGGGCCGAGGTGGAACTCGCCCATCGGGACGACGCGCGTGCCCTCGCGGCCGCGGATCACCACGCGCGCCTTGAGCGCGGCGCAGACCGCGGAGAGGTCCTCGGCCGCGTCGGCCTGGCAGAGCGAGCCGCCGATCGTGCCGCGGTTGCGGACCACCGGGTCGGCGATCACCCGCTCGGCGTCGCGGAACGCGGGGAAGCGCGCGGCCAGCAGCTCGGACTCGAGCAGCTCCACGTGGCGGGTCAGCGCGCCGATCGCCAGCGCGTCGCCCTCCTCGCGGATGTAGGACAGCTCGCCCTCCAGGTCGTTGATGTCGATCAGGTGGGCGGGGCTCGCGAGCCGCAGCTTCATCATCGGCAGCAGGCTGTGCCCGCCGGCGATGATCCGCGCCTCGCCGTCGTGGCGGCCGAGCGACGCGATCGCGCCCTCGACGCTCGTCGCCCGCTCGTACTCAAACGGCGCCGGGGTCTGCACCTGTCGTCCCTCCGTTCGTGGGCATCCGCCGGCGCACGCCCGGCTCCTCGCTCGGCTCGTACTGCACGGGCGCGCCGCTCCCGATCACCGGCGAGCGGGAGAGCCGCTCCGGCCGCCCCTGGCGCTCCTCGGGATAGAGCATCCGCGCCGCCAGGCTGCCGCCGGTCACGTTGCGCAGCACCGGCCCGCCGGCCGGGCTCGCGACGGCGATCGGGGCCTCGCGGCCGAGCCGCGCGAGCGTCAGCGTCCCGCGGGTGTAGACCTCGGAGATCCGCGGCGGCTTGACGTCGCCGCTGCCCTCGATCGCGCGGAACCCCTCGGCGCCGGCGCCGGGGTAGAGCCCGTCCACGAGGCCGACGGCGTCCTCCAGGCCGGCCTTCTTGACGAGCAGCCCCTCGAGCGCATCGACCGCCGCGTCGAGATGCTCGTTGATGGTGGTGACGACCGCCTCGACCGGCGCGGTCTTCTCGACGATCCCGCCGACCCCCGCGATCGCCTCGTCGAGGCCGGTGGAGATCCGGCGCAGCGCGACGATCGTCTGCACGAGGTAGACGACGAGCGCGAGGACGATCAGGACGACGGCGACGATCGTGACGACTCCGGCGGCGGGCATGTCAGCGCCCCCGCGGGTCGTCGTCGACGATCACGTCGAGCGAGCCGCCGTACGCGGCGACGTTCTCGACGGTCCGGATGACCTGGTCCTGCGTGGTCAGCAGCAGCGGGACGGCGTCGAGGTCCTTCGACCCGGCGGCGGCCGTGGCCGCGATCCCCTGCACGGACGGGACGATCGCCTGCGCCTCGGTCAGCACCCCGCGCAGCAGGTACACGACCACCGGCAGGACGACGAGCAGCAGCACGGCGTTGCCGATCCACCAGACGGTCATGACGGCCTCCGCTCGGCGACGACGGCGGCCTTGGCGCCGATCCCCGGCAGCGCCGAGAGGATCGTGTCGAACTGGGCGTTGATCGCCTTGACGGCGGGCTCGAGCGGGCGCAGGTGCTCGGACTCGACGGTCTGGAGCGCGCCGTCGAGCGTGGCGAGGCCCTGGGCGATGCGGCGCAGGCCGCGCCGGACCTCGATCAGCGCGACGGCGAGCACCGCCACGACGACGGCGGCGAGCAGGACGCTGAGGACGGTGAGCGTGCTCATGCCGCGTCCCCGTAGCCGTCGGTCAGCGCGTTCATGTAGCCGTCCTGCACCACGGCCTCCTCGACGATCAGCCCCAGCACCGGCGCGGTCGCCTGGAGCTGGGGGATGAATGCGGTGTTGGCGCCGACCTTGCCCGCCACGTCGAGCAGGCCGTCGACGGAGTGCTCGATGTCGCGCACGGCGCGGACGAGCACCCACAGGAGCGCCGCGACGATGAGCGCCGCGACGAGGCCGATCACGAGCGCGACCGCCCAGAGGTCGTCGTTGCTCATCTGCCGACCGCCACCTTGCGCAGCGCCCGGGCCGAGCGCAGGATCCGCGTGCCCGAGTCGTTGATCCGCGCGATCCCGGCGAGCGCGTCCGTCTGCGCGCGCACGGCGTCCACGCCCTCCACTGCGGTCCGCGCCTGGACCGCGATCCGCCGCGCGAGGACGACGATCGCGATCACGATCGCCGCCGCCACCAGGACGACCACGATGCCCAGCGCCAGCCCCACGTACCAGCCCGTGGAGGCACCGATCGCGGTGGTCATGCCAACACCTCCTGCTCGTGAAGTGCCCGCGCGGAGGCGCGCCGCAGCGCACGCTCCACCAGGACGCCGACGACATGCCGCTTGAACTCCGCCGACCCGCGCTGGTCGGTGACGGGCGAGCACGCCCGCGCCGCCAGCGCACCGGCGCGGGCGAAGGTCTCGTCCGCCGGGGGCGCGCCCGCGAGCGCCGCCTCGGCCTCCGCCGAGGTGATCTCCGCGCCGGCCGCCGCGAGCGCGACGCCGGCGCGGGCGATCGCGCCGTCCGCGATCTCCACCGCCGCGCCGGCCGCCACCACGGCCCAGTCGCCGACGCGGCGGTCGAGCTTCTCGTACGCGCTGCCCGCGCCGGGGCGGAGCGGGACGCGGATCTCGACGAGCATCTCCGCCGGGCCGACGGCGGTCTCGTAGGGCCGGCGGTGGAAGTCGCGCATGCCGACGACGCGCTCGGCGCCGCCGCGCGCCGCGGATCACCATCGACGCCCCGACCGCGGCGCAGACGGCGGACAGGTCCTCGGACGGGTCGGCCTGGCAGAGCGCGCCGCCGATCGTGCCGCGGTTGCGGACGACGGGGTCGGCGATCACCCGCTCCGCGTCGGTGAAGATCGCGAGCCGCTCCGCGAGCAGGTCGGACTCGAGCAGCGCGCGGTGGCGCGCCAGCGCGCCGATCCGGACCTCGTCCCCGTGCGCCTCGACGTAGCCGAGCTCGTCGGCGAGCGGATCGATGTCGATCACGTGCGACGGGCGCGGCGAGGCGGAGCTTCATCATCGGCAGCAGCGAGTGGCCCCCGGCGAGCAGCCGTGCCTCCGGGCCGAGCTCGGCGAGCAGCATCAACGCGTGCTCGACGCTCGTGGCGCGCTCGTAGCCGAACGGTGCAGGGACCTGCAGGACCGCCTCCTTCTCGCTCTCCTCGACACACACATTGCCGGTGTTATGGTCGCGCTGTCAAACCGGACCTAAGGGATCGCTTAGGCCACCGTCGGAGATGACCCTCGCCCAGCTCCAGTCGTTCGTCCTCGTGGCCCGCCACGGCTCGGTCAAGGCGGCGGCCGCGGAGCTCGAGGTGACGGAGCCCGCGGTCTCGGTCGCGGTCGCCGCGCTGCGCAGGGAGCTCGGCGACGAGCTGTTCGTCCGCAACGGCCGCGGCATCGCGCTGACGCCCGGCGGGCGGCGGCTCGCGGCGCTCGCCGGGGAGATCCTCGGACTCGCCGAGCAGGCGCGCCGCTCGGTCGCCGAGTCGGGGGAGGAGGCGCGCCGCATCCAGGTCGTGGCGACGAGCCTCGTCGCCGATCACCTCGGCCCGCTGATCGAGCTCTTCACCGCCGCCGAGGACGGCGTCGAGGTGGCGGTCGAGACGGTCGGGGGCGCCGCGTTCGCCGACCTGCTCGAGCACCGCCGGGCCGACATCGCGCTCGGGCCGCACCCGGGACCGGAGCGCGAGACGACGATCGCCTCGGCGCCGTTCCTGCGCTGCCGGCTGATCGTCGTCGGCGCGCCCGGCCACCCGCTCGCCGGGCGCCGCGCGATCGCGCCCGCCGCGCTCGCGGGCGAGCGCTGGCTGGTCGGGCAGCCCGACCTGGACCCGACGACCGGGGCGGGGCTGTTCTTCGCCCGCACCGGGATCGTGCCCGGCGAGCTGGCGACCTACAGCAGCCATGCGGCGGCGATCGCCGCCGCCGCGGCGGGCGAGGGGCTCGCGCTCGACGCTGACCCACTCGGTCGTCGAGGAGGTCCGGCGCCGCGCGCTCGTGCGGCTCGACGTGCGCGGGACGCCGAGCGTCGAGCTGTGGCACGCGAGCACGCTCGGCCTGGGCCGGGCGCTGCCCGCCGCGCTGGCGCTCCAGCGCTTCGCGACGACGCCCGACGCGACCCAGGCGATCTCGACCGGCCGCGCCGGCGCGGTCTCGACGCACGCGCGCCCGAAGGTGCACGTGACGCTCTGGCGCTCGGTCGCCGACGAGCTGGACGCCGCCGCGGGCCGCTAGGGCTCGGCGGGGTGCTCGGCCGCCCAGCGGATCGAGCGGACGATCGTCGCGTAGCCCGTGCAGCGGCAGATCTGCCCCGAGATCGCCTCGCGGATCTCCTGGTCGGTCGGGTCCGGGTTGCGGTCCAGCAGCGCCCGCGCGGTCAGCAGCATCCCGGGCGTGCAGAACCCGCACTGCAGCCCGTGCATCTCGTGGAAGCCCTGCTGCACCGGGTCGAGCACGCCGTCGCGCTCGAGTCCCTCGACCGTCGAGATCTCGTAGCGCTCGGCGGTCGCGGCGAGCACGGTGCACGACTTCACGGGCTCGCCGTCCATCAGCACGACGCAGGTCCCGCAGTTCGACGTGTCGCAGCCCCAGTGCGTGCCGGTCAGCCGCAGCTCGTCGCGGAGGAAGTGGACGAGCAGCAGCCGCGGCTCGACGTCGCGGGTGTGCTCCTCGCCGTTGACCGACACGGTGATCTGCATCCGCGCCGCATCGTCGCAGGCCGGCGGCGCGGGGCGTGGCCGCGCCGCCGGTGGCGGTTCGCTAGCCGACGCGCTCGCGCGCGACCGTGCGGGCCGCGTCCGCGATGCCCTCGGCGTCGATGCCGGCCTCGTGGAGCAGCTCGTCCGGCGTGCCCGACCCGGGGATCGCGCGGACCGCGAGCTTGTGGACCGGCGGGCGGTCGTCCGCCTCCGCGAGCGCCTCGAGCACCGCGTCGCCCAGCCCGCCCTCGGGCGCGTGGTCCTCGACGGTGACGATCGCGGGGCACTCGCGCGCCGCGGCGCGGATCGTCTCCGCGTCGATCGGCTTGATCGAGTAGGCGTCGATCACGCGCGCGGCGATGCCGTCGCCGGCGAGCGCCTCGGCCGCCTCGACGGCCTGGTCGACGGTGATGCCGCAGGCCACGATCGCGAGGTCGTCGCCCTCGCGCAGGACGCGCGACCCGCCGATCGTGACGGGCTCGCCGGCCGGCGTGCGGACCGTCGTCTTGCCGCGCAGCGTGCGCAGGAACGAGATCCCCTCGCGGTCGGCCATCGCCGCCACGAGCTGCGCGGTCTGGTTCGCGTCGGACGGGTGCAGCACGGTCGAGCCGTGGATGGCGCGGAACGAGGCGATGTCCTCGAGCGCCATCTGCGACGGGCCGTCCTCGCCGATCGAGACGCCCGCGTGGGAGCCCGAGAGGCGCAGGTTCGCGCGCGAGATCGCCGCCATGCGGACGAAGTCGTAGGCGCGCGAGAGGAACGCGGCGAACGTCGAGGCGAACGGCACCCAGCCGCGCACCTGGAACCCGACCGCCGCGGCGACCATCTGCTGCTCGGCGATGAACATCTCGAAGTAGCGGTCCTCGTGCGCCTCGCGGAACATGTCCGAGTGGGTCGAGTTGGAGACCTCGCCGTCGAGCGCGACCACGTCGCCGCGGATCGACCCGAGCGCCGTGAGCGCCTTGCCGTAGGCCTCGCGGGTGGCGACCTGCTCGCCCTCGTCCCACGCCGGCAGCTCGCCGCCGGGCGCCTCGAACCGGTGCGGCGTGCCGCTCGCGGGCGCCGCGATCGTCACCTGGAGGTCGCGCTCGCCGCCGAGCTCCGCGATCGCCGCGTCGGGGTCGTCGAGCGGCTTGCCGTGCTTGCCGGGCAGGTCCTCGACCGCCTTGACGCCCTTGCCCTTCTTCGTCTTGGCGATGATCACGGTCGGCCGCCCGGTGGTGGCGACGGCCTCGTCGTACGCGGCGTGGATGGCCTCGACGTCGTGCCCGTCGATCTCGATCGCGTGCCAGCCGAACGCCTCGGCGCGGGCCTTGTAGCGGTCGAGGTCCCAGCCGACCATCGTCTCGCGGGTCTGGCCGAGCCGGTTGACGTCGATGATCGCCGTGAGGTTGTCGAGCCCGTTGAAGCCCGCGTGCTCGAACGCCTCCCAGATCGACCCCTCGGCCATCTCGGAGTCGCCGCACAGGCACCAGACCCGGTACGGGAGCCGGTCGAGCCGCTTGCCCGCCAGCGCGACGCCGACCGCGATCGGCAGGCCCTGGCCGAGCGAGCCGGTGGCGACGTCGGTCGGCGGGATGCGCGGGGTCGGATGCCCCTCGAGCCGGCTGCCGAGCTTGCGGAACGTGAGCAGCTCGGCGTCGTCGATGATCCCCGCCGCCTTGAGCACCGCGTAGTACAGCGGCGACGCGTGGCCCTTGGAGAAGATCAGGTGGTCGTCCGCCGGGTTCGACAGGTCGGACGTGTCCCAGTGCAGGAAGCCGCCCTCGAGCAGCACCGCCATCAGGTCGGCGGCCGACATCGAGGACGTCGGGTGACCCGAGCCGGCCGCGGCGGACGACCGGACCGAGTCGACCCGCAGCTGCTGGCCGAGCTCGCGCGTCCGGTCGGCGCTCACGCGGCCACCTCCAGCCGCTCGCGCTTCGCGTCGACGTCGTCGAACAGCTGCTTGAACGAGTTCGCGAACTTCTCCACGCCCTCGCGCTCGAGCGTGTCGACGACGTCGTCGTAGTCGATCCCGGCGGCGGCGAACGCCTCGAGCGTGCGGCGCGCGCCGTCGACGTCCTCGGTCAGCGACTCGCGCACCTCGCCGTGGTCGAGGAACGCCTCGACGGTCTCGCGCGGCATCGTGTTCACGGTGTCGGGGCCGATCAGCTCCTCGACGTAGAGCACGTCGCGGTACGCCGGGTTCTTGGTCGACGTCGACGCCCACAGGCAGCGCTGCGCGGAGGCGCCCTTGGCGGCCAGCGCCTCCCAGGCGTCGCCCGCGAACACCTCCTGGTAGGTGACGTAGGCGAGCTTCGCGTTCGCGATCGCCAGCGTGCCCTTCAGCTCGTCGTGGCCGCCGACCGCGTCGAGCCGCTTGTCGGCCTCGGTGTCGACGCGCGAGACGAAGAACGAGGCGACCGACGCCATCGTCGAGAGGTCGCCGCCGGCGTCGGCGAGCCGCTGCACGCCGCGCACGTACGCCTCGGCCACCTCGCGGTGGCGCTCGAGCGAGAAGATCAGCGTCACGTTGACCGGGATGCCGGCCGCGACCGTCTCCTCGATCGCCGGCAGCCCCTCCTTCGTGGCGGGGATCTTGATGAACAGGTTCGGGCGGTCGACGAGCGCGTGCAGGCGCTTGGCCTCGGCGATCGTGCCCTCGGTGTCGCGCGCGAGGTTCGGGTCGACCTCGAGCGAGACCCAGCCGTCGCGGGCGTTCTCGCTGCCGCCCTCGTCCCACTTGGGCCGGAGGATGTCGCAGGCGCCCTGGATGTCCTGGACGGCGAGCGCGAGGAAGACCTCCTTGGGGTCGGTCTCCGTCTTGAGCACCTCGCGCAGCTGGTCGTCGTAGGCGTCGCCCTGCGCGATGGCGGCCTGGAAGATCGTCGGGTTGGACGTCACGCCGTCGACGCCCTCGCGGGCGAGCGCGGCGAGGTCGCCGTCCTGGACGAAGGGGCGCGAGAGATAGTCGATCCACACGCTCTGTCCGTGGGCGGAGAGCTGGGTCAGCGGGGTCTCGGGCATGGAGCCTCCAGGGGGCATGGGCGAAGTCAGGTCAATTCAGAGGATGCCAGAGGCACCTCAACGTTCGCCTACCCGCGCGCGGACGCGGTTAACGACCGGTGGTCAGCGAGTGCGCCCGGCGAGCTCGCGCAGCCATGCGGCGACCGCCTGCTCGTCGCGCCGGGCCTCGCGGCGGCGGGCGGCGCGAGCCTGGCTCGCGGTCACGGAGTTGGTGCGCGGCAGCGTGGGCGTGAAACGCTGGGTCGGCCGTGCGGGGGGCATCGAAGCGCGCTTTCCGTCGAGGACGGGATCCATCGCGGTGCCGACCATATCGAGACCTGCCGGAGCGGACAAGAGGTTCGGAAATGATTGTGCGGACGGTCGAAATCGTCCGGCCCGGCGGTCCTGGAATAGGCCGCTCAGCGGCCGATCACCGCGTGCGTGAGCGGGATCCCGAGCCGCTCTCCGGCCTCGGCGAGGCCCTTGTCCTCGCGGTAGTCGCGATCGCGCTCGGGGTGCGAGAGGACGAGCACCCGGTCGGCCGGGAAGGTGGCCAGCGCGTCCTCGAGCGCGACGGCGGGCTCGCTCTCGCCCGTGTCGCCGGCGGCGTCGACGCCGGCCTCCTCGAGCCGCTCGACCGACTCCTCCTGGGCGGCGTCCGCCTCGGCGATCGCCGCGTCGGAGTCCGAGACCCAGAACGCGAGCGGCGACGCGTTCGTCGCAGGGGAGACCACGAGCACCTCGGCGCCCTCCACCTCGTCGCCGAGCGTCGCGCGCAGCAGGTCGGCGTCGACGGGCTCGGGCGTGAGGACGAGGAGCTTCATGCGCTCGGGGCTACCCGAGGCCCCGGGGGCGAATCAGCAGAGGTCGTCGTAGGTGACCGCGGTGCGCCGGCGCGAGCGGCGCAGGACCGACTCGAGCGCGAGCACGTGCGCCGGCCGGTCGAAGTCGGCCGGGTGCAGGTCGAGCCGCAGGACGCGCGCCGGGCGCGAGCGCGGCGGCGCGGAGGGCCAGCGAGGAGCGGCGGAGCGGCACGGCGGGGGCGATCGCGCGCGCGGTCGCGGCCGACGAAGCGCAGCAGCGTCGCCCACCAGTCGAAGCCGAGCGCCAGCTCGTGGCGCAGCGCGGGCGTGTAGGCGTACCCGGGGGCGACGAAGCCGCGCGGCTCGACGCCGGCGAGCGCGAGCACGCGCCGGCCCGGCGGCGATGCTCGCCTGCGTCTGCTCCTTGTCGAGCCGGGCGAACTCCGCCGCGGGCCGCCGGCCGGCCGCGCGGTGGCGGAAGCCGTGCTGGGCGATCGCATCGCCGCGGTCGCGGCAGTCGAGCAGCCAGGCGGCGAGGTCGGGCCGGCGCTGGAAGAACGGGTGCAGGTCGGGCGCCGGGATCACGAGCAGCGTCGCGCGGTCGACCCCGTGGTCGTCGAGCCAGTCGCGGATCAGCGCGCAGCGCTCGAACGTCGCCGGCTCGACGTCGTGGATCGCGACCGCGATCTGCCGCTCGCGCGTCATGCCGTCCGCCGCTCCGCGCCGGCGGCGTGGCGCGCCAGCGCCGCATGCCAGCCGGCCGCGAGCCGGCCGAGCGCGCTGTCCCACGTGCGCTCGCGGACCGCGGCCAGGCCGCCGCGGGCGAGCCGCTCGCGCATCGCCCGCGATCCCGCCAGGCCGGCGACCGCCGCGGCGAGCGGCTCCGGCCGGGCCGGGCAGAGGAGCCCGCTGCGGCCGTCGGCGATCAGCTCCGCGGGGCCGCCCTCGCCGACGGCGACGACCGGCAGCCCGGAGGCCTGGGCCTCGAGCACGACCTGGCCGAACGTGTCGGTCCGCGAGCAGAAGAGCAGCACGTCGGCGGAGGCGTAGGCGGTCGCGAGCGCCTCGCCCTCGAGCCAGCCGAGGAAGCTCGCGGCGTCGCCGAGCCGCGCGCGCAGCCGCTCCTCCTCCGGGCCGCCGCCGGCGAGCACGAGGTGGAGCCGCGGGTCGCGCGCCCGCGCGGCGAGGAACGCCTCCGCGAGCAGGTCGACGCCCTTCTCGCGCGTGAGCCGGCCCGCGTGCAGGACCGTGACCCGGCCGGCGGCTCCGGCCTCGCGCCGCGCGGGGGTGAAGCGCTCCGTGTCGACGCCGCGGTCCCAGCGCGCGATCCGCGCGGCGTCGACGCCGAGCCCCGCGAGCGTGGCGTCGGCGGCGGCCGAGGGCGAGAGGACGACCGCGCACTGCTGGTAGAGCGCGCCGAGCGCGAGCTGCATGCCGAGCACGATCCGCGGGTCGCCGGTCCGCAGCTGCGCGTAGGCCGCGAACTCCGTGTGGTGGGAGCCGGCGACCGGCAGCCCGAGCATCCGCGCGGTGGCCGCGCCGCCGGCGCCGACCGGGCCCGGAGCGCTGACGTGGACGAGGTCGTAGCGGCCCTCCGCGAGCGCCTCGACGAGGTCCGGGACCCCGGGGACGCCGACGTGGAGCCCGGGGTAGAAGGGGATCTCGGCGTCGACGACGCTCGGCAGCCTGCGGTCGACGTGCGGGTCGGTGCCGATCACGTCGACGTGGAAGCCCGGCACGCCGCGCTCGCGGATCTCGTCGATCACGCGGGTGACGCCGTGCACCGCGCCGACCCCGTCGGCCAGCAGCGCGACCCGCAGCGGACCGCCGCCGCGCGCCAGCCGGCGCTTCTCGCGGCCGAGGAACGCGGCCGCCGCGGCGTAGGGGATGGCCGGGACGCAGGCGTCGAACAGCCCGAGCGCCGCGGTCTCGAGCCCGTCCTCGATCCCGGTCGCGTCGAGCGCGGGGGCGGCAAGTGCGGACGCGGCGGCGCCGGCGCGGCCGACCGCCGCCGCGAGCCGCTTCTCGTGGGCGCGGCGCGCGCGCCGGTAGAGGTCCGCGTGGCTGAAGCCGTCGGCCTGGAGGTAGGCGAGCAGCTCGGCGTCGGCGAGCGGAGCGGTGACGAGGCCTCCGGCCGAGGCAGATCAGCCCGACCGGCGAGCCAGGCGCGCAGCAGCGCGCGGGCGTCGTCCGGGCCGAGGTCGCCGTCGCGCGCCCCGCCCGCGCTCGGCCTGCCTCGGCCTGCGGCCTCGTCACCGCTTCGCTCGCCCAGCACCCGCTCGACCATCCGCAGCACCGCCTCCGGGTCGGGCGCCGCGCCCGGCCCGCCGCTCCCGAGCGCGCGCACCGCGAGCGCCATCGCGTTGTGGGCCCAGCGCGCGGCGCTGCCCTGATCCCCGCGCGCCTCCGCGCGGCCCGCGCGCACGTGCGCGAGGAACTCGGCCGGCGTGGCGGCCGCCGGCGTCTCGGTGAACGTGCGGCCGATGTCGATCCCGGCGTGGTCGTCGGTCCCGCCGACGCCGGTGCCGCCGTGCGTCTCGACGTAGATCGCCGCCGGCAGGTTGAGCTCGGCGTCGCGCGCGCCGTTGCGCACCTCCCAGGTGCCGAACAGCTCGGCGAGCCGGCGCCGGTGGCGCGGCGTGAGCGGCGCGGCGACGTTGTAGAAGGGGTGCGCGAGCGCGCAGGCGATCCCGCGCTCGTGCAGGTAGGCGGCGACGACCTCGACGTCGCCGGCGTGCGCCTGGAGCCAGTCGTGGTCCTCCGGCGTGATCCCGAGGCAGAGCACGTGGACGCGCTGCGGCTCGCCGCGGAAGGCGGCGGTCAGCTCCTCGGAGACGAACACGTCCGGCCGGTCGGCGATCGCGAGGACGCCGTCGATCGTGTCGTGGTCGGTGATCGTCACGAAGTCCATCCCGCGGCGCTTGGCCAGCGCGTGGACCTCCTCGGGCGGCGTCGCGCACTCGGGCAGCCCGAGCGTTCCCTGGACGGCGAGGCCGGCGACCGCGGACGCCGACGAGTGGCAGTGCAGATCGACCCTGGTCACGCCTTCAGGTTCCCCGCGTTGTGCAGGGATTCTGTGACGATCCGGTGACGCTGCGGTGAACGGTCAGGGATCGCTGGGCGCGAACGCCGCGGCGGTGGCGACGCGGCTGTAGCCCGCGCCGAGGCACGCCATCAGCGTGATCCGCGCCGCGGCGGGGGAGAGCGACGGCGCGAGCATCAGCCCCGCGGAGCGCACGTCGGCCTCGGCGCCCTCGAAGCCGTAGGTGGAGCGCAGGATCCGGCCCGACTCCGGCCGGACGCAGGCGACGACCGGGACCCGCTCGGCCGCCGTCGAGCACGCGCGCAGGAACGCGGGCGGCGCGTGGCCGGCGCCGAGCAGCACGGCCACGATCCCGTCGGCGCCGATGGACAGCGCGGCGTCGAGCATGGCGCCGTCGCTGCCGAGCGCGGCGGGGACGATCTCCACGCGCGCGTCCAGGTGGGCGACCGGCAGCGGCGGGCGCCGGTACGGGCGGCCCCAGACGTCGACGCGCTCCTCGATGATCCGCCCCATCGGGCCCGAGCGCGGCGACGCGAACGCGCGCGGCGACGTCGAGTCGACCTTGCGGACCGCGCGCGCCGCATGCAGCTCGCCGGCGAAGGCGACGATCGCGCCCGCGCCCGCGGTCGCCTCCGCGCCGGCCGCCCGGACCGCGTCGAGCAGGTTCGCCGGCCCGTCGGCGCCGCTGGCGCTCGCCGGGCGGATCGCGCCGGTCAGCACGATCGGCGGATCGGCGGCGTGGATCAGGTCGCACAGGACGGCGGTCTCCTCGAGCGTGTCGGTGCCGTGCGTCACGACGACGCCGCGCCCGGCCGCGGCCTCGGCGACCGCGGCCCGGGCGATCGCCAGCGCGTCGGCCGCGCCGACGTGGACGCCCGGCCAGCTGCCGAGCGTGCGGGCCTGCAGGCCGGGCACCGCGGCGAGCGCCGGAACGGCCGCCACGAGCCCCTCCGCGTCGAGCTGCGGAACCGCTCCGTCCTCGCCCGCCATGGCGATCGTCCCGCCCGCCGCGAGCACCGTCACCTCACGCGCCTCCCGCATGCCGGGAGACCCTATCGCCGGGGTGCGTGACGGGCCTCCAGGTACTCGCCGGAAGGCCTGCTCACTGCTACCTTTGCGGCTCAAGTGCCCACCGCGCGCCCCACGGGAGCACCCCTTTGCCGCCACGCCAACGGCCGACCCGGCCGGTCGGTCTGTACGACCCCGCATACGAGCACGACGCCTGCGGCGTCGCGTTCGTCGCGCGGCTGAGCGGCGAACCGAGCCACGAGACGGTCCGGCGGGCGATCACCGCCCTCGAGAACCTGGAGCACCGCGGCGCGGCGGGCGCCGACCCGAACACGGGCGACGGCGCCGGGATCCTGATGCAGCTGCCCGACGAGTTCCTGCGCGGCGTGATCGGCGCGGAGCTGCCGCCGGCGGGGCAGTACGGCGTCGCGGTCTGCTTCCTGCCCCAGGAGGAGGAGCGCCGGCACGAGCTCGAGCGGCTGCTCGCCGACACCGTCGAGGCGGAGGGGCAGCGCGTCGTCACCTGGCGCGACATCCCGGTCGAGAAGGACTACGTCGGCATCACCGCCAACTGGTTCGCGCCCTACATCAAGCAGCTCGTGGTGGCGGCGTCGGACGACCTCGCCGCGGACCAGGACGCGTTCGAGCGCAAGCTCTACGTGATCCGCCGCGTCGCCGAGCTGGCCGCCGGCCCGGACCTCGTCATCCCGTCGTTCTCGAGCCGCACGATCGTCTACAAGGGCATGCTCACGGCGCCGCAGCTGCTGGGCTACTACCCCGACCTGCAGGACGAGCGGACGAAGGCCGCGCTGGCGCTCGTCCACTCGCGCTTCTCCACCAACACGTTCCCGAGCTGGGAGCTCGCGCACCCGTACCGGATGATCGCCCACAACGGCGAGATCAACACGCTGCGCGGCAACGTCAACTGGATGCGCGCGCGCGAGTCGCAGCTGCGCTCCGAGCTGTTCGGCGACGACCTCGAGAAGGTGCTGCCGGTCGTCCGCCCGGGCGGCTCGGACTCGGCGACGTTCGACAACGTGCTCGAGCTGCTCGTGCTCGCCGGCCGCAGCCTCCCGCACGCGCTGATGATGATGGTGCCGGAGGCGTGGGAGGAGCGCGACGACCTGCCCGACCACCTGCGGGCGTTCTACGCGTTCCACTCGTGCCTGATGGAGCCGTGGGACGGACCGGCCGCGATCTGCTTCACGGACGGCCGCGTGATCGGCGCGACGCTCGACCGCAACGGGCTCCGGCCGGGCCGCTGGATGGAGACGAAGGACGGCTGGGTCGTGCTCGCCTCGGAGTCCGGCGTGCTCGACGAGCCGGGCGAGAACGTGCTGCGGCGCGGCCGCCTCGCGCCGGGCAAGCTGTTCCTGGTCGACGTCGACGAGGGACGGATCGTCGAGGACGACGAGGTCAAGGAGCGCGTCGCCGGCCGCCGGCCGTACGGCGAGTGGTACGAGAACGGCGTCGTCCGGCTCGAGGACCTGCCCGACCGCCAGGGCCGGATCCCGCGCGAGCCGCTGCGGACCCGCCAGCTCGCGTTCGGCTACTCGCAGGAGGACCTGCGGATCCTGCTCGCGCCGATGGCGGCCAAGGGCGAGGAGCCGATCGGCTCGATGGGCAACGACGTCTCGCTCGCGGTCCTCTCCGACCAGGCGCCGTCGCTGTTCGCCTACTTCAAGCAGCTGTTCGCGCAGGTCACGAACCCGCCGATCGACCCGATCCGCGAGTCGGTCGTGATGTCGATCCGGACCGGCGTCGGCTCGGAGCCGAACCTGCTCACGGAGGGCCCGGAGCACGCCCACCAGCTGAACATCCCGCACCCGATCCTGCGCAACCACGAGCTCGAGGCGCTGCGCGGCGTCGACTCGTCGGTCTTCCGCTCGCACACGATCCCGATCACCTGGCGCGTCGACGACGGGCCGGAGGGGCTGCCGTGGGCCGTGCGGCGGATCTGCGAGCAGGCGGCCGAGGCGATCGCCTACGGCGCGAACATCATCGTGCTGTCCGACCGCGGCGTCGGCCCGACGCGCGCGGCGATCCCGTCGCTGCTCGCCGTCTCCGCCGTCCACCACCACCTCGTCCGCGAGGGGACGCGGCTGCAGGCGGGGCTGGTGCTCGAATCCGGCGAGCCGCGCGAGATCCACCACTTCGCGACGCTGATCGGCTACGGCGTCTCCGCGATCAACCCGTACCTGATGCTCGAGTCGCTCGCCGACGTCGCCGCGCCGGGCGAGCTCGACCAGGCCGAGCGCAACGTCGTCAAGGCGATCGGCAAGGGCCTGCTCAAGACGCTCTCGAAGATGGGGATCTCGACGATCCAGTCCTACAACGGGGCGCAGATCTTCGAGGCCGTCGGGCTCGCGCGCGACGTGATCGACCGCCACTTCACCGGCACGGCGTCGCGGATCGGCGGCGTCGGCATCGACGTGCTCGCGCGCGAGACGCTCGCGCGCCACCTGCGGGCGTACCCGGAGGCGGAGACGCTGCTCCCGGTCGGCGGCGTCTACGCCTGGCGCCGCGGCGGCGAGCACCACCAGTGGAACCCGGAGTCGATCGCCAAGCTCCAGCACGCGGTCCGCCACGGCGGCCGCCAGAGCTACGACGAGTGGGCGGCGGAGATGAACGACGCGTCGGCGCGGCGCGCGTCGCTGCGCGGGCTGATCGGCTTCACGTTACCCCGACGCGGCGGCATCGACATCGACCAGGTCGAGCCGGCGACCGAGATCGTCAAGCGCTTCGCCACCGGCGCGATGTCGCTCGGGTCGCTGTCGCGCGAGGCGCACGAGACGCTCGCGATCGCGATGAACCGGCTCGGCGGCAAGTCGAACACCGGCGAGGGCGGGGAGGACGCGGCGCGCTACACGCCCGACCCGAACGGCGACTCGCGCCGCTCGGCGATCAAGCAGGTCGCCTCGGGCCGCTTCGGCGTCACCGTCCACTACCTCACGAACGCCGACGAGATCCAGATCAAGATGGCCCAGGGCGCGAAGCCCGGCGAGGGCGGCCAGCTGCCCGGCCACAAGGTCGACGGCTACATCGGGAAGATCCGCGCCTCGACGCCCGGCGTCGGCCTGATCTCGCCGCCGCCGCACCACGACATCTACTCGATCGAGGACCTCAAGCAGCTGATCTACGACCTGCGCTGCGCGAACCCGAACGCGCGCATCTCGGTCAAGCTGGTGGCCGAGGTCGGGGTCGGGACGGTCGCGGCCGGCGTCGCGAAGGCGAACGCCGACCACATCCTCATCTCGGGCCACGACGGCGGCACCGGGGCGTCCCCGCTCTCGTCGGTGCAGTCCGCCGGCGTCCCGTGGGAGATCGGGCTCGCCGAGACGCAGCAGACGCTCGTGCTCAACGACCTGCGCTCGCGCGTCTGGGTCCAGGCCGACGGGCAGATGAAGACCGGGCGCGACGTCGTCGTCGCGGCGCTGCTCGGCGCCGACGAGGTCGGCTTCTCGACCGCGCCGCTGATCGCGGCGGGCTGCATCATGATGCGCGCCTGCCACCTGAACACGTGCCCGGTCGGCATCGCCACGCAGGACCCGGAGCTGCGGCGCCGCTTCGAGGGGACGCCGGAGCACGTCGTCAACTACCTGTTCTTCGTCGCCGAGGAGGCGCGCGCGCTGATGGCGCGGCTCGGCGTCCGGCGCTACGAGGACCTCGTCGGGCGGACCGAGCTGCTGGAGTCCGCGCCGGCGGTCGAGCACTGGAAGGCGCGCGGCATCGACCTGTCGCTGCTGCTCGCCGCGCCGGACGCGCCGCCGGACGCGCCGCGCCGCCGCGTGCGGCCGCAGATCTCGCCGCTGCCCGGCGTGCTCGACTGGGACCTGATCGAGGCCGCGCGCGACGCGATCGACCACCGCCAGCCGGTCACCGGCCGGTTCGCGGTCCGCAACGTCAACCGCACCGTCGGCGGCCTGTTGTCGCACTGGATCGCGAAGGTCCACGGCGCGGCGGGCCTCCCGCCGGAGACGATCCGCTTCGACCTCGAGGGCTCGGCCGGGCAGTCGTTCGGCGCGTGGCTCGCGCCGGGCGTCGAGCTGTCGCTGATCGGCGACGCGAACGACTACGTGGCCAAGGGCCTGTCGGGCGGCGTGCTGTCCGTCCGCCCGCCGGACTCGGCGACGTTCGCGGCCGAGGACAACGTGATCGTCGGCAACACCGTGCTCTACGGCGCCACCGCCGGCCGCGCGTTCTTCCGCGGGCTCGCGGGCGAGCGCTTCGCGGTCCGCAACTCGGGCGCGAGCGCGGTCGTCGAGGGCGTCGGCGACCACGGCTGCGAGTACATGACCGGCGGGCGGATCGTCATCCTCGGCCGCACCGGGCGCAACTTCGGCGCCGGGATGAGCGGCGGGATCGCCTACGTGCTCGACGCCGACGAGACGTTCGAGCGCCGCTGCAACATGGAGCTCGTCGGCTTCGACGAGATCGGCGAGGCGGACGCGATCGAGCTGCACGAGCTGATCGAGGAGCACCACCTGCGCACGCTCTCGCCGGTGGCCGGCCGGATGCTCGAGGACTGGGAGGCGTGGCTCCCGCGCTTCGTCAAGGTCATGCCGCACGACTACAAGCGCGCGCTGGGCGAGATGGCGCACGCCGAGCGCGCGATGCGGGCCGACGCCGAGCAGGACAGCGTCGCCGACGTCGTCGGCGCACCGCAGACCGGCACCAGCCGGCAGTCCTAGGCTCCGCGCGCGGCGGCGTCGCGCAGCGCGGCGGCGACCGCGGCGACCGCCGGCGTGCGGCTCGCGCGCGTGAGCAGGAAGACGTCGCGCCCGATCGCGCCCTCCGCCAGCGGCCGCACCGCGACGCCGGGCGCCCCGAGCCCGAGCACCAGGTCGGGCAGCAGCGCGAGCGTGCCCGCCGACCGCACCAGCTCGAGCAGGATCAGGAAGTCGTCGGACGCGTGGCGCAGGTCCGGCTCGAAGCCGCCCAGCTCGCGGCAGGCGCGGACCTGCATCGCGCGGTGGCCGGTGCCCGGCTGGCAGGCGCCCCAGCCCTCCGCCGCGAGCCGCCGCATCGGCACGCGCTCGCGCGCCGCCTCGGGATGGCCCTCGGGGAGCACGAGCCAGACCTGCTCGCGCAGCAGCCGCTCGCGCTCGAGGTCGGCGTGGACGGCGCGCGGCTGTCCCTCGTACTCGTCGCCGACGACCACGTCGAGCTGCCGCAGCCGCAGCGCGGGGACCGCCTCCTCGACCTCGCGCTCGGCCGCCTCGACGCGGACGTCGGGATGGGACGCGGCCAGCGCGGCGACGGCGGGGGCGACGATCCGCAGGAAGGCGGACTGGAAGGCGGCGACGCGGACGACCCCGGCGACGCGGCCCGCGGCGACGTCGGCGAGCTCGGCCTCGGCGGCCTCGACGCCGTCGAGCAGCGACGTCGCGTGGCGGACCAGCACCTGCCCGGCCTCGGTCAGGCGGACGTTGCGGCCGCTGCGCTCGAGCAGCGCGACGCCCGCCTCGCGCTCGAGCACGGCGAGCTGCTGGGAGATCGCGCTCGGCGTGTAGTCGAGCGCGCGGGCGGCGCCGTGGACCGTTCCGCGCGCTTCGAGCTCGCGCAGCAGGCGGAGACGCCGGAGGTCGAGCATCGTGTAGCGATGCTACACGGTCCTATGCAGGAACCATCGCTGGAAATGAACGGTATGCGCTGGCAGCATCGTCGTCATGGGCCCGCTGCTCTGCCTGCTGTCCGCCGCGTGCTTCGGCGCGATGGCGATCTTCGGCAAGCTCGCCTACGACGCCGACGTCGGGGTCGGCGACCTGCTGTTCGTGCGCTTCGGGCTCGCCGCGGCGATCCTGCTGGCGGTGGCGGCGGCCCGCGGCGTGCTGCGCGGGCTGCCGCGGCGCGCGCTGCTCGCCGGGCTGGCGATGGGCGCGATCGGCTACGCGGCCCAGTCGGGGCTGTTCTTCGGCGCGCTGGAGCGGATGGACGCGTCGCTGCTGGCGCTGATCCTCTACGTCTACCCGGCGACCGTGCTGCTCGCCGCCGTGGCGCTCGGGCGCGAGCGGGCGACGCCGCGGCGGGTCGTGCGCGCTGATCGTCGCGCTCGCCGGGATCACGCTCGTGCTCGGGAGCGCGGCCTCCGGCGGGCTCGACGCGCTCGGCGCGGCGATGGGCCTCGGCGCGGCGCTGACGTACACCGCCTACATCCTCGCCGGCGATCGCGTCGGCGCCGGCGTGCCGCCGCTCGCGCTCGCCGCGCTGGTGTGCTGCGGGGCGACGCTGACGTTCGGGCTGGCGTCGATCCCGCGCGGCGGCCCGGACCTGGCGCTCTCGGCCGACGGCTGGCTCGCGATCGCGGGCATCGTGGTCGTGAGCACCGTCGGCGCGATCCTGCTGTTCTTCGCGGGGCTCGCGCGGGTCGGGCCGAGCGCGGCGTCGATCCTCTCGACGCTGGAGCCGGTGGTGACCGTGGGCCTCGCGGCGGCGGCGTTCGGCGAGTCGCTCTCGCCGTTGCAGCTGCTCGGCGGCGCGCTCGTGCTCAGCGCCGTGGTGGTGATGCAGTGGCCGGCGCGCAGTGCGCGCCTCCGCGTGGCCGTGGCGCCCGCGAACGGCGGGCACTGAGGACAGCAGCACGAACGCAGCACGACCGCCCTCCTCACACGGCCATGGCGAGTTGGTGCAGCATCGAGTCCTGCGGCGCGCCGCCGCCCCAGAACGCGACCTGGGCCGCGCGCCCGGCGAGCCGGAACGGGACCGCGAGGTGGGCCGGGAGCGGATCCCACTCGCCGATGTCGCGGATGAACGCGCCGCGCTCGTCCTCCCAGACGACCAGCCGCGAGACGGCCGGCCCGAGGAAGTGGCCCGCGTGCGTGGTCAGCTCGAGCAGCAGCCGCGGCTCGGCGCCGGGCGGCAGCGCCGGCTCGCCGAGCCCCGCGGCGGCGCGGTCGAGCACGGCGTCGATCGCGGCGCGGTCCTCGTGCAGCGCGGTGGCGGTCACGTAGCCGCGGGTGAAGACCGGCGTCCGCGGCGCGGGGTGGGCGACCACCTCGATCTCGAACGTCTGGCCCGCGAGGCCGCCGCTCCGCAGCGGCGTGAAGCGGCCGCCGGCGCAGCCGAAGTCCGGCCAGCGCGACGGGTCGGAGAGCACCGGCAGCGTCGCCGCGACCGACGGCAGCGGCACCGGCCGGTAGGTCGACCAGTGGCGCAGCTCGATCCGGCGACGGCGGGCGGCGTGAGCGGGCCGAGCGCGGCGTCGCGCAGCCGCTGCTCCGGCACGTAGGCGGCGCGCTCCTCCGGGGTGTGGAAGGCGATCCCCCAGCCGCGCCGCGCCGGGTCGGCCCAGGCCGCCGCGAAGTCGTGGCCGACGAGATGCGCCGCGCCGTGCAGCAGCTGCTCGCGGGTGAGATGGAGACGGGGCGAGCGGAGGAAGCGGTCGACGCCGTACGCGCGGTGGAAGGCGAGCGCGTCGGTCAGCCGCAGCCGGCGCCCGAGCTGGTGCCAGCGCGTCGTGACGACGCCGTAGGCGAGCCGCAGGTCCGCGACGTCGCGCTCGGCCCCGGGGCGCGCGTAGTAGGCCGCGTTGAGGAAGTCCGTGACCCAGCCCGCGGCGTCGGGCTGGGCGAGCGACGAGCCCGCCATGCGGGCGAAGCGCACCGCCTGCGGGATCGGGAGCCGCACTATGCGGGCGGCTCGGCGGACGGCTCGGCGACGCCGACCGCGGAGCCCGCCGCCACGTCCGCGACGGCCTCGACCAGCCGCCGGGCGTCCTCCTCGTCGTTGTAGTGGACGAACCCGGCGCGGACCGCCCCGTCCGGGTCGAGCCCGAGGAAGCGCTCGAGCTCGTGCGCGTAGTAGTTGCCGTCCCAGACCGCGACCTCGCGCGCGGCGAGCGCCGTCGCGACCTCGGCCGAGGTGCGGCCCGCGACGTTGAACATCAGCGTCGGCACGCGGTCGGGCGGGTCGCCGTACAGCGTCACGCCGTCGATCGCGGCGAGCCCGTCCTCGGCGATCGCGAGCAGCCGCTCCTCGTGCGCGCGGATCGCCTCGAAGCCGACCTCCAGCAGGTACTCGGCCGCCGCGGTCACGCCGGCGAGCGACTCGAACGGGAGCGTCCCGAGCTCGAACCGGTCGGGCGCCTCGTCGGGCGACGGGGCGAGCTTGTCCGGCACGAGCTCCTCGAGCAGCGCCGGCGCGGCGCAGAGGATCCCGATGTGCGGGCCGTACCACTTGTAGGCCGAGCAGGCGAGCGTGTCGGCCCCGAGCGCGGCGAGCGAGAGCGCGCGGTGCGGCGCGGCGGCGACGGCGTCGATCGAGATCCGGGCGCCCGCCGCATGCGCGGCGGCGACGATCGCGTCGAGCTCGGGCACGGTGCCGCTCGCGTTCGACGCCGCGGTCACCGCGACCCAGCGCGTGCGGTCCGACAGCACCGCCTCGATCGCGGACGCGGGCAGCGCGAGCGTGTCGCGGTCGGGCTCCGCCCAGCGGACCGTCGCGCCGGCGCGCTCGGCGGCGATCACCCACGGGACGGACGTTGGCGTCGTGGTCGAGCCGCGTCACGACGACCTCGTCACCGGGCCCGAGCGTGCGCCCGACGGCGGCCGAGAGCCGCATCGTCATCGCGGTCATCGAGGGGCCGAAGGCGACGCCGCGCGGCTCGGCGCCGAGCAGCCGGGCGACCGCGTCGCGCGCCGCCTCGACGCACGCGTCGGTCGCGTGCGCGGCGGCGAACACGCCGCCGTGGTTCGCGTTGTCGCCCGAGCGCATGAACGCGGCCATCGCGTCGATCGCGCTGTCGACCATCTGCGTGCCGGCGGGCCCGTCGAGCCGCGCCCAGCCGCCGGCGAGCCCCGGGAAGCGGTCGCGGTTCACAGCCGCGCCCCCGCAGCGCGGACCAGCTCCACGTCGTGCGTGTAGGTCAGCAGCGCGGCCGCCGCCTCCAGGTCCATCCAGCGCATCGCGTCCACCTCGTCGTTCGGCGCGAAGGCGCCGTCCGCCGGCTGCATCAGCCAGTAGCGGACGGCCTTCGAGCGCCCCTTGTTGTCGTCGTAGAAGACCGGCGGCAGCTCGTCGCCGGGCGTGCAGCGGAGGCCGATCTCCTCCCACACCTCGCGCAGGGCGGCCTCCTGCCAGTCCTCGCCGCGGATCGAGCTTGCCCTTCGGCAGCGACCAGTCGTCGTAGCGCGGCCGGTGCACGACCGCGATCTCGGGCGCGCCCGCGCCGTCGCGGCGCCACACGACGCCGCCCGCCGCCTTGACCTCGACCGCGTCGGGATCCATGGGCCGCATACTCGCAGCCGGAAAAGGTGACGCACCCGTCATCTTTGCGCTACCGTCGCGTCATGCCGCGCCTGCCGACCGTCTGCGTGATCGGCGCCGGCTCCTCCGGGATCGCCGCCGTGAAGGAGCTGCACGAGCGCGGCTTCCCGTTCGACTGCTTCGAGGCGTCGGATCGCGTCGGCGGCAACTGGGTGTTCGGGAACCGCAACGGGATGTCGGCGGCCTACCGCTCGCTGCACATCAACACGTCGCGCGGGCGGATGGCCTACGCGGCGCTGCCGATGCCCGCGGCGTATCCCGACTTCCCGCACCACACCCACATCGCGGCGTACTTCGACGCCTACGTCGACCACTTCGGGCTGCGCGACCGGATCACGTTCGAGACGCGCGTCACCCACGCGGTCCCGCGCGCGGGCGGCGGCTGGGACGTCACGGTCGAGCCGGGCGGGACGCGCGCGTACGACGCCCTGATCGTCGCCAACGGCCACCACTGGGACCCGCGCGGGCCGGAGCCGCCGTTCCCCGGGCACGACCGCTTCGCCGGGGTGCAGATGCACTCGCACGCGTACACGGGCGAGGACCCGGAGCTGTTCCGCGACCGCCACGTCGTCGTGCTCGGGATGGGCAACTCGGCGATGGACATCGCGGTCGAGTCGTCGTTCCTCGCGCGCCGCACGTACCTGGCCGCGCGGCGCGGGGCGTGGATCATCCCCAAGTACCTGTTCGGCCGGCCGCTCGACACGCTGACCGGCGCCGCGCGCGTGCCCTACGCGGTGCGCCGGCGCTTCCAGGCCTCCGCGCTGCGGCTGATGGTCGGGCGGATGGAGCGCTACGGCCTGCCCGGCGCCGGACCACCCGTTCGGCTCCGCCCACCCGACGGTCTCCGACGACGTGCTCAGCCGGATCGCCCACGGCGAGATCACGCCCAAGCCGAACCTCGCCGAGCTGGGCGAGCGGACCGTCCGCTTCGCCGACGGGAGCGAGGCCGAGGCCGACGTGATCGTCTACTGCACGGGCTACCGGGTCACGTTCCCGTTCTTCGACCCCGAGCTGATCAGCGCGCCGGACAACGACCTCCCGCTGTTCCGGCGCGTCTTCCACCCGGACGTGCCCGGCGTCTACTTCGTCGGCCTGCTGCAGCCGCTCGGGGCGGTCATGCCGCTCGCCGAGCTCCAGTCGGGCTGGATCTGCGACCACCTCGACGGCCGCTACGCGCTGCCGGACCGGCAGGCGATGCTCGCCGACATGGAGGCCGAGCGCGCCGCGATGTTCAAGCGCTACGTGCCCTCGAAGCGCCACACGATGCAGGTCGACTTCGAGGACTACGTGCTCGCGGCGAAGCACGAGCGGCGCCGCGGGGAGCGGCGCGCGGCGTGAGCGGCGGGCGGCGCGAGCGGACGAAGGCGGCGAACCGGGCGGCGATCGTGGCCGCGGCGCGCGACGCGTTCGGCGAGCTCGGGTTCGAGGCCGCCGGCGTGCGCGACATCGTCCGCCGCACCGGGCTCGCCTCGGGCACGTTCTACAACTACTTCCCCGACAAGGAGGCGGTCTTCCGCGCCGTCGTCGAGGCGGCCGGGGAGGAGGCCCGGCGGCGCGTGCGCGCCGCGCGCACCGCGACGGCCGACGCCGCGTCCTTCGTCGAGGCGGGCTACCGGGCGTACTTCGAGTTCATCGTCGAGGACCCCGCCACGTTCGCGTTCCTGCGGCGCAACATCGGCGCGCTCGGCGCGGCGGGGCTGGAGCGCGAGGTGCCGCTCGGCGCCGCCGAGCTGGCGGAGGACCTGGCGGCGCTCGTCCGGCGCGGGGCGCTCCCGCCGCTCGACGTCGACTACGCCGCGCACGCGATGGTCGCCGTCGGCGTCGAGCTGGGCGCGCGGCTGGCCGAGCGCGACCCGCCCGACGTCGAGGGCGCGACCGGCTTCGCGACCGCGCTCGTGCTGCGCGGCATGACACCCTGAGGCGATGCCGGCCCGCAGCCTCGCCGACGCGCAGGCGGAGTTCGATCCCGACCACGTCTGGCTCAACACCGCGACCTACGGGCTCCCGCCCGCGAGCGCGTTCGACGCCTTCGAGGCGGCCGCGCGCGAGTGGCGGCACGGGCGGACCGGCTTCGACGGCTGGGACCGCTCGGTCGGCGCCGCGCGCGAGCGGTTCGCGCGGCTGACCGGCGTCGGCGCGGGCGACGTCGCGATCGGGTCGGCCGTCTCGCCGTTCGCCGGGCTCGTCGCCGGCGAGCTGCCCGCGGGCGCGCGCGTGCTCGCGGTCGAGGGCGACTTCACGAGCGTGCTGTTCCCGTTCCTCGCGCAGGAGGCGCGCGGCGTGCGCATCGAGCTCGTCCCGCTCGAGCGGCTGGCGGAGGCGATCGCGCCGGCGCACGACGTCGTCGCGTTCAGCGCCGTCCAGAGCGCCGACGGGCGGGTCGCCGACCTCGCGGCGGTCGCGGACGCCGCCGCCCAGCACGGCGTGCGCACGTTCGTCGACGCCACGCAGGCGGCGGGCTGGCTCCCGCTCGACCTCGCGCCGTTCGACTTCACCGCGACCGCCGCCTACAAGTGGCTGCTGAGCCCGCGCGGGACCGCGTTCTTCACGATCCGGCCGGAGCGGCGCGACGAGCTCGTCCCGCACACGGCCGGCTGGTACGCGGGCGAGGACGTGCCGTCCTCCTACTACGGCGCGCCGCTGCGGCTGGCGGCCGACGCGCGCCGCTTCGACACGTCGCCGGCGTGGCTGAACTGGGTCGGCGCCGCCGGGGCGCTCGCGCTGCTGGAGGACGTCGGCGTCGCGGCGATCCACGCGCACGACGTGGCGCTGCGCGGCGCGGCTGCGCGACGGGCTCGGGCTGGAGCCGGGCGACTCGGCGATCGTCTCGGTCGGCGGGCTGCCGGACGACGCGGCCGACCGGCTCGCCGCGGCCGGCGTCATGGCGGCGGGCCGCGGCGGCGCGCTCCGGCTCTCCTGTCCACCTCTACACGACGGACGACGACGTCGACCGCGCGCTCGCCGCGCTGAGCCGGTAGAGCACGTGGGGGAGGCCGGCGTGCTCGATCTCGTCCTCGTAGGCGAACCCGAGCTTCTCCATCACGCGCCGTGAGGCGCGGTTCTCGATCAGCGTGAACGAGACGACGTCGGCGAGCCCGAGCGGGCCGAACGCGTGCGCGACCGACGCGGCGCCCAGCTCGGTCGCCAGCCCCTGACCCCAGCGGTCGGGGTACGACGGCCCAGCCGATCTCGACCTCGTCGCGGCCGCCGACGACGGTCCGCTGCGGGCCGCCGCGCGCGACGAGCGCGCCGGTCTCGCGGTCGAGCGAGGCGTAGAGCCCGAAGCCGTGATCGCGACCCAGTCGCGGTCATCCGCTCGATCTGCGCGTCGACGCCCCGCGGGGCTCGCCACGCCGCCGAGCGTCGCGCCGACGCGCGGGTCGCCGAGCATCGCGATCAACCCGGCGCGATGCTGCGGCCCGATCGGCTCGCCGCGCATACGACGTGTGTCGAGAACCATACTTTCGGCCAGGACGGACGATCGGACGCCGACATAGCGTCGTCGGATGCGCGCCCTCCGCCCGATCCTACTCGCCGTCGTCCTGCTCGCGGCGGCGCCCGCCGCCGCCTCCGCGATCGTCCCGGCGGGGTTCCAGGAGTCCACCGTCTGGACCGGCTTCACCAACCCGACGACGATCGAGTTCGCCGCCGACGGGCGCGTGTTCGTGGGCGAGAAGAGCGGGCGGATCGTCAGCTACGACTCGCTCGCCGATCCGAGCCCGACCCCGGTCGCGGATCTCTCGAACGCCGTGCACGACTTCTGGGACCGCGGCCTGCTCGGGATGGCGCTCGACCCGGACTTCACGAACGGCCGGCCGTACATCTACGTGCTCTACACGTACAACAAGGACCCGTCCGACGCGACGGTCCCGCGCTGGCCCGACAACTGCCCGACGCCGCCGGGCGCGACGGCCGACGGCTGCGTGGTCTCCGGCCGGCTCTCCCGCCTGACGCTCGACGGCGTGGAGACGCCGCTGATCACCGACTGGTGCCAGCAGTACCCGAGCCACTCGGTCGGCGACCTCGTGTTCGGTCCCGGGCGCGCGCTCTACGTCTCGGCCGGCGACGGCGCCTCGTTCAACTTCGCCGACTACGGCCAGGACGGCGCGCCGGTGAACCCGTGCGGCGACCCGGGCGGCGCCGCGCCGACCCCGCCGACCGCGGAGGGCGGAGCGCTGCGGTCGCAGGACATCCGCTCGGCGGGCGACCCGACCGGCGGCGACGGCGCGATCCTGCGCGTCGACCCCGACACCGGCGCCGCGCTGCCCGACAACCCGGGCCGGCAGCGGCGACCCGATGACGCGCCGGATCGTCGCGCACGGCTTCCGCAACCCGTTCCGGCTCACGCTCCGGCCCGGCACGGGCGAGGTCTGGGCCGGCGACGTCGGCTGGAACGAGTGGGAGGAGGTCGACCGGATCGCCGCCCCGACCGCGGGCGTCGGCAACTACGGCTGGCCCTGCTACGAGGGCGCCGGCCGGATGGGCTCCTACGACAACCTGAACCTGAACCTGTGCGAGACGCTCTACGCGCAGGGCGCCGCCGCCGTCGTGACGCCGCACTACACGTACCGGCACGCCGACAAGGTCGTCCTGGGCGAGGCGTGCCCGGCGGGCGGCTCCGCGATCGCCGGGCTGCAGTTCTACACCGGCACCCGCTTCCCCGCGGCGTACCGCGACGGCCTGTTCTTCGCGGACTACACGCGCAGCTGCATCTGGTTCATGCCGAAGGGCGCCGACGGGCTGCCCGACCCGGCGCAGCGCCAGACGTTCGCCTCCGGCGCCACCGGGATCGTGAACCTGATCCAGGGGCCGGACGGCAACCTCTACTACCCCGACCTGAACGGCGGCACCGTCAAGCGGATCAGCTTCGGCTCGCCCAACGACGCGCCGACCGCGCGGGCGACGGCGACGCCGTCGAGCGGCGCCGTCCCGCTCGCCGTCCAGTTCGACGGCACGACCTCGATCCGACCCGAACGGCGACGCGCTGACGTACGACTGGGACCTCGACGGCGACGGCGACTACGACGACTCGACCGCCGCGCGCCCGACCCGCAGCTACGGCGCGGCCGGCGCGGTCACCGTGCGGCTGCGCGTCACCGACCCCGGCGGCCTGCAGGGCACCACGAGCGTGACCGTGACCGCCGGCGCCCCGCCGACGGCGCAGATCGTCACGCCCGCGGCCGGCGCGCAGTTCACGGTCGGCGAGGAGATCCAGTTCTCGGGCAGCGCGAAGGACTGGCAGGGCGCGGACATCCCCGCGTCGGGTCTGAGCTGGAAGCTGACGCTGGAGCACTGCTGGGAGGGCGACCCGCAGAACTGCCACTCGCACCCGCTCCTGACCTTCGCCGGGCCCGGCGACAAGTTCGTGGCGCCCGACCACGAGTACCCGTCGCATCTCATGCTCGAGCTGACCGCCACGGACGGCGCCGGGCTCACGACCACCGTGACGCGGCGGATCGACCCGCGCACGGTCGACCTGACGTTCGAGACCAGCCCGCCCGGTCTGGATCTCTCGGTCGGCTCGTACACCGGGACGGCGCCGTTCACGCGCACGGTGTTGCGCGGCTCCTCCCAGGGCATCACCGCGGACGCCTCGCAGACGCTGTCCGGGACCACGTACGCGTTCACCGGCTGGTCGGACGGCGGGGCGGCGGCCCACCAGATCACGGCGCCGGCGACCGCGACCACCTACCGCGCGACGTACACCGCGCAGGCCGGCGGTCCGGCGGGCCTCGTCGGCGCCTGGGGCTTCGACGAGGCGAGCGGCCCGCGGCAGCCGACGCGTCCGGGCGCGGCAACGCCGGGACGATCGCGGGCGCCACGCGGACGGCGAGCGGGCGCTTCGGCGGCGCCCTGACGTTCGACGGCGTCAACGACCTGGTGACCGTGCCCGACGCCGCCTCGCTCGACCTGACGACCGGGATGACGCTCGAGGCGTGGGTCAACCCGACCGCGCTCGGGACGGCGTGGCGGACCGCGATGCTCAAGGAGCGCGGCTCCGGCCTCGCCTACGCGCTCTACGCGCACGACGGGGCCGGCCACAACGCCGGCTACGCGTTCACCGGCGCCGAGCGCGGCGTCGCGAGCCCGGCGGCGCTGCCGCTCAACGCGTGGACGCACGTCGCGACGACCTATGACGGCACCACGCTGCGCCAGTACGTCGGCGGCGTGCAGGTCGCGTCGACCGCGGTCAGCGGGGCGCTCACGGTCTCGACGGGCGCGCTGCGGTTCGGCGGCAACAACGTCTGGGGCGAGTGGTTCGCCGGGCGGCTCGACGAGCTGCGGGTCTACAACCGGGCGCTGACGCGCCGCCGAGGTGGCGGCGGACGTCACCCGGCCGGTCGGTCCCGGGCCAGCCGCCGCGGCTGGCGGTCACGCCGGCGTCGCTGACGTTCAGCGGCGTCCAGGACGGCGCCCAGCCCGCGCGCGGACGCTCGCGGTCGCGAACGACGGCGGCGGCACGCTGGGCTTCACGGCGAGCGACGACGCGCCGTGGCTGAGCGTCTCGCCGGGCTCGGGCGGCGCGCCGCAGACGCTCACCGTGACCGCGAGCACGACCGGGCTCGCGGCCGGCACGTACACGGCGAACGTCACCGTCGCGGCCCCCGGGGTCGCGGGGGCGCCCGCGACGATCCCCGTGACGCTGACCGTGACCGCGCCCGCGCCGCCCGCGCTCGCCGTCGCGCCGGCCTCGCTCTCGTTCGCGGCCACCGTCGGCGGCAGCGCGCCGGCGGCGAAGACGCTCGCGGTCACGAACACGGGGAGCGGCGCGCTGAGCCTACACCGCCGCCGACGACGCGGCGTGGCTCGGCGTGACGCCGGCGTCGGGGAGCGCGCCGGGCACGCTGACGGTGACCGCCTCGCCGGCCGGGCTGGCCGCCGGCACGTACTCCGGCTCGGTGACCGTCACCGCGGCCGGCGCGAGCGGCTCGCCGAAGACGATCCCGGTCACGTTCACGGTGACCGCGGCGCCGACCGGCCTCGTCGCCGCCTACGGGTTCGACGAGCCGTCCGGGGGCACGGTCGCCGATGCGTCCGGCAGCGGCAACGCCGGCACGATCGACGGCGCCACGCGGACCGCGAACGGGCGCTTCGGCGGCGCGCTGTCGTTCGACGGCGTCAACGACCGCGTCAACGTGCCGCACTCGGCGTCGCTGGCGCTCACGAACGCGATGACGCTCGAGGCCTGGGTCGCGCCGGACGCGCTGGGCGGCTGGCGCACGGTCCTGCTCAAGGAGCGCGCGGGCGGGCTCAGCTACGCGCTCTACGGGTCCGACGACCAGGGGCGGCCGACGGTCTTCGGCCGCGCGGCCTCGGAGGTCGGCACCACCGGGGCGGCCGCGCTCGGGCTCGGCGCGTGGACGCACATCGCCGGCACGTACGACGGCACCACGCTGCGCTTCTACGTCGGAGGCGCGCAGGTGGCGACGCGCGCGCTGACGGGCTCGCTCACCGCGGGCACGCAGCCGCTCTCGATCGGCGGCAACTCGGTCTGGGGCGAGTGGTTCCAGGGCCGGATCGACGAGGTCCGCGTCTACAACCGCGTGCTCTCGCCCGCCGACATCCGGGGGACATGACGCGAGCGGTGTCGGGCGGCGCCTGACGCGGCGGACGGCACCCCGCGATCGCGCGCGGAGTGCCGTCCGACCCGCGCCGTACCTTTGCGGCCCATGAGCCTGTGCTTCATCGAGCCGCAGGACGCCATCCGCGTCATCGCCGAGTCGGTCGGGCGGGAGGCGCGGCGGCAGCTCCTGGGCGAGCTGGTCCGCGCGTGGGTCGACGAGATCCCCGAGGAGGAGCTCGCCTCGCACTACGCCAAGGCCGTCGACGACCTCGACGAGCACGACCTGTCGATGCTCGCGGCCTGGCACGCCTCGCTGGAGGTCGGCACGCCGATCGCCAACAAGGACTTCCTCGTCAACGCGTTCTCCTCGCTCGGGGAGAACCGGCGGGAGGCGCTGAAGATCGCCGCCGGGCTGCGCGGGGAGGATGCGTTCAACGCCGGGGTGGCGGAGGAGCAGGCGCTCGAGGCGGTCCTGCCGTGGCTGTCGCGCCCGCGCTGCGAGGAGCTCGTGTCCGAGTGCCTCGAGCTCTACTGCTGGGACCGGCTCGGCTCCGACAACTGACGTCCGCCGCAGCGCGGGTTGCCACGCACGACGAGCGTGTCGTAGCGTGGCCGGATGCGGCTTGCCCGCGCCGCCCGGCGGCGCGTCGCCCGTTGGAACTCGCCCGCCGCTGGCGCCCGTACGCGCTGCCGTTCGCGTCCGCGGTGCACGAGGCGCGCTGGCGGCTGCGGATCGCGCGCGCCCCGGTGCTGTCCGGCGCCGAGCACGCGGAGCGGGTCGGGCTGCGCGACATCGAGGAGGTGATCGGCTGCTCGCTGTGCGGCGAGCAGCAGATGCAGCCGCTGCTGACGCCCGAGGGGCGGAACGGGCGCTGGCGCTACCACGTGGTCCGCTGCCCGTCGTGCGGCTTCCTGTACCGGCATCCGGGCATCCGGCCTGAGCGGCTGGGCGAGCTGTACGAGGGTCGCTACGACCGCTTCCTCACCGGCCGCTACGCCCGCGCGCGCCAGATGCGCTACGCCGTCGCCATGGACGCCTTCGGCGATCTGTTCGCCGACGGAGGCGGCCGGCGGCTGCTCGACTTCGGCTGCGGGGCCGGGTTGTTCATGGAGCTCGCCGACCAGCGCGGCTTCGAGGCCTGGGGCGTCGACCTGTCGGAGTCTCGGTCGAGCGGGCCCGCGAGCGGCCCGGCGGCGCGCGGGCGTACTTCGGCGCGCCCGCCGACGTGCCCGAGATCGCCGCGGGCGGCTTCGACGTCGTGACGCTCTGGTCGGTGATGGCCCACCTGCCGATGCCGCTCGACGACCTGCGGATGCTGCGCGGCCTGCTCGCGCCCGGCGGCGTCATCCTGATCATGACCGTCAACGCGAACTCGCTGCGGCTGAAGGCGAACGGCGCGGACTGGAACGGGTTCACGCCGAACCACCTGAAGTTCTTCGCGCCGGCGACGCTGGGCCGGGCGCTCGCGGCGGCCGGCTTCATGCGGCCGGTGATGCCGCCGGTCTACTCGTTCGAGCTCGAGCGCGGCAAGGCGCCGCTGACCGGGCGACAGACGCGCCGGGCCCGGCGCGTGATCGACCGCGGCAACCGCGGCAACATGATCCGGGCCGTGGCCTACGCCGCGGCTAGGTCGCGCGGTCGAACGCCGGCGCGTAGGCGGAACGCGCCCCGGAGCGCGGCGTCGTACGCGGGCAGGCGGTACGCCATCCAGTGCTCCGGCGCGGCCGGGTACGGGCAGCCGAGCCCGAGCGCGCCCGCGGGCTCGAAGCCGAAGCGCGGGTAGTACCCGGCGTGGCCGAGCAGGGCGATCAGCGGCCAGGGCGTGGCGGCCGCCGCGGCGAGCGTCGCCCGCATCAGGGCGCTCCCGAGCCCGCGCCCCTGCCGCTCCGGGGAGGACGCCGATCGGCCCGAGCGCGAGCACCTCGACCGGCGCCGCCGTCCGGCGGCGCGACCTGCGCGCGGCTGATCGCGACGTGGCCCGCGAGCTCGCCGTCCTGCACGGCGACGAGCGAGAGCGCCGGGACGAGGTCGCCGTCCGCGCGCAGCCCGTCGAGGATCTCCGCCTCCAGCACCGAGGGCGCGAAGGCGGCCGCGCTGCAGCGCCCGGATCGCCGGCGCGTCCTGCGCGCGCTCGGGCCGGATCCCCTGCGTCATGCCGGCAGCAGCTCGCCGAGCCGCGCGATCGTGCGGTCCGTGTCGACGTGGTGGATCACCGCGAAGCCGAGGTCGCGGGCGGCGTCGACGTTCGGCTCGAGGTCGTCGACGAACACGCACGCCTCCGCCGGCAGGTCGAGCCGCTCGAGGACGATCGCGTAGATCGCCGGATCCGGCTTGCGGACGCCGACGAAGCCGGAGTCGACGACGGTCTCGAAGATCTCGTCGACCGGCAGCTTGGTCCGCCAGTGCGGCTCCCACTCGCGCACGTTGTTCGTGAGCATGGCCAGCCGGACGCCGCGGGCGTGGAGGTCGCGGTAGCAGGCGAACAGCGCGGGATTGGCGTCGAGCCCCGCCATGTAGCGCTCGCCGAAGCCGTGCAGCGTGACCGCCCGGCCGAGCACCGGCTCGAGCTCGCGCTCGAGCACGGCGAGGAACTCGTCCTCGCCGATCGCGCCGACCTCGACCGCGTGCAGCGGGTTGCGGCCGTCGGCGGCCTCGGCGTTGGCGATCGCCGACCCGAACGCCGCCGAGCGGGATGCCGAGGTCGTCCTGGATGCGCGCGAAGCCGTCCAGGAGCGGCGCGGTGAGGACGCCGCCGAAGTCCGAGACGACGGCGCGGATCACGCGGCGGCGCGGCGGAGGATGTCGTAGCGCCCGACGCCGGCGCGGCCCTCCAGGTGCCAGCGGAAGAACGCGCAGTCCAGCTGCAGCGCCCCGAGCTCCAGCGAGGAGCCGCACAGCACCTCGCCGGCCCCGCGGCGCGCCCAGACCTCCGTCGCCGGACGGCCACAGCTCCAGCCCGGCGCGGCGCGTGTGGCCGTCGGCGTCGTACGTCGTCGAGAGCCGCGGATCGGCGATCTCGACCAGCGCCTCGGGCTCCCACAACGCGGCCCAGACGGCCTCGTCGGCGTGGGTCTGCGCGCCGTCCGGCCGGATCGCGGTCAGCGCGGCGCAGGCGCCGTCGGTCCACGCCGTCACGGTGCGCGCGAGCTCGATCCGCTCCCAGTCGGGGTCGCCCCAGGCGTGGCCGCGCTGGCCCAGCGCGTCGAGCTGCAGCTCGCGGCCGCCGGCGCGCACGGTCCCGTGGACGCGGCACGGCTGGTCGTAGCCCTCCATCCCGCCGAGCCGGACGGCGTCGCCGGCGAGCTCGGCCGGGCCGCCGATCGCCTCGAAGGCGAGCGCGAAGCCCTGGCCGTCCTCGGCGTCGAAGGCGACCGTCCAGCGGTCGAGCGGCGCCTCCGTCGTCGTCCGCACGCCGGCGAGCGCCAGCGCGTCCCAGCTCGCGCTCCGCGGGCACCTCGAGGTCGCCGCGGGCCAGCGCCGCCACCGGCTCGCGACCGGAGAACAGGAGCGCCAGCGCGCTGCCGCGGCGCGCACCGTCGCGGTGCGTGCGCGAGCCCGAGCCGCGCGAGCCCGTAGACCTCCGCCGCGGCATCGCCGAAGGCGAAGGTGACGCTGTCGGAGGCGGCGTCGCGGAGCGCCTCGCCGGCGGCGGCCGTCACGCCTCGAGACCCGGCCGCGGCGAGCGCGGGCGGGGGTCGACGTCGACCGCGGTGCCCTCGACGTCGTCGCTGCGGCGGCCGCCGCGCGGCGGCATCGCCGCGCCGGCCATGGTCACCGTGATCCGGCTCATCGCCCGGCGCAGGAACAGCTTGCGGATCAGCGCCCGGGTCGGCGGCAGCAGGAACAGCGCGCCGAGGATGTCGGACAGGAAGCCGGGGGTCAGCAGGAGCGCGCCGCCGAAGATCACGAGCACGCCGTCGGCGACCTCGCGCGCCGGGACGCGGGCGTCGCGGACGGCGTCGTTGAAGCGCCGCCAGGCCGCGCGGCCCTGCGAGCGCATGAGCATCGCGCCGAGCACGGAGTCCGCGATCAGCAGCGCGATCGTCCACCACACGCCGATCAGCGAGCCGACCTGGATGATCACCGCGAGCTCGGCGATCGGGACGACGATGAACAGGACGATGAGCAACAGGGGCATGGGCCCTGAAGGCTACGCGCCCGAGGTCAAGCGTTGCTAACCGGCGCGGCGGCCGGCTGCGGGCCGATCACCAGCACCGACGGCAGCCGGTGCAGCCCGACCAGCTCGATCAGCGTCCGGATGTGCGGCTGCGGGTGGTTGAGCGAGAGCGACATCCCGTGCGCGCGCAGCCGCTGCGCGAGGCAGGCCAGGTCGATCATCAGCGACGGGTCGGCGAACGTCAGCTCGGACAGGTCGACGATCACGTCGCGCGTCGCCTTGAAGGCCGCGGAGAAGGGTCGCCGGCGGCGCCCGCTCGTCGTGCGGTCCTCATCCCCCGTCACCCGCAGGACCCCCAGCTGTTCGTCGAACGAGACGATGGGCGGGAACCTAGACAAATCGGCGGCTAGACTCAAGCTGAATGGTTGATCAGGACGACGTCTTCGACGCACTCTCCAACGTCATCGACCCCGAGCTCGGGCTCGACTTCGTCGAGCTGGGGCTGATCTACGGGGTCGAGATCGACGGCGGCACGGTCGGGGTGACCTTCACCCTCACGACGCCGGCGTGTCCGATCGGACCACAGGTGTCCGAGCAGATGGTCGAGTTCGTCGGCGAGCTGCCCGGCGTCGAGCAGGTCAACCCGACGATGGTCTTCACGCCTCCGTGGTCACCGGAGAAGATGTCCGAGGACGCGAAGTTCGCGCTCGGCTACTGAGCGTCGCCGGTCCCGTTGCGCTCCGCGGCCGCGTCGGCCGCCTCCAGCAGCTCCGCGAGGCTCTCCTCGAGCATCTCGCCGATCCGGTCCAGGTCCGGCATCGCGTCGTAGTCGCCGAGCAGGCCGAAGTCCATCCCGCCGTCGTAGGACATGATCGCGATCGCGAGCGCGTGGTTCTTCGGCAGGAACGCGACCGGGAACAGGTCCTGCAGCTCGCGCCCGAGCAGGTAGAGCGGGAACTGCGGGCCGGGCACGTTGGTGACGAGCAGGTTGAACAGGCGCGTCGAGAAGTTCAGCCGCGACGCCTGGGCGAAGATCGTCGGCGGCGCGAGCGCCTGCATCCCCGCCAGCACCTCGGCGCCGAGCGCCTGCTTCGAGTCCTTCAGCCCGTCCATCGCGTGGCGGACGACGTGCAGCCGCGCGACCGGGTCCTCGACGTAGACCGGCAGCGGACCGCGCATCGCCGCGATCCGGTTGCCGAGCTGGTGGTGCTCGTCGCGCGCGCGGATCGAGACCGGGACGAGCGCGCGCAGCTCGAGCCCCTCGGTGCGGACGCCGCGCGAGCGCAGCCACTTCTGCAGCGCGCCCGCGACCGTCGCGAGCACGACGTCGTTGACGGTGCCGCCGAGCGCGTCCTTGACGCGCTTGAAGTCGCGCAGGTCCTGGCGGACCCAGACGAGCCGGCGATGGGGGCCGATCTCGACGTTGAGCGGGGTCGTCGGCGCGGGGTTGAGCGCGGCCCACACGACCTCGCCGAGCCCCTCGAGCGCCTCGCGCGTCTCCTGCAGCGACTCGCTCGGGTGCAGCGCGGCGTCGACGACGCGGCCGGCCGCCTCCAGCGGCAGCGAGGCGACGCCGCGGACGCCGCGCGCCGCGAGCTCGAGCCCGCTCGGCGTCGCGTGCGGGGTCCACGACCGCGCCGGGATGGTCGGGCCGCACCGGCACCGGGCCGAGGTCGAACAGGACGGTCGCGAGGTCGACGCCGGAGATGCCGTCGACGAGCGCGTGGTGGGTCTTGGTGATCAGCGCGAACCGGCCGCCCTCGAGCCCCTGGACGAGCCACATCTCCCACAGCGGCTTGGAGCGGTCGAGCGCCTGCGAGTGGATCCGCGCCGCGAGCGCGCGCAGCTGCGTCTCGGACCCGGGCACCGGCAGCGCGGTGTCGCGGACGTGGTACTCGAGGTTGAAGCTCGGATCGTCGATCCACAGCGGCCGGCCGGTCTCGACGGGCGGGAAGGCGAGCTTCTGGCGGAAGCGCGGGACGAGGTGGAGCCGCGCGCGGATGTGGTCCGCGAGGTCGTCGTAGGCGGGCGCGGGGCCGTCGAAGATCATCACCGCGCCGATGTGCATGTGCGACACCGGGCCTTCCTGGGCGACGAACGACGCGTCGACGGCGGTCAGGCGATCTCCGTGCTCCTGCGCCACGTCCGCCAGCCTACAGCGCGACGCTCAGCAATCCGGCGGCAACCGTGACGAGCAGGACGACGGTGAGCACGCGCTCGTAGGCGCGGCCGGCGGCGAGCCGGGTGAACAGCGGGTCGCCCGAGCAGCTGGCCGATCGCGGTGAGCGGGATCAGCGCCGCCAGCCAGGTCGCGTCGGGGATCGCCTCGGAGGTGCCGGTGACGGCCAGCGCCGCGGCGGCGACCGGGGCGAAGCCGGCGAAGGCGGTCGTCAGCGTGTCGCGGATCGTGCGCGGCGTCAGCCCGCGGCCCATGAGCAGGAGGACCACCGGCGGGCCGCCCGTGCTCGTCGAGGTCGTCAGCGCGCCCGAGCTGACCCCGGCGAGCGGCCGCGCCCACCAGGCGCGCGCCTCGGCGCTCACGTGCGGGCGCGCACGCAGGTTGACGACCAGCGCCACGAGCACGCCGGCGGTCACGAGCAGCTGCAGCGCCAGCGCGTCGAGCGCGCGCAGGACGGCGACGCCGGCCAGCGCGCCGGGCAGCGACCAGGCGACGACCACCGCCGCGTCGGCCCACGACGGCGCGGGCCGGCGGCGCTCCGCCAGCAGCGTCAGGAGGTTGACCTCGAGCCCGAGCACGATCATCAGCCCGACCGCCTGCTCGGGCGACGGCGCCGCGGCGTACAGGAGCGGGGCGGCGACGAGCGCGAACCCGAAGCCGACCGAGGACTGGACCGCCGCGCCGGCCATCACGGCGCCGGCCGCGGCCACCGCGAGGGCGGACATGCCTGTCACCCTACGAGCCCGTGGGGCGCAGGCTCATGCTCATCGCAGGGGTCGCGGCCGCGCTCGTCGTGGGCGCCGTCGTGGCCGTGATCGCGCTCGGCTCCGACGGCGAGGAGGCGCCGGCGCCGCGGCCGGCCGCGACGGTCGCGCCGCGCGCGACCGGCCGGCCGCTTCGACGGCGCGCGGGCGTTCGCCGAGCTGGAGCGCCAGGTCGAGCTGGGCCCCCGGCCCGCCGGCTCGAAGGCGCTGCGCGAGCTTGCCGGGCGGCTGCGCCGCGCGCTCCCGCCGGGCGCTTCGAGCCCGTCCCCGGGCATCCGGGGCTGCGCAACATCGTCGGGCACCTGCCGGGCTCGAAGCCGGCGGTCGCGATCGCCGCGCACTACGACACCAAGGACCTGCCGGGCTTCGTCGGCGCCAACGACGGCGCGGGCGGGACGGCGGCCGTGCTCGAGCTGGCGCGCGCGCTCGCGCAGGCGGACCGGCTGCCGGGGGCGCCCGCGCTGCGCTTCATCCTGTTCGACGGCGAGGAGGCGACCGACGACTCGCGCGCGTTCGAGCGGACGGGCATCCGCGGCTCGAAGGCGTACGCGCGCGCCCACGCCGACGAGCTGCGCGCGCTGATCCTGCTCGACTTCGTGGCGGCGACCGACATGCGGATGGTGCGCGAGTCCTCGTCCGACCCGCGGCTGTGGCGGAAGCTGCGCGGCGCGGCGACGGCGGCCGGCGTCGAGCGGTTCTTCCCGCCGGGGACGGGCGGCGCGATCACCGACGACCACACGCCGTTCCTGATGCGCGGGGTGCCCTCGATCGACCTGATCGCGTGGCCGTACGACTGCTGGCACGAGCCCTGCGACGACATGAGCGCGGTGTCGGAGGAGTCGCTCGACGCGAGCGGCGAGGCCGTCCTCGGGCTCGTTCGTAGACTGGGCGGGACGTGACCGCTCCCGAGAAGCTGCTGCTCGCCGCGCCGCGCGGCTACTGCGCCGGCGTCGACCGCGCCGTCCAGACGGTCGAGCGCGCGCTCGACCTCCACGGGCCGCCGGTCTACGTGCGCAAGGAGATCGTCCACAACAAGCACGTGGTCGAGGAGCTCGCCGCGCGCGGGGCGATCTTCGTCGACGAGCTCAGCGACACGATCCCCGAGGGCGCGGTGACCGTGTTCTCCGCCCACGGCGTCTCGCCGGCCGTCCACGCCGACGCCGAGGCGCGCGGGCTGCGGACGATCGACGCCACCTGCCCGCTCGTGACCAAGGTCCACCGCGAGGCGGTCAAGTTCGCCGCCGACGGCTACACGATCGTGCTCGTCGGCCACGCCGGCCACGAGGAGGTCGAGGGGACGATGGGCGAGGCCCCGGCCGCGATCGTGCTCGTCGAGAGCGAGGCCGACGTCGACGCGCTCGAGGTCGAGGATCCGACCCGGATCGCCTACCTCACGCAGACGACGCTCTCGGTCGACGAGACGGACGCGATCATCGACCGGCTGCGCGAGAGGTTCCCGGCGATCACCGGGCCGCGCACGGACGACATCTGCTACGCGACGACGAACCGCCAGCTCGCCGTCAAGCAGATGGCCGAGCAGTGCGACCTCGTGCTCGTGATCGGGTCGAAGAACTCGTCGAACTCGAACCGGCTCGTCGACGTCGCGCGCGACCGCGGCGCCGCGTCGCACCTGATCGACAACGAGACCGAGGTGCGCGAGGAGTGGCTCGACGGCGTCCGCGTCGTCGGGATCTCCTCGGGCGCGAGCGCGCCGGAGGGGCTCGTCTCGCGCCTCGTCGACTTCTTCCGCGCGCGCGGCACCGAGGACGTGTCCGAGTTCGAGGTCCTCCGCGAGGACGTGCGGTTCATGCTGCCGAAGACGATCCGGCAGCAGCTGGCGGCTCGGAGCTGAGCCACGCGCGCAGCTCGTCGCCGTGCTCGTCGAGCTTCGGCGGCGGTCTGCGGATCCGCGGCCGCTCGCCGTCCAGGCGCAGCGGCGGCGCCGGCAGCGGATAGCCGCCCGCCTCCTGCACCGGCTCCATGCCGAGCTCGGCCGCGAGCGCGAAGGCCTCGTCGACGGCGTTGATCGGGCCGGCGGGCACCGACGCGGCGCGCAGCGTCTCGACCCACTCCGCGGCGGGCCGCGTCTTGAGCACGGGCTCGAGCTGCGCGCTCAGCGCGTCGGCGTTGGCGACGCGCGCGCTGTTGCTGGCGAAGCGCTCGTCGCCCGGCAGCGCGGGCAGGCCGAGCGCCTCGCACAGGCGGGCGAAGAGCCGGTCGTTGCCGACCGCGACGGCGATCGGCCGGTCCGCGCAGGCGTAGGTCTCGTACGGCGTGATGCTCGGGTGGCGGTTGCCGCGGCGGTGCGGGACGACCCCGCCGAGGACCCAGGCCGAGCCCTGGTTGAGCAGCGCCATCAGCGACGCGTCCATCAGCGAGACCTCGACATGGCGTCCGCGGCCGGTCCGCTCCCGCTCGGCCAGCGCGGCCTGGATCCCGATCACCGCGTTGAGCCCGCAGACGAGGTCGACGACCGCGGCGCCGACCTTCAGCGGCGGGCCGTCCTCCTCGCCGGTGACGCTCATCAGCCCGCCCATCGCCTGGAGCAGGAAGTCGTAGCCGGGCAGGCTCCGCGCCTCGTCGCCCGCGGTCCCGAAGGCGGTGATCGAGCAGGTGACGAGCCGCGGGTTGCGCGCGCGGAGCGTGTCGCCGTCGAGGCCCCAGCGCGCCATCAGCCCGGGGCGGAACGACTCGATCAGGACGTCGGCCCGCACGGCGAGCCGGCGCGCGAGCTCGACGTCGGCGGCGTCGCCGAGGTCGAGCGCGAGGCTGCGCTTGTTGCGGTTCAGGCCCGAGGTAGTAGGTCGCCTCGCCGTCGCGGTACGGCGGGCCCCACGCGCGCGTGTCGTCGCCGCCGTCGGGACGCTCGACCTTGACGACGTCCGCGCCGAGGTCGCCGAGCAGCATCGACGCGAGCGGGCCGGCGAGCACGCGCGAGAAGTCCGCCACGAGGATGCCGTCGAGCGGGGCCACGGTCCCGGCACACTAGAGGGGTGCGCACGCTCGTCGTCTCCGACCTGCACCTCGGCGCCGCGAGCGGGAAGGACCTCGCACGGCGGGCCGAGCTGCGCGCCCCGCTGATCGAGGCGCTGCGCGACGTCGACCGGCTCGTCGTGCTCGGCGACGGGCTCGAGCTGCGCGAGGCGCCGCACCGCGACGCGGCGACGCTCGCCGGCCCGTTCTTCGCGGAGGCCGGCGCGGCGCTCGGGCCGGACGGGGAGCTGCTCGTGCTCGCCGGCAACCACGACCACGGGCTCGTGGCGGGGTGGATCGACGCGCGGCTGCAGTCCGAGCCGTCCGGCTTCCTCGGCCTGAGCGAGCCGGTCGAGCCGTCCGCGGCCGGGCCGCTGGCGGAGCGGCTGGCGGACCTCGCCCGCCCGGCGCGCATGACGCTCGCCTACCCGGGCGCGTGGCTGCGCGACGACGTCTTCGCGCTCCACGGCCACTACGTCGACCTGCACTCGACGGTCCCGACGTTCGAGCGGCTCGCCGCGGGCGCGATGGCGCGCTGGGTCGTCCGGCTGCCGGAGTCGGGCGCGCGGCCGGACGACTACGAGGCCGCGCTCGCGCCGCTCTACGCGTTGCTGCACCAGCTCACGCAGCGCTCCGACCACGCGGCGGTGTCGGCGGGCGCGGGCGCGTCCGCGCGCGCGTGGGTGGCGATGGCGGGCCGCGGGCGCGCGCGGCATCCGGTCCGCGCCGCGGCGCTCGGCGACCGCGTACGTGAGCGCCGTCGCCGCGATCAACGCGCTCGGGCTCGGGCCGGTCGACCGCGACCTGTCGGGCGCCGCGCTGCGGCGCGGCGGGCTGCGCGGGATCCACGAGGTGCTGCGGCGGCTGGGGATCTCCGCCCCGCACGTGCTGTTCGGGCACACGCACCGCGCCGGCCCGTGGCCGGGCGACGACGAGTCGGAGTGGCGGGCCGGGCCGACGCGCGTGTGGAACACCGGCTCGTGGGTCTACCAGCCGCACTTCCTCAGCGACGCGCCGGGCGGGTCGCCCTACTGGCCGGGGACCGCGATCGTGATCGAGGACCGCGGGCCGCCGCGGCTCATCCGGCTGCTGGGGGACCGGACCCACGCGGAGCTGGAGGGCCCGGCGTGAAGCACGTGGCGTGGCAGGTCACGCCGTCGCCGAGCTGGAGGTCGAGGACGCCCTGCGTGTGGCAGGCGTGCTCGACGAGCGGGTAGCAGCCGGGACCGTCGACGGTGAGCGCGCGGCCGTTGACGGTGACCGTCCCGCGCCCCTCGAGCACCGCGTGGACGCCGCCGGCCTCGTACGGGCCGGAGTAGGCGCCGGGCTGGTCCTCGGTCTGGGCCGGGAGCAGGATCCCCTCGGCGTCCTCGGGCCGCAGCGGCTCGAGCAGCGGCCGCTCGACGCCCAGCAGCGCCTGGATCTCCCGCTCGGTCTCCTGGTAGGCGCCCTCGCCGTAGTGGAGCGAGTACAGCGCGCCCTTCGGATCCCACAGGTAGCGGGCCGGCCAGCCCTCGTTGCCGTAGAAGTCCCACAGCTCGAGCCGCTCGTCGATGACCACGGGGTACTCGATCCCGAGCCGCTCGACCGCCGCGATCACGTTCCCGGGCTCGCGCGCGGGGAGGAACCCGCCCGTGTGGATGCCGATCACGCGCAGCCCGTCGTCCGCGTAGCGCTCGTGCCACGCCTTCAGGTAGGGGAGCGTCCGCAGCGAGTTGACGCGGCAGAAGTCCCAGAACTCGACGAGCACGGGCCGCCCGCGCTGCTTGTCCATCCGCAGCGGCGCGACGTTGACCCACGTCAGGTTCCCGGGGAACGGGGGCGCGGGGATGGCGTGCTCGGGCGCGCGCACGGAGCCGAAGCTAGCAGCGGCTTCGCGAACTCCCCGCAAGTCCAGCGCAACTTTGGCGTTCTACGGTGTTCCTATAGGCAGTCGCGGGAGGCCGCAGCGGTCTCCCCATGTTCAATCTTTCCGAGGAGGAGAGTCCAACTTGCGCAAGCTGATCACGGTCGCCGTCGTCGCGACCGCCTCGCTCGCCCTTGCGGGTGGCGCGATCGCCGATCCGAACGACGACCAGGCGTCGCTCAAGGTGACCGCGTCGCCGAAGGATGCGGGCACGTCGAAGAAGCCGAAGAACGTCAAGCTCGGCGTTCAAGCACGAAGGTCAACCTGCCGGGCACCACCGTCGACACGATCCACGTGCTGCTCCCGTCGGGCCTGAAGTTCTCGGGCAAGGGCTTCAAGAAGTGCAACCTCGACGGACGCTCGTCGCCGGCGGTCCGTACCGTGTGCCCGTCCGGCTCGAAGGCCGGCCCGAAGGGCGTCGCGAACGCGCCTCGTGACGGCACCGCCGAACACGCCGGTGGACTCTCGACGTCTACCCGTTCGTCGAGAACAACATCGTCGCTCGCTGATTCTACCTCGACCAGGATCGCGGTCGGGGTGCCAGAGCGTCGTCCAGGGCAAGATCACGAACAAGCGGCCGCACGATGACGATCTCGATCCCGCAGGAGCTGCGGCAGCCGGGCGGCCTCGACGCGACCCTGACCGGCATCTCGCAGACGTTCTCCGGCAAGGCCAAGAAGAACTACATCGTCTCCAGCACGAAGTGCCCGAAGGGCGGCTGGAAGGTCGGCAGCAAGTTCACGTTCACCAACGCGCGTCGACGGCGCTCCCGCCCCCGGCGCCCGAGTCGCGCGAGGTCAAGGTGAAGTGCTCGAAGTAGCACCGCTCCCGCGGTAGACGCAGTCTCTCGACGGCCCCGCCTCGGCGGGGCCGTCGTCGTTCATAGACTCGTGCGCCGTGATCGTCTTCGCCCACGGCATCGTCGGTCGCGCCGACCTGCCGATCCCGGAGGCGATGTTCGGCGCCGCGGCGGCAGCGGTGCTGGTGCTGTCGTTCCTCGCGCTCGCCGGCCTGTGGTCGCGGCCGCGGCTGCAGGAGTGGCGCGAGCGGCGCCTGCTGCCGTTCCCGGTCGCCGCCGACGTCGTCATCGGGGCGCTCGGCGTCCTCGTGTTCCTCGTCACCGCGTACGCGGGGCTCGCGGGCAGCGACGTCGACCGCGACAACCTCGCGCCGTGGGTGGTCTACGTCGCGCTGTGGGTCGGCGTGCCGTTCGTCAGCCTGTTCCTGGGCGACGTCTGGCGGCTGATCAGCCCGTGGCGCGCGATCGGGCGCGCCTCCGGCTGGCTGATGGGCGCGCGTGACCGACCCGCCCGAGCCGCTCGCCTACCCGGCGCGGCTGGGACGCTGGCCGGCGGCGCTCGGGCGTCGCCGGCTTCGGCATCTGCGAGCTCTGCTGGGCCACCGCGCGCGAGCCCGCGCCGGTCGCGATCATCATGCTCGTCTACCTCGTCGTGATGCTCGTCGGGATGAGCCTCTACGGCGTCGAGGCGTGGACCCGCAACGCCGACCCGCTCGGCGTCTACTTCAGCCTCTTCGCCTCGCTCGCGCCGGTCACCCGCCACGGCGGCGCGCTCTACGGCCGGCCGCCCGTCGTCGGCGCCGGGCGGATCGACGGGTCGCACGGCACCGCCGCGGTGATCATCACCGGCCTCGGCGTCACCGCCTTCGACGGCGCGAGCGAGGGGCCGCTGTTCAACGACATCCTCCCGAACCTGCAGGACTTCTTCGGCGGCCTCGGCCTGAACGCGGAGAAGGCGCTGGAGCTCGGCTTCGTCACCGGCATGCTCGTCGCGATCGGGATCATCGCGCTGATCTGGTCGCTCGCGGTCCGGGGCATGCCGCCGATCGACGGCCGACGGCCCGGCGCCGCGCTCGTGCACTCGCTCGTCCCGATCCTCGCCGCCTACGTCGTCGCGCACTACTTCAGCCTGTTCGTCTACAACGGCCAGGACCTGTGGCGGCTGGCGAGCGATCCGCTCGGCGACGGCTCCGACCTGTTCGGCGGCGCCGGCAGCACGATCGACTACAACGTCATCGACGCGACGCAGATCTGGTGGGTGCAGATCTGCGTCCTGGTCGCCGGCCACGTCGTCGGCCTGGTGCTGGCGCACGACCGCGCGCTCGTCCTGTACGGGAGTCATCGCGACGCCACCCGCTCCCAGCTCGTCATGCTGGTCCTGATGGTCGTGTTCACCTGCCTCGGGCTCTGGCTCCTGTCGGCGGCGAACGGATGATCGTGTTCGCCCACGCGGGCCACTGGCTCGCGCAGCTCGCGTACCTCGTCCCGCTGATCCTGCTCGTCGGCCTGCTCGTGGCCGGCCGCCTGCGCGATCGCCGGGAGCGTCGCGAGCGCTCCGATCGTTAGCGCTGTGTGAAGACGCGCAGCGACAGGCGTCGTTTCGCGTTATGAGGGGCATCCGATCCGGACCGCCGTGCGTAGTAGGAGCCAGGCATGAGCACCACCGAGCTGAAAGCCCTCCTCGACCAGGTCGCCGACACCCGCGAGCTGGTCCTCAGGCGCGACGCCGCGCTCGGCCCGGACTTCAACGCCGTCTACGACGCCTGGAGCGACGCGCACGAGGAGGCCGAGGAGGCCTACATCGCGTGGCGCGCCGGCGGCGGCCCCGACGAGTACATCGTGTACCGCGCCGCGCAGGACCGCGAGGACGCGGCCCAGGACGCGCTCGCGCTCACGCGCTGACCGTCTCGAGCCGCCGGAGGTCGTGGGCGAGCGTCTCCGGGGTGAGCTGGTCGTACGGGAAGCCGACGCGCTGGCGGCCGGACGCGTCGACGAGGACGACCGTCGCGGAGTGCTCCAGGCTCCCGGTCTGCGGCTGCACGCCGTAGCCCTTCCAGACCGGCGCGAGCTGCGCCCGCGTGCCGAGCAGGAACCGCGCCCGCCCGGTCATCCGCCGCTCGTTGAGGAACTTCTTCGCCCGCGCCTCGGTGTCGTTCGCGGGATCGACGGAGACCGCGAGCATCGGGATCGACAGCCCCGTGTCGTCCAGCGCCCCGCGGACCTGGTCGACGAGCGCCGGGCACGTGTCCTCGCAGGTCGAGTACACGAACGTCACGACGAACGGCCGGCCGCGGTACGCGTCGAGCGAGACCGGCTTGCCGTCCTGATCGTGCAGCGAGAACGCCGGCGCCATCGCGCCCGGCGGCCGCACGAACCCCGCCCAGCCGGTCGAGCCGACGGCGACGCCCGCCGACCCGTCGTCACCGCGCGAGGCGATGAAGACGCCGGCGACCGCGGCGGCGGCGCACAGCGTCAGCGTCACTAGGGCGTAGGCGACCCGCGCGGGCACGCAGCCCAGCGTAGTGGCGCCGCGCGCCGCTCACGCCTCTGTGAGCCCGCGCCGGATCGCGTAGCGGACGAGCTCGACGCGGTCGCGCATCCCGAGCTTGCGCAGCAGGTTCGCCCGGTGCGACTCGACCGTCTTCTCCGCCAGGTGCAGGATCTCGGCGATCTGCTTGTTCGTGTGCGCCTCCGCGATCAGCTTCAGCACCTCCTGCTCGCGCGGGGAGAGCGGCTCGTCCGGACCGGTGGCGGAGTCCGACATCCAGTCGCGCACGAGCGAGCGCTCGACGGCGTTGGTCAGGAACGCGTCGCCGCGGTGGACCGAGCGGATCGCGCTCAGCAGCGCCTGGTCGACCTCGCGCTTGAGCACGTAGCCCGAGGCGCCCGCCTTGAGCGCGTCGAACACGTAGCGCTCGTCGTCGTGCATCGACAGCGCGAGCACCTGCGTCCCGGGCAGGTGCGCGCGGATCTGGCGCGCGGCCTGCAGCCCGGTCATGCGCGGCATCGAGACGTCCATCACGCACAGGTCGGGCCGCGTCTGGAGCGCCTGCTCGAACGCGTCGACGCCGTCCTCCGCCTCGGCCACCACCTCCATGTCGGGCTGGCGGTCGATCAGCAGCTTCAGGCCGCCGCGCACGATGCCGTGGTCGTCGGCGATAAGGATCCTCATGTCACTCCCATGGTCAGCTCGATGGTGGTCCCCGCGCCCGGGGTGGTGAAGACGTCGAGGCTCCCGCCGACCAGCAGCGCGCGCTCGCGCATGCCGCTCAGCCCGAGCCCGCCCGGCCGGCCGCGCAGGCGGCCGTTGCGGCGCCGCGAGGCGTCCGCGTCGAAGCCGTCGCCGTCGTCGCGGACGCGCAGCAGCGTGCGGCCGACGAACGAGAGCTCGACGTCGACGCCCTCCGCCCCCGCGTGCTTGGCGATGTTGGACAGCGATTCCTGCGTGACCCGGAAGATCACGAGCTGCTCCTCGTCGGACAGCTTCGGGACGTCGCCCGTGTGGTGGAAGCTCGCGCGCATGCCCGTCCGCGCCCCGAAGTCCGCGACCTGGGAGGCGAGCGCCGGGATCAGGCCGTGGTCGTCGAGCGCCGTCGGCCGGAGCTGGCGCGCGAGCGTCAGCAGCTCCTCCATCGCCTGCGCGACGAGCTCCTGGGTCTCCTGCAGCTCGGACCGCAGCGTCCACGGCGCGTCGCCGATCGTCGCCGACAGCCGCAGCAGGATCGCCGTCAGCGCCTGGTTGACCTCGTCGTGCAGGTCCTGGGCGATCCGCGAGCGCTCCTGCTCCTGCGCCCGCAGCACCGCGCGGCCGGCCTCGCGCCGCTCCGCCTCGAGCCGCTCGAGCATCCGGTTGAACGTGTCGGTGAGCTCGTGGATCTCCTTCGCCGCGCGCTTGGGCGCCTCGGCGCGCACGCCCGGGCGCGCGAGGTCGACCGCGGACATCGCGCGGAACACCCGCTCCATCGGCTCGAGCCGCGCGCGCAGCAGCAGCGAGTTGAGCAGGATCGCGCTCGTCACGGTCAGCCCGAGCACGAGCAGGCCGTCGCCGTCGGCGACGTCGGCGAGCCGATCCCGCGAGACGATCGCGGCGATCAGCGCCGTGACGCCGACCAGGAGGGCGTTGACGGCCAGGACCTGCGTGAGGAGCGTGCTTCGGCGCATCGGAACGGTGCGCTCCTCATCGGCAGAATGGGGGAGGATGCTTATGCGGGGAACACCCCACCCGGAGCTATACTTCCTGAAGTATTGAATCCCGACCGACTTCAAGAGGAATTGACATGAGCCCGTCCGGAGCGGAGGTCATCCGGCAGATCAAGCAGCAGGTCCGCGAGGTCGACCCGGCCGAGGTCTCCGAGCACCTCGGGAACGGCGTGACGCTGGTCGACGTGCGCGAGACCGAGGAGTGGGATCGCGGCCACATCCCCGGCGCCGTGCACGTGCCGCGCGGCTACCTCGAGTCCCGGATCGACGGCGCGGTCGCCGACCGCGACAAGCCCGTCGTCCTCTACTGCGCCTCGGGCCAGCGCTCCGCGCTCGCCGCCAACACGCTCACCGAGCTGCTCGGCTACACCGACGTGCGCTCGATGACCGGCGGCATCACGCTGTGGAAGGACCGCGGCTACAAGGTCGAGGTCCCGACCGTGCTCAGCCGCGAGCAGAAGGAGCGCTACGGCCGCCACCTGCTCCTCCCCGAGATCGGGGCGGACGGCCAGGCCAAGCTGCTCGAGAGCAAGGTGCTGCTGCTCGGCGCCGGCGGGCTCGGCTCGCCGACCGCGCTCTACCTCGCGGCCGCCGGCGTCGGCACGCTCGGCATCGTCGACGACGACGAGGTCGACCTGTCCAACCTCCAGCGCCAGGTCATCCACACGACCGACGGCGTCGGCAAGCCGAAGGTCGACTCGGCCGCCGAGGCGATCGCGCAGCTCAACCCGGACGTGAAGGTCGTCAAGTACCCCGTCCGGCTCGACGCGAGCAACATCATGGAGATCATCGACGGCTACGACGTGATCGTCGACGGCGTCGACAACTTCCCCACCCGCTACCTGCTCAACGACGCGACCGTGCGGCTGGACATCCCCGTGGTCAGCGCGAGCATCCTCGGCTTCGACGGCCAGCTCTCGGTCTTCAAGCCGCACGACGGCCCGTGCTACCGCTGCCTCTACCCGGTCCCGCCGCCGGCCGAGCTGGCGCCCTCGTGCGGCGCGAACGGCGTCCTCGGCGTGCTGCCGGGCACGATGGGCCTGCTGCAGGCGACCGAGGTCGTCAAGCTCGTGACCGGCATCGGCGAGCCGCTCGTCGGCCGCCTGCTGCTCTACGAGGCGCTCGGCGCGACGTTCACCGAGCTCAAGGTCCGGCGCGACCCCGAGTGCCCGATCTGCTCGAAGGACCCGGCCGAGATCTCGGACGACGAGCTGGGCGTGTTCCCGGACTACGAGGCCTTCTGCGCCGCCGCCGGCTAGCGGCTAGCCTGCCCGCCCCATGGCCCTGATCAAGATCCCGCCCGTGCTCCGCCCCTCCGTGGGCGGCGAGAAGGAGGTCACCGCGGACGGCGCCGACGTCGGCGCCGTCCTGCACTCGCTCGCGGAGCAGCACCCCGATACCCGGTCGCAGCTGTTCGGCGCGGACGGGTCGCTCAACCGCTACGTGAACGTCTATCTCAACGACGAGGACGTGCGCGTGCTCGGCGGCCTCGAGACCGCCGTCGGCGCAGGCGACACGCTCGTCATCCTGCCCGCCATGGCGGGCGGCGCGGCCTGAGGCCGCGGCCGCCCGCCGGTTCGTGCGGGCTTCGAACGTTCCGCATGAAGCTGGCGTGAAGGTTCGTACGGGAACTTGACAAAGGCCTGATCCTGCGGTCAGGATCCCGACCGAGGATGAGGGAGCGGTCTGAGGGCTCGCTGGCGTCACTGCGCCGGCTCAATCGCCGGCGCGTCATCGGCGCGCTGCGCCAGCACGGCACGATCAGCCGCGCCGAGATCGCGCGCCGTACCGGCCTCTCGCGCAGCACCGTCTCCAGCCTCGTGTCCGAGCTGCAGTCCGACGGCCTGATCGTCGAGCGCGAGGAGACGGGCGCCGCGCACGGCGAGCAGGGCGGCCGGCCGCCGATCCTGCTCGCGTTCGACGCGTCGGCGGGCGCCGCGCTCGGGATCGACTTCGGCCACAGCCACCTGCGGGTCGCCGTCGCCGACCTCTCCTCGAACATCCTCGCCGAGCGCGCGGTGCCGCTCGACACCGACCACGCCGCGCAGGAGGGCCTCGACGTCGCGCTGGCGCTCGTCGAGGAGATCCTCGCCGAGGCGCAGATCGAGCGCTCGCAGCGTGATCGGCGCCGGGCTGGGGCTCCCCGGCCCGGTCGACCAGGCCGACGGCGTGATCGGCTCGAGCGCGATCCTGCCGGGCTGGGTCGGCGTCGCCGCCGCCGAGGAGCTCCGCCGCCGGCTCGACGTCCCGGTCGTCGTCGACAACGACGCCAACCTGGGCGCGCTGGCCGAGTTCCGCCACGGCGCCGGCCGCGGCGCGAGCGACCTCGTCTACGTGAAGGTCGCGTCGGGCATCGGCGCCGGCCTGATCCTCGGCGGCCGCCTGTACCGCGGCTGGGGCGGGATGGCCGGCGAGCTCGGCCACGTCCTGGTCGAACCGGAGGGCGCCGTCTGCCGCTGCGGCAACCGCGGCTGCCTCGAGACCACCGCGTCGACCCCGGCGCTGCTCGAGGTCCTGCGCCGCAGCCACGGCGACCTCACCGTCGCCGAGATGCTCGCGCTCGCGCGCGACGGCGATCTCGGCTGCCGCCGCGTGATCGCCGACGCCGGCCGCAGCGTCGGCCAGGCCGCGGCCTTCGTCTTCAACGTGCTGAACCCCCAGCGCCTCGTGGTCGGCGGCGATCTCGCCGCGGCCGGGGACCTGCTGCTCGACGGCGTGCGCAGCTCCGTGCGCCTCGCGGCGCTGCCCGCGGCGGCGGAGGCCGCCCGCGTGGTGGCGGGGGTGCTCGGCGAGCGCGCCCAGGTGCTGGGGGCGCTCGCGCTGGCGGTCGGCGAGGCGGGCGCCGCACTCGATCTTCCCGCAACGATCAACCAAACCATTCCCGGAGGGGGAACGACATGAAGAAGGGAGCCGTCTGGCTCATCGCGCTGGTGTTCGCGATGGGCTTCGTGGTGGCCGCATGCGGCGACGACGACGACAGCAGCGGTGGCGGAAGTGGCGCGAGCAGCGAGTCGGGCGACAGCGCGGCGGCGACGTCGGCAAGGTCGCCGTCCTGCTGCCGGACTCGAAGTCCTCGGTCCGCTGGGAGACGGTGGACCGGCCGTCGCTCCAGGCCGCGTTCGACGCCGCCGGCGTCGAAGTGGAGATCCAGAACGCCGAGGGTGACAAGGCGACCCAGCAGCAGCAGGCCGAGCAGGCGATCACGAACGGCGCGAAGGTGCTGCTGCTCGTGAACCTCGACTCGGGCTCCGGCGCCGCGATCGCGGCGAACGCCAAGTCGCAGGGCGTCAAGGTCATCGACTACGACCGCCTGACGCTCGACACCGACGCGCAGGACTACTACGTCTCGTTCAACAACGAGCAGGTCGGCAAGCTGCAGGGCGAGGGTCTCGTCAACTGCCTCGGCGACAAGCAGGGCGCGGAGGTCGCGGTCCTCAACGGCTCGCCCACCGACAACAACGCCACGCTGTTCAAGAAGGGCTACGACGGCGTGATCGACCCGAAGTTCGACGCCGGCGACTGGAAGAAGATCGACGACCAGTCGGTGCCGGACTGGGACAACCAGAAGGCGCTGACGATCTTCGAGCAGATGCTGCAGAAGAACAACAACAAGGTCGACGGCGTGCTCGCGGCCAACGACGGCCTCGCCAACGCGGCGATCTCGGCGATCAAGCAGCGCAAGCTGCCGCAGGTCCCCGTGACCGGCCAGGACGCCACGCTGCAGGGCGTCCAGAACATCGTCAACGGCGATCAGTGCATGACCGTCTACAAGGCGGTCAAGAAGGAGGCCGACGCGGCCGCCGACCTGGCCATCGCGCTCGCCAAGGGCGAGAAGCCGACGGCCCAGACGACGCCCGTCAACAACGGCACCCACGACGTCCCCTCGGTCCTCCTGGACCCGGTGAGCGTCACGAAGGACAACATCAAGGAGTACACCGGCGAGCCGGACTTCCCCAAGGTGGAGGAGATCTGCGCCGGGAAACTGGCCTCGAAGTGCACGGAACTGGGCCTGCAGTAGAGAATGGACCAGAGGGGCGCCCCGTCTCGGGGCGCCCCGGTCCGCTCAGCCCGAGAGGAGACCTTTCAACGTGACCGACACACCGGTCCTGGAACTGCAGGGAGTCTCGAAGAGCTTCGGTGCGGTCCAGGCGCTGTTCGAGGTCGACTTCCACGTCTCCGAGGGGGAGGTGATGGCCCTCGTCGGCGACAACGGCGCGGGCAAGTCGACGCTGATCAAGTGCATCGCGGGCATCCACCCGATCGACTCCGGCGAGGTCCGGTTCGCCGGGGAGCCCGTCACCATCCACGGCCCGAAGGACGCGGCCCGCCTGGGCATCGAGGTCGTCTACCAGGACCTCGCCCTGTGCGACAACCTGGACGTCGTCGAGAACATGTACCTCGGGCGCGAGCTCGTCGACGGCGTGCGCAAGCTCGACGAGACGACGATGGAGGCGAAGGCGCGCGAGACGCTCAAGGGCCTCTCCGTCACGACGCTCAGCTCCGTCCGCCAGACGGTCGCCGGGTTGTCCGGCGGTCAGCGCCAGTCCGTCGCGGTCGCCAAGGCCGTGATGTGGAACTCCAAGCTGGTGATCCTCGACGAGCCGACCGCCGCGCTCGGCGTCGCCCAGACCGCGCAGGTGCTCGCGCTGGTCAAGCGGCTCGGGGAGCAGGGCCTCGCCGTGATCCTCATCTCGCACAACCTGCACGACATCTTCCAGGTCGCGGACTCGATCACCGTCCTGCGGCTCGGCCAGAACGTCGCCGAGTACAAGCGCACGGAGACGACGCAGCAGCAGGTCGTCGAGGCGATCACCGCCGGCCAGTTGTCCAAGGTCCCGGGCCAGGAGGCCCCCGTATGAGCATGGTCACCGAACCGCCCCTCGAGGCCGAGGGGCCCGCGCGCGACACCGTCGCCGCGTACGCCCGACGCTGGTGGACCGACGTCAAGGCCGGCGAGCTCGGCTCGCTGCCGATCATCGTCGGCCTGATCGTCATCTGCATCGTCTTCCAGACGCAGAACGACCGCTTCCTCACCGCCGGCAACTTCGTCAACCTGATCGTCCAGACCGCGCCGTACGCGGTGATCGCGATGGGCGTCACCTTCGCGCTCCTGCTGGGCGAGATCGACCTCTCGATCGGCTTCGTCTCCGGTGTCGGCGGCGTGCTGGTGGCGCTGCTGCTCGCGCCCGACGGCAACGAGATGGCGACCGCCCCGGCGATCGCGCTCGCGCTGCTCGCCGGCCTCGGGATCGGCCTGCTGCACGGGTTGATCATCACCAAGGTCGGCGTGCCGTCGTTCGTGGTCACGCTCGCCGGCCTGCTGGCGTGGAACGGCGTGGTGCTGCTGCTGATCGGCAGCCGCGGCACCGTGATCCTGCAGAACGACTTCGTCGTCGGCCTCGCCAACGACTTCATGGACCCGGGCCTCGCCTGGGTGCTGTGGGCGGCCACCATCGCGATCTACGCCGCCATCCACGTGCTGCGGATCCGCAGCCGCAGGAAGGCGGGCCTGGCGAACGACCCGTGGGTGATCGAAGTGCTGCGGATCGGCGGCCTGGCCGTCGTGCTCGCGATCGCGATCGCCGTCGCCAACCAGGACCGCGGCGTCCCGTACGTGGGCATCCTCGTCGGCGCGCTGCTGATCTTCTGGACCTACATCCTGAACCGGACGAGGTTCGGGCGCCACGTGTACGCGGTCGGCGGCAGCGCCGAGGCCGCGCGGCGCGCGGGCATCAACGTGGACCGGGTGAAGATCGCCTGCTTCATGGCGTGCTCGTTCATGGCGGTGCTCGGCGGCATCATCCTCGCCTCGCGCCTGCGCTCGGTCGACACGAACACGGGCGGCGGCCAGGCGCTGCTGTACCCGATCGCGGCGGCCGTCATCGGCGGCACGTCGCTGTTCGGCGGGCGCGGCACGATGAAGGCGGCGCTGCTCGGCGCGCTGGTCATGATCTCGATCGACAACGGGCTCGGCCTGCTCGGGCTCTCGTCCGGGACGAAGTTCGTCGTCACCGGCGGCGTGCTGCTGCTCGCCGTGTCGGTCGACTCGATCTCGCGCCGCGGGCGGGCGCAATCCGGACGAGCATGACGCTGCGCCTCGGCCTGCTCTCGACCGCGGCGATCAACACGAAGCTCCTCGGCGGCGTCCGCGCCGCCGAGGGGGTCGAGGTCGTCGCGGTGGCCAGCCGCGACCGGGAGCGGGCCGAGGCGTACGCGGCCGAGCACGAGATCGGCCGCGCGCACGGCAGCTACGACGCGCTGCTGGCGGACGAGGAGGTCGACGCGGTCTACGTGCCGCTGCCGAACTCGCTGCACGTGCCGTGGTCGATCCGCGCGCTGCAGGCGGGCAAGCACGTGCTGTCCGAGAAGCCGCTGACGCGGCGGCCGGAGGAGGCGCAGGCCGCCTTCGACGCGGCCGAGCGCGCCGGGCGGGTGCTGGCCGAGGCGTTCATGTGGCGCCACCATCCGCAGGCGCTGCGGCTCCAGGAGCTCGTGCGCGAGCGGGCCGTCGGCAACCTGCGGCTGATCCGCGCGACGTTCTGCTTCGACCTGCTGAGCGCCGACGACCCCGGCAACGTGCGGCTCGACGCGACGCTCGACGGCGGCGGGCTGATGGACGTCGGGTGCTACTGCGTCAGCGCCATGCGGCTGCTCGCCGGGGAGCCCGAGCGCGTCTCCGGGCGGCAGGTCCTGAGCGGCAAGGACGGCGTCGACGTGCGCTTCGCGGGGACGCTCGGATTCGCGGGCGGCGTGCTGGGCGCGTTCGACTGCGGCCTCGACATGACGCCGCGGGCCGAGCTCGAGGTGATCGGCGACGCCGGCATGCTCGTGCTGCCGGACCCGTGGCACTCGCGCGAGCCGCGGATCGAGGTCCGGCGTCCGGACGGGACCGAGGTGATCGAGATCGAGGCGCGCAACCCGTACGCGTGCGAGCTCGAGGATCTCGCCGCCGCGGTGCGCGGCGAGCGCCCGCTCCGCTTCGGGCGCGAGGACGCCGTCGGCCAGGCGCGGACGATCGCCGCGCTCTACCGGTCGGCCGAGTTCGGGGCCGACGCGGTCCCGTGACCCGCTAGCGTCCAGCGGGCATGGACGGGGAGCTGCGGCCACTCGGGGTGTGGGAGATCGTCGAGGGCGGGGTCCGGCTGTTCTTCCGCCACTGGCTCGCGTTCATGGGCGCGATCCTGCTCGTGATCGTCCCGCTGCAGGTCATCGCCGCGGGCGTCACCTGGGCGGTCGCCCCGGAGCAGCTCGAGTGGAACTCGAGCACGAGCAGCGGGGAGGACCCGGACCTGCTCCTGTGGCAGGGCATCGTCGCGCTGATCGGCTTCCTCACGCTGCTCCTGGTGACGGCGATGTCGCTCAAGGCGGTCGCCGACGCGCGGCTCGGGGGGACGCCGTCCGGCGGCCGCGCGCTGCGCTTCGCGCTGCCGCGCCTCCCCGGCACGCTCGGGGTCGCCGTGCTCGGCGGGCTCGCGGTCGCGCTCGGCTTCCTCGCGCTGATCGTGCCCGGGATCTGGCTCATCGTCGGCTTCTCGGTCGCCGTCCCCGTGCTCCTGCTCGAGCGCACCGGGCCGGTCGCGGCGCTGCGGCGCTCGCTCAGGCTCGTCTCCGGGCCGCTGGTGGGCGACCGCGGCCGTGCTGCTCCTCGGCCAGCTGCTGGTCGGGCTCGTCGGCGCGCTGCTCCAGGGCATCGTGATGTCGATCCCGGCGAGCATCTCGGAGGGCCAGCACGCGGCCGGCGCGCTCGGGATGGCGCTCGGCGGCACGATCGCCACGGCGTTCACCGCGCCCTGCTCGGCGGCGATCGTGACGCTGCTCTACATGGACCTGCGGGTGCGCAAGGAGCACTTCACGCTCGCCACGCTGGCCGATGCGGTGGGGGAGGCGCCGGAGCGCCACGTGCCGCCCCCGGAGCCGTGGCCGCCGGCGCGCGAGGCGCTGCCGGAGCCGGCCGAGCCGGTGCCGCCGCCGGCGGCGCCCGCGCCGCCGGGCTGGCTCCCGCCGTCGGCCGACCGCTGAGCGGCTAGCGGCAGGGCCTGGCCGCGCGCTCGCGGCCGTACAGCCGCGCCGCGGCCGCCACGTCGCCGCTCGCCGGACCGCACGGCAGCGTCCCGGCGTCCTCGCCCGGGAACGCGCAGTCGTCGTCGTAGGCCTGGGCGTTCATCAGCGAGCACGTCCCCTCGCGGTGACGCAGCCCGAGGATATGGCCGAACTCGTGCATGGCGACCCACACGTTGAGCGCGGTCGCGCGGCCGGTGAGCCCGCTGTCGAGCCAGATCGTCACCCGCCCGTTCGCCGGGCGGCCGATGCTGGAGGAGAGCGCGAGGCAGCGGTCGCCGCAGCGCTCGCGCAGGTCGCCGGTGTCGCGGACGAAGACGACGTCGGCGTCGCGGCGGCGGAACGCCGGCACGAGGCTCACGCGCGCGCCGGACTCGTTCCAGCGCCGCGCCGCGGCGTCGACCGCGGTCCGCGAGCCGGAGGCGTCGAAGTAGGTCACCCGGCCGTCGGGCCACGCCCGCGCGCCGTTCCCGCCGCCGGACGCCGGTCCCGCCACCGAGAGGGCGAGCAGCACCATGAACGGCACCGCGAGCAGCGGTCGGGTGCGGCGCAGCCACGGCGCGATGATGCGGTTCCGGTGCATGGATGGTTCGTGGCCGGGCTGCCGGTGGTCCGGAGGGGGCGGAGGCTGCGCGGACAGCGCGCTCCTCAGGCGAGCCCTGCTCTGTCATATGCATTCCACGAAGGTGGCTCGATGAAACCGGACTCGCGAGCGCGTGAACGGCCCGTTAAGGTGCCGCCGTGGTGCACGCACGACCCGCTTCGCGCTCCCGCGAACCAGCGCTCCGTCCGGCGGCACAACCTCGGCGTGGTGCTCCGGCACGTCGCGCGGCACGGTCCGCGGTCGCGCGCGGCGATCGCGCAGGAGACCGGGCTCAACAAGACGACGGTGTCCAGCCTCGTCGGCGAGCTGATCGACTTCGGGCTCGTGCGCGAGACCGAGGTCGAGCTGCGCGGGACCGTCGGACGGCCCGCGCTGCCGGTCGAGCTGAGCGGCGAGCGGGTCGCCGGGCTGGGGCTCGAGGTCGGCGTCGACTTCCTCGCCGTGCGCGCCTCGGACATGGGCGGCGCCGAGCGCCACCGCGCCCACGTCGCGACCGACAACCGCGGCCGGCCGGTCGCCGCGGTGATCGACGACCTGGCCGGGCTGACCGAGGCGGCGCTCGCGGACGCCGGCGGGCAGGGGCTGGTCACCGCCGGCGCGGTGATCGCGCTGCCGGGGCTGGTCGACAGCGGCGGGCGCCTGCTCGTCGCCCCGAACCTCGGCTGGACCGACGTCGACGTCGCCGGCGAGCTGGGCGCGCGGCTCGACCGGCCGGCGTTCCCGCTGCGCGTCGAGAACGAGGCGAACCTGGGCGCGCTGGCCGAGCTGTGGGAGGGCGCCGGACGCGAGTTCTCGGACTTCATCTACGTCTCGGGCGAGCTGGGCGTCGGCGCCGGGATCATCGTCGACGGCGAGCTGTTCCGCGGCGCCCACGGCTTCGGCGGCGAGCTCGGCCACACGACCGTCGACCCCGGCGGCGAGCGCTGCGCGTGCGGCAACCAGGGCTGCCTGGAGACGCGCGTCGCGCTCGGCGCGCTGCTGCGCGCGGCGGGGCTGGAGCCGGGCGCGCGCGTCGGCGAGCTGGCCGAGCGGGCGCGCGCGAACGACGCGCGGGTGCTCGCGGCGCTCGCCGAGGCCGGCCGCTGGCTCGGCATGGGCGTCGCCTCGGCCGCGAACCTGCTCAACCCGCGCGGCGTCGTCGTCGGGGGCTACTTCGCGACGCTCGCGCCGTGGCTCGTCCCCGGGCTCCAGGACGAGCTCGACGCCCACGTCCTCTCCTCGCAGTGGGACGCGCCGCGCGTCGTCGTCTCCGAGCTGGGCGCGGAGGCGGCCGTCCGCGGGGCCGCGGCGTCGGCGCTGCGCCGGGTCTTCGCCGACCCGGCGCTCGTCCCCGATCTCGTCGCCGGCTAGCGGACGCCCAGCAGGACCTCGACCAGGATCTGGTCGAGCGCCTCGTTCTTGAAGCCGCGGACGCCGAGCGCGTCCAGGTCGTCGGCCTCGGCCTTGAGCGCGTCGGCCTCGCCGGCGCCGCTCGTCGTCGCCTCGCCCAGCTCGGGCGTCGAGGCCGCGGCCAGCGCCGCCTGCACCTCGGGGAGCGAGTCGAAGTGGCGCGCGCGCTCGGCGAGCGCGAGGTAGGTCCGCATGCAGCCGCGCGCGAAGTCCCACACGCCGTCGGCGTCCTCGTTGCGGTAGGGGTGGGCGTCGAAGTGGCGCGCGCCCGTGTAGCCCGCGTTCTCGAGCAGCCGCACGAGCAGGAACTGCTCCTTGAGGTCCTCGGCGCCGAAGCGGAAGTCCTGGTCGTAGCGGCCGATCCGCTGCGCGTTGAGGTCGATGTGGAACAGCTTGCCCGCCCACAGCGCCTGGCCGACCGCGTGGTAGAAGCTCAGCCCGGCCATCGTCTCGTGGGCGACCTCGGGGTTCAGCCCGACCATGTCGGGCCGGTCGAGCGTGGAGATGAAGTGCAGCGCGTGCCCGACCGTCGGGAGGAAGGCGTCGCCGCGCGGCTCGTTCGGCTTCGGCTCCATCGCGAAGCGCAGGTCGTAGCCCTGGCCGACGCTGTAGTCGGCGAGCACGTTGATCGCCTCGCGGTAGCGCTCGAGCGCGTCGCGCGGGTCCTTCGCGACGCCGCTCTCGGTGCCCTCGCGGCCGCCCCAGAAGACGTAGACCTCCGCGCCGAGCTCCGCGCCGAGGTCGATCGAGCGCATCGCCTTGCCGATCGCGGCGCGGCGGATCCGGCGGTCGTTCGAGGTGAAGGCGCCGTCCTTGAACAGCGGCTGCCCGAACAGGTTGGTGGTCGCCATCCCGACGCCGAGGCCGGACTCGTCGAGCGCGGACTTGAAGCGCGCGACGATCTGGTCGCGCTCGGCGGCGCTGGAGCCGTGCGGGACGAGATCCTCGTCGTGGAGCGAGATGCCCCAGGCGCCGAGCTCGGCGAGCTTGCGCACCGAGTCGACCGGGTCGAGCGGAGCGCGCGTGGGCAGGCCGAAGGGGTCGCGGCCGGGGTTGCCCACCGTCCAGAGGCCGAACGTGAAGCGATGCTCGGGCCTCGGGGTCAGGCTGTCGTCAGCGGCAGTCATGCGGGCAGCCTATAGCCGAATTGGGCCGGAAGGCGGAATATTCCGTCGGACGCGCGCCCTGATCGGTCTGGACATCGCTCGAGCCCGCGTCCGGGGTGGAGCGAGCAGAGCCGGGCCGCGATCGGCCTGAGCGGTCAGATGCACGGAGCGGTCGCGCTGCTACTGCGGGGCGGGACGGCCGGTGAGGCGCGCGAGTCCGCCGGCGAGCCGCCGCTCCCGCCGGACGATCCGCGCGCCGGCGCGCCGTGCCGCGGCCGCGCGCCGCGTCCGGCTCGCCGCCGCCAGCCGGCGGTGGTCGCGGCCGAGCCGCGCGAGCGTTGCCGCGACCGCCCGCGCCTCGCCGGCCGCCACCGGCGCCAGCGTCCGGGCGGCGGCGGCATACGCGTCCGCCAGCCGCAGGGCCGCGGCGGAGCGCGCGCCGGGCGACCGCGTCGCGGCCAGGCGGGCCCGGGCGCTGCGACGCACCGCGTTGAGCCGACCGGCGACGTCGGGGAGCAGGATCGCGGCGGCGGTCTCCGGCGCCGGCGGCAGCGCCCGCGCGCCCTTCAGCCGGATCGTCGCGACGGCGCGCTCGCAGGTCTCCGCGGCCCGCTCGAGCTGGGCCTCGGGCGCGGCGCAGGCGATCGTGACGACCCCGCCGGTCGTCGGGAGCGCGAAGGCGGCGATGCGCGTTCCCGGGCGCGCGCCGGGCAGGTCGTAGCGCCAGGCCGTGCGGCCGTCCGGCCCCCGCACCTGCGGAGCGGGGAGGCGACCGCCGGCCGCGGCCACCACGCTCGCGGGCAGCAGCGACGCGTCGTCGGGCAGCCGCAGGTCGAGCGCCGCCTCGGCCCCGGCCGCGCGGACGGCGGTCGCGCGCTCGAAGCCGGGGAACGTGGAGCTGCGGCCCAGCGGTCGCCAGTCGGCGGGGAGCGGGAGCCGCGCCACGCCGCTCGCGAGCCCGATCCGCGGCGCCGGCGCGGGCGCCGCCGCCGGCGGCGGGCGGGTCGGGCGCGACGGCGAGCCCGAGCACCACGCCCGCCGCGGCGGCCAGCACGGTCGCCGCGAAGACGGTCCGCCCCGGGACGGGACGGCGCAGGGCCAGCGTGGTCACGGCGACGCTCCCGCATCGTCGAACGTCGGTCCCGAGCCGGCGTCGTCGAACTCGGGGGCGGGCGCGGGGGCCGGCGCGGGCGGCGGTGGCGCTGCGACGGGCGCCGGGGCCGGGGCCGGCGCCGGGGCCGGGCCGGACGGCGGTCTCCGCGGGCTCGGGAGCCGGCTCGGCCGGGACCGGCGCGGGGGCCGCGGGCGCGACCGGGGCGGGCGCGACCGGGCGCGCCGGCCGCGGGCGCGGCCGCTCGAGCGGCGCCGGGAGGGCGGGCACCGCCGCGAGCGCGACGCGCGCCGGCGCCCCGGGCCGCTCGTGCACCACGGCGGGCGCCTGCGCGGCCGGCCGCTTCGCGTGCCTGGGCTGCGCGCCGTCGGCCGCCACCGCGACCGTCAGCGCGAGCGCCGCGAGGAAGCCCGCGACCGGCGCGGCGGCGGGGGGCAGGCGGCGGAGGCTCAGGCGGCCGGGCACGGCTCCGGCCTCGGGCTGCCCGGGAGCAGGCAGGCGTCGCGCCGCTTCGGCGGGCTGCCGTCGCGGACGACCAGCCGCACGTACTTGCCGACCCTGGGCGGCCGCATGACGCGGATCGTGATCCGCGCGCCCGCGCGCAGGACGCGCTCGAGCGCGCCGATGCGCGTGGTGCCGAAGTAGCGCGCGTCGAGGCGGCAGCCGGGTCCCTTGCAGCGCACCGCGACGGTCGCGCTGGACGGTGCCTTGACCCGCAGCAGGGTGATGTCGGCGCCGCCGGCGACCAGCGTCCCCTTCACGCGCACGACGGGGAACGGGCGCAGGAAGCGCAGGGTCGCGGGCGCCGCGGGCGAGGGGGCGCGCAGCGCCGGCGCCGGCGACGCGCCGCCCTGCGAGAACACCGCGCTCGGGGTCGCCGGCTCGGGGTCCGGCTCGGGCGTCCGGCGTCGGCGTGGGCGTCGGCGTCGGGCGTCGGCGTGGGAGTCGGCGTGGGCGTCGGCGTCGGCGTGGGCACCGGCACGGGGTCGGTGACGACCGCGGTCAGCGGCGACCACTTGGAGTCGTTCTCGGTCTCGAACGCGGCGAGCACGCGGACCGCCAGGCGTGCCCCCTTGTCGGCGGCGACGACGGTGTAGGTCGGCTGAGTTGGGCGCGGCCATGATGCGCGCGCAGTCCTTCTGCAGCTCGGACGTGCAGCGCTGCCAGCGGTACTCGAGCAGGGCACCGCGGGCACGCTGAGCACCGGCACCGCGGTGAGCGTGCTCCCGACCACCGGATCGCCGGTGATCGTCACCGACTGGACGTGGTGCGCCTCGGCTGCCGCCGGCAGCACGGCGGCCGCCACGCCCATCAGGGCGAATGCTGCCCCGTATCGCCATCTCGTTCGGCTCATCTGCCCCCTCCGGCAGTCAACGGGCTTCGTTACAGGGGGAACGCACGAGCGCGCCGCCAGCTTCCGCGGCGCGCTCGCGAGAGACAGGAAACGGACCGCTCGGAGTCGTCTAGCGCTGGATCTCCTGGACCGCCCAGCCGTTGCCGTCGGGGTCGGAGAAGAACACGAAGCGGCCCCACGGGAAGTCCTGGATCTCGGACACCTCGATGCCGCCGGCGGCGAGCGCGTCGCGCGCGGCGCCGATGTCCTCGACGACGACCTGGAGCCCCTGGAGCGCGCCCGGCTGCATCGGCGACAGGCCGCGGCCGATGCTGATCGAGCAGGCGGAGCCGGGCGGCGTCAGCTGCACGAAGCGGATCTCCTCGCTCACCTCGTGGTCGTGGTCGGCGGAGAAGCCCGCCTGGTCGACGTAGAACGCCTTGGCGCGGTCGACGTCGGTCACCGGCACCGGGATCAGCTCCAGCTTCATCTGCACGTTGCTCATCGCTTCCGTCCTTTCGGTAGACTCCTTTGCTGCAAAGAATCTTAGCAACTAAGAGACTTGGAATGCAAGCCAAATCGACGAAACGAGCTGATCACCGAGCTCATCACGTCCTACCGCGTCGCGGGCAACCGCGACGTGGCGTTCGACAAGCTGGCCGCCGCCCGGCTCGGGATCAGCGTCACCGACCTGCACTGCCTGAACATCGTCGAGAGCCGGGCCGGCCTGACCGCCGGCGAGCTGGCGAAGGAGTCGGGCCTCACGACCGGGGCGGTCACGGCGGTGATCGACCGGCTCGAGCGCGCCGGCTTCGCCCGCCGCGTCCGCGACGAGCGCGACCGGCGCAAGGTCCTCATCGAGGTCACGCCCGCGTTCTACGCCCGCGCGGACGAGATCTGGGGCCCGGCGGCGGCCGACTGGCAGCGCATGCTCGGCGACCGGTTCAGCGACGCCGAGCTGGCGACGATCGTGGCGTTCCTGACCCAGGCCGGGGAGCTCGCGGAGCGCCACGCGGAGCGCCTCGCCACCGGGTAGTGGATGGCACTACACTTCCTGAAGCTATGGCGCAAGAGCTGCGGAACAGGCCGTGTGGCGGCCGGTACGGCGACATCATCCAGGCGATCGGCAACACGCCGCTGGTGGAGCTCAAGCGGCTGTCGCCGAAGCCCGGCGTGCGGATCTGGGCGAAGCTGGAGTCGCACAACCCGACCGGCTCGGTCAAGGACCGCGTCGCCCGCGCGCTGATCGAGGACGCCGAGGAGAAGGGCGCGATCCGCCCGGGCCAGACGATCCTCGAGCCGACCTCCGGCAACACCGGCATCTCGCTGGCGATGATCTGCTCGCGCAAGGGCTATCCGCTCAAGGTCGTGATGCCGGACAACGTCACGCCCGAGCGCACCCAGCTGCTGCAGATGTACGGCGCCGAGATCGTCTACTCGCCCGGCGACCAGGGCTCCAACGGCGCCGTCGCGCTGGCGCTCGAGATGGCGGCCGCGGACGCCTCGTACTACATGCCCTACCAGTACGGGAACCAGGCCAACCCGAACGCGCACTACTACGGCACGGCGCCCGAGATCATCGAGGAGCTCGACGACGTCGCCGCGTTCGTCGCGGGGCTCGGCACGGGCGGCACGCTGATGGGCAACGGCCGGCGGCTGCGCGAGGAGTACGGCGACGCGATCAAGATCGTCGCGGCCGAGCCGATGCAGGGCGAGCCGGTCCAGGGCCTGCGCTCGCTCGACGACGGCTTCATCCCGCCGATCATCGATCTCTCGCTGCTCGACCGGAAGATCTTCGTCACCAACCACGACGCGATCGTGTGGACCCGGAAGCTGCTCGACGAGGAGGGCATCTTCGCCGGCGTGTCGTCCGGCGCGATCGCCTCGATCGCCGTGCGGATCGCGAACGAGCTCGACGAGGGCAACGTCGTCTTCATCGTCTGCGACGACGGCTGGAAGTACCTGTCCTCGGGCATCTACACCCGCCCGGTGGACGAGATCGAGAACCTGGACTCCACCGTCTGGTGGTGAGGCTCTCGCGCCGGGGCTTCCTCGGCGCGGCGATGCTGGGTGGCGCGTGGCTCGCGGGCTGCGGCTCGCGCGGCGAGCCGGTCGGCGCCCGGCCGCCCGCGGACGCGGTCCGCGCGCGGATCCTGCGCGCGGAGCTGGCCGCGGGCGCGCCCGTCGTCGGCTCCCCGCTCGCCGAGGTCACCGCCCGCCAGGACGTCCGCCACGCCGCCCGGCTCGGCGCGGGAGCGCGCCGGGCGTCGGGCACCGCTGATCTGGCGACCGCGCTGGCGCGCAAGCAGGAGGCGGTGTTCACGTTCGTCGAAGCCCTTCCGCAGCTGCCCGACCCCGCGGAGCGGGTCGCGCTGATGCAGGTGCTCGCCTCCGAGGCGGAGCAGATCGCGGCGCTGCGGCTCGCCGACGGGCAGGAGCCGGTCCCGGACGCGTTCGCGGGGTTCGTGACGTGAGCGTCACGACCGCCGTCGCCGAGCGCTACGCCGCCGCGCGCACCGACGCGAGCCTGGTCGAGACCGCGATCTGGGTCGAGCAGCTCGGCGCGCTCGCGTACGCCGCCGCCGCCGACGGGCCGCTCAGCGGCGCGCAGCGCGACCGCGCGGAGCGCTTCGCCGGCCACGAGCAGGAGCACGCCGCCGCCTTCGCGACCATGCTGCTGGCGCTGACCGTGCCGGTCCGCGTCCACGCCTCCGACGCGGACGTCGACGAGCTGATGCCGGCGGTCCGCGGCGAGCGCCCGCGGGCGGCGCTCGAGGTGCTCGCCGAGCTCGAGGGCGCGGCGATCGCGGGGCACCAGGTCCTGGCGCGCCGACTACACGCCGTCGACATCCTGCGCACGGCCGGGATGGTCATGGGCGGGGCGGCGCAGCACCTCGTCGTGCTGCGCTCGGAGCTCGGCCGGCCGCCCACCCGAGCTTTCGAAAACGGCCTGTGAGCCGATACCCTGACTGAGAACCCATCGAAGGGACGCGAAGAGCCATGCCATTCAACGTCGGTCCGCTCGAGCTTGTCATCGTGCTCGTCATCGCCCTCGTCATCCTGGGCCCGAAGCGGCTGCCCGAGGTCGGGAAGTCGATCGGCAACGGGATGCGCGAGTTCAAGGACGCCATCAGCGGCCACGACAAGGACGACGACGACGACGAGGTCACGACGCTCAAGAGCTCGACCTCCGAGCGCGCCTAGCAGCACCACGCCGGACCCCTGGTAGCGTCCGCGCGCGGATGCGGATCGCTCGCTCGATGCTCGACCGGATCGTCGCCCAGGCGCGCGACGAGGCACCGAACGAGTGCTGCGGCATCGTCGGCACGCGCGACGGGGCGGCGGTCGAGGTGTTCCCCGTCCGCAACGCCGCCGCGAGCCCGCTCCGGTACGAGATGGATCCGAAGGACCAGCTCGCCGTCTTCGAGGCCCTCGACGACGCCGAGCTCGACGTGGGCGCGATCTACCACTCGCACACGCGGTCGGATCCGCTCCCCTCGCAGACCGACATCAACCTCGCGTTCTATCCCGACGCGCTGTACGTGATCGTCGGGGTCAAGGACCCCGGGCACGACGACGTGCGCACCTGGCGGATCGTCGACGGGAAGGTCTCCGAGGCCCCGCTCGAGGTCGAGGAGGGCTGACGTGCCCGCGCCGCTCGTGTGCCCGGCATGCGGCACCGGCGGCGCGCTGACCGATCGGTTCTGCCCGCAGTGCGGCTCGCCGTTCGTGCACGCGCCGGGCGAGGGGCTCGCGCCGCGCGAGGACGCCGCGTCGGTCCGCGCGCGCAAGATCCACCCGCCCTACGCCGAGGGCGAGCTCGTGCGCGTGGCCACCGCGCAGAACCAGCCCGAGGCCGAGCTGCTGCAGGGCCTGCTGCTGGAGACCGGCGTGCCGTCGCTCGTGCGCCGCTCGGGCGGCTTCGACGTGCCCGACTTCCTGGCCGCCGGCCCGCGCGACCTGCTCGTGCCGGCCGGGGGCGAGGACGCCGCGCGCGACGTGCTCGGCACCCGCGCGGCGCCTGCCGGCGCCCGCGCCGCGCCGCGCCCGCGCCGGCCGGCGCCCACCTGGGTGCGCGTGCTCGCGCTCGTGCTGACCGGGCTCGTCGTCCTGTTCGTCGCCGCCGGCGTGATCTCGGCGATCGTCGGCTAGATCTAGGTCGACGACGCGCCGCCCGGCGACCAGGCCGGCCACCGCCGTCGCGGCGCCCGCGGCGAAGACGAGCGCCAGCGCGGTCGCGGCGTCCCAGCCGCGATCGATCCCGAGCGCGATCAGCGCGCCGCCGACGCCGGTGAAGATCGCCACGCTGATCGTCTCCGAGAGCTGCAGCGCCGCCGACACCACGCCCTCCTCGCCGCCGCCCGCCTGGGAGAGGACGAGCGCGCCGATCGACGAGTAGCCGATCCCGATCCCCAGCCCCGCGACCATCCAGCCGCCGATCGCGACGGCGATCGGCACGCCCGCGTCGAGCACGCCGGCGCCGCCGATCGCGATCCCGGCGAGCAGCACCGCCAGCCCGACGCGCGTGCGCTGCGGCCGGCCCGCGCCGTCGTCGGCGCGATCGCGGCGCGCCTGCAGGTAGGCGCCGAGGCTCCAGCTGAGCGACGCCGCGCTGATCACCAGTCCGGCCTGCGAGGAGCTGAAGCCGCGCAGCTCGGTCAGCGCGAGCGGCATGAACGCGTCGCAGCCGAGGAAGCCGACGGCGAGCAGCCCGCGGACCGCGACCCCGGACGGCAGGCCGCGGGCGGCGCGCAGCGTGCCGGCCGGCAGCAGCGTCCGCAGCGCCGGGAGCGCGATCGCCAGTCCGGCCGCCGCGAGCAGCACGAGCAGCGCCGTCCCGTCGAGCTCGAGCGCGGCGAGGAAGACCCCGGTCCCGGTCGCCAGCGCGAGCGCCGCGGCGAGCCGGCGCGGGGCGGGCGACGCGCCCGGCGCCGGCAGCGCGCGCAGGCCGGGCAGCGTGAGCGCCATGGCCAGCGGCAGGAACGGCAGCAGGAAGACGAACACCCAGCGCCACGACGCGTGGTCGGCGACGAACCCGGCCACCGCGGGCCCGGCCAGCGACGGCAGCACCCACGCCGAGGACATCAGCGCGAGCATGCGCCCGTACATCTCCGGCGGGTACGCCCGGCTCGACGACGCGTACGTCACGACGATCAGCGCGCCGGCGCCCGCGCCCTCGAGCGCCCGGCCCGCGAGCAGCACCGCCCAGTGGTCCGCGACCGCGGCGAGCACGCAGCCGACGGCGAACGCCGCGATCGCCGCGACGTACCCGCCCACCGGACCCGAGCGGTCCGTCGCCTGCCCGGCGGCCACGGTCCCCAGCAGGCTCGCGAGCATGAACGCGCTGAACGCCCACCCGTAGTGCTCGAGCCCGCCGAGGTCGCGCGCCGCGGCCGGCATGATCGTCCCGACCCCGAGCGCCTGGAACGCGACGATCGTCACGCTCATGAGCACGCCGATGCTCATCGCGCGGTAGCGCGGGGCGAAGACCGAGAGGGTCACGGCCGCTCGCGCCGCACCCGGCGCGTCCGCGGGCCGCCCTCGGCCATCCGCGCCAGGTGCGAGCGCCACGCCGCCTCGGTGTGGCGGACGGCGCGACCGCCGAACGCGGTCCGCAGCGCGCCCTTCGGCCCGTCGCGATGCGGCCCGCAGGCGAGCGCCACGCAGGCGCGGTCGCCCTCCTCGGCCGCGAGCAGGTCGAACACCGTCCCGCCGAGGAGCGTCGCGTCGCGCGTGCCGGGCGGGAACGACGGCGTCCCGGCCTCGCGCAGCCGCCGGCCGACGGCGGGCCGCAGGTGCGCGGTCTGGCCGGAGAAGTACGCGGCGGCGCCCTCCAGCAGCCAGGCCCAGCGGATCCAGCGCGCGAAGCTGCGCGGGCCGAACGGCGGCGGCATGCCGCGGTGGTTGGCGGCGACGTAGCGGCGCGCGAGCAGCGCGGCGGGCGCGAGCATCAGCAGCTCGAGCGAGCCTTCGACGTTCGAGGCGCGCTGCGCGAGCAGCCGCGGGGCGAGCACGTGCAGCTCGGTCTCGCCCGGCCAGCCGACGAGGTAGCGGCGCCCCGCCGCCGCCGTCATCCGCCGCTGCACGGGCAGCCAGGGCTGCGCGGCGTCGAGCTGCGCGGCGCTGCCGTGGATGACGACGATCAGCTCGCCGAGCGTGCGCGGGAAGCGCGCGTCGAGCCGCCCGCGGGTGTACTCGAGCTGCGCGAGGACGCGCTCGACGTCGGGCGCGTCGCGCTCGTCGTGGCGGGCGATGAAGGTCTCGGAGGCGGTCTCGAGCCAGGCCAAGCCGCGAGGGAGCGGCTAGGCGTAGGCCGGCACGCCGCCGGTCTCGATCAGGCTCGTGATCTCCTCGGAGGCCCGGTCGAACTCCTCGTCGGAGAGCACCGGGGTGCCCTCGAACGGGAGGTCGCGGGTGATCTCGAGCCACGAGCGGCAGCCGCCGTGGTCGTCGCGCACCTTGACGGTCACGGGGCGCGGGATCCGGTACGTGCGGAGCAGCAGCACGTGGAGCGGGTGGCGCCGCTTCCACGCCAGCCGCTTCTCGGCGTAGTCCGGCGTCCAGACGTAGAACGGCGACAGCGCGTCGACCGAGCGCCGGTCGGTCACCGTCCAGGCGTTGGCGACCTCGGCCCAGGCGCGGATCCGCACCCGGTCGGGCTGGGAGATCCCGCCGTCGATCCCGAGCGCGTGCGCCGGCGGCTCGCCGTCGGCCCAGACCCCCTCCTCGAGCGCCCGGCGCATCTCCGGCTGGTGCGACTCGCGCACCAGGTCACGCCGCTGATGGTCGAACGTCGGGTACAGGAAGAAGCGCTCGTGGTCGAGCGAGAAGTGCTTGCCGGGCTCACGGATGCCCCCCTTGCGGAGGGTGACGAGCTGCTCGCCCTCTGCGAGTGCGCGCACCGTGACGGCCCATTCCTTGAAAGCGATCGGCATAGGTGAAAGTCGGGAAGAGAGAGGGTCCTACCTACCTGCGATCCGCGGCTCGCAAACATGCGGCGCATCCAGGCGGCCTGACGGACCGTCACATAGTAAGCACAAACGACCGCAAACCCATAATTCTCCTGCAAATCAGCGGGTTCTGCTGACATACAAGGTCGCTTTGCTGACGCCGCGTCAGAGCCGCACGCCCGCGAGGCCCTCGACGGCCTCGAGCACCGCCGCGAAGTCCTCGTCGCCGAGGCCCCGGTGCTGCGCCGCGAGGTAGAGCTCGCGGGCGAGCGCGGCGGACGGGAACGGCGCCCCGGCGGCGGCGCTCGTCTCGAGCGCGATGCCCATGTCCTTGAGCATGTGGTCGAGCCGGAACAGCGGCGTGTAGTCGTGGGCGACCATCGGCTCCGCCTTCAGCGTCACCATCGTCGACGCGGCCGCGCTCGCGCCCAGCACGTCGACGAGCGCGCCCAGGTCGACGCCGCTGGCCTTCCCGACCACGAGCGCCTGGGCGAGCGTCGCCGCGTTCGTCGCGCCGACCGCGTTCGAGATCACCTTGACGGTCTGCCCGTGCCCCAGCGGGCCGACATGCAGGATCTTCTCGCCCATCGCCTCGAAGTACGGCCGGGCGCGCTCGAAGTCGGCCTGCGCGCCTCCGGCCATGATCGTCAGCGTGCCGTCCTCCGCCTTCGGCGAGGAGCCGGAGACCGGCGCGTCGACGAAGCCCATGCCGCGCTCGGCGAGCGCGGCGCCGATCCGCTCGGCGTCGCCCGGCGCGGTCGTCGTGCAGTCGATGAACAGCGTGCCCGGCGGCGGCGCCGCCCGCGGCGCCGTCCTCGCCGAGCAGGATCGCCTCGACCTGCGGGCCGTCGACGACCATGGTGATCACCGCGGCGGCGCCCTCGGCGGCCTCGCGCGGCGACGCGGCCACGCGGCCGCCGTGCTCGTCCACGAAGGCCTGCGCCTTCTCCGCGGTGCGGTTGTAGACCGCCACCTCGTGGCCGGCGCGCGCCAGGTTGGCCGCCATCCGCGAGCCCATGATCCCCAGTCCGACGAACCCCACGGGCTCAGCCAAATCCGCCACCTCCCGGCGTCTCGATGCGCAGTCGCTGTCCGGGCCGCAGGCTACCGCTCGCCTTCGGCTCGAGCTCCTCCCCGTCGAGCAGGTTGCGCCCGCGCGCGCCCGGCTCGCCCGCCCGCGGCGCCGGGCGGCGCGTGGCGGCGGCGCTCGGAGAGGATCGAGTAGGTCATCGTCCGCCTGCGCCTCCAGCTCGCGCACCACGCCGTCGCCGCCGCGGTGCGCGCCGCCGCCGCCGGAGCCGCGCCGGATCGCGTACTCGGTGACGCGGAGCGGGAACTCCAGCTCGAGCGCCTCGACCGGCGTGTTCAGCGTGTTCGACATCGCGACGTGGACGCCGCTCGGGCCGTCCGCGTCGGCGCAGGCGCCCTGGCCGCCGCCGAGCGTCTCGTAGTAGGTGAAGGCGTCGGAGCCGAGCGTGAGGTTGTTCATCGTGCCCTGGCCGAGCGCGCGCCCGAAGGCGGCGAGGACGAGGTCGGCGACGCGGCTCGAGGTCTCGACGTTCCCGGCCACGACCGCGGCGGGCGGGCGGGCGTTGAGCAGCGAGCCCTCGGGCGCGATCACCGTGACCGGGCGGTACGCGCCCGCCGTCGGCGGGATGTCGGGGTCGGTGAGCACGCGGACGGCGAACCAGCAGGCGCTGCGGGTGACCGAGAGCGGGCAGTTGAGGTTGCCCTCGTGCTGCTCGGCCGAGCCGGTGAAGTCGAGCGTCAGCTCGTCGCCCGCGACCGTCGCCGTCAGCGTCAGCGCGAGGTCGCCCGCGCGCGCCTCGAGCACGTCGGCCGCGCTGCGCTCGCCGTCGTCGAGCTCCTCCAGGCAGGCGCGCATCCGCCGCTCGGCGTAGTCGATCGTCTCGGCCATCGCGTCCTGCAGGCCGCCGCGGTCGTGCAGCTCGCGCAGCCGCTCGACGCCGGTGCGGTTGGCGGCGAGCTGGGCGCGCAGGTCGGCGCGGCGCTGGGACGGCTGGCGCATCTGGGCGACGAGCTCCTCGATCGCGTCCGCGTCGAGCCGGCGCGGCTCGATCACCACGCCCTCGTCCGCGAGCGTGGTCGAGTCGGCGGGCATGCTGCCGGGCGTCGGGCCCCCGACGTCGGCGTGGTGGGCGCGGTTGGAGGCGAAGCCGAGCAGCGTGCCGTCGTCGGCGAAGGCCGGCGTGATGACGGTGATGTCGGGCAGGTGGGTGCCGCCGCGGTACGGGTCGTTGAGGACCCAGGACACGCCGGGCTCGTGGTCCTCGCCGACGACCGCCTCGACGGCGGCCGGCATCGCGCCGAGGTGGACCGGGATGTGCTCCGCCTGCATGACCATCGCGCCGCCGGGGTCGAACAGCGCGCAGGACGCGTCGCGGCGCTCCTTGATGTTGGCGCTGTGCGCGGCGCGGATCAGCACCGCGCCCATCTCCTCGCAGGCGGCGCGCAGCGCGCCGGAGACCACGCGCAGGGTGACCGCGTCGACGCGTCACGCGGCTCGCTCCAGCCGGATCGTGCCCGAGTCCTCGACGCGGCCGGCCCAGCCGGGCGGGACCGCGAGCGTCGCCTCGGGCAGCTCGCAGATCGCCGGCCCGGTCACCTCGGCGCCGGGCGCGGGCTCGCCGGCGATGACCTCCGCCTCGTGCTCCTCGCCGTCGAACCATGCCGTGCGGGCCGACGTCTCCGCGCCGGCCCCGGCGGCGCCCGCGGCGGCGGCGTCGACGTCCGGCCCGGGCTCCGTGGCGGTGACGCGCAGCGTGACGAGCTCGATGTCGCCGTCGTCGTCGCGGTAGCCGTAGGCCCGCTCGTGCGCGGCGGCGAAGCGCTCGCGCAGGTCGTCGGGGTCGGGCTCCGGGTCGGCGTCGACGGTGAGCTCGAACGCCTGGCCGCGGTAGCGGAGGTCGGCGCGGACCCGCAGCTCGCCGGCCCCGGCGCGCTCCGCCAGCGCGGCGATCTCCTCGCGCAGCGCCTCCGCGGTCAGCGCGCCGCCGCCGAGCAGGACGCTGCGCTGGGCGTCGCGGCGGCGCTCGGAGACCACGAGGCCGAGCGCGGCCAGCACGCCGGACGCGCGCGGGCAGAGGATCCGCGTCATCCCGAGCTCCTCCGCGATCGCGACCGCGTGGAGCGGTCCCGCGCCGCCGAAGGCGAGCAGCGCGAGGTCGCGCGGGTCGACGCCGCGCTCGACGGTCATCACCCGCAGCGCCCGGACCATCTCCGCGTTCGCGACGCGGCGGATCCCCTCGGCGCACTCGCGCAGCTCGAGCCCGAGCCGCTCGCCGAGGCCGCCGACCGCGTCGCGTGCCGCGCCGGCGTCGAGCTCGATCGAGCCCGGCGAGCGCCGAGCCGGTGCCGAGCAGGCCGAGGACGACGTTGGCGTCGGTCACGGTCGGCTCCTCGCCGCCGTGGCCGTAGGCCGCCGGTCCCGGGCGTGCGCCGGCCGACCGCGGGCCGACGCGCAGCGCGCCGCCCGCGTCGCGCCAGGCGATCGAGCCGCCGCCGGCGCCGACGGTGTGCAGGTCGAGCATCGGCAGCGCGATCGGGCGGCCGCCGACGGGCCGGCTGCCGGTCTCGCGGGCGCTGCCGTCCTCGATCACGCAGACGTCGCACGACGTGCCGCCCATGTCGAAGCAGAGCGCGTCCGGCTCGTCCGCGGCGAGCGCGGCCCAGGCCGCGCCGGCGGCGCCGCCGGCCGGGCCCGACAGCACGGTCAGCGCGGCGTGCGCGCGGGCCTGGTCGAGCGAGGCCAGGCCGCCCGAGGACTGCATGACGTCGGGCGCGGGGAGGCCCGCGCCGGCGGCGCGCTCGGCCAGCGAGCGCAGGTAGGCGGACAGCAGGGGGGAGAGGGCGGCGTCGATCTCGGTCGTCGCCGCGCGCTCGTACTCGCGGAACGTGCCGACGACCTCGTGGCTGAGCGAGACGTGCACGCCGGGGAGCTGCTCGGCGAGCGCCGCGCCGAGCGCCTGCTCGTGCTCGGGGTGGCGGTAGGCGTGCAGCAGGCAGACGGCCACCGCCTCGGGATCCAGCTCCGCGATCTCGCGCGCGAGCGCCGCGGGGTCCGCGAGCGGCGTCGCAGGCCCGTCGGGCGTCATCCGCTCCGGCGCGCCGACGCGCCGGTCCGGGGGCACGAGCGGCGCCGGGTGCGCCGCGCACAGCCGGTAGAGGTCGGCGCGCGCCTGGCGGCCGAGCTCGACGACGTCCTCGAAGCCGCTGGTGGCGACGAGCACCGTGCGCGCGCCGTTGCCCTCGAGCAGCGCGTTGGTCGCCACGGTGGTGCCGTGCGCGAACGCCTCGACCTCCTCGGCGTCCGCGCCGGCCTTCTCCAGCGCCGCCTCGACGGCGGCGAGCACGCCCTCCGACTGGTCCTCCGGCGTCGTCGGCGCCTTGGCCGTGACCAGCCGGCCCCCGGCGGCGACGACGGCGTCCGTGAAGGTGCCGCCGACGTCGACGCCCAGGAGCATGGGCGGGGAATCTACGCGGCGGCGAGGATCTCCTCGGTCTCGACGAGGTGCTGGTGCGAGGGGCAGTAGCCGTTGCGCGGCAGCGGCATCCGCTGGCACGGCGTGCCCTTGCGCGTCGTCGCGCGGCAGTCCAGCTTCCGGCCGGTCAGCTCGAGCACCGCGGTCGGGCGGGTGGCCAGGTACTCGGCCGCGAACGTCAGGTAGCGGTCGACGACGCGGTAGACGTGGAGCTGCGCGGACATCGGGAAGAACGCGCGGATGTCGTTGAAGAGCGTCCGCGACGGGCGGGCGAAGTAGTGCCGGTCGGTGGTCAGCCGGTGCACCGCGGCCTCGCAGGCGTGCAGGACGCGCTCGTGGTTGGTCGGACCGTCCGCGTGGAGGCGGTCCTCGATGATGTCGGTCTCGAGTTCTCGGTAGATCGAACGGCTGATCTGGTACATGGTCGGTCCCCCTGGTTCTGGCTCCCTCGGAGGCGTTTCCCGGCCTCCGCGCAGCGGAGCATCCCGCCGGCGGATGAAGACGCCGAATCGACCTATGTTGAGTTCAGATTAACTCAGGTACGCTCATGTCCATCGATCGTGCGACGGCGTCGCGCGCGACGCCGGCAGGACGCTGTGGTGGAGGTCGAGCGCGGGGTCCGGGGCCGGGAACTCGGCGCGGGCGTGGGCGCCGCGGCTCTCCTCGCGGGCGAGCGCCGACGCGGCGACGAGCCGCGCCAGCGGATGCGGGTCCTCGAGCAGCCGGCGCAGGCCCTCGGCGGTCCGCTCCAGCCCTGCCTCGCGCCACATCGCGTGGCGTGTCTCGCGGCTCGGCGCCGGGGCCAGGTCCTCCTCCGGCGGGGGCGCGAGGGTCGTCGCCGCGGGGTCGTCGAGCCCGGCGAGCGCCGCCCGGCGGCCGAAGACGAAGCACTCGCTGAGCGAGTTGGAGGCCAGCCGGTTCGCGCCGTGCAGGCCCGTGCATGCGGCCTCGCCGACCGCGTAGAGCCCGGCGACGGTGCTGCGGCCGTCGAGATCGGTCGTGATGCCGCCCATCACGTAGTGGCTGGCGGGCGAGACGGGGATCCGCTCGGTCGCCGGATCCACGCCGGCCTCGCGCAGGGCGTCGACGACGTTCGGGAACCGCGCCGGGTCGATCGCGGTCATGTCGAGGTACACGGCGGGCGCGCCGGTCTCCACGAGCAGCTTGTGGATCGCCTTGGCGACCGCGTCGCGCGGCTCGAGCTCGTCGACGAAGCGCTCCCCGGCCGCGTCGTGGAGCGTCGCGCCCTCGCCGCGGATCGCCTCCGTCACCAGGAAGCCCTCGCGGCCCTTGACCCCGACGACCGCGGTCGGGTGGAACTGGACGAACTCGAGGTCGGCGAGCTCGGCGCCGGCGGCGCGGGCGAGCATCAGCCCCGAGCCGTACGAGCCGGGCGGGTTCGTGGTGCGGCGCCAGAGCGCGGCGGCGCCGCCGGAGGCGAGGATCACGGCACGCGCGGCGATCGTCCGGCCGTCGTCGGTGGCGACGCCGTGGATCCGGCCGTCGGCGCCCGGCAGGAGCGCGCGGACGCGGCTCCCCTCCAGCACGTCGATCCCGCCGTCGGCGACGACCTCGTCCGAGAGCTGGCGCAGGATCCGGCGGCCGGTCGCGCTGCCGCCGGCGTGGACGACGCGGCGCTTGCGGTGCCCGCCCTCCAGCCCGAGCGCGAGCCGGCCGTGGCGGTCGGCGTCGAAGCGGACGCCGTAGCCCTCGAGGTCGGCGAAGCGGGCGGGCGCCTCGGCGCACAGCACCTCGGCGGCGGAGCGGCGGACGAGGTCGCGGCCGGCGATCAGCGTGTCCTCGAGGTGCAGCTCCGGGGAGTCGTCCTCCGCGAGCGCCGCGGCCAGGCCGCCCTGCGCCCAGTAGGACGCGGTCTCGGCGAGCGGGCGGGCGGAGACCAGCGTCACGCGGGCGCCCTCGCGCGCCGCGATCAGCGAGGCGAAGAGGCCGGCGGCGCCGGCGCCGACCACCACGAGGTCGCTGGGTGGGGCCTCGGGCACGGCGGGTACGGTACCGGCGTGCCGCCACCCTGGTTCCGCCACGACGCCGGGCTCGCCCACGACATCCCCGGCCATCCCGAGCGGCCGGCGCGGATCGTCGGGCTCGAGCAGGAGATGGAACGGCACGGCTGGTTCGGCTGGGAGCGGATCGAGGCGCCGCGGGCGACGCGCGACCAGCTGGCGCGCGTGCACGCGCCGTCGCACGTCGACTTCGTCGCCGAGCTGTCGGCGCGCGGCGGCGGGGCGATCGACATGGACACGAGCGTCGTGGCCGGCACGTACGAGGCCGCGCTGCGGGCGGCGGGCGGCGCGGTCGCGCTGGTCGACGCGCTCCTGCGCGACGACGAGCCGTGCGGCGTCTCGGCGCTGCGGCCGCCGGGCCACCACGCCGAGCGCGACCGCGCGATGGGGTTCTGCTTCTTCAACAGCGTGGCGGTCGCCGCGGCGCACGCGCGGGCGGAGCACGGCGTGGCGCGCGTGCTGATCCTCGACTGGGACGTCCACCACGGCAACGGGACGAACGACATCTTCCACGCCGATCCGTCCGTCCTGTTCGTGTCGATCCACGAGTCGCCGCTGTATCCGGGGACCGGGCCGGCGTCCGACGTCGGGTCCGGCCCGGGCGCGGGGTTCACGGTGAACCTGCCGGTGCCCGGGCGGGTCGGGCGACGCGGTGCACGGGTCACTGGTCGAGCACGTCGTGGCGCCGCTCGTGCGCGGCTGGGAGCCGGAGCTCGTGCTCCTGTCGGCGGGCTTCGACGCGCACGCGGCGGACCCGCTCGCGTCGTGCACGCTCAGCGAGGCCGGCTTCGCCGGGATGACCGCGTCGATGCGCCGTGCGTGCGCGGCGGTCGGGGCGCCGATCGGGCTGGTGCTCGAGGGCGGGTACTCCGTGTCCGCGCTGGCCGGATCGATGGCGGCGGTCGTGCCGGTGCTGGGGGCGGACGCGGTGCCGGATGCGGCCGAGCCGGCCGTGCACCCGCTCGCGCGCGACGCGGCCGCGCGGCTCGCCGCGTACTGGCCCGATCAGTTCGGGTCGATGCGGCGGATGTAGGCGTCCTTGGCGTCGACGCCGTCGAGCGCGGCGCTCGCCTCGGACTGCGAGTCGTACTGGCCGGAGTAACACGACCCAGTAGCCGGGGTTCAGGCTGGCGTAGTCGTCGGAGTTGAGGAGCCCGACGTCCGGGATCCCGTCGGCCTGGAAGCCCTCCGCGCTGTCGCGGGCGGCCGACTCGGACGACTTCGACGCGAGCACGACGGTCCAGCCGGACTGGCCGGACGGCCACTCCCCGATCGCGCCGCCGCTCGAGTCGGGCGTCGAGCTCGGGGTCGGCTCGGGGGTGGTGGACGGCGTGGCGCTCGGCGTCGGCTCGGGGGTCGACTGGCCGCTCGCCTCGGGGATCGTCGGCGTCGGGGTGACCTCCGCGCCGGGCGTCGGGGTCGGCGCGACCGCCGTGGGCGTCGGCGTGACCTGGCCGTTCTCGGTGACCTGGCCGGTGTCGTCGGCGAGCTGGATGATCGCGATGGCGATCGCGATCGCGCCGACGATGCCGAGCAGCGCGGTGACGATGATCGGGACGCGCCAGCCGGGGGCGGGGACGATCCGCGTGCCGACGGCGGCGCCGCAGTTCAGGCACCACTCCTGCTCGTCGGTCATCGCCGCGCCGCAGCGCGGGCAGTGGCGCCCCTGGGGCTGCTGCGGTTGCGGCTGCGGCTCGACGGTCGCCGCGGGCGGCTCGGCCACGCCGGGCTGCTGACCCTCGGGCGGCTGGCCCGGGGTCTGCGGGGTGCCGACGGTGCTCACGACGGCGACCTCCGGGTGACGAGCGGGTCGCCGTCGGACAGCTCGGAGGGCGTGCGGTCGGTGCGGCCGTTGCTCCGCTCGGGGTTCGTCTCGGGCGGCTCGTCGGCCGCGGGCGCGCCGGGCGCCTCTGCGGCCGGGTCGGCCGGCGCCGGCGTCCGTCTCGGCCGGCGGCTCCGCGCCTGTCTCGGCCGGCGTCTCCGCGGCCGTGCTCGGCCGGCGGCTCCGCGCCTGTCTCGGCCGGCGTCTCCGCGGCCGTCTCGGCCGGCGCCTCCGTGGGCGTCTCATCCGCCGGCGCGCCGGTGACCGGCGCCCCGTCGCGCTCACCGGCCGGCGTCTCCGGGCGCGTCGCCGCCGGCGTCTCCGCCGCGGGCGCGTCCTCGGTCTGCCGGCCGTCCGGCTCGATCACCTGGGTCGCGTCCTCGGCGCCGGACGCCGGGGCCGCGGCGCCGCTCCCGCGCCCGCCGACGACCTTGTGCCAGAACCTCCGGCGCTCGGGCTGGGTGAGCGGGTGGATGGTCGGCGCCGGCGTCGGGCGTGGCGGCCTCGACGTCCATCGCGAGCTGGCCGACGGGTGCGGCCGGCGCGGGGAGATCCGTCACGGAGGCGCCGCAGTTCGCGCAGAAGTGCGCGGCGCTGCTGAACAGCTCGCCGCAGTTCGGGCACGTCCCGCCGATCCCCGGCTCGAACACGAGCGCCTCGGGGCGCGAGGACGCGAGCGCGGTCTCGAGGGCGTGCGCCTCGGCGTCGAGGCCCGAGATCCGCTGGACCTTCGTGGTCAGCACCGTCGCGTGCGCGTCGACGTTCCCGCCGCCGCTGCGGTGCACCTCGTAGAGCAGGCCGCCGAGGTCGCGCAGCATCAGCTCGCGGGCGCGGCGCAGGTAACGCAGCCGGCGCCGCAGGCGGCCGCGACGGCCGGCGGGCGGGCGCGGCGTGGTCTGGTTCTCCAGCGCGAGCCCGGCCGGCGTGTCCGGGTTCGCGACGAGCACCGGCTTCGGCGCCTCGGGCTGCTTCGGCTCCGGCCTGGGCGTCTCGCCCGCGGGCGTCTCCGCGGCGGCCTGCTCGGGCTCGCTCGGCGTCAGCCAGGCGCGCGGGGCGTCGCCCTCGGCGGGCGCGCCGGGCGTCGCGGCGTCGGGCGCCGCGGCGGCTTCGCCCTGGGGTGCCGCGCCACTCTCCGGCGCGGCGGCCGTGCCCTCCACAGGGGGCTCGCCGGCGTCGGCGGGGCGCGAGCGCTTCATGCGTCGCAGGAGTCCGCTCATGGTCGGTGCCGAGCGCGGTCGCCGATGCGCTCGAACCGCCGAGTATAGGCCGCTCTCCAGCGGTTCTCCCGCGCCCCGCCCTGTTCCCGGAGGATGGCGCGCCAGGCCTCGACCACGCGATCGGCCATCCGGTCGGCGGAGAACAGCTCGGCGCGCGCGCGCCCGTCGACCCGCGGGTCGGGCGCGGCGAGCAGCGGCGCGAGCGCGGCGCGCCAGCGCTCCGCGTCCCACTCCTCGCACAGCGCGCCGTCGACGCCGTGCAGCGCGACCGGGTGGATCCCGACCGGTGTCGCGAGCACCGGCACGTGGCACGCGAGCGCCTCGATCGCCGCGAGGCCGAAGCCCTCGTCCGCGGACGGGACCAGGACGGCGTTCGCCGCGTTGATCCAGTACGGGACCTCCTCGGGCGGGACGCGGCCCATCTGCAGGAGCGGGACGTCGCCCGCCGCCTCGCGCGCGCGGTCGAACCGCTTCAGCGGCCGGGACGGATCGTGCGGGAAGAGCAGGTAGGGGCCGGCGGGGTCGAGCCCGAGCCGCTCGCGCGCCTCCGCGCGCGGGATCGGGCGGAAGCGGTCGAGCGCGATGCCCATCGGCAGCACGGCCACGCGGCGGCGGGTCCCGGCGCCGGGGAGGTTGCGGCTGAACGCGCGCGAGACGGCGGCGGGGAGGGCGGTGAACGGGAGCAGGGCGCGCGTGGCGAGCCGCGAGCGGCGGACGAACAGGTCGTTGCCGTGGAGCGTGACGACGACGGGACCGCGGCGGGCGGCGAGCGCGGGCAGCGCGGAGAGGCCGAAGTGGGCGTGGACGACGTCGTACGGCGCGCCGGCGCGCGTGCGGCGCCGGATCGTGGCCGCCGCGCGGAGCAGGGCGCGCGGGCCGAGCGGGAAGGCGAACACGTCGACCTCGACGTCGCCGCGGCGCCGCAGCGCGTCGACCTGGTCGCGCACGAAGCTGCCCCGCTGGGGTGCGTCGCCCGACGGCCACATGTTCGTCACGACGAGCGCGCGCACCGTCCCGAGCGTACTTTCGTCACACACCTGGCGCACTCTCGTCACCAACACGTCTGGAGCCGTTCCGTCGCGCCCCCGAGCATCGATCCACGCTCCGCCCCCGAGACGGCGGAGGTCGGCGACGACCGGGAGGTCAGCGATGCACAGGCTCTACGGATGGCAGGGAAGGGCGCACGCGGCGCTCACGCGGGCGGCGCGCGACGCGCACGCGGCCCTCGCGCGGGCGGGCCGCGACGCCCGCGGTCAGGGCACGGTCGAGTACGTCGGCCTGATCCTGCTCGTCGCGGTGATCCTCGCGGGCGTCGTGAAGGCGAGCGGCGGGCTCAAGGACTCGACGATCGCGGAGGCCGTGATCAAGAAGCTGAAGGGCGCGATCGACACCGTCGGCGAGGGGAAGTAGCCGCCGTGCGGGAGCGAGTGGCGCGCCGCGGCCGCGGCGCACGACGCGGCGCCGGCGGGCGGCGCGGGCGGCCGCGTGGCCGGGTGCCGCCTGCGCCGCGTGCCAGACTCAGCGACCATGATCGTCGCCCCGGACGAGGTGCGCCGGCGGCCGGTCGGGGTCTTCGACTCCGGCGTCGGCGGCTTGACCGTGCTGCACGAGCTGCTCGTGCGGCTGCCGCACGAGGACTACGTGTACCTCGCGGACTCCGCGCGGCTGCCGTACGGCTCGCGCGCGCCGGAGCAGCTGCAGGCGTTCGCGCTCGAGATCGCCGAGGAGCTGATCGCGCGCGGGATCAAGCTGCTCGTGGTGGCCTGCAACTCGGCCACCGCGGCGGCGCTCCCCGCGCTGCGCGAGCGGCTGATGCAGACGACGCTCGGCGTCGAGGTGCTCGGCGTGGTCCAGCCCGCCGCGGTCCAGGCCGTCGCCGCGACGCGGCGCGGCAAGGTCGGCGTGCTCGGCACCCCGGCGACCGTCGCGACCGGCGCGTACGCGGGGGCGATCGCCGCGATCGACCCGTTCGTCGAGGTCGTCTCGGTGTCGTGCGGCGACCTCGCGATGCGGATCGAGTCGGGCACGATCGACGAGGCGCTCGTCGACGAGGTGCGGACCTACTGCGCGCCGCTGCGCGACGCCGGCGTCGACGCGGTGATCCTCGGCTGCACGCACTATCCGCTCGTGCGCCCCATCATCCAGCGCATGCTCGGCCCGGAGACGACGATCGTGACCTCGGGCGCGCCGCTCGCGCGCCAGGTCGAGCACGTCCTCGGGACGCGCGGGCTCGACAGCCCGGGCCGCGCCGAGGGCCGCTACGGCTTCCTCTGCACCGGCGACCCGGTCGGCTTCCGGGCGCAGGGGACGCGCTTCCTCCAGCTGCCGCTGGGCGAGGTCGGCCGCGTGGCGATCGGGGCGCCGCTGGGCGGGACGGTGGCGGCGTGACCACCGCGGCGGGCACCACGCGCGAGCGCTCGCACGGCCGCGGCGCCGGCGATCTCCGCCCGGTCACGATCCAGCCCGGCTTCGTGGCCACCGCGACCGGCTCGGCGCTGATCTCGTGCGGCGAGACGCGCGTGATCTGCACCGCGTCGATCCAGGAGTCCGTCCCGCGCTGGATGGCGGGACGCGGCTCCGGCTGGGTGACCGCGGAGTACGGGATGCTGCCCGCGTCGACCGGCGACCGGAAGGCGCGCGACATCAGCAAGGGCCGCGCCGACGGCCGCACGGTCGAGATCCAGCGGCTGATCGGCCGCTCGCTGCGCGGCGTGGTCGACTTCGCCGCGCTCGGCGAGCGGACGGTCTACATCGACTGCGACGTGCTGACCGCCGACGGCGGCACCCGCTGCGCGTCGATCACCGGCGGCTACGTGGCGCTCGAGCTCGCGTTCCAGAAGCTCGTCGCCGAGGGCAAGCTCGAGCGCGCGCCGCTCACCGGCAGCCTGGCCGCGGTCTCGTGCGGGATCGTCGACGGCACGCCGCTGCTCGACCTCGACTACGCCGAGGACTCCACCGCCGAGGTCGACGCGAACGTCGTCATGACCGGCGACGGCGGGCTCGTCGAGGTCCAGGCCACGGCCGAGCGGACCCCGCTCTCGCGCGCGCACCTGGACGAGCTCCTCGCGCTCGCGCAGCACGGCATCGAGGGCCTGCGCGCCGCGCAGGCGGCCGTCATCGGGTAGGAGGACGCCATGCGGCTGGTGCTCGCCACCCGCAACGACCACAAGGTCCGGGAGCTGGAGCGGATGATGGACGGCGTCGGGATCGACGCCCTGCCGCCCGGCTGTCGTGCTGCCGCCGGAGGACGGCGCCACGTTCGCCGAGAACGCGCTCGGCAAGGCGCGCGCCGCCGCGGTCGCGCTCGGCCGCCCCGCGATCGCGGACGACTCCGGCGTCGAGTCCGAGGCGCTCGGCGGCGCGCCCGGCATCTTCTCCGCCCGCTTCGCCGGTCCCGGTGCGACCGACGGCGAGAACCTCGCCAAGCTCCGCGCCGAGGCGCCCGCCGGCTCGCCGCTGCGCTACGTGTGCGTGATGGCCTACGCGACCCCGGACGGCGACGAGCGGACGTTCACCGGCACCTGCGAGGGGACGCTGTCCGCGGAGGCGCGCGGCAGCGGCGGCTTCGGGTACGACCCGGCGTTCCTGCCCGCCGACGTCGCCGACGGCCGCACCATGGCCGAGCTCTCGGCCGCCGAGAAGGACGCGATCTCGCACCGCGGCCGCGCCGCCCGCGCGCTGCTCGCGTGGCTGCGCGACGGGGAGGGGGCAGCGTGAGCGCCGCCGCCGTGACGCCGCCCGACGAGCTCGTCGCCGCCCGCGCGCGCCGCCGCTCCGCGCTGTTCAGCGTCGTCGCCGCCTGCTTCCTCGTCGCGCTCAAGCTCGGCACGGGCCTCGTCACCGGCTCGATCGCCTTCCTCGCCGAGGCCGCCCACTCGGCCACCGACCTCGTCGCCGCGCTGCTGACGCTGTTCGCGGTCCGCGTCGCGCTGCGCCCGCCCGACCGCGAGCACAACTACGGCCACGGCAAGGCCGAGCACCTCGCGGCGCTCGCCGAGAGCGCCTTCCTCCTCGCTCGTCGCGCTCGCGATCGGCTCCGAGTCCGTCCACCGCCTGCTCACCGACGCCGGCGACGGCGTCGAGGCGACCTGGTGGGCGTTCCTGGTGCTCGCGATCGTGATCGCCATCGACGTGAGCCGCGCGGTCGCCAGCGGCCGCACCGCGCGCCGCCACGGCTCGCCCGCGCTCGCGGCCAATGCGATCCACTTCACCTCCGACCTGGCCGGCTCGCTCGCCGTCCTGGCCGGCACGATCCTCGTCGCCACCGGCCACCCGAAGGGCGACGCGATCGCCGGCCTCGCGGTCGCCGTGCTCGTCATCGGCCTTGCGGTGCGGCTCATGTGGCAGTCCGTCGAGGTGCTGATGGACCGCACGTCGGCCGACGCGGAGGCGAAGATCCGCGCGGCGCTCGCCGGCCTGCGCGAGCCGCTCGAGCTGCGGCGGGTGCGCGCCCGCTACGCGGCGGGCCGCCACTTCGCCGACCTCGTCGTCGGCGTCCCGCCCGACAAGGGCGTCGTCCAGGCGCACGCCACCGCCGACCAGGTCGAGGACGCCGTCCGCGCCGCGCTCGGGAACGCCGACGTCGTCGTCCACGTCGAGCCGGTCGCGCCCGAGGGCGGGCTCCGCGAGCGCGCCACCGCGGCCGCCGCGACCGTGCCGGAGGTCCGCGAGGTCCACAACGTGCGCGTGATGCGCGTCGGCGACGCCTACGAGCTCAGCCTCCACGTCAAGCTCCCGCGCGAGCTCAGCCTGGCCGAGGCGCACGACGTCATCGAGCGGCTCGAGGCCGAGGTGCGCGCGGAGGTGCCCGAGCTGCGGCGCGTCCACACCCACATCGAGCCGCTGTCGCGCACGGACTGGGCGATGGCGCCGCCCGCCGAGACGACCGCGATGGAGCGCGCCGCGGTCGAGGAGACCGTGCGCGGCATCACCGGCGCGCAGCCCGCCGACGTGCAGTTCCGCGACGCGGAGCGCGGCCGCGTCGCGCTGGTGACGATCAGGCTCCCCGGCGAGCAGCCGCTCCCCTCGGCGCACCAGCACGCGGGCCGGATCGAGGAGGCGGTCCGCGAGCGCTGCCCCGGGCTCGCGGACGTGATCGTCCACACGGAGCCCGCGCCGGCGCCTAGCGCAGGTTGATCGCGGCCGACAGCCCGATCGCCAGCAGCACCCCGGCGTAGCCGAAGTAGCCCGAGACGAGCAGGATCAGCGCCGTGACGACGCAGATCCCGACGGTGATGAGCCAGGCGATGCGGCCGAAAGGCACGGCTCCCTATTCTGCGCGACGCCGATGTCGCCTGCTGCCCTGACGCCCGCGCTGGCACTCGACCTCGTCCGCGAGCTGTCCGCCGACGTCCGGGCCGTGCTGATCCTGTCCGCCGGCGGCGAGCGGCTCGCCGGCCCGTCCGAGCTCGCCGCCGCCGCGCAGCGCGCTGGCGGCCGCCGCCGGCGACGCGCCGGAGGCCGAGGCGCGTCACCGCGGACGGCGTCGTCTGCCTCGCGCGCGACCGCGACGCACGTCGCGATCGCCGTCTGCGGCCCGTTCGCGATCCCCGGCGTGGTCCGCGCCGACCTGCGCGCGGCACTGGCGGGGATCGAGGGCGGAGCGGTCCCGCCGCGCGCCTGAGCGGCCGCGCGACGGGAGCGCCGGCGACCCCCTCCAGACGGCCGCCGAGGCCCTGATCTCGGCCGTCCAGCGCGGTTTCCGGGCGTAACGGGCCCTACGCCCGAGCCCCGAAACGTCCGCAAATTGCGGCCTTTTTCACAGGATTCCGCGCGCTAGAGCCAATCGGCGTCCGGGGGCCTTGTTAGCGTCGCGCCACCACGACCCAACCAGGGACGAAGGAGGATGCACGTATGACGAAGTCGGAATTCGTCGACAAGGTCGCCGATAGCAGCGGTCTGTCCAAGAAGGACGCCGGGACGGCCGTCGACTCCGTGATCAGGTCGATCGAGGACGCGCTGTCGTCCGGTGATGAAGTCTCGTTCACGGGCTTCGGCAAGTTCCACGTCGCCTCGCGCGGCGCGCGCGAGGGCCGCAACCCACGCACCGGCGAGACGATGCAGATCGCCGCGAGCAAGGTTCCGCGCTTCACCGCAGGCTCCGGCCTGAAGAAGGCCGTCAAGTAGACGTGCCATCGGGCGGCGCCTTGTCGACATCCGGCGAAGCGTCGCCCGCCGTTCCGTTCGGTGACCGCCTCACGAGCGCGGTCGCCGAGCGCGATTCCCAGGTCGTCCTGGGGATCGACCCCGACCCGGCCCGCCTCTGGCCCGAGGCGGTCGAGTCGCTCGCGGAGTCGCGCGCCAGGCTCGTCCTGGCGCTCGGCGACGTCGAGCGCTCGGCCGCCCTCGACCACGGCCAGGGCGGCCGGGACGCGCGGCTCGAGGCCGCCGCGGCGGTCCTCGGCCACTGCCTCGCGCTGGTCGACGCCGCCGGCCCGGCATGCGTCGCGGTCAAGCCGCAGCTCGCATGCTTCGAGCGGCTGGGCTTCGCCGGCTGGCTCGTGCTCGAGGCGGTCGTCGCGCACGCGCGCGCGCAGGGCCTGCTCGTGATCGCCGACGGCAAGCGCGGCGACATCGCCACCTCCGCCACCGCCTACGGCCAGGCGCTGCTGGGCGGGACCGAGACGCCGTTCGGCCCCGTCCCGGGGCTCGGCGCCGACGCGGCGACCGTCAACCCGCTGCTCGGCGAGGACGCGCTCGAGCCGCTGATCGACATCGCGCGCGAGCGCGGACGGCACGGTCTTCGTCCTCGTCCGCACCTCGAATCCCGGCGCCGCCGACCTGTTCGACGCCGAGCTCGCCGACGGCCGCCCGCTGTGGGAGCGGATCGCGCGCCTGGTCGACGTGGCCGGCGCCCCCGGGCCGCAGTCGGGGCTCTCCGACGTCGGCGCCGTCACCGGCGCGACCGTCCCCGGGCACCTCGCGCGGCTGCGCGAGCTGATGCCCCGCACGCCGTTCCTGCTCCCCGGCATCGGCGCCCAGGGCGGGGACGTCGCCGCGCTCACGCCGGCCTTCGCCCCGGGCCGCGCCGGCGGCCTCGTCAGCGCCTCGCGCTCGATCGCCGACGCGCACGCGCAGACCGGGGGAGACGCCCGCGACGCGGCCCGCGCCGAGGCCGAGCGGCTGCGCGAGCAGGCGTGGGCGCTGGTCTGAAGCGTCCGTCCTGAGCCGGGCTATCATCGTGCCGATGGCACGCAGCCCTGCGCGCTTCCTCGCGCCGCTGGCGCTGGTGGCCTTCGGCGTCGCCCTCTTCCTCGTCCTCTCGACCGCGCTGAAGGACGATCCCGGCACGTCGAACAGCGGCTCGCCGACCTCGTCGCAGCAGTCCGGCAAGGACGGCAAGAAGAAGAAGGGCAAGAAGAAGAAGCGGTCGCCCAAGATCTACGTCGTCAAGACCGGCGACACGCCGTCCGGCATCGCCGAGAAGACCGACGTGCCGCTCACGACCATCCTCCAGCTGAACCCCGATCTCGACCCCCAGGTCCTGACCCCGGGACAAGAGCTGAAGCTCCGGTGACGGCGTGACGCGCCGTCTCGCCGCCGTGCTCGCGGCCATCGCGCTCGTGCTCGCCGCGCTGCCGGCGCTCGCCGCCGCGAAGCCGCCCGACATCAGCGCCTCGTCGGCGATCCTGATCGAGGCCAGCACCGGCGAGGTCCTCTACGCGCGCGACGCGGAGCAGCGGCGCCCGATCGCCTCGACCACGAAGCTGATGACCGCGCTGCTGACGATGGAGAAGGCGAAGCTCGCCGACCGGATCGCGGCGTCGGACTACGTCGCGGCGCCGATCGAGTCGAAGCTCAGCCTGCGGCCCGGCGAGAAGCTGTCGGTCGCCGACCTCCTGCGCGGCCTGATGCTCGAGTCCGCGAACGACGCCGCGATGGCGCTCGCCGACGGCATCGGCGGGTCGGAGCCGAAGTTCGTCCGGATGATGAACCGGCACGCGCGCAGGCTCGGGCTCGAGAACACGCACTACGAGAACCCGATCGGGCTCGACGCGCCCGGCAACTACTCCTCCGCGCACGACCTCGCCAAGCTCGCCGTCGCCCTGCGCGAGCAGAGCTTCGTCCGCAAGATCGCGAACCGCACCTCCGCGACGCTGACCACCGGCGATCGCCCGCGGAGCATCCGCAACCGCAACACGCTGCTGGCGAAGGACCCGAAGATCAACGGGCTCAAGACCGGGCACACCAGCAGCGCCGGCTACGTGCTCGTCGGAACGCGCACCGCGCGCGGCGTCACGCTGGTCTCCGTCGTCCTCGGCACGCCCTCGCTCGCCGCGCGCGACGCCGACTCGCTCGCCCTGCTCGATTGGGGCGCGGGGAAGATGGAGCAGATCGAGCCGGTGACCGAGGGCGAGGTCGTCGGGCAGCCCGAGATCGCCTTCCGGCGCGGCGCGACGACGAACCTGATCACGAGCGGCTCCGTGACGCGGGTCGTCCGCACCGGGGCGAAGATCACGATGGACGACGTCGGCGTCCCCGGCACCGTCACCGGCCCGGTCGCGCGCGGGCAGAGGTTCGGCTACCGCGAGGTGTTCGCGGACGGCAAGCGGATCGCGGCGGTCCCGATCGTCGCCGAGCACTTCGTGCCCGAGGCCGACGTCGCGCAGCGCACGAAGGACTGGTTCACGCGGCCGCTGGCGCTGATCCTCGCGGTCGCCGTCCTCGGCGGTACGGTGCTGATGGCGCGTCGCCTCCGCCGCGGCCCACCACGTGGACGGAGGCGCTCCGAGCCGGAGGCCGCATGATCCTGACCGTCACGCTCAACACGGCGATCGACAAGACCCTCGCGGTGCCGAACTTCCGGCTCGGGCGGCGCCACCGGACGGTCGAGCAGACGACGATGCCGGGCGGGAAGGGCGTGAACGTGGCGCGGGTGCTCAAGGCGCTCGGCGCGCCGGTGATCGCGACCGGGCTGGCGGGCGGGGCGACCGGCACGCGCATCGTCGAGCAGCTGACCGACTTCGCCGTCCTGTCCGACTTCGTCCGGATCCGCGAGGAGTCGCGCACGAACACGGCGGTGATCGACCCCACCACGGGCGAGCAGACCGAGATCAACGAGCGCGGGCCGTCGGTCTCCGCGCAGGAGATCGAGCTGTTCGTCGACAAGCTGCTCTACCTCGCCAAGGGCGCCTCGATGTGCGTGTTCGCCGGCTCGCTCCCGCGCGACGTCGACGCGGACGTCTACGCCAGCCTGATCCGCGAGCTCAAGAAGATGGGCGTGGTCTGCATCGTCGACACCGACGGCGATCCGCTGCGGCGCGCCGTCCGCGCCGAGCCGGACGTCATCTCCCCGAACGTGCTCGAGGCCGAGGAGCTGGTCGGCCACGAGTTCAACGAGGAGGAGGACCACTGCATCGCCGTGCGCGAGATGTGCGAGCTGGGCGCGCGCGAGGCGATCATGACCGCGCCCGACGGCTGCTTCGCGCAGATGTCGGCGCCCGGCCCGGGCCTGCCGCCGGCGCTCTTCCGGCTGCGCATGCGCTCGGGCGCGATCGAGCCGCGGGCGACCGTCGGCTCCGGCGACGCGTTCCTCGCCGGCTTCGTCGCGGCCCGCTACAACGGCCTCGGGACGGAGGAGTGCCTGGTGCACGGCGTGGCCTGCGGCGCGCAGTCGACGCTCCACCTCGGGGCGGGCCTGATCGACCGCGCGCAGGTCGAGCGGCTGACGGGCGAGGTGGAGGTCACGCGGCCCGCCCTGCCCGCCGAGGTGCCCTGAGTCATAACTTCGCCCGCTGGTAGCGTGATCGGCACTCTTTCACCGTCCGCCACGACACCTAGGATCCCGCCATGGAAGTTGAGATCGGCCGAGGCAAGAAGGCGCGCCGCGCCTATGGATTCGACGACGTCGCGATCGTGCCCTCGCGGCGCACGCGCGACCCTGATGACGTGGACATCTCCTGGACGCTCGGGCCGTACCGGTTCGAGCTGCCGCTGCTGGCCTCGGCGATGGACGGCGTGGTGTCGCCGGACACGGCCGGCGCGATCGGCAAGCTCGGCGGCCTGGCGGTCCTGAACCTCGAGGGGATCTGGACGCGGTACGAGGACGCCGAGCAGCAGCTCGAGCGGATCTCCGGGCTCGACCGCGACGAGGCCACGCGGGAGATGCAGGAGATCTACCAGGAGCCCGTCAAGGAGGAGCTCATCGCCCAGCGGATCCAGGAGATCAAGGCGCACGGCGTGGTCGCCGCCGCCTCCCTGACCCCGCAGAAGGTGGAGCGCTACTACGAGCTCGTGCTCGACGCCGGGCTCGACATCCTCGTGATCCAGGGCACGGTCATCTCGGCCGAGCACGTCTCCACGCAGGGGCACGTGCTCAACCTCAAGGAGTTCGTCGGCGAGCTGCCGATCCCGGTCGTGCTCGGCGGCTGTGCCAGCTACCACACCGGCCTGCACCTGATGCGCACCGGCGCCGCCGCCGTGCTCGTGGGCGTCGGACCGGGCGCCGCGTGCACGACCCGCGGCGTGCTCGGCATCGGCGTCCCGCAGGCGACGGCGATCGCCGACGTCGCGGCCGCCCGCTCCCAGCACATGCTGGAGACCGGCGAGTACTGCAAGGTGATCGCCGACGGCGGGATGCGCAACGGCGGCGACGTCGCCAAGGCGATCGCCTGCGGCGCGGACGCGGTCATGATCGGCTCGCCGCTCGCCCGCGCGTACGAGGCGCCCGGCCACGGGTTCCACTGGGGCATGGCGACCTTCCACCCGACGCTCCCGCGCGGCGCGCGGGTGCGCACGAACCAGAACGGCTCGCTGCAGGAGATCATCACCGGCCCGGCGCGCGAGAACGACGGCACGTTCAACCTGATGGGCGCGCTGCGGACCTCGATGGCGACCTGCGGCTACCGCGACATCGCCGAGTTCAACCGGGCCGAGCTGATGATCGCCCCGGCGCTCCAGAGCGAGGGCAAGCAGCTGCAGCGCGACCAGGCGGTCGGCATGGGCGCCCGCGGGGGTGCGATGGCCCTGGCGGCGACGGAGTAGTAGTGGCCCCTCCGGCGCGCCCCGACACTCCTGGATCGACCGCTGATCACCGCCTGGCGGCGTCCTCGACCCTCGAAATCCGTGAAGGATTCCTTCGGGTCTGCGTCCTTGCCGGCCGGTGCCGGCGATCGCCCAGGAGCGCCGGGACCCACCGGAGGAGCCACTGATGGAGGTCCGCGGAACGACCGTCGCCGACCAGCCGGTCGAGGAGCTCGCGCTCGAGCGCGAGCTCGCCGCGGACGAGGTCGTCGTCCTCGACTACGGGGGCCAGTACTCGCAGCTCATCGCGCGGCGGGTGCGCGAGCTCGGGGTGTTCTCGGAGCTGCTGCCGCACCACGTCGGCGTCGACGAGGTGCGCAAGCGCCGCCCGAAGGGGCTGATCCTCTCGGGCGGCCCGGCGTCGGTCTACGCGCCCGGGGCGCCGGCGCTCGACCCCGCGCTGCTCGAGCTCGGGATCCCCGTGCTGGGCATCTGCTACGGCATGCAGGCGCTGGTGCTCGTCGCCGGCGGCCGGGTCGAGGGCGCCGAGGTGGGGGAGTTCGGGCGCTCGCAGCTGACGGTGAGCGAGCCGGGGCGGCTGCTCGCGGGCACGCCCGCGGACCAGTCGTGCTGGATGTCGCACCGCGACACCGTGTTCGAGGCGCCGCCGGGCTTCACGGCGCTCGCGTCGTCGACCGAGTCGCCGGTCGCGGCGGTCGAGCACGTCGAGCGCGGGCTGTACGGGATCCAGTACCACCCGGAGGTCGTCCACACGCCCTACGGGCAGCAGGTGCTGACGACGTTCCTCGAGGAGATCTGCGGCTGCGAGCGGACGTGGAGCGCCGCCTCGATCATCGAGGAGCAGATCGCGGCGATCCGCGCCCAGGTCGGCGACGGGAAGGTCATCTGCGGCCTCTCCGGCGGCGTCGACTCGTCGGTCGCCGCGCTGCTGGTCCACCGCGCCGTCGGCGACCAGCTGACGTGCGTGTTCGTCGACCACGGGCTGATGCGCAAGAACGAGGGCGAGCAGGTCATCTCCGCCTTCCGCGACCACTTCAAGGTGCCGCTCGTGGCGGTCGACGCCGAGGACCGCTTCCTCACGCGGCTCAAGGGGCTCAGCGACCCGGAGGCCAAGCGCAAGGCGATCGGCGCCGAGTTCATCCGCGTGTTCGAGGAGGAGGCGGGCCGGCTCGGCGACGCGTCGTTCCTCGTGCAGGGGACGCTCTACTCGGACGTGATCGAGTCGGGCGGCGGGACGGGCGCGGCGACGATCAAGTCGCACCACAACGTCGGCGGCCTGCCCGACGACCTGCGCTTCGACCTCGTCGAGCCGCTGCGCGCGCTGTTCAAGGACGAGGTCCGCGCCGTGGGCGCCGAGCTCGGGCTGCCCGAGCGGCTGGTCTGGCGCCAGCCGTTCCCGGGGCCGGGGCTGGCGATCCGCGTCGTCGGCGGCGAGGCGACCAAGGAGCGCCTCGACGTCCTGCGCAACGCCGACGCGATCCTCCAGGACGAGATCCGCAAGGCCGGCCTGTACCGCGAGCTGTGGCAGTCGTTCTGCGTGCTGCCGGACGTGCGGACGGTCGGCGTCCAGGGCGACGAGCGCACCTACGGCTACCTCGTCGCGATCCGCGCGGTGACGTCGGACGACGCCATGACCGCGGACTGGGCCCGCCTGCCGTACGACCTGCTCGAGCAGATCGCCTCGCGCATGATCGGCGAGATCCGCGAGGTCAACCGGGTCGTGCTGGACATCACGTCCAAGCCGCCGGGCACGATCGAGTGGGAGTAGCGGCGGCCTAGCCGCGCCGCTGGACGACGCGGGCGCTGCGCTGGAAGCGCAGGTCCCACGGCGCCGAGCCGACGCCGGTCTGCTGCCAGCCGAGCGCGTTCAGCTGCTCGACGAGCGCGCGCAGCGCCTCGGGCGCCGTCGGCCCGCGGCTCGCCGTCGCCGCGCTCGAGCTTGAAGTACGGCGAGCGGGCGAGCACCGGCCCGCCCTCGTAGGGGACGGCGTAGAAGTGGGTCCGGATCGGCCGGTTGTGGAACTTGATCCGGCACGCGGGATAGGCCGCTTCGTCGGTCTCGGCGAGCGGCTCGTCCGGGACCGGCAGCGGCTGCGGCCGCTGCCGCGGCATCCGCTCGGGGGCGGCTCGTCCTGGCGATCGCGCGCGGGCGCGCGCCGCGCGGCCGGCTCGTCGGACGTGCGCTTCCGCGCGCCGCGGCGGCGCCGCGGCGGCCGCGCCTCGCGCTCCGGCGCGGCGGCGGGCTCGGCCTCGGCGGCGTCCGCGACCGGAGCGTCGGCGGCGTCCGCGACCGGCGTCTCGTCGCGCGCGGGCTCCGCGGTCGCGGCCGGCTCGTCGACGACCCACGGCGTCGTCGTGCCGCCTGCCGGGGCCGGTGCGGGCCCGATCGCCTCGTCGGCGGCCTCGACCGTCACGCGGTTCCGTCGCGCGTCGCGGCTCCGGCCTTGGCGGCGCGCCTGCGGCGCGGCTTCGCCGGCGGGGGCACGGCCGGCAGCTCGTCGTGCGGCACCGCGCCGTTGGCCGGCGCCTCGGCGGGCGGCGCGTCGCGCTTCGGGCGGCGCCGGGGCTTGCCCGCGCCCGGCCCCGCGCTCTGGCTCGCGCCTGGCTTGCCCGACTCCCGCTTGGCGTGCTTCGCGCGCCGCGCGGCCTTCGCGCGGCTCACCGGGTGCGGCTTGCGCGGCTCCTCGGCGGCGACCGCCGCGTCGAGGGGATGGCCGTTGGCGCGGGCGGCCGGCGCGACCTCCGGCTCGTCACGGCGGGCGAACCGGCCGGTGCGCGCGACCGGCTCCGGGGCGGGCTCCTCCGTCGGCGCCGGTCATCCGCCGCGACGCCATGAACACGGCGGCGCCCCCGAGCCCGGCCGCGCCGATGAGCAGCGCCAGCAGGGCGGGCGTCGCCATGCCGCCGCCGTCGTCCTCGGAGACGACGCGCTGCTGCGGCTGCGCGGACGGCGCCGGCGTGGGCGACGGCGCCTCGGCGGCTCGGCGTCGGCTCCGGCGTGGCGTCGAGCGGGAACTCGTCCCACAGCTCCTTCGGCGGCTTGTCCGCGCCGATCGAGACCGGCGCCGCCACGAGCAGCGCGAGCAGGAAGCACAGGGCGAAGGGGGCGATGATGGATCGCTTCATCGGATCTCCACCGGCGTGCCAACCGGCATCAGCCGGGCAAGACGCAGGATTGCAGGGTTTCGCAGACGGATGCAACCGTGGGATACCCGGCCGGGCAACAGATCAGGGCGATTCGTGCCGTGGATGCCGATGAACCCCCCGGCCGGCCAGTCCGTCAGCGTCGCCGACCGGGCGCTCGTCCCGAACGCGACGGGTCCGTACTCCGGGGAGGCGAAGCGCTCGAGCCGGTTGCGCACGATGAAGCGACCGCGCGGGGTGGGCCAGCGGGACTGCCCGACCCCGATCGGCGCGCGCATCGCCACCTTGCCGCGGCGCAGCAGCGTCAGCCGCTGCGCGTCGAGGTCGATCACCAGCTTGTCGCGGCTGATCTCGTAGCCGCCGAGCGCGCGCCGCGGCACCCAGCCGCTCGTCCCGTTCGGCAGCTTCGGGAGCGTGACGCGCAGCCACAGCCGGCCGCCGGGGTCCTCGGTCCTGCCGGTGACGGGGACCACGGTGGTGGTGCCCTCGGGCGTCCGCTCCGCCACCCGCCCGGCGACCGCCGCGCCGAGCCGGGGAGCCGTGCGCGCGGCGGTCGCCGTGCGCACGTGCGCCCAGCGGGTGACGTCTGGTCCGTCGTCCAGGCCCTCCGGCGCCGGGATGGCGAGCGCGGGACGGGCGGGCGGGGGCGCGAGGGCGACGCTCGCCCGCGGCGCCGCCGCGGGCTGGTCCGTCGCGTCGTTGACGGCGATCACCGCACCGCCCGCGGCGATCCCTGCGGCGACTCCGAGCGCGATCGCGCCCCGACCCCTCACCCGGTGTAGCGCGGCTTGCGCCGGCTGCTCGTCTTGGGCTTCTTCTGGACGATGAAGTGCGTCGAGGCGACGATCTTGTTGATCGCGGGCCGCGTCAGCGGGCGGTCGAACGCCGCCGTCGCCGGCACGTTGCCGTTCAGGTAGCGCATCCAGGCGGCGTGGCGCGCCTCGACGGTGTGGATCCCGAGCGCGGACGTCAGCACCGCCTTCGACTTCAGCCGCCGCGCCTGGCCCTTGTACGCCGCCACCGCGAGGTCCTCGAACGCGACCGCCGTCTTGAGGAACTTCTTCTGGTCCTCGGTGACGCCCTGGAAGTCGAACTGCGGCTTGCCGACCGCCTTCTTCCCCAGCAGGTCGCGGAACGCCTTGACGTGCGCGCGCTCGACCGCGCCCACCGTCGTCGCCGCCTTCTTCGCCTTGCCCTTGAGCGCGCCCGCGCGCTCGGACTCGGTGTAGAACGCGGCCTGGAGGTACTCGAGGACGAGCGCGTAGTTGAGGACGTCCTGGTCGGAGGCGGGGATCTTCGCCGCGCTCGCGGAGGACGGCAGCCAGAGCGCCAGTCCCGCCGATCGCGCTGCCGACGATGAAGCCGGCGCGCGTCAGGCCCGCGTGCGCCTCCTCGAGCGCGCCGTCCTTGTCGAGGGCGGCGAGGTCGGGCAGGTCGGAAAGGCTCATGCCGGCACCCCCAGCTCGCGCAGCTCGCGGCGCACCCGCGCCTCGTCGTATGCGGTGTCGACGGCGTTCGGCGCCGGGTCGCCGTCCCGGATCGAGCGGATCCAGGCGGCGTGTCGCGCCTCGACCGACACGATCCGCGCGGCGGCGAGGAACGCGCCGGGCGAGACGTTCGTCGCCTGGCCGTTGTAGGCGCCGACGGCGATGTCCTCGAGCTTCGCGGCCGAGCGCGCGAACGCGTCCACGTCCGACGTCGACTCGCCGAAGTCGTACTCGGGCTCGTCCTCGGCGGCGTTGCCGAGCGCGCCCTCGAGGTAGGAGACGTGCTCGCGCTCGTGGCCGAGCGCCGTCTGGGCGAACTCCTCGAGCTCGCCGCTCAGGCCGGCGTTCTCGAGCGCCGCCGTGTAGAAGGCGACCTCGGCGCGGTCGATCAGCAGCAGGAGGTTCAGCGCCTTCGCGTCCTTCTCGTTCGACGGCTGCGCGCGCAACCGGTCGGCCGCGCCGACCGCGGTGGCGGCCGCGAGCGCGCCGCCCGCGGCGACCGCCGCGCGGCGGATCACGCGGCGGCGCGAAACGGCTTGGTTCTCGACGAATTCGTGGCTCAACGACGGCTCCCCCAAATGCGGTATGCGCAGGACGCGACACTCTGGATCACAGGAGAACGGAAAGCGATCACCCAACTGGCGGGGACTCGGCGCGTGACTCCCCGAATGGCCAGGGCGGCCGGTCCTCATGCTGACCGTTCCCGCCGACGTGGCATCCTGCGCGCGGTGACCCGGACCCAGATGCTGATCGCCGCCGTCGTCTTCGGCGCGGCGTTCACGGTCGCGAGCGTCATCCGCGGCGACGTCCTGCCCGGGCTCGTCGGCGGCGTGCTCGGCGGGATCCTGCTCTATCTGGTGCTGTTGCGCGTGCACGAGCGCAACGAGGCGATCAAACGCCGGAAAGAGCGGGAAGATCGTTGACCGTGCAAGTCGGCGCGTAGGCGCGCCGTTGCTCGGGTGCAAGTTCCCCCCACGGCAGGTGTACGGCAAGGAGCCGAGATGCAGCGCGGAACCAGGGGCCCGACGCGTCTGGTGACGCGCAGAGCTGGACGGAGATGGCGGATCGCCGGCGCGGCCGGTGCGGTCGTGCTCGTCCTCGCGGTCGGCGCCCAGGTCGCGCGACGCGCAGCACCGGCACCGTCGGCGAGTGGCGCTTCGACGAGGCCGGCGGCCAGACCGCGCTCGACGGCGGGCCGTTCGGGCTCGACGGTCGCCTCGGCACCTCCGCCGGCGTCGACGGCGCGGACCCGCAGCGGATCCCCGGCGTCGCGAGCGGCGCGCTGCGCTTCGGCGGCGGCTCCTACGTCCAGCTCCCCGACGCGGCCGAGCTCGCGCAGCCGACGCTCTCCGTCGAGGCCGTCGTGCGCGCGCCCACCAGCCCCGGCGCGTACCGCTACATCGTCTCCCGCGGCGGCCAGGGCTGCTTCGCCGGCTCCTACGGCCTCTACACCGCCAAGGGCGGTGGCGTCGCCTTCTACGCCTTCGACGGCTCGGGCTACGTCGTCTCGGCGGCCGCGCGCGCGTCCGACGTCTGGAACGGCGGCTGGCACCACATCGCCGGCACGTTCGACGGCGGCCGCCTGCGGCTCTACGTCGACGGCCGCGCGGTCGGCGACCCGTCGGACGGACCGACCCGGATCGACTGGTCGACCACGAGCCCGACGGCGGCGATCGGCCGCTACGTCGGCAGCTGCGACCTCACCTTCGCGGGCGACATGGACATGGTCCGCCTGTGGCAGGGCGCCCTGTCCGCGAGCGCCGTGGCGGCGAACGCGACCCAGGAGCTGCGCCTGACCACGCCCGTCGACCCGACGGGCCCGCCGCTGACCCCGGCGGCGCCGCCCACCCGGGTTGCCGCGACGCCGCCCGCGCGCCCGCGCACCGCGACCCCGGGCGCGCCCGTCCGGGCCTGCTCGCATGGGGATCTCGCGGCGGAAGATGGTCGTCCGCCGCAGGACCACCGTGCGCGTGAAGGTGACCGTCCGCGGGCGGCCGCAACGGTCGGTCAGGGTCGTCGCCCGCGCGGCGGGCCGCAAGCTCAGCTCGGCGCGGACCGGCCGCAGCGGCAAGGCGCGGCTCGTGCTGCGCGCGCGGAGGATCGGCAAGGTGCGGATCAAGGCCACGGTCTCGCCGAGCTGCTCGCCCGGCGTGATCAAGGTCGTCCGCCGCTAGGAAGCGGCGTCCCAGCGCTTCAGGTCGGGCAGCGGGTCGAACGCGCTGCCGCCGCGGTACCAGCCCGGCGCGGTCCACTCCTCGAAGTGGAGGTGGCAGCCGTCGGCGCGGCCCGTGTCACCCACGTAGCCGATCAGCTGCCCGGTCCGGACGCGCTCGCCCTCGGCGGGCAGCGCCGGGTCGCGCAGGTGCATGTAGGCGTACTCCACGCTCGTCCGCGCGCCGTCGACGACGAGGTAGTTGCCGGCGGCGGACTGCACGTCGTTGACCTCGACGACGCCGCCGCGCGCGGCCACGAGCGGCGTCCCGCACGCCGCGAACGTGTCCTGTCCCTGATGCCCGCGCCCGCCGCCGAACGCCGCGGCGCCGGTGCCGTAGCGGTGCGCGCCGGCGATCGGGAAGCGGAAGCGGCGGAACTCGAAGGCGCCCGGCGCGTCCGCCTCGACGGGCGCGGCCTGCGCCGAGGTCGCGCGCGTGCCCGCGCCGTCGACCGCGTTGACGCGGAACTGGTAGACGCCGTCGCGCACCACCCTGCCGCCGGCGAGCCCGTCCCAGCGCACGGTCTGGGGCACGCCCGCGGGCACGACGCCCGGCGTCCACTGGGAGACGACCGCGCCGTCGGAGCCGCGGACGACCTGGACGACGACGTCGGCCGGCTGCGCGCCGCCGAGCACGTACGACAGCTCGGCGGGCCGCTGCTCGTCGAAGAAGACCTTGCGCTCCTGCGCCTCGGCGTCGATCTCGCCGGACGGGACCGTGCCGGCGAACGGCTCGATCGCGAGCGGGGCGGGGGTCGCGGCGGCCCGGGTGCCGTCGCGCCGCGCGACCGTGACGCGGCCCGCGAGCGCCGTGCGCGGGACGCGCGCGAGGACGCTGCGGCGCCGGGCCTGGAGCGGGGCGACGGACGCGTCGTCGGCGCCGTCGGCGTCCGTCGCCGAGGAAGACGACCTCCTCGACCCGCCGCAGCCCCCTGCCCACGATCCGCACGAGCGCGCCCGGCCGGGCGCCGGCCGCGGCGCCGCAACCGCGCTCGCACGCGACGGACTCGATCCGCGGCGCGGGACGCCCGTAGGTGTTCTTCAGCGGCGGGGGCGTGAGCGCGCGCGGGGCCGCGGGCGCGTCGGGCGACGTCCCTCCGGTCTGCGCGGCGGCGGGGGCCGCGGTGACGGCCAGGCACGCGGCTGCGAGCCCGAGCGCGTGGCGAGTTGTCCGGCTGCGCGTCGGCATGTGGAGCGCCGGTCCGGCCTCCCGGGGCGGATCGGAGCGCGCGCCAGTATATGGGGCGGGTCCCCCGCTATCATGCTCCGCCGCTGACCGCGCAGGCTGCGCGGCACCCGCATGCCCATGAAGACCTACGTCGCCACCCCACTCGACCGCGAGCGCAACTGGCTCCTCGTCGACGCCGAAGGCCAGACCCTCGGCCGGCTCGCCACCCAGATCGCGGACGCGCTCCGCGGCAAGCGCAAGCCCACGTACACGCCCCACGTCGACACGGGCGACTTCGTCGTCGTGATCAACGCGGAGAAGATCGCCGTGACCGGCGACAAGCTGCACGAGAAGCTCTACTACCGCCACTCCGGGTATCCCGGCGGGCTGAAGAAGCGGACGCTGGGCGACATGCTCGAGCGCCGGCCCGAGGAGGTCATCCGCCTCGCGGTGCGCGGCATGCTCCCCAAGAACCGCCTCGCCCGCAAGCAGCTCACGAAGCTCAAGGTCTACGCCGGCCCTGAGCACCCGCACGAGGCGCAGAAGCCACAGACGCTGGAGATCATCACCCGATGACGGACGAGAAGCAGGGCGCCGAGCCCGAGGAGACTCCGGTCGAGCCGACCGCGGAGGAGACGCCCGCCGCCGAGGAGACCCCGGCCCCGAGGCCGAGGAGACCCCGGCCCCCGAGGCCGAGGAGACCCCGGCCGAGCCGAGGAGACCCCGGCCGCCGAGGAGACCCCGGCAGAGACGCCGGAGCCGGTCGCCGAGGCCGCGCCCGAGTCCGCCGACGCCGCCTCCGACGAGGAGGACGAGGAGTTCGTCGAGGACGAGACGCCGCGCGTCAAGCCCGAGATCCCGGGCATGGACCTCGAGGTCGACATCGTCCGCGAGGGCGAGGAGGCCCTGCGCGAGGACGACGAGTACGGCGAGGAGGGCGACGGCGACTCCTCCGAGGAGGACTTCGTCCAGCCGATCGCCGACGCCGCGATCGACCTCGCAGCCGGCGCGCGCTACACCGCGACCGGCAAGCGCAAGACCGCCGTCGCGCGCGTGATCCTCAAGCCGGGCACCGGCGCCTACGAGATCAACGGCCGCACGCTCGACGTGTTCTTCCCGCGTCCCGCGCTCCAGCGCACGATCCGCACCGCGCTCGAGACCGTCGGGCTCGAGGAGAAGATCGACGTCATCGCGACGATGCACGGCGGCGGCGTCTCGGCCCAGGCCGGCGCGCTGCGCCACGGCATCTCGCGCGCGCTCGTCGACGCCGACCCGAACCTCCGCTCCGAGCTCAAGCGGCGCGGCTTCCTCACGCGCGACTCGCGCGTGAAGGAGCGCAAGAAGGCCGGCCTCAAGAAGGCCCGCAAGCGCCCGCAGTTCTCGAAGCGCTAGCGGCTTGACGCGCACGCTCTTCGGCACCGACGGCGTCCGTGGGGTCGCCGGCGAGTTCCTGACCGCGGAACTGTCGCTCGCGCTCGCCCGCGCGGCGACGGCGCGTGCCGGCGCCGGCGCGCCGCGCGTCCTGGTGATCCGCGACACCCGCGAGTCGGGCGAGATGATCGAGGCGGCGGTCGCGGCCGGCGTGGCCGCCGCGGGCGGCGAGGCGCTGCTGGGCGGCGTGCTGCCGACCCCCGGCGCCCCGCTGCTGGTCGGGCGCTACGGCTTCGACCTCGGCGTCGTCATCAGCGCGTCGCACAACCCGTATCGCGACAACGGGATCAAGTTCTTCGGCGGCGACGGCTTCAAGCTCTCCGACGCGGCCGAGACCGAGATCGAGCGCGCGCTCGAGGACCCGGTCCCCGGCGCGATCGGCCGCGTGCGGACGCTCCACGGCGCGCTCGAGGACTACCTGCGCGCGCTGCACGAGCGCTTCGCCGGCCTCGACCTGAGCGGCCGCCGGATCGCGCTCGACTGCGCCAACGGCGCGACCTACCAGGCCGCGCCGGAGATCTTCCGCCGGCTCGGCGCCGAGGTCGACGCGATCGCGATCGCGCCCGACGGGCGCAACATCAACGCGGGCTGCGGCTCCACGCACGTCGACGCGCTCGCCGCGCACGTGCGGGCGGGCGGCCACGACGCCGGCTTCGCGTTCGACGGCGACGGCGACCGCGTGCTCGCCGTCGACCGCCACGGCGCGATCGTCGACGGCGACGAGATGATCGCCCTCGCCGCGCTGCACCTGCGGCGCGTCGGCCGGCTCCCCGGCGACGGGGTCGCCGTGACGGTGATGACGAACTTCGGCTTCCACAGCGCGATGCGCGAGGCCGGCGTCGAGGTCGCCACGACCGCCGTCGGCGACCGCTACGTGCTCGAGGCGCTGCGCGAGCGCGGCTGGGCGCTCGGCGGCGAGCAGTCGGGCCACATCATCGACATGGGCTTCGTCCCGTCGGGCGACGGGATCGCCGCGGCGCTGCTCGCGCTCGAGGGCCTCGAGGGCGGCGACCTCGCCGACCGCGACGCGATGGACAAGCTGCCGCAGACGCTGGTCAACGTCCGCCTGGCCGACCGCACGGCGCTCGACGCGGCGGTGGCGGCCACGGCCGACGAGGTGGCGAGCGAGCACGCGGCGCTGTCCGGCCGCGGGCGCGTCCTGGTCCGCGCGAGCGGCACCGAGCCGCTCGTGCGCGTGATGGTCGAGGCGCCGACCGCCGAGGAGGCCGAGGCCGTCTGCGCCCGGCTCGCCGGCGCGGTCGAGGCCGCGGGCTGAGCCGCCGCGCAAGATCGCGCGCCGCTCGGCGTTGATAAGTGAACCCCGCGGGCAGAGGAGCACCGCGCGAACTCTAGAATCGGGTCTTCATGTGCGGAATCGTCGGATACGTGGGCCAGCGCCCGGTGCAGGAGATCCTTCTCGAGGGCCTCGAGAAGCTCGAGTACCGCGGCTATGACTCGGCCGGCATCACCACGCAGGGCGAGGACGGCCTCGACGCCGTCCGCGCCGTCGGGAACCTCGCGCGGCTGCGCGTCGCGGTCGAGGCGCGCGACGACGAGGCCTCAGGACCGGTCGCCGTGCTGGCGCCGCCGGCCACCACGGGCATCGGCCACACCCGCTGGGCCACCCACGGCCGCGTCTCCGAGGAGAACGCGCACCCGCACTTCGACACCGCCGACCGCGTCCACGTGGTCGTCAACGGGATCGTCGAGAACTACATGGAGCTCAAGCAGGAGCTCGTCGAGGCCGGCGCGGTGTTCACCTCGGAGACCGACGCCGAGGTCATCGCCCATCTCGTCTCGCGCCATCTCGACGGCAACGGGCTCGAGGAGGCCGTCCGGCGCGCCTACGCCCAGCTGCGCGGCCACTACGCCTTCGTCGCCATCGCCGCCGACGAGCCGGGCATCATCGTCGCCGCCCGCAAGGAGTGCCCGCTGGTCGTGGGCCGCGGCGACGGCGAGCAGTTCCTCGGCTCCGCCATCCCCGCCTTCCTGGCCCACACGCGCCACGTCCAGCTGATCGAGAACGACGAGATCGTCACCGTCACCGCCGACGACGTGCGCTTCACGCGCGCCGACGGCACGCCGGTCGAGCGCGCGATCGAGGAGATCGACTGGAGCGCGGAGGCCGCCGAGAAGGGCGGCTACGAGACGTTCATGCTCAAGGAGATCCACGAGCAGGCCGACGCCGTCGCGGAGACGATCGCCGACCGCACCGCCCGCGGCGACGGCGTCGACCTCGACGACCTCGGGATGATCGACGACGAGGTGCTCCGCAACGCCCGGCGCGTCGATCGTCGTCGCCTGCGGCACCTCGTACCACGCCGGCCTGATCGGCCGCTACGCGATCGAGCAGTGGGCGCGCGTGGGCGTCGAGATGGACGTCGCCAGCGAGTACCGCTACCGCGACCCCGTGATCGGGCCCGGCGACCTGGTGATCGGCATCTCGCAGTCCGGCGAGACGGCCGACACGCTCGCCGCCATGCGGCTCGCCCGCGAGCGCGGCGCCACCGTCCTCGCCCTCACCAACGGGATGGGCTCGCAGGCCACGCGCGACGCGGACGGCGTGCTGTTCACCCGCTCCGGGCTCGAGGTCTCCGTCGCCGCGACCAAGACGTTCGTCGCCCAGGTCTCGGCGATGTACCTGCTGGGCCTGCGGATGGCCGAGCTGCGCGGCACGCTCACGCCCGAGCGGCTCGAGGAGCTCGTGCTCGCCCTCAAGCGGATCCCGCACTGCATCGAGGAGCTGCTCGAGTCCGTCGAGGAGTCGGTCGAGCGCGTCGCCGAGGCGCACTACGCGTCGGACTTCTTCCTCTACCTCGGCCGGCACGTCGGGCTGCCCGTGGCGCTCGAGGGCGCCCTGAAGCTCAAGGAGATCTCCTACATCGCGACCGACGCGTACGCGGCGGGGGAGATGAAGCACGGCCCGATCGCCCTGCTCGACGACCGCACACCGGTCGTCTGCGTCGCGACCGACTCGCCGGTGCTCGAGAAGGTCATCTCGAACATGCAGGAGGTGCGGGCGCGCGGCGCGCACGTCATCGCCGTGGCGACCGAGGGCAACGAGGAGATCGCCGCGCACGCCGAGGAGGTCCTGCGCGTGCCGCGGACCGACTGGATGCTCCAGCCGCTGCTGGCGGTCATCCCGCTCCAGCTGCTCGCCTACCGGATCGCGCGCCTGCGCGGGCTGAACGTGGATCAGCCGCGCAACCTGGCGAAGACGGTCACGGTCGAGTAGCTGTCCTTTAGTACAGGATTCGGTTGATAGTCCTTCCGTCGAGGAAGGGCCCGCCCGGAGCCTCCGTTGATCGCGTGGAATGACTCCGCGTGTCGCCGAGAGGCTGACGATCCACGTGCAGGATGCCGTGGCGCAGCAGTTGCGAGCCAACCGCGAGACCGCGGGCGGCACCCGCGTGCGCGCCCGCGCGCCGCGCCGGTTCCGCGTGATCGAGGGCGGGGAGCACTGGGTCCCCTCCACGCAGCGCCGCGAGGCGATCCAGCGCCGGCTGCTCGCCGGCGCCGACGTGATCGCGACGACGCTCGCGCTGTGGCTCGTCCTGACCATCCCCGGCAGCGGCGACCAGCTCGCGCCGCTCCTCGTGCTCGCGGGGATGCCGCTGATCGTCCTCGTCTTCAAGATCGCCGGCCTCTACGACCGCGACCCGCTGCGGATCGCGCACTCGACGCTCGACGAGGCGCCGACGCTGCTGCAGCTCACCGGTCTCTACGTCCTCAGCGTGACGATCCTGCAGTCGGTGATGGTCGACGGCACGCTCGGCGGCGATCAGATCCTCGCGCTGTGGGCGACGAGCTTCGTCGCGGTGGTCGCGCTGCGCGTCGTCGCCCGCTGGGCAGGCTCGCGCGCGGTGCCCGCCGAGCGCTGCCTCGTCATCGGCGAGCCGGCGCGCGCCGACCGGATCCGCCAGAAGCTCGCCTCGAGCGGCGCCCGCGCGACGGTCGTCGCGACGTTCGGCCTCGAGGGGGAGGACGACATCCATCCGCTGGACCCGTCCAGCGTCCGCACGATCGTCAAGGACCTCCAGGTCCACCGCATCATCCTGGCGCCGACGACCGCCGAGTCGCGCGGGGTGGTGGAGCTCATCCGCATCGCCAAGGGCGCGGGCGCTCGCGTCAGCGTCCTCCCGCGCATGCTCGAGGTCGTCGGATCGGCGGTCGAGTTCGACGACGTCGACGGGATGACGGTCCTCGGCGTGCGGCAGTTCGGTCTGTCGCGCTCCTCGCGGACGCTCAAGCGCGCGTTCGACATCGTCGTCACGTCGATCGGCCTCGTCGCGGTCGCCCCGATCCTCGCCGGCCTGGCGATCGCGATCCGGCTCGACACGCGCGGATCGATCTTCTTCCGCCAGGTCAGGATCGGCCGTGACGGAGAGCCGTTCGAGATCTTCAAGTTCCGCTCGATGGTGACCGGCGCCGACGCGCGCAAGGACGAGCTCCGCGGGATGAACGAGGTCGGCGACGGCATGTTCAAGATCAGCGCCGATCCGCGGGTGACCCGCGTCGGGCGCCTCCTGCGCGGCACCTCGCTCGACGAGCTGCCGCAGCTGTTCAACGTGCTGCGCGGCGAGATGAGCCTCGTCGGCCCGCGCCCGCTCGTCGTCGACGAGGACGCGCTGGTGATCGGCCTCGACCGCAGCCGGCTCCACCTGACGCCCGGCATGACCGGCCCGTGGCAGGTGCTCGGGGCGCGCGTGCCGATGCAGGAGATGGTCGGCATCGACTATCTCTACGTCTCGAGCTGGTCGCTCTGGCTCGACGTCAAGCTGCTCCTCCGCACGGTGCGCCACGTGCTGCGCCGCGGCAACGTCTGAACCCGGCGGACGTATGAATTACGGAGGATCCGGCTAAGGATCCGTGACGTCCTGTCCGAATGGGGTATCAGACTCTTGTGATGATCCCCGCAAGGACATGGACGTGCTGACCATCGCGCTGATCGCCATCGCCGCCGTGTGGATCGGCGTCGTCGTCATCGCGATCGGGCTCTGCGCCAGTGCCGCCAGGGCCGATCGTGAGGCCCTGGGCACCCGTGAGCTCGCGCGCGTCCCGCGCGGGCGCTTCGTGCGCGCCGTCGCACGCTGAAGCACCGATCTCCGCGTGAGATGACAGCCTGCCGCCGCGTTGTTCGGCAGGCAATCAATCTGCAGGAGGTCGCTGCGCACATGACAAAGGCCCAGACAGCCGCCAGGATCGGCGTCGTCGGGCTCGGATACGTCGGGCTGCCGCTCGCGGTGGAGTTCGCCGAGGCGGGCCACCACGTGGTCGGGCTCGACGTGGACGCGTCGAAGGTGAAGGCGCTCCGCGCCGGCACGAGCTACGTGGAGGACATCCCGTCCGAGCGCTCCGTGCGCTCGCGGACCGCATCCACGTGACGACGCGCTACGCCGACCTCGCACAGGTGGACGCGGTGATCATCGCCGTCCCGACGCCGCTGACCGAGAACCGCGAGCCCGATCTGCAGCCGCTGATCTCCTCGGGCGCGGCGCTCGCCGGCGTGCTCCAGGAGGGCCAGCTGGTCGTCCTCGAGTCGACCACCTATCCGGGCACCACCCGCGACCGGCTCGCGCCGCTGCTCGAGGAGTCCGGCCTGCGTGCCGGGCGCTCGTTCAACCTGGCGTTCTCGCCCGAGCGGATCGATCCCGGTCGCACCGACTACACGCTGCGCACGACCCCGAAGGTCGTGGGCGGTCTCACGCCGGCGTGCCTCAAGCGCGCCGTCGACCTGTACTCGGCGGTGTGCGACGAGGTGGTCCCCGTCTCGACGCCCGAGATCGCCGAGATGACCAAGCTGCTCGAGAACATCTTCCGCACCGTCAACATCGCGCTCGTCAACGAGCTCGCGATGCTCTGCGACCGCATGCAGATCGACGTGTGGGAGGTGGTGCGCGCCGCCGCCACCAAGCCGTACGGGTTCATGTCGTTCAGCCCGGGGCCGGGGATGGGCGGGCACTGCCTGCCGGTCGACCCGTTCTACCTCGCGTGGAAGGCGCGCGAGTACGACATGCAGACGGAGTTCATCGAGCTGGCAGGAGAAGTCAATGCGGCGATGCCGTACTACTGCGCGGACAAGGTCGCGAAGGCCCTCAACGACCAGGCGAAGCCCGTCCGCGGCTCGCGCATCGCGATCCTCGGCGTGTCGTACAAGGCGGGTGTGGGCGACCTGCGGGAGTCGCCGGCGCTCAAGATCATGAGCCTGCTCGCCGAGCAGGGCGCCGAGCTGAGCTACCACGACTCGTTCGTCCCGGAGCTGACCCGCTTCGGGCTCGAGTCCCGGCCGCTCGACGACGTCCTCCAGGACGCGGACGCCGCGGTCATCGTCACGGTGCATCCGGACCTCGACGTCGAGCGCGTCGAGTCCGCCGGCGCGGCCGTCGTGGACTTCCGCGGCGTGGCCGGACAGGGGCGCGCCGCGAAGCGCGCTCCCGCCAAGCAGCCGGCGCGGGGCTGAGCCCCGCGCCTACGGGCGCACGACGGCGGGGGAGTCGGCTTCGGTGAGGTACCGAGCCGGCTTCCCCGTCCCGTCCGCGTTCACGACCCACACCTCGCCGCCGAGGCCGTAGAGCACGCGATCGTCGTCGAGCCACTCGGCCTGGTCGTCGACCGACCGCGTCTCGGCCAGCGGGGTCTCGCGCATCGTGGCGAGGTCGAGCACGGTGAGCCGCCAGGGGTTCGCGTCCGAGTCGGTTCGGCTCTTGTAGGCGATCCGGGTGCCGTCGGGCGAGATCGACGGGCACTCGACGTTCTCGTGCAGGACCCGCGCGGTGCGCCCGCGCACGGATCCCTTGATCAGGTAGGTCTTGCCGCCGGTCGCCAGCGTGGCGTAGAACGTGTCGCTGTCGCCGGGCGCGAAGGTCACGCCCCAGAAGTTCACGTCGACCGCGGTGACCAGCCGCTGGCCGCGCATGACCTTGAAGTCCTCGAGGTCGGCGAGCTTCGCGCCGCGGCGGACGTCGATGAGCGTCGTCTGCGTCGAGAAGGTGCCGGCGGCCGCGTACGAGTGGCCGGTGACGAACATCGTGACGGCGCCGTAGCGCCCGTCGGACGACACGCGCGCACGGCTCGGCACGCCGTCGACGTCGATCCTCGCGCCCGGCTGGAACTCGCGGTCGAAGAGCCGCACCTGGTAGCCCTGGGCGAAGCCGCTGCCGCGCGCGAGGCAGATGCCGCGCCCGGCGGCGAAGTAGCTGCGATCGCAGCGCATCGCCTCGAGCGTCCGCGGCGCCGGCTGGGCGGCGGAGCTGACGGCCATCTGCCCGTCGCCCTCGGGCCGGCCGGCCTTCAGGGACCGGAACACCACGACGGACTCGCCGCGCGCGGCGGCGTCGGAGAGCGCCTGGCGCCCGCCGGTGCTCCCCGCCTCGGTCTCGTCGTTCTTGGCCATCCCGGCGACGACGGCGACGGCGACCCCGGCCACGCAGAGCGCCGCGAGGACGATGAACGCGGTGAGGCGCTGGCGGCTGCTCACGCGGGCTCCGGCGATCGCACGAGCGCGACGGCGGCGAGGACGGCGGCGGCGACCAGCGCGACGCCGAACACGGCGAACGCGATGTCGATCCCCCAGACCATCCACACGGCGCCGAACGCGACGGATGCGATCAGCCGGGCGATGCTCGTCGTCGTGCCGAGGAGCGCGAGGCCGCTGCCGCGGACCTCGTCCGGCACGACGGCGCTGCCGAGCGCCATCAGCACGCCGTCGGTGGCGGCGTAGTAGCTCCCCAGCAGCCCGAGGACGAGGGCCAGCGTGAGCCAGCCCGCCATCGGCGCCAGGAGCAGGAGGTAGACCGCGAGCAGGAGCCCGTAGCCGGCCAGGAAGACCCGGCCGCGGCCGATGCGGTCCGAGAGCCGGCCCATCGGGACGGCCAGGGCCATGTACGTCCCGGCGCTGCCGACGAACAGCAGCGGGAAGAGGGACGTCCCGAGGTCGAGCTTCTCTTGCAGGGCCAGGAACACGAACGCGTCGCTCGCGGTGGCGAGGCTCAGCGCGCCGCCGGCGATCAGGAGAGCACGGTAGCGCGGCGTGCGCGTGAGCGCGAAGGCCCCGCGGAGCGACGGCGGGCGCTCGGGCGCGACGGCGCCGGGCGCGCGGTCCCTGCCGTTGACGAGCAGCAGCAGGATCCCGAGGCCGAGCATGGCGAAGCAGAACGAGACGAGGAAGATCGAGTCGAAGGCGAGCGGCGCGATCGCGAGCATCGCGAACGCCACGAGCGGGCCGAGCATCGCGCCGACGGTGTCCATCGCGCGATGGACGCCGAACGCGGTGCCGAGCTGCTCCTTCGGCGTGGACAGCGAGATCATCGCGTCACGCGGCGCGGTCCGGATCCCCTTGCCCGCCCGGTCGGCCAGCACGACCGCGCCGATCGCGGACACCGAGGTGCCGACGGCGATCAGCAGCAGCTTGCAGATCGCCGAGAGCCCGTAGCCCGACGCCGCGACCTCCTTGTGCCGCTGCCAGCGGTCGCCGATGAAGCCGCTGGCGAGCCGGACGATCGCCGTCGCGCCGTTGTAGAGGCCGTCGATGACCCCGAAGGCGAGCGGCGAGAAGTTGCCGACGTAGACGAGGTAGAGCGGCAGCACGGTCACGACCATCTCCGACGAGATGTCCGTGAGCAGGCTCGTGAGCCCGAGCAGCACCACGGTCCGGCGGACGCGGGTGCCCGACTGCCCGCGCGACAGCAGTCGGCGGTGGCCTCGCAGGACGGCGGTCGGAGGTGGAGACCTGGTACACGGCTGACCTTCTTGTCTGGCGTCGGGGGGTCTAGAGGTGGGGGAGCGCCTTGAGGGCGAACCCGCGGGCGACGTCGCACTGTGCGTTGATGCTCAGGACGCGCCCCTCGGCGAGGGGCACGTACAGCATCGGCTGTCCGTAGCTGCCGCAGTAGGCGGTCCGGTCACCGACGTCGACGCGGTGGACGCGCTTGATCTGCTTGCGCAGCGCGCCGAAGTCCGTCTCCTGGACGGCGACCGCGATCAGGTCCTTGCCGGTGCGCGGCCGGTAGATGCACGTCGGGCCCTGCGGAGCCTCGACCGGCACCTGCATCGGCTTGCCGACGATCGCCTGCGCCTCGCGCTCCGACACCAGGTTGCAGGGGGTGAAGCGATGCTGGGGCTTGGCGGTCTGGCGGTCGAGCAGCGCCTGGTACCCCGGCGCGGTCGGCGGTCGCCTTCGACGTCGCCGGCTCGCCGGACGGCACCTTGGCGGTCTGCTGCTGCTCGTCGGCGCCGCTTCCGCTCGCCGACGGCGTGCTGAGCTCGCCCGGGCCGGCCGCCGTCAGGGGGTTGCCCTCGGTGCCGGGAGCGGGCTTGGAGCCGTCGTCGCCGCAGGCGCTCAGGGCGAGCGCCGAGAGGCCGATCGCGATCGGGATGAGGATGCGTGTCTTGATCATGTGGAGGCCGGGACGAACAGGACGTCGACCCAGTAGTTGGTGCTGTTCCACTCGCTCGTCGGGAAGGCCGGGGCGGCGCCGTAGACGTAGACGCCGTTGCGGCTCTCGCCGTTGGCGAGCGCGTGCAGCGGCGGGTTGTCGAACGGGCCGGGGCCGAAGGCCGCGCCGGTGACGGAGTAGTGGCCGTTGGGTGCGTGGTAGGAGGCGACGTAGGTCGTGCCGGCGGTGATCGAGACCGGCGACGAGAACGTCACGGCCTGCCAGCCGGAGGCGGTCTCGTTGCCGAACGCCGCCTGGCGGAGCGTGGCGCCGCTCGCGTCGTAGAGCGTGCCGGTGTGCGTCCCGGTGTTGGTGCCGGCCTTGTAGAAGCGCAGCCCGGTGATCGTGCCCGCGACGTCGGAGCGGAACTTCACGCCCAGGTTCACGGCGCCCGTGTCGCCGGAGTCGACCGTGGCCGGCGTGGCGCTGTTGAACAGCGACAGCCCGGGGGTCACCGCGCTCGTGGCGCCGGAGGCGGCGCTCGAGCCCGCCCCGTTCACGGCCTTCACCGTGAACGTGTACGCCGTGCCGGCGGTGAGGCCCGTCACGCGGAGGTCGGTCGCGTTGGCGCCGGCCGGGACGGGCGTCTGCGCCGTGCCGCCGATGGACGGGGTCACGGTGTAGCCGGTGATCGGGCTCCCGCCCTCGTCCGAGGGCGCGGTCCAGCGGACGATCGCCGCCTGCGCGTCGGCCTGCGCCGTGACGCCCGTCGGGACGCCGGGCGACGAGGCGGACGTCGGCGTGACCGGCGACGAGGCCGCGGACGCGGGTCCGGTGCCCGACTGGTTCGCCGCCTTGACCGTGAAGGTGTACGCCTGGCCGGCGGTGAGCCCGCCGACGGTCGTGCTCGTGGCCGGCGGGGTGCCGGTGATCGTCTTCGCGGTCTGCGCCGTCGACCCGATGAACGGCGTGATGACGTAGGACGCCACGGGGCCGCCGCTCGTCGGCGCGGTCCACGACACGTTGGCCGAGGACTGGCCGGCGGTGGCGGTCACGCCGCTCGGCGTGCCCGGCGCGCCGGCGGCCGCGAACAGGACGTCGACGAAGTAGTTGCTCGCGTTGAACGAGCCCTGCGGGAACGTCGTGGACGATCCGTACGCGTAGACGCCGTTCGGGCTCGTGCCGTTCGCGAGCCCGGTCAGCGGGCCGTTGGTGGCGGCGGACGAGAACCCGTTCGCGGACACGGAGTAGTGGCCGTTCGGCGCGGAGTACGAGGCGACGTACGTGGTGTCGGCCGCGATCGTGACCGGGGTCGCGAACAGCGCCGTCTGCCAGCCGGAGCCGGTCTCGCTCGTGAACGTCGCGTCGGCGATCTTCCCGCCGCTCGCGCTCCACAGGCTGCCGACGTGGGTGCCGGTGTTGCCGGGGCCCTTGTAGAACCGGATGCCCGTGACCGTGCCCGGGAAGCTGGAGCGGAACTTCACGCCGAGCTCGACCGCCGAGGTGTCACCCGAGTCGGCGACCGACGGCGAGGCGAAGTCGAAGAGCGTCGTCTGCGGCGTCGCGACGTTGGACGCGGCCGACGCGGCGGACGTGCCGACCGCGTTCGTCGCCGTGACCTTGAACGTGTAGCCCGTCCCGTTGGTCAGGCCGCTCACGGTGGTGCTCGTCGCCGACGCGCCGACCTGGACCGGGGTCTGGGCGTTGCCGCCGATGTACGGCGTCACCGTCTGCCCGGTGATCGGGCTGTCGCCGTCCGTGGTCGGCGCGTCCCAGGTCACGCGCACGGACGTCGTCGCCGGCGCCGCGCGGACGTTGGACGGCGCCGCGGGCGCGACGGCCGCCGTCGGGGTGACGGCGTTCGACGCGGCCGACGCCTGCCCGGGGCCGTTCGCGTTGACCGCCTCGACGCGGAACGTGTAGGTCGTGCCCGACGTGAGGCCGCCGACCGTGGCCGTCGTCGCCGGGGCGCTGACGGTCTTCGCCTTGGCGGTCTGCGCGGTGGCTCCCGACGTACGGCGTGATGCGATACGAGTCGACCGGCCCGCCGCTCGTCGGCGCGGTCCAGTTGACGGTCGCGGACGACGCGCCGCTGGCGGTCGCGGTGACGCCGCCCGGCTGGCCCGGCGCCGACAGCGCGTAGAGCACGTCGACCCAGTAGTTCGCGCCGTCGTAGGAGCTCTGCGGGAAGTTGCTGGCGGCGCCGTAGGCGTAGACGCCGTTCGAGCTGGTCGCGTTGGGGACGGTCTGGACGGGGCCGCCGTCGACCGCGGAGGCGAGGCCGAACGACGTGGCGGTGTACGCGCCCTCGGGCGAGTAGTACGAGGCCACGTAGGTCGTGCCCGCGGTCACCGCGACCGGCGTGGCGAACGTCACGGCCTGCCAGCCGGAGCTGGACTCGTTCGTGAACGTCGCCTGCGCGAGCCGCTGGCCGGAGGCGCTCCAGAGGCTGCCGACGTGGGTCCCGACGTTCTCGGCCGCCTTGTAGAAGCGGACGCCCGTGATCGTGCCGCTGTAGTCGGCGGTGAACTTGACGCCGAGCTCGACCGGCGTGTGGTCGACGTAGGTCGAGCCGACGGGCGTCGTGAAGCCGAAGATCGTGTTCTGCGGCGTCACGGCCGGCGAGGCGGCGGACTGCGGGCTCGAGCCGACCGCGTTGGCGGCGCTCACCTTGAACGTGTAGCTCGTGCCGTTGGTGAGGCCGGTCACCGTGGTGCTCGTCGCCGCGGCGCCGACCTGCACGGGCGTCTGGGCGTTGCCGTCGATGTACGGCGTGACGGTCTGCCCGGTCACCGGGCTGTCGCCGTCGGCCGCGGCCGCGGTCCAGCTGACCTGGGCGGAGGACGTCCCCGGCTGCGCCTTGACGTTCGTCGGGGCCGCGGGGACGACGGCCGCGGACGGGGTGACGGCGTTCGACTGCGCGGACGCCGGCCCGTCGCCGTTCGGGTTGGTCGCGGTGACCGTGAAGCGGTAGGTCGTGCCGGTCGTCAGGCCGGTCACGGTCGTCGACGTCGCCGGCGCGTCGACGACCTTCGGCGTCTGCGCCGTCGACCCGACGTACGGGGTGATCTTGTAGCTCGTCGGCGTGCCGCCGGTGGTGGGCGCGCTCCACGTCACGTTGGCCGAGTTCTTGCCGCCCTCGGAGGCGGAGACGCCGGTGACCTGGCCGGGCGCGGGCGTCGGCGAGAAGTTCACGTCGACCCAGTAGTTGCTCGCCTTGTACGAGGCGGTCGGGAAGACGCTGGACGACCCGTAGCCGTAGAGGCCGTTGACCGTGGTGCCGGAGTTGCGGACCGCGTGGAGCGGTGGCGCATCCGCCAGCGCGCCGCCGTTCGGGCCGGGGGACGGCGAGCGGTAGAAGTACTCGGACGTCGCGGCGTAGTGCCCGTTCGGGGCGTAGTAGGACGCCACGTACGTCGTGTTCGGCTGGACCGCGACCGGCTGGGCGAAGCTCACGGACTGCCAGCCGCTGGACGACTCGTTGCTGAACGTCGCCTGCGCGAGCCGCTGGCCGCCCTCGGTCCACAGGCTGCCCGATGTGGACGCCGGTGTTCGCGGCGGACTTGTAGAAGCGGATCCCGGTGATCGTCCCGAACGTGTCGGTCTTGAACTTCACGCCCACCTCGACCGGGGACGTGTCGCCCGCGTCGGGCGTCGCGGGCGTGATCGTGCTGCCCCACAGCGAGCAGGGGCAGGTGACCGTGACCGGCACGCCGGCGCCGGCGACCTGCGTGTTCCCGCTGTCGTCGGTCGCGCGCACCTTGATCGTCGTGCTCGGCGCGCCGTGGACCAGCCACGAGTACGTCCACGCGCTCGTGCCGCTTGCGAGGTGCCAGGTCGCGCCGCCGTCGGTCGAGACCTCGACCCCGGCGACGACACCGCCGCCGGCGTCGGTGGCGGTCCCGCTCAGCGTGATGCGGCTGCCGTCGGCGGCCGTGGCGGGCGGCGAGGTCAGCGTCGCGGTCGGCTTCGTCGTGTCCGTCGAGGCGGAGGCCGACACGAGGCCGCTCTGTCGCGTCGCCGGCTGCGCGCCCATGTCGGCGAACAGGTTGACGGTGGCCTGCTGCATGTTCCGGTCGGCCGGATTGTCGCCCGGGTTCCAGTCGTCGAGGCCGAAGGCCCACTGCACGGTCCCGGCGCCGAACACGAGCGCGCCGCTGGGCGCGCGATACAGCGTCATGTTGTGCGTGGCGGTGCCGTCGAAGCGCGTCGTGCTCCCGTAGTCGGTGAACACCTCGACGTTGCTGACCGTCGTCGACGACAGCGCGGAAGGAGCCCGCCGGCCGGAACCCGTTGTCCGGATCCTCGTCCCACTCGTAGCCGAGCGTGTTCGGGGCCAGGGCGAGCGACGTGTTCGGCGCGAGCGAGGCCGCCGCGGTGTTCCGCCACAGGCGGAGCTGGCGGTAGGCGTACGGCACGGTGATCCGGCTCGTGCCGGAGTTCACGATGAACGACTGCCCGGTGAGCGCGTTCTCGGGCGTGACGTTCTCGGCCGCCGTCGTGAAGCGCGGGTCGCGCCACGTGCCGGTCCACTCGACCGGGTCCTGGCGCGCGGTGAAGTGCGTGTCCTTGTAGGAGACGAGGGTCCGGTCCGCCGTGGCGGCGCCGGCTGCGCTGGACTCCCAGCGGGTCTTCCAGAAGCCCTCGTTGCCGCTGAAGAAGGCGAGGTTCACGCCGGCGGCGCGGGCGTTCTCCATCGCCGTCCGCTGGGTCGTGGACCAGTACTCGTCGTGGCCGCTGGAGATGAACAGCTTGCGGTTGAGCAGCGTGCTCGGCCGGCGGTTGACGTCGACGCCGCTGATGTAGGTGGCGTCGTAGCCGTTGGCCTCGAGGAACCGGATCATCGGGTACTCGGCCCCGGTGAACATCTGCGACGGCCCCTCCGTGCGCAGCGGGCGGTTGTAGGAGACCTTGTAGGCGGCCTTGTACGCGGCCGGCTCGCCGGGCGGGCACGCGACCGTGCACTTGTAGAGGCTGTTGCCGCCCCAGTCGTTGTACGCCTGCCAGGTCGCGTCGGAGGTCTGCACGACCACGTCGGCGTTGTCGGCGTCGTCGCGGACGACGAAGATGATCTGGCTGTCGCCGCCGGTGTCGTTGCGCACGAGGTGCGCGATGTAGACGCCCGACACGGCCGTGCTCGGCACCGTCCAGGTAGCGCGTGACGGACCAGTTCCCGCAGTCGATCAGCCCGGTCGTGTCGAACGTCTGGCACGGCCGGCTGCGACGTGGGGCCGGTCGGTGCGAGGTTGGCCTGCATCATCCGCGCGCCGTTGCCGCCGTAGTAGCCGAGCCGCAGGATGTCGACGTGGAAGTTGGCCGTCGCCGACTTGATCTTGAACGAGATCGTGTCGCCCTTGTTGACGCTCATGGCCGTCGCGAAGCCCTGGATCGAGTCGTCGCCCGATCCGTCGACCTCCCACTGGCTCGGCGGCACGCCCGGCTGCGTGTTCTCGCACGCGACCGCGTTCACCACCGGCGGGGTGCATGGGGCCGCCTGAGAGGTGGCGGGCGAGACGGCGAGCATGAGCAGCAGCGCGCCGAGCGCCGCGGCTCCGGTCAGGGCCGAGCGCAGCGCCCGGCTATGCAGCGGCACAGGGAAGGGCATCGACGGAACAACGGGCGTCCGGCGGGAGAACTCGCGGGGGAAAAGCGGGGGATGCGCGAGCTCAGGAAGTCGAGGCGGTCCCGGCCCGTTGGTGGGGGGAGGCGAGAAGCCTCATGCCGCTCCGTATGCGCCCGCCGGAATCCCGAACCCAACGCCGCCGACTGCTCGCGATCCTCGCGATCAGCGCGCGTCGTGGGCCTGCTCGCGGCGGCGATCAACACCGGGCGGATCGGGCTCTTCCCCCCGCACGTCGGCTCCGGCGACATGCAGGTCGCCGCGGCGACGACCCACGTGTTCGTGGACACCGCCGTCCCGTCCGTGATCCACCGCGGGGAGTATCCGGTCAGCGCGCTGATCAAGCGCGCGGAGCTGCTCGGGCGCGTGATGGTCAGCCAGAGCGTCGTCGACCGGATCGCGCGCCGCGCGCACGTGCCCGCGCGGGAGATCGGGGTCGGCGCCCGCTCGAGCGCGGACGTGCCGCTGGCCCTGTCGGAGCCGGGCAGCGAGCAGCGCGCCAGCGAGATCGCCGGGGAGGGCCTCCCGTACCGCATCGAGGTCCAGGCCCGGCCGGACACGCCGGTGCTCGAGGTGTACACCGAGGCGCCCTCCGTCGCCGGGGCGGAGGCGCTGGGCCGCGCGTCGGTCGCGGGCCTCGAGGGGTACCTCGCCGACGTCGCCGACTCCGAGTCGCTCGCCGCCACGGACCGCGTGCGGCTGCGGACGCTCGGGCCGACCCAGGGCGCGGTCGTCAACGGGGGCATGCCCGGCGCGGTCGCGCTCGTGACCTTCCTCGTGGCGGCGGGCCTCACCTGGTTCGGCCTGACGCTGCTGACCCGCCGGCGCCTGGGGCAGCCGCTGATCCGCGAGCCCCGCACCCCCGGCCGCGTCGGGGACGACTGGCCGCACACGACACGGCTGCTCCCGTGGACGTTCGCCGGCTTCCTCGCGGTGCTCTGGATGCTGCCGTTCAACGACATCGAACTGACCTTCCAGCTGCCGATCGACCTCAAGTTCGACCGGCTCGTGCTGCCGTTCGTCGTCCTGACGTGGGCGGTCGGGCTCCTGGTCGGCGGGCGGCTCGCGCCGCGGATGAAGCTCACCTGGATCCACGCGGGCGTCGGCGCGTTCGTGACCGTCGCCTTCCTCAGCGTCGTCATCGGCGCACGCGAACTTAACCGTACACTTGAGCTAGAGGGTGCGATCAAGCAGCTGCCGCTGCTGATCGCGTACGTCTCGCTCTTCATCATCGCGAGCACCGGCATCCGGGCGACGGAGGTGCGCGCCTTCCTCAAGTACACGCTCGGCCTCGCGGTCATCTGCGCCATCGGCGTGCTGTGGGAGTACCGGTTCAAGCAGAACCTCTTCTACGAGTACTCCGACACGCTGCTCCCGGGGATCTTCAGCGTGGCGCCGCTGGACACGAGCGCCGTGGACAACATCGGCCGCCGGCTCGTCCGCGGCCCCGCCGCGCTCCCGCTCGAGGCCGTGGCGATGCTCGCGATGGCGCTGCCGATCGCCCTCGTCTCCGCGCTGCACGCGTCGCGCTGGCGCGATCGCATCCTCTACGGCCTGGCGATCTGCATCCTGCTCTCGGCCGCGTTCGCGACGTACCGCAAGAGCGCGCTGCTGGCGCCCTTCTCGGTGATCGTCACCGTCGCCTACTTCCGCCGGCGCGAGCTGCTGCGGCTCGCGCCGCTCGCCCTCGTGCTGCTGGTCCTGATCCACATCCTCGCGCCGGGCGCGCTCGGGAAGACGACGACGCAGTTCGACCCAGGGGCGCTGGGCGTCACGACCGTCAGCGACCGCGCGGCGGACTACGACGCGGTGCGGCCGGACATGTGGAGCCACCTGCTGTTCGGCCGCGGCTGGGGCAGCTACGACCACTTCACGTACCGGATCCTCGACTCGGAGCTGCTCCACCGCCTGCTCGAGATGGGCGTGGTCGGCCTGATCGCCTTCGTCGGCATGGTGCTGAGCGTGCTGCTGAGCGCCCGGAAGCACGATCGCCGAGCGCGATCCGACGTGGGCGCCGTTCGCGCTGGTCGGCGCGGCGGCGGCCGTCTCCTTCCTCATGGTCGCGACGCTCTTCGACGTCCTGGCGTTCCCGCACGCCACGTACATCTTCCTCTACATGGCCGGGCTCACGGCGGTCGTGATCGGGCGCGATCGGATGCCGCCCGCGCCGCCGCTCCTCCAACGGTTCCACGGGGCGCGCGAGCGGCCCTCCGGGCCGGCGCCGGATCGGCTCCGGCGCGAGGGCGCGAGCCATCGCCAGGAGCGGGTCCGGCGCTCCTAGCGCCGGCGCGTCCACCCATGCGCGCCAGGATCGTCGTGCCGCTGCTGATCGTCGCCGCGGCGGGAGCGGTGGCGGCCGTGCTGCTGCTGTCCGGGGGACGGCGGCGCGGACGCCGGGGCCGAACGGCGACGGGCGCGCGCAGGCTCCGTACGGGTCCGCGTCCCGCGTCCTGCATGCCCAAGCCGAGCGCGTGCGGATTCCCGGACGCGACGAACACCGGCGTCCCGCCCGGGACGTCGCTCGACCGCGTCGACGGCACCGTGACCCTCGACAAGCCCGGCACCGTCTACTCGGGCCATGAGGTCCACGGCGAGATCCTCGTCGCCGCCGACGACGTGACGATCGAGAACACGCGCATCGTGAGCACCTCGGACTACCCGATCCGGATGTTCGACGTCGCGCCCGACCCCACCCCGACCGGGACCGTGATCCGCGACGTCGAGATCGACCTCAAGGGCAACGTCGACGCGAAGGCGATGGCGTTCAGCGGCTACACGGCATCGCGCGTCTGGGTCCACGGCGGCGCCGACTGCGCGCACGCGGGCGAGGACGTGGTCATCGAGGACTCGTTCTGCGATCTCGCCGAGCTCCCGGCGGGAAGCGACGCGCACGTCGACGGGTTCCAGTCCGACGGCGGCCGCCACATCGTCTTCCGGCACAACACGATCCGCAACCCGAACGCGCAGACCTCCGCGATCCTGCTGTCGACCAACACCGCGCCGATCGACGACGTCGTCATCGACGGCAACCTGATGTCCGGCGGCGGGTACACGGCCTACTGCGGCACGGACGCGGGCGGCGCGGCGACGCACGCGTCCTACACGCGGAACGTCATCTCGCGCGAGTTCTTCCGCCACGGCGGGCGCTTCGGCGAGGCGTCCTGGTGCGACCGGATCGAGACGTCCCGCGGCAACCGCTGGGACGGCGACGCCGGCGCCGCGCGCTGATCAGCTGACCGCGGCGTTCGTGTCGTCCCAGACGTTGCCGGTGAACACGTCCGCCTGTCCGCAGCCGGTCGTCGCGCCCCAGTATCCCGAGCGCGCGTACCAGGTGCGGGCGAAGCGGTTGCCGGTGACGGTCTCGTTCGGCACGTCCGGCCCCGCGTTGCAGTAGAGCGTGTAGCCGCCGCCGCCGAGGAGGTTGTCCTTGACGGTGACGTTGCGGATCGGCTCCGTGTTCGTCGACATGAGGATCGCGCTGGTCTGCGAGCACGGGATGCGGACCGTGTTGTGGCGGATCGTGATGCCCGACCCACCGTCCGACTGGAACCCGTCGAAGTGCTCGGGGCCGTTGCAGAAGCCGGTCGTGTCGGGCCAGCCGTCGTCGTCGGCGTCGGGGCCGGAGACGCACAGCGAGTCCTCCACCGTCGCGTTGCTGCCGAAGTGCGCGCAGTCCGAGCCGTTGTGGAAGAACACGCGCCGCGCGGTGTACCCGTCGAAGGCGATCCCCTTGATGCCCAGCTTGCCGTTGAGATCGAGCTCGACGTCCTCGACGAGCAGGCCCGAGGTGTCGTACTGCCAGCCGAAGCTCCGGATGGCGTACCACTCGTCCGTGGCGATCACCTTCACGTTGCGGATGGTCACGTTGGGGGCGGTCACCGAGATCGAGCCGGTGACGACCTTGTTCTCATAGACCTGGCCCGGCTTCGAGAGCGTCACCAGCCCGGACACCGGCGTCAGCGCCACGCCCGGCTTGACGCCGACGGTCTCGACGTCCGGGTAGCCGCACGCCGACGGATCGGCCATGCAGTTGCGGCCCGCGACGGGCGGAGCGGGGACGTTCACGGTCCACGTGCGCGCGGCCGGCGACGGATCGACGTTGCCGGCGGCGTCCGCGGCGCGGACGCGGAACGTGTGCGAGCCGTTCGCGAGGCCGCTGTAGGCCTTCGGCGACGCGCAGCCGCCCCAGGCGCCGTCGTCGAGGCGGCACGAGAACGCGGCGCCGGCCTCCGAGGCGCTGAAGGAGAAGCTCGCGCCGGCCACGGTGACGGTCCCCTCGGGGCCGGACGCGAGGACGGTGTCGGGCGGCGTCGTGTCGGGAGCCGGCGTCGGCGACGGCGCGGGGGTGGGGTCCGGCGACGGCGCGGGGGTCGGGTCCGGCGAGGGCGCCGGCGTCGGGTCCGGCGAGGGCACCGGCGTCGGGTCCGGGGCGGCGACCGGCTCGGGGGCGGGGCCGGCGTCGCGACGGGCGCCGGCTTGCCGGGCGACCTCGGCTTCTTGACGCGCAAGAGGGTCGGGGCGGACGTCGCGGACTGCTGCTCGGTCCGGTTCGCCTTGCGCGGGTTCGTGTGGGAGCGCCGCAGCTCGTACCAGTCGCTCATCCCGTCGGCGTCCGTGTCCGGCTTGCGCGGGTTCGTGTGCGAGCGCCGCACCTCGTAGCCGTCGCGCAGGCGGTCGCCGTCGGTGTCGGCCTTGCGCGGATCGGTCCGCGCGGCGTGCACCTCGAAGCGGTCCCGGAGTCCGTCGCGATCGCGATCGCGGTCCGCCCGCGGGCGAGCCTCCGTCGCCGGGGCGGCGACGAGCAGCAACAGCAGCGAGAGTGCCGGGAGCAACAGCCGGCGCGCGAGCGAATGGACCGTGGGACGCGTCCTCAAGGGGACCTCCGATGGCGGGAGCGGGGGTGCGACGACTGCGTGGAAGGTCATCGGGCGAACCGCAACCGGACCCGCGCGCGACCCGGCGAAGCTGGACAGACGTCCAGGCGGAGAAGTAACGCCGGGCATCGCCCGTTGCTCCGTCGATGAGCCACGGCAACTTCCCGGACCCGGACACGATCGTCCACGCGGTCGGCGCGCGTCCCAACTTCATCAAGATGGCACCGCTCATCGACGCGCTCGCGCGCGCGGGAGCCGGACGGCAGATCGTCGTCCACACGGGCCAGCACTACGACCGGCGGATGTCCGAGGAGATCCTCGACGATCTCGGCTTCCCGCGGCCGGACTACTCGCTCGGGGTGGGCTCGGGCTCGCACGGCGAGCAGACGGGCAAGGTGCTGATCGAGTTCGAGCGGATCCTCCTCGATCACCGGCCCGCGGTCGTGGTCGTGGCCGGCGACGTCAACTCGACGCTCGCCTGCGCCCTCGCGGCCGCCAAGCTGGGGATCCCGGTCGTCCATCTCGAGTCCGGGCTCCGCTCGGGTGACTGGACGATGCCCGAGGAGATCAACCGGGTCCTGACCGACCGGGTCTCGGACCTGCTGCTCACCCACAGCCCGGAGGCGGCCAACAACCTCGCCCGCGAGGGCATCGACCCGGCCCGCGCGCGCTACGTCGGCAACACCATGATCGACTCGCTGCGCCGGTTCGAGCACCAGGCGCGCGAGCGCGCCGTCTGGCGCCGCCACGGCGTGGAGGAGGGCGAGTACCTGCTCGTCACGCTCCACCGGCCGTCGAACGTGGACGACCCCGAGCGGCTCGCCGGGATCGTGGACGCGCTCTGCGCGCTCGCGGCGCAGGCGCCGATCATCTTCCCCGTGCACCCGCGCACCCGTGCGCGGCTCGCGGGCGCCTCGCAGCTCGAGCGGCTCGAGGCGGCGGGCGTCCGCTGCAGCGACCCGGTGGGCTACATCGACTTCCTCTCGCTCCAGGCCGGCGCCGGCACGATCGTGACCGACTCGGGCGGCGTGCAGGAGGAGGCCGCCGCGCTCGGGATCCGCTGCTTCACGCTGCGGGCCAACACCGAGCGGCCGGTGACGATCAGCCACGGCACGAACGTCCTGCTGGGCGACGATCCCGCGCGCCTGCTCGACCTCGAGCTCACGCCGGCCGCGCCGACGCCCTGCGCCGTCCCGCTGTGGGACGGCAAGGCCGCCGAGCGCGCGGCCGCCGCCGTGATCGCCGAGTTCCCGTCGGTGTGCGCACCGCTGACCGCGGCGGCGGCATGACCGGGCGCGCCGAGATCCTCGGCTGCTCCATCGACCGGATGGACATGGAGCGCACGCTCGCGGCCGTCGAGCAGGTCATCGCCGAGGGCCGCTACACGCAGCACATGTCGATCAACGCGGCCAAGCTGGTCACGATGCACGACGACCCGCGGATGCGCGAGATCGTCGCCGGGTGCGGCCTCGTGAGCGCCGACGGCCAGAGCGTCGTCTGGGCGTCCAAGGTGCTGCGCGACCCGCTGCCCGAGCGGGTGGCGGGCATCGACCTGATGGATGCGATCCTCGCGCCTCGCGGAGCGGCGCGGGCACCGCGTGTACTTCCTCGGGGCGCGCGCCGACGTGCTCGACCGCGCGCTCGAGCGGCTCCGCGAGCGCTACCCGGCCCTCCTCGTGGCCGGCGCGCGCGACGGCTACTTCTCCGACGCCGAGGAGGCGCAGGTCGCCCAGGAGATCGCCGCGGCGGGCGCGGACATCCTCTTCGTCGCGATGAGCAGCCCGCGCAAGGAGTACTTCCTCGGGCAGTACGGGCCGCGGCTCGGCGTGCCCTTCGTCATGGGCGTCGGCGGGTCGATCGACGTCGTCGCCGGCGTCACGCGCCGCGCGCCGCGCGCCTGGCAGCAGCTCGGCCTCGAGTGGCTGTTCCGCCTGCTGCAGGAGCCGCGCCGGATGTTCCGCCGCTATGCGGTCACGAACGCCCGCTTCACCTACCTCGTCGGCCGCGCGCTGGTCGCCGGCCGCAGCAACGGATCACCACAGGAGCTGAGATGACCGCCCCGAGCCTGACGTCGCGCGATGCGCAGTCTGCGACGACGCCGCTGATCGACTTCGCGCTCGAGTCGCTGCCCGCCATGCGCCTGCCCGACGGGGCGTTCTGCTTCGAGCGCCGGGTCGGCGCCCCCGCGCCGATCGGACGGTCGCTGCGGTACACGCTCATGGCCGAGCTGGGGCTGCTCCGCGCCCGCGCGGCCGGCTACCGCGTCCCGTTCGAGCTCGGGGACGTGCACGAGGTCGCGTGGCGCGAGCTCGACGGCACCGAGCTGACGCCGGGCGACATCGGCCTCATGCTCTGGGTCGATGCGCGCCGCGGCGACGGCCGCGGGGAAGAGCTGACGCGGCGGCTGGACGCCGCCCTGCTCGCCCACGGCGGCCTGCCCGGCCCGGCTCGGCATGGAGCTCGGATGGATCGTCACCGGCCTCGCGTACCACGTCGCGGGCGGCGGGGGCGAGCAGGCCCAGCGGCTGCTCGCCGCGGCCCTGGACCAGCTGCTCGGCGCGAACCGGGCCGACAGCCATCTGTTCCGCCACTTCGGCGCCGCCGGATGGCGCCGGCGCTTCCCGAACTTCGCCACCCAGATCTACTCGGTGCTCGCGCTGAGCGTCGTGGCGCGCTACGGCCTCGACGACCGGGCGCTTGCCGCGGCGTGCGCCTGCGCCGACCGGCTGATCGAGCACCAGCTCGACGACGGCGGGTTCCCGTGGCTCTACGACGCGGAGCGCGGCCACGTGGTCGAGCGCTACGAGGTCTACTCCGTCCACCAGGACGCGATGGCGCCGATGGGCCTGCTGGAGCTGTGGGAGGTCACCGGCGAGCAGCGCTACCTCGACGCCGTGGCCCGCGGGCTGCGCTGGATCCACGGCCACAACGAGCTGGGCGCCGACATGGTCGATCGCGCCAACGGGCTCGTGCTCCGATCGATCCGCCGCCGCCGCGGCCCCGACCGCCTGTGGCTCGGCGCCAAGACCGCGCTGTCGCGTGCCGGCCTGCCCGTGCGGGGCAGCACCGCGAAGCTGACCGAGCTCAACCCGACCGACCGGCCCTACCACTTCGGCTGGGTGCTCGAGGCGTGGTGCGGCCGCGAGCACGTCCTCGCGGGCGCCGAGGTGACATGAGCGCCGATCGCGCGTCGGTGCAGGTCGTGGTCGTCGCGTACAACAGCCGCGACACGCTGCGGGGCTGCGTCGAGCCGCTCGCCGCGGTCCCGTGGATCGCGGTGACGGTCGTCGACAACGCGTGTCCCGAGCGGTCGCCCGACGTCGTCGCCGACCTGCCGGTCGAGATCGTGCGCTCCGACCGCAACGGCGGCTTCGCCTACGGCTGCAACCTGGGCATGGCGACGGGCCGCTCCGAGTTCGTGCTGCTCCTCAACCCCGACGCGCGCATCGACGCCGGCTCCGTGGGCGCGCTCGTGCGCGCGCTCGAGTCCGACGCGGCGCTCGGCGTGGCCGGCCCGCGCACGTCCGCCGCGGACGGCACGCTCGTGTGGAGCCAGCGGCGGTTCCCGCGGCTGCGCTCGACGTTCGCCCAGGCGCTCTTCCTGCAGCGGCTCGCCCCGCACGCGTCGTGGTCCGACGAGGTCGTCCGCGATCGCGCCGCCTACGACCACGACGGGTCGCCGGAGTGGCTGTCGGGCGCCTGCCTCCTGCTGCGCCGCGCCGCCGTCGACGCCGTCGGCGGCCTGGACGACGGGTTCTTCCTGTACTCCGAGGAGACGGATCTCCTCCGCCGGATGCGCGCCGCGGGGTGGGGGACCCGCTATGTCGCGGCGGCCTCGGCGTCGCACATCGGCGGCGCATCGGCCCCGCGCGACACGACGAAGCGCATCTGGGCGCAGAGCCGCGTCCGCTACGCGCGCAAGCATCACGGGCCGCTCGTCGCGGTCCTGGAGGCCGTCGGCGTCGCGCTCGGCGCGCTGACCCACGCCGCCGTCTGGTGGTTCAGGCCGCGCGTCGCGCGCGGCCATGCGACCGCCGGCCTCGCCGCCCTCCGCGCACTTCGGACCTGAACGGACTCATGGACACGCTGACCTACGCCATCATCACGCCCGCCCGGAACGAGCGGGAGAACCTCACGCGCCTCGCCGAGTCGGTCACCGCCCAGCGCGTGCTCCCCGCGTGCTGGGTGATCGTCGACGACGGCTCGGACGACGGCATGGAGATCGTCGCCGCCGAGCTCGCGGCACGCCACGACTGGATCCTGGTCGCCGCGACGGGCGAGGACGCCGACGACCTCGCCGAGGGCCGGCGCCGCGGACGCGATCTGCTCGCCTTCCGGCGCGGACTGCGCTCGCTCCCCGCGCCCGTCGACATCTTCGTGAAGGTCGACGCCGACACGTCGTTCGAGCCCGACTACTTCGAGCGGCTGCTCGCGCGCTTCGCCGAGGATCCGCAGCTGGGGATCGCGGGCGGGTGCTGCTACGAGCTCGAGAACGGGCGCTGGGAGCGGATGAAGGTGGCCGGCTCCCATCCGCGCGGCGCCTCGCGCGCGTATCGCTGGTCGCTCGTCGAGGTCGTCGAGGAGCTGGAGCCCGAGCTGGGCTGGGACGGCGTCGACGAGGTGATGGCCGAGCTGCGCGGGTACCGGACCGCCGGCTTCCAGGACTTCGGGTTCCGCCACCATCGCAAGGTCGGGGAGCGCGAGGGGCGGTTCCGCGCGGGGGCGGCGCTCGGGCGGCAGGCCTGGTACATGGGGTACCGGCCGAGCTACCTGATGCTGCGCGCGGTCTACCGCGCGCGGGAGAACTTCGCCGCCCTGGCGATGGTCTGGGGGTTCGCGGCGGCGGCGGTGTCCCGCGCGCCGCAGTGCCCGCATCCGAGCGTGACGCAGCGGATCCGGGAGACCCAGCGACTGCGCGTGGTGGCGCGGCGCGGAGGCTGGACGTAGCCAGCCTCCGCGGCGCCTGAGCTCAGACGGTGCCCGAGCGCTTGATCACGCGGCCGCAGTCGCACTTGCGCGACCAGCGGTGGACGCGCAGCCGGTAGTGCACGCGATTGGCGCTGACGCGGTGCATCACGACCTTGCCCTTGAACCGGCGCTTCGCGTGGCCCTTCTTGCCCTGGCGCCAGCTCACGCGGCACGCGACCCGGCCGTGGGCGCGGCGCTTGCACTTCGCGTGCAGCCCGTTCGCGGACCGGACCAGGTCCCTGCCGAGCGCGCGGCGCAGCGCCGCGCGGGCCTTGCGCTTGGCGCGGGCCTTGCGCAGCCGGCCGGCGCCGCGGCGCGCTCCCGGCGCCGCCGCGGGTGGCGAGCTGCCCGGGAGCACGGTGCCCGGCGGCGGCACGTAGTTGCCGTCCAGCACGTTGTTGCCCGACCGCGCGGCGCGATCGCACCACGTGGTCGCGCCCCAGTAGCCGCCCCTCGGGAAGAACTCCCGCGAGATGACGTTGTTCGTGTAGGTCAGGTTCGGCGTCATGCCGCCCTCGTCGGTGCCGCAGTAGACGGTGTAGCCGCCGCCCGACATCAGGTTGTGGTCGATCACCACGTTGCTGATCGGCGAGGTGTTCGTCGACATCAGGATCGCCGAGGTCTGCTCGTTGGGGTTGCGGATCGTGTTGTGGCGGAACACGTAGTTCCCGCCGCCGTCCGACTGGAAGCCGTCGGCGTGGGCGCTGCTGCCCTGCGAGAGCTTCGGGAGGTCGCAGTACGAGTCGGTGATCGTGACGTTCCTGCCCTGGTGGGCGCAGTCGAGCCCGTTGTGGAACCAGACGCGTTGCGCCGTGTAGTTGTCGAACGCGATGCCCTTGCCGGCCTCCTCGCCGGACATGTTGACCTCGACGTCGCGGATCACGGCGCTCCCGCCCCTGGTGTAGATCAACGGCACCTCGGACCTGCCGGTCACGCGGACCTTCTCGATCGTGACGTTGTCCCCGGTGACGACGATCGAGCCGCGGACATCCCGGTTCGAGAAGACCTGCCCGTCAGTAGAAAGCGTCACGCTTCCGTTGACGACGGTGAGCGGCGTCCCTGGCGGGACGCCGGTGTTGGTCGCATCGGGGAATCCGCACGCGCTTGGTTTCGGCATGCACGTGAGACCCTTCAGCGTCCTGGCCTGCTGTCCATCGGATGATGCGTTGGCTGTGGCTGGAATGCCCGTCCCCAGCGCGATCGCCAGCGTCGGCACGGCAGCTCCAATGGCTGCCTTGACGGCCCTGCTCCGGTAGCGCATCGGCGACACCCTAGCGGGCCGGTTTCCGGCGGAAGCGGGCGCGGTCCGGGACCGTTGTGTCCCTGTGGCAACCGCGCTGCGGGTAGAAACACAGCTGTTTCACCCTTTTCCGGGGCTTCGGATCGGCGTCGTGGCGCGGGATCCCGCGATCGGCGCTGCGACCGCCCACCTGCTCGCTGCGGCGGCCCTCGACGTGCGCGAGAACGCCGCGGCCGCGGATCAGCTCCCGGAGGCTGCGGCGGCGCTCGACGGGGTCGTGCTCGCCGGTCCGATCGTGGCCGTCCGGGCCGACCTCGGCGCGGTGCTCGACCGCTTCCCGCTCGTGCCCGTCACGGTCGTCGCCTCGCTCTCGAGCAACGGCGTCCGGAAGCTGGTGGAGGCGGGCGCGGCCGGGGTGGTGCTCGAGTCCGAGGCGGAGCGCACGCTCGCGGCCACGGTCGCGGCCGCCGCCGCGGGCCAGGTCGTCGTCCCCCGGCGCCACCGGAGTCACGCCGTGCGTCCCGCGCTCTCGCATCGGGAGAAGGAGACGCTGGCGCTGCTCGCGCGCGGGCTGACCAACCGCGAGATCGCGGACCGGCTCTTCCTCGCCGAGAGCACGGTCAAGACCCATGTCGGCTCGATCTTCGGGAAGCTCGGCGTCAACTCGCGCAGCGAGGCCGCGGCGCTCGTGCTCGACCCGGACGCGAAGCTCGGCGCGGGCCTGCTCGAGCTCGCGCGCTAGCGCGAGCGGCGGCGCTCAGGCGGGCGCGGCGAGCAGCTCGGACAGGCGCGCGGCGCGCTCCCCCCAGCTGTGCTCGCCGGCGAATCCGCGGCGGCGCGCGACGAGCTCGGGCACGCGCGCGAGCGGCGCGTCCTCCGCGACCGACTCCGCGAACGCGGACGGCGTGTCGGCGAGCGTCACGAGATCCGTGTCGAGCGAGCGGATCGCCGGCAGCGAGGTCGCGACCACGGGACGGCCCGCCGCGAGGTACTCCAAGGTCTTCAGCGGGAAGCTGTACTTGTTGAACTCGGTGTCGCCGTACGGCACGAGCCCGACGTCGATCACCTTGAGGTACGACCGGAGCGACTCGAACGGCCGCGCGCCGAGGTGGCTGACGTTGGGGCGCGCCGCGAGGCGCTCGAAGCGCTCGGGCTCGAAGCCGGGATCCCGCGAGCCGATCAGCAGCAGCGAGATCCCGCGCTCCGCGACCGCTTCGAGCAGGGCGAGGTCGGTCCGGCTGTTGAGGTGGCCGATGAACCCGGCGATCGGGCCGTCGAGCGCGACGTCGGGCGGCGTCTCCGCCTCCTCGACCGTCGCGAAGAACTCGGCGTCGCAGCCGTTCGGGAGGTACGAGGTGGCATGTCCGCGCTCGATCCAGCGCGCCACGGCGGCCTCGTTCACCGCCACGATCAGGTCCGAGGCGTCGGCCAGCCGTCGCTCGGCCGCCGCGAGCCGCTCGGCGCTGGCGCCCCAGAGGTCGGCCGCCCCGATCGGGTCGTCCTGCCACCAGTACACGCGGCGGCGCTCGCCGCAGACGCCGTACGCATCCGTGAACAGCCACGTGGTGACGACGGCGTCCACCGATCCGCCGAGCTGCGCGACGGCCGCGCGGAGCTGGCGGCGGGTGAGCCGTGCCGCGATGCCCTGGATCGCCGGATGCGCTCGGCTTCGGCGGCACGATCGGCGTGAGCCGCGCGAGCCGGGGCCCGAGCACCCGCAGGCGCGGCCGCTTGAGCGAGTCGGCGACCGCCGGCTTGTTGAAGCGGGTGAGGTGCGAGACGGGAGGATCGACGTAGAGCACCGGCGCGTGCGCCGTGAGCCGCTCCGCCATGTGCTGATCGACGCGCTTCGTGTCGTCCCAGCTGTTCGCCGCGCAGAGCACGACGAGCCCGTCCCACGACTCAGCCATGGAGGATCGCCTCCTCCGGGCCGCGCGCGGCGCTGAGCAGGGCCGCCTCGCTGCGCGCGCGCTGCCGCTTGATCCGCGGATCGTGCGCGCGGACCTCGAGCTGGAGCGCGCGGGCGGCGGCGTCCGCCGCATCGGTGGCGCGCCTCCGGCGGCCGGACTCCCGCACCTCGTCGTAGATCGCGAGCTGCTGGGTGAGCGCGCGCCGCAGCGAGAACCGGTCCTCGACCACCTCGCGGCCGTAGCGGCCGAGCTCGTCGCGTCGCGCGCGGCCGGCCAGCAGCGGCTCGAGGTGGGCGGCGAGCTGACGGCCGCCGCCCGTGCCCGCGCCGATGCCGTAGAACCCGTGCTCGAGGAAGTAGGGGAGCGTCGACGGCTCGAACGGCAGGGAGAACCCGCGCTCGCCCTGCACCACCACCGGGCGGCCGATCGACATCGCGCGCAGCGCGGAGCTGCCCATGCCGACGACGACGTCCGCCGCCGCGTAGGCGGGCCGCGGGTCGGCGGCGGGACCGCAGAGCCGCACGACCTCGCGGGCGTGGCGCGCGTTCACGGCCGCGGCGCGCTCCTCCAGCGCGGCGGCGGCCGGACCGCCGCCGACGACGAGCAGCCGCACCGGCCGGTCCGCCGCGAGGACGTCCGCCGCGTCGATCGCGTCGACGAGCGCGTCGAGCTTGAGGTCGATCGCGAGCCGCGAGACGGTGACGAGCAGCGGCTCGTCCGGGCCGACGCCGTGCGCCTCGCGGAACGCGCCGCCGTCGTGCCCGGGCCGGTCCGAATCCGTGTCGATCGGCGGCTCCAGCACCCACACGGGCGCCAGGTGGCGCCGGCGCGCCTCGGCGCCGAGCGCCGCCGTGCCCATGATCAGCGGCACGGAGCGGGGCACCAGCGGCGTGACGGACATCGACAGGACGGTGCACACCAGCGGGACGCCGCCGGCCAGGTGCGCCCCGTAGTACGCCTCGAGGCAGGGCGGCCACTCGTACGCGTGGATCAGGTCCAGCCGCCGGCGCCGGGCGAGCGTGGCGAGCTGGGCGATGCGCGAGGGCGCCGGCCGGTAGCGGAGCGGGCGCGCCGGGACGTACTCGAGCCCGCGCGCGGCGATATGGTCCACGAGCGGTCCCTCGACGCCGTAGACGACCACGTCGTGACCCGCGTCCGCCGCGCCGGCGGCGAGATCGATCGCGTTGATCTGGCTGCCGCCGATCGCGAGATCGTGGGGTGCGACGAGGAGCTTCATGCCGGACAGAACGTGCCGGCGTGCGGCGCGCTTCCACGCCGAGGGCGCGCGCAAGCTCTGCGGCTCCGGCTGCGTTGATCCGCCGAGACCACGTCCGAACGTACTGGAGCATCCGCATGATCACCACCGACCGCACCACGGCCGCCGAGGCGCGCTCGTGACCCCGATCGGCAAGGCCCTCGTCACCGGCGGCGGCGGCGCGATCGGGTCGAACGTCACCGACGAGCTCGTGCTCGCCGGGGCCGACGAGGTGATCGTGCTCGACAACTTCGTCCGCGGACGGCGCGAGAACCTCTCCTGGGCGCTCGAGAACGGCAACGTCACGCTCGTCGAGGGCGACATCCGCGACCGCGCGCTGGTGCGCGAGCTGATGGACGGCGTCGACGTCCTGTTCCACCACGCGGCGATCCGGATCACCCAGTGCGCCGAGGAGCCGCGGCTCGCGCTCGAGGTGCTGGTCGACGGCACCTACAACGTGTTCGAGTCGGCCGTGGACGCCGGCGTCCGCAAGGTCGTCGCCTCCTCGTCGGCGTCGGTCTACGGGCTCGCCGAGACGTTCCCGACCACGGAGGACCACCACCCGTACGCCAACGACACGCTCTACGGCGCGGCGAAGGTCTTCAACGAGGGGCTCCTGCGGAGCTTCCACGCCATGTACGGCCTCGACTACGTCGGGCTCCGGTACTTCAACGTGTACGGGCCGCGGATGGACGTCCACGGCCTCTACACCGAGGTCCTGGTCCGCTGGATGGAGCGGATCTCCGAGGGCAAGCCGCCGCTGATCTTCGGCGACGGCCGCCAGACGATGGACTTCATCTACATGGGCGACATCGCGCGCGCCAACATGCTGGCCGCCACGACGGATCGCTCCGACGTCGTCTACAACGTCGCGAGCGGGACGGAGACCAGCCTGCTCGAGCTCGCCGAGGCGCTGCTCCGGGTGATGGGCTCCGACCTCGCCGTCGAGCACGGCCCCGAGCGCGCCGTGAACGGCGTCACGCGCCGTCTCGCGAGCACGGAGCTCGCCCGCGACGAGCTCGGCTTCGAGGCCGAGGTCGACATCGAGGAGGGCCTGACCCGCCTCGTCGAGTGGTGGCGCGGCGAGCGCGCCGGCGCCCCGACCCAGCCCACGCGCTCGCTGGCGAGGGCCTGATGGAGGTCCCGTTCAGCCGTCCCACCCTGCGTGGGGACGAGGGTGCCGCCGTCGCCGAGGTGATCGCCTCCGGGTGGGTCTCGCAGGGCCCGCGGGTGCGCGAGTTCGAGGCCGAGTTCGCCGAGCGCACCGGGGCTGCCGAGGCGGTGGCCGTCTCGAACTGCACGACGGCCCTCCAGCTCGCGCTCCACGTCTCGGGCGTCGGCCCGGGCGACGAGGTGATCGTGCCGTCGATGTCGTTCATCGCGACGGCCAACGCGGTCTGGCAGTGCGGCGCGACCCCGGTGTTCGCCGACGTCGATCCGCGCACGTTCAACCTCGATCCGGTCTCGGCCGAGCGTGCGATCACCGAGCGCACGAAGGTCGATCATGCCCGTGCACCAGCTCGGCCTCCCGGCCGACATGGACGCGTTCGCGGCGCTCGCCGAGCGCCACGGCGTCGCGCTGGTGGAGGACGCCGCGTGCGCCATCGGCGCGAGCTACAAGGGGCGGCTGATCGGCGGCCTGGGCGCGCTCACGTGCTTCTCGCTGCATCCGCGCAAGGTGATCACCACCGGCGAGGGCGGCATGATCACGCTCCAGGACCCCGTGGTCGCCGCGCGGCTCCGGCAGCTGCGGCAGCACGCGATGGACGTCTCGGACCTGGCCCGCCACGGCGCGAAGGACGTCGTCATCGAGTCCTATCCCGAGCGCGGCTGGAACTACCGCATGACCGACATGCAGGCGGCGCTCGGGCTGTGCCAGCTCGAGCTGCTCGACGAGATCCGCGCCGAGCGGGCCCGTCTCGCCCAGCGCTACACCGACGCGATCGCGTCGATCGAGGGGATCGAGCCCCCGTACGAGCCCGGCTACGCGGAGCGGACCTGGCAGTCGTACGCGGTGACGATCGCCGCGGACGCGCCGATCGAGCGCAACGAGCTGATGCGCCGGCTCCTGATCGACGGCGTGCCCACGCGCCGCGGCGTGATGGCGATCCATCGCGAGCCGTCCTACGCGGGCACCGCGGCGTCGCTGCCCTGCACCGAGACCGCGTCCGACAACTCGCTGATGCTCCCGCTCTTCGCGGGGCTCACCGACGAGCAGCAGGACCACGTGATCGCATGCCTCGAGACCCAGATGGCAGCCGTCAGCGCGTGACGCCGGAGCCGTTGCTGGTCGTCGGCGCGGGCGGCTTCGCGCGCGAGACGCTCGAGCTGATCGACGCGATCAACCGCGTCGAGCCGCGCTGGCGCGTCGTCGGGATCCTGGACGACGACCCGGGGCGGCACGGCGCGCGCGTGCACGGGATCGAGATCATCGGCCCGGCCGCGCTGGCGCGCGAGCTGCCCGATGCCCGGGTCTGCGCCTGCGTGGCCTCGCCCGGCCGGCCCGCCGGCCGGATGGCGCTCGTGCGGCGGCTCGGACTGGACCCGGAGCGGTACGCGACGCTCGTGCACCCGGCGGCGGTCGTCGCGCGCTCGGCGTCGCTCGGGCCGGGCTCGGTGCTGCACGCGACCACCGTGCTCACCGCCGACGTGACCGTCGGCGCGCACGTCGCGGTGATGCCCGCCGTCGTCCTCACGCACGACGACGTCCTCGCGGACGGCGTGACCCTCGGCGCCGGCGCGCGGATCGCCGGCGGGGTGCGGATCGGCGAGAGCGCGTACATCGGCTCCGGGGCGCTCGTCCGCGAGGGCATCGCGGTCGGCGCCGGCGCGGTCGTCGGCATGGGCGCCGTCGTGACGCGCGACGTCCCCGCCGGGGAGACCTGGGCCGGCGTGCCGGCGCGGCGGCTCGCCCCGGCCCGCGAGCTCTCGGTCGCGCGATGAAGCGGCCCACGGTCGCGTCGCGGGCGGGGCGGGCGCTCGGGCTCAACCTCGTCAACACGATGGTCTCGCGCCTCGGCACGCTGGCGATCGGCATCGCGCTCGCGCGCATCCTCGGGCCCGAGGAGTTCGGCACGTTCGCGGTCGCGCTGCTCGCCCTGCTGGCGGTCCTCAGCTTCTCCGAGCTCGGCGTGAGCCTCGCGATCGTGCGCTGGCCCGGCTCGCCGCGCGAGATCGCGCCCACCGTGTCGACGATCTCGATCCTGTCGAGCATCATCTTCTGCGCCGTCTCGGTGGCGGCGGCGCCCTGGTTCTGCGCGGCCATGGGCGCGCCGGACGCCACGAGCGTCGTCCGGGTGCTCGCCTTCAGCGTGATCATCAGCGGCGCCGTCGCCGCCCCCGCCGCGCTGCTCCAGCGCGAGTTCCGCGCCGGCCGGCGGATGCTGATCGACCAGGTCTCCAACTGGCTCGGCGCGATCGTCTCGATCGTCACCGCCGTCGGCGGCATGGGCGCGATGAGCCTCGGGGTCGGGCGGCTCGCCGGCGCGACCGCCGGCGCGGTGCTGTTCATCTGGTCCGAGCCGGTCCGCTTCGGCTGGAATCGCGAGATCGCGCGGAAGCTCCTGAAGTTCGGCCTCCCGCTCGCCGGCTCCAGCATCGTCGTCTTCTCCGTCAAGTACGTCGACCAGTTCGTGGTCGGCAGCGTGATCGGCCCCGTGGCGCTCGGCTTCTACGTGCTCGCCTTCAACCTCTCCAGCTGGCCGATCGCCGTGTTCTCGCAGCCGGTCCGCGAGGTGTCCCCGGCGGCGTTCGCCCGGCTCCAGCACGATCCGACCGCGCTGCGGAGCGCGTTCATCGTCTCGCTGGGCCTGCTGACCGCCGTCACGCTCCCGGTGTGCCTGGTGCTGACCGGCGCCGCGGACCCGCTGATCGCGATGGTCTACGGGCTCGCCTGGACGCCCTCCGCGGCGGCATTGGGCTGGCTCGGCGTCCTCGCCGGGGTGCGCATCGTGTTCGAGCTCGTCTACGACTACTTCGTGGTGCTCGGGAGCACGCGCGTCGTCTTCACGGTCCAGGTCGTGTGGCTCATCGCGCTCGTCCCCGCGCTCTACGTGGGCGCCCATCTCGCCGGGATCGCGGGCGCCGCCGCCGCGCACGTCTGCGTCGCGCTGTTCGTGGTGCTGCCGCTGTACCTGGTCGAGCTGCGGCGGGCGGGCATCGCATGGCGACCGCTCGCCGCGGGCGTCGCGGTCCCGCTCCTGTACAGCGGCGCGGTCGCCCTGGTGGCGCTCGCCGCCGCCCGCATCATCGCCCTCGACGTGCTGGCCGTCGCCGTCGCGTGCACCGCGGCGCTGGTCGCGCTCGCCTTCGAGGCGCGCCGGATGCGCGCCGCGCTCCAGCAGCTCCGGTCCGTCATCGCCGGCGGGACGAGCTGACCGTCCGCGCACGGAAGAACGCGGGGCCGCCCGCGTTGATCGTGAGAGGGCCCGCCCCCGTGGGCCCCGGTCGGAAGCGAGAACCTTGGAATCCGTAACCATCCTCCGCGAGCTCTGGCGCCTCAAGGTCGCGGTCATCATCGTCGGCGTGCTCTCCCTGCTCGTCGGCTACGCGATCGCGTACGAGTTCAAGGTCCCGCCGAAGCCGCGGAGCTACACCGTCGGCGTCGCGAGCGCGCGGATCCTCGTCGACACGCCGAACTCGCAGGTCGTCGAGGTCGCCCCGAAGGGCTCCGAGACGCTCGGGGCGCGCGCCAACGTGCTCGCGAACCTGATGATCGACGGCACGATCAAGGACGAGATCGCGAAGCGCGCCGGGCTGCGACCCGATGAGCTCGTGACCGGCTCGCTGGCCACCGGCGGGGCGGCGGAGGACCACAAGCTGACCGCCGACTCCTACGCGCTGACCACGGGCGTCGTGCTCAACTCGGACCAGGCGGAGCTGCCGATCATCCGCGTCGAGACGCAGGCGCCCGACACGCAGAAGGCGATCGGGCTCGCGGACGCCGCGGTGAAGGGCCTCGACGAGTACCTGACCGTCCGCGCCGACGACGAGCGGATCGAGAGCACCCGGCGCCTGCAGGTCAGCGGTCTCGGGCCCGCCCAGGGTCATGACGCCGCGCGCGGGACCGGCCGGATCATGGCCCTCGCGGCCGCCATCATCGTGTTCCTCGCCGGCTGCGCCGCGATCCTCATCGTCTCGGGCATCGCCCGCGGGTGGCGCACGGCAGCGGCGCTCGACGAGATGAGCGAGTCGGAGTTCGACCTACACCGACCTGTTCGACGGCGAGCTCGATCCGCCGGAGGAGCTCGATCCGCCGGAGGAGTCCGTCGCGCCGCCTGCGCGCAAGCGCAAGGCCGCGTCGCGGGGCTAGGGGGCGGAGATGGGATTCGGCGCGCGCCTCCGAGAGCTCTGGAACATCCGCGGCTGGGTCGCGCTCTGCCTCGTGCTCGCGCTCGCCGCGGCGGTGTGGAGCGTCGCGAACATCAGCCTGTTCCCGCCGTCGCTGTCGTCGCGCTCGCTCAAGCTGGCGACCGCGACGACGCAGGTCGTCGTCGACACCCCGAAGTCGACCCTCGTCGACACGCGCCAGGACACCTACAGCCTCGACGCGCTGACGAACCGCGCCGTGCTGCTCGGCAACGTGATGGCCAGCCCGCCGGTGCGCGAGGCGATCGCGAGCCAGGCGGACGTGCCGTTCTCCGAGCTCCAGGTGCTCCCGCCGCTCACGCCGAAGCAGCCGCGGGCGCTGTCCGAGGCCGGCAACGAGCGCAAGACGAGCGACATCCTGAAGCTCAACGACCAGTACCGCCTCGTGGTCCAGGCCAACCCGACCGTGCCGTTCCTGCAGGTCTACGCGCAGGCGCCGGACGTGCGCAGCGCCACGGCGCTCGCCGACGCGGCGGTGGACTCGATGAAGCTCTATCTCACGAAGGTGGCCGGCAGCGCCCGCACGCCCGACGACGAGCAGATCAAGCTCGTCCAGCTCGGGCGCGCCCACGGCACGGTCATCGACAACGGGATCTCCTGGCGGGTGGCCCTGCTGGCCTTCGGCGTCAGCTTCGCGGTCCTCTGCGCGACGGCGATCTACTTCCGCCGGGTGCGCGAGGGCTGGCGCGTGGCCTCGCTCGAGGCAGACGCCGCCGCGGGCTGACATGGAGCTCGTCGCCCTCCTGCGCATCCTCTGGCGCCGGCGCGTGTACGTCGCCCTCGGGCTCGTCCTCGCGCTCGCGGTCGGCTTCGCCGCCTCCCGCGGCGAGACGCGGCAGCTCGGGATCGCGTCCACGCGCGTGGTGATCGACACGGTCGACTCCCAGCTCGTCGACGCCGAGCCCGTCGGCGCGGACACGCTCGCGTGGCGCGCGGCGCTGCTGGGCGACCTGATGGGCTCGGACGCCGGACGGCCGCGCATCGCGTACTCGATGGGCATCCCCGAGAAGGACCTCGCGGTGGTCGCGCCGCACCTCAACGAGCCGCCCAAGAACACCCCGGCGGCCCGGCGCGCGGCGGAGGCGGGCGCGATCACGACGCAGCCCTACGTCGTGGCGATCCAGGCCGACGGGCCCCTGCCGATCATCGACATCGACGCCACGGCGCCGACGCCCCGGCGATGCGGCGCGGCTCGCGACCGCGGCGACCGACGCGATCCGCGCGGTCGCGTCGGCCCATGAGGACACCGCGGACACGCTCGCGTTCGTCGTCGACGACGCGGGCGCGATGAAGACGAAGGCGATCACCAACGGCCCGCGCCGCGGTCTCGCCGCCGCGCTGGCCATCGTCTTCTTCGCCATGTGGTGCGCGGGCGTGATCGTCGTGTCGCACCTCGCCGGCCGGCGCGCGACCGGGGCCGCCCGCTTCGCGGGCCTCCGGTCGGTGGCGTAGCGACACCAACGCAGCAACCCCCGGGTTCGCCGGGCTCCGTGCTGCGTTGTGGTCGCTCTACGACGTCAACGCCGCACGAGACCGCCGCGGAGACCGCGTGTGCTGCGTTGACGCTACGCGCGGATCGCGACGAACGACTTGACGAGCGGCCCGATCTTCTCGGGCGTCACGTTCGCGTCGGGGAACAGCCGGTCGAGCTCGGTCCGGCGCATCAGCCGGATCTCGCGCACCGCCGCCTCGGCGTCCGCCTTGTCGGGGCACGGCCCGCGCCAGCCCCAGCGCCGGCGCTGGAGCAGGCCGACGCGCGCGGCGACCGGCAGCCAGTGCCAGGCGGGCGTCAGGAAGTGCGGCTCGACGGGGAACCAGAAGTTGGGCGTCTGGATCCAGAACACCGGCGCCAGGCGCCGGACCTCGCGCGCCATCGCCGCCTGGTTGCCGAACGTCTGCAGGTGCTCGATCACCGAGTTGCTGAACACGACGTCGAACGAGCCGTCCGGGAACTCGGACAGGTTGGTCGCGTCGCCGGCGCGCGGGTCGATGTTCGGGTGACGTCGCTCCTCCGCCTCGAGGTTGACGAGCACGATCTCGACGTCCTTGCGCTCGCCCCAGCCGCGCTGCTCCCAGAAGGAGTTGGTCCCGCCGATGTCGAGGATGCGCAGCGGCTCGGTGCGCCCCTCGAGCAGATCGTCGACGATCGCGGCGAACGCCTCGAAGCGGCGTGAGCGCCGCGTGTTCGAGAACGAGCCGGTCTTGCTCTGGTCGGCGAGCCGGCGCATCAGGGCGCCGGGACGGAGTGGGTGGTGCGTGGAGCGGGCAGTCATTTGCCCACCAACGGACGAGCCACCGCGCAAAATTCCGGTGGCTCGGTCTACGAATTTCAGGACAGTCGCACTTCGGCGCCGTCCCCGACGGAGAGGCGCAGCGCGTTCGTCGGCGCGAACGCGCGATGGACGCGCGCTCCGCGCCCGATCACGCTCGTGTCCACCCGCGCTCCCACGTGGAGGAGCTCGGCGCCGTCCAGCACGATCGAGTGCTCGATCTGCGATCCCTCGATGTGGACGTCCGCGCCGATCGACGAGTACGGCCCGACGTAGGCGTGGGAGAGCCGCGTCCGGGCGCCGATGATCGCCGGGCCGCGGATCAGCGTGTGATCGAGCTCGGCGGTGGGGTGGATGAGCACCCGCCCCTGGATCTCGCACGACGCCGGCAGCTCGGGCGCGATGTCCGTCTTCAGCTGCTCGAGCATCCGCCGGTTGCCCTCGAGCAGCTGGTCCTGGCCGCCGTGGCACGGCAGGCAGCCGTCGATCGTCTCGGCCCGCACGTGGCCGCCCTGGCTCTGCACGCCGACGAACGGATCGCCGGCCGCGGGTCCTTCGAGCAGCATCGCGACGGCGCGCGGGCTGAAGAGGTACCCGCCGACCATCGCCTCGCCGTCCGCCGCGCCGGTCACCGGGAGGACGCGCAGCGCCAGCGCGTCGAGCGCCTCGCGCGCGAAGGCGGCGATGTGCGGATGGATCAGCTCACGGTGCAGGATGTCGCCCGGCTCGACCAGCAACGGCTCCTGCGCCACGAACTCGCGCGCCGCGGCCAGCGCGCCGTCGACGCCGCTGCCGGGCTGCCAGTCGACGTAGCGCACGGTGAGACCCCACTTCGAGCCGTCGCCGACCGCGTCGCGGATCGGGGCCGCGTCCTGGTCGAGCGCGATCGTCGCCTCGATGAGGCCCGCGCGCCGCAGCGACTCGAGGTTGTGGAAGAGGATCGGCTGGTTCGCGACCGGGACGAGGTGCTTTGGACCGGTGCGGACGCTCGGCCACGGCTGGTCATGGGCCGTACGGCCGGCGAGGATCAGTGCCTTCGCGATCTCCACTGACCAACAACGGTCCGAGGGACCGGCTTTTGCGCGCGGACGACGAAAAGGAGCGCGGGCGCGCATGCGCCCGCGCTCCAGCCCTCCGCTCAGGCCGCCACGCGGGAGGTCGGCCGCGTCACCGCGACCGGCTGCCCGTTGCGCTCCAGGGAGCGCTGCGCCGCCTCCATGGCGAGCACGATCTCGAGCCCGAGCTCGGCGTTCGAGCGCGGGGTGGTCCCGGTCCGGATCGCGCGCGCGAAGTCCGCCAGCTCGAGGCCGAGCGGCTCCGCCGCGTCCAGCCGCGGCATCACGATGTCGCCGCTGCGGTAGGTGAGCTGGTGCTCGCCGAACGTCTGCGGGAGCGCCACGTCGAGGCCGCGGTCGTAGATCCGCACCGCCTCGTCGGCCGCGAGGTCGTCGTACTGGATCATGCGCTGGCTGCCGACGACGATCATGTCGCGGACCTTCCGCGGGGCGAGCCACGAGAGCTGCACGTTGGCCTTGGCCCCGCCCTCGAAGGTCAGCGTGATGAACGCCGTCTCGGGCACGTCGGGCTGGAACACGCTGCGCCCGCTCGCCGAGACCTCGGCGACGCGGTCGCCGAGCCAGTAGAGCAGGATCGACAGGTCGTGCGGGGCGAGGTCGAGGATGACGCCGTCCGCCTGGTACTTGCCCAGGTTCATGCGCGACGAGGTGATGAAGTAGACCTCGCCGACCACGTCCTCCGCGATCAGCTCGCGCACCTTGTTGACCGGCGGGCTGTAGACGAACGTGTGGCCGGGCATCAGCACGACGCCGCGCTCCTCGGCGACCTCGATCAGGTCGAACGCGTCGGCGGACGTCGTCGCGAGCGGCTTCTCCACCAGCACGTGCTTGCCGGCGACGAGCGCCGCCTTCACCACGGCGTGGTGGGTCATCGGCGGCGTCGCCACCAGGACGGCGTCGACGTCGGGCTGCGCCAGCAGCTCGTCGAGCTCCGCGTAGACCGGCGCGCCGGGGTTCCGCGCGGAGAACGCGGCCGCGCGCTCCGGGTCGCGCTCGCACAGGCCGGCGAGCTCGAGCTCCGGCCGCTCGATCACGTTGCGGACCAGGTTCGGCCCCCAGTAGCCGTAGCCGACGACGGCGACGCGGAGCGGGAGTCTCGTTCCATTCGACCATGTCACGCCTCCCGGTCGTAGTCGCGCACCGCGTCCACCACGTGCGCGATCTCGTCGTCGGTCATGTAGGGGGAGAGCGGCAGCGTCACGATCTGCTCGGCGAGCCGCTCGGCCGCGGGCAGGCTGCCCGCGCCCAGGCCCAGGTCCTCGTAGGCCCCGGTCCGGTGGATCGGGATCGGGTAGTGCACCGCGCTGGAGACGCCGCGCTCGCCGAGGAACGCGCGCAGGTCGTCGCGCTGCTGCGCGCGGGCGATGAACAGGTGGTACACGTGGTCGCCGGCCTGCGTCGCCGGAGCCGGGAGCTCCAGGCTCGTGTGCTTCAGCCCGGCCCGCAGCGCGGCGCCGACGCGGCGGCGGTCCTCGTTCCAGCCGTCCAGCCGGCGCAGCTTGACCCGCAGCAGCGCCGCCTGGAGGGCGTCGAGCCGCGCGGTCGTGCCGACCATGCTGTGGTGGTAGCGGGGGCCCTCGCCGTGCGAGCGGAGCAGGCGGACACGGTCCGCGAGCGCGGCGTCGGCGGTGATGACGCCGCCGCCGTCGCCCCACGCCCCGAGGTTCTTCGTCGGGTAGAACGAGAAGCAGCCGAGGTGGCCGAACGTGCCGACGCGGCGGCCGTCCACGCGGGCGCCGTGCGCCTGCGCGCAGTCCTCGATCACGTACAGGCCCGCCGCGCGGGCGATGTCCATGATCGGCTGCATGTCGACGGTCGAGCCCATCAGGTGGACCGGGATCACCGCGCGGGTGCGCGGGCCGATCGCGGCCTGCACGAGGCCGGCGGTCAGCAGGTGCGTCTCCGGGTCGACGTCGACGAGCTTCGGGGTGGCGCCGGCGAGGCTGACGCCCTCGGCGGAGGCGATGAACGAGTTCGCCGGGACGATCACCTCGTCGCCGGGGCCGACGCCCAGCGCGCGGAGCGCCAGGACGATCGCCTCGGTGCCGGAGGAGACGCCGATCGCGTGGTCGGTCTCGCAGTAGGCGGCGAACTCGGCCTCGAAGGCCTCGAGCTCGTGGCCCATCGTGAACGCGCCGGCCGAGGCGACCCGGGCGACGACCTCCAGCAGCTCCTCGAGCAGCGCGCGGGTCGGCCGGATCGAGCCGGAGCAGCGGGATGGTGGGGGTGGCGGTGGCCGTGCTCATCACGCGGCCGCCTTGATGCGCACCGCCGGCGCGCACTCGCGCTCGGCGAGGGTGGTCCGGAGCGCGCCGCGGCCGCGGTGGTGCAGGCCGTGGATCGAGGGCTCGCTCTTGCCCATCCGGCCGGCGATCTCGCCGGGGGAGAGGCCCACGAGGTGGCGCAGCACGATGACCTCGCGCTGCTCCTCGGGGAGCGTCTCGAGCGCCTCGCGCAGCGCGATCGACGTCTGCTGCGAGTCGCCGAAGTCCTTGCGCTCGTCGAGCTCGCGGACCTCCTCGCAGGGGATGGCGCGGCGGGCGCGCATGTGGTCGACCGCGACGTTGCGCGCGACCCGGAGGATCCAGGCGGCGAACGGCACGGAGCGCTGCTCGTACTTCGGCAGCACCACCATCAGCTTCGCGAAGACGTGCTGCGTGACGTCCTCGGCCTCGTAGTCGTCGCGGACGATCGACCGGACGTAGCCGTAGACGTTGTCCGCGTAGCTGACGTACAGGAAGCGGAGGGCCTCCTGGTCGCCGGCCTTGGCGCGGGTGACGGCCTGCGCGACCAGGCGGTCGCGGTCGGCACCCTTGGAGAGGTTGTTGTCGGGGCGGAATCGCCCGGCGAGCCGGGTCGAGCCCAGTTCGTCGGCCCTTGCGCGAAACGCGTCGATCATGGTGTGGGAGCTGCCTTCCTTGTGCATTCGATTGGGCATCCGTGCTGCTCAGGCCGCGAGACCCGTTACCGGGGGAGTGGTCTCGAGGAGCCCGTGGACGTACGCGTGGTGGCTCGCCGCGGTCCGGTTGGACACGCCGAGCTTCCGGTAGACCTTCGAGAGGTGGAACTTGACCGTCTGCTCCGTGATCCAGAGCTGCGCGGCGATGCGTGAGTTCGGGGCGCCGGCGGCGACGAGGCGGAGGACCTCGAGCTCACGCTGGGTGAGCGCGGGGGCATCGCCGGAGGCGCCGTTCCCGCGGCGCAGCGGCGCGGGCGCCGCCGTGAAGGCGTGGAACACCGTGCCGGCCGCGACCTCGCGGATCAGGGCGCAGACGCGCTCCAGCCGCGCGGTCTTGGCGATCGCGCCGTCGGCGCCGGCGCCGGCGGCCTCGGCCAGCAGGCCGGGCTGCATCGACGTGGCGAGCGTGATCAGCTTGACCGTCGGCAGCGCCGCGCGCGACCTCGCGGATGCGGGCCAGCGTGGCCTCGTGGTCGCGCAGGTCGTCGACCAGCACGACGTCGGGGCGGAGCGCCGCGACGATGTCGCCGCAGGGCGCGCGGCCCTCGGTGTAGCCGTCGAAGACGGTGAAGGCCCCGGTCGCGCGGAGCGCGCGGCGCAGCGCGCTCGCGGAGAGCGCGTCGTCCGTGACGATGAGCAGGCGCGGGGTCACGCCGCCGCCCCCGCGGGGGTCCCGGAGCGCACGAGCCGCGGGCGCAGCTCGTGGACCTCGGCGGCGTCGCGCTCGGCGAGCACCTCGCGCAGGACGAGCCCGAGCGTCTCGGGATCCATCTGGCCCGGGAGCACGGCGGATGCCTTGGCGCGGAGCGCGTCGGCGAGCCAGCCGGCCTCGGGCGAGGAGCTGAGGACGACGACCTGGGCGTCCGGGGCGGCGCGGCGCACCTCGGCGAGACGCGCGAGCGCGTCCTCCGGGGCGAGCAGGTCGCCGATCACGACGAGGTCCGGGGCGAGCCCGCCCACGAGGCGGTCGAGCCGGCCGGCGGAGGAGCCGTGGCGCACGATGTACGCGCCCGGCACGGTTCCGACGGCGGCCGTCAGGCTCGCGAGGACAGGGCCGCTGTCGGCGACGACGACGACGCGGGTCATGGGGTGCCTCCTTGCGTGCCGGCGCGGAGCTCGAGGTGCTCGCGCAGGCGATCGAGGACCGACGCGCACAGGTTCCGCTCGGCGTCCGCGAGGCTGCGGAAGGCGGCAGCCGCCTCCTCGAAGCCCTCGGACCGCGCCTCCCACTCGTAGACCGGGAGGGTGGCGCAGAGGTCCAGCTTCGAGTCGAGGACGCGCAGCAGATTGCGGAGCGTCGCGTCGGCGGGCTGGGCACGACGAAGGTCGGTGAGACGTCGTGTGGTTTCGCTCGGTTCCGTCCGGCTGATCACGTTGACCAGCTTGGCTTCAGACCGCCTCTGCTGAAAGGTGAAATCCGTTCCGCAGCAGGGGGATTTGCGTCCCTCCGAGGAGGGGATCAACGGGTGATGGGTCGGGGGGAGGACTGGACGAACGTCCGGGGTGAGAAACGTGCCCGCTCGCGGGGGAGTCGGGACTCACCCCGTCCGATCGGCTAGTTTCATCCGGACCGTGACGGGGCCGGAATCAGAGGGCCTGGGCGCGGATCCGATCCGGGCGATCATCGCCGACGACGATCCGTTCGCCCGCAAGATGATCAAGGAGGCGCTCCAGCGCGCCGGCATGATCGTGATCGCCGAGGCACACAACGGACGGCAGGCCGTGGATCTCGCGCGGCACTACCAGCCGGACGTCGTGCTCATGGACGTCGTCATGCCCGAGCTCGACGGGATCGCCGCCACGCGCCGGATCGTGAAGGACAACCCGCGCCAGCTCGTGGTCATCCTCACGACGACCGACGAGGACGAGATCGGCATGCTCGGGCTGCGCGCGGGCGCGGCGGGCTTCCTCGCCAAGGACGTCGACATCGACGTGCTCCCGCAGGCGCTGCGCGGCGTGCTCAACGGCGAGGCCGCGATCAGCCGCCGGATGAGCATGAGGCTGGTCGAGCAGCTGCGCCGGTCGCCGGACGGGGCCAGCGGCCTGCGCCCGGTCAAGTCGCCGCTCACGGCGCGCGAGTGGGAGGTCATCGACCTCGTCGCCGAGGGCCGCACGAACGACCAGATCGCGAGCGTGCTCGTGCTCTCGAGCGAGACGGTCCGCTCGCACATGAAGAACATCCTGCGCAAGCTCGACGCGCGGACGCGCGACGAGGCCGTCGCGATCGCGCGCCGGATGCGGTCGGAACCGCCGAGCTAGCTCGGCAGCGTGAAGAAGAAGCGGTTGGCGGTCGGGTCCTGGGACGTGACGCCGACGCGGCCGCCGTGGCGCTCGACCACCTGGCGCACGAGCGCCAGCCCGAGGCCGACGCCGCGGGCGCGGCGCTCGCCGGCCCCGCGCTCCCACGGCTCGAAGATCCGCTCGCGGTCGCGCTCGGGGATCACCGGGCCGGGGCTCTCGACCGAGAAGGTCCAGCCGGCGTCGGTGCGGTCGGCCGAGACGTGGATCTCGGCGCCGATCCGCGGCCCGTACTGCAGGGCGTTGGAGAGCAGGTTGCCGAACACGCCGGCGAGCATCGCGGGGTTGCCCTCGACGACCGGCATCGCGTCGATGTCGACGTGGGCGTCGCGCGCCCGGATGTCGGCGCCGAGCATCTCGACGCAGTCGTTGAGGATCTCGCCGAGGTCGACGTCCTGGCGCTCCATCGGCTCGGCGCCGGGCCGCGCCTCCATCAGCAGCGTCTCGACGAGCAGCCGCATGCGCGAGGAGACGCGCACGAGCGTGTCGATGTCCTGCCGGGTGTCGAGGTCCAGCCCGTGGCCGCCGCGCTCGGCGATCATCGTGGCGTACGCCTCGGTCATGATCAGCGGCTTCAGCAGCTCGTGGGCCGCCATCGCCGCGAAGCGCTCGAGCTGCGCGTTCTTGTCGCGCAGCTCCGCAAGCTCACGCTCGAGCTCAACCTCCCGTGACTCCAAGCGTTCCACCTCGCTCTCGTCTACCCGCGGAGGGCAGGAACGCTCAAGACGCTGCATGCGGACGCGGTCGGGCCTGGGTCCGTCCTCGACACGTCCTCGTTCCGCCTGATGCATAGCTCTTGTGTCCTGTTCCTTGCCTGCATCGCCGACATCTTGTCTGCGACTGGGGAGCTGGCTGTCCACGTCCACGGCATTCCTTGCCGCCCTCTACAAGTACCGATTCACCGTAAGGTGGTCAACCCGGAATGGACGAACGGACACCCCCTGTTCACGAACGGGCAAGGGTAGCCTGTCGCCGGGAATGACCGGCGTCGGGATCGATCTGATGGAGATCGGCAGATTCGCGGAGGCGCTGAAGCGCCGGCCGCGACTTGCCGCGCGCCTGTTCACCGACGCCGAGCGGGCGTTCGCCGCCGAGCGCGGCGAGCCGGCCCGCCATCTGGCCGCCCGCTTCTGCGTGAAGGAGGCCGTCGCCAAGGCGCTGGCGCTCACCGACGGCGACTGGCACGAGGTGGAGGTGCTCGGCGGCGGGCACGCCGCGCCGTCGGTCCGGCTCAGCGGGCGCGCCGCGGAGCGGGCGGGCGAGCTCGGCGTCGAGGTCGAGATCTCGCTGACCCACTCGAAGGGCATGGCCGGGGCCGTGGCGGTCCTGCGGTGAGCCGGCCGCGCTGGCTGGACCCGCTGCCGGACGCCGCGCAGATGCGCGCGATCGACGCGTGGGCGATCGAGACGCGGGGGATCCCGTCGCTCGACCTCATGGAGCGCGCGGGGGAGGGCCTGGCGCGCGTGATCGGGGAGCACGTGCCGTCCGGCCGGATCGCGGTCGTGTGCGGGAAGGGGAACAACGGCGGCGACGGGCTGGTCGCCGCGCGGCTGCTGCGGCGCGCCGGGCGCGACGTGGACGTGCTGCTGACGTCGGAGCCCGACGCGCTGAGCGAGGACGCGGGCGCCCAGCTGGCCCGGCTGCCCGGCGCGGCGCCCGCCCGCTACTCGGCCGCGCGCCTGAGCGGCGCCGCCGGGCTCGTCGACGCCCTGCTCGGCACGGGCGCCACCGGCGCGCCGCGGGGCGCGAGCGCCGGCGTGATCGAGGACCTCAACGGCGCGCGCGCCCCGGTGATCGCGGCCGACGTCCCGAGCGGCGTCGACGCCGGCACCGGCGAGGTGGCGGGCGCGGCGGTCCGCGCCGTCGCCACCGCCACGTTCCACGCCGCCATGCCCGGGCTCTGGATCGCGCCCGGGAAGACGCACGCGGGCGCGGTCCAGCGTGATCGACATCGGGATCCCGGCGGGCGCGCCCGGCGACGCCGACGCCGGGCTGATCACGCCCGCCGTGCTGCGCGACGTGCCGCGCCGCGGGCCCGACTCGACCAAGTTCAGCTCCGGCAACGTCGTGATCATCGGCGGCTCGCGCGGGCTGACCGGCGCGCCGACGATGGCCGCGCTCGCCGCCGCCCGCGCCGGCGCCGGCTACGTCACCGTCGCCGCGGCCGCGAGCGCCGAGCTCTCGTTCACGACGCGCCTGCTCGAGGTGATGTTCAAGGGCCTGCCCGACGCGGACGGGGCGCTGACGCCGGAGGCGATCGACGCGGCCGTCGCGGCGGTCGCGCGCGCCGACGCGGTCGTGCTGGGGCCCGGGCTCGGCCGCAGTCCGGGCGCGCAGGCGCTCGCCCGCGAGCTCGTCCAGCGGATCGACGTCCCGCTCGTGATCGACGCCGACGGGCTGAACGCCATGGCCGGGCAGGTCGAGGAGCTGCGCCGGCGCCGCTGGCCGACGATCCTCACCCCGCACGCGGGCGAGCTGGCGCGGCTGCTGGAGGTCGACGCGGAGGAGATCGGGCGCGCCCGCCTGCACCATGCCCGCGCGGCGGCAGAGCGGGCGAAGGCGCTGATCGTGCTCAAGGGGGACGACACGCTGGTGGCCGCCCCGTCGGGGCGCGTGGCGATCTCGCCGGGCGGCGCGCCGGCGCTGGCCACCGCGGGCACGGGCGACGTCCTCTCCGGGCGTGACCGGCGCGATGCTCGCCAAGGGCATGTCGCACGCCCACGCGGCCTGCGCGGCGGTCTTCGCGCACGTCCGCGCCGGGCAGATCGCCGCGGAGCCGCACGGGCCCGACGGCGTGATCGCCTCGGACGTGATCGCGGCGCTGCCGCCGGCCCTCGCCGCGTAGGATCCGCGGCCGATGCCCCTGACCGTCGCGGAGATCATGGACACGGCCGTCCCGACGGTCAGGCCCGAGGACAGCGTCGAGTCGGTGCTGCGGACGCTGCACCAGAACGAGCTCACCGGCATCCCGGTCGTCAACGAGGGCGGCCGCTGCGTCGGCATCATCACCGAGCAGGACCTGGTGATGACCGGCGAGAACAGCGACCTGCACCTGCCGCACTACTTCGAGCTGTTCGGCGGGCTCGTCTTCCTCGAGCCGATGAAGCACTTCGAGGAGCGCCTGCGCAAGGCGACGGCGGCGCTGGCCAAGGACCTGATGACCGAGGACCCGGTGACGATCGGGCCGGACGCGAGCGTCGAGGAGGCGGCGCGCCTGATCTCGGAGTCCAAGCACAACCGGATCCCGGTCGTCGAGCACGGGACGCTGCAGGGCATGGTGACGCGCGTCGACGTGCTCGAGGCGCTCGTCAACGCGTAGCGATGCTGCGGGCGCTCGCCCGGGTCGACGTCGCCGCGATCGAGCGCAACGCGGCCCTGCTCGCGCGCGCCGCCGCCCCGGCGGCGCTCTGCGCGGTGGTCAAGGCCGACGGCTACGGGCACGGGGCGGTGCCCGCCGCCCGCGCCGCGCAGGCCGGCGGCGCGCGCTGGCTCGCGGTGGCGACCGCGGCGGAGGCGGCCGAGCTGCGCGGCGCGGGGATCGGCGGGCCGCTGCTGGTGATGGGCGCGCTCTCGCCCGAGGAGCTGACGGTCGCGCTGCGGGCGCGCGCCGACGTGGTCGTCTGGCGCCAGGCGACCGTCGCGGAGCTCGCGGAGCACCCCGACGCGGACGCGGCCGGGATCCACGTCAAGCTCGACAGCGGGATGGGCCGGCTCGGGACGCGCGACGCCGCCGAGGCGGAGCGCGTCGCCTCCGCGGTGGCGGCGGCGCCGCGGCTGCGGCTGGCCGGGGCGATGACGCACTTCGCGACCGCCGACGACGACCCCGCCTTCGCGCGCGAGCAGCTCGCCCGCTTCCTGGCCTGGGCCGAGCCGCTGCGGGCGCGCCACGACGGCCTGCTGCTCCACGCCGCGAACTCCGCCGCCGCGCTGGGGATCCCGGAGGCGCGGCTGGACCTCGTCCGCTGCGGGATCGGCGTCTACGGCATGGACCCGTTCGGCGACGACCCCGCCCGGCACGGGCTCGCGCCGGCGCTCGAGCTCGTGTCCTACCTCGCCGAGGTCAAGCCGATCGCCCCGGGGGAGAGCGCCGGCTACGGGCGCCGCTTCGTCGCCGCCGCGCCGACCTGGATCGGCACGGTCCCGATCGGCTACGGGGACGGCGTCCGGCGCGCGCTGACCAACGACTGCGACGTGCTCGTGGACGGGCGCCGCGTGCCGGTGGTGGGGACGGTGTCGATGGACAACATCACCGTCGACCTCGGTCCCGACCCGCCCGCGCCGGGCGTCGAGGTCGTGCTGCTCGGCGCGCGCGGCGGGCGAGCGCGTGCTGGCCGAGGAGTGGGCGCGGCGGCTCGCGACGATCAACTACGAGATCACGTGCGGGATCGGCCCGCGGGTGCCGCGCGAGCACCACCGCGGCGGGGCGCCGGCGTGAGCCTGCTCGACGACGCGCGCGCCCTGTTCGCCGGCACGGAGGCCTGGATCGTCGGCGGCGCGGTGCGCGACCGGCTGCTCGGCCGCGCGACGACCGATCTGGACCTCGCCGTGCCGGAGGACCCGAAGGACGCGGCCCGGGCGCTCGCCCGGACGACCGGGGGCGCCGCGTTCCGCCTCTCCGGGGCGTTCGGGGCCTGGCGCGTCGTCGGCGACCACGGCGCCTGGCACGTCGACCTCGTCGTGCTGCGCGACGGCGACATCGGCGCCGACCTCGCCGCGCGCGACTTCACGGTCAACGCGATGGCCGAGCCGCTCGCGGGCGGCGAGCTGCTCGACCCGCACGGCGGCCGCGCCGACCTCGGCGCGCGGCGGCTGCGGACCGTCGGCCCGTCCGCGCTCGACGACGACCCGCTGCGGGCGCTGCGCGCCGTCCGGCTGGCGATCGACCTCGACCTGACGATCGCGCCGGAGACCGCGGCGGCGATGACCCGCGCGGCGCCGGGCCTGGAGCGGGTCGCGGCCGAGCGCATCTTCGGCGAGCTCAAGCAGGTGATCGCCTCGCCCTCGGTCCGCACCGGCCTGACGCTGATGGACGCCCACGGGCTCACCGCGCAGGTCCTGCCCGAGCTCGTCGCGCTGCGCGGGGTGGAGCAGAACGAGTTCCACCACCTCGACGTCCACGACCACACGCTCGCCGTGCTCGACGAGGTCGTGGCGATCGAGCACGATCCGCTGGCCGCCGGGTTCGGGGAGCACGCGGGTGCGGTCGGCGCGCTGCTGCGCGAGCCGCTCGCGGACGAGCTCACGCGCGGCCAGGCGATGCGCTTCGCCGCGCTCCTGCACGACGCGGCCAAGCCGTGGACGCGGATCATGCGCGACGACGGGCGCGTGGCCGGGTTCCCGGGCCACGACCGCGAGGGCGCGGAGCTCGCCCGCGCCGTGCTGCGCCGGCTGCGCGCCTCGGCCAAGCTCGCCGACCACGTCGCCGCGCTCTGCCTGAACCACCTGCGGGTCGGCTTCCTCGTCCACGAGCGGCCGCTCGGCCCGCGCGCGATCTGGCGCTACCTCCAGGCGACCGAACCGTGGTCGCCCGAGGTGACCGTGTTCACGGTCGCCGACCGGCTCGCGACCCGCGGCCGCAACGCCGACGCGGCGATCGCCGCCCACGTCGAGCTCGCCCGCGAGCTGCTCGGCCCGGCGTTCGAGCGGCGCGCCGCCGGGCGCCCCGCGCCGCTGGTCCGCGGCGACGAGCTGGCGCGCGAGCTCGGCCTCCAGGCGGGCCCGCGGCTGGGCGAGCTCCTCGCCCAGCTCGAGGAGGACCGCTACGCCGGCGCGATCGTGACCCGCGACGACGCGATCAGGCGCGCGCGGGAGCTGGCCGGCGGCTGAGCGAGCGGATCGCCTCGAGGCAGACCGCCGCGGTGGCCGCGACGGTGCCGAGGTCGAGGTTGGCCGCGACGTCGCGCTGCGAGTGGTAGTGCGGGGCCATCTTGTAGCGGTCGATCGCGGCCAGGACGCCGGTCGGATAGCCCGCCTTGAGCGCGATCAGCGCGTCGGTGGCGAAGCCGGAGCGCAGGTTGCGGCGCAGGCGCACGCCGGCCCGGTCGCCGCAGGCGGCGAGCCAGTCGCGCACCTCGCGCGTGTAGTCGCGCATCCACAGCATCCCCTCGCCCTCGAGCACGATCAGCTCGGGGCCGCCGACGCACTCGAGCACCACGAACCGCGTGCGGTCGCGCGGCAGGTCGGCGGCGTGGCGGGCGACGAAGCCGCGCATCCCCTCCATGAACGACTCCTCGCTGCCGGTCGAGAGCAGCAGGACGCGCACGCCGGCGACCGGCTCGTCGCGCAGCAGGCGCGCCAGCTCGGTCAGCACCGCCACGGCCGCCAGGTTGTCGTTCGCGCCCGGCACGACCCGCCGCAGGGCGATGTCGCCGACCGCCAGCGCGGCGAGCAGCGCCAGCACGCCGCCGGTCCGCCGCAGCGGGCGCACGCCGAGCAGCGCGCCGAGCCCGGCGAGCGCCGGGCCGGCGACGACGAGCTGCATCAGCGGCGGCGACGTCTCCTGCTTCGCGTACCAGCCGGGGAACGTGTCGGCGACCCAGTGGTTCGGGCCGGGGTGGAAGACGAGCCCGCCGTTCGCCGCGTCGTGGTGGGCGACGAAGACGACGGTCTCGGCGCCGTCGGGGTCGCCGGCCTCGGCGACGACGTTCGCCGTGGTCCGGCGCGGCAGCAGCCGGCGGAAGACGTGCGGGCCGCCGGAGACGTCGTCGGCGATCGCCGCGGCCGCGCCGAGCCCGGCGGCGGCCGCGAGCCCGCGCGCGCCGCGGGTGAGCCCGGCGAGCGCGCCGGCCGCCGCCAGGAGGGCCACCGGGACCGCGAACGAGCCGGTCGCGCGCTCCTCCTCGATCCGGGCCGGCGCGCCGAGCCGCTCGAGCTCGCCGCGCAGCCATTCCGCGGCTTCGCGCTCGCCCGCGCTCGCCGGCGGGCGGTCGATCGTCTCCAGCCGCTCGACGACGGCGCGCAGGCGGTCCTGGTCCGGCGGCATCCCCGTACGACCCAGTGGGTCGTGCCACGGCCCACGTGTACGGTCCGCGCATGCGAGACCCCGACTGCCTGTTCTGCAAGATCGTCGCCGGCGAGATCCCCTCGACCCGGGTCCGCGAGGACGAGCGCACGATCGCGTTCATGGACATCAACCCCGCCACGCGGGGCCATCTGCTCGTCGTCCCGCGCGAGCACGCGGCCGACCTGCTCGAGATCGGCGCGGACGACCTGGCCGCCTGCGCGGCGGCGGCGCAGGCGCTCGCGCGCGACGTCAAGGACAAGCTCGGAGCCGACGGCGTCAACCTGCTCAACGCGTGCGGGCGCGAGGCCTGGCAGACCGTCTTCCACTTCCACATCCACGTCATCCCGCGCTACGTGGGCGACCCGCTGCGGCTCCCCTGGGTGCCCGGCCCCGGCGATCGCGACGAGATCGCCGCCGCGGCCGCCGCTCTCACTGGCTGAAAACCTGTTCCTCTGGACCCTTGCGCAAAAGCGCACGTTCTGAATAGGTTTGTCAGTGTTAGGACCGGTTACTACGGCCGGTCGACATTTCCGGAGTTCGATGAGCTCCAAAGCAGTGGGGAAGGCATGGCTTCAGGGACGGTCAAGTGGTTCTCGGACGACAAGGGCTTCGGCTTCATCACCCCCGACGAGGGTGGCCGGGATCTGTTCGTCCACTTCTCGGGCATCATCGGCGACGGCTATCGCTCGCTCGCCGAAGGAGCGAAGGTCAGCTACGAAGAGGAGAACGGGGAGAAGGGCCCCAAGGCCGTCAACGTCCAGAAGATCTAGGGTTGCAGGGGCGTTTCGCTCGCCCCATCGCAACCTCTGCCGCCTGCTCGTGTTGAATGCGGGCATGACCAGGACACTTCTCGCGGCCCTGCTGGTGGCGCTCGCGCTCCCGGCCGCCGCTTCGGCCAAGGTCGTCGAGGTCGGCGCCGTGGCGCCGGCGGCCACGCCGAGCTGCCCGGCGAGCCCGTGCGAGGTGATCTCGCGCACCACGGCCTTCCAGACGCGCATCGGCGCGACCAAGAACATGTTCGTCGTGCCGCGCGACGGGCGGATCGTCGCGTGGACGATCAGCCTCGGCAAGCCCGGCAAGAAGCAGCAGGCGTTCTTCGAGGAGAACCTCGGCGGCGCCTCGCAGGCGGGCATCACGGTGCTCAAGTCCGGCGACCGGTACTACGGCCGGGTGCTCGGCCAGAGCCCGCTCGTGCCGCTCACGCCGTGGTTCGGGACGACGACCCAGTTCCCGCTGACGACGACGATCCCGGTCGTCAAGGGCTCGATCGTCGCGCTGACGGTGCCGACCTGGGCGCCGGCGCTCGCGCTCGGCCTGCCGCGCGACAGCGTCTGGCGCGCGAGCCGCGACGTCGACGCCTGCGACGACACCCAGACGCAGAGCGCGCAGACCACCCTGCGCTCGCTCGCCCGCTACAAGTGCTTCTACCGCACCGCGCGGCTCGCCTACAGCGTCACGATGATCACGACGCCGAAGCCGCCCGTGGAGCCCAAGAAGAAGCCCGCCTAGCCGCGGGCGCCGAGCACGTCGAGCAGCGCGCCGACGACGTCGGGGTCGAACTGCGACCCCGCGCGGGCGCGCAGCTCGGCGACCGCGGCGTCCTGCGACAGCTCCCGGCGGTACGGGCGGCGCGTGATCATCGCCACGTAGGCGTCGCAGGCGAGGATGATCCGCGAGCCCATCGGGATCTGCGGGCCCTCGAGCCCGTCGGGATAGCCGCTGCCGTCCCAGTGCTCGTGCTCGTGGCGCACGATCGGGGCGAGCGGGGCCAGTCCGGGCAGGTCGCGCACGATCTCCTCCCCGATCACGGGGTGCTCGGACACGATGTCCCACTCCGCGTCGTCCAGCGTGCCGACCTTGCGCAGGATCTCGTCGGGGATGGCGAGCTTGCCGACGTCGTGGAGCAGCGCGCCGTTGGCGATCCGATCGACCGCGTCGGCGGTCAGGCCGAGCAGCATCGCGACCCGGGTCGCCAGGCCGACGACCTGCTCCGCGCTGCCCTGGGCCGCGTCGTCGCGCGCGTCGATCGCCGCCGCGAGCGCGTGGACCGCGGCGGGGGAGAGGTCGGCGCCGCGCAGCCGGGCCAGCTCCTCCTCGGCGTTCGGGTCGGCCATCGCCACGCGGCCCTTGCCGGTCCGCTTGGCCATCAGCAGCGCGCGGTCCGCGGCCGCGAGCAGCGCGTCGGCGTCCATCGTCGGCTCCCACGCGGAGACGCCGATCGAGCAGTCCGCGCCGCGCTCGCCCGGGACACCCGCGCGCACGCGCGTGCGGACCCGCTCGGCGACCGCCCGCGCCGCCGCCTCGCCGGTGCCGGGCAGGACGATGACGAACTCGTCGCCGCCGTAGCGCGCGAGATGGTCGTACTGCCGGACCTCGGCGCGCAGCGCATCCGCGACGCGCCGCAGCAGCGCGTCGCCGGCGGGATGTCCGTGCTCGTCGTTGACGCGCTTGAAGTCGTCGAGGTCGATCAGCACGCAGCACAGCGGCTGGCCGTCGCGCGCCGCGCGGGCGACCTCCTCCCGGACCCGCACCTGCATCGCGCCGTGGTTGAGCAGCCCGGTGAGGGCGTCGGTGCTCGCCGCGGTGCGGACGTCGTCGTAGGCGGCCGCGTTGTGGCAGGCGACGACGGCGAGGTCCGCGATCGCCTCGAGCACCTGCAGGTCCTCGGCGCCGACCGCGCGCTCGTCCGCGAAGCCGACGGTCAGCACGCCGCACAGCTCGCCGCCCTCGCGCAGGGGGACGGCCGCGACCGTCTTCAGCCCGGGCAGCGGCGGGAGCGAGGGCTCGTACTCCGGCGCGGGCTCGACCGCGGCGATCGCCGTGGCCAGGACGCGGCCCGCGACGCCCGCGCCCGGCACGAGGCGGTCGCCGAACCACTCGGCGGGCATCCGGTGCCCGGCGGTGGCGAGCCCGGTCCCGTCCTCGTCGACGAGGTGGAAGCCGGCCACGCTGCCCGCCACGGCGGCGTCGGCCTCCCGCGCGAGGGTGTCGAGCACCTCCTGCAGCGCGTGCGAGACGTTGAGCGCGTGGGCGGCGCGGGCGAGCGCCTTGTCGCGCCCGTCCTGGGCGGTCCGCCGGCGCTCCGAGTCGAGCCGGGCGAGGCCGAGCGCGGCCAGGTTGGCGAGCGTCTCGGCGAGCATGACGGCCTCCGGGGACCATTCGCCGGGCAGCGTGAGCGCCGCGACCTGGTGGACGTCGCCGCCGAAGGCGACCGGCACGAGCAGGCGGCCGCCGTCCTCGCGCGTGCGGGCCGTGGCCACGACGTCGGCCGCGTCCGGGGCGGACGGCTCCAGCAGCACGACGGCGGCGGGCGGGAGCGCCCGGCTCAGCTCGCTGAGGAGCGCGTCGAGCACGGCCGCGGGCGCGCGCGCGACCAGGGCCGCCTCGGAGAGGCGGCGCAGCGGCGCATGTGCGACATGCGCTCGGGTACCAGGGGCGACTGACAGGGGAGGAGGACCTTCGGCCGGACGGCTGAGGTCCTGTATCGGCCCGGCGGCCCCTGGGCTTGACGCACGAATCCCCGCTCCGCGCGGGAATCCGGCCTCAGCAGGCGCCGGCGTTCTGCTCGCAGAAGCTCTCGAACTGCTCCGGCGCCGAGCCGGCCGCCGGCGGGGTGTCGGTCGTGCCGCCGTCGCCGGTCGACGGCGTCGTGGTCCCCGTCCCGGTGCCCGTGCCGCCGGTGGTGCCGCTCGTCGACGGGGTGGTGGTCCCGCCGGTCGTGCCGGTGCCCGTGGTGCCGGTGCCGGTCGTGCCGGTGCCGGAGGTCCCGCTGTCCGAGGTGTCGTCGCTCGTGTCGCTGCTGCTCGAGTCGTCCGTGCTCGAGTTGCTGTCGGAGCTCGCGCTGTCGCCGCTCCCGATGTCGCTGTCGCTCGGGACGCTGAGCGCGGGCGCGGCGCCCGGGACCTCGTCGGCGTCGACCTCGCCGCCGCCGCAGCCGGCGACCACGAGCGCGGCGAAGGCGACCAGGACGGCGAAGAGGGCTGTGCGCGGGGTGCGCATGGCAGGCGGGCGGGTCAGCGCGGCAGCGCGGCCATCCGGCGGCCGCACGTCGGGCAGTCGTTCAGGTCCTTCTGGGCCAGCTGGTCGCACCAGTTGCAGAAGCGCAGGTTCTCGACCGCCCACGGGAGCGACGACTCCGAGGGCGCGGCCGGGAGGACCTTGCCGACGATCTCCATCGGCTCGCCGGTGTCGCGGTCGAGGTAGGTCTCGCCCTCCTCGGCGGGGAGCAGGACCTCGCGGCCGGTCGACGGCGTGCGCAAGCGGTACAGCTGGCGCGAACTCACGCGGGCAGCGTAGCAACGGCTCCGGCGAAGTAGGGTCGCCTGCATGCGCGTTCTCATCTTCCACGGCTACCTGCTGCGCGGGACCGGCTCGAACGAGTACAACGCCGCGCTCGGCGAGGCGTTCGCGCGCAACGGCCACGAGGTGGCGATGGTCAGCCAGGACCGCGCGCCGTTCGAGCTGCCGTGGATCGACGCCGCCGGCGACTGGGACGGCGGCGCGCTGCAGCTGACCGCGCGGCGCGATCCGGCGCGCGCGATCGCCTACCGGCCCGACATCGGCGGGATCCTCCCGGTCTACGTCGCCGACCGCTACGACGGCGTGACGGCGCTGCCCTTCGACGAGCTGAGCGACGAGCAGGTCGAGGACTACATCGCCCGCAACGTCGCGGCCGTGCGGGAGGTCGTGGCGCGCGCGCGGCCCGACGTGGCGCTCGCGAACCATCTCGTGATGGGCCCGGCGATCCTCGCCCGCGCGCTCGAAGGGACCGGCGTCCCGTACGCGGTCAAGGTCCACGGCAGCGCGCTGGAGTACACGGTCAAGCCCTATCCGCGGTTCATGCCCGCCGCGCGCGCCGGGCTCGCGCCCGCGCGCGGGATCCTCGTCGGCTCGCGCCACACCGCCGAGAGCCTGTGGGCGGCGCTCGACGACCCCGCCGTGACCGCGAAGACGCGGCTCGGCCCGCCCGGCGTCGACGTCGGCCACTTCACGCCGCGCGAGCCGGAGGCCGCGGCCGCGGGGCTCGAGCGGTTGCGCGCCGAGCTCGCGGCGGCCCCGCCGGAGGCGGACGCGGGCTCCTCGTTCGCGCGCTCGACCGCGGAGGCCGCCGCCGCGCTCGGCGCGCTCGACCCGGCCCGCGACCGGATCGTGGTCTACATCGGCAAGCTGATCGCCTCCAAGGGCGTCGAGCTGCTGCTGGCGGCATGGCCGCTGGTGCGCGGCCGGGTGCCGGACGCGCGGCTGCTGATCGTCGGCTTCGGCGCCTTCCGCGGCGCGCTCGAGGGCCTGGCCACGGAGCTGGCGCGCGGCGACCTGGACGCCGCCCGCGCGCTGCGCGCGGAGGACGGCCGCAAGCTGCCGGAGCTCGATGCCTTCCTCGACTCGCTCGGCCCCGAGGCGGCCGCCTACCGGGCCGCCGCGGCCGGCATGACCGACGAGATCCACTTCGCCGGCCGCCTGGACCACGGCGAGCTGACCGACGTCCTGCCGGTCACGGACGCGGTCGCGATGCCGAGCACGTTCCCCGAGGCGTTCGGCATGGTCGCCGCCGAGGCCGCGGCCTGCGGCGCGTTCCCGGTCGTCGCGGGCCACTCCGGCATGGCCGAGGTCGCCGCCTCGCTGGCCGCGGCGGTCGACCCGCAGGTGCGCCCGTGGCTCACCTTCCAGGTCGGCCCGCACTCGGTCACGCAGCTGGCCGAGGACCTCGCGAGCTGGCTCGAGGCGCCGGCGGCGCTGCGGTCGGCGACGCGCGAGCGGATCGTCGGCGTGGCGCGCGAGCGCTACTCGTGGGACGGCGTCGCCAGGAAGGTCGTCGCGGCCGCCGAGGGCCGCCTCGACGACCTCCCGCTGCCCTGATCCGCGCGGGCTCCGCGCACGGCTCGCGCCGCCCCGCGGAAAGGTAGGATGCCGCGCCATGAGTGGAGGACGGATCCGGATCGCGCTGCTCCTGGTGCATCGCCGCGGTGTCGCTCACCGGCTGCGAGCTCAAGGACGACGGCGACAACCTGGTCAACGGCAAGACGCTGTTCGTGGAGAAGTGCGCGGCGTGCCACACGCTGGCCCGCGCCGGCGCCAAGGGCGTCAGCGGCCCGAACCTCGACCAGGCCTTCCAGCAGTCGCTCAAGGAGGGCTACGAGCGCTCCACGATCGAGGGCATCGTCCACCGCCAGATCCTGTATCCGAACCGGATGGCGCAGTTCGACCCGCAGACCGGCAAGCAGCTGCCCAGCATGCCCGCCGACCTCGTCAAGGGTGAGGACGCCGAGGACGTCGCCGCCTACGTGGCGTCGGCCGCCAGCGCGCCCGGCGAGGACACCGGCCGCCTGGCCAAGGCGGGCCAGACCCAGAACGACAAGGTCGCGCAGGAGCAGGGCGGGACGCTCGACATCCCGACCGTCGCCTCCGGCGCGCTCGCGTACCAGTTCGGCAGCGCCGAGGCGAAGCCCGGCGCGATCACCATCAACTCCAAGAACGACGCCTCGATCCCGCACGACATCGCGATCGAGGGCAACGGCGTGGCGGAGAAGGGCGAGGTCGTCCAGGGCGGCGGCACCTCGACCCTGAAGGCCGACCTCAAGCCCGGCGACTACACGTTCTACTGCTCCGTGCCGGGCCACCGCGAGGGCGGCATGGAGGGCAAGCTCACCGTCAAGTAGGGGCGCGCGGCAGCGTCGCCGCCGCCTGCTCCGCCTCGGCCGCCACGTCGCGGTCGTGCTGGCGCGCCGCCTGCCAGAAGAAGAAGGCGAGCGCGAAGACCATGATCAGGATGTCGACCCCGACCATGATCGCCCCGGCGGTCTGCTGGTCGGCCATGGCGCTGATCCCGTCGCGGTCGCCGCTGCCGTAGACGCCCGTGTAGATCGGGTGGCGGATCAGCACGAAGGCCATCCCGAGGAACATGCCGATCATCCGCGCTCCCGAGGATGTGGCCGATCTTCCACAGGTCGCCGTGGAGCTGGCGGCGCTTGGGCTCCAGCACCGACCACCACACGAGCATCCCGATCACGACGAAGCTCACGTGCTGGAGCACGTGCACGAGGTCATGCCGCACGGCGGCCTCGAAGAAGAACGAGAAGTGCCACGTGTAGAGCACGATCGTGTAGACGGGCAGCGCGACGAGCGGGTGGCGCAGCCACCGGAACGCCCCGCGCAGCCGCGGCGCGCGCGCCAGCGGCACGAGCACGTCACGCGGCAGGAAGAAGACCAGGACCGGGTTGCGGAGCCCGGCCAGCAGGAGCGGGGCGCCGAGATCGGCCAGCAGGATGTGCTCGCCCATGTGCGCGGTCAGCAGCGTGTCGGCGTGCGTCCCGATCGGCGAGAGCAGCGCGATCGCCTGCAGCGAGAGCCCCAGGTGCCAGAGGACGACCTGCAGGCGCGGCACCGCGACGCCGCGGCGCGCGAGGATCCGCAGCGCCCGCACGTACAGCGCCTCCGCGACTATGAGCCAGACGACGATCGCCATCGACCGTCACAGTCTGGCGCGCCCCGCCTCAGAGCGCGCGCACGATCAGCACGATGGCGCCGATCGCCACTGCCACCGCGATCACGTAGAGGAGGAGGCGGAACGCCCCGGCCTCGGTGCGCAGCGGGTTCTCCACGGCCCTGCCTAGAGGATGTAGACCGTGAGGTACACGACGATCCACATCACGTCGACGAAGTGCCAGTAGATCCCGGGCACCTCGATCCCGCGGTGGTCCTCCTGCGTGAAGTGCCCGCGGAACGCCCGGATCGTGACGAACGACAGCAGCGTGAGCCCGACGAACACGTGCGCGCCGTGCAGGCCGGTGAGGCCGTAGAAGATCGTCCCCTGCGCGTTGTCCTGCGGCGAGAACCCGATGTGGACGTACTCGTTGATCTGGATGAAGAGGAACGTGCAGCCGAGCAGGAACGTCGTGAGGATGCCCGCCTGCAGGCCGCGCCGGTTGCCCTGCTTGTGCGCGTGCTCGGCCCAGTGCAGCGTGAACGACGACGAGATCAGGATCGCCGTGTTGACGCCCGCGATGACCTTCGGCAGGTGCTCGCCCTCCGCGGGCCACTCGGCGCCCTGCACGACCCGGATGAAGAAGTAGGCCGTGAAGAAGGCCCCGAAGACCATCACCTCGGAGATGATGAAAAGGCCCATCCCGAGCAGCGACGGGTCGACGCGCGACGACCGGTTGGCCGGCGGCGGGCCGTGGTGCTCGTGGGCGACGTGCCCGGCGGTGGCGGCGCCGGCCTCCATCAGGCCTGCACCGGCTCCGCCGAGGACTCGACGTGCTCGACCGGCTTCTCGGTCGCCTTGGCGACGCGCTCGGTGAGCTTGTCCGCCATCCACTTCGACGAGCCCTCGGGCAGCGTCGAGATGACGATCTCGGAGATGTGGAAGAACTGCACGGCGTTCATCGTCGCCGTGTAGGGGTCGGGGTCGCCGATCATGCCCGCGGCGACGATCCCCTCGGACTCGAGCGACTCCAGCAGCGTGGACAGCCGCTCGCGCGCCGAGCGGACCGCGCGGCCGTCGCCGCTGTCCTGCGGCACGACGACGATGAACCGGTGCGGGCCCTGCTCGGCGAGCGCCTTGAGCCGCTCGACCAGCTCGCCGCCGGCGACCGTCTGGTTCGCGACCACGAGCGTCACGTCGAACGGCAGGCCCTCCTCCTCGAGGTCGACCACGACGTGCTTGACCGGGAGCCCGGTGTCGTTCTCGAGCGCCTCGATCAGGTCGCGCCGCATCCAGCCGGAGGTCGACTCGGGCAGCGTCGAGACGATGATCTCGGAGATCCCGCGGTCGGCGATCACGTCATGCGCGGCGTTCAGCGGATCGCCGTCGCCGACCTCGCCGCGCCCGGAGATCCCCTCCTCGCGCATGAACGCGAGCGCGAGGTCGACGCGCACCTGCGCGGAATCGCGCACGGCCTCGTCGTAGATCACGTTGCCGTGCCTCGGGCGCGTCTGGGGGACGACGACGTGGAACCGCGCATCGCCCTGCGCCGCGCGCTCGCGCACGGCATCCAGCAGGTTCTTGCCGCCGATCGTCTCGTTCGCGAGGACCAGTACCTCCGCCATCGTCTGCTCTCCCCCTACTCGCGGCTGCTCTCACCGGCCGCGACCGGTGTCGGTGTTCGTGCCTCTTCGCCCGCGGGCTGGAAGATCCCGTGGACGGCGCCCGGGACGCCGTACTCGTAGGGACCGCCGACGACGGTCGGCACCCGGTCGAAGTTGAAGATCGGCGGCGGCGACGAGACCTGCCACTCGAGCGTGAGCGCGCGCCACGGGTTGGCCTCGGCCCGGCGGCCGGTGCGCCACGAGCGCACGACGTTGTAGACGAACACGAGCGTCGAGAGCCCGAGCACGAACGAGGCGAGCGAGATGAACAGGTTCCAGGTCGCGAACTGCTCCGGGTAGTCGGCGACGCGCCGCGGCATGCCCTCGATCCCGATCACGTGCATCGGCGCGAACGTCGCGTTGAAGGCGACGAACGTCAGCCAGAAGTGCAGCTTGCCGAGCCGCTCGTCGATCATCCGGCCCGTCATCTTCGGGAACCAGTAGTAGACGCCGGCGTAGATCGTGAACAGCGAGCCGCCGTAGAGCACGTAGTGGATGTGGGCGACGATGAAGTAGGTGTCGCTCACCGTGATCGACACGGGCAGCATGGCGAGCATCACGCCGGAGATCCCGCCGAGCGTGAACATGGTCAGGAAGCCGAGCGCGAACAGCATCGGCGTGTCGAGGTGCAGCACCCCGCGCCACAGCGTCGCCAGCCACGAGAAGATCTTGATCCCCGTCGGCACCGCGATGATCGCGGTCGTGACCATCATCGGTATCCGGATCCAGCTCTGCATGCCGGACACGAACATGTGGTGCGCCCAGACCGTGAACCCGAGCAGCACGATCGCGAGCAGCGAGAAGGCCATCATGCGGTAGCCGAAGATCGGCTTGCGCGCCTTGACCGAGAGGATCTCCGAGATGATCCCGAAGCCCGGCAGCATCATGATGTAGACCGCCGGGTGCGAGTAGAACCAGAAGACGTGCTGGTACATCAGCACGTCGCCGGCCTTCTCCGGGACGAAGAAGTTCCACCCGAGCGCGTAGTCGAGCAGGACGAAGAACTGCGAGGCGGCCACGAACGGGGTGGCGATGACGACCAGCAGCGAGGTCGAGAAGTTCGCCCACACCAGCAGCGGCATGCGCCAGAAGCTCATCCCGGGCGCACGCATGGTGATGATCGTGACCAGGAAGTTCAGCGCGGTCGCGATCGACGACGCGCCCGCGAACTGGACCCCGATCGTGAAGAACAACTGCCCGATCGGGACCGAGGTCGAGAGCGGGGCGTACGCCGTCCAGCCGGTGGCGAACGAGCCGCCGGGGGCGAAGAACGACGCCGTCATCATCAGGCCGGCGACCGGCAGCATCCAGAACGAGAGCGCGTTCAGGCGCGGGAAGGCCATGTCCGGCGCGCCGATCATCAGCGGCAGGACGTAGTTCGCCAGCCCGGCGAAGACCGGGATGATGAACAGGAAGATCATCAGCGCCGCGTGGACGCTGAACAGGCCGTTGTAGGCGTTCGCGTTGACGAACTGGGAGCCCGGCGCCGCGAGCTCCGCGCGCACGAGCATCGCCAGCAGCCCGCCGATCAGCATGAACGTGAACGACGTGACCACGTACTGGATGCCGATCACCTTGTGGTCGGTGTTGACGCGGAAGTAGTCGCGCCAGCTCGTCGCGCCGTGGCTCGAGTGGTCCTCCGGCCGCGTCGGGCGCCCGGCGGCCCAGTAGAACCAGTAGTCGAACGCCCCGAGGCCGACGAAGAAGAACAGCGGCGCCGCCAGCAGCGACACGATCAGCACCGCGTCCTGCCAGTTGACGTCCCAGCCGCGCGAGCCGTCGAACGGGGTCGAGAAGCCGTAGGCCTCGCGGATCGCCGTCACGATGACGGCGGCGAACAGGACCCCGAGGACGACGAACAACCCCGCCCGGTACCAGCCCGGTGCGCGCAGCTTGGCGGTCATCGATGTCCCCTCACTTGCCGCTCACGTCGTCAAGGTACTTCACCAGCGCGTCCAGCTCGGCCGGCTCGAGCGTCTGGCCGAAGTTCGTCGGCATGATCCCGTCCGAGAAGCCCGGCGCGATCTCGGCGCCCGGGTCCGTGATGCTCTCCTTGATGAAGGCCGCGTCCTTGTCGGCGAGGACGTCGTCGAGGTCCGGGCCGGTGCCGCCGGTCGTCCCCGCGTCGGCGAGCGCGTGGCAGGCGCCGCAGCCGTTCTCGGTGAAGAGCGTCTTGCCGTCGGGCGCGCCGCCGCCGGCGCCGGTGTCGGCGTCCTGCTCGGCCTGGGCCTGCTCGTCGGTCTTGCCGCCGTTGTCCAGCCAGCGCTGGAAGTCGCGCGCCGGCATCACGTGCGCGGTCTGCCGCATGACGGAGTGGCCGAGGCCGCACAGCTCGGCGCAGATGACCGGGTAGTCGCCGACGCGGTCGGGCGTGACCCGCAGGTGGGTGTTGATGCCGGGCACCGCGTCGATCTTCACGCGGAAGGCCGGCACCCAGAAGTCGTGGATGACGTCCTGCGACTGGACGGTGAAGTTGACCTGCTGGCCGCTGCGGCACGTACAGCTGCGGCGAGGCGATCTCCTTCCCGGAGCCGTCGCGGTAGTAGAAGGTCCAGGTGAACTGCTCGCCCACCACGCGCACGTTGAGCGCCCGCGCGTCGGCGTCCTCGATGTCCGTCAGGACCGCGAACGAGTAGGAGCACAGCGCGACGAGGATGATCGCCGGGATCGCGGTCCAGATGATCTCCAGCCGCGTGTTGCCGTGGATCGGCGGGCCGTCGAGCTCCTCCTCGCCGGGCTTCATCCGGTAGCGCCACGCGCAGTACAGGACGACCGTGACGACGAGCACGAACATCGGCACGGAGAAGATGATCAGGACGTCGTAGAGCGTGTCGACCTGGCTGGCCTCCGCGCTGCCCTGGGCCGGCCACCAGTCGATCAGCAGGCCGAGCGGCGATGCCGATGATCGAGGCGATCAGCCCGATCACCAGCAGCTGCAGGAAATGCGACCGCTCCTCCCGAGGCGTCTCCTCGCGGCCCGTCTCCTCGCGCTCCGTCGCCATCAGCTCTCCCGACCCATGGACGCGGCAAATTACCGAAGTCGCACGACGGAGGGAACCGATAGCGGCCCACCCGGGCGCGGCCGCGCCCTGCCGGGGTCAGGCGGCGAGCGTCGCGGTGGCCGCGCGATGCGCGCGGCGGGCGCGGAACTCCGACGGCGCGACGCCGTGATGGCGGCGGAACGCCTTGGCGAACTGCGCGGGTTGCCGGTACCCCACGCGGTGCGCCACCTCGCGGATCGTCAGCCCGCGATGGGCGAGCAGCTCGCCGGCGCGATCCATGCGCACGCGGGTCAGCTGGTCGCGGAACGTCGTGTTCCCCACCTCGGAGAACGCCCGCTGCAGCTGGCGGCGGGAGGAGGCGACGCGGCGGGCGATGTCGTCGAGCGAGAGATCGTCCTGGTACTCGTGGGCCACGATCGCGGTCGCGTCCTCGTAGAGGCTCGAGCGCAGCGCAACGGTGGCAGGGCGTTGGGTCGGCACGTGAGTGGATACGCGCCACTACCCGGAGTCCGGATTACCGGAGGGAGACCGACCGTTCTCTCCTGGCGCCGCGCCGCTCATCCTGACCGTGCGCGTTCATCTGGAGAAACCGGCGCATCCGCCGGCGCGGATGGGTAGACTTTGTGCCGATCGTCGCAAGCGAACCGGGAAGGGGTTCGTCACGATGCAGGTCCGGGAGGGAATGAGCACGGTGGTCCTGACCGTCGGACCGGGGCACACGCTCCGCGAGGCCTCCGCGGCGATGGCCGAGCGGCGCGTCGGGGCGGCGGTCGTCCACGACCCCGACGGGATGGGGCCGGGGATCATCACGGAGCGCGACGTCCTGCTGTCCGATCGCCGGCGGCCAGGACCCGGACGCCGAGAAGGTCGCCGACCACCTGACCGCCGACCTCGTGTTCGCGAGCCCGTCGTGGTCGCTCGAGCAGGCTGCCGCCGCGATGGTCAAGGGCGGCTTCCGCCATCTCGTCGTCGTCGACGCGGGGGAGATCGCCGGGATCCTCTCCGTCCGCGACATCGTGCGCTGCTGGACGGACGACGGCGCGACCTGCGACGTGCCGCAGTCCGCCTCGCTCGCCTCGTAGGGGCGCAGCGGGAGGGCGAAGCCCGGTCAAGCTCCGGCAGGGATGCCGGGCAGGCGGTCAGACGCGGTCAGGATGACCCGCGGAGCACTAATGCCCGGCCGAGTGGTCGAGCGGGAGCTCGTCCATCTCGCGCCGCGTCTTCGCGATCCAGACCGCGGCGGTGACGAGGAACAGCACCAGGCCCGGGATCACGAGGATCAGCGAGATCGGGATGCCGATGATCGCGATCGAGATCCCGACCGCGTTGAGCATCGGCAGCAGGCTCGGCTCCGGCAGATGGATCTGCTCGCCGGCCGGCGGGGCCAGGGTGGTGTCCTCGGGCTCGGTGCTCACTGGGTGTAGACCAGCGCCGCCAGCCAGGTCATGGCGAACATGAACAGCATGATCGCGCAGACGACGAAGGCGGTCCGGAGGTTCTTGCGGGCGAGCCGGCGGTCCATCAGCGGCGCAGTCTACAGCCGGGCGTCCACCACCATCGCGCAGAACAGCAGCGCGAGGTAGGCCAGGGAGAACAGGTACGCGCGCAGCGCGCTGGACCGCTGCGCCTCGCGCCACAGCCGCAGCGTGAGCGAGATGAACACGCCGCCCAGGAGCGCGGCGGCGGCGCCGTAGATCAGCCCGAACCAGCCGAACAGGACGGGCATCAGCGTCAGCGCGACGAGCAGCACGGTGTAGAGGACGATCAGCTGCCGCGTCTCGGCCTCGCCGCGCACGACCGGCATCATCGGCACGCCGACGCGCGCGTACTCGTCCTTCATCAGCAGCGAGAGCGCCCAGAAGTGCGGCGGCGTCCAGTAGAAGACGATCGCGAACAGGTACAGCGCCTCGATCGAGATGCCGCCCGTGACCGCCGCCCAGGCGACGAGCGGCGGCACCGCGCCGGCCGCGCCGCCGATGACGATGTTCTGCGGCGTGGTGCGCTTGAGCCAGACGGTGTAGACGAACACGTAGCCGAGGAAGCCGCTGAGCGCCAGCGCCGCGCTCAGCACGTTCACGGTCAGCGAGAGCTGGACGAACGACAGCGCCGCGAGCACGATCCCGAACGTCAGCGCCGCGCGCGGCGAGATCCGCCCGGCGGGCACCGGCCGCGTGGCCGTGCGCGCCATCTGCGCGTCGATGTCGCGGTCGTACCAGTGGTTGACGGCGCCGGCGCCGCCCGAGGCGAGCGAGCCGCCGAGGACGGTCCAGAACACGAGCTGCAGCGACGGATCCCCGGCGACGTACATCGTCGTGATCGTCGTCAGCAGCAGCAGCGACTGGACCTTCGGCTTCGTCAGGCAGACGTAGTCGCCGACGAGCTGCCGCAGCCCTCCGGCCGCGAACGCGGCGGGGGCGGCGGTGTGGATGCGGGACGCCTCCACCGATCAGCCCCTCAGACGTGCACCATCGGGCGGCCGGCCTCGAAGCGCTGCTTCGCGCCCGTCTCCTCCTCGACCTGGCGCCGGTAGTCCTTCATCGGCTCGACCGAGCGCACGCGCGGGACGACGTCGAAGTTGTGCTCCGGCGGCGGCGAGCTGACGAACCACTCGAGCGTGTTCGCCTTCCACGGGTCCGGGCCCGCGATCGCGCCGTGCTTGAGCGAGCGGACGACGTTGATGATCGTGATCAGGACGGCGAGCGCGATGATGAACGCGCCGATCGTCGAGATCAGGTTGTAGACCCACCAGCCGGAGTCGGACTGGTACTCGAAGATCCGCCGCGGCATGCCGCTCAGTCCGGCCGAGTGCTGGACGAGGAACGTCACGTTGAACCCGATCAGCGTGAGCCAGAACCCGACCGTGCCCATCCGCTCGGACAGCATCCGCCCGGTGATCTTCGGGAACCAGAAGTAGAGCGCGGAGAACATCGCGAACGCGCTGCCGCCGAACGCCACGTAGTGCATGTGCGCGACGACGAAGTACGTGTCGGTCAGCTGCCAGTCGACCGGGAACACCGCGAGGAAGATGCCGGTGATGCCGCCGATCACGAACGTGCCGATCCCGCCGACGGCGTACAGCAGCGCCACGCGGTACTCGATCGTCCCGCGCCACAGCGTCGCGAGCCAGTTGAAGATCTTCACCCCGGTCGGGACCGCGATGACGAAGCTCGAGAGCATGAAGAAGGCGAGCACGACGGTCGCGCTCGGCGTGGCGAACATGTGGTGCGCCCAGACGAGCATGCCGAGGAAGGCGATGCCCGCGGTCGCCGCCGCGATCGCCTTGTAGCCGAAGATCGGCTTGCGCGCGAAGACCGGCAGGACCTCGGAGAAGACCCCGAACGCGGGTAACACGAAGATGTAGACCTCGGGGTGCCCGAAGAACCAGAACAGGTGCTGCCACAGCAGCGCCGACCCTCCCTGCGTCGGGTCGAAGAAGTGGGTCCCGAAGTGGCGGTCGGTCAGCAGCATCGTCACCGTCGCGGTGAGCGACGAGAGGGCCAGGACGATCAGGTACGAGTAGATGAGGATCGTCCACACGAACAGCGGCAGGCGGCCCCAGCCCATGCCGGGCGCGCGCATGTTGTGGATCGTCGCGATGAAGTTGACCGCGCCGAGCATCGACGAGAGGCCGGTGAGGTGGGCCATGAAGATCCACGCGTCCTGGCCGCCCGACGGGGAGTACTCCTTCGTCGAGAGCGGCACGTAGGAGAACCAGCCGGCCTCGGGCGGCGTGAACAGGAACGACGCGTACAGCGCGAGGCCGCCGAACAGGAACATCCAGTACGACCACGCGTTCAGGCGCGGGAAGGCGACGTCGCGCGCGCCGATCATCAGCGGCAGCAGGTAGTTCGCGAGGCCGGCCCACACCGGGACGACGACGAGGAAGACCATCGTCGTGCCGTGCATGGTGAAGAGCTGGTTGTAGCGCTCGGGCGAGAGCAGCGTGTTCTCCGGCGCGCCGAGCTGGAGCCGGATCAGCAGCGCCTCGACGCCGCCGAGCACGAAGAACGCGGCGACCGTCCAGAGGTAGAGGATCCCGATCCGCTTGTGGTCGGTCGTCGTGATCCACGACGTCCAGCCCTTCGGCTCGGGCCGCACACCGTGGACGATGATCTGCGGTCGGGGCGGCTTGACGGCGGTGCGGTCGGCGATGGCCATTCAGGTCTCGTTCTACTCGGATCCGTCGGAGGAGGAGCTGCCGCCGCTGTCGTCGGGGACCGAGGCGCTGCCCTCGTCCTGCTCGAGCTCCTTGCGGCCCTGCGCGGCGGCCTGCTCGGCCGCCTTGATGTCGTCGGCCTGCCGGTCGTACCAGGCCTTCCACTCGTCGTACGGCTCCGCGATGACGCGCGCGTACATGTTGGCGTGGTTGCGCCCGCACAGCTCGGCGCACTGGCCGACGAAGACGCCCGGCTCGGTGGCCTTGAACCAGCTCTTGTTCGTGTAGCCCGGGAGCGCGTCCATCTTGCCGCCGAGCTTCGGGATCCACCACGAGTGCTGGACGTCGTTCGAGCCGATGTCGAGCGTCACGGTCATGCCCACCGGCACGTGCATGTCCGTGTAGGAGAAGACCTTCTTGCCGTCGATCGCCGGGTACGTGTACTGCCACACGTACTGCATGCCGTCGACCTTGATGTTCATCGCGACGCCCTTGGGCGGCGCCTCCTGGTCGGTCGACGCGAAGGCGGCGTTGGACGCGACCGGGTTGCCGTTCGCGTCGATGCTCGACTCGGCGGGGTTCTTGATCCCGGGGAGCATCACGAAGGTCGCCACGGTCAGGAAGACGAGGATCACCGCGGCGCCGACCGTCCAGCCGATCTCGAGCCGCGTGTTGCCGTGGATCTGCGCCGCGACCCGCCCGCGCTTGGCGCGGTACTTGACGAGGCAGTAGATCAGGACGCCCTCGACGCCGAGGAAGACGATGACGGCGATCACCAGGATGATCGCGTAGAGCGTGCGGGTGTCCTGCGCGTTGGACGACGGCCCGGCCTCCGGCAGGATCAGCCCCGCGGACGCCGGCACCGCGGTCAGCAGCAGCGCCGCGAGGGCCGGTGCGAGGGCGCTGAGGATGACTCTCATCGGGCGGCGGCGGTCCATCGGCGAGCGCAGTGTATTGACTGATCGGGGCGGATTGCTCACTCCCCGGCGAACCGGGGCGTGCGCTTCTCGAGGAAGGCCGCGACGCCCTCCGCGAAGTCCCCTGAGCCGGCCATCTCCTCCTGCAGCGAGGCCTCGAGCTCGAGCTGCTCGTCCAAGTTGGCGTACGCGCGCGCGTTGACCTCGACCTTCGACGCGGCGTAGGAGCGGGTCGGGCCCGTGGCGAGCCGCTCCTCGAGCGCGTCGACCGCGCCGGCGAAGTCCGTCGTCGGGCGCCACGAGGTCGACCAGGCCCCAGGCGTGCGCCTGCGCGGCCGGGATCCGCTCGCCGAGCATCGCCATCGCGGCGGCGCGGCCCGGCGCCGGCGCGCGCGGGGACGAAGACGGACGAGCCGCCGTCCGGGACGAGCCCGATGTTCACGAACGCGAGCAGCAGGTAGGCGGACTCGCGCGCGAGCACGAGGTCGCAGGCGAGCGCGAGCGAGCAGCCGATCCCCACCGCCGGCCCGTTGACCGCCGCCAGCACCGGCTTCGGCATCCGCCGGATCCCGGTGATGATCGGGTGGTAGCGCTCGCGCAGGGCGGTGCCGACGTCCGGCCGCCCGTCGGGACGCGGGTCGAAGCCGGCGCGCAGGTCGGCGCCCGACGAGAACGCGCGGCCGGCGCCGGTGATCGTGACGGCGCGGATCGACGGCTCGCCCGCGGCCAGCTCGACCGCGGCGAGCAGGTCGAGCCCGAGCTGCTTGTCCCAGGCGTTCATCCGGTCCGGGCGGTTCAGCTCGATCCGCAGCGCGGCCTCGTTGGACGCGCCGCGCGACAGCGCGACGGTCTCGAGATCTGGGAGGGTGACGGGCATGCGCGGCATCCTAAGCCCGGGGCCCGGGTAAGCCGAGCCAGATGGCGCGGCCGGTCATCGGCATCTGCACGGCGCTCGAGCACGCGCGCTGGACGGTCTGGGAGCGCGAGGCGTTCCTGCTCTCGCGCGCGTACGTCGACGCGATCCAGGAGGGCGGCGGGGTCGCGCTGATGATCCCGCCCGACGCCCGCACCGGCGAGGAGCCCGACGAGGTGCTCGACCACCTCGACGCGCTGATCCTCGCGGGCGGCGCCGACCTCGACCCGGCCTCCTACGGCGCCGAGCCGCACCACTGCACGACCGGGACGCGGCCCGAGCGCGACGCGGCGGAGATCCCGCTCGCGCGCCGGGCGGTCGAGCGCGACCTGCCGCTGCTCGGCATCTGCCGCGGCATGCAGCTGATCGACGTCGCGTTCGGCGGGACGCTGGTCCAGCACCTGCCCGACGACGTCGGCCACGGCGACCACCGGCGCCGGCTCGGCTCGTTCGACGACGCCGACCACGACGTCCGGCTCGCCGAGGGATCGCTCGCCGCGCGGGCGTGCGGCGAGCTCGTGCACAGCACCAAGTCGCACCACCACCAGGCCGTCGACCGGCTCGGCGACGGGCTCGTGGCGAGCGGCTGGAGCGTGCTCGACGACCTCGTCGAGGCGATCGAGATGCCGGACGCGCGCTGGGTGCTCGGCGTGCAGTGGCACCCCGAGGTGGACCCGCGCTCGGGCGTGGTCGCGGCGCTGGTCGCAGAGGCGGCCGCGCTTCCCCGGTAACCGGTTTCGCCTGCGGCGACGTTAGACTGCCGCCCGCCGTGCGCCTGTCGACCGCCATCAAGGCGGGAGCGGCCGCGGCGCTCGCCGCCGGCGTGGCGGCGCCGCTGGTCCGCCGCCGTTTCGAACCTTCCCGCGCCCGCCGTCATCGCGGCGGCCGCGTCCGCGCCGTTCGCGCTCTGCGTGCTCCTCCCGCGCACCCGTGCGCGCGACGTCGGCATGTGCGCGCTGCAGATGTGGGCGTACCTCGCGACGTACAAGATGCCCAACGACGACCCCGAGGCGCTCGAGCGCCGGGTCAGGATCGCCTACCCGGTCAAGATCGACCGCTTCATCGGCGCCGGCACGACGCCGACGCTCCGGCTCCAGCGGCTGCTCGGCCGGCCGGGCCGCTTCCACGCGTGGGAGAAGGTGCTCGTCGTCTCGCACTGGGTCTGGTTCGCGTTCCCGCACGGGACCGTCGCGTACCTGATCTGGCGCCACCCGGAGCGCTTCGCCAAGGGGGCGGCGCAGATGTACGCGACGTTCGACCTCGGACTCGTCGGCTACTGGGCGATCCCGACCGCGCCGCCCTGGTACGCCGCCCAGAAGGGCCTGATGGACGACGGCATCACGCCCGAGCTGCGCCGCATGATGGTCGAGTACGGCGAGCACTTCTGGGGTTCCGGGTGGGGACCTCTGTACGGTCTCCTGGGAGGAAATCCCCTGGCAGCCATGCCCTCGTTGCATTTCGCCACCTCCGTCATGGCCGCCCACCTGCTGGCAGAGACGGGACCCGTCGCCGGCGCGATCGGGTGGGCGTACGCGTCGACGCTCGGCATCGCCCTCGTCTACCTCGGCGAGCACTACGTCACCGACCTCGCGGCCGGCCTCGCGCTGACCGAGGGCATCCGCCGCGCGACGCCCGCCGCGCGGCCGCTGCTGAAGCGCGTGTCGGCCGCCGTCCAGGCCCTGGAGGCGCGGGCCCGGGCATGACCACGGCGGCCTCGGACCCGCAGGTCAATCCGGAGCCGCCGGAGGACGACGACGACCACGAGGAACGCCCGGCGCTCAAGATCACCGCGCGCGCGCTGGTCGGGATCACCGCCTTCCTGCTGCTCGCGCTCGCCGCGCTCTACTTCCTGCTGCCCAAGCTCGCCGGCCTCGACGAGACCTGGAGCCGGATCGAGGACGGCCGCCCGGCGTGGACGATCGCCGCGCTGTTCTTCACCTGCGGGATGTACCTCGGCTACGTCGTGATGTTCCGCGGCGTCTACGGCCGCGCGGCCGAGCGGATCGGCTGGGCGGCGAGCTATCAGATCACGTTCGCGGGGCTGGCGGCCTCGCGGCTGTTCGCGGCCGGCGGCGCCGGCGGCCTGGTCGTCACCGCGTGGGCGCTGCGGCGCTCGGGCATGCGCAAGCGCGCCGTCGCCGACAAGACGATCTCGTTCCTCGTGCTGACCTACTTCCCCTACGCGATGGCCGTGATCGTGTGCGGCTTCGGGCTGCACTTCGGGCTGTTCAGCGGTCCCGACCCGATCTCGCTGACGCTCGTGCCCGCGATCGCCGGCTGCGTGATGATCGCGATCGCCGTCGCGCTCGCGTTCGTCCCGCCCGACCTGCAGCGGCGCATGAGCGGGTTCGCGCACGAGGGCCGCTTCGCGCGCCTGGTCGAGAAGCTGGCGAACGTCCCGGCGGCGTCGTCGGCGGGGCTGCGCGACGCGATCGAGCACATCCGCTCGCGCAACCCGGCGCTGATCGGGGCGATCCTCTTCTGGGCGTTCCAGATCGCCGTCCTGTGGGCGGCGTTCCACGCGTTCGGCGACTCGCCCGCGATCGCCGTGCTGATCCAGGGGTTCTTCATCGGCATGCTCGGCAACCTGCTGCCGATCCCCGGCGGGGTGGGCGGCGTCGAGGGCGGGATGGTCGGCGCCTTCACCGCGTTCGGGGTCGACTTCGACCTCGCGCTCGTCGCCGTGCTGGTGTTCCGGGCGTTCACGTTCTGGCTCCCGCTCGTGCCCGGCGTCATCGCGTACTTCCGCCTACGGCGTACCGTTGACGGCTGGAAGCAGGAGCGAGCCGCCTCCGCCGCCGCGTGACGGCTACACTATACAAAGTGAAGTAAGGAAAAAGGGTAACGGAGAAACCACATGGCTGATCACGAGCACTCGGCCGACTTCGTCGGCAACCACGAGAGGTCATCATCATCGGGAGCGGTCCAGCGGGCTACACGGCCGCGCTGTACACCGCGCGCGCGGATCTGAGCCCGCTCGTCGTCGAGGGCTTCATGTGGGGCGGCCTGCTGCAGCAGACGACCGAGGTCGAGAACTACCCCGGCTTCCGCGAGGGGATCATGGGCCCGGCGCTCATGCAGGAGATGCGCGACCAGGCCGAGCGCTTCGGCGCCCGCTTCCTGACCGACAACGTGACGCGCGTCGAGCCCGCGACCGAGGAGGGCGGCCTCCACACCGTCTGGGTCCACGACGAGGAGTTCAAGGCCCGCACGGTGATCCTCGCCATGGGCGCCGAGCACCGCAAGCTCGGCGTGCCGGGCGAGGACGAGCTCGCCAACGGCCGCGGCGTCTCGTACTGCGCGACCTGCGACGCCGCCTTCTACAAGGAGCGCGAGACGATCATCGTCGGCGGCGGAGACTCCGCGATGGAGGAGGCGATCTTCCTCGCGAAGTTCGCGTCGAAGGTCACGATCGTCCACCGGCGCGACGAGTTCCGCGCCTCGCAGATCATGCTCGACCGCGCGAAGGCGATCGACAACATCGAGCTGCTGACCCCGTACGTGGTCGAGGAGTTCCTGCCCGCCGAGGGCGGCCTGCTCGGGTCGGCCCGGGTGCGCAACACCGAGACCGGCGAGGAGCGCGACCTGCCGATGTCCGGCGCGTTCGTGGCGGTCGGGCACGAGCCGCAGTCGGAGATCGTCCAGGGCGTCGTCGACACGGACGACGACGGCTACGTCGCCGTCGACGGGCGCTCGACGCGCACGCGCATGCCGGGCATGTTCGCGGCCGGCGACCTGGTCGACCACACCTACCGGCAGGCGGTCACCGCGGCCGGGTCAGCGGCTGCCAGGCGGCGCTGGACGCGGAGTGGTACCTGCGCGACAACCCGCACGTGCCCACGCCCGAGGCGCTCGCCGGCACCGGCGACCTCGCCGAGGAGCAGTGGGTGCCGCACGAGCCCGTGCGGCCGTAGCGCTCAGCCGACGCGCAGCGTGTAGCGCGCGTCGAGCCGCTTGAGCTTCTTGCGCTCGTCGAAGCCGACGGCGACGTAGAACGTCGTCGTCCGGCGGCCGCGGTTGCGGACGGTGGCACGGTCCTTCCCGCGCCTGTGCGTCGACCGCGCGACCGATCCGCTCGGCCGAACACGCTTCGCGCGTGGCTGTCGAAGACGAACAGGTCGGGGTCGCCGAGGGACGGCTTCAGCGTCGACGCGGAGCCGGTGGCCGGCGCGGACCTTCACGCGGTAGACGTCGACCGGGTCCTCGGCCAGGTCGGCCTCGGCGGCGACCGTCTTCGGCTTCCCGCCGTTGAAGATCGGCGGCGCGAGCGCCCCGAAGGCGCGGCCGTCGACGTGGCGGACGTCGTCGTTGGGCTCCAGCGGATCGTCCGCCGGCGGCCGCTTCGCCAGCGCGCCGGGCAGGCTGAGCGCCCCGAAGCCGGTCGAGTTCTCGTAGCCGCGGGCACCGATGTCGCGTGCGCCGCGGCGCACGACCTGGGCGGCCTGGTAGGGGGTGAGGTCCGGTCGCGCGGCACGGATCCACGCGACGGCCGCCGACGACCATCGGCGCGGAGAACGAGGTGCCCGAGACCGGCGCGAAGCCGTCGGCGGTGCCGTCCGGGTCGAAGCCGGCCGGGACGCCGGTGAGGATGCCGATGCCGGGGGCCGAGAGGTCGATCGCCGCGCTGGCGTTCGAGAACGACGTCGGCTTCCCGTCCGGCCCGATCGCCGCGACGGTCAGCACGTGGGGCAGGCTCGCCGGGAACTCGAGCGGGTTGCCGCTTCGCGAACTCGTTCCCGGACGCGGCGACCGGGATGGCGCCGGCCTTGACCGCCTTCGCGATCTGCTGCGCCTCGGTGCGGCAGCGCGTCGGCGAGCCGTAGCTCATGTTGATCACCGCGGCGCCGGCCCGGACGGCGCGGGCGATCGCGCGCGCGGAGTCCGAGCAGAGGATCTGCTGCCCGTTCGGCAGCGGCACGTTGAGCGCCCGCGCCCCGGGCCAGACGCCGAGCATCCCGACGCCGTTGGCGGGGGCGGCGGCGACCGTCGCGGTCGCCGTGCCGTGGAAGTCCGCGAGCGGCCCGCCGCCGAGCGTGGTGATGTTCGACCCGGCGATCTCCGGGTGGGTCGCGTCGAGGACCGTGTCGACGAGCGCGATCAGCGGGCTCGTCGGCGCCACCGGCGGTGCGACGGCGCCGCCGACCACGAAGTCGCGCCAGCCCGCCTGCGCCGACAGCGGGTCCGGCGCCTGGGCCGGCCGGGCGATCCGGTTCGGCTCGGCGAAGTCGAGCAGCCCCTGCGCGCGGAGGGCGGCGGCGAGCGGGCGGGCGCGCTCGCGGGCGACCTCCCAGGCGCCGCCGGCGATCCGGCGGGCGCCGGCCGCGCGGGCGATCCGGTCGCCGACCGCGCGGTCGCCGCGCGCGGCGACGATCCACGTCGCCGGGTCGGCGTCGACGCGCGGCCGCGGAGGCCATGCCCGGCAGCGTCACGCCCGGGGCGGGCGCCGTGCCGTCGAGCCCGGCGGCCGCGGCCGTGGGGGCCAGGGCCAGTGCCGCGAGCGCCGCGAGCGCCGCGGGCAGGGTCCGTCGGGTCACCCGCCCCAGGGTAGAACGCCGTCGGCGAGCGCGGTCTCCGCGCGCACCGCGCGGACGAGCGCCGGCGCGGGCCGGTAGCGCTCCTCGCGGTACTCCTCGCCGAGCGCCAGCAGCGTCTCCAGCACCGCACCGGGGCCGACGAGGTCGCCCCAGGCGAGCGGGCCGCGCGGGTGGTTGAGGCCGAGCTGCATGCCCGGCGTCGATGTCCGCCGCGCTGCCGACGCCCTCGCCGAGCGCGAAGCACGCCTCGTTCACGAGCATGGCCAGGATCCGTCCGCTGACCAGCCCGGGGGCGTCGCCGACCCACTCGGCGCCGCGGCCGAGCGTGGCGAAGAAGCGCTCGGCGGCGGCGGCCGCCGCGGGCGACGTGGAGGGGCCGCGGGTCAGCTCCGCCGGCGCGCCGTCGAGCAGCGGCGCCGCGAGCACGAAGCCCGCGGCCGTTCCGCCCGGGTCCTGCGCGGCGAGCGGCGCGGCGTCGCACAGCAGCAGCTGCGGGCCGCCCTGCAGCGGCGGGTCCTCGTCGGTCGCACCGCAGTCGACGATCAGGTGCGGGCAGCTCGCCCTCCGCCTCCTCCGGCGTGGCGGCGTCCCAGCCGGCCGCCGCGGCCTCGTCGAGCAGGACCGCGGCGATCGGCTCCTCGCCCGCGATCACGACGAGCCCGTCGCCGCCGCCCGGCGCGGGCGGGTCCGGGTCCGGCGGGCGGCCCGGCGGATACGCGTACCAGCCGCGCCCGGTCTTGCGGCCGTGACGGCCGCTCGCCGCCATCCGCGCGGCGAGCGGCGACGGGCGCCAGCGCGGCTCGGCGGTCTGGTCGTGGAACGAGCGCGCGATCGCGTAGCCGACGTCGACCCCGACGAGGTCCATCAGCTCGAACGGGCCCATCCGGAACCCGAGCGCGCGGCGGCAGATCCGGTCGACCTGCTCCGGGGTGGCGAGCCGCTCCTGGACGATCCGCAGCGGCTCGAGCGAGAACGGGCGGTTGCAGCGGTTGACCAGGAAGCCCGGCCCGTCGGCGGCCTCGATCACGTGCTTGCCCAGCGCCTCGCCGAGCGCGCGGGCGCGGGCGAGCGCCTCCGCGCCGCTCTCCGCGCCGGCCACCAGCTCGACGAGCCGCATCCGCGGCACCGGGTTGAAGAAGTGCAGGCCGACCACGCGCTCGGGCCCGGGCACGCCGGCCGCGACCGCCGAGACCAGCAGCGACGAGGTGTTCGTCGCCAGGACCGCGTCGGGCGCGACGGCCTCCGCGAGCGCGGCGAACAGCGCCCGCTTGACCTCGAGCACCTCGGGCGCGGCCTCGATCACCACGTCGCACGGCGCGAGCCCGCCGGGCTCCGCGGCCCACTCGACGCCCTCGACGCGGTCGCGCGCGGCGGGGTCCGGGTCGTGCAGGAGCACGCGCAGGCCGGCGTCGCGCGCGGTCGCCGCGATCCCCGCGCCCATCGTCCCCGCTCCGGCGACCCCGACGATCATCGGGCGCGTACCCTACGCGCGTGACCGCGTTCGCCCTGGTCATGGCCGCGCTGTTCGTCGGCTTCCTCGCCTGGATCGTGCTGCTCGGGCTGCGCTCGCCGCGCTCGGGCGCCGACGTGCTGGGCTGGCGCCCGACCCGCTCGCCGGAGACCGAGGCCGAGAACGACGCGGACGACCTCGACCAGATGCTGGAGGCCGCGAACCGGCTGCGCCGCCGCCGCGGCGCGCCCGGAGCGCACGCACGAGGACGTCGCGGACGCGGTGCGCGAGGACCGGTGGCCCGGGTCCTGATCGTCGGCTGCGGGTGCCGCGGGCGCGCGCTCGCGGAGGACCTGCGCGCCGCCGGGCACGCCGTGCGCGGCACGACCCGCGATCCCGCCCGCGCGGCGGCGATCGCGGCCGCGGGCGCCGAGCCGTACGTCGGCGACCCCGACCGGATCGGGACGCTGATGGACGCGCTCGCCGGCGTGACCGTGCTGTGCTGGCTGATGGGCACGGCGACCGGGCCGCCAGAGCAGGTCGCCGCGCTGCACGACGGGCGCCTGCGGATGCTGTGGGAGAAGCTCGTCGACACGCCGGTGCGCGGCGTCGTGCACGAGGCCGCCGGCCCGCTGCCGGACGCCGTCCTCGCACGCGGCCGCGCGGTCGCCGAGGTCTCGAGCGAGACCTGGCGGATCCCGCTCGCGGTGGTCGAGGCGGACCCGCTCGACCACGCGGCATGGCGGCCCGCCGCAAGCGCCGCCGTCGCGGCGCTCCTGAGCTAGTCTCCGCCGCGCCACCGATCCTGAGGAGGACCATGAGCCACGCCGCCGTCGCCCAGCCACGGGTGCTCGCCGACGTCATCCCGCAGGGCCGTCTCCGCGACGTCGCGCTCGTCGTCGGCGGCGCGCTGCTGACCGCGGCGTGCGCCCAGATCTCGTTCCCGATCCCGGGCAGCCCGGTGCCGATCACCGGCCAGACGTTCGCCGTGATGCTCTGCGGGGCCGGGCTCGGCGCGGTGCGCGGCGGCTCCGCGATGTCGCTCTACTGGGTGCTCGGCCTGATCGGGCTGCCGTTCTACGCCGACGGCGAGAGCGGCGCCCAGGTGGCCTTCGGCGCCACCGGCGGGTACCTGATCGGCTTCATCGTCGCCGGCTACGTGGTCGGCCGGCTCGCCGAGCGCAAGCTCGACCGCGACCCGTGGAAGGCGCTGCCGCTGTTCACGGTCGGCCAGCTGATCATCTTCGGCATCGGCGTGCCGTGGCTCGCGATCGACCTCGGGGTCGGCTGCCGCGAGGCGATCTCGCTCGGCTTCACCCCGTTCATCCTCGGCGGGATCGTCAAGGCGGTCGCCGCGGCCGGGCTGCTGCCCGCCGCGTGGTGGCTCGTGGGGAAGCGCTAGACCCGCTCGAGCAGGTCCGCGACGATCCGGGCGGTCGCCCCCCAGACGAGGTGGCCGTCCGTCTCGTACGCGTCGGTGCGGAACGGCATCCCGCGCCGCACGAGCCGGCGCCGGCCGTAGCCGGCGCGGACCGCCTCGAGCGGCAGCTCGAGCACCTGCGCGACCTCGCGCTCCTGCGGGACCCAGCGGAAGCCCGGCTCGATCAGCCCGACGAACGGGTAGATCGCGTAGCCGGTCACGAACGTCGGCGTCGGCTGCAGCGCCCCGAGCAGCTCGACGCCGTCGGGCGGCAGGCCCAGCTCCTCCTGCGTCTCGCGCAGCGCGGTGGCGCGCAGGTCGGCGTCGCCCGGCTCGCTGCGGCCGCCGGGGAACGAGATCTCGCCCGCGTGGCGGCGCAGGTCGGCGCGGCGCTCCGTGAAGACGAGGTGCGCGGCGCCGAGCGGCGTCGACGTAGAGCGGGACCAGCACGGCGGACCGGCGCGGGCCGGGGACGGTCAGCCGCATCGCGGCGGCCGGGTCGAGCAGCGTGCCGCGCAGCGCCGCCGCGAGGTCCGCGCGCGCGGTCAGGCGACCTCGACCTGCTCGTCGAAGCTGACCTCGCCCTCGAGCGTCCGGTGGACCGGGCACTTGGCGCCGATCACCGCGAGCCGGTCGATCTGGTCGTCCGTCAGGGTCTCGGGCATCCGCGTCACGAGCCGGAACTGGGTCGGGTGACCGCGCTCGGCGGGCGTGTACTCGCAGTCGACGCGCAGCCCGGCGACGTCCCAGCCCTTGCGGCGCGCGTACATCTCCATCGTGATCGCCACGCACGAGGCGAGCGAGGCGGCCAGCAGCTCCTGCGGGCTCGGTCCGGCGTCGTCGCCGCCGTGTGAGGACGGCTCGTCCGCGGTGATCGTGTGCGAGCGCACCTTCACGTCGTGGCGCAGCTTCTCCAGCTGCCGCGCCGAGGCGCGGATCGTGCCCATCCTCGACTCAGTCCTCCAGCGGGTTGAAGAGCAGTCCCGTGAGGACTTTAGGGAAGAAGTACGTGGACTTCGGCGGCATGACCTCGCCGGCGGCCGCCACCTCCCGCACCAGCTCGACGGGCGCCGGGCCCATGAACAGGCCGGCCTGCACGTCGCCGGAGCGCACGCGCTCGCGCGCCTCGTCCGTCGAGCGCGCGTAGTCGAGCCCGTTCAGGTGCGAGATGTCGTCCTCGCTCATGCCGAGCGCGCCCTGCAGCAGCAGCGCCTCGGTCACGGCCGTGTCGAGCCGGCGGTAGGCGTCCGGCTTGCCGGGCAGCGCGGCGTCCGCGATCGCCGGGTCCTTGAGCGTCAGCCGGAGCGGGCGCCCGTGGTGCGCGTCGAGGTAGCCGATCCGCACGCGACCGTCGTCGGCGGGCGCCGGCTCGAGGTCGTCCTCGGCGATCTCCTCGACGTCCCAGTCGCGCCGGATCGCCTCGCGCAGCGCGACGCGCCGCTCGTCGTCCAGGCCGGTCAGCAGGCGATGCGTGGGGAAGATCGTCAGCCCGGGGTCGCCGAGCGAGACGAGGCACATCAGCACGTAGCGGTGCGGGCCTTCGCCGCCGACCTCGTCCGCGTACACGCGCGCGGTCTCGTAGCGATGGTGGCCGTCGGCGATCAGCAGCTCGGCGGGACGCAGCGCGTCCTGCACGGCCGCGATCGCGTCCGCGTCGCCGACGCGCCAGAGCCGGTGGGTCGTCCCGTCCTCGTCGGTCACCTCGCCGAACGGCGGCGCGTCGAGGTGCGGGGCGACCGGCGACCAGCCGTCGCCGTCGTAGAGCGAGAAGATCGGGGACAGGTTCGCGCGCGTGGCGCGCGTGAGCCGCAGGCGGTCCTCCTTCGGACCCGGGTGGGTGCGCTCGTGCGGGCGGATCCGGCCCGGGCCGTAGTCCTCGACGCGGACGCGCGCGAACAGGCCGTGGCGGGTCCGGCGGCGGCCGTCGGGGCCGGTGTAGTCCTGCTCGAGCGCCCACAGCGCCGGGGCGGGGTCGGCGACCACGACGCCGTCGGCGCGCCACTGCGCCAGCGTCCGCGCCGCGTGGACGTACGGGTCGTCGCCCTGCGGGAGGTCGATCTCGACCACGTTGTACGGCGAGCGGGCGACGAGCGCCGCGCGCTGCTCCGGGTCGATGACGTCGTACGGCGGCGCGGCGACGGGCGCGAGACCCCCGGTGCGGGCGAGGTCGTAGTGGAGCGCGTGCAGGGGCGTGATGTCGGCCACGGCGGCGGCGGATGGTAGACCCTCCGCCGCCGCCGCGTCCGACCTGCCCGTCCCTGTCGGGAAGCCCTAGCGCCGCGACCCGAAGTCGGCCGCGTACGTGGCGCCGCCGTCCGGGCCGTCGACGGGCACGCCGAGCGCGACCCCGAAGCCGACCTCGCGGAACTGGCGCCGCAGGATGTTGGCCCGGTGGCCGGGGGAGGCCATCCAGGCGCGGTGGATCTCGGCGGCCGTGGCGAGCGTGCCGCTGCCCCAGGCGATGTTCTCGCCCAGCGACCAGACGCGGCGGGTCGCGTAGCCCGAGTCGAGGATCCGGGTCGCCATGTCGGCGCCGCCGGGCCGCTCGTGGGCGAAGTAGCCGTCGCGGACCATGTCGCGCGCGTGGGCGCCGGCGGCGGCCCGCAGGCGCTTGTTCTCGCGCAGCGCCGGGAGCCCGCGCGCGGCGCGGTCGCGGTTGTGCAGGCAGAGCAGCGCCGCGCGGACCGCCGGGAGGTTGTCGGCGGCGGGGCGCAGCGTGGCGTCGGCGCAGGCGGCGGCGCGCGGCTTGCCGCCCGCCGGGGAGCCGGCGGGGGAGACCAGCAGCGCGCACGCCGCGACCGCGAGCGCCAGGAGGAGACGGCGTGCCATCTCCTCTGGGGTCGGCGGCGGCTCGAACCCGCCTGAGCCATCGCGGCGCGATCTGGACACCCGTACGGCCTGCCATGATTCGCGGCGCGCTCGGGACGTGGCGCAGCCTGGTAGCGCGCCTGCTTTGGGAGCAGGAGGCCGCGGGTTCAAATCCCGCCGTCCCGATCACCGTTTCGGCCTGCTAGGGCTGGAATCCGCTCCGTGGAGCGCGGAGGCGTCATCGGGCACCACGACCTCGGCGGCAGCGGGCGGACGAGACTGAGTGCTCACGCGGGAGCGTGCGCGGAGCACTGTCTGTCCTGCCTCGGGACGTGCCGAGTCGGGCTCCGCGGAGAGGATTGCGGATCGGCGCGCGTCGGCATTGGCTCGCGCATTCAGGATGGTGACGATCGCCTCCGCGTGTGACGTCTGCGTTCTGTCTGGATGCGCTCGCGTCGCTTCGCTTGCGTTCAGCGATGGAAGGGGCGCTGCGGACTCGCGGGATTGCTGCGCTGGTCGGGCTCCTGCCTTCGCTGGCTCGTGGCTCGGCTCCCGTGACGCGCCCATCGCACACGAACTGACGCCCCGGTTTCCAGCAGGTTGGCTCTGACGGGTTGAGCGGTCAGCAGTCCTACGGGCGGCGGCACCGCGGGCACGCGCGGGAGACACTCAAGGGGTCGAAGGCGTCCGATCTAGCCGGGCGCGGACCAACCGGGTCCTTCGCCTCTCAGGGCCGAACGGTGGCCGATCTTGGCCGGCCCGCGCGCTTTGGCGGCGGTACTCCGCGTTCGGCGGTACCTGTGACGTGTCCGGTTGCGACCGGTTTTCGGCAGGAAGGGGTGGCGGTAAGACCCGGCCGCATGTGGTCGCCGAGGCCCGGGCCGTCCCGCTTCAAGGACGAAGGCGATTCGCGGCGTGATCCGCGAGCTTCAGGGAAGAAGCGCGACGCCGCCGCCCGGGCCTTGCGCCCCGCCGACACCGCAACGTCGGCGGGGCGCGCGACCGCGTGCTTGCCGGCGGTTCGAACCAGACCTTGGTCGCGCTCCCCAACCCGCGATGCGGATTGGCGACTTGGGAACACACGGGATAGGCACGGGGAGGCAAGGAGTTGAAGTTGAACGCACGCGGGGCGTGCACAGGCGCGCTCGCTGTCGCGGCGGCACTGTTGTGGGCGGGTCCTGCGGGTGCCGCCGACGGGCCGGGCCTGTTGGGACAGTGGCGGTTCGATGAGGGTGCGGGGCAGATGGCCGTGGACGACGGTTCGCAGAGACTGGACGGACGGCTGGGGGCCACCGATTCGGTCGACGCGTCGGACCCGACGCGGATTGCGGGCGCCTCGGGTGGCGCGCTGCGGTTCGACGGCAACTCGGTCGTGCGGTTGCCCGACAGCTCCGCGTTGGCGGTCCAGGCCATGACCGTGGAGGCGGTCGTGCGCGCCGATGGGTCACCCGGCGCCTGGCGCTACCTCGTCTCGCGCGGCGGGAGAGGCTGTGTCGCGGGCTCCTATGGTCTCTACACGGGCGCGGACGGTGGCATCGCGCTCTACGTCTTCGACGGACTGAACTATGTGGTCTCGGCCACAGCGCGTCCGGCAGACGTCTGGAACGGGTCGTGGCATCACGTGGCCGGCACCTTCGACGGCCGTGCGCTGCGCCTCTTCGCTCGACGGGCGACCCGTCGGCGACCCTATGAGCGCACCGTTGCGCATCGACTACGGAACGACGTCGCCGCACGCGTCGTTCGGTCAGTACGTCGGCGAGTGCAATCTGAGCTTCCGCGGCGATCTCGACCTCGTCCGGCTGTGGTCCGGCGTCCAATCTGACGCCGCGATCAGCGAGACGGCCACAAACACCGTCGGAGCGCCACCAGCCACCGGTCCTCTGCCCTCCGCCGCTCCCGGAACGGTCATCGACTCACCCGCTCGGCGCGGCTGCGTGGTGCAGATCCTCGGTACGCGGGCCCGCTCGAAGCGCCCCACGTTGGTGCGGGTACGGGTGACGAACCGGAAGCGTCCGCTTCGCGCCGCGCGCGTCGTCGCCCGTCTGGACGAGCAAGCGCAGCGTGCTCGCGTCGGCAAGGACGAATCGGGCCGGACGCGCGCGCCTCGCGCTGCCTCGCAAACGCTCCAAGCGAGTACGGATCAGTGTTCGTGGCCGCCCCAGGTGCGGGTCAGCCGTCGTCGGAGCGCGCCTCTGATGCATCGGAGCGATCTCGCCGGCTCGGTCCTGACCCGAATCGGTCCACCATGAACGCACCCGAGCACCCGCCGCAGGCCGCGACCGACGGGGCTGACCACCCAGTCGAGCGCGTCTTCTCGAACATCGACATCGCCGCCGATCCCCACGAGGCGCTTCGGCAGATCGCTGTCCTACGCCAAGCCCTCGACGACGTCGAACGCGCCCAGGTCGCCCGGGCCCTCGAGGACGGAAGCTCGCTCGCGGCGATCGGCCGGGCGCTGGGCATCTCGCGTCAGGCGACCCACCGCCGCTACGGCGATCTCAGCACCACCGCGAAGAAACCGCATCGACCGGCGACACCTGTGCCCAGCGGACTGTTCATCACGCCCGAGGCGCGCCTAGTGCTGCGCCACGCGATCGCCGAAGCCCGAGCCACCGGCCAGCCGGCCGTCGACAGCGGACACGTGCTGCTCGCCCTATTGCGTCCGCCGACCTGCCCAGTACTCGAAGCCGCCGGGATCACGCCCGAGCGCGCGCGCAGCCACATCCTCGGCGCCTCGGCCCCCGCGGACGCCTTTGCGCGCCACCGTGACCGTCCGGACGCGCGTGTCTTCCTCCTCGCCGCAAGCCAACAAGCAGAGGCGACGGAGACCGACGAGATCACCTCCGAGCTCCTGCTGCGCACAGCTCTCGCCGATCCCGACGCCGCCGCCGTGAGAACGCTGCGCGCGCTCGGAGTCGATCCCAGCGTCGTGATCGCCGCGCTCGACTGATTCGCACCACCGCGCCCAAAGCCAACGGTTCGCGACGAAAATGCATGTCGCGGTGGTGGGTAGGCGTAGTGTCGCGTGCGTGGTGGTGTCGTTGCTTGGCACGTTGCTCGGTGGTGTCCTTGCGGTCGGGGCGGGGAGCTCCAGTGCCGATCCGCCTGCGACGCAGTGGTCCGTGTTCCCTATGGGGGGTGGCGGGGAAGCGGTTCGTCCGAACGGGCTGGCGAACGGCAGAGCGCTCGTCGATCCGTTGGGGTTGACGGCGATGCAGGACGGCGGCGTCCTGATCGCCGATTCAACGCGCGTCTTGCGGCTAGGGCGCGACGGGGTTTTGACCGTCGTGGCCGGCACGGGAAGGGCCGGCTTCAGCGGCGATGGAGGACCCGCGACGCGTGCTCGGATCGAAGGCGCTAGCGATGTCGCCGTCGCGGCCGACGGGAGCGTGCTGATCGCGGATACGGGCAACGCTCGGTTCGTCGGATCGATTCCACGGGCACGATTGCGACCGTGGCGGGGACCGGAGATTTCGGCTCCTCAGGGGACGGTGGCCCGGCCACCTCGGCGACGTTAACGGCGCCCGTGAGCGTCGCCGCTACGCCTGATGGCGGCTTCCTCATCGCAGATGCTTACAGCTCCCGTATCCGCCGGGTAGCGGCGAACGGGCTGATCACGAGGGTGGCCGGCCGCGGCGGCGAAGCCGGCGACGGCTACAGCGGTGACGGCGGTCCGGCGGTCCGGGCGCGCCTCGGTGACCCGGTCGATGTCGCAACGACAGCGGACGGCGGGTTCCTGATAGTGGATTCCCACTACGGCGTGGTTCGCCGGGTCGACGCGCAAGGGGTGATCTCGACCGTGGCAGGCCGGAGGGGAAGTGGGCGGGTCCCGATCGACGGGCGACGGTGGACCGGCGATCCGGGCCCGCCTTCCGTTCCCGTCGAACGTGGAGCCGACGCCCGATGGTGGCTTCTTCGTCGCCACGGGATTGGTCGGGCGTATTCGGGCGGTCACCGCAGACGGCCGGATCTCCACCGTCGCGGGCGGAACTCGGCCAGGTCTCTTCGGCGGAAACGGGGAGCGGCGTCGGCCACGGCATTCCCCGAGCTACGGAAGGTCGCCCGGGCACCGGACGGGCGTCTCCTGATACTCGAGCGACGCAGACTGCGCGCCCTTTGACCCGTCCCAAGCGCGGTCCTCGCCGTGGCCATCGGACCGGGCACGCGAGCGAGGAGAAACGGCGCGACTGTCCGGTTCGCCTCGACGACTGACGCTGCGGTGAAACTTACTCGGCTCCGCAACCCTTCAAGCGGACGCACATAGTGGCGCCAACACATCGTGCTTCCGGCGTCGCTGTTCCCGGCCGCGCACACCGTCCGGCTGACAGGGGTCACCGCCGACGGACAGCGCGCCAGCGATCGAGCGCAATTGATTGCCGGCGGCCTGGTTACGCGAAAGCGCGCTCGGCGGCTGGCGCTCGCCTATGTCGGCGAGCTAAACGCTCTCTACGCCGATCCCGGAACTTCGCGGAAACGTCGCGATGCCGGCGCGCGTCACGCCGCCGGATCGATTGCCAGGTGCGGTGGGTCGATATCGATAACACGAAGTATTGCGGCGGCTACGTTGCGGTCGTGATCGAGCGCGACGGGCAGGCCAACCTCGGCGAACGCCGAGGATGTCGCTTCAAGCCGCACTCGCGACTGAGCAACCCTACGCCGGCGACGTTTACCGACCGACCCCACCGCCGGCGCCGACAGAGCTGCGCTGCTGGTTTGAGGCACAAGCGGCACTACGCTGGCAGCGGAAGCGATAGCCGGTCGAAGACGGATGATGGACCAAGCGTCGCGACGGCGCCCGCACGGACGCCTCACGTTCGCGGCTCGGTGCCAGACGTCGGCCTCCGGCGACCACGGCCACACTTAGGTCCACGGAGTAGGCCGCGCTCCGGCATCTCGTCACGCCAGCGCAGAACCGCCTGCACGCGCGCTTCAGCTCTTCCACCGAGAGGGCCGTTGACGTGCTTGTGATGGTCGACATGGCTCCACGACGAGTGCGGCGCCACGAGCAGACCCCTGCGCTATGGCCTGCGCATCGGCAGCAGCTGCCAGCCCGGTGCAAAACAGTCATGAGCGTCCCGATCACCCTTCCGCCGGTCAGGGCGTCGAATCCGCCGGGTAGGGTCGGGCGATGCGCGTTTTCATCAGCACGACCGCCAAGAACTGGATCACCGAGCACCCGAGCGAGAACGCCGCCGAGGCCGTACAAGCGGTCTGGGAGACGATCACCAACCGGAACGGCGTGCTCGAGGCGGGCATCGTCCAGGAGGACGGCGACACGAGCGCTCCCTGCCTGATCCACTTCAACAGCGAGCACGTCCTCTCGGTGCACGTCCTCGCCTAGTCGGGGGACGCCGAGCGGTTGGTCCGGGTCCGCCCCGGCGGAGGCGGCGCGAGCGCCCGGCCCTTCGCGGTGCTGGACGGGGGTTGTGTCACATGGGGACGCCCCGTTTGGCGCATCGCCACCTTGGAGAGGGTGAGGTCTACGGCGCGTGTGCGAATCCGCGCCGCGAAGCATCTCGACGGAAACCATGTCCGAGGCTGTCCGCTCGGCGCGCAGGACCGGCGATCCGTCCTTCCCTCAGAACAGGAGTTCCCTATGAGCACCAGTGGCGCAACCCGCACCACCAGCGGCGCAGTCGACGAGCGGTCCGAGCACCGCGCAACGGCCGCCCCAGCACGACCCGCCGTCTCATGACCGAGACCAAGGCGGCGTTCAAGACGACCGAGTTCTTCGCGTTCCTGGTCGTCCTCGTCGGCATCCTCGTCGCGGCCGCGGTCGTCGACGAGAACAACAGCGGCGGCTTCGGCGCCCAGCAGGCGTGGCTGTACGCCACGATCCTCACCGTCGGCTACATGATCAGCCGCGGACTTGCCAAGTCGGGCAGCGGCGACCCCTACGACGGCGACCGCTCGTAGCGATCACGACACGCGACCCGGCCGCCGGCCGGGTCGCGGTCGGGCCTTGGCGTACGCTGCGCGCATGGGAGACGATGTAGCCGCACGGCTGGATCTCACGACGCTGCTCGCGGCCGTGGAGGACGCTC
>CAVRTO010000012.1:0-10362 GCA_963724145.1 uncultured Solirubrobacteraceae bacterium
CACCGAGCGCACCGGGATGCGCCGAGGGCAGCGCCCCACGCCCCGCCTGGGTCTCCGCGACCGGGATCCCCGTGGCGTCGGCGAACGCGCGCAGCGCCGCGGTCGCCTCGGCGTAGACGACGCCGCCGCCGGCGACGAGCAGCGGGCGGCGCGCACCGCGGACCAGCGCGGCCGCGCGATCGAGCGCGTCCGGGGCGGGCGGTCGCCGGAAGACGGTCCACGTGCGCTCGGCGAGGAAGCCGGCCGGGACCTCGACCACCTCGGTCTGGACGTCCTCGGGCAGCGCGAGGCAGACCGCGCCGGTCTCCGCCGGATCGGTGAGGACGCGCATCGCGGCGAGCGCCGCGTCGGCCAGCTGCTCCGGCCGCGTGATCCGGTCGAAGTAGCGGGTCACGGGCCGGAAGCAGTCGTTGACCGACATGGTGCCGTCATGCGGCGCCTCGAGCTGCTGCAGCACCGGGTGCGGGGCGCGGCTCGCGAACGTGTCGCCGGGCAGCAGCAGGACCGGCAGGCGGTTGATCGTCGCCAGCGCCGCGCCCGTGACCATGTTCGTCGCGCCGGGCCCGACCGACGACGTGCACGCGAAGGCGCCGAGCCGGTTGCGCTGGCGCGCGTAGCCGGAGGCGACGTGGACCATCGCCTGCTCGTTGCGCGCCGGGTGGTAGGGGAGCAGGTCGTGGTGCTGCTGCAGCGCCTGGCCGAGGCCGGCGACGTTGCCGTGGCCGAAGATCCCGAGGCAGCCCGCGAAGAACCGGTGGCGCCGTCCGTCGCGTTCGACGTGCTGCGCGGCGAGGAAGCGGACCAGCGCCTGGGCGACGGTCAGCCGTTCGGTGCTCATGCCACGTCCTCCAGTTCGTCCAGGGTCGGCATCGCGTCGGCGCACGCCAGCCGGCCGGCCACGTGCGACCCGGCGGCGTTGGCGAGCCGGATCGTCCGCTCGAGTGGCCAGTCGTGCAGCAGCCCGTGCACCAGCGCGCCGCCGAACGCATCGCCTGCCCCGAGCCCGCAGACCACGTCGACCGGCACCGGCGGCACCTCGACGCGCTCGTCGCGCGTGCGCGCCAGCGTGCCCTCGGGGCCGCGCTTCACGATCGCCAGCTCGACGCCGAGCGCGAGCAGGGCGTCGGCGGCCGCGTCGGGCTCGGCGGTGCCGACCGCCATCTCGACCTCCTCGCGGTTGCCGACGGCGACGGTCGCGTGCGCGAGCGCGCGCCGCGCCCACGCGCCCGGGTCGTCGCCGGACCAGAACATCGGCCGGTGGTCGAGGTCGTGGACCGTGACCTGCCCGTCGCGTGCGGCGAGCGCGGCCAGCGTGGCCGCCCGGCTCGGCTCGGCGGAGAGCCCGGTGCCGGTGGTCCAGAACACGCGCGCGGCGCGGATCGCGTCCAGGTCGAGCTCGTCCGGCGCGATCGTCATGTCGGGGGCCTGCGGCTCGCGGTAGAACAGCAGCGGGAAGTCGTCCGGCGGGAAGATCTCGCAGAACACGACCGGGGTGCGCAGCGACGGGTGCGTGCCGACGAAGCCGTCGTCGACGCCGAAGCCGCGCAGCGCGGAGCGGATGTAGGGCCCGAACGGGTCGTCGCCGACCTTCGTGATCACCGCCGCCCGGGCGCCCAGCCGCGACGCGGCGACGGCCACGTTCGTCGCGCTGCCGCCGAGCGACTTCGCGAAGCTGCGGACCTCGGCCAGCGGGACGCCGATCTGCTCCGGGTAGAGGTCGACGCCGACGCGCCCCATCGTGATCAGGTCGTGGCCCACGCCGCCTCCTCGAGCTCGTGGCGCAGCCGGGCGAGCTGATCGTCGAGGGCGGGCGGAGCGACCCCGAGGCGGGCGAACGTCGCCGTCGCGTCGAGCCGCGTGTCGTACGGGACCGGCGCGGACGGCGGCGCCGGCGGCGGCCCGGTGCGCACGAGCGCGGGATCGAGCCCGAGCGCGGCCGCGGCCCGGCGCGCGAGCCCGGCGCGGTCGGCGTGCTCGCCGCCGCAGCAGTGCAGGACGCCGGTCGCCTCGCGCTCCAGCGCTCGCCAGATCAGCTCGCCCGCGCCGGTCGCGAGCGTCGGCGTCGCGCGCATGTTGATCCGCTCGTCCTCCCAGACCGTGAACGGCTCGCCGCGCCGCAGCGCGTCGGCCAGCGAGGCGACGAGGTAGCCGAAGCCGGCGTCCTGGCGGCGCGGGGCCGCCGGACGGGCGCGATGCGCCCCTTGGACGCCGGCGATCCGCGCGACCGTGCCGCGCTCGGCGCGCTCGCCCACGACCAGCTCGCTCGCGGCCTTGAGGAAGCCGTACTGGTTGACCGGGTTCGGCGGCGCGTCCTCGGTCGCCGGCGCCTGGGTCCCGTCGAACACCCAGTCGGTGGAGACGAGCACGACGTGCGCGGCGGCGGCGTTGGCCGCGTCGACCACGTGGCGGGTGGCGCCGACGTACGCCGCCCACGCGGCGCGCCGGTCGGCGGCCATCGCCGCCGGGTCGTTGAGGATCGCGGCATGGACGATCGCGTCCGGCGCGACCGCCCGGACCGCGCGCAGCGTGGCGGCGCCGTCGGTCAGGTCGAGCGTGGCGTGCGACGGCGCGACGACCTCGGCGCCGCGGCGCGCGAACACGTGCGCGAGGTTCGACCCGACGAACCCCGAGGCGCCCGTGAGCAGGATCCTCATCGCGGCGCCGCCTCCAGCTCGGCGACCGCCACCGGCCGGCCCTCGCGCAGCGAGCGCCAGGCCGCGAGGCCGATCACGAGCGGCGCGCGGGCGTCAGCCGCGGCGACCGGCGTCGGCGTCCCGTCGTCGACCGCCGCGCGGAACGCGTCCCAGGCGCGCACGTAGCTCGGGATGTAGCGCTCGAGGAAGAAGTGCGGCAACGCCGCCGAGCGCGTGCCCTCGGCCGTCCGCACCACACCGGTGTGCGCGAGCGGGTCCTCGGACGCGGCCATCCCCGCCGAACCGTGGACCTCGACGCGCTGGTCGTAGCCGTACGCGGCCTGGCGCGAGTTGTCGATCGCGGTCAGGCAGCCGCTCGCGTGGACGAGCGTGACGAGCGCCGTGTCGACGTCGCCCGCCGCGGCGAAGCCGTCGTCGATCCGGACCGCGCCGCGCGCGAACACCTCGACGACCTCCGAGCCGGTCACGTAGCGCGCCATGTCGAAGTCGTGGATCGTCATGTCGAGGAAGATCCCCCCGGACACCTGCACGTACGCCAGCGGCGGCGGCGCGGGGTCGCGGCTCGAGATCCGCACGAGATGGGGCTCGCCGACCGCGCCGCTCACGACCGCGTCGTGGACGGACTGGTGCGCGGGGTCGAACCGGCGGTTGAAGCCGATCTGGAACGGGACCCCCGCGGCCTCCACCTCGGCCAGCGCGGCGTCGACCTCGGCCAGGTCGAGCGAGACCGGCTTCTCGCAGAAGATCGCCTTGCCCGCCCGCGCGGCCGCGGCGACCAGCTCGGCGTGCGTGTCGGTGCTCGTGCAGATGGCGACCGCGTCGGCGTCGCCGGCGAGCGCCTCCTCGACGCCCATGGCCGGCACCCCGAGCGCGGCCGCGACGGCGGCGGCCGTCGGGCCGGCGGCGTCGGCCACGCCGGTCAGCTCGGCGCCGGCCACGCGCCGCGCCAGCAGCTCGGCGTGCAGGCTGCCGATCCGGCCGACCCCGATCACCGCGATCCGCACCGGTCAGGCCTCCCGCAGCGAGACGACGTCCTCCCAGCGGCCCGACGCCGCCGAGCGCAGCAGCGCCGCCTGGACCGACACCCAGGCCAGCGCGTCGTCGAACCCCGGGGCGAACGGGCGCCGCTCCGCGACCGCGTCGCAGAACGCCGCGTCCTCGATCGTCACGAGATCCTCGTAGCCGATCCCGTTCGCGCTGCCGGGGACGAACGCGCCGTGCGGGGGGAAGCGCTCGCCGCCCAGCACCGTCGTGTAGCCGGAGCCGCGGTCGGCGGTCGCGCGGTAGAGGCGCAGCTCGTTGAGCGCCTCGAGGTCCCAGCCGGCCGCCCCGGACGTGCCGTGGACGTCGAACGCCATCTGGCTCTCGGGGCCGACGATCGCGCGGCTCGCCTCGAACGACCCGCGCGCGCCGCCCGCGAACTCGCACAACATCCCGGCGTAGTCCTCGTTGGTCACCGCTTCGCGCGGGTCGTCCGCGCCGCCGCGCCCGTAGTGCGAGCCGGTGCCGAGCGGCCGCTCGGGGATGAACGTCGCGGTCGTGCCGACCACGCGGGTGATCGGCCCGGCGAGGAAGTGCGCGAGATCGACGGCGTGCGAGAGCAGGTCCGAGGTCGCGCCGTAGCCGCCCTCGTCGAGCCGGAAGCGCCACGACAGCACGCCGAGCGGGTCGGCGCCGTACATCGAGAAGAACCGGCCGCGGTAGTTGGTCAGCGTGCCGAGCTCGCCGCCCGCGATCAGCTCGGCGGCGTAGCGCACGAGCGGCGCCCAGCGGTAGTTGAAGCCGACGCCGCCCAGCACGCCGGCGCGCCGGACGGCGCGCTCCGCGCGGGCGGTCTGGTCCGGCGTGCCGCCGACCGGCTTCTCGCAGAACACGTCCTTCCCGGCCTCCGCCGCCGCCTCGACCAGCTCCAGGTGGAGCATGTTCGGGGCGGCGATCCAGACCGCGTCGACGGCGGGATCGTCGATCACCCGCCGCCAGTCGCCGGTCGCGCGCTCGAACCCGAACGCCGCCACCGCCTCGTCGGCGACCCCCGGCGCCGGGTCCGCGCAGACGACGAGCCGAGGGTCGTAGGCGCGGCCGGGGAACAGCATCGGGATCCGGGCGAGCGAGCGCGTGTGCGCCCGCCCGAGCCAGCCGAACCCGATGACGCCGACGCCGATCCGCCGCCGTGCCCCGGCCGCGCCCGTCACGGCCCGGCGCTGCTGGACGGCCTCGTTCACGTGCCCTCCAGCTGGCGCTCCAGCTCGTGCGTCAGCTGGTCGAGCTCCGCGCCGCCGGACATGTTCCGGACCAGGTCGTCGCGGCTGATCTCCCCGCGCCGCCAGTCGCCGACCAGCCGCCCGCGGTTGAGGATCACGAAGCGGTCCCCCACCGGGTAGGCGTGGTGCGGGTTGTGGGTGATGAAGATCACCCCGACCCCGCGCTCGCGCGCCTGCACGATGTAGCGCAGCACGACGCCCGACTGCTTGACGCCGAGCGCCGACGTCGGCTCATCGAGGATCAGCACCTTCGCGCCGAAGTACACGGCGCGAGCGATCGCCACCGCCTGGCGCTCGCCACCCGACAGCGTGCCCACCGGCTGGTCCGGGTCGCGCACGTCGATGCCCATCTTGCGCATCTCCTCGCGCATCGTGCGCTGCGCGAACCGCACGTCGATCCGGCGCAGCGGCCCCTTCCCGACCATCGGCTCCGAGCCGAGGAAGAAGTTGCGCCAGACCGACATGAGCGGCACCGTGGCCAGGTCCTGGAAGACCGTGGCGATGCCGAGCTCGCGCGCCTCGCGCGGCGACTTGAAGTGCCGCTCCTCGCCCTCCACCAGCAGCTCCCCCTCGTCGTGCGGATGCACGCCGGAGAGGATCTTGATGAAGCTCGACTTGCCGGCCCCGTTGTCGCCCAGCACGCACGTGACCTCGCCGGCGCCGACCGACACCGAGACGTCCTTCAGCGCGATCACGTTGCCGAAGAACTTCGACACGCCGCGGACCTCGAGCAGCGCGGTCATCGTCGTGCCCCCTCGGCGCGCTGGCGGACCAGGTTGTTGACCAGGACCGCGAGCAGCAGGATCACCCCGAGGAACAGGAACCGCCAGTCGGTGTTCCAACCGGAGAACTGGATCCCGATGAACGCCATGCCGACGATCAGCGCACCGAGCGACGCCCCGATCGCCGAGCCGTAGCCGCCGGTCAGCAGGCAGCCGCCGACGACGGCGGCGATGATGTAGGTGAACTCCTCGCCGACGCCCTGCCCGGCCTGCACCGAGGCCAGCCGGAGCCCGATCATGATGCCGACGAGCGCCGCGCACATCGCGGTGGTCATGAACAGCGCGATCTTGACCCGCGCGACCGGGACGCCGACGTTGCGTGCCGCGTTCGCGTCGCCGCCGACGGCGAAGATCCAGTTGCCGGCGCGCGCGCGCGAGAGCACCCAGGTGGCGACCGCCGCGATGACGATCCACCAGATCACGCTGAGGCGGAAGTTGTGCGGCGACCAGAACGTGTCGCTGAACACCTTGGACGCGCTCTCATAGCCCGGCACGTCGGCCAGGCCGGCCACCCGGACCGTCCCGGTGATCGCCTTCGTCACGCCGAGGTTGGCGCCCTGCAGCACGAAGAACGTCGCGAGCGTGACGATGAAGCTCGGCAGCCGGGTCCGGATGACCATGTAGCCGTTGATGAACCCGACGAGCGCCGCGAACGCGAACGTCACCACGATCGCGGGCCACATCGAGAAGCCCCACTCCGTCGTGAGCAGCCCCATCAGCAGCCCCGTCGTGCCCGTCATCACGCCGGCGGAGAGGTCGAACTCGCCGCCGATCATCAGCAGCGCGACCGCGACCGCCATGATCCCGATCGTCGAGGCGACGTCGGTCCAGTTCGCGATCCCGCTGAGCGTGCCGAACGCGTCGGTCGTGACCCAGAAGAACGCGCAGACGATCAGCGCGCCGAGCAGCGAACCGACCTCCGGGCGCCGCATGAGGCGCGCCCAGAGGCCGATGTTCGCCAGGCGCTCGTCCGCGACCGGGACGGCCGGGGGAGCGGCACCCGTGGGCGCCGAGGTCATCGCGTGCCGGCCTCCGCGAGCTTCTGGACCGTCGCGGCGTTGTCCTTGGTGACGAAGCCGGGGCCGGTGAGCACGGGCTGGCCGCCGCCGACCGTGTTCGCGTTGCTCTTGTAGAGCGTCAGGAACACCACCGGCAGATAGCCCTGCAGGTACTGCTGCTGGTCGACCGCGAACTCGATCTCGCCGTCCTGGATCGCCGTCACGACGTCGCCCGACAGGTCGAACGTGCCCAGCTTCGCGTCCGAGCTCGCGCCCTGGATCGCGTCGCGCGCCGCGATCGCGATGTCCGGGTTGAGCGTCAGGACCGCGTCGATCGAGTCGTCCGACTGCAGCTTGGACTGGATCTCCGTGAGCGTGGTCTGGATGTCGTTCACGCCCTTGACCTGGAGGTTCTCGACGTCGCCGCCGAAGCCCTGCTTCGCGCCGTCGCAGCGCTGGTTGAGCCCGATGTTGGACTGCTCGTGGATGACGCAGAGCAGCTTGGTGGCGCCCGCGTCCTTGAACTTCTTGCCGGCCCCCTCGCCGGCGATCGTCTCGGTCTGACCGACGTGCGTGATCGCTCCGAGGGCCTGGTAGTCGTCGGCGCCCGAGTTGAGCGTGATGATCGGGATACCGGCGTCGGTCGCCTTCTTGAGCGAGTCGCGGATCGCGTCGGGGTTCGGGGCCGACGTCGCGATCCCGTCGACCTTCTCGGTCACCGCCGAGTCGATCAGCTGCGCCTGCTTCTGCGGATCGTTGGCGGACTCGGAGTACTTCACCGTCACGCCCATCTGCTTGCCGGCGTCCTCGGCGCCCTTCTTCGCGACCGCCCAGAACGCGTCGCCCTCGCCGTGCGTGATCACGGCGATGGTCGTGTCCTGCCCCTGGGTCAGGTTCACGTCGTCGCTCGTGGCCGGCGTGCCGCCGGACCCTCCGCCACCGGAGTCGTCGTCCCCGCCGCAGGCCGCGGCGAACGCCGCGAGCCCGAGCACCATCAGCACCGCCGTCAGCGCGAGTCGCAGTTGCCTCATCACGCACCCCTCCCTCTTCCCGGAGCCCTCTCGCGGACGAACTCGATGCTCGCCTGCACATCGAGCACGGGACCGCTGCCGACCGGTGGCTCCTCGCCGGTCAGCGCGGCATCCTGCTCGAGCACGAGCCAGCGCTCGTACCCGTGGGCCTCCAGCTGCGCGAGCACCTCGGCGATGCGCGCGTCGCCCCTTCCCAAGGGCTGGAACAGGCCTTCCTGCGTGGCGCCCATGAGCGTGAGCCCGCCGGCGCCGTAGCGGGCGGCGACCGCCGCGTCGACGTCCTTGAGGTGGACGTGGACGATGCGGTCGCCGTGGTCGGCGACGAAGGCGACGGGGTCGCAGCCGCCGATCAGCAGATGGCCGGTGTCGAGACACCAGCCGACGTCGGATGCCGCGCACAGCCGCTCGACGTCGGCGGCGCGCTCGATCAGCGTGCCGGCGTGCGGGTGCACGGCGAGCGTGAGCCCGTGGGCGGCGACGAGCTCCTCGATCGCCGCCAGGTTGCGGACGACGGCGGCCAGGCCGCGGTCGTCGAGCGCCGGCGGCGCCGACCAGGCGGCGTCGGCGACGAGCGCGCACACGAACACCTCGGCGCCGGCGGCGGCCAGGCCGCGCGCCGCGTCCTCCGCGGCGGCGCGGGCGTCGCCGAGCGCGGGCTCGTGGAGGACGAGCGGCACGAAGCCGCCGACGAGCGCGAGCCTGTGGGCGTCGAGCCGCTCGCGCAGCGCGCCGGGGTCGCGCGGCAGCCAGCCGAGCGGGCCGAGCTCCGTCGCCGTCAGCCCGAGCCCGGCCATCTCGCCGAGCACGCGCTCGGGCGGGAGCTGCAGGCCCCAGCCCGGCACCTCGCACACGCCCCACGAGATCGGCGCGCCGGCCAGCCGCACGCGCGGCGCCGCACCGTGCTCGTCCCTCGCCAATCGAGCCGTCTCGCTCCCCACGTTCCCGTTCCTCGTTTGGAGCGCTCCAAGAAATTAGCGCGCTCCAACCTCGGCCAGTATGCTTCCGGCCGCCATGGCTGTCAAGCGCGCGCCCAGGCCTCCGACGATGGAGGACGTGGCGCGCGCGGCGGGGGTCTCGCGCGCGCTCGTGTCGCTCGTGATGCGCGACAGCCCGCAGGTCAGCCCGCACCGGCGCGAGCGCGTGCTGCGCGCCGCCGGGAAGCTCGGCTACCGCCCCAACGCGATGGCGCGCAGCCTCGCGAGCCGGCGCACGGGAACGATCGGCGTGCTGCTCAACGACCTCCACAACCCGTTCTTCGCGGAGATCGCCGACGGGCTGGAGTCGCTCGCCGCCGAGCTCGGCTACCGGATCCTGCTGATCACCGGGGGCCGCCGCGCCGGGCGCGAGCGCGCGATGCTCGACGGCCTGCTCGAGTACCGCACGGACGGGATCATCCTCGTCTCGCCGCGGCTGCGGACGGCCGATGTGGTCGCCGCCACGGGCGCGACGCCGACGGTCGTCGTCGGGCGCCGGCTGCGCGGGGCCGACGTCGACTCGATCCTCGTCGACGAGGCTGCCGGCGCGCGGCTCGCGATCGAGCACCTCGCCGGGCTCGGACACCGGCGGATCCTGCACGTCGACGGCGGCAACGGCGCCGGCGCGGCGCCCCGGCGGGCCGGCTACCTCAAGGCGATGCGCGCGCTCGGGCTCGCGGAGGAGGCGACCATCGTCCCGGGCGACTTCACCGAGGAGGCGGGGGTGCGGGCGGCCGAGACGATGCTGCGCCGCGGCGCCCTCCCGACCGGCGTGTTCGCGGCCAACGACCTCGTCGCGGCCGGGGTGCTGGACCGGCTCGAGGACGCCGGCGTCCGCATCCCCGGCGACGTCTCGATCGTCGGCTACGACAACACGTTCCTGGCCGCGCTGCACCACATGTCGCTGACCAGCGTCGACCAGCCGCGGCACGAGATGGGGCGGTTGGCGCTCGAGCTGCTGCTGGAGCGGATCGACGGCCGCGCGACGCCCGCGGTCCGGCTGATGCCGCCGCGGCTCGTCGTGCGCAAGACGTCCGGCCCCGCGCCGGGATGACGCGGACCGGCCCGATCGTCGTCGCCGTGCCGGTGATCCTCGCCGGCGTCGCCATCGGGCACGCCGTCGGCGGCGCGCCGCCCGGCGGCCCCGCGGTCGTCGCCGTCGAGGGTCCCGGGACGCTGACCGCGACCGGCTTCGTCGTGGCGCCGGACCGCGTCGTCACGGTCGCCCACGCGCTCGGCGGGCGCGTGACCGTGCGCGGCGACGACGGCATCGCGCGCCGCGCCGCGGTGCTGCGGCGCGACCGGGCCCTCGATCTCGCGCTGCTCCGCGTGCCGGGCGTCCGGCCGGCCGCGCCCGCACCCGGCGCCACGCGCGTCGTCGTGCGCCGCGACGGCGCGCGCATGGCCGTGCCCGCCGCCATCGGCCGGCGCGTCGACGCGCGTGTGCGCACCGCCGCCGGGCGCGTGATCGGGCGCCGTCCGGCGCTCGAGCTGCGCGCCGGCGTCGAGCCCGGCGACTCCGGCGCGCCGGTCGTGGCGGACGGCCGGATCGCGGGCGTCGTCTTCGCCGTCTCGCGCCGGCGCGCCGGCGTGACCTACGCGGTCGACGCGGCGGCGCTGCCGCGCCTGCTGGGGCCCTAGCGGAACGCGGCGAGCGCGGGC